>NZ_LMET01000001.1:1628611-1787828 GCF_001426485.1 Aeromicrobium sp. Root472D3 | reverse complement strand
CGCGCTACCGGTCTCCGGTGGTCTGGCTGCGACGGTTGCGGTCACGATCGACGCCGACAACCTGGCCACCGGAACCGGTACGGCCACCAACACCTCGGGCACCACGATGTCGGCCACCAAGGCCCAGCGGATGGCGTGCAACGCCCACCTCGTGGCACTGCTGCTGGACGGCGACTCACGCGTCATCGACCACGGCACCACCCGCCGGTTGTACGACCGTCACCAGAGGCTGATCCTGGCGACCCGCGACGGCGGGTGCGTGTTCCCGCGCTGTGACCGGCCACCGGCCTGGTGCGAGGCGCACCACCTGGACTTCTGGGCCGAAGGTNCCACGAGGGGCAGTGGACCGCTCGCATGGCCGACGACGGCATCGTCGAGGTCATCCCACCACCGCACGTCGACCCCGACCGGACCCCCCAACGCCACTCACGCTTCACCCGACAACACCCCCGCGCCGGCTGAGGCGGCTCGGGCATCGCTGCCCGTTTTCTCCTCCAATCCCAGTACGACGGCGAGAACCGGCTGTTACGGTCTGGCGATGAACCGACTCCGCGGCATGCTCGCGTCCGCGCTCACCGTCGTGCTGGTCGGCGGCTCGCTGCTGGCGGCGACGCCCGCGCAGGCGGCAGACAGGGACTGCGGCGACTTCGCCACCCAGGCCGACGCCCAAGCCTTCTTCGTCGCCAACGGCGGCCCCGGCTCGGACCCGCACCGCCTCGACTACGACGGTGACGGGCTGGCGTGCGAGGACCTGCCGTGCCCCTGCAGCACGTCGTCGGCGCCCGCACCACCTCCGCCCGCGCCCCCTGCGCCCGTCGCCGCGCCGTGCGCCGTGAACCCGAAGGTCACGGAGAAGGCCGTCGTGGTGTCGGTGATCGACGGCGACACCCTGCGGGTCAGGATCGACGGCACCCGCTCCAAGATCCGGCTGCTCGGCATCAACTCGCCCGAGCGCGGGAGGAAGGGCTACGGCTCGGCCACGAAGGCGCTGAAGAAGCTGACCCCCGTGGGCCGGACGATCGTGCTGACGAGCGACCCGACCCAGCCGTACGCGGACGTCTACGGCCGAGCCCTCCGATACGTCAAGCGCGGCTCGAAGGACGTCAACAAGGCACAGCTGTCGAAGGGCTGGGCCCGGTTCTACGACGCCCGGCGGTGCGACCCGCTCACCAGGAAGAAGAGCTACAAGAGGGCGGAACGATCGGCGAAGAAGCACGATCGCGGCATCTGGAGGTAGAGACCGCCGACCGCTCAGAAGCCGAGCTTGCGCAGCTGCTTGGGATCGCGCTGCCACTCCTTGGCGACCTTGACGTGCAGGTCGAGGTAGACGGGCGTGCCGAGGATCTTCTCGATCTGCGAGCGCGAGTCGCTGCCGATCTGGCGCAGGCGGGCCCCCTGCTTGCCGATGATGATGCCCTTCTGGCTGTCGCGCTCGACGTACACGTTGACGCGGACGTCGATCAGCGGCTTGTGCTCGGGACGGTCCGCGCGCGGCACCATCTCGTCGACGACGACGGCGATCGAGTGCGGGAGCTCGTCGCGGACGCCCTCGAGGGCCGCCTCGCGGATGATCTCGGCGATCAGCGTCTCCTCGGGCTCGTCGGTGAGCTGACCCTCCGGGTACAGCGCCGGGCCCTCGGGCAGCGTGCCGACCAGCAGGTCGGCGAGCAGCCCGATCTGGTCGTCGGCGACCGCCGACACGGGGATGATCTCCTGGAACTGCAACCCCAGGTCGGCACTGACCTGCTGGATCGACAGCAGGTGGTCGCGCAGCTTGTCGGGCTTGACGAGGTCGATCTTGGTCGCGATCGCGAAGATCGGCTTCCTGCGCCCGCGGCCCGTCTTCTGCAGCTCGGCCAGCTCGCGCATCAGGAACTTGTCGCCCTCGCCGACGCTCTCGTTGGCCGGCAGGCACATGCCGATCGTGTCGACCTCCGACCACGTCGAGCGCACGAGCGCGTTGAGGCGCTCGCCGAGCAGGGTGTGCGGCTTGTGCAGACCGGGGGTGTCGATCAGGATCAGCTGCGCGTCGTCGCGGTTGACGAGCCCGCGGATCGCGTGGCGCGTGGTCTGCGGCTTGGACGACGTGATCGCGATCTTGCCGCCGACCAACGCGTTCGTCAGCGTCGACTTGCCGGCGTTGGGGCGTCCGACGAAGCACGCGAACCCGGAGCGGTGCGCGCTCACGTGGTGCGGACCTTGACGACGGTGCCGCTGGGATCGGCCAGGTAGACCGCGATGCCGTGACCCGACACGTCGCGCACCGCGGTGCCGTCGACGACGGGCTCGGGCACCATGTCGCCCACGAGCGCCGCGGCCTCGATGCCGGTCGCGCCCGACGAGACCGCCATCGCGACGGCGAGGTCGAGCGCGTCGACGCGCAGCGACGGCAGGGCCACGGTCGAGGCGACGTACGTGCGTCCGTCCTGGTCGCGCACCGCCGCGCCGTGCTCGGCGGTGGTGCGGGCGCGCGAGCTGCGCGCCAACGTCACCAGCTTGGCGTCTTCAGGACTGAGATCCATGGTCGGACCCTTTCGGTCGTCGTTCGGAGGGGTCGGGGACGTCGGCGGGCTCCAGGCGGCTCACGACGACGTGCCCGATGCGGTTGCGGCGACCGGACGGGCCCTCGGCCTCGAAGCGCAGGCCCTCGACCTCGACGACGCTGCCGCGGATCGGCACCTTGCCGAGGTGCTTGGCCATGAGACCGCCGACGGAGTCGACGTCCTCGTCCTCGATCGGGATGTCGAAGAGGTCCTCGAGGTCGTCGACCTCGAAGCGCGAGCTGACCCGCCACGAGCCGTCGGACAGCTTCTGGCTGGCATCGGGCTCGGTGTCGTACTCGTCGGTGATCTCGCCGACGATCTCCTCGAGGATGTCCTCGATCGTGATCATGCCCGCCGTGCCGCCGAACTCGTCGACGACGATCGCGACGTGCATGCGTTGGGCCTGCATCTCCTTGAGGAGGTCGTCGGCCGGCTTGGTGTCGGGGACGAACAGGCACGGGCGCGTGATCGACTCGATGCGCTCGGTCGTCTCGGCGGTGTGGTTGTCGAACACCCGCTTGGTGACGTCCTTCAGGTAGGCCATGCCGACCACGTCGTCGAGGTTCTCGCCGACGACGGGCATGCGCGAGTAGCCGCTGCGCAGGGCCAGCGACATCGTCTGGCGCAGCGTCTTGTGACGCTCGACGAACACCAGGTCGGTGCGCGGCACCATGACCTCGCGCACGATCGTGTCGCCGAGCTCGAAGACCGACTGGAGCATGCGCCCCTCGTCGGTCTCGATGATCGAGCTGGCGGCGGCGAGGTCGACGAGCTCGCGCACCTCGACCTCGGACGCGAACGGCCCCTCGCGGAACCCCTTGCCGGGCGTGACGGCGTTGCCGAGCAGGATCAGCAGCTGCGGCACGGGGCCCAGCAGCCGTGTCAGGACGATGACCGGGACGGTCGACGCCAGGGCGATCGACTCGGCGTGCTGACGTCCGAGGGTGCGCGGACCCACCCCGATCAGCACGAAGCTGACGACGACCATGATCGCGACCGCGACGCCGAACCGCGGCCACAGCCCGTCGAGCTGGTCGGCCACCACGAGGGCGACCAGCACGATGCTCGCGGTCTCGGTCAGCACGCGCATCAGCAGCACCGAGTTGAGGTAGGCCGCGGGGTCGTCGAGGATGCGGACGAGGCCCGCGGCACCCGAGCGGCCCTCGTCGTCGAGCTCCTCGGCGCGCGCCTTGGAGAACGCCGAGATCGCGGCGTCGACGCTGGCGAGCGTGCCGGCGACGACGGCGAGCACGACGGACAGGATGATCGGCAACCACGTCATCGCGCGGACCTCACGCGTCCTCGGGGTCGACGCCCGCGGCCGACTGCTGCCACTCGAGCAGGAGCCGGCCCTGGATGCCGAACATCTCCCGGTGCTCGTCGGGCTCGGCGTGGTCGTAGCCCAGCAGGTGCAGGATGCCGTGCACCGTCAGCAGGTCGATCTCGTCGCGGGTCGTGTGACCTGCGGCGGGAGCCTGCTGCTCGGCGACCTGCGGGCACAGGGCGATGTCGCCGAGGTACCCCTCGGGGCTCTCCTCGCCGTCGGTGCCGGGCGTCAGCTCGTCCATCGGGAACGACAGGACGTCGGTCGGGCCCTTCTTGCCCATCCACTGCTCGTTGAGCACCGCGATGGTCTCGGGATCGACGAGCCGCACCGTCAGCTCGGTCGCGGGGTGCAGCCGCATGCGGCGCATCGCGAAGCGGCAGAGCCTGGTCAGACCGACGACGTCGACGTCGGTGCCGGACTCATCGAGTACGTCGACGTTCATGGGAGTCAGCACCTGCCTCGTGCGTCTCGGACTCGAACTCGCCGTAGGCCGCGACGATCTGGCCGACCAGCTTGTGCCGCACGACGTCGGTCGCGCTGAGGTGGGCGAAGTGGATGTCGCTGACGTCGTCGAGGATGTCCTGGACGACCCGCAGGCCGCTCTTGTTGCCGCTCGGCAGGTCGACCTGCGTGACGTCGCCCGTCACGACCATCTTGGAGCCGAAGCCCAGGCGGGTCAGGAACATCTTCATCTGCTCGGGCGTCGTGTTCTGCGCCTCGTCGAGGATGATGAACGCGTCGTTGAGCGAACGGCCGCGCATGTAGGCCAGCGGCGCGACCTCGATGACGCCGCCCGTCAGCAGCTTGGGGATCGTCTCGGGGTCGACCATGTCGTGCAGGGCGTCGTAGAGCGGACGCAGGTACGGGTCGATCTTCTCGCTGAGCGAGCCGGGCAGGAACCCCAGGCGCTCGCCGGCCTCGACGGCCGGACGCGTCAGGATGATGCGGTTGACCTGCTTGGCCTGCAGCGCCTGCACGGCCTTGGCGACCGCGAGGTACGTCTTGCCGGTGCCGGCGGGGCCGATGCCGAAGACGATCGTGTGCTTGTCGATCGCGTCGACGTAGCGCTTCTGGTTGACCGTCTTGGGGCGGATCGTGCGACCGCGGTTCGACAGGATGTTGAGACTCAGTACCTCGGCGGGCTTCTCGCGCGTCTCGGTGCGCAGCATCGACAGGCTGCGCTCGACGGTCTCGCGCGTCAGGTTCTGCCCCGTGCGCAGGATCGTCACGAGCTCGTCGAGCAGCCGCTCGACGAGCGCCGACTCGGCGGGCGGGCCCGTGACCGTGATGGTGTTGCCGCGCGCGTGGATGCGCGACGAGAAGGAGTCCTCGATCAGCCGGAGGAACTCGTCGGCCGGGCCCAGCAGGGCGACGGCCGGGACGCTGGCCGGGATCGTGAACGTGTGTGCGGGTGTCGTGTCGTCAGTCATGTGGTCCCAATCGTACGCGGAGACCTCGCGGGCGCAGCGAGCGAACGTCGGAGCGCGCCAGCGGAGCGTGAGCGGTTCGCGGCGAAGCCGCCGTCCAGCGAGGCGTGGTGGGCCGTCGAGACAGCCCGGCCCCGTGGCGGCGCCCGGTGACGGGGCTCAGCCGGGAGGCCAGGTGAGGTCGCGGCCCGCGATCACGTGACCGTGGGTGTGGAACACCGTCTGGCCCGCACCCTCGCCGGTGTTGAACACGAGCCGGTACGAGTCGTGGCCCTCCGAGACCGCGATGCGGCGCGACTCGACCAGCAGGTCGACGGCCGCCTCGGGCGAGGCCAGCGCGAGGCTCGCGGCGTCGGCGGCGTGCAGCCGCGGGATGACCAGGACGTGGGTGGGCGCCTGCGGGTTGATGTCGCGGAACGCCACGGTGTGGTCGGTGCTCGACACGATGTCGGCGGGCACGTCGCCCGCGACGATCTTGCAGAACAGGCAGTCGGGCACGGAGTCGAGGCTCACTTGAACGCGTCCTTGATCTTGTGGAAGACACCCTTGTGGTGCGTGCCCATCAGGGCCTCGGGACGCTCCTCGTCGCGCAGCGACGCGAGCTGCTCGAGCAGCGCGCGCTGCTGATCGTCGATGCGCGAGGGCGTCTCGACGACGACCTGCACCTTGAGGTCGCCCCGGCCGGGCCCGCGCAGGCGGGGCACGCCGAAGTTCTTGATCGTGACGGTCTCGCCGGACTGCGTGCCCGACGCGACGTCGAGCCGCACGGTGCGGTCGGCCTCGTCGGTGCCGGCGACATCGGCCTCGAGCGTCGGCAGGTCGAGGTGCGTGCCGAGCGCGGCCGCCGTCATCGGCAGGCTGACCTGGCAGAAGAGCTGGTCGCCCTTGCGCTGGAACACGGGGTGGCGGGCCACGTTGATCTCGAGGTAGAGGTCGCCGGCGGGTCCGCCGCCCGGGCCGACCTCGCCCTCTCCCCCGAGCTGGATGCGGGTGCCCTGGTCGACACCGGCCGGGATCGTCACCGTGATCGAGCGGCGCGAGCGCACCCGGCCCTCGCCGGCGCACTCGGGGCACGGGTCGGGGATGACCGAGCCGAAGCCGTGGCACGTGGGGCACGGGCGGGACGTGCGGATGTCGCCGAGCAGCGACCGCTGGACGTGCTGGACGTCGCCGTGGCCGTGGCACGTGCGGCACGTCTCGGGCTGCGACCCGTTGGCCGCGCCGCTGCCCTCGCACGTCGTGCAGGTGACGGCGGTGTCGACCTTGATTTCGTGGGTCGCACCGAAGGCGGCCTCGGCGAGGTCGACGTCGAGGCGCAGGAGCGCGTCCTGGCCGCGCTGCTGCCGCGAGCGCGGCCCGCGCTGCTGACCGTTCTGGCCGAAGAACGCGTCCATGATGTCGTCGAAGTTGAAGCCCTGGGCGCCGCCGCCGAAGCCGCCGCGGCCACCTCCGCCCATCGGGTCGCCGCCGCGATCGAACATCGAGCGCTTCTCGGCGTCGGACAGCACCTCGTACGCGACCGTCACCTCCTTGAAGCGGTCGGACGCGTCGGGGGCGTCGTTGACGTCGGGGTGCAGCTGGCGCGCGAGCTTGCGGTAGGCCTTCTTGATCTCCTCGGGGGTCGCCTCGCGGGCGACGCCGAGCGTTGCGTAGTAGTCCTGTGCCATGAGTACTGGATAGCCCTTACGTGTGGTGGGTCAGTTGTCGGCCAACGTGCGGCCGACGTAGCGGGCGACGGCGCCGACGGCGGCCATCGTCGCGGGATAGTCCATGCGGGTGGGTCCGACGGTGCCGAGCGTCGCGAGCGCGAGGTCGTCGGCCCCGTACGCCGACGAGACGACCGCCGTGCTCGACAGCCCCTCGTGCCCCGTCTCGGTGCCGATGCGCACCGACAGGCCCGTCGTGGCCTCGCCGAGCAGCCTGAGCAGCACGACCTGCTCCTCCATCGCCTCGAGCACCGGCTTGATCGCGGTGTCGAAGTCGCTGCCGAAGCGCGCCAGGTTGGCGGTGCCGCCGACCGCGATGCGCTCGTCGGACCGCTCGTTGCTGAACGTCTGCGTCAGCGTCGTGACGATCGACGTGACGACGGGACGGTCGTTGACCGCGAACGTCTCGATCAGGTCGGCCAGCTTGAGGGACGCCTCGGGAAGCCGCTCGCCCATCGTCGCGCGGGTGATGCGGGTGCGCAGGTCGGCGACCAGGTCGTCGGTGAGCGTCTCGACGAGCTCGATGATGCGCTGCTCGACGCGGCCGCTGCTGGTGATGACGACCAGCAGCACGCGCGACCCCTCGAGGGCGACGAGCTCGATGTGGCGCACCGTCGAGCGGGTCAGCGACGGGTACTGGACGATCGCGACCTGGTTGGTCAGCTGCGCCAGCACCTTGACGCTGCGCTGCACGACGTCGTCGACGTCGACCGCGCCGGTCAGGAACGTCTCGATCGCGCGGCGCTCGGCCGGTGTCAGCGACTTGACGGTCGACAGGCGGTCGACGAACAGCCGGTAGCCCTTGTCGGTCGGGATGCGGCCGGCGCTGGTGTGGGGCTGCGTGATGTAGCCCTCGTCCTCGAGCACGGCCATGTCGTTGCGGACCGTCGCGGGCGACACGCCCAGCTGGTGCCGGTCGAGCAGCGAGCGGGAGCCGACGGGCTCCTGCGTCGCGACGTAGTCCTCGACGATGGCGCGCAGGACGTCGAGTCGGCGGTCGTCTGACATCGGTGCCCCTCTCGTCGGGCTCGGTTTGGCCTGCTCGTGATGGTGGCCGGTCGTCCAGCGCGTCGCGTTGGCACTCTCACCGGCCAAGTGCCAGTCTAACGACGTGGAGGGAATCAGCGAGACCCCTGACGGGCACGTCATCGTCACAGGCGGTGAGCGTTCCCTCACATACGCGCCCCGGCGGGTCACGGTCGACGACGGCACCGTCGTCGCGCACGAGTCGCAGGGCGGCGCGATGTCGTCGGTCTGGGCCGCCGACCTGGGCGGCCCGTTCTTCGTCGAGGTCGCCCACCTGGGCGACGGCCCCGTGGGCGGCGAGCTGGTCATGACCGTCACGCACATCGGCCCCGACGAGACCCGGCGCTTCGTGGCCCTCGGCGATCTGTGGGCCGCCGACCTGCCCGCTGCCGCCGCGCAGGGCTGGGCCGTCTGGGCCGCGGCGGTCGACCTCGCGCTCGGCCTGCTCGACGGCGACGTCGCGCTGCTCGGCACCGGCGTGGACGGCGCTCCGCTGACCAAGGACGACGTCGAGGACCTGCACCAACGACTCCTGGGAGCCCTGCATGGTTGACCGCTACGGCAGCGACGTCCTGTCCGGCGACTGGAAGAAGCCGCCGCGAGGACGCTCCGAGGAGGTCGTCGTCGAGCGCGGCATGATCGTCGAGGACGCCACCAGCGGCTTCTGCGGCGAGGTCATGGCCGTCGAGAAGGACCTCGGCATGATGATCCTCGAGGACCGCCGCCTCAAGCGTCGCTCGTTCCCCCTGGGCCCCGGCTACCTGCTCGAGGGCAAGCCGGTCGTCCTGCGTCCGCCGTCGGCGGCGACCAAGCAGACCGCGACCCGCACGGCCTCGGGGTCGCGGGCCGTCCACGGCGCGAAGGCGCGCGTCGCGCTGCCGAGCCGCATCTTCGTCGAGGGCCGGCACGACGCCGAGCTCGTCGAACGGGTCTGGGGCGACGACCTGCGCATCGAGGGCGTCGCGGTCGAGTACCTCGGCGGGATCGACGACCTGTCGTCGATCGTCGACGACTTCGCCCCGACCGCCGAGCGGCGGCTCGGCGTGCTGGTCGACCACCTGGTGCCGGGCTCGAAGGAGACGCGCATCGCCGAGCAGGTGTCGGGACGCCCGCACGTGCTGGTGGTCGGCCACCCGTACGTCGACGTCTGGCAGTCGGTCAAGCCCGCCCGCCTGGGCATCGAGAAGTGGCCCGTCATCCCGCGGGGCCAGGACTGGAAGCACGGCATCTGCCGCTCGCTCGGCTGGCCCCACACCGACCAGGCCGACATCGCCCGGGCGTGGAAGCACATCCTGAGCCGCGTCGACTCCTACGCCGACCTGGAGCCCGAGTTCCTCGGGCGGGTCGAGGAGCTCATCGACTTCGTGACGGCCCCCCGGGACTGAGCGGCTGCCCCGTCCCGGGCGGTCACTACGAGATCGTGACGGCCGACGTGCCGAGCAGGCGGTCGGACCCGCCCGTGCCCGGCGTGTTCAGCGCGTACACGAACAGCACCGTCGGGCCGCGGGTCGCGAGCGTCGTGTAGCGCTCGAACCGGAAGAACTCCGTGCTGAAGCGGTACTGCTCGACGCCGGGCGTGCCGATCGGGCCGCCGACCGTCACGAGGTAGCCGCGCTGCCCCGCCTCGACGTCGGGCTCGTTGGCGGTCGCCGACAGACGCACGACGCCGTTTCCCTCGCCCCGCGCCCACAGCATCGCACCGGCGGGAGACCCGTCGGTGTCCTTGAAGTGGATGAACCCCGACGGCCAGGCGCTGCCCTTGCGCTTGAGGACGCGCCACATGAACGTCCCGCCGAGGTGGTCCTCCGAGATCACGATCGAGCCGTCCGACCGGACCGCCTCGACGTACGCGACGTGGCCGCCCTTCGAGGCGCCGTGGTAGCGCGGCTTCCACCACGCCACCGAGCCGACCCTGGGCGTCCGGCTGACCGGGATGCCGGCCTTGCGCGCCGCCGAGCCCCACGTGCCGGAGTCGTTCGCGCCGGGCGGACGCGGCACGGTCCGGCCGTGCGTCAGCCGGTAGGCCACGTAGTTGGTGCAGTTGTGGCCGGCCCGCATGTTCCAGAACGACCGCCCGTACACCGGTGCGTAGCCGCCGTGGGCCCGCCCCTCGGCGGCACACGCCCGGAACCCCTTGCACAGCGTCGTCGAGCTGGACGCCGCCCCCGCGGGCCCCGCCATCACGACAGCCGTCGTCATCATCATCGTCGCGACCGCCACGAGCGCAAGAATCGCCCGTACCAGCCGATGTGCGTGGCACATCGCTCCCTCACCGCTCTCCCTGGTACCTCATCGAGCCCACTCCCACGGGCTCGCTCCCTGGCGTCAGACTAGGCGGTAACTCGGAGTGACGCGCGCGAATCAGTCGACGAGCTGGCGGACCACCGCATCGGCGAGCAGCCGACCCGTGCGCGTCAGCACCAGGCGGTCGTCGCCGAGCGTCACGAGGTCGCGGTCGACGAGGTCGTGCACCTGCGAGCGCGCGCCGGCGCCCAGCGCCGACACCGACAGACCCGACCGCAGCCGCGTCTCGAGCATGATGCGCTCGACGTGCGCCGTCGCGGCGTCGATCGACTCGCCGTCGTGCCGCGCGCTGCCGTCGGCCGCGAGCCGCTGCGCGTAGGCCGCGGGGTGCTTGACGTTCCACCAGCGCTCCCCCGCGACGTGCGAGTGCGCCCCGGGGCCGATGCCGAACCAGTCGTCGCTGTGCCAGTACAGGACGTTGTGGCGGCACTGGGCCGCCTCGTCGCGCGCCCAGTTCGACAGCTCGTACCAGCCGAGCCCGGCCTCCGTCAGCAGGTCGTCGGCCAGGAGGTACTTGTCGGCCGTCTCGTCGTCGTCGGGCATCACGACCTCGCCGCGGCGCACCTTGCGGGCGAACGCGGTGCCCTGCTCGACGATCAGGGCGTACGCGCTGACGTGGTCGGGCTCGAGGGCGACGGCCTGCTCCAGGCTCGTGCGCCAGTCGTCCATCGACTCACCCGGCGTGCCGTAGATCAGGTCGACGCTGACCTGCTCGAAGCCCGCCTCGCGCGCCCACCGGACGGCCTGCGGGACGCCGGCGGGGTCGTGCGTGCGCTCGAGCGTCGCGAGCACGTGCGGGACGGCCGACTGCACGCCGAACGAGATGCGGTTGAAGCCGCCGGCCCGCAGCGTCGCGAGCGACTGCGGGGTGACCGAGTCGGGATTGGCCTCGGTCGTGACCTCGGCACCGTCGAGCAGACCGAAGGAGTCGTCGACGGCGCGCAGCATCCGCACGAGGTCGCCGGCCGGCAGCTGCGTCGGCGTGCCGCCGCCGAAGAACACCGTCTCGACGGGGCGCCCTCCCCCGGCCGGCCCCGAGGCCACGATCTCTCCGATCGCGGTGTCGGCGTACGAGGCGCGCGTGGCCCCCTCGCCGAGCTCGTCGGCGGTGTACGTGTTGAAGTCGCAGTACCCGCAGCGCACCGAGCAGAACGGCACGTGCACGTAGACGCCGAGAGCCCGGCCCCGCGTCGTCGGGGTCGGGCTCTCGGCGTGTGGCACCCGCTAAGCGTAGAAGCCGTCGAGGATCGCCTTGTTGTTGGCTTCGACGACGTTGCGCTTGACCTTCATGCTGGGGGTGATCTCACCGGACTCGATCGACAGGTCGTGGTCGAGGATCGCGAACTTCTTGATCGTCTCCCAACGGTTGACCTTGGCGTTGAGCTCGTCGATCTGGCCCTGGACGACCTCGCGCATCTGCGGCGAGCTCACGACCTCGGTGTAGGACTTGCCCTCCATGCCGTGGTGCGTCGCCCACTCGGCGACCGCGTCGGGATCGAGGGTGATGAGCGCCGAGCAGAAGTTGCGCTCGTTGCCGTGCACCAGGATCTGGCTCGTCAGGGCGCTGATGCCCTTGAACATGCCCTCGATGTGCGGCGGGGCGACGTACTTGCCGCCCGAGGTCTTGAACAGCTCCTTCTTGCGTCCCGTGATGAACAGGAAGCCGTCCTCGTCGATGCGCCCCTCGTCGCCCGTGTGCAGCCAGCCCTCGTCAGTCAGCGTCGACGCGCTCTCGGTGTCGAGGTTGTGGTACCCGCGCATGACGTGCGGGCCCTTGATGAGGATCTCGCCGTCCTCGGCGATCTTGGCCTCGCTGCCCGGGAACGCCATGCCGACCGAGCCGATCTTGAAGTTGTCGGGCTGGTTGACGAACGCGCCGGCCGAGTTCTCGGTCAGGCCGTAGCCCTCGAGGATCAGGACGCCCGCGGCGTGGAACCACTCGGCGATGTCGGGAGACAGGGCCGCCGCGCCGGAGATGAAGAACCGCACGCGGCCGCCGAAGCGGGCGCGCACCTTGGAGAACACGAGCTTGTCGGCGAGCGCGAACTGGGCCTTGAGCACCGGCGAGACGGGCTGGCCCGACCGGACGGCGCGCGAGTGCGCGAGGCCGACCTTCTCGGCCCAGCGGAAGATCTTGAGCTTGGCCCCGCCCTCGGCCTCCGTCATGCCGATGATGCGGCCGTACGCCTTCTCGAAGATGCGCGGTGCGGCCCCCATGAACGTCGGCCGGACGATCGCGAGGTTGTCGACGATGCGCGGGACGCGGCCGTCGATCGCGGTCGCGAAGCCGATCGCGAGCTGCGTCGACAGCAGCACCTTGCCGAACGAGTGGGCCATCGGCAGCCACAGGAACTGCAGGTCGTCCTCGGTGAGGATGTCGGCGGCCACCATGACGTAGCCCTCGTAGACCCAGCCGTCGTGCGCGAGGCGGACGCCCTTGGGCCGTCCCGTCGTGCCGGACGTGTAGATCAGGGTCGCGAGCGAGTCGCCGGTCAGGGCCGCGACGCGGTCCTCGACGACGGTCGGGTGGTCGGCGAGGTGCTTCTCGCCCAGCGCCTCGAGGTCGTCGAAGCTGATGACCCAGTCGCCGTCGGTGGTGCCGTCGAAGACGACGACCTTGCCGACCGACGGCAGCTCGGAGTGCTTGGCGCGCAGCTTGGCGACCTGCTCGTCGTCCTCGGCGAACACGACCTTGCTGTCGGAGTCGGCCAGGATGTAGGCGACGTCGTCGGCCATCGTCGTCGGGTAGACCGTCGTGGTCGCGGCGCCGGCGGCGTTGATCGCCAGGTCCGACAGGATCCACTCCAGACGGGTGCCGGACGCGATCGCGACACGCTCCTCGGACGCGATGCCGAGCGACACGAGGCCGGCGGCCAGGCGGGTCACGCGATCGCCGGTCTGGCTCCACGTCAGCGACTGCCACGTCTCGTTCGCGTCGGGGTACCGGTAGGCCTCGCGGGAGCCGCTCTTCCTCACTCGGTCGAAGAACATCGCGGACACGCTGGTCGGGCGACCCTCGATCACGGCGAGCTGTTCGGGGGTGACGGCAGGAGCAGGCATCTGGTGATCCTTCGCTGTACGTACTGGGGGAATGTGGTGCCGATCACCTTAACCTACTGGCCGGTCACCTCGGCCGGTCGTTGCGACGTTCACCCAACCGGCGGGCGACGAACGAGTCGATGCGCGGCTCGTCGGCGAGCCGCGGGATCAGGGCACGCTCGGTCGTCAGCGCGCGGAACAGCAGGTCGACCGTGATGTCGTGGTCGCGGCGCTCGACGACCTCGATCGCGTCGCCGGTCTCGACGGGCCCCTCCTCCAGCACCCGCAGGTACGGGCCGGGCCGGCGACCGGCCATGAACCGTCGCACCCACTGCGCCTCGTCGAGGAAGCCCTGGAAGACCGAGCACGGGATGCGGACGCCCGCGATCTCGAGCAGGGCCCCGCCGACCCGCCAGCGGTCGCCCGCCCTCGCATCCGTCAGGTCGATGCCCTCGGTCGTCAGGTTCTCGCCGAACTGGCCGGGCCGCAGCGTCCGGCCGAGCTCGTCCGACCATGCCTGCAGGTCCTCGGCCGCGTAGGCGTAGACCGCCTGGTCGGGCCCGCCGTGGAAGACCTGGTCGGCGACCTGGTCGCCCGCGAGCCCCACGACGTCGACGTGCACGGGTCCCTCGACCGGGCGCTTGTCGATCGCGCTGCGTCCGAGCTTGCCCCACGGCACGTCGACCGTCCGCCCGACGTTGACGGACACGAGGCGGGCTGGCATGGGTCGAGGCTATCGCCGAGAAGAGCCGAGGCGCGCCGCGGATGGCATCGTGGACGCATGACGGATCGAACGGACGTGGTCGTGGTCGGCGCAGGGCTCGCAGGACTGGTCTGCACCGCACGGCTGCAGCGGCTCGGCGTCGACGCCCGCCTGCTGGAGGCCTCCGACGCGGTGGGTGGCCGGGTGCGCACCGACGTCGTCGACGGACACCTGTGCGACGTCGGCTTCCAGCTGCTGAACCCGGCGTACCCGGCGGTGCAGGAGCTCGTGGACGTCGACGCCCTGCACCTCCAGCCCTTCGCCGCCGGGGTGCGGGTGAGACGGGGCGAGGGCGCGGCGACGCTCGGCGACCCCCGCCGTGAGCCGAGGCTGCTGGCGTCGACCCTGCGCAGCGGTCTGCTGCGGCCCACGGAGCTGGCAGGCCTGGCGCGCTGGGCGGCGCCGATCCTCGGCGGCGAGCGGCGCATCATGCGCGGCGACGACACCACGCTGGCGGCCTCGCTCGACGCGGCCGGCGTGCGCGGACCCCTGCGCGAGCAGGTGCTGGAGCCGTTCCTCGCCGGCGTCCTGGCCGACGACACCGGCGCCACCTCGGCCCGGTACGCGCGCCTGCTGATCCGGTGGTTTCTGCTCGGCACGCCGGCCCTGCCGCAGGACGGCATGCGGGCCCTGCCGGCCCAGCTCGCGACGACGCTGGCGCGACCGGCCGAGACCGGCACCCGCGTGGTGGGGATCGACCGCACGTCGGCGGGCGTCACGGTGCGCACGGCGTCGGGCGCGGTCGACGCGCGGGTGGTCGTGGTCGCCACCGACGTCGACGACGCGACGGGCCTGGGCGTCGTCCCGCCCGCCCCCACCGGCGGTCTGGTCACGTGGTGGTTCAGCGCGCCTGCCGGGCTGCCGCAGGACCGCCTGCTCGTCGTCGACGGCGATCGCGGGCCCGTCGTCAACTCGGCGGTCGTCTCCGCGGCCGCCCCCAGCTACGCCCCGCCCGGGCGCGACCTCGTGCAGGTGACGACGCTGGCCGGAGCCGGACTCTCCGACGCCGCTGCGCTGGCCGAGGCGGCGCGGCTGTGGCGGGTCGACGTCGCCGGCTGGGACCTCCTGGTGCGCCACGACGTCGTCCGGGCGCTGCCGAGGTCGACCCCGCCCCTGGACCTGCGGCGGCCGTCCGACGTCGGCGGCGGCGTCTTCGTCTGCGGCGACCACCGCAGCACGCCGTCGATCCAGGGTGCGCTCGCATCCGGGCAGCGGACGGCCCACGACGTGGCCACCGCCCTCGGGGCGCGCTGAGGCCCGTCCCCGATCGCGATCCGCGGGCCTACTTCTTGTCGACGTCGCCCGTCGAGAGCGCGGCGATGAACGCCTCCTGGGGGACCTCGACGCGGCCGACCATCTTCATGCGCTTCTTGCCCTCCTTCTGCTTCTCGAGCAGCTTGCGCTTGCGGCTGATGTCGCCGCCGTAGCACTTGGCGAGCACGTCCTTGCGGATCGCGCGGATGTTCTCGCGGGCGATGACGCGCGCGCCGATCGCGGCCTGGATCGGCACCTCGAACTGCTGGCGCGGGATGAGCTCCTTGAGCTTGCCGGCCAGCGAGACGCCGTACCCGTACGCGTTGTCGCGGTGCACGATCGCGCTGAACGCGTCGACGACCTCGCCCTGCAGCAGCACGTCGACCTTGACCAGGTCGGACGCCTGCTCGCCCGTCGGCTCGTAGTCGAGCGACGCGTAGCCCTTCGTGCGGCTCTTGAGCGCGTCGAAGAAGTCGAACATGATCTCGCCCATGGGCAGCGTGTACTTGATCTCGACGCGGTCCTCCGACAGGTAGTCCATGCCGATCAGCACGCCGCGGCGCGCCTGGCACAGCTCCATGATGACGCCGATGTAGTCGGACGGGCTCAGCACCGTCGCCCGCACGACCGGCTCGAGGACCTTGTCGATCTTGCCGTCGGACGGGTACTCCGACGGGTTGGTGACGACGATCTCCTTGCCGTCCTCCATCTCGACGCGGTAGACCACGTTGGGCGCGGTCGAGATGAGCTCGAGGTTGAACTCGCGCTCGAGGCGCTCGCGGACGATCTCGAGGTGCAGCAGTCCGAGGAAGCCGATGCGGAAGCCGAAGCCCAGCGCGCCGGACGACTCGGGCTCGTAGACCAGTGCCGCGTCGTTGAGCTGCAGCTTCTCGAGCGCGTCGCGCAACGTCGGGTAGTCGTCGCCGTCGAGCGGGTAGAGGCCCGAGTAGACCATCGGGTTGGGGGTCTTGTAGCCGCCGAGCGGCTCGGTCGCGCCGCGGATGTTGGACGTCACGGTGTCGCCGACGCGCGACTGCCGCACCTCCTTCACCCCGGTGATGAGGTAGCCGACCTCGCCGACCCCCAGGTCGGGCGCCTTGACGGGCTCGGGCGAGATCACGCCGACCTCGAGCATCTCGTGCACCGCACCGGTCGACATCATCTTGATCTTGTCGCGGTGGCTGAGCTTGCCGTCGACGACGCGGACGTACGTCACGACGCCGCGGTACGTGTCGTAGACCGAGTCGAAGATCAGCGCGCGCGGCGGGGCGTCGGGATCGCCCTTCGGCGGCGGGATCTCGTCGACGATCAGGTTGAGCAGCTCCTCGACGCCCTGACCCGTCTTGGCCGAGACACGGAGGACGTCGTCGGGGTTGCCGCCGATGATGCCGGCGATCTCCTCGGCGTACTTCTCGGGCTGGGCGCCGGGCAGGTCGATCTTGTTGAGCACCGGGATGATGTCGAGGTCGGCGTCGATCGCGAGGTACAGGTTCGCCAGCGTCTGCGCCTCGATGCCCTGCGCGGCGTCGACGAGCAGCACGGCACCCTCGCACGCCTCGAGGCTGCGGCTGACCTCGTACGTGAAGTCGACGTGGCCCGGGGTGTCGATCATGTTGAGGACGTAGACCTCGCCGGCGTCGTCGCCGCTGCTCTTGACGAACGGCATGCGCACGGCCTGGCTCTTGATCGTGATGCCGCGCTCGCGCTCGATGTCCATGCGGTCGAGGTACTGGGCCTTCATGTCACGGCCGTCGACGACGCCGGTGTGCTGCAGCATGCGGTCGGCCAACGTCGACTTGCCGTGGTCGATGTGCGCGATGATGCAGAAGTTGCGCAGGACCTTCGGGTCGGTGGCCCCGGGCTGGGGGACGGGGCGGGTGCTCATGATGAGACATTCTCCCATCACCCGCGGCAGGATCGTGCCGCGAGGCGTACCCGCTCACCGATTTGAGGGCACGGGCCACCGGCTGATAGAGTTGGCGGTCGCGTGCCTCGGCACGTCCACACACCTCTGGGCACGGTCTGCGTGCCGTCTTCATCGTCGAGTACAACACCAAGAGAAGTAGGTCTCCCCCGTGGCGAACATCAAGTCGCAGATCAAGCGCAACCGCCAGAACGAGCTGGCTCGTGAGCGCAACAAGTCCGTGCGCTCCGCGCTGAAGACGGCCGTTCGCCGCTTCGAGGAGGCCGTCGCCGCGGGCAACACCGACGACGCCAAGAAGCTCGCCAGCGTCGCGACGCAGAAGCTCGACAAGGCGGCCTCGAAGAAGGTCATCCACAAGAACCAGGCGGCCAACCGCAAGTCGGCCATCTCCAAGAAGGCCGCCGCGCTCTGATCGCGCCGGCCTGACACAGGCCCCGCTGTCGACCGACAGCCACCGAACGCCCCGGCTCACGCCGGGGCGTTCGTGCGTTCCGCGTCCTGGTGTCTCGACGCGGACGACGTGCCGTACGTCGAGACCAGCCGCACGACCGCCTCGAGCGGGCCGCGACGCGCGAACGTCAGCCACACCGTGGCCAGGGCGCACAGCACGACGACCTGCAGCAGCCAGTCGCCGTAGCTGCCCAGGCGGGCCGTGGGGTCGTCGCCGGCGTTGGCGCGGACGGCCAGCCGCCAGCTCCAGATGACGTGGACGGTGTAGAGCGTCAGGGTCATCGCGCCGGCCGCCCGGACGGGTCGCAGCACCAGAGGCGCCCACGGCACCCGGGCGACCAGCGCGCAGAGCCCGATGACCACGAGCGCCGAGCCGATCGCGCCGAGGACGTTGAGCGGGCGCGACGTGTGCTCGCCGACGAGCCACAGCTCCTTCCAGGTGGCGGGCTCGTACGGGTAGGCGCTGGAGACGAACAGCTGCCGCCAGCCCTGCACGTACCACTCGTCGAAGACGCCCCGCGAGATCGCGACGGCCCCCGCGGCGAGCGAGCCCGTCAGCAGCACGACTCCCCCGCCCAGCACCGCGACCGCGACGCGCGCACGCCCCAGGTCGAGCCGTCCGATGCCGAGGCCCACCAGCACGTACGCGAACCACACCCCGGCGGGGTAGGCGCCCCACACGACGAGCTCGGCCAGCAGCGACCACGGCGGCACGACGTCGGACAGCTCGGCCTGGTCGGAGACGACCGGCGCGTGCGCGATCTGCAGCCACAGCAGCAGCACCGGCACCACGACGGCCCAGACCAGCCCCAGCCCCAGCAGGACGCGGGCCCGCAACGGACGGAACGGCAGGGCCACGACGATCATCAGGCCGTAGAACGCCAGGATGACGTACACCGGCATCTGGTCGAGCGAGCCGAGGCACAGGCCCAGCACGACCAGGATCGCCGCCCGGATGCCGGTCGCCCGCACCGACCCCGCGCCGTGCGGGTCGCGGCGGTGCACCAGCGACAGCGCGACACCGGCGAGCATCGCGAACAGGGGCGCCGCCCGGCCGCTCGCGATCATCTGGCCCACGGGCGGGTCCTCGCCCACCCACGAGGGCCCGAGGTGGACGAACATCATGCCGATCAGGGCCAGGCCGCGCGCGAGGTCGACGGCGTCGACCCGGCTCGCCCGCGTGCCGACCACCTCTACCGCCTCCGGCGCGCGGCGACGGCGAGCACCATCCGCTCGACCGCGAACGCGGGATCGGCGGCCCCGCCCTTCACGTCGAGATCGGCCTGCGCGACCGCGGCGATCGCGCCCGCGAGGCCGGCGGCGTCCCAGCTGCGCAGCTGCGCCCGCATCGACCGGATCTTGAACGGCGGGGCGCCGATGTGGGCGGCGAGCTCGTTGTCGCGCAGGCCCTCGGGCGCCCCCGACAGCTTGGCCAGCGACCGCAGGCCCGTCGCGAGGGCCGACGTGATGAGCACCGGTGCGACCTTGGCCGACTCGGCCCACCGCGCCTGCTCGAGCGCGACGTCGATGCGTCCGTCGATCGTGGCGTCGGCGATCTCGTAGCCCCGCACGTCGGCGCGTCCGCCGAAGTACTGCTGCACCAGCGACGTGCTGATGTGCGCGCCCTGCTCGAGGTTGTCGACGAGCTGGTCGGCGGCGCCCGCGAGGGCCCGGAGGTCCTGCCCGACGGCGGCGACCAGGTACGTCGCGGCCTGCTCGTCGATGCGGGCGCCGAGGTCGCGCACCTCGGTGAAGACCCAGCGGGCGTAGTCGCGCTCGTACTTGGGCTGCTCGACCTTGACCTCGCTGACGACCGGGGCCTTGCGCAGCTTGTCGAGCAGGCCCTTGCCCTTCTGGCCGCCGCTGTGGACCAGCACCACGGCGATGTCGGGCGACGGTTCTGCGACGTACGCCAGCAGCTCGCCCTGCGCCACCTCGGGGAGGTCCTGCAGCTCTGTCAGCACCAGCGCGCTGGCGTCGCTGAACAGCGACGGGCTCGTGAGGCCGGCCAGCTCGCCGGCCTGCAGGCCCGAGGCGGTCGTCGTCGCGACCTCGCAGTCGGGCTGCTCGGCCGTGACGACCTTGACGGCCTTGGCCCGCGTGCGGTCGGCCAGGAACTCGGCATTGCCGGTGATGAGCAGGATCTTGCCGAATGCCGAGGCCACCTGGCGATCCTAGCCTCGACCCACGACGGACATCCGGCCGTCGCGCACGACGACCGCGACGTCGCCGTCGCGGTCGGTGCGCCACCACGCCGTGCCGTCGTCCCGCAGCATCGCCAGCAGCGCGGCGGTCGGGTGGCCGTAGTCGTTGTGCTCGCCGACGCTGATCGTCGCGATGCGCGCGTGCGCCGCCGCGACGAAGCGGGGCTCCTGGTCGGCGCTGCCGTGGTGGGCGACCTTCAGGACGTCGGCCGCGACGTCGGCGCCCGAGCGCAGGATGCGTTGCTGCGCCTCCGCCCCGACGTCGCCCGTCAGCAGCAGCCGCACGCCACGCACCGTCGCGCGCAGCACGACGCTGACGCCGTTGCGGTCGCCGGCGGGCGGCTCGTCGGCCGGCGGCCACAGCACCTCGGCCGACGTCTCGCCCAGCGTGAACGACTCCCCCGCCTCGGCCACGTGACGCGGCACCCCGCGGATCGGCGGCCCACCCGACGTGCCGACCACGACCTGGTCGACCCGGCGCCCCTCGACGGCTCCGCGCCAGCCGTCGACGTGGTCGGCGTCGCCGTGCGTCAGCACCAGCAGCCGCACGGTGCGGACGCCCAAGGACGTCAGGCACCGGTCGACGGGAGCGTCGTCCTCGCCGACGTCGACCACGACGGCCTGGCCGGGACCCACCGGCAGCACCGTCGCGTCGCCCTGGCCCACGTCGCAGCTGACCATGACCCAGCCGGGCGGCGGCCACCCGGTCTCGGGCGGACGCCAGATGCCGACGGCGAGCCCCAGCACGAGGCCCACGAACAGCACGGGACGCGACGCCAGGCGCACGGCGACCCACGTCGCCGCCGGCACCACGACGAGCAGGACCTGCCACGGGGCGTGCCACTCGAACGACGAGGCGTCGAGGCCTGCCGCGGTGTGCCCCACCGTCAGGATCCAGCTCGCGCAGGCCCCCGCGGCCGTGCCGCACACCTGGCCCAGCGGCGCCCACACGAGGGAGAGCAGGCCGCCGACCAGACCGGCGACGGTCGCGGGCGCGACGGCCGGCGCCGCGAGCAGGTTGGCGAACACGGCGACCAGCGAGACCTCGCCCGACAGCGCCGCGAGCGCCGGGGTGCACACCAGCTGCGCCGCGAGCGGCACGCCGATCGCCAGCGCGCACCACCGCGGCATCCACGCCTCCAGCCGGCGCGCGAAGACCGGCGCCAGCACGAGGATGCCGGCCGTCGCGCTGACCGACAGCACGAAGCCCGGCGACCTCGACAACCACGGGTCGACGAACAGCAGCCCGACGACGGCCCAGCACAGCGCCCGCAGGCCACCGCGCGAGCCCAGGCCGAGTGCGGCGACGCCGACCGCGCCCATCGCGGCGGCCCGCACGACGCTGGGCTCCGGACGTGCCAGCAGCACGAAGGCCGCGATCGACAGGAGCCCGACGACCCACAGGCCCCGCCGTCCGAGGCCCCCGGCCCGTGCCACCGCCATCGTCACGCCGAGCACGATCGTCAGGTTGGTGCCCGAGACAGCCGTCAGGTGCGTCAGCCCGCTGCGCCGGAAGTCGTCGTCGACGTCGTCGGTGATGGCGCCCTCGTCTCCGTCGACGAGCGCGGGCACGAGCCCGCGCGGCTCGTCCGACAGGTGCGAGACCGACCGCCGGACGCCCTCGCGAACGTGCTCGGACGCCTCCCACCACCACGCCGCGCCCGTCGCCGGGCCGATGCGTCCGACCCTGATCGTCACGCTCTCGTCGGACCGGTCGGACGGCGCGAGACGTCCCTGCACCACGAGCCGCCGCCCCACCACGAGGTCGTCCGGGCGCCCGTCGACGAACGCCGTCGCCGCCTCGCGCACCCGCAGGTCGAGGTCGCCGGCCGCGACCCGCCGGACGACGACGCCCACGACGGTCGACGCGACGCCCCGGCGCTCGATCGTGCGCGCGTCGCTGCTGACCTGCACCTCGAGGGTCACGAGCTGCCCGCTGCGGGCGAGGCCGACCAGGGGCGAGTGCTCGACCGTCGCGAGCCGCCACGAGCACGAGACCGCCACGGCGGCCACGCAGACCGCCGCCAGCGCGAGCGGGACGACCCGCCGGCGCCACGAGGCCGCGGCGACGACGACCGCGGCCGTGCCCACCACGGCGGCCGTCACGGACCCCGACGTCACGAGCCATGCCGCGAGGCACCACGAGGCCGCCGCCCCGGGCACCATGCGCCCGTCGTGCGTCACACCACGACGAGGTCGCGCAGCTCGGCCAGCGTCGCGTCGCCGATGCCCTTGACGTCGAGGAGGTCGTCGACCGAGGTGAAGCGACCGTTCGTCTCGCGCCACGCGAGGATCGACTGCGCCGTCACGGGCCCGACACCGGGCAGGGTGTCGAGCTGTTCGGCGGTCGCGGTGTTGAGGTTGACCTTGGCCGCCGCGCCGCCACCGGGCCCGACGCCACCCGTGGCTCCACCCGCGGCGGGAGCCGCCGCGTCCACCGGGTCGAGGCCGACCAGCACCTGCTCGCCGTCGGTGAGCTCGCGGGCCATGTTGAGCGTCGTGGTGTCGACGCGACCCTTCAGGCCACCCGCGGCCTCGATGGCCTCGTAGACCCGCGACCCCTTCGGCAGGGTCACGATGCCGGGGCGGCGCACCCGGCCGACGACGTCGACGATCAGCTCGGCAGGACCGCTGGTCGGCGGCGGGGCCCCCGCCCCCGTCGACGCCGGTGCCGCCGACGAGCCGAACGCCAGCGGGGCGACGGGCTCGCTCGTGCGAGGGCGCCCCGCGAGCAACCACCACACCAGCAGCACCGACGCCGCGACGGCGACCACGGCCAGCGCCCGGGCGTGCGGGACCTCGAGCCGGCGGCGCTGCGGTGCCTCGGGCTCCTCGGCCGGCGGGAGCTCGGCGTCGAACGACGCCGCGAGGCGCGCGAGACGCCGCCGTGCGATGTCGGCGCGGGTCTCGTCGAGCGGGTCGTCTCGGTGCAGCGGCTTCACACCTCGAAACTAGGCACCGACGGACGTCCGCGGCAGTCGCCCGACGCCCGCTGTGGACAACCTCCACCGGCCGGCGGACGGTGGGGACCGCACGTCGTCGGGAGAGCGCCGGTGCTCAGCGCGGCGTGATCGTCACGGAGATCATGCCGGGGCCCACGTGCGCGCCGATCGCGNGGGGATCGACTCGACCGCCAGCGAGGACGCGAGCCGCTCGGCGACCGCGGTGGCGGTCGCCAGGCTGGCGAGGTGCTGCACGCCGATGTCGAAACCGGCCTCGCACGCCCCGGCCGTCTCGACCGCCAGCGCCTCGAGCCGGGCCAGCGCCTTGGCCTTGGTGCGGACGCGCTCGAGCGGGACGACCGCGCCGTCCGCGATCGTCAGGATCGGCTTGACCGCCAGGGCCGAGCCGATCAGGGCGGCCGCGGCCCCGACGCGTCCGCCGCGGCGCAGGTACTCGAGGGTGTCGACGTAGATCAGCACCGACGAGGCCTCGCCGGCCCGCCGCGCGGCGTCCGCGACGCCGACGGCGTCCTCGCCCTCGTCACGGGCCCGTGCGGCGCGGCCCGCCGCGAAGCCCGTCGCGATGCCGACCTGCGTCGAGTCGATGCACGTGACCGGGACGGACGACTGCTTGGCGGCGAGCTGGGCCGACTCGAGGGTGCCCGACATGCGTCCGCTGAGGTGCACCGAGACGACCGACTCGGCGCCGTCGGCGGCGAGGCGCTCGTACACCGCGAGGAAGTCGTCGGGGGTCGGCCGCGAGGTGCTGACCGGGACGAATGCGGCCAGCGCCTCGGCGATCATGTCGGCCGTGACGTCGTCACCCTCGGTGTAGGTGTCGGCCCCGATGATGACCTGCAGCGGGACGACCTCGATGTGCTCCCGCTCGGCGTCGTCCGGCGACAACGAGGACGTCGAGTCCGTCACGATGCCGATCATGGTCCCAGCCTATCCGTACGTGTCCCAGATCACGTCGTCACCACGGGTCGCGCGACCCCCCGGTCGTCAGACGACGATGCTGACGAGCTTGGGGGCCTTGACGATGACCTTGCGGATCTCGCGGCCGTCGATCGACCGGACGACGTTGGGCTCGGCCAGGGCCAGCGCCGTCAGCTCGTCGTCGGTGACGTCGGGGCTGACCTCGAGCTTGCCGCGCACCTTGCCGAGCACCTGCACGACGCACGTGACCGACGACGACGTCAGGTGGGCCGGGTCGGCCTCGGGGAACGGCGCGCGGATCAGCGACTCGTCGTGGCCCAGCCGCGCCCACAGCTCCTCCGACACGTGCGGTGCCAGCGGCGCCAGCATCAGCACGAGCGGCTCGACCGCGGCGCGACTCGTGACGCCGGCCTTCGTGAGGTGGTTGGTCAGCTCGATCAGCTTGGCGACCGCGGTGTTGAAGCGCAGGTTCTCCATGTCGCCGCGGACGCCGTCGATCGTGGTGTGCAGGACGTGCAGCGTCGCGGCGTCGAGGTCGGCGTCGTCGACCAGCGACTCGCCGGTCTCCTCGTCGACCAGCAGGCGCCACACCCGCTGCAGGAAGCGCTGCGACCCCACGACGGCGCGCGTCTCCCACGGGCGCGACACGTCGAGCGGGCCCATCGACATCTCGTACACGCGGAACGTGTCGGCCCCGAACGCGTCGTACATCTCGTCGGGCGTCACGACGTTCTTGAGGCTCTTGCCCATCTTCCCGTACTCGCGGGTGACGGGGCTGTCGTCGTGGAAGAACGAGCCGTCGCGCTCCTCGACCTGCGAGGCGTCGACGTAGACGCCGCGCTCGTCGGTGTACGCGTAGGCCTGGATGTATCCCTGGTTGAACAGGCGGTGGAACGGCTCCTCGCTCGTGACGTGACCGAGGTCGAACAGCACCTTGTGCCAGAAGCGGGCGTAGAGCAGGTGCAGCACGGCGTGCTCGACGCCGCCCACGTACAGGTCGACGCCGCCCGTGCCGCCGGGCGTGCGGGGGCCGAGCCAGTAGCGCTCGTTCTCGGGGTCGGTGACGGCGTCGGCGTTGTGCGGGTCGGTGTAGCGCAGCTCGTACCACGACGACCCGGCCCAGTTGGGCATCGTGTTGGTCTCGCGGCGGTACTGCCGGGGCCCGTCTCCGAGGTCGAGCGTCACGTGCACCCACTCGTCGGCGCGCGCCAGCGGCGGCTCGGGGTTGCTGTCGGCGTCGTCGGGCTCGTAGGTCTTGGGCGAGTAGTCGGGGACGTCGGGCAGCTCGACCGGCAGCATGTGGTCGGGCACCGCGATGGGCTGGTCGGACTCGTCGTAGACGATCGGGAACGGCTCGCCCCAGTAGCGCTGACGGCTGAACAGCCAGTCGCGCAGGCGGTACGTCGTGGTGCCCTCGCCGGCGCCGTGCGCCTCCAGCCACGCCACGACGGCGGCCTTGGCGTCGGCGACGCCCAGACCGTCGACGTCCAGGTCGCCGTGCGACGAGTTGATCGCGGGGCCCTCGCCCAGGAAGACCCCCTCGTGGCCCTCGGGAGCCTGGATCGTCGGGACGATCGGCAGGCCGTACGCCGTGGCGAACTCGTGGTCGCGGGCGTCGTGCGCCGGGACGGCCATGATCGCGCCGGTGCCGTAGCCGGTCAGCACGTAGTCGGCGATGAAGACCGGGATCTGCTCGCCGTTGACGGGATTGGTCGCGTACGAACCGGTGAAGACCCCGGTCTTGTCCCGGTTCTCCTGGCGCTCGACGTCCGTCTTGGCTGCGGCCATGGCGCGGTAGGCGGCGACGGCCTCGGCGGGCGAGTCGACGCCGTTGGTCCAGCTGCGCGGCGTGCCGGTGGGCCACGCGTCGGCGACGATCGCCGACACGAGCTCGTGCTCGGGGGCCAGGACCGCGTACGTCGCGCCGAACAGGGTGTCGGGACGCGTCGTGAAGACGTCGAACGACGTCGCGGCGGCCTCGACCTGGAAGCGGACGCGGGCGCCGTGCGAGCGTCCGATCCAGTTGCGCTGCATGTTCTTGACCGACTCGGGCCAGTCGACGCGCTCGAGGTCGTCGATCAGCCGGTCGGAGTACGCCGTGATGCGCATCTTCCACTGGCGCAGGTTGCGGGTGAACACCGGGAAGTTGCCGCGCTCGCTGCGACCCTCGGCGGTGACCTCCTCGTTGGCCAGCACGGTGCCGAGGCCGGGGCACCAGTTGACGGGCGACTCGTCGACGTACGCCAGGCGGCGAGAGTCGATCAGCAGGCGCCGCTCGAGGGGCTCGAGGTCGGCCCACCCGGCACCGTCCGGCGCGGTGCGCGCGCCCGACTCGTACTCGGCGCGCAGCTCGCTGATCGGGCGGGCGCGCTGCTGCTCGTCGTCGTACCAGGACTCGAAGATCTGCACGAAGATCCACTGCGTCCAGCGGACGAAGTCGGGGTCGATCGTGGCGAAGCTGCGGCGCGGGTCGTGCGCCAGGCCGAGGCGGCGCAGCTGGCGTCGCATGTTGGCGATGTTGGCGAGCGTGTTGGTGCGCGGGTGCTCGCCGGTCTGGACGGCGTGGATCTCGGCGGGCAGGCCGAACGCGTCGTAGCCGAGGGCGTGCAGCACGTTGTCGCCCCGCATGCGGCGGTAGCGGCCGACGACGTCGGTGGCGATGTAGCCGAGGGGGTGGCCGACGTGCAGTCCCGCACCCGACGGGTACGGGAACATGTCCATGATGAAGTACTTGTCGCCGAGCGGCTGACCGTCCTGCGTCGTGCCGGCGAGGTCGCCGACGGGGTTGGGGGCCTCGAACGTCCCCTCGGCGTCCCACCGGTCCTGCCAGCGTCGCTCGATGTCGCCGGCCAGGTCACTGGTGTAGCGGTGGGAGGCGGAGGTCTCGTCAGGCGTGGTCACCGCCCGAATCCTACCGGGGACTCCCCCCACCCCCGCCGACGAGTCACGCACGCCCGCCCGCGAGTCACGCACGCCCACCCGCGAGTCACGCACGCCGGGCGGCGAGGAACCCGCGGCGACTCGTCACGGGGCACGAGCGACTCGTCGGCGGTCAGGTGGGGTCGGCGGGGACGACGACGGGGCGCAGGCGCGCCCACGCCGCGAAGGCGATCGCGACGACCAGCATGCCGATGCCGCCCCACAGGTTGATGTTGAGGCCGTCGCCGCGCGCCAGCTCCTCCTCGGTCGCGTTGAACAACCCGAGCAGGATCAGGATGACGCCGTAGATGCCCAGCAGTCCTCCGATCACGAATCGGATGTCGAACACGCCCGCCTTCTTCTTCTGCTGCTGCTCACTCATGGCGATCTCCTAGCGGAACATCAGGTTGAGGACGATGACGATGGCCAGGCCCATGCCGGCGAGCTTCGTCGGGGACTGGTACCAGGGCAGCGAGCCCTCGTCGGGGTCGACCAGCGACTCCTTGGGCGTCAGGGAGTACACGAGACCCTCGAGCTCCTTCGGGTCGCGAGGCCTGGTCATGAAGGTGACGACCACGCTCACGACGATGTCGACGACGAACGCCGCACCGGCCGCGGCGAAGCTCGCGCCCTGGCCCGACAGCTCCAGCACCCCGGTGCTCGCCCCGCCGAACGCGTCCTCGCTCAGGAACGCGACCGCGACCGCGGCGGCGGTGCCCGCGACCAGGCCCGTCCAGCCCGCCGTCGCCGACATGCGCTTCCAGAACATGCCGAGGATGAAGGTCGCGAACAGCGGCGCGTTGAAGAAGCCGAACAGCGTCTGCAGGTAGTTCATGAGGTTGTCGTAGTTCGACGCGAAGTAGGCCGTGCCGATCGCGATGACGGTCGCCGCGACCGTCGCGACGCGTCCGACGCCGAGGTAGTAGCCGTCGGGCCGGTCCTTCTTGACGTACTGCTGCCACAGGTCGTACGAGAACACCGTGTTGAACGCCGAGATGTTCGCGGCCATGCCGGCCATGAACGACGCGAGCAGGCCGGCGATCGCGACGCCGAGCATGCCGTTGGGCAGCAGGTCGCGCATCAGCAGCAGGATCGCGTCGTTGTACGTCGCGCCGCCGGCGTCGCCCTGCCCCGACTTGAGGTTCGCGATCTCGGGGATGATGATCGCCGCCGCCATGCCGGGGATGATCACGATGAACGGGATGAACATCTTCGGGAACGCGCCGATGATGGGCGCGCGCCGCGCCGACGACAGCGAGTCGGACGCCATCGCCCGCTGCACCTCGACGAAGTTGGTCGTCCAGTAGCCGAACGACAGCACGAAGCCCAGGCCGAACACGATGCCGATCGTCGACAGGACCGGGTTGTCGATGCCCGTCAGGTCGGTGCCGGGCCAGGACGACAGCTGCTCGGGACCGGGCTGCACCTTGTCCTTGATGCCCTGCCAGCCGCCGACCTTGTGCAGCGCGATGATCGTCAGGGGCGTCAGGGCCGCGACGATGACGAAGAACTGCAGCACCTCGTTGTAGATCGCGGCCGACAGACCGCCGAGCGTGATGTAGCTCAGCACCACGATCGCCGCGACGATCAGCGAGACCCACAGGGGCCAGCCCAGCAGGCGGTTGACGATCGTCGCGAGCAGGTACAGGTTGATGCCCGCGATCAGCAGCTGCGCGATCGAGAAGCTCAGGGCGTTGACGAGGTGGGCGCCGGTGCCGAAGCGCCGTCGCATGAACTCGGGGACGCTGCGCACGCCGGAGCCGTAGTAGAACGGCATCATCACGATGCCGAGGAACAGCATCGCCGGGACGGCGCCGATCCAGAAGTAGTGGAACGTCGCCACGCCGAACTCGGCGCCGTTGGCCGACATGCCCATGATCTCGACGGCACCGAGGTTGGCCGAGATGAACGCGAGCCCCGTGACCCACGCAGGCAGCGACCGGCCGGACAGGAAGAAGTCGAGGCTCGACGACACCTGCCGCCGGGCCAGCACCCCGATCCCGAGGACGACCGCGAAGTACAGCGCGATGATCGTGTAGTCGAAGAAGTCGGCGTTGAGCCTGAACGTGTCGTCTGCTGCCCGAAGCACCGGGACCCCCGTCTCGTGCGGGTCGCGGCCCCCGCGGCCGACCCACCCGGCGACGTTACTCCCGACCGGTCAGGGCCGCATGTCAGCCCCGGTCCCGGCCGCGGCGTCGAACGAGTCGGCCAGCCGGCGCAGCAGCCGGACGAGGTCCGCACGCTCGCGCCCCGAGAGGCCGGCCATTATCCGCGCCTCGTTCGCGAGGTGGGCGGGGTAGGCGTCGTCCATCAGGGCGATGCCCTCCGTCGTGAGGCGGACGCGCCGCCCGCGGGCATCGGCCTCGTCGACCCGACGCTCGACGAGGCCGAGCCGCTCGAGCCGGTCGAGCCGCTTGCTGACCGCGCCCGACGTCACCATCGTGCGGTCCCCCAGCTCGGACGGCGTGAGCTCGTACGGCGTCCCGTCCCGGCGCAGCGTCGCCAGGACGTCGAAGTCGCCGTCGCCCAGACCGTGCTCGGCGAACACGGGGCGCAGCAGCTCGTCGGCCCGGTCGGCCAGCCGCGAGAGGCGGCCGATGACGTGCAGGGGCGACGAGTCGAGGTCGGGACGCTCGGCCGCCCACTGACCCACGATCGTGTCGACGTGATCCTCGGCGCTCATGGGTTGATCATATCTTCCCCGGAAGATAGATTGCCTTCCATGGAAGATACTCCGCGCTGGTGGCGGGACCCCCTCGTCACCGTCGTCGCGCCCGTCGCCTGGGGCACGACGTACACCGTCACGGCGGAGATGCTCCCTCCCGACCGTCCGCTGTTCTGCGCCGTCGTCCGCGCGCTCCCGGTCGGACTGACGATCCTGGTGCTGCGCCGCACGCTCCCCCGCGGCTCGTGGTGGTGGCGCTCGCTGGTGCTCGGCACCTGCACGATGGGACTCTTCTTCGCGCTGCTGTTCGTCGCCGCCTACCGTCTCCCGGGCGGGCTGGCCGCCACCGTGACCGCGATGTCGCCGCTGGCCGTCATGGCGCTCGCCGCCCTCCTCATCGGCGAGCGCGCGACGGTCGGGGGCGTCGTCGGCGGCGTGACGGGCACCGCCGGCGTCGCGCTGCTGGTGCTCCGTGCCGACGCGTCGATCGACCCCGTCGGGCTGCTCGCGGCCGTCGGGGCGGTCGGCTCCGCCGCCCTCGGCTTCGTGCTGCTGAAGAAGTGGGAGCGGCCCACCGACCTGCTGACGATGACGGGGTGGCAGCTCACCGCGGCGGGGCTCGTCCTGCTGCCCGTCGCGGCCGTCGTCGAGGGTCCTCCCCCGTCGCTCGACGGTCGCAGCGTGGCGGGCTTCCTGTGGCTCGGCGTCGTCGGCACGGGCCTGGCCTATGCGTGCTGGTTCCACGGGCTCACCCGCATGACGGCCGGCAGCACGGCGCTGATCGGTCTGGTCAACCCCGTCGTCGGGACGCTGCTGGGCGTCGTGGTGGCGCACGAGGCGTTCGGCACCGCCCAGGCGGTCGGCGTGGCGCTGGTGCTCGGCGGCGTGGTGGCGGGCCAGCCCGCCGCCCTGTCCGCGGTGCGTCGGTTCGGGCCCTCGCGTCTGTCGCACCGCGCGCCTACCGTGGAGGCATGTCCCACGGCATCGTCCCGCCCTACCTGCTGAGGCACCTGTCCGAGCTCGACCGCGACGACCTGCGCGCGGCCACCGACGCCGCCCACCGCGCGCTGCTCGCACCGGGCCCGCCCCGCACGAGCCGTCGCTCCGCCGTCCCGGCCGGGCCGGACGGCCCCGTGGCGCCCACCGCCCCCGAGCGGACCATCAACGACGCCGCCGGCACCGAGACGCTGCCCGGCGACGTCGTGCGCCGCGAGGGCGACGAGCCCACCGGCGACGTCGCCGCCGACGAGGCGTACGAGGGCCTCGGCGCGACCCACGCGCTGCTCGCCGAGGTCTTCGGACGCGCCTCGATCGACGGCGCCGGCCTCCCCCTGCTCGCCACGGTGCACTACGGCCGGCAGTACGACAACGCCTTCTGGGACGGCGGCCGCATGGTGTTCGGCGACGGCGACGGGCAGGTGTTCGGCCGCTTCACGGCGTCGCTGTCGGTCATCGGGCACGAGCTCGCCCACGGTGTCACGCAGTACACCGCCGAGCTCGTCTACGAAGGCCAGTCGGGCGCGCTCAACGAGTCGATCTCGGACGTGTTCGGCGCGCTGGTCGAGCAGCACTCCCGGGGGCAGTCGGCGGCGCAGGCCAGCTGGCTGATCGGCGAGGGCCTGTTCACCGACCAGGTCGAGGGCAGCGCGCTGCGCTCGATGAAGGCGCCGGGCACGGCGTACGACGACGACGTCCTGGGCAAGGACCCGCAGCCCGCGACGATGGCCGACTACGTCGACACGACCGACGACAACGGCGGCGTGCACCTCAACTCGGGCATCCCCAACCGCGCCTTCCACCTCGTCGCCACCACCCTGGGTGGCAACGCGTGGGACGCCGCCGGCCCCATCTGGTACGACACGATCACCGGCGAGCTGTCGCCGAGGGCGACGTTCGACGAGTTCGCCGCCGCGACGGCCGCGGCCGCGGCGACCCGCTTCGGCACCGACTCACGCGAGCACCGGGCCGTTCGCGAGGCGTGGTCGACGGTGGGCCTGCCGATCGGCGACACTGGCACCGACGGCACGGGCGTCACCCGCCCACGCGACAACCGCTGAGGACCGTCGGTCAGGAGCCATCGGTGGACGAGCTGCCCTTCGTCATCACGGTCGCCCGGACGGGCGGCTTCGCCGGCCTGCGCCGCGAGTGGTCGATCGAGGTCTCCGCGCCCCACGAGGCCGAGCACTGGCGACCCATCGTCGAGGCCTGCCCCTGGGACACGACCAGCGGCTCGGGCGCGGCGCCGGACGGGTTCGTCTACGACCTGCGCGTCGCCGGCCACGAGGCGGTCGTCGCCGAGCGCGAGCTCGACGGGCCGTGGCGACAGCTCGTCGACGAGGTCAGACGATCGGCCGAGGCCTGAGGCCAGGGCTCAGAGACGCTCGACGAGCGCGTTGATGCGGGGGCAGCTGGGCTCGACCCGCTCGCCGACCCAGATGCTGACGGTGCGGCGGTCGTCGATCTCGTCGGGGATCCACTCCTCGACCCACGCGGCCACGGCACGGGCCGCGGCGACACCGTCGCCCTGCGGCGAGCGCTCGACGCGGTGGACCGTCACGCGCAGCGGCGCCGCGAGCAGCGGCAGCTCGTCGTCGACGCCGGCCTCGATCAGCACCTGCCCGTAGGCGTCGGCGGGCAGCCACGCGAGGGCGGCGACGATGCCGGGCAGATCCGCGACGTCGCCGGCCAGGAGCACGTGCTCGGTCGGCATGCGGCGTCGGTGGGATCTCACCCGCTCAGAGTAGAGGTATGCCTAACCTCACTTCAAGCGGGGGTGACGCACGCCACGCGGAGCGGCGCACGCACGAGCCCCCGCCCCGTCGCGGTGACGGGGCGGGGGCTGCGAGGAACCATCAGGAGGCGATGTGCGCCTGGAGGAACCAGCGGTCCTTCGTCAGGCCCCGCTCGATCTCGATCGCGACGTCCTGGCTGCTGAGGTCGATGTCGTCCAGGCCCGTGACGGCCGCGCGGACCGTGACCAGGGCGGCGTCGATCTGCCGGACGGCGGCGGCCGCGGTGTCCTGCCACGACTGGAAGCCGTCGGCGAGGACGGGCAGCGTCGACTGGGCGGCGACGGTCTGCAGGCGGGCGTCGACCGGCAGGCCGAGGGCGACGATGCGCTCGGCGGCGGTGTCGGCGTAGTCCTGCGCGTGCTCGACGACCATGTCGAGGGTCTCGTGGACGCCGACGAAGCTGCCGCCGCGGACGTGCCAGTGCGCCTGCTTGCCGTTGACGACGAGGGCCTCGAGGTCGCGGACGACGGGGCTCAGGAACTGGGCGACGCCGGCGGCGATCTCGGACGTCGTGGCGAGGTCGGACGGGGCCTGCGTGTGAAGTGAGGTCATGACTCCACCCTGCCCACTTCTCCTTGCGGTTTCAACGAAGAGCAGGCTGACCTAAGGGTTGCGAGGCGAGCCTTGCCTGCCTCGCACGCCCCGGTTCACGACAGCGCGCAGAAGGCCTCGACCTTGGTCGTCGGCCCCGACACGATCAGCTCGTCACCGTCGAAGACCTGGGTCGTGGCCTGCGCGTAGGTGAAGTCGCTGCCGCGCGACTTGATCGCCACGATCGTGACGCCGTAGTCGGCCCGCAGCTTGGCCTCCTGCAGCGTCTTGCCGCACGCGCGGGAGGGCGACCGGGTGCGCGCGATCGCGAAGCCCTCGTCGAACTCGATGAAGTCGGTCATGGTGCCGGTGACCATGTGCGCGACCCGCTTGCCCATCTGCGACTCGGGCCGGATGACGTGCGTCGCGCCGACGCGCTCGAGGATCGCGGCGTGCTTGCCGCTGATGGCCTTGGCCCAGACCTCCTTGACGCCGAGGTCGAGCAGGCCGAGGACGGTCAGGACGCTGGCCTCGATGTCGGTGCCGATGCCGACGACCGCGACCTGGAACTGCTCGGCGCCGATCTGGCGCAGCGCCTCGGTGTCGGTCGTGTCGGCGGCGACGACGTGCGTGAAGTCGCTGGCGTACTTCTGCACGATGTCGGCGCGCTCGTCGACGGCCAGCACGTCGTGGCCCAGCTGCACGAGGGAGCGGGCGACGGCCGTGCCGAATCGACCGAGCCCGAGCACGATGACCGGGGCGGTCGGAGAGGTGTTGCGGTCCTTAGCCAATGATCGGTTGCTCCTCGGGAAGTTGGTACCGCGGCATCCTACGTCGCAGGACCAGTGCCCCCGCCGCGGCGATCGTGCCGACGCGTCCGAGGAACATCAGCACGATGATGACGCACTGGGCGTCCACCGGCAGATCGGGAGTGATGCCGGTGCTCAGCCCGACGGTCGCGAAGGCCGACGTGCACTCGAACAGCACCTCGTCGAACGCGAAGTCGGTCATGAGCATGACGAGGAACGTCGTCGCCGTCACGAGCATCACGGCGAGCAGGGCGATCGTGACGGCGGTGCGGACGACCCGGGGGCCGACGCGGCGGGCGCCGATCGTGATGTCGGGGTCTCCGCGCAGCTCGGCCCAGATGACGTAGGCGAGCAGCAGGAACGTCGTGATCTTGATGCCGCCGGCCGTGCTGGCGCTGCCGCCGCCGATGAACATCAAGATGATGCCGATGTTGAGCGTCTCGGGCCGCACCTGGCCCCAGTCGAAGCTGTTGAGGCCGCCCGACCGCGGCATGATGCCGCCCTCGACGCCGGTCACGACCTTGTGCCACACGCCCTGCCCGCCGAGCGTGGCCGGGTTGCTCCACTCCAGCGCCAGGAACACGACGGCGCCGAAGACCAGCAGCCCGATCGAGCCCCAGACCGTCAGGCGGGTGTGGATCGTCCACCGCGCGGGCGTGCGCCAGCCGCTGAACAGCTCGGCGAGCACCGGGAAGCCGATCGCGCCGAAGAACACCGCGAGCGCGATCGGGATGATGATCAGCCCGTCGCCCGCGTAGCCCACGAGGCTGTCGCGGTTGAGCGAGAAGCCGGCGTTGTTGAACGCCATGACGGCGTCGAACACGCCGTGCCACAGCGCCGTCGGCAGGTCGTCGAAGTAGGCACCGCGGTAGCGGGCCGTCAGCGCGACCGCCGTGACGGCCTGGAAGAACACCATCGTCAGCGCGACGCGCTTGAACAGCGGGCGCACCTCGCCGATGTTGACGACGTGCATGTCGGCCTGGGCCACGAGCCGCGTGCGCAGCCCCAGCCGCCCGCCGATGAACAGCCCGAGGACCGTCGCGAGCGCGACGATGCCGAGACCGCCGATCTCGACGAGCACCAGGATGATGCCCTGCCCCGCCGGCGACCAGTACGTCGACGTGTCGACCGTCGCGAGCCCCGTGACCGTGACGGCGGACGTCGACGTGAAGAACGCCGGCATGAAACCGGGCGAGGACTGCCCCGACCGCGCGAACGGCAGCAGCAGGAGCAGGGTGCCGACGAGGATCAGCGCGAAGAACGTCAGGGGGAGCAGACGCACCGGGTGGGCGATCGAGGCCGGCAGCGACAGCCTCCGAGGGCGGAGCACGGCACGACGTTACCCCAGGATCGGGCCGCCCCCCTCGTGATAATTTCGTCGATATGCCCTCTCCCGTGAACGCCGCCAGCGCGGCCGCCTCCCGACTGGGCAGAACCCAGGAGCTCCCCGCCCTCGCGGCGACCGTCGGCGGACTCCTGCTGGCGGTCCTCTGCGCCGTCGCGGGCCTCGAGATCGCAGCGCTCCTGCTGCTGCTCGTGTCCGTCGTCGGCGAGGCCTTCTTCGAGCGACGCCCGGCGGCGGCGGGCATCCTGCTGCGCCACGCGTCGGTCGGCGTCCCGATGCGCTTCGCCCTGCGACTCGTCGTCGCGCTGGTCGCGACCGAGCACGCCGACTCGGTGGGCGCGTGGCGCGCGCTGGCCGCCGTCGGCGTCGCCGAGGTCGTGGTGCTGTGCGCCCGCGCCCTGCACGTCACGTACCGCGAGATCGGCCCGCTCAAGCCGATGCGCACCCGCAACGTCCCCGGCGACACGCGCATCCACGACGCTCCCCCGGCCCGTGTCGTCGAGGTCGTCGTGAGCCAGCTGCTGGTGCTGGTGCCGACGCTGGTCGGCGCACCGTGGTGGCTCGTGGTCGCGCTGGCCGCCGTCGGCATCGGCGTGCTGGTCGCGGCGTCGGTGCCCGACATGCGGGCGTCGTGGCGCATGCGCCAGCAGAAGCGGGCCACGGGGTTCACCGGACCGCTGCGCCGGGTGCAGGACTTCCTCGACGACTACCGGCCCGAGGTCGTCGTGCACCTCAGCGGTCCCGACACCGCCGCCTACCAGATCAACACGTGGCTCGAGGCGCTCGAGTCGCTCGACCGCCGGGTCTTCATCGTCCTGCGAGACCCGCCGCTGTTCGGCCGCATGGCGTCGACGTCGATCCCCGCGCTCGAGCTGCGCGACCCCGGCGAGCTGCTGATGCTCGACTTCCGGGCCGCGCGGATCGCGCTGTACCCCGCCAACACCGGCAACAACATCCACCTGCTGCGGCTGCCGACGCTCATGAGCGCGTTCATCGGCCACGGCGACAGCGACAAGAGCGCCTCGAACAACCCGTTCTCGCGCGCGTACGACGAGCTGTGGGTCGCCGGCGAGGCCGGCGCCGACCGCTACCGCCGCTCGGGGCTGGGCATCCACGAGGGCCAGTACCGCTACGTCGGACGTCCGCAGGTGCACGCGATCTCGCGCGAGCCGGCTCTCGGCGCCGACGACGTGCCGACCGTGCTCTACGCACCCACGTGGGAGGGCGTCAACCTCGACCAGGAGTACTCGTCGGTCTCGGCCGTCGGCGTGCGCGTCGTCGAGGCGCTGCTGGCGGCCCAGCCGCCCGTGCGCGTCGTGTTCAAGGCACACCCGTTCACGGGCCAGCGCGACGCCAAGTACCGCTTCGTCCTGGCGCGCATCGCGGGCCTGATCGACGACGCCGCGGCCCGCACCGGGATCGACCACCGCGTCGTCAAGGGCGGCTCGATCAACGAGTGGTTCAACCGGGCCACGGCGCTCGTGACCGACATCTCGAGCGTCGTCAGCGACTTCCTCGCCAGCGAGAAGCCGTACGCGGTCTTCAACCACACCGAACTCGACGACGCCGCGTTCCGCGAGGAGTTCCCGTCGACCGGCGCCGGCACGACGATCGGGCGCGACGGCCGCGGCATCGCCGAGTTCATCGACGTCGTGACGCGGGTGAGCCCCGACCTGCACGCCGAGCGGCGGGCGTCGCTCGCGGCGTACCTGCTGGGCCCGCCGGAGCACCGTTCGCTCGAGTCGTTCCAGGCCGCGATCGACGCCATGATCGCCCGGTCGGAGGCCGACCGGGCCGCCTACCGCGACGGCACGCCCACCAGCGAGATCCCCCCGACCGACGCCAGCGACCTCCTCTGACCGGGCTCGGCGCGCATGGCCGGGACGACGATCACGACCAGATAAGGTGATCCGGTGACTTCGGCTACCGGGAACATCGTCATCGCGATCGTGACGTACAACCGGTCGACCTTCCTGCGCGAGCTGCTGGCCAGCGCCGCCGCGATGCGCACGCAGCCCTTCCGCATCGTCGTGGTCGACAACGCCAGCACCGACGACACGCAGGACGTCGTCGCCGCCGCGGCCGCCGACTTCCCCGACGGCGTCCTGGTCAACCACCGCCTCGCGACCAACACCGGCGGGTCCGGCGGCTTCAGCGAGGGCACCCGGGTCGCGCTCGAGCTCGGCGCCGACTGGGTGTGGCTGATGGACGACGACGTCGAGATCCTGCCCGACGCGATCGAGCAGTTCGCCCCGTGGATGCAGCGCTTCCAGGTCATCCACGGCCGCCGGTACGACTTCGACGGCTCGCCGTTCTACTGGCAGGCCAAGTTCAACGAGTTCCTCGGCGTGCCCCTGCCCTACAGCGGCAAGCAGTTCGGCCGCGACGGCTACGCGATCACCAACTCCGGGACGTTCGAGGGCATGCTGGTCCACGCCGACGTCGTCCGCACGATCGGCCTGCCCGATCCGCGCTTCTTCATCTCGTGGGACGACGCCGCGTACGCGTGGCTGGCCGCCCAGCACACCGACGTCGTGTACGTCGACGCGTTCGTGCTCAAGCGCAAGCGCGAGCAGAAGCAGGTCAACCTCGGCATCCGTCACCTCAACGACGGCAGCCCGCTGTTCCGCTTCCACGTCATCCGCAACCGCGCGTACGTCGGTCGGTACTTCGCCGAGTACGGCAAGCTCAACCGGCTCGGCTTCGGGCTGGGCACGGCGCTGACCCTGGCCAAGGAGGTCTTCCGCCTCGTGGTCGTGCAGCACACGCTCAAGGGACTGGGCGACCTCGCCCGCGGGTTCCGCGCCAACCGGGCCCTGTGGCGCGACGACACGTGGCGCCCGATGGATCCCGCCGACGTGCCCGCTCCCCTGCCCCCCGCGGGCGGACGCCCGTGAGCGCCGACCTGCTGGTCGTCGGCTCGGGCTTCTTCGGGCTGACGGTCGCCGAGCGCTGCGCGACTGAGCTGGGCCTGACGGTGCAGGTCATCGACCGTCGTCCGCACATCGGCGGCAACGCGTACTCCGAGGCCGATCCCGAGACCGGCATCGAGGTGCACCGCTACGGCGCCCACCTGTTCCACACGTCCAACCGGCGCGTGTGGGAGTACGTCAACCGCTTCACCGACTTCACGCCGTACCAGCACCGCGTCTACACGACGTACCGCGGCGAGGTCTTCCCGATGCCGATCAACCTCGGCACGATCAACCAGTTCCAGCGCGCCGCCTACTCCCCCGACGAGGCGCGTGCCTGGGTCGCCCAGCAGGCCGCCCGGCTGACGCACGAGCCCACGAACCTCGAGGAGAAGGCGATCTCGCTGATCGGCGAGCCGCTCTACGAGGCGTTCATCAAGGGCTACACCGCCAAGCAGTGGCAGACCGACCCGCGCGAGCTGGGCGCCGACATCATCAGCCGGCTCCCGGTGCGCTACACGTACGACAACCGCTACTTCTCCGACACCTACGAGGGGCTCCCGGTCGACGGGTACACCGCGTGGATCGAGCGGATGGCCGACCACCCCAACATCACGGTGACCCTCGACACCGACTTCTTCGACGAGAGCCAGCCGTTCAACAAGGCGGCGTGCGTGGGGGTGACCCCGGTCGTGTACACGGGCCCCGTCGACCGGTACTTCGACAGCGCCCACGGCGACCTGTCGTGGCGCACCCTCGACTTCGAGACCGAGGTGCTGCCGACCGGCGACCACCAGGGCACGACGGTCATGAACTACGCCGATCCCGAGGTCGGGCACACCCGCGTGCACGAGTTCCGCCACTTCCACCCCGAGCGCGACTACCCCGCCGACCGGACCGTGATCATGCGCGAGTTCAGCCGGTTCGCCGAGGCCGACGACGAGCCGTACTACCCCGTCAACACGCCGCAGGACCGCGAGCGGCTGCTGGCGTACCGCGAGCTCGCCGCGGCCGAGCCGGGCGTGCTGTTCGGCGGACGCCTCGGCACCTACCAGTACCTCGACATGCACATGGCGATCGGCTCGGCCCTCAGCATGGTCGACAACGTGCTGGCGCCCCACTTCTCCGGCAGCACGAGCACCGACGGCTCACCCCTCACCGGGCCGCGTCGCGACGTCCATGGCGTCTGAGGCCCGAGTCGGGCTCGTCCACCGCCTGCGCACCTGGGCGATCGGGCGGCTGCGGCGGTCGCGCCTGCTGCCCGCCGGGATGCCCGACAAGCTGACCGACGAGTCGCGCCTCGGGCGACGCTTCGACCAGCAGGTCATGCTGTACTTCCCGACGACCCTCGACAGCCTCTACCAGCTGCGCCCCTGGTTCCACGCCCTCGCCGCGCTCGACGCGACGCACCCCGTCGTGTGCGTCTTCAAGGACTCGCGGACGGCCCGTGTCGTGCGCGACGAGACGGGTCTCGACTGCGTCACGCTGGCGCGCTACGGCCAGCTCGACGAGATCCTGTCGCTGTCGGACGTCAAGCTCGCGCTGTACGTCAACCACGACCCGGTCAACTTCGAGAGCCTGCGGTTCACGTCGCTGGTGCACGTCTACCTGGGTCACGGCGACAGCGACAAGGGCGTCTCGGTCTCGAACCAGGTCAAGGCGTACGACCTGTGCTTCCTGGCCGGTCGGGCCGCGCTCGAGCGCACCGCCTCGGCCGTCATGCTCTACGACGCGGCGGCCCGCAGCGTGCTGATCGGCCAGCCACAGCTCGACGCCGCCCCCGTCGTCGTGCCCGCGCCCGACCCGTCGCGCCCCACCGTGCTCTACGCCCCCACGTGGGAGGCCTCCCAGCCGTCGGTCTCGTACGGGTCGCTCGAGACGCACGGCGTCGACCTCGTGCGCGCGCTGTCGGGCCGCTACCGCGTCGTGTACCGGCCCCACCCGCTCAACGGCGTCATCCGCCCGTCGTACGCCGCGGCCGACGCCGCGGTGCGCGAGCTCGCCGACCGCGTCGACACCGACGTGCCGATCGAGCAGTCGTTCGCCGACGCCGACCTGCTCGTCACCGACGTCTCGGCCGTGACGCTGAGCTGGCTGCCGACCGGCCGGCCGTTGCTCGTCACGACGCCGACCGTCCCGTATCCCCCCAGCGCCCTGATGGACGCCGTGCCGCAGCTCGCCCCCGGCGACGCGTTCGCGGACGTCGTCGCGACCCACCTGGCGTCCGATCCCGCGCGGGCGGCCCGGGCCGCGCTCGTCGAGCACTACCTCGGCGACCCGAGCCCCGGCGTCGCCACCGCCCGCTTCGTCGCGGCGTGCGGCGACGCGATGCAGCTGCGCGACCGCGAGTGGGCGGCCCGTCGCGCGGCCGGCGCCACCGGACCCTGATGGCCACGCAGCGCACCCCGCGGCCGGCCACCCGGTCGCGGTCGCAGGCCCGACCGCCCTCGCGCGGCGGGAGCACGCGGAACGGCCGGGGCCGACAGCGCCGACGCGGCCGGTCGACCCTGCCGGCGTACCTGCTGGGCGTCGTCGGCGCCATGGTCGTGGTGCGGCTGCTGTACCTGGGCGAGCCCGCGGGACGCGACGAGGCGGGCTTCCTCATCGTGGGTGCCGGCTGGGACCACGGCACGTCGCTCTACGGCTCGTACTGGGTCGACCGTCCGCCGCTGCTGATCTGGGTCATGGAGCTCGCCGGCACCGTCACGACCCTGCGGATGTGGGGGCTCGCGGCCTCGGTGCTGACGGTGCTGGGCGTCGCCCGCGCCGCCCACGTCGCGGGCGGCGAGCAGGCCGCGCGCTGGGCCGCCGGCGCCGCCGCACTGTTCGGTGCCGCGCACTGGTTCGGCGTCCCGCGCACCAACGGCGAGATGCTGGCGGGCGCGTGCGTCGCCTGGGGCTTCGCCCTGTCGGCCCAGGCCCTCGTGCGACCCAGCGGCCGCACGTGGCTGTGGGCCGGCTCGGCGGGCGTGCTCGGCGCGGGGGCCGTGATGATCAAGCAGACGATCGTCGACGGCCTGGTGTTCTCGATCGTGCTGGCGCTGCTGGTCGGCTGGAACCGCAAGCAGCGCTCGACCGCGGTCACCGCGATCGTGTCGGTCGTGATCGGCTTCCTGCTGGCGGTCGCGGCCGGCCTCGCGGCGGCGAACGCGCGGGGCACGTCGCCCGGCGAGCTCTTCGACGCGCTGGTCACGTTCCGCGCCGACGCCGGCGAGGTCATCCGCACCTCGGCGTCCGACGCGACGGCCGAGCGCCTCGCCGTGCTGGTCGTCACGTGGGTCGTCAGCGGGCTGGCGCTGGTGGCGGTGCTGACGACCGTGAACGCGCTGCGGCGTCGCGATCCCGTCCTGCAGGCGACGTGGGTCGTCATCGTCGTCGTGACGGCGTCGGCGCTGCTGGGCGGCAGCTACTGGAGCCACTACCTGCTGCAGCTCGTGCCGGCCTCGGCGCTCGCGGTCGGCCTGGTCGCGGGCCGCGTGCGACCGCGCACCCGCACCGTCGCGGCCGCCGTGGTCGTGGCGCTGACCGCCGGCAACCTGGTGTGGTCAGTCGTCAGGCCGCCCACCGACGGCGTCGACGCGCGCACCGTCGGCCGCTGGCTCAAGGCGTCCGGCGCGGCCGACGACACCGCGGTCGTGGCCTACGGGCAGCCCAACGTGCTCGCCGCGGCGCACATGGCCAGCCCGTACCCGTACCTCTGGAGCCTGCCGGTGCGCACGCTCGACCCCGACCTGGCGCAGATGTCGGCCGTCATGGCCGGTCCCGAGCGTCCCGTGTGGTTCGTCGACTGGTCGGGCATCGACTCGTGGGGCGTCGACCCCGCGGCGCTCGAGCGCGTGCTGGCGATGCGCTACCGCAAGGTCGCCGACGTCTGCGGCCGCACGATCTGGCTCGACCGCTCGCGTCCCCGCCCGCTCGCGACACCCGGCAGCTGCTCGTGACCACGACGACCGAGCGCGCTGCGACGACCCCGTGGCGCTGGCGGGCACCCGCGCTCGCGGTGTTCGCGGTGCTGTTCGCGACCGGCGTCGTGCTGATCGGCGTGCCGACCGATCCGTTCCAGCTGTTCTTCTGGCTGTGGCTCGCGACGATCGCCTTCAACGTCCGCGCCCCGTGGCGGGCCCACCTGGCGTTCCCGCGCGACTGGTGGCCGGCGTTCGCGCTGCTCGTGCTGTACCTCTACAGCCGCGGCCTGTCCGACGAGATCGTCGCGATGCCGGTGCACTGGACGATGCCGATCCGCGTCGACGAGTGGATCGGCGGGGGCGAGCTGCCCACGGCCCGCCTCCAGGACGCCCTGTGCGCGGCGCCGTGCAGCGGCACCAGCCCGCCGCGCTGGTACGACGAGGTGCTGACGACGGTGTACTTCACGCACTTCGTGGCGGGCCTGACGCTCGCCGTCGTGCTGTGGCTGCGCGACCGCGCGACGTGGCTGCCGTGGATGCGGCGCTACGTCGTCATCAACTTCGCGGCGCTGGTGATCTACGTGCTCTATCCGATGGCGCCGCCGTGGCTGGCGTCGAAGGAGGGCTACGTCGACCGTCCGCTCCCCCGCCTGACGGGCCGCGGCTGGGACGACCTGGGCCTCGGCGGGTTCCACGTCGCGCTCGCGAAGGTCGGCAACCCCGTCGCCGCGATGCCCTCGCTGCACGCCGGCCTGGCGATGCTGATCGCGCTGTACGGCATCTGGCGGCTGCGCGGTGCCTGGCGCTGGCTCCTGCTGGTCTACCCCCTGCTGATGGCGACGGCGCTGGTCTACTACGCCGAGCACTACGTCGTCGACGTCTTCGCCGGCTGGGCCCTCGCCGCGGCCGTCATGACGGGGTGCGGCTGGTGGGAGCGCCGTCGTCGGCGACCCGCCGACGACCCGGCGCCCTCGGCTCACCCGGCCTGACGGCCCAGCGCCGACGGTGCTCCCAGAACCCCGCCAGCAGGAAGGCGCGGTGCAGACCTGCCGCGCGGTCGCGCGGCGGGACGAACGACAGCCGCTCCAGCACCGCGGCCCGCGTGCGCCGCACGGGTGAGCGCGACCGACGCGGCAGCGGTGGCAGCTCGCCGCGGCTGCGGCGGGCGAGCAGCTCCTCGACCGCCGCGACCCACGTGTTCTCGGCCGGGTCGTGCAGGTAGTTGTCGTCGAGCCACTCCGGTGCCGGGTGCCGGAAGTCCGCGGCCACCAGGCGGCTGGTCGGGCCGAGCAGGCCGCTGCCCACCAACACGGTGTTGATCTGCCGGTGCCCGACGCCGAAGTCGTCGATCGCGAGGCACGGCACCCCCTGCGCCACGGCCTCGAGCAGCGCCGTCGAGCTGATCGTCGCGAGGCCCACAGCCCGCCGCAGGTGCCGGCCCATCGCACCGCCCTCGACCGTCAGGTTGGGCGGCAGACGCGTCCCCGCCTCGGCGAGACCGACCAGCAGGTCCTCGTAGGGGAACTGCTCGACGTGCGTCTGCGGCTCGCCGTCGCGGGCGCGCACCTTGACCACGACCGTCAGGTGCGGGTGCGCCCACGCCGTCTCGACGAGGCGCTCGAGCATCCACAGCCGGTCGCGCCGCGACGCCGGCACCATGGCCTGGGCCGCGAACACGATGCGGTCGCGCACGACGGCGGGACCGTCGGGCTCGATCGCCGGACCGTCGCGGCCGACCAGGTACGGGATCGTCGTCAGCTCGAAGCGGTGGTGCTGGTCGACCGCCGTGAACTCGCGCAGCTCGCGCCGGCTCTGCAGCACGAAGACGTCGGCGCACCGCCGGTACCGCAGCCCGGGGGCCAGCACCGGGATCGAGATGCCGGCCAGCCCCGACACGACGACGGGGCGACCGCCGGTCTCGGCCAGCAGCGCACCGAGCGACTCGACGGCCATGCCCCGCGCCGCCGCGACGACGACGTCGGGGTGCCACGTCGTCAGCAGGTCGATCAGCCCGGCGCGGTCGGCGCGCTCGACGTCCGGCGCGACGAACCGCGTGCCGGCCAGCGCCTCGACGACCTGCCGCGCACTGGGCTCGGCGTTGCCCCGCAGCACCACGAGCCGCACGGCCCAGTCGTCCGGCACCTGCCCGGCCAGCGCCGCCCCCCACTTGACGTAGGAGTCGGAGTCGGTGACGAACAGCGCCCGCGGCGGTGGGGGTGCCGGTGCCGCGCTGCGTGCCGTCGACGTCGCGGGGACGTCCTGCGTCACACCGCGGCCGCGGCGACGTCGACGCGGCGCAGGCGCTTCAGCTGGGCGTGCTCGCCCGGCATGACCCGCTTGACCCCGTCGCCCAGCGCCTTCTCGACGACGCGGATGTCGCGGACGAGGTCCATGAACGCGTGCGGCTCGAGGCTCGCCGCCTGGTCGGAGCCCCACATCGCGCGGTCGAGCGTGATGTGGCGCTCGACGGCCGTCGCGCCGAGCGCCACCGCGGCGACCGAGATCTGCTGGCCGCGCTCGTGGCCCGAGTAGCCCACCGGCACGCGGTAGCGGGCCGACAGCACGGGGATCATGTGCAGGTTGGCCTCCTCCGGCGGCAGCGGGTAGGTCGACGTCGCGTGCAGCATGACGAGTCCGTCGGTGCCGAGGATCTCGACCGCGGTGTCGATCTGCTCGATCGTGCTCATGCCGGTCGACAGGATCACGGGCTTGCCGGTCTCGGCGAGGGCGCGCAGCAGGGGCAGGTCGGTGACCGACGCGGAGGCGACCTTGTGGGTCGAGACGCCCATCTCCTCGAGGAATTCGACCGACGGCACGTCCCACGGCGACGCGAACCAGTCGACGCCCTGGGCGAGGGCGTGCGCGGCGATCTCGCCGTACTGCTCACGCTCGAACTCGACCCGGTAGCGGTACTCGAGGTAGCTCATCTCGCCCCACGGCGTCTCGCGGCGGGTCGCCTTCATGTCGGCGGGCGTCGAGATGTCGGGCGTGCGCTTCTGGAACTTGACCGCCTGCGCCCCGGCGAGTGCCGCGACGTCGATGAGCTTCTTGGCCACCGCCACGTCGCCGTTGTGGTTGATGCCGATCTCGCCGATCACGTACGTCGGACGGCCGTGGCCGACGATCTCGTCGCCGATCTGGACCCATTCAGTCATGGTCGTTGCCCTTCTGTTGGGGTGACGAGGTCGTCGGACGGCCTCGCCTCGTGTCCGGCGAGCACGCGGTCTGCGAGCTCCCGGACCGCTCCGTCGCCACCGTGGCGGCGGAGCACGATGGGGGACGCCGCGCGGACGTCGCGGTGGGCGTCGGCGACGACGACGGGCCAGCCGACGGCACGCAGGCAGGCCAGGTCGTTGACGTCGTTGCCGAGGAAAGCGACGTCGGCCAGGTCGACGCCGATCCCGTCGGCCCAGTCGGTGAGGGCACGCAGCTTGTCGTCGCAGCCGGTCACGGCGTCGACGCCGAGCTTGGCGGCCCGCGCGCGGACGACGGGATTGGTCTCGGACGACAGGATCAGGAACGGGACCCCGGCACGTCGCAGCCGGGCCACGCCCATGCCGTCGGAGCGGTTGACCTCGACCGACTCGACGCCGTCCTGGTCGACCGTGACGCGGTCGGCGGTGTGCACGCCGTCGAAGTCGGTCACGACGGCCCGCGCGCGGATCGGCGACGGCAGCGGGTTCAGCACCGTCTCGCGCCGCGAGTGGACCAGCTCGGCGAGGGCCAGGTCGTGCTCGGTGTCGATCTCGAGCGCCTCGGCCGGGTCGACCTCGACGATTTGCAGCCGGCCGAAGAAGCGGTGCCCGTGCTCGCGGAAGCCGCGGGTGCGCATGACGTAGAAGGCGCCGGTCTCGGCGTGCTCGGGCTCGCGGTCCTGACGACGCTGACGGACCGCCGCGTCGTGGTTGACGCCCTCCGGGCCGTGCGTGCCGTGGCGCCACAGGTGGACGTCGGAGCGCACCGCGCTGAAGGCCACGTCGCACTCCCCCGAGCGCACGAGCGCGACGGCGCGGTCGACGTCCGACGCGCGGATGAAGGGGCTCGTGGCCTGGACGAACACCGTCACGTCCGGCACGACGCCGTGCGAGGCCAGGTGGGCGAGGGCGTGCTCGAGCGCCGACTCCGACGACGCCTCGTCGCCCGCCAGTCCCGCGGGACGCTCGACGACGCGTGCACCGGCCCGGCTCGCGACCGCAGCGATCTCGGGGTCGTCGGTCGAGACGAACACCGCGCCGATCGTCGAGCTGGCGCGCACGGTGCGCACCGCCCGGGCCACGAGCGGCTCGCCGCCCAGCAGGCGCAGGTTCTTGCGCGGGACGCCCTTGGAGCCGCCGCGGGCCGGGATCACGGCGCACACGCTGCCGGTCGAGGCCCGGGGTGCCGCGGAGGGGTCGGTCACGAGGTCGTGGGTCATCGGTCACCTCCTGGCGGTGCGTGGTGCGTGGTGCGTCGGCGCCGGACCGGTGGCCGGCGGGTGTCGTGCCGACGCTAGGAAGCACGGGCGACCGGACGGTGAACGTGACGGCTCCTCGTCGCGAACGTCACGGGTCGCGCACGGACCGGCCGGCGTCCTGTCGCCCGTGCGCCGACGACCCGGACAACCGCGGCCCAACAGTCGGTGAACCGTCGGGTCGTGGCCCGTCGGGGCCTCGCCGCCGCGGGTACCGTGCGGAGGTGGCTCCACCCGACCCCGTGCCCGGACGCACGCCGCGCACGGCTCTGCTCGTCGCCGCCTTCGACTCCCAGCTCAAGTGGTGCGCCGGCATCCGTGACGAGCTCGAGGCCCGCGGCGTGTCGACGCGGGTCGTCGTCCCCGACACCCGGTCGGCCCTGTCGGACCGGCAGGTGCGCGACGCGGGGTTCGACCGCGCCGGACGGGCCGATCGGGTCGACCGTCTGCCGTGGGACGACGTCATCAGGGCGTGCCTGTCGAGCGACGTCGTCGTCAGCGCGCTCGCGGGCCCGTCGACGCGGCGGCTCAGCCTCGACGTCGCGGACGGCCTCGCGACGCTCGCCGACCCCGTGGCCGGCCCCGTCCTCGTGTCTGGCTGGGTCGGCATCATCATCGAGAAGATCACGGCCGGCTACCTCGACCGGTCGGGCACCGACGTCGTCGCGGTCAACTCGACCGCCGACCTGGCCCACTTCCGGCGCACCGGCAGCACGCTGGGGGTGCCGACCGACAACCTCGTGCTGACGGGCCTGCCGTTCCTGTCGTCCGAGCCGAGTCCGCCCCGCACGGGCGCTGTCACCACGGTGCTCTACGCCGACCAGCCGACCGTCCCCGCGACGGCGCCGGAGCGCGCCTACGTCTACCGGCGCCTGGTGGAGCACGCCCGACGGCACCCCGAGCGCGAGGTGCTGCTGAAGCCCCGGCACCGTCCCGGCGAGGACACGTTCCACCGCATGGCGCACGCGCCCGAGGGGCTCCTGCCGCGCGGCGACCTGCCGGCCAACTTCCGCATCGACCACACGCCCGTGCCGGAGCTGCTCACCCGCGTCGACCTCCTGGTCACGATGTCGTCGACCGCGTGCCTCGAGGCCGTCGACCGGGGGGTGCGGGTGGCCCTCGTGCTCGACCTCGGCGTGCACGAGCGGCACGGCAACCACGTCTTCCTCGACAGCGGCCTGCTCCGGACGTTCGACCAGGTCGACGCGGACGACCTCGGCACGCCGTCCGCGAGCTTCGTCCACAGCTGGTTCGGCGACCGGCACCGCCCCGCGCCCGTCGTGATCGTCGACCGGGTCGAGGAGCTGCTGGCCTCGGGCCGGCGACCGTCGCGCGGGGTGTGGTCGAGCACGTACTTCACGGGCGCGGCGCGGCACGTCGCCGACCTGGCGACGGACGAGGCGACGACCCCCTTGCGACGGGTGTCGAGGGCCTGGGCCCGACGGGTCGAGGTGCACGGGCGGGTGCGCGGCACGGCCGCTCACGGCGCCGCCCTGCTGCTACCGCCGGCCGTCGTCATCCCCGCGCGGCGACTGGCCGCGGCGCGCCGCCGGTGACGCTCGGGGGTGACGCGCGAGCCCCCCTCAAGACAGATAGTCTTCGACCACGTCCGCGGGGTCGCGGACACCTCCGGGGGAAGGAACCCACATGTCATCCGAAGATCTCGTCCGCGAGGCGCAGGACCCGTCCACGGCTCCCGGACGGCTGGCCGAGCTGGCCCAGGCCGACCGTGCGACGTGGCCCGCGATCGTCTTCAACCCGGCCGCGTACGACGGCCTCCTGCAGTGGCTGGGCGAGCGGGGCGACCCGACCGTCGACGCGGCGCTCTCGGCGCGCGCGGCACAGGCCGCGGCGCTGAACCCGCCGACGCCGCCCGCGCCCCCGGCACCGCCCGCGGCCGAGGAGCCCGTCGCCCCCGAGGAGCCCGTCGCGGCCGAGCCGGTCGAGCCCGTCTCGCCGGTCGCCGAGCCGGTCGTGCCGGCCGCGCAGGCATCCCCCGAGCAGGCGCCCGTCGAGCCGGCGCACGAGCCCACCGTCGTCATCCCGTCGCAGCAGGCCGCCACGGCGTCCGATCCCGAGCCGACCGCGGTCTTCCCGTCCGAGCAGCCCCGCCACGACGCCCCGGCCGCGACCACCTCGGCGTTCGGTGCCGTCCCGCCCGCCGGCACCCCGCCGCACGCGGCCCCGGTCGACGGCGACGGCAGCGGCGGCGGCAGCGGCGCCCGGCCGCTGGGTGTCGTCATCGCGATGGTCGTCGTGGTGCTGGCACTCATCGGCGGCGCCGCCTGGGGCGCCACCGAGCTCTTCGGCGGCGACGACGACCAGCCGACGATCTCCGCCGGCGGCGACGCCACGACCGATGCGCCCGAGCCCGACGACGAGCCGACCACCGCCGCGCCCAGCACCGAGGCCCCCGACGACGGCGGCGACTCCACGACGTCCGGCGAGTTCTGCACCGAGATGACCGACATCCAGCAGCGCAGCATGGACGTCCTCGGCGGCACCGGCACCGGCTCGACGCCCGACCTGGAGGACATCCAGGAGAAGTCGCGCGAGCTGATCCAGTCGTACAAGGACCTCGAGGACATCGCACCCGCCGAGGTCAAGGGCGACCTCGAGACGATGTCGTCGTACCTCGACACGATGATGAACCCGGCCGCGGGTGGCGCGGACGGCATGGACGAGTACTTCGCCGCTGCCCAGCGGCTCGGCACCTACTACGCCCAGAACTGCCTCTGACGGTCGCGCCCGGGCCTCGCGTCGCTACGGCGTGGGGCTCGGGCTCGGCGTGCGCAGCGCGTCCGAGCTCGACGTCCACGTGAAGTCGCCGTCGGGGCCGTCGATCGTGACGGTGGCCAGCGCGATCTTCTCGGTGCCGGTCGCGGTGCGGACGCTGCACCGGAACGTCGTGCCGATCGCGGAGTCGACCTTCTTGGGACAGCGGATCCGCAGGTCGCCGCCGGTGCGCTTCTCGAGCCGTCGCTCGATGTTGTCGGTCACACCGTTGGTCGACATGTAGACGACCTTCGTCGTGGTCGGGGTCGCCTCGGGCTCGTCGTCGCCACCGCCCGTGGTCTTGATCATGAAGTAGATCGCGGCCACCAGCGCGATGCCCACGAGGCCGAGCATGATGTTGAGGAACGTCTTCACCGCACGGATCCTAGCCGGGCGCGTGCCGGCGCGCCGTCTCACGACGGGCGCGGCGCCGACGTTGCTGGCACGATGTCCCCATGACCAGCCCCCTGCCTCCGGACGACCGGACCCCGAGCGACCCGTCCACCGCGGACCGGCCGACCGGCGCGACGCACGACCGTCCCGCCACCGAGCCGGCCCCCACCACCGACCGTCCCGACACGACTCCCCCGCGTGGCCTCGACCGCAACGGCCGCGTCAAGCGCACCCGCGCCAGCGGCCTGTGGGTCGGGCTGATCACCGCGGCCGTCCTCGCGATCGCGTTCCTCGTGTTCATCGCCCAGAACTCCGAGAAGGTCTCGATCAAGTTCCTCGGGTTCGAGGGTCAGCTGTCGCTGGCGATCGCCCTGCTGCTGTCGGCCGTGATCGGCGCGCTCGTCGTCGCCGTCCCGGGCATCGTGCGCATCGCGCAGCTGCGCACGGCGCTGCGCAAGAACGCCAAGCACTGACCTGACGTACCGCGACCGGCCCGGTCGCGACCGGTGCAGCGCCGCAGCGTCAGCTGCCGCCGCCGATCGCGGCCGGGCCGTCCTCGCGCCGGATGTCGATGATGTGCCCGGTCTGCTGCGACAGCAGGACGTCGAGCGACTGGCGCGCCACGACCATCGAGCTGAGCAGCGTCCCCTCGGGCTCCTCGCCGAACGCCTTGGTGCGCATCGGCGTGCCGGTGCGCTCGGGGTTGACGCAGTTGACCCGCACCTCGCCGGCCCACTCGTCGGCGAGCGCCTGCGTCAGGTTCACGACGGCCGCCTTGGCCGACGAGTACAGCGAGTAGCCGCCACGCCCTCGCGTGTACGACGACGACGTGAACAGCAGCAGCGAGCCACCGGCCTGCGCCAGGTGCGGGTGGAACTCCTGCGCGATGAAGATCGGCGCGAGGTAGTTGATCTCGGTGGCGGCGAAGATCGTCTCCTCCGACGTGTCGGCGAGGTCCTCGATCACCAGCACGCCGGCGGTGTTGACGACGAAGTCGATCGAGTCGGACTCCTTCAGCACGGCCTGGGCGGCCGCCGCGATGTCCTCGCGACGATCGACGTGGGTGTTGGTGGACGACCGCGAGAACGTGTGCACCGTCGCGCCGAAGCCGCGCGCCAGGTCGGCGATGTCGCCGCCGATGCCGTACGAGCCGCCGAACACCACCATCGTCTTGCCCGCGAGGGCCGCACGGTACTGGTCGTCGGTCAGCGCGTCGGGCACGTCGGCCGAGTGCAGCTGGAAGAGCTTGTCGGCGATGTAGACGTCGATCGGCTCGGTGACCTTCATGTTGCGCTCGTGGCCCGTGACGACCGCGATCGGCACCTCGGGCAGGTAGCGCAGCACGACGGTGCAGTCGTCGGTCGCGGTGAAGTCGGGGTCCTGCCAGGCCAGCTCGTAGGCGCGGCGGATGACCGACAGGCGGAACGCCTGCGGCGTCTGGCCGCGTCGCAGCAGCGAGCGCTGAAGGACGTCCTGGATCGTCTCGGCACCCGAGTCGTCGACCGGGGCGTCGTGCACCTGCACGACGGTGTCGGCCGACGGGATCGCGGTGTCGACGGCCTGGTGCGTGCCGAGCGCGGCGACGACGTCGCCGATGATCGTCTGCGACACGAGCGGCCGGACGGCGTCGTGGAACAGCACGTTGCACTCGTCCTGGCCCAGGGCCTCGAGCGCGCGGCTCGTCGACTCGTTGCGGGTCTGGCCGCCCTCGACGATCTGGGAGACCTTGCCGTAGCCGCCGTTCTGCACGATCGCCCGGACGGGGTCGAGGTGACCCGGCGTCATCAGGATCACGATCTCGTCGATCAACGGCGACGCCTCGAAGGCGGCGATCGTGTGCTCGATGATCGTCTTGCCGGCGATCTTGATGAGCTGTTTGGGGATCGACAGGCCGACCCTGGTCCCGGTGCCACCCGCGAGGATGACGGCCACGTTGCGCAGTTCGGTCACCCGACGAGGTTACCGGCCCGGACGCCTCAGGGCCTGCCCGGTCGCCTCACGGCGTGCCGGGTCGCATGACGGCGTCGGACTGCTGCGACTTCCAGGCCCGGAAGCCCTCCTCCGTCGTCCCGCGGCGCCAGTAGGCCGAGACCGAGATGTCGGCCCGCGCGATCCCGCGCTCGTCGAGCAGGTGCGGCCGGACGCTCTTGAGCAGCGCCGACTCGCCGTGCACGAACGCCTGCACCCGGCCGGCAGGCCAGTCGAGCGCCCGCACGGCGTCGTCCAGCAGCGTCGTGGTGCCGGCGACGGCGTCGCCGCGGTGCAGCCAGCGCACCTGGACGTCCGCCGCGCTCGTCACCGCGATCTCGTCGTCGGGGCCGTCGACCTCGACGAGCGCCAGGGCGCGCACGCCCGCGGGCAGCGCCTCGAGCGAGGCCGCGATCGCCGGGAACCCCGCCTCGTCGCCGACGAACAGCAGCAGGTCGGCGGTGGTGTCGGGCACGTACCCGCCGTTGGGGCCCCGCAGGTGGATGACGTCGCCCGGCTCGGCGCGCGCGGCCCACGGGCCGGCGACCCCCTCACCGCCGTCGATGCCGTGGATCACGAAGTCGATCGCGAGCTCGCGCGCCTCGGCGTCGACCCACCGGATCGTGTAGGTGCGCAGCACGGGCCACGCCTCCTGCGGCATGGTCTGCTGGACGACCTCGAGGTCGAGCGGGTCGGGGTAGTCGTGGCCGTCGGCCAGGAAGACGAGCTTGCCGTAGGCGTCGGTGTAGGGCTCGCGCATGCCCCGGTACGCCGACTCGAACGCGTCGAAGTCGTCGCCGCCGAGGACGATGCGCCGCATCGACGGCGCGACCTGCTCGGTGCGCACGACCGTGAGTCGGACGGGATGATTCCTGCTCATTCGACTGGCCTCACGTGTGTAGCCTACTGACGTGAACCCCGGCATCGACATGGCCCAGCTCGACCCCTCCACCCGCGTCCAGGACGATCTGTTCCGGCACGTCAACGGGCGGTGGCTCGACACCGCGGAGATCAAGCCCGACCGCGCGACGGCCGGATCGTTCGTCACGCTGGTCGACGAGGCCGAGGCGAAGGTCCGCACGATCATCGAGACGGCCGGCGAGTCGCCCGTCGACGACGAGCAGCGCAAGATCGCCGACCTGTACGCCAGCTTCATGGACGAGGAGCGCGTCGAGCGGCTCGGCGCGCAGCCGCTGGCCGACGAGCTCGCCCGCGTCGACGCCGTCACCGACGTCCCGTCGTTCGTGCGGGTGCTCGGAGACCTCGACCGTCAGGGCATCGGCAGCGTGTTCGGCATGTACATCGGTCCCGACCGCGGCAACCCCGACCGCTACGTCACCCACCTCGGGCAGGGCGGGATCGGCCTGCCCGACGAGTCGTACTACCGCGAGGACGACTCGGCCGACATCCGCGCCGCGTACGTCACGCACCTGACGACGATGTTCGGGCTCGCGGGCCTCGACGACGCCGAGGGCCGTGCCGCGCGCGTCATGGACCTCGAGACCCGCCTCGCCGCCCACCACTGGGACCGCGTGTCGTGCCGCGACGCGCAGAAGACGTACAACCTGCTCGACGTCGACGGCCTGCAGGCCCTGTCGCCGTCCTTCGACTGGGCCTCGTGGTCCGAGGGTGCCCAGGTGCCGGCGGCCGTCATCGCCGAGGTCGTCGTGTCGCAGCCGTCGTTCCTGGAGGGCCTCGAGACGCTCCTCGTGCCCGCCGAGCTCGACGCGTGGAAGGACTGGCTGCGCTGGCAGGTCGTCCACAGCGCCTCGCCGTACCTGTCGTCGGCGTTCGTCGCGGCGAACTTCGAGTTCTACGGGCGCACGCTGAGCGGCACCGACGAGCTGCGGCCGCGCTGGAAGCGCGGCGTCGGCTTCGTCGAGGGCGCGATGGGCGAGGCCGTCGGCCGCATCTACGTGCGCACCGAGTTCCCGCCCGCGTCCAAGGAGCGGATGAGCGAGCTGATCGACAACCTGCTCGAGGCGTACCGCCAGAGCATCGCCGAGCTGCCGTGGATGAGCGAGGAGACCAAGCAGCGTGCCCACGCCAAGCTCGACTCGTTCAACCCCAAGATCGGCCACCCCGACGAGTTCCGCGACTACTCCGCGCTCGAGACCGCGCCCGACGACCTGCTCGGCAACGTCCGCCGCGCGATCGCCGTCGCGACCGACCGCGAGCTCGCCAAGATCGGCTCGCCGATCGACCGCGACGAGTGGTACATGACGCCGCAGACCGTCAACGCCTACTACAACCCGACGATGAACGAGATCGTCTTCCCCGCCGCGATCCTCCAGCCGCCGTTCTTCCACGCCGACGCCGACGACGCCGTCAACTACGGGGCGATCGGCGCCGTGATCGGCCACGAGATCGGTCACGGCTTCGACGACCAGGGCTCGCAGTACGACGGCACCGGCGCGCTGAGCAACTGGTGGACCGACGACGACCGCGAGGCCTTCGAGAAGCTCACGACGGCGCTCGTCGCCCAGTACGACGCGCTGAGCCCCGTCGGCGCCGACGACAGGACGGTCAACGGGTCGTTGACGATCGGCGAGAACATCGGCGACCTCGGCGGACTCGGCATCGCCTACCGCGCCTTCCGTCTCACCGAGCCGGGCGACGACCCGATCGACGGCCTGACCCCCGATCAGCGCTTCTTCATCTCGTGGGCCCAGGCCTGGCAGTCCAAGGTGCGTCCCGCCGAGACCGTCCGCCGCCTGACGCTCGACCCGCACTCGCCGCCCGAGTTCCGCTGCAACCAGGTCGTCCGCAACATCGACGCCTTCTACGCGGCCTTCGACGTCACCCCCGACGACGAGCTGTGGCTCGACGAGGCCGAGCGCGTCACGATCTGGTAAGCCGGGCGGCTTCGCCGCCTCGCGGCTCCTCCGTCGCCGCTGTCGGCAGCTCGCCGGGGCTCGCTGCCGCCGCTTGTCCTTCTCTCGCTGCGCTCGTTCGGACCTGTGGTGGCGTCGTGTGGTGCGTGTGGTCTGGACTAGGTTGCTGGGGTGAACCCCGGTCCTGATCCTGTGCAGCGGCGGATCGTGTCGGTGCTCGTGGTGGTGCAGGTCGTCGGGGGTGTCGGGAACGGCGCCGGGCTCGCCGTCGGCGGGCTGCTGATCAAGGACATCACCGGGTCGTCCGGCTGGTCCGGCATGGCCGTCGTGATGCTGACGCTCGGCGCGGCGGCCTTCACGATCCCGCTGTCGTCGCTGGCGGCCAGGCGCGGACGACGTCCCGCCCTCACGCTCGGCTGGCTCAGCGGCGCGGCCGGTGCCCTCGTGACGGTCGTCGGGTCCGAGACCCGGTCCCTGCCCGTCGCCCTGCTGGGCCTGCTGCTGTTCGGGGGCAGCACCGCGGCGAACCTGCAGTCACGGTTCGCGGCGGTCGACCGGGCCGCGCCCGCCCAGGTGGGCCGCTCCCTCTCGGTCGTCGTCTGGTCGACGACCGTCGGCGCGGTCATCGGGCCCAACCTGACGGGTCCCGGTGCCGCCGTCGCCGACGCCCTCGGACTCCCCGACCTGTCGGGGCCCATGCTGTTCTCCGCCACGGGCTTCGCGGTGGCCGGCCTGCTGACCGTCGTCCTGCTGCGGCCCGACCCCCTCGTCGCGCGGGCCGCCGGCCAGGCTCCCGCCGCCCGCGGCGTCAGGGCGGCCCTCCCCCACGTCCGCGGTCGCACCCTGACCGCGATCTGGGCGATCGCGTCGTCGCACGCCGTCATGGTCGCGGTCATGGCGCTGACGCCCGTGCACATGGAGGACCACGGCGCCTCGCTCGAGATCATCGGCCTGACGATCAGCCTGCACATCGCCGGCATGTACGCGCTGTCACCGGTCATGGGCTGGCTCGCCGACGCCTGGGGGCAGGACCGGACGATCCTGCTCGGGCAGTCGGTGCTGCTGCTGGCCGCCGGGGTCGCCGGCACGTCGGGCGAGTCGCAGGTGCAGATCACGATCGGGCTCGTGCTGCTGGGCATCGGCTGGTCGGCCTCGGTCATCGCCGGCGCCGCCGCCCTCACGACCTCGGTCGATCCGTCCGCGCGTCCCCTCGTGCAGGGCTTCTCCGACCTCGCGATGAACCTCGCCGGGGCGTCGGGCGGGCTGCTCGCCGGCCTCGTCGTGGCCCTCAGCGGCTTCGGCACGCTCAACGCCGCCGCGGCGGTGCTGGTCGTCCCGGTCGTCGTGCTGGTGCTGTCGGGCCGGCGGGTCGCCGCCCGGACCGCCGACGCCGCTAGCGCCGCAGGATCGTGAACCGCACCCAGTCGACGACCGGCAGCACGACGTTGTAGCGCACCACGTCGACGCCGTCGAGCACGTCGTAACCACGCTCGACCGTCCAGTCGGTCACCGGCTGGGCGGCACCGAGCACGACGTCCTCGACGCGCTCCCACGTCCGGTCCGACACGAACAGCAGCGTCACGCCGAGCGTGCTGAGCGCGCTCCACGGCTGCGCGAAGACGACCGCGAGCAGCACGTTGACCACGACGGCCAGCACGATCACGAGTCGACGCGTGTACCGGTTCAGCAGCAGCGGTCCGAAGAACAGCTGCGAGAGCAGCACGCCGTACGTCAGCAGCGCCAGCAGCACGCGGTGGTCGGCGAGCAGGTCCGACAGCGCCGGGAACGGCCGCGACTCGGGCAGCTGCAACGTCGAGTACAGGGCCGTGCCCTGCTGCCACGACCGGTCGGCGACCTTGTCGAGCCCCGCGGCCATGGCCGCCAGCACGGTCTGAGCACCCAGCGCCACGAGACCCACGTTGTGCAGTCCCGCCGACAGCCACGTCGGCAGCGCGTCCTCCTCGCGGGACGCCTCCTTGCCCGCGGCGAGACGGCGGCTGCGTCGTGCGGCGTCGAGCGACCAGTGGTCGGACGCGCGCATCAGCAGCAGCCACAGCAGCGTCAGGCGCACCAGGTTGTCGCCGGGCGACCCGACGACCGGGTTCTGGCCGACGACCGCGATGAACCCGATGAACGTCACGACGTTGGCGGCCTTGGCGTGCCAGCCCAGCACGAACGCGAGGGCCGCGAGCATCGTCACGACGTACAGCAGCGCCAGCACGTCCGAGCTGACGCCGTCGAGCAGCGTCAGCTCCGGGAAGCTGCTGATGGCTCGCGCCGGCTCGGCCCACACCGAGCCCTGCCCGACCCACATGTCGCGGGTCGAGAAGTTGGAGGCCAGCAGCCCCAGCACCGCCAGGCCCGTCGCGATGCGGCAGACCGCCGCCGCGCGGACGGCGTGCCGCGTGCCCACGAGCCAGTCGTCGATCCCGGCCCTGAGCCCCTGCACGGAGCCCACGAGGCCACGCCACAACGTCGTCATCATCACTTCTTCACGTAGGAGTCGAAGGTGTCGCGGGCGTCGAGCGAGCCCCGGAAGGCCCGGCGCCACCCGAACGAGAAGTCGCGGAACGCGACGTCGTCCAGCGACGTGGTGGCGCGGTCGGCGTACGACGGCACGGTGCGGCGGCCGACCCGGAACTGCACCTGGACGATGCGTCCGCCCTCGCCCCACCTGGCCTCGGCGTACAGCGACGCGAACTGCGTCGCCATCTGGTCGTAGGCCTGAAAGAACCGGACGGCCTCCGGTCGTCCGCCGGCGCCCTCGAGGGTCGGCCTGACGGTGCTCGGCAGGTCGTCGGCGGTCAGGCCCCGCACGACGCGCCGCTGCGCCTCGCTGAGGTTGAACATCGCGAGGTTCAGGTTGGTGGCGAGCCTCCGCGCGATCAGGTGGGCGCGCTCGGGTGCCAGCTCGTGGCGGTTGGCGCGGTTGTCGTCGCGTGTCACGTCGACCCACTCGGTCGCCGCGCCCTTGCCACCGGCGTCGGGCGCCACGTAGGCACGGACGCTGAACGACTCGTCGACCTGCTGCGTGCCGATGCCGACGACGTCGCGCCCCTGCTGGAAGTACGGGTCGACGTAGCTGGCCAGACGTCCCTCGCCGACGGCGTCACGGATCGGGCTCGACGGCGCGAGCCACAGCGCGAGCGCCACCGAGTGCACCAGGACCACGACGAGCAGCAGCTCGACGATCCACCGGTGCCGGGGACGCTCGACGGCGTCCTCCACGGGCGTTGGCGGCATGCGAGTCATCCTAGGTCGGGGCGGGGTCGGGCCGGACGCACGACTGCCGGCAACCCACGCGGGTCACCGGCAGTCGTGTCGGATCGGTCAGACCTGGTTCAGGCGACGCTTCTCGTTGAGGAGCACCGCACCACCGAACAGCAGCAGGGCGATGCCCAGCAGCCAGAACGGGAGCAGGTTCGGCGCACCCGTCGACGGCAGTGCCGTCGTCACGTCGGCGTCGGCCTGCGCGTCGGCGTCGGCCACGGTGTCGGAGTCGTCACCGTTGTCGGCGTTGGCGTCGGCACCGTCGGAGACCGAGTCGCTGCCGTCACCGTTGTCGGCGGGAGCGTCGGAGTCGTCGGCGGCGGCGACCTGGTCGCTGACGACGTCAGCAGCGAGCGTCGCAGCCTCCGACGCGGCCAGCTCGACGTTCAGCGAGCTGCGCAGGACGTTGATCTTCAAAGCCGACGTGCGGTAGTAGTCGCCCACCGCGGCCGCGCTGATGGAGCCGGCGTTGACCGTGCCGGTGCTGAGCGTCGGGGTCTTGGACTGCGACTGGTTGTTCGCCGTCAGCTCGACGAGGCTGTTGAGCGACGGGACGAGCTGCGACAGCGCGGCGTCGATCGGGGTTCCCAGCTGCGTGACGGCGCTCGTCGCCTGCGTCAGGGCCTGCACCAGCGGCGGGACGAGCTGACCGGTCAGGTCCGTCAGCTTGATCGGCAGCGCGGTGTCCGCCAGCGTGACACTGACGTCGACCTTGCCCAGGTTGGTGACCAGATCGCTGATCGCCTTGTCGAGCACGGAGGTGATCTTCTCGCTGATCAGCCCGGTCGTGATGAACTGCAGCAGGTTCGTGTTGGGCGGCAGCTGGTTCAGGTTGACGCCGGCGGCCGTCAGGATCTGCTCGAGGTCGAGCGTGATCTTGCCGGTGTTGAGGTCGACCGACACGCCACCGCTGGAGAAGTTCGCCAGGCCGGTCGTGAGCTGGTCGAGACCCGTGACCTGGACCTTGATGAGCTGGTCCAGCCCGGCGGTGAGCCCCTGCACGCCCGACAGGAGGGGGTTGACCGCGCAGAGGTCGACGCCCGTGATCGGGGCGGCGGGGTTGTTCAGGATGGGGTCGAGCAGGTCGGCCAGCGCGCCCAGGTCGAGCGAGTCCAGCTGGGCGAGCAGCGTCGTCGTGGTGACGTTGAGCGTGTTGCCGACCAGCGGGCAGATCTGGGCAGCCGAGAGCGTGATGTCGTCGGCTGCCTTGACGGGCGCGACGGCGGTGGACAGCTGGTTGACGAGCGTGCCGATGAGCGGGACACCGACCTGCAGGTTGGCGCCCGCGATCTTGTAGCTGCGCGACGGGTTGCCCTTGTCGACGGTCGTGTTGGACGAGACGGCGCCGAGGCCCAGGTCGACGCTGGCGAGGTTGTCGTTGATGCCGGACAGCGGCCCGTTCTTCAGCGAGACCTTGGCGTCGGCGGGGACGCCGCCGTTCGTGGTCAGGGCGGCACCGGAGTCGTTCACGGCGCCCGAGGCGCCGATCGCCTTGCTGGTCGACTCGGCCGACGCGTACTGGTTGATCGCGCCGGCGGCACCGCTGGCGCTCAGGAACTTGGCGAGGTCGAGGTTCAGACCGCCGGGGATGTTGATCGGGAGCGCCGACAGGACGGTCAGGTCGAGCGGGTTCTTGTTGGCACCGGCGTTGCCGGGGTTGGCGGCCGTGACCCCGCGCAGCTGCGCGAGGGAGTCGAGGTTGGTGCCGCCGATCGATCCGGTCAGGAACCGTCCCGTCGAGTACGACTTGGTGGCGTCGGCGCCGTTGGCGGAGAACGACACCGCGGCGGTGACGATCATCGTCGCCGTGCCGAGGGCCAAGGTGTTCCTGGCAAGCTTGTTCATCGAGAAAGGACTCCCTTAGAGGTATGAGGTTCCGATGCCGAACGCAGGAGTTCGGGACCGCACATGTGACATGAGCCACGTTACTGAGAAGTACTGTACTCACAATCTTGGGCACATCTCCAAGACTGCAACGAACAAAGTGTCGCTCAGGTTATGTGACCTTGGTCCCATCTCGACCGGGACTTTCATCTGATGACCGCGCGACCCTCTGGTGCACCCACGAGCGCGCTCGGACCCACGAGGTGTCGCTGACGAGGATCATGTCGACCGCGATCATGACCAGCGAGAAGTACATGATCCCCATGAGCAGACCGATCCCGAGGTGCATCGCGGTCACGACGAGGAGCGCCACGAACCGTGTCGGGCGGTAGATCAGGAACACCGGGAAGAACATCTGCACGAAGATCGCGGTGTACGTCGCGCCCGCGATGAACGCCGAGCTCGCGTACAGCGGGTGCAGCACGTCGTTCCACGGCGAGTACGCGTCGGTCTGCAACGGGTAGTACACCGCGGTGCCGTCCTTCCACACCGCGCTCTGCACCTTCCAGAACGACGACCCGAGGTAGACCATCACGACCTGGTGGACGATCAGGATCGTCGCGAGGTTGTGCAGCGTGTTGCTCATCCACGCGGGGACGATGCCCGGCACCTCGCCCCGCCGGCGGCGGCTGCGCGCGTCGAGCGACCAGTGGCGGCCCGCGTCGGTGAAGCACATGTAGAGCAGCACCATGCGCAGGATCGCGTCGCCCCCGGAGCCGACGAACGGGTTGCTGACGTACAGCGACACCCACAGCAGCAGCGTCATGAACGACGACGCCCGCGTGTAGAGCCCCAGCATCATCAGCACGCCGAACACGATCGTGGCCAGGTACGCCAGGTCGAACCACGCGCCGCCGGTCTGCGCGAACAGGCCGAGGAACGACGGCCAGCCGCGGCCGGCCAGCACCTGCTCGGTCCACCGCGACCCGTCGCCCCACGTGTACTGCCGGTCGGGCCAGTTCACGATCAGCTGGCTCGCGACGATGAAGCCCAGGATCATGCGGGTGACCGACAGCCCGTACGTCGAGTGCTTGGCGTCGGTCAGCCAGGCCGCGGCGCGCGCGATCACCGGTGGCTCCGGTCGAAGTCGCGGACGGACGCCCGCTCGGACGCCGAGCCCGGGGTCGGTCGCCGCCACCCACCGACGTCGCGCACGACCTCGGGCCGGGCGGCCCGGCGCTCGGCCGCGGTGCCGCCACGGGCGGCGAACGGCGTGACCCCCTGACGCCTGATCGCGTAGCGCACCGCGGTCAGCTCGACGTCGGGGTACCGCGCCTGCAGGACGTCGGTGGCCAGCTGCGTGGCGGCCTGCTCGTAGCGCAGGAAGCCCAGCCGTGCCGTGGGTGAGGCGCCCGCCGACTCGAGCTCGTCCGACAACTCGGCCCAGCTCGGCGGGTCGGTCTGCGGCGAGCTCGTCACGACGACCTCCTGCGAGTCGTCGAGGGCGGCCGCGCGGCTCTGCAGCGGCGACACGAGCTTGTTGGTGACGTAGCCCGCCCGGCCGCCGATCAGCCGGTGCCGGACGAGGTCGAGCTCGACGGCCGTCCAGTCGACCCACTCGGTGCGCACCTGGTCGCCGTCGGCGTCGGTGTAGGCGGCCTGGAACAGCAGGCTGCGGTCCTCCGAGATCGGGTTGGGCGCGAACAGCCGCCAGTTCTGCGTGAAGTACGGGTCGAGGTACGACGTCTGCCCGCGCGTCGCGTCGGAGTAGCGGTTCGGCGGCAGCGCGGCGAGCGTCACCGCGACGAGGTGCAGGCCCACGATCGCGACGACGACCGCGATGAAGGCGGATCGCAGGGTCGGTCGGGGCACGGGCACACGCTACCAACGCGCGGCCCCTCGGGAGGGGGGTCGACGTGACGTGCGTCGCAGTAGAGTGCACAGCCGAGGCGGCGCCCGCCGGCTCGGCTGGAGGGGGAAGTCCTGTGGAGGTCCTGCACACCGCGATCGCGATCGTCCTGGCGGTCGGTCTGATCATCGTCGTCAAGGTCGATCCGGTGATCTCGCTGATCATCGCGTCGCTCTACCTGGGGCTGGCTGCCGGCGTCGGCTTCGCCGACACCGTCACGGCCATCACGACGGGCTTCGGCAACATCATGGCCGAGGTGGGCCTGCTGATCGGGTTCGGAGTGCTGATCGGGGCCCTCCTGCACTCGATGGGCACGTTCACCAAGCTGGTGCACGCCCTGCTGGCGCTGGTGGGGCCCGGGCGTCTCCCCTACGCCCTGACGGGTGCGCTGTCGACGATCTTCCCGTCGATCTACGTCGACGTGCAGGTCGTCCTCGCCGCTCCCCTGGCCCGCTCGTCCGCCCCGCACATCGGTCGTCGCGGGCTCCCGCTGCTGGCCGGCGCGATCGGCACCGGCATCTTCGCGGGCTACGTGTTCGTGATCCCCGGGCTCGCCGCGGTCTCGATCGCGGGACTGCTCGACATCCCGCTCGGCACGTGGCTCGTCTACGGCATCGTGCTCGGCCCCCTGACGGCGATCCTGACGACGTTCCTGTTCTCGCTGCTGCTGCGCACGCGCTACTGGAAGCCCGAGCACGACGAGGAGCGCGGTGCGGCCGACGAGCGCGAGCTCGCCTCCACCGAGGCCGCCGACGAGCGCGCCCGCGCCGCCGAGAAGGGCGCGGACCGCGGGCTGCCCCTGGGCGTCCTGCTGCTGCCGATCCTCGTGCCGCTGCTGCTCATCGCGTTCGGGGCCTTCGCCGACCTGGGCGACTTCTCGAGCCCGGCGATCGCGTTCCTCGGCGACGCCAACATCGCGCTGTTCATCGGCCTGGTGGGGGCCTACGTGCTGTCGCGGACGACGGCCGGACGCGAGTCGACCGACGGCGCGCTGTCGTCGGGCTTCAGCACGACCGGCGAGATCCTGCTGATCACCGGCATCGGCGGCTCGCTCGGCGAGGTCATCACGGCCACGGGCCTCGACAAGACGCTGTCGGACCTGTTCTCCGCCGATGCCGGCGCACCCATCATCGTCAGCGTGCTGCTCGCCTGGTTCATCGCCGCGCTGCTGCACCTGGCGATCGGCTCGGTGTCGGTCGCCGCGATCACCGCCGCGGGCATCATCGCGCCCGTCGTCGCCTCGACGGGGGTCGCACCGATCGCGATCGGTCTGGCGATCGCCTCGGGCGCGATGTTCGCGCTACAGGTCAACAGCAACTTCTTCTGGATGTTCAAGTCGCTGCTCAACCTGACGACGCAGGGGGCGCTCAAGACCATGACGGTCGTGACGAGCATCGCGTCGCTCATCTCGCTGCCGATGGTCATCGCGATCGCGCTGGTGGTCTGACCGCCCGGGACACCCGCGACAACGACGAAGGCCCCGCCGTCAGGCGGGGCCTTCGTCGTACCGGGTGGAGCATAGGAGATTCGAACTCCTGACCTCTTCCATGCCATGGAAGCGCGCTACCAACTGCGCCAATGCCCCGCGGTGAGCCCCTCAGCAGGGCCTCGCCAAGCCTAGCGTGTCCCCTCCGTCTTCCCCAAACCGGGTCACTCCTCGTCCGACAGGACGGGCTCCGGGAGCGTGCCGGCGTTCCACTCGGTCAGCCGCCACTTCGACCAGTCGCCGCTGCGGTTCTCCTCCAGGACCGACCACGAGCAGTTGCTCAGGCCGCCCAAGCTCGACCAGTGCGTCTCGGGGATCTGCAGGAAGGAGCAGACGCCGGTGCGCAGGACGGCGCCGTGGGCGACGACCACGAGCGTCCCCCCGGCCGGCAGCTGCGCCAGGTGGTCGCGCAGGGCGTCGGCGAACCGCTCGCCGGCCTGCCGGTGCGTCTCGCTGCCGGGGATCTGGGTCTCGTCGCCCTCGACCCAGGCGCGCATCCCGTCGGGGAACGCGGCCCACGCCTCGCGCCACGTCATGCCCTCGCGCTCGCCGAAGTTCATCTCGCGCAGCCTCGGGTCGAGCTCGACCTCACGCCCCGTCACCCGAGCCAGCTGACGCGCCGTGTCGTGCGCGCGCACCAGGTCGGAGCTCACGATGCGATCGGGCTCGAGGGCGGCCAGACGCGCCGCTGCCGCGCGGGCCTGCTCGCGGCCCACGTCGTCGAGCTGCGTGTCGGACTGGCCCTGCACGCGTCCGGCGAGGTTCCACTCGGTGCGGCCGTGCCGCCACAGGACGATGCGGCGCTGCGACCGTGACAGCGTCACGCGACGGCGACGGTCGGGCAGTCGCTCCACAGTCGCTCGAGGGCGTAGAAGACCCGCTCCTCCTGGTGCTGCACGTGCACGACGATGTCCTGGAAGTCGAGCAGCACCCAGCGGCCCTCTCGCTCGCCCTCGCGGCGGACGGCCTTGACGCCGAGCGCGATCATGCGCTCCTCGATGGCGTCCTGGACGGCCTTGACCTGGCGCTGGCTCGACGCCGAGCACAGCAGGAAGACGTCGGTCAGGGCGAGCTGCTCGGAGACGTCGAAGGCGATGATGTCGGTCGCGAGCTTGTCGCCGGCCGCGTCGGCGGCGGCGCGGGTCAGCTCGACCGCGCGGTCGGTGGCTGTCATGTGGGGATGCCTTCTTCTGCGGTGGTGTCGGTGGTCGTGGGGGCCCGGTAGAGCTCGTGCTTGCCGATGTACTGGACGACGCCGTCGGGGACGAGGTACCAGACCGGCTCGTCGCGCTCGACGCGGTGACGGCAGTCGGTCGACGAGATCGCCAGGGCGGGGATCTCGACGAGCGTGATGCGGTCGGCGGGCAGGCCGTCGAGCGTCGCGTCGTCCATCTCGTGACCGGGACGGGTCACGCCGACGAACTGGGCCAGCTCGAACAGCTCGTCGTGGTCGCGCCACGTCAGCAGCGCGGCCATCGCGTCGGCGCCCGTGATGAAGTACAGGTCGGCGTCGGGGTGCAGCGCCGAGAGCTCGCGCAGCGTGTCGATCGTGTACGTCGGGCCGTGACGGTCGATGTCGACCCGGCTGACGTTGAAGCGCGGGTTGGCGGCCGTCGCGATGACGGTCATGAGGTAGCGGTCCTCGGCCGGGGAGACCGTGCGATCGGCCTTCTGCCACGGCTGGCCCGTCGGGACGAACACGACCTCGTCGAGGTCGAACCACGACTGGACCTCGCTGGCCGCCACGAGGTGACCGTGGTGGATGGGGTCGAACGTGCCGCCCATGACGCCGACGCGCCGGCGGGCGGGGACCACGCCGGTCAGGAGTGCTCGCGTCCCTTGCCGAACGCCAGCAGGGCCAGGACGAGGACCACGAGGATCGCGAGGGCGATCGCGCCGACCGCGTACGGGTTGATGCCGATGTCACGCAGCTGGTGCTCGGACTCTTCGGCGGCGACGAGGAACGAATGCATGGGCCGAGGATATCAGTGAGCCGCCGACGGCGACGCGTCAGCGACCCCGCCCCGCGCCCACGGCTCACCGAGGTGGCTCAGCGGACGTGGCCGTCGCCCGTCACGACGTACGTCGTGGTGGTCATCTCGGTCAGGCCCATGGGGCCACGCGCGTGCAGCTTCTGCGTCGAGATGCCGATCTCGGCCCCGAAGCCCAGCTCTCCCCCGTCGGTGAAGCGCGTCGACGCGTTGACCATGACCGCGGCGGAGTCGACGCCGCGCGTGAACCTGGTGGACGCGGCCAGCGACGACGTCACGATGGCCTCGGTGTGCCCCGACGAGAACCGGCGGATGTGCGCGACGGCGTCGTCGAGCGACTCGACCACCCGCGCGGAGATGTCGAGCGACAGGTACTCGGCGGCGTGGTCGTCGTCGGTCGCGGCCACGACGGCGGGGCCCGCGGCACGGAACGTCTCGTCGCCGTGCACCGTCACCCCGGCCTCGTGCAGCGCCCGGACGACCCGCGGCACGAAGTCGGCGGCGACGTCGCGGTGCACCAGCAGCGACTCGGCGGCGTTGCAGACGCTCGTGCGGTGGGTCTTGGCGTTCATCACGATCGCGAGCGCCATGTCGAGATCGGCGTCGGCGTCGACGTACACGTGGCAGTTGCCGACACCCGTCTCGATGACGGGGACCGTGGACTCCTCGACGACCGCCTGGATCAGGCCGGCCCCTCCCCGGGGGATCACGAGGTCGACGAGCCCGCGCGCCTGCATGAGGTGCGTCGCCGACGACCGGTCGTCCGCCGGGATCTGCTGGACGCAGTCGGCCGGCAGACCGGCGTGCTCGAGGGCGCCGCGCATGACGTCGACGATCGCCGCGTTCGACCGCGCTGCCGACGCCGACCCGCGCAGCAGCGCCGCGCTGCCGGCCTTGAGGCAGATGCCGGCAGCGTCGGCGGTGACGTTGGGCCGTCCCTCGTAGATCATGCCGATGACGCCCATCGGCACGCGGACCTGCTGCATGCGCAGGCCGTTGGCCAGCGTCGAGCCGCGCACGACCTCGCCGACCGGGTCGGGCAGGCCCGCGACGTCGCGCAGCCCCTGCGCGAACGCGGCGACCCGGGACGCGTCGAGCCGCAGCCGGTCGACGACGTTCTCGCCCGTGCCCGCGGCGCGAGCCGTCTCGACGTCGACGTCGTTGGCCGCGACGATCGCGTCGGTCGCGGCGACCAGCGCGTCGGCCATCGCGTGCAGCGCGGCGTCCTTGTCGGCACGTGTGGTGAGCGCGAGGGTGGCGGCGGCGGTGCGAGCGCGGCGGGCGGCGTCGTGGACGAGTTCCTTCACGCCCCAGATCGTACTGGCGCAGGTCAGACGAGCATCAGGTCGTCGCGGTGCACGACCTCGCGCTCGTACTCGGCGCCCAGCTCGGCGGCGAGCTCGTGCGTCGACCGTCCGAGCAGGGCGGGCAGCTCGGCGCTGTCGTAGTTGACGATGCCGCGGGCGATCACGACGTCGTCGGGCCCGACCATGTCGATCGGGTCGCCGGCGCTGAAGGTGCCGCCGACACCCGTGATGCCGGCCGGCAGCAGCGACGCCTTGCGCAGCGTCAGGGCCCGGACCGCGCCGGCGTCGAGGTGCACGCGCCCCTTGGTGGTGCTGGCGTGCGCGAGCCACAGCAGACGGGTGGGACGGCGACGGCCCGTCGCGTGGAACGTCGTGCCGACCCCCTCGCCGGCGAGCGCCGCGGCCGCGTTGGCGGCCGACGTCAGCAGCACCGGGATGCCCGCGCCGGTCGCGATGCGGGCGGCCTCGACCTTGGTGACCATGCCGCCGGTGCCGATCGCGGACGCGCTGGGCCGCACGATGTCGAGCGCCGCGAGATCGGCCTCGCCGCGCACGTCGGGCACCAGGCTCGTGCCCTCGAGCGACGGGTCGCCGTCGTACAGGCCGTCGACGTCCGACAGCAGCACGAGGCGGTCGGCGTGCACCAGGTGCGACACCAGGGCGGCCAGCCGGTCGTTGTCGCCGAAGCGGATCTCGCTGGTCGCGACGGTGTCGTTCTCGTTGACGACCGGAACGACCCCGAGGTCGAGCAGGCGCGCGAACGTCTGGAACGCGTTGCGGTAGTGGCTGCGGCGCGTGACGTCGTCAGCGGTCAGCAGCACCTGTCCGACCACGAGGCCGTGCTGCGAGAAGCGCTCGGCGTAGCGGGCGATCAGGGCGCCCTGGCCGACGCTGGCGGCGGCCTGCTGGGTCGCGAGGTCGCGGGGACGCCGCGACAGGCCGAGCGGCGCCAGACCTGCGGCGATGGCTCCCGAGCTGACCAGGACGATCTCGTCACCGCGGCCGCGCGCGGCCGCGAGGGCGTCGACCAGGGCATCGACGCGCCCGGCGTCGAGGCCGCCGCCGGCCGAGCTCAGCGACGACGACCCGACCTTGACGACGACGCGCGCCACTAGCGGACGTCCTCGCCCTCGCCGCCCTCGAGAGCGCCATCCTCCAGGTCGTCGGCGTCCTCGGGGAAGGTCCAGTCGGGCTCGCGGCTCTCGCCGCGCTCCTCGCGCCGCTCGGCCTCGAAGGCCCGCTTGGCCGCGAGCTCCGCGCGTCGCTGCACGTTCGTGCGACGGTCGGACTGGTCGATGCGCAGGTCCTCGCCGCGGCGGCCCAGCACCTCGGCACCGGCCGTGACCTGCGGGTCGAAGTCGAAGACCACGGCGTTGTCCTCGTCGCCGATGACGACGTCGTCGCCGGCCGTCGCGCCGAGCTTGAGCAGCTCGTCCTCGACGCCCAGCCGGTTGAGCCGGTCGGCCAGGAAGCCGACCGCCTCGTCGTTGGAGAAGTCGGTCTGGCGCACCCAGCGCTTGGGCTTCTCGCCGCGCACGACCCACTGGCCGTTGACCTGCGTGATCGTGAACTCGCGACCGACCCCGGCCTCGGCCTTGGGGCGCAGGACGATGCGGGTGATCTCGGCGACGGGCGCCGCGGCGCGCCGCGAGGCGACGATCTCGGCCATCGCGAACGACAGCTCGCGCAGGCCGGCGTGGCTGGCCGCCGACACGTCGAAGACGTCGAGGCCGCGCGCCTCGAGCTCGTCGCGCACGAAGCCCGCGATCTCCTTGGCGTCCGGCACGTCGGTCTTGTTGAGCGCGACCAGTCGGGGACGGTCGAGCAGGTCGCTGCCGGTCGCCTCGGAGTAGGCCTTGAGCTCGGCCTCGATGACGTCGAGGTCGGTCAGCGGGTCGCGGCCGGGATCGACCGTCGCGCAGTCGATGACGTGCACCAGGGCGGCACAGCGCTCGACGTGGCGCAGGAAGTCGTGGCCGAGGCCGCGCCCCTCGCTGGCACCCTCGATCAGGCCGGGGACGTCGGCGACCGTGAACGTCGTCGAGCCGGCCGTGACGACGCCGAGGTTGGGCGCCAGGGTCGTGAACGGGTAGTCGGCGATCTTGGGCCGGGCCCGCGACAGCGAGGCGATCAGGCTGGACTTGCCGGCGCTCGGGAAGCCGATGAGGCCGATGTCGGCCACGACCTTGAGCTCCATCGTGATGGTCAGCTCGTCGCCGGGCTCGCCCTTCAGGGCGAAGCCGGGGGCCTTGCGCTTGGACGAGGCCAGGGCCGAGTTGCCCAGGCCGCCACGCCCGCCCGCCGCGATGACGAGCTCGGTGCCGGGACCGACGAGGTCGGCCAGCACCTCGCCCGACGAGTCCTTGAGCACCGTGCCGTCGGGGACGCGCAGCACCAGGTCCTCGCCGTTGCTGCCGCTGCGGTTGTTGCCCGCGCCCGGCGCACCGTTGGTGCCGCGGCGGTGCGGCTCGTGGTGGTAGTCGATGAGCGTCGTGACGTCGGCGCCGACCTGCAGGATGACGCTGCCGCCGTTGCCGCCGTTGCCGCCGTCGGGGCCTCCGAGGGGCTTGAACTTCTCGCGGTGGACCGAGGCCACACCGTCGCCACCGGACCCGCCTGCGACGTGGAGCGTCACCTTGTCGACGAAGCTGGGGACAGCCATCGGCCGCTCCTTCCGTACGGGCCCGGGTGCGGGCGTGGATCGATGAGGGGAAAGCAGAGTGGGGCGGTCCGCAGCTGCGGACCGCCCCACCTCACTGGTTCTACTGCGTTCTACGGGTGTTGCTCCAGGCGTTACGCGACAGGAACGCCCGGGACGATGTTGACGACCTTGCGTCCACGACGACGGCCGAACTCGACCGCACCCGCCGACAGCGCGAAGAGCGTGTCGTCGCCGCCACGGCCCACGTTGGTGCCGGGGTGGAAGTGGGTGCCACGCTGGCGGACGATGATCTCGCCGGCGTTGACGAGCTGACCGCCGAAGCGCTTCACGCCGAGGCGCTGTGAGTTGGAGTCGCGGCCGTTCTTGGTGGAGGCTGCGCCCTTCTTGTGTGCCATGTGCTCAGTCCTCTACTTCTTGATCTCGGTGATCTTGACCTGGGTGTACTTCTGACGGTGACCCTGACGCTTCTTGTAGCCCGTCTTGTTCTTGTACTTCTGGATCACGATCTTGGGACCCTTCGTCAGGCCGAGGACCTCGGCCGTGACGGTGATCTTGGCCAGCGAGTCGGCGTCGGCCGTCACTGTGTCGCCGTCGACGAAGAGGACGGCGGGAAGCGCGACCGTCTCGCCCTCGGCCTGGACGACCTTGTCGATCTCGATGACGTCGCCGACAGCAACCTTCTGCTGGTTGCCGCCACTGCGCACGATTGCGTACACCACGGAATCCTCACTCATTTCAACTCTGGGGCACGGCCCACGACAAGCAGGACGCGCGAAGAACGGGGCGCTGGACGCACCGAAGGGACAGTTTACGTAGCCGGACCCTCGCGGGTCAAAACGGGGTCATCTCCCCCGTCGCCGCCACCAGCGAAAGGGAGCGGCTCGGCAGGTGCCGGAGGACCGGCCGGCTTGCTCGCCGCACCGCGCTTGCGCGCCGTACGCCGGATCGTGACGGGCTTCTCGGCCGGCTCGGCGCTCGCGGCCGCCGGGGCCTCGGACGTCGGGGACTCGACCGGCGCGACCGGCGCTGTGTCAGGTGTCACAGGTGCGACGACCTCGGCGGGGGCCTGCTCGGACGTCTGCGGAGCCGCAGCGGCCGCGGCAGCGGGCGCAGCGGGGGTCGACGGCTGCGGCCTGGGCGTCTCGGCCTGGGGGGCCTCGGCCTTGGGCTCGGTGGGCCGCGGCGCACCGCCCCGTCCTCCGCCGTTGCCCTGCTGGTTGCCGCCGTGGGAGCGGCCACCGTTGCCGTTGCCGTTGTTGCCGCCGCCGTTGTTGCCGCCGCCGTTGTTCCCGTTGCCGCTGTTGCCGCTGTTGCCTCCGCGGCCACCACCGCCGCGCTGGCCCCGGCGGGGCTCGTCGCGCTTGGGCTCGACGGGGGCGTCCTGGATCAGGACGCCACGGCCGTGGCAGTGGTCGCACTCGTGGCTGAACGACTCGAGCAGGCCCGTGCCGATGCGCTTGCGCGTCATCTGCACCAGGCCGAGCGACGTGACCTCGGCGACCTGGTGACGCGTGCGGTCGCGCCCCAGGCACTCGACGAGACGTCGCAGCACGAGGTCGCGGTTGCTCTCGAGCACCATGTCGATGAAGTCGACGACGATGATGCCGCCGATGTCGCGCAGGCGCAGCTGGCGCACGACCTCCTCGGCGGCCTCGAGGTTGTTCTTGGTGACGGTCTCCTCGAGGTTGCCGCCCGAGCCGGTGTACTTGCCGGTGTTGACGTCGACGACCGTCATGGCCTCGGTGCGGTCGATGACCAGCGAGCCGCCGGACGGCAGGAACACCTTGCGGTCGAGCGCCTTGTGGATCTGCTCGTCGAGGCGGTACGACGTGAACGCGTCGACCTCGGTGTCGTCCCAGCGCTTGACGCGGTCGGTCAGGTCGGGCGCGACGTGGTCGATGTAGCCCTTGATCATGTCCCAGGCGTCGTCACCCTCGACGACGAGACCGTGGAAGTCCTCGTTGAACAGGTCGCGGACGACCTTGATCATCAGGTCGGGCTCGGAGTAGAGCAGCTCGGGGGCCTTGCCCGCGGCGACCTTGCCCTCGATGACCTCCCAGCGGGCCGACAGCGCCGTGACGTCGCGCGTCAGCTGGTCCTCCGTGGCGCCCTCGGCCGCCGTGCGCACGATGACGCCGGTGTTCTCGGGCAGCACCTCCTTGAGGAGGGTCTTGAGGCGGGCGCGCTCGTTCTCGGGCAGCTTGCGCGAGATGCCGCTGGTCTGTCCGCCGGGGACGAGCACCAGGAAGCGGCCGGGCAGGCTGACCTGGCTGGTCAGGCGGGCGCCCTTCTGGCCGATCGGGTCCTTGCTGACCTGCACCAGGATCGTCTGGCCGGGCGACAGCGCGTCCTCGATCTTGCGGGCCTTGCCGTTGCCGAGCGTGGTCCAGTCGACCTCGCCGGCGTAGAGCACGGCGTTGCGCCCGGCACCGATGTCGACGAACGCGGCCTCCATGCTCGGCAGCACGTTCTGCACCTTGCCGAGGTAGACGTTGCCGATGATCGAGACCTGCGACTCGCGCGCCACGTAGTGCTCGACCAGGACGTTGTCCTCGATGACCGCGATCTGCGTGTAGTCGTCGCGCTGGCGCACGACCATCTCGCGCTTGACCGACTCGCGGCGGGCCAGGAACTCGGCCTCCGACACGATCGGCGCGCGACGACGTCCGGCCTCACGGCCCTCGCGGCGACGCTGCTTCTTGGCCTCGAGGCGTGTCGAGCCCTGCACGCCGGTGATCTCGTCCTCGGCGCTGCGACCGTTGCGGACCCGCACGACGGTGTTCTCGGGGTCGTCGGGCTGCACGTCGGCACCCTCGCCGGCGCGGGCACGACGGCGACGGCGGCGCGTGGGGCCGTTGCCGTCGTCGTCGGACTCGTCGGTCTGATCGGCGTCGGCGTCGGACGACTCGTCGGTGTCGCTCTCGCCCTTGCGGCGGCGACGTCCGCCGCGGCTGCGGCGACGGCGACGGGGTGCGTCGGGGTCGTCGTCGTCGGACTCGGCGTCGTCCTGCTCGTCGGTGTCGGTGTCGGCGTCGGCCGTCTCGACCTCGGGTCGGGACCGTCGGGCCGGGGCGAGGCCGGGCTCGGGAGCCTGGAACATCGCGGCGACCGCAGCCACGGGCGCGGCGGCCTCGGCGGTGTCCTCGAGCACCTCGGCCGACTCGGCGTCGTCGTCCGCGGTCTCGTCGACCACGTCGGCGACGGGCGCGGGGGCCGACGCCTTCTTGGTGGCCCGGCGCGCGGGCGCCTTCTTCGCGGCCTTCTTGGCCGGCGCCTGGGCCGCCGGGGCGGCCGGCTCGTCGTCGACGGGCTCCGCGGCCGCGGGAGCCTTCGCCGCCCTGGCCTTCGCGGGGGCCGCGACGGGAGCCGCGAAGCTGACGGCCGCGGGCGGGCCCGCGGGACGCCCGGCCGCGCGGCGGCGCGTCTGCGGTGCGGGGCTGCTGGCGGTGGTGCTGTCGGTCGGTGTCTCGTTCTCGTCGAGCATGCGCTCTCCTTCGCCCTGCGCCGATCGGGATCGGCCCCTGGCTCGTCTGCGGTCCGGCCTGCGGACCTGAAGTTCGGTCAACCCCTGCGCCACGCGCGGGGGTGTGACGGCGTCATCCGGTCTGTCACATCGACTCCCACACCTGCCGCCGCGGTCAGCACCCGATCAGGGCACGTCGCGGTCGAAGGCAAGTGGATCGCCCACCGAGCCGTCCCCCGCATCCAGAGGACCTTGGGCCAAGCGAGTCGCGATGGGCGTCTGCTCGAGCTCGAGGCCCCCGCTGGAACGGAGTCCGGCAAGAACGTCGTCTGGTCGTATCGACGGTGTGTCGTGTCGCACAACCACCACCAGTATCGCACACGGTCCTGACGGGGTCTCGTCAGAACGCGCCGCGAGGCGCAGCACGGCGGACCGGCAGTCGAGCGTGCGGAGCCCGCGCTTCATCATCCGCTCGATCAGGACCTCGTCGGCGGCGAGGAATCCCTCGACCGCCGACGCGGCGTGCTCGACCGTCACGCCGGGCAGCGCGATCTGCCAGGCACTGCCCTGCAGACGGTCGGCGAGCGCACCGGGGCGGGCCACGACGACGTCGACGATGTCGAGCCCTTCGGGCAGCGCGGCGTCGAGCAGGCCGCGGACCTCGTCGGCGTCGCAGGGGCGCGTCATGCCGATCTCGAGGTACTCGGCCTCGCTCGCGGCACCGGTCGGCGACGCGTTCGCGTAGCTGATCTTGGGGTGCGGGGTGAAGCCCGACGAGAAGCCGATCGGGATGCCCGCGCGGCGCACCGCCCGCTCGAAGGCACGGGCGAAGTCGCGGTGGCTCGTGAACCGCAGACGTCCGCGCTTGGCGTAGCGGATGCGCAGCTTCTGCACGATCGGCAGCTGCGGGTTCGGCGCTTCGGGATTGGGGGTTCCCTCGAGGGTCGTCACCCGTCGAGGCTACCCGCGGGCCGCCCGGGACAATGGACGGGTGACGACTCCCTCCCCCGCCCCCACCACCGGCGGACGGTGGCTCGTCGCGGCCGCCATCGTGCTGCTCGCCGCCAACCTGCGCGTCGCGGTCGGCAGCATCGGCGTCGTGCTGGGCAGCATCCGCGACGACCTGGCGATGAGCGCGACGGTCGCCGGCGTGCTGACGACCCTGCCCGTCGTGTGCTTCGCGGTCTTCGGCGTCGGCACCGCCGGTCTCGTGCGGCGCGCCGGCCTGCACCGCGCCGCGGCCGCCGTGCTGGTGCTCGTCGCGACGGGCATCGTCACGCGCTCGCTGGTCGACAGCACCGTCGTGTTCCTGCTGTGCAGCGTCGTGGCGCTGGCCGGCGCCGCGGTCGGCAACGTGATCCTGCCGCCGCTGGTCAAGGCGCACTTCCCCGACCGGATCCCGCTCGTCAGCTCGATGTACGGCGCGGCACTGATGGCGGGCGCGTCGCTGGCCTCGGCCGCGACGGTGCCGCTGTCGGACGCGCTCGGCGGCTGGCGCCAGGGCGTCGGGGCGTGGGCCGTGCTGTCGGTCGTCGCGCTCGTGCCGTGGCTGCTGATGCTGCGGCGCGACGTCCACGGCTCCCCCGAGGCGCACGACCGGCTGCCGATGTCGGTCGTGCTGCGCTCGCGTCTGGTGTGGGCCATGGTGCTGCTGTTCGCGGCCCAGTCGGCCGCCGCCTACGCGCAGTTCGGCTGGTTCGCCGAGATCCTGACCGATGCGGGCATCTCGGACGGCTCGGCGGGGGCGCTGCTCGCGGTCGTCAGTGCCGTCGGCATCCCCCTGACGCTGTCGCTGCCGTGGCTCATGCGCCTGACGGGCGACACCCCCTACCTGCCGTGGGCGTTCGCCGCCGTGACGGCGATCGGCTGGCTCGGCGTGCTGGTCGCGCCCGCGACGACGCCGTGGGCGTGGGCCGTGCTGCTGGGGCTCGGCGGCGGCGCGTTCACGTGGTCGTTGACGATGATCGCGCGCCGCACCCGCACGACCGCCGGCACCGCCGCCCTGTCGGTCGCGACGCAGGGCTTCGGCTACCTGATCGCAGGCCTCGGGCCGTTCGGCGTCGGTGCCCTGCACGACGCGACGGGCTCGTGGACCGCACCGCTCGTCTGCCTGATCGGGCTCGCCGCCGTCATCGCGGTGTGCGGCACGGTCGTGGCGCGGCCCGTGATGCTCGAGGACACCCTCGGGCCCCGGCGGGGCGACTGACCCCGCCGGAGGCTCAGCCGGCGACGGGGCGCGGGGCGCCGCCGGTCGTCGGCCGCGCGCGGCGGCTCTCGCGGGCCAGGTGCGCGATCAGGGCGAGGCGCTCTCCCCCGTGCTGCTCGATCGCGCGCTCGGCGGCGACCCGTCGGCGCTCGAGCGCCCTCGTGAGCTCGCGCTCCTGCTGCTGGACCTGGGCCTGGGCGGTGAATTCGGTGAACATGATGTCTCCTCTCGACATCACCCACACTCGTCGCTGAGGCACGCCCACCACATCGGGCGAATGCCCTGATCCGGGCGCCGTCGGGCTACCTCAGACGTCGTGCCGCTACCTCAGACACAGCCGCCCCGATCGCGCAGTTTCCCAGGTGAACCCGGGAAACCGCGGCCGCGGTCGACCCGGTCGCGCAGTCAGACCACCGTGAGTGGCAGGAGGTTCTTGCCCGTGGGACCGATCTGGATCTCGAGGTCCATCTGCGGGCACACGCCGCAGTCGAAGCACGGCGTCCAGCGGCAGTCCTCGACCTCGAGGGCACCCGACGGGTCGATCGCGTCCTGCCAGTCCTCCCACAGCCAGTCGCGGTCGAGGCCCGCGTCGAGGTGGTCCCACGGCAGCACCTCGGCGTACTCGCGCTCACGGACCGTGTACCAGTCGAGGTCGACGGGCTCGTCGGCCAGCGCCTCCTCGGCCTTGGCCGCCCAGCGGTCGTACGAGAAGTGCTCGCTCCAGCCGTCGAAGCGCCCGCCGTCGCGCCACACGGCCTCGATGATCCGGCCGACCCGGCGGTCGCCGCGCGACAGCAGTCCCTCGACGATGCCGGGCTTGCCGTCGTGGTACCGGAAGCCGATCGCCTTGCCGTACCGCTTGTCGGCCCGGACGAAGTCGCGCAGCTTCTGCAGGCGGGCGTCGGTCGTCTCGTGGTCGAGCTGCGACGCCCACTGGAACGGCGTGTGCGGCTTGGGCACGAAGCCGCCGATCGAGACGGTGCAGCGGATGTCGTGGCGACCGGACACCTCGCGGCCGGTCTGGATGACGCGCTTGGCGAGCTCGCCGATCTGCATGACGTCCTCGTCGGTCTCGGTGGGCAGACCGCACATGAAGTAGAGCTTGACCTGCCGCCAGCCGTGCGAGTACGCCGCCGCGACGGTCTGGATCAGGTCGTCCTCGGAGACCATCTTGTTGATGACCTTGCGCAGGCGGTCGCTGCCGCCCTCGGGCGCGAACGTCAGGCCCGAGCGGCGGCCGTTGCGGCTGAACTCGTTGGCCAGCGTGATGTTGAAGGCGTCGACGCGGGTCGACGGCAGCGACAGCGACGTGTTGGTGCCCTCGTACCGGTCGCCGAGCTGCTTGGCGACCTCGCCGATCTCGGTGTGGTCGGCGCTGCTCAGCGACAGCAGGCCGACCTCCTCGAAGCCCGTCTTGTCGAGCCCGTTCTGCACCATCTGGCCGATGCCCTCGATCGAGCGCTCGCGCACGGGCCGCGTGATCATGCCGGCCTGGCAGAAGCGGCAGCCGCGCGTGCACCCGCGGAAGATCTCGACGCTGAAGCGCTCGTGGACCGTCTCGGCCAGCGGCACCAGGGGGTTCTTGGGGTACGGCCAGGAGTCGAGGTCCATCAGCGTGTGCTTCGCGATGCGCCACGGGACGCCGGGACGATTGGGCACGACGCGCTGGATGCGCCCGTCGGGCAGGTAGGCGACGTCGTAGAACTTGGGGACGTAGACGCCGCCCGACTTCGCCAGGCGCATCAGCACCTCGTCGCGGCCGCCCGGGCGTCCCTCGTCCTTCCACTCGCGCACGACGGCGCTGATCGCCAGGACGATCTCCTCGCCGTCGCCCAGCACCGCGGCGTCGATGAAGTCGGCGATCGGCTCGGGGTTGAACGCCGAGTGCCCGCCCGCGATCACGATCGGGTCGTCGTCACCGCGGTCGACCGCGTGCAACGGCATGCCGGCGAGGTCGATCGCGGTCAGGAAGTTGGTGTAGCCGAGCTCGGTCGAGAACGAGATGCCCATCAGGTCGAAGGCCCTGACCGGACGGTGGGCGTCGACCGTGAACTGCGGGATGTCGTTCTCGCGCATGACCTTCTCCATGTCGGAGAAGACCGCGTAGGTGCGCTCGGCGAGGATCCAGTCGCGCTCGTTGAGCACCTCGTACAGGATCTGGACGCCCTGGTTGGGCAGGCCCACCTCGTAGGCGTCGGGATACATCAGCGCCCAGCGCACCTCGGCGTCGTCCCATGGCTTGCTCGTGGCGTTCAGCTCGCCCCCGACGTACTGGATCGGCTTGCCGACCGACGGCAGGAGGGGCTCCAGGCGGGGGAACAGCGACTCGACGGACATGACTCAAGGGTAGGCGCTCGACGCACCGCGACCGAAACCGTCCCGTCGACGCCTCGCTAGGGTGGGCGCCGTGAGACGACGCCAGCGCACGCCCCAGCCGTTCACGGTCCGCTACGTGCCGGTCGCGACCGACGGGTCGCTCGACCAGACGCTGACCATCACGAACAACACCGAGGTGTCGGTGCAGCCGACCCTGCGGTTCACGCCCCGCAGCATGTACGGCATGGAGCTGCCGCACGTCACGACGCTCGGCGTCAACGGCTCGCACCTCGGCCGCGCGCTCCTGCCCGCCGGCGGCACGCTGCGCGAGGTGCTGCGCTTCGACGGCCAGGGCTCGCGCCAGGTCAGGGGCGTCGACGTCGAGCTCGTGAGCGTCGAGGAGACCGACCACCCCGCGCTCGAGAACGACACCCGCACCGTCATGATCGACCTCGACCAGAAGGCGACCGACGACCCGACGGACTTCTGGGGCATCGGCCTGGTCAACCCCAACGACTTCGGGGTCACGATGCGCGTGTCGCTGCTGCAGCTCGAGGAGCGCGACCGCGACAACCCGCGGCAGGTCGTCGACGTCGTGACGCTGCAGCAGGACGTCGACATGGCGTCGCAGTCCAACCACGTCGTGTGGCTGCCCGAGGACGTGCGCGGCCAGTTCCACGAGGTCGTGCACTGCCTCGTGCCGCCGACGTTCGCGTAGCCGGACGGGCCGGACGTCAGTCGGTCGACGTCACGTCGATCGCGCCCTCGGCGAAGTCGACCCGCACCTGGAAGCGCCCGCGGTGCATCACGATCCACGAGTCGTCGTCGGCGACCTCGACCCGGAAGTCGGTCAGCGACGGATCGGACAGCTCGGGGATCTCGCGCCGCAGCGCGATCAGCGAGCGGTGCAGCTCGAGGATGTCGGCGTGGTCCTCGTCGGCGAGCTCGGACCAGTCGAGCCGCGACCGCTCGAACGTCGCGACGTCCATGGGGTCGGGCACCTCGGACTCGCCCCACCCGTGGCGGCCGAACTCCTTGCGGCGCCCGGTGCGGACGGCGTCGGCGAGGTCGGGGTCGGGGAACGAGGCGAAGAACTGCCACGGCGTCGACGCGGCCCACTCCTCGCCCATGAAGAGCATCGGCGTGTAGGGGCCGAGCAGGACGATCGCCGCGCCGCACGCGAGGAGCCCCGGCGAGACGGTCGCCGAGATGCGGTCGCCCGTCGCGCGATTGCCGATCTGGTCGTGGTTCTGGACGTAGGCCAGGAACGCCGTGCCGGGCAGGGCCGCGGTGTCGACGGGCCGGCCGTGCGAGCGTCCGCGGAACGACGACCACGTGCCGTCGTGGAAGAACGCGCCCCGCAGGGTCTTGGCGAGCGCGCCCCCGGCCGCGAAGTCGGCGTAGTAGCCGTCGGTCTCGCCCGTGAGCCGGACGTGGAGCGCGTGGTGCAGGTCGTCGGACCACTGCGCGTCCATGCCGAGGCCGTTGCGGTCGCGCGGGGTGACGGTGCGCGGGTCGTTCAGGTCGGACTCGGCGATCAGGGTCAGCGGACGTCCGAGCGTCTCGGCGAGCCTCTCGGTCTCGGCCGAGAGCTCCTCGAGGATCGGCAGGGCCCGGGAGTCGGCGAGCGCGTGGACGGCGTCGAGGCGCAGCCCGTCGACGTGGAAGTGCTCGAACCACGCCCTGGCGTTGTCGAGCACGTAGCGGCGGACCTCGTCCGATCCCGCGGCGTCGAGGTTGAGGCCCGGCCCCCAGTCGTTCTCGCCGGCGAAGTACGGCCCGAACCGGTCGAGGTAGGCGCCCGACGGGCCGAGGTGGTTGTAGACGACGTCGAGCACGACGCCCAGGCCGCGGGCGTGGCAGGCGTCGACGAAGCGCTTGAAGCCGTCGGGTCCGCCGTACGGCTCGTGCACGGCGCCCCACAGCACGCCGTCGTAGCCCCACCCGTGGGGACCGTCGAACGAGTTGACCGGCAGCACCTCGACGAGGTCGATGCCCAGGTCGACGAGGTGGTCGAGCCGCTCGATCGCGGCGTCGAACGTGCCGCCGGGAGTGAACGTCCCGATGTGCAGCTCGTAGATCACCGACCGGGCGAGCGCGCGTCCGGCCCAGTCGCCGTCGGACCACTCGAACCGCGCGTGGTCGTACGTCCGGGACGCGGCGTGGACCCCGTCCGGCTGCCAGGTGGAGCGCGGGTCGGGCAGCGGCGTCTCGTCGTCGCCGAGCAGGAATGCGTAGTCGGTGCCGTGCGGGCCGTCGACGTCCGACCACCACCAGCCGGCGCCGCCCCGCCTCCAGGGCTCCATGTCGTGGACCGTGTCGCCGACCTTCAGACGCACTCGATCGAGGTCAGGACACCACACCGTGAACGTCATGGCCCCGAGCCTAGGGGAGACCTCGGTACGTCACCTTCCGGGCGACCCAGTCGCCGCCGCGAGGGCTCAGCGTGCCCGTCCAGTCCTCGTCGCCGATCGTCACCCGGACCTCCCCGTCGAGGATGTCGACGTACGGCGTGCACGCGAGGCCGTCGAGGTCGAGCCCCGACGCTCCGGGCAGGGGGCGGGCCGCCGGCCAGCTCGTGGCGTCGAGGTCGGCGACCTGGTGGCCGGGGCGGCAGTCCGTGCCGCCCGTGACGTCGGCGACGACGCGGACCACCGTCGTGGCGGACACCGCGACGACGACGTCCCGCGGAGCCGCGGGCAGGTCGATGCGACGCATGCCGTCGTCGGGCGTCCACCGGTACGAGGCGTCGGCGCCCGTGAAGACCGTGGCGTGGTCGGGGCCGGTCGTGACCCCGTCGTGCGGACGTCGCAGCGTCGCGGTCGACCACGTGCGCCCGTCGGCCGACGCGAGGGCGATGCCGGCGACCGGCTCGGTCGTACCGAGGACGAACGGTCTCGCGTCGTCGAAGCAGTCGATCAGGTCGGTCGTGACGGCGTCGTCGCGCTCGACGTCCTGGAACCGGCAGCTCGTGCCCGGGGGCGCCGTGGCGACCTGCACCGGCGTGGACCACTCCGTCGCCCCCTTCGCGCGGAACTGCGCCATGATCCGCTGCGTGTCGGGCGAGCCGATCGACACGTCGCTGCCGTCCGACCGGCTCACGACCTCGTTGGCGAGCGAGCTCCTGCCGCCGGTGTCGGGGTAGGCCTTCAACGGTGCCTCGGGCTCGTCCGCGACCCAGCGTCCGTCCTCGCGCCGAAAGTCGATCGGATCGGGCAGCTCCTCGAGCAGCACCGACACCTTCTCGTCGGTGACGTCCACACCCGACACCGAGCACGGCAGCAGGGCGGGGTGGTCGCCGCTGACGGCCCGCTCGACGTACGTCGAGGTGCCCTTCGCGGCCGTCAGCAGACGGAAGCGGCACAGCGTGCGGTGCTGCTGCGGCGCGACGGCGACGAGCGTCCCGTCGGGCAGCGTCGCGGTGGTCGCGTCCTTCGGCAGGCCGACCGCCTTCTCGGTGCTGAACTCGCCGTCGTCCCACACCAGCAGGTCGCGACCGCCGAGGGAGAACGTGGCGTACGTCCCGTCGCGGTTCAGCTCGGTGCTGCTGAGGACGCCGTCGGGCGTGCGGTGCCCCGTCGCGCAGACGCGGTCGCGGCACACGACCTGCGCGGAGTGGTTCGGGGCGTAGTCGTCGTCGAGCGTCCGCTGGGTCCAGAAGTCGGGGCCGATGACGACGGTGTCACCGGCTGCCTCGACCTCGATGTCGTGCGTGAACTGCTGCGGCTCGGTGTAGACCGTCCGCGGGTCGGACCAGCCGTCGGAGCCCTTCGCCTGCCACTGCACCACGACGTCGTGGCCGTCGGGCGAGCCCACCGCGACGCGCCCGCCGCCGGGCAGCTTCGTCACGGCCGCCGGCTGGACACCGCCGGCCTGCAACGGACCGGTGTCGGCCGACGGCGCCCCGCACGCCGCCAGCACGACGGCGAGGACGAGGACGGACGCGACCGGGCCGACCAGCGCCCTGTCCCGCCCGTCACCCATCCGGCCACGGTAGGCGACGGATCAGCCCCGCACGAGCAGCGCGACCGGGTAGCGGTCGAGCAGCGACGCCAGGCGGGCGGACGAGCCGTCGACCGTCTCACCGGTCAGGGCGTCGGTCCACTCGCCGGCCGGCAGGTCGAGCGTCGTGTCGCGCCACCCCCCGGCCTCCCCGAGCCCGACGGGCAGGCGGGTCGCGACGACCACCAGGTCGTCGCCTCGCCCGTACGCGACCGCGTGATCGGCTGCCGGTCCCTCGGCCCGCATCGGCCGGTAGCCCCGGAACAGCTCGGGGCGGTCGCGACGCAGCGTCAGCACGCGGTGCACCAGCAGCAGCTTGGCGGCGCCCGTCTCGTCGACCGCCGGCACCTCGCCGTCGTCGAGGCGCGCGAGGACCGTGCGACGCAGCGCGTAGTCGACGGGTCGACGGTTGTCGGGGTCGACGAGCGAGAAGTCCCACAGCTCGGTGCCCTGGTAGACGTCGGGCACGCCGGGGGCGGTCAGCTGCAGCATCTTCTGGCTCAGCGCGTTGGTCCAGCCGGGCCCGGTGATGCGCTCGACGAAGGCGTCCACGTCGTCGCCGACCGCGGCACGCACGGCGGCGGGCCAGTCGCGGATGCGCTGCTCGAACTCCTCGTCGGGCTCGGTCCACGTCGTGCGGATCTTGGACTCGCGCGCGGCCTTGAGCAGGTAGTCGACCAGGCGCTCGTCGCTGATCGGGGCGGCGCCGACGAGCGTCTGCCACGCCAGCAGCTCGAGCGAGGGCTCGCCCAGCCCGCACCGCGCCGACCACGTGCGGACGAGGCCGGCGAACTCGTCGGCGACCTCCGACAGCACCGCCATGCGGGCGCGCACGTCCTCGGACCGCTTGGTGTCGTGCGTCGTCAACGTCGTCATCGCCGCGGGCGATCCCCCGTCGCGTGCAGCGGCGAGGCGGTGCAGCTCGTCGACGTCGATGCCGAAGCGGTCGGGTGAGCCACCGACCTCGTTGAGCGCCGCGAAGCGCGTGTAGCGGTAGAACGTCGTGTCCTCGGTGCCCTTGGCCACGACCATGCCGGACGTCTGCTGGATGCGGGTCGCCAGCTCGCCGTCGGGCTCGCCCGTGACCTGGCGGTCGAGCGCGTCGAGCGCGTCGGCGAGGTCGGGACGACGCTCGCGCGCCGTCGCGACCGAGCTGCGCCAGTGGTCGGCCTCGTCGGGCAGGTACGACCGGTAGACGTCGAACGCGATCATGGTCTCGGCGACCGCGGCGCGGGCGTCGGCCTCTTCTGCATCGACCAGCGCCGCGATGCGGCGCACCTCGGCCACCAGGATCTCGTCGGTCACGAGCCGGCGCGCGTCCTGCTCGACCGCGGCGTAGTCGGTGTCCTGGCCCAGCTCGGCGGCCAGCGACGTCAGCGGCGCCTCGCCGGCCGGGTCGACCAGCACGCCGAAGATCTCGCCCAGCGCGTCGTAGCCCGTCGTGCCGTCGACGGGCCAGCTCTCGGGCAGGTCCTCCCCCGGGTGCAGGATCTTCTCGACGACGATCCACGCCCCGGGCGCGGCGTCGCGCAGCCAGCGCATGTAGCCGGTGGGGTCGGCCAGGCCGTCAGGGTGGTCGACGCGCAGACCCGTCACGTCACCGTCCGCGACCCAGCGCAGGACGGCCGAGTGCACCATCTCGAAGACGTCGCGCTGCTCGACGCGCACGGCGGCCAGCGTCGTGATGTCGAAGAAGCGTCGGTAGTTCAGCTCGGTGTTGCCACGCCGCCAGTCGACCAGCTCGTAGGGCTGGCGGTCGTGGATCTCCTGCGGCGTGCCGTCGGTGTCGCCCGTGATCGGGAAGCGGTGGTCGAAGTACACGAGCTCGTCGTCCTCGACCGTCAGCTCGTCGACGTCGTCGGCCGAGCCGAGCACCGGCACGAGGATGCGGTCGCGGCTCCAGTCGACGTCGAACCAGTGCGCAAACTGCGACGCCCGCCCCTTGGTCAGCAGGTCCCACCAGAACGGGTTGGCGGCGGGCACCTCGACCGACATGTGGTTCGGCACGATGTCGACGACGAGCCCCAGGCCCGCGGCCCGCACCGCGTCGGCCAGCGCGAGCCGCCCCTCCTCGCCACCGAGGGCGGGACGCGCCACCCGCGGGTCGGTCACGTCGTAGCCGTGCGTCGATCCCGGCGTGGCGTCGAGCACGGGCGACACGTACACGGCCCCCACCCCCAGCGCGTCGAGGTAGTCGACGACGTCACGGGCGTCGCCGAAGCCGAACTCCGGCCGCAGCTGCAGCCGGTACGTCGACGACGGCGTGGTCACGACGCGACCCTCTGCAGCACCACCAGCGACCGGGCCGGCAGGGTCAGCGTGCCGCCGGCCGGGACGACGTCGCCCATCGGCGTGGTGTGCACGGTGCCGGCGCAGCTGTCGACGACCAGGCCCCAGCCCGGGCCGTACTCCTCGCCGGGCACGGTCCACTCGATGTCCTCGAAGTGGGCGTTGAACGCCATCAGGAACGAGTCGTCGACGACCCGCTCACCGCGACGGTCGCGGTCGGCGATCGCCTCGCCGTTGAGGAACATCACGATCGACTTGCCGAAGCCGTCGTCCCAGTTCTGCTCCTGCATCTCCTCGCCCGCGGGCGTGAACCAGCCGATGTCGCCGAGGTTCTCCGCGCTGCGCTCGCCCTTGCGGATCGGCCGGCCCTCGAAGAAGCGACGGCGACGGAACACGGGGTGCTGCTGGCGGAACGCCGCCAGCGCGCTCGTGAACTGCGTCATCTCGTGGTCGTCGGCCGCGCGCGACCAGTCGATCCACGCGACCTCGTTGTCCTGGCAGTAGGCGTTGTTGTTGCCGCCCTGGCTGCGCCCGAGCTCGTCGCCGTGCAGGATCATCGGGACGCCCTGCGACAGCAACAACGTCGCCATCAGGTTGCGACGCTGGCAGTCGCGGAGCGCGACGACCTCGGCGTCGTCGGTCGGCCCCTCGACGCCGCAGTTCCACGAGCGGTTGTCGTCGGCGCCGTCGTTGCCGTCCTCGCCGTTCTCGTCGTTGTGCTTCTCGTTGTACGCGACCAGGTCGGCCAGCGTGAAGCCGTCGTGCGCCGTGATGAAGTTGACCGACGCGTACGGGCGGCGGCCGTTGTCCTGGTACAGGTCGGACGAGCCGGTGATGCGCGAGGCGAACTCGCCCAACGTCGAGGGCTCGCCGCGCCAGAAGTCGCGGACGACGTCGCGGTACTCGCCGTTCCACTCCGTCCACTGCGGGGGGAACCCGCCGACCTGGTAGCCGCCGGGGCCGACGTCCCACGGCTCGGCGATGAGCTTGACCTGGCTGACCACCGGGTCCTGCTGGACGAGCTCGAAGAACGTCGCGAGCTTGTCGACGTCGTAGAACTCGCGCGCCAGCGTCGCCGCGAGGTCGAAGCGGAAGCCGTCGACGTGCATCTCGGTGACCCAGTAGCGCAGCGAGTCCATGATGAGCTGCAGCGCGTGCGGGTTGCCGACGTTGAGCGAGTTGCCGGTGCCCGTGTAGTCCATGTAGAACTGCTGGTCGTCCTCGACCAGGCGGTAGTACGACTGGTTGTCGATGCCCTTCATCGACAGCGTGGGCCCGAGGTGGTTGCCCTCGGCGGTGTGGTTGTAGACGACGTCGAGGATGACCTCGATGCCCGCCTCGTGCATCGCGCGCACCATGCCCTTGAACTCCTCGACCTGCGCGCCCGGGCGCGACGTGTACGCGTCGTGCGGGGCGAAGAAGCCGATCGTGTTGTAGCCCCAGTAGTTCGTGAGGCCCTTCTCGACCAGGTAGTGGTCGGTCACGAACTGGTGGACGGGCAGCAGCTCGAGGGCCGTCACGCCGAGACCCTGCAGGTGCTCGACGACCGACGGGTGGGCCAGGCCGGCGTACGTGCCGCGCAGCTCCTCGGGCACGTCGGGGTGCGTCATGGTCAGGCCCTTGACGTGCGCCTCGTAGACGACCGACTCGTTGTACGGCGTGCGGGGCAGGCGGTCGTTGGCCCAGTCGAAGAACGGGTTGGTGACCAGCGAGTACGGCACGTGGCCGGCGGAGTCGAGGTCGTTGCGCTCGTCGGGGTCGTCGAACGAGTAGCCGAACAGCGAGTCGTCCCAGTCGACGCCGTGCGAGAACGCCTTGGCGTAGGGATCGATCAGCAGCTTGTTCGGGTTGCAGCGCAGGCCCTGCGCGGGCTCGTACGGGCCGTGGACGCGGTAGCCGTAGCGCTGGCCGGGGCCGATGCTCGGCAGGTAGCCGTGGTGGACGAAGCCGTCGACCTCCTCGAGGTGCACGCGGGTCTCGGTGCCGTCCTCGTCGAAGAGGCACAGCTCGACCTTGTCGGCGATCTCGGAGAACAGGGCGAAGTTGGTGCCGACGCCGTCGTACGTGGCACCCAACGGGTAGGCGCTGCCGGGCCAGGGGTGCAAGGGGTCTCCAGTGGTTGTGATGGACATCTGTCACCGATTACCCCCATTCGGCAGGGGCAACCCGTGGGGAGCTGTGAGGTCAGTCGCCCGCCGGCGGACGCTCGGCGCGCAGCGGCGCGACGACCGTTGCGACGTGCTCGTCGTCGAAGAACTGCTCGAGCGTCACGGGCAGCGGGATCCGCCAGTTGGGGTACGCGTCGACCGTTCCGGGGAGGTTGGGCTGGCGGCGCTCGCCGACGACGTCGGTGGGAGCGCTCAGCACGAGACGCGACGCGGCGCGGGCGATGACGGCGTGCAGCGCGACGACCGGGTCGGTGACGTCGATGCCCTCGTCGCGCACGAGGGCCATCAGCGCCTCGCGGTCGGTGGCCGCCTCGGCGAGCGCGTCGTCGACCGGACCGTCGAGCAGGTCGAGGGACGCGCGCAGGCGCACGTGCTCGGCGTCGAGCCATCCCGTCGCGGTCGGCAGGTCGTGCGTCGTGACGCTCGCCATCGTCGCGGGCTCCCAGTCGACGGGACGCCGGAACGGCTGGCCGTCGGCGTCCCAGTCGCGCTCGAACCACAGCACGGCCGAGCTCAGCATGCCGCGCTCGTGCATCGTCTCGGTCACGACGTCCTCGACCGTCCCGAGGTCCTCGCCGACGATGATGGCCCCGGCGCGGTGCGCCTCGAGCGCGACGACCGCGAGCATCGCGTCGGCGTCGTAGTGCACGTAGGTGCCACGGTGCGCGGGCTCTCCCGGCGGGATCCACCACAGGCGCCACAGGCCCGCGATGTGGTCGATCCGGATGCCGTCGGCGTGGCGCAGGACGCTGCGCACGACCTCGCGGAACGGCTGGTAGCCGGCTGCGGCGAGCTCGGCGGGACGGAACGGCGGCAGGCCCCAGTCCTGGCCCAGCTCGTTGAAGGCGTCGGCGGGGCAGCCCACCCGCACCGACGGTGCGAAGACCTCGCGCTGCGACCACGTGTCGGGACCGCCCGCGCTGACCCCGACGGGCAGGTCGTGGACGATGCCGACGCCCATGCCGCCCTCGCGCGCCGCCGCCCGCGCCGCGTCGAGCTGTTCGCGGCACCGGTGCTGCAGCCACACGTGGAAGGCGATCCGGTCGGCCAGCTCGACCCGCAGCTGCGTCACGGCCGGACCCGCGGGATCGTGCAGCGTCGTGGGCCAGTCGCGCCAGTCGCCGCCGTGCTGCTCGGCCAGCGCGCAGAAGGTCGCGAAGTCGCGCAGGGCGTCATCGGGCTCGACGGACCGTTCGGCCTCGGGCCGATGGGGCCACAGCAGCTCGAGCGCCGCGAGCTTGGCGTCCCACACGGCGTCGTGCTCGATCTCGTCGGTGTCGCGGCGCGGCGCGAGAGAAAGGACGGCCGCCTGCAGGGCGGCGTCGGCGGACCGGTACGCGGCGGTGTCGGTGACCCGCAGGTAGAGCGGGTTGGCGAAGCGGCGGCTGGCCGGTGAGTACGGCGAGCGCTGGATCGGGTGCGTCGGCGAGACGGCCTGGACGGGGTTGACGAGCACGACCCCGGCCCCCTGCTCGGTGCCGGCGCGACGGGCGAACTCCGCGAGGTCGCCGAAGTCGCCCATGCCCCACGAGTCGGCCGACCGCAGCGCGTACAGCTGCAGCATCCAGCCCCACGTGGGGCGGATGTCGTCCATGCGGGCCGGCGCCACGATCACGGTCGACGTCCGATCGTCCGCGACGGCGGTGTGCCAGCCGAGCGGCAGGTCGGACGGCAGGGGCTCCCCCGCCCCGACCTCGCGGCTCGTGCCGTCCTCGAGGTCGAGGCGCACCGCGACGTCCAGCGACGTCGGGCGTCCCTCGACGACCACGACGGTCGGCGGCAGCGACGTCGTGCGGTCACGCTCTCTCGCCGCGGCGAGCGACGCCTCGACGGCCTCGTCGGAGGTGGCGTCGACGTCGAGCATGCCGAGCACCGCGACGACGAGGGACGGGTCGACCTGCACCGGCGTGCGGTCGGACCCCTCGTACTCGGTCGCGACGCCGTGGGCGCGGGCCAGCTCGGCGAGGTTCGGAGGACACGTCGTCTGCGGCACGCGACCAGCATCGCGGACGGACCCCGACGGTGCCAATCCACGCGGTGTGACCTTCGCGCCCGCACCGCCCGCGCGGCGCCGCCGACGGTCAGCGCCCGGTGAAGGTCGCCTTGCCGGGTCCGTTCTCGACGAACGACGTCATGCCAGCGACGCGGTCGTCGGTCGCGAACAGCCCCGAGAACTCGACGCGCTCGATCTCGAGCCCGGTCTGCAGGTCGACCTCGAGACCGCGGTCGACGGCGTTCTTGGCGGCGCGCAGCGCGAGCCGCGGCCCGCCGACGAACTGCGACGCCCACTCGACGGCCTTGCCGTAGACGGCGTCGGCGGGGTGCACCTGGTCGACCAGGCCGATCGCGAGCGCCTCGGCGGCGTCGACGAAGCGTCCCGTGAAGATCAGGTCCTTGGCCTTGGCCGGGCCGACGAGCCGCGCGAGGCGCTGCGTGCCGCCGGCCCCGGGGATGATGCCCAGCAGGATCTCGGGCTGTCCGAGCGTGGCGTCGTCGGCCGCGAAGCGGACGTCGGTCGACAGCGCCAGCTCGCACCCGCCGCCGAGGGCGAAGCCCGTGATCGCGGTGACGGTCGGCTTGCTGATCGCCGCGACGTCGCGCGTGAAGGCCTGCAGCAGGTGGGCGTGCCTGACCATCTCGGCGTGCGACATCGTGCCCATCTCCTTGACGTCCGCCCCGGCCGCGAACACGCGCTCGCCGCCGAACAGGACGACCGCGGCGACGTCGTCGCGCTCGTCGGCCTCGCGGGCCACCTCGCTGAGCTCGCGCTGCAGCTGCGCGTTCAGGGCGTTCATCTTCGGGCGGTCGAGGCGGATCGTGCCCACCCCGTCGCTGACCTCGAGCCGGACGAATTCAGTCATGTCGTGCCTCCACACCGTCTCTGGCGACCGACGTGCCGCCGTCGCGACCGAGCATAGGAGGTGCGGCACCTGCCGGGCGTCCGCCCCCGCGCGTCGGCGTGACGAGGAACAGCGGGGCGGCCGCGCCCAGCACCAGCCCGCCGACCACGATCGCGGCACCCGGCGAGGCGCTGGTGGCCACGGCACCGAGGACGACCGCGCCGACCGCCGCACCGGGGTGCATCGCCATCGACGCCAGCGACAGCACCGTGGCGCGGTTCTCGGGTCGCGCCTGCTGGTGCAGCAACGTCTCGTAGACGGCCCCGGCGGCCGAGTGCACGGCGTACGTCGCGAGCAGACCCGCCACGAGCCCGACGGGTCCGGCGGCCACCCCCATCGCGACGACCGTGAGGGCCTGCACGACCTTGAGCGCGACCGACACCGCCACGAGGCTCCACCGGCGCAGCAGCCAGGGCACGGCGGCGGCTCCGACGGCCGAGACCGCCCAGGCCCCCGCGGAGGCGGGCCCCATGACGGTCGCCGCGAGGTCGCCGTCCCCCAGCATCTCCTCCAGCCGGACCGGTGTCATCGACTCGAACGCGACCAGGCCGAAGCCCCACAGCACCTCGACCGCCACGAGGGCGCGCAGGACGCGTGAGCGCAGCAGCAGACGCGCGCCGTCGGCGATCGCCCGCGGGGTGGCCCGCACCGAGCGGACGACGCCTCCCACGCGGGCCGAGCGGTCCTCGTCCATGAGCACCCAGGCCGCCACGACCTGCACGACCGCGAGCGCGCAGGCGACCCGGTGGGGCACCGCCAGCGCCTCGGCCCGGCCGAACGGCGCCCAGGCGACGAGGCCCGCCGACAGCAGCGCACCCACCGCGATCGACAGGCCCACGACCGCCGCGTAGCCCGCCAGGCCCCGCGCCACCTCGGCGCTGCGAGCCGGCTCGGGCACCTGCTCGCCGACCGCGTCGACGAACCACGCGTTCAGCGGGCCGCTGTCGAGCGCGCGGAACACGCCGGTGAGGGCCACCGCCGCCGCGAACACCACCGGCGTCTGCGCGACGGAGTACAGGCCGTACGCCACGGAGGCCACGACCGCCGACGCGATCCAGACCGGACGTCGTCCGAGCGTGTCGGCGAAGCCGCCGGTGGGCAGCTCGAGGAGCAGCACGACGACGCCCTGCACCGCCAGGACGCCGCCGAGCTCGGCAACCGACAGACCCCTCTCGAGCGGCAGCAGCGCCATCACGGGCACGATCAACCCGGTCGGCAGCCAGCGGACCGCCGCGAGCAGCCAGAACCGCGACCGGACGCTCACGACGTCTGCGGCAGCGTGATGACGTGCAGGGCGACGTGCTCGGAGCCCTGCCGGTGCGAGTAGCGCTCGACCAGCGCGTGCAGCTCGTCGCCGAGCGCCTCGAGGTCGGCGGGGTCGAGGCGCAGGTCGTAGTCGCTGTGCCCGAGGCCCGGACGGTGATCGGTCCACGCCTCGAGGCCGTTGCGCAGGTGCTCCTCCTGGCGGCGGCGGACGACGTCGACGAACTCGCGTCCCCCGTCGAGCTCGGCGAGGCCGGTCGGGAACGACGTCGCGTCGTGCAGCGCCCTCCACCGGCGCTCGCGACCCGACGGCTGCTCGTCGTCGTCGCCGACGAAGCCGAAGCGCTCGAGCTGGCGGAGGTGGTACGACGTCGAGCCGCTGGACTCCCCCAGCGCGCGGCCGAGCTCGGACGCCGTCGCGGGCCCGTCGGCGCGGAGACGGCCGAGCAGCGAGAGCCGCAGGGGGTGCGAGACGGCCTTGAGGGTCTCGAGGTCGTCGACGACCTTCCGGGTGAGTGCCATGCGCCCACGATAGAACCGCAAAGAGTTCTTTGCAAACAGTTCTTTGCAGCCCCCGCGTGGTCTGCCCGGCGCTCATCGCACGCCCACCCTCCTCACAGGCGGCACCCAGCCTCGCGATCTTGACTGGCAGCACCGACCACCAGGGAGATCCCATGAACGACCAGCCCACCGCCCTCGCACGGCCCGCCGCCCGTCCCCGTCCGCGCCACCGGATCGCCGTCCTGGCCACCACGGCCGTCGCGGCCGCCGGCATGACGGCGTTCGGCATCACCGCCGGCCAGGCCGACTCGACCGGCACGTCGGTCGCGACCCAGCAGCGCACCCTCACCGCACCCCCGTCGGGGTACGGCTACGGCGGATTCGGCGGCCCGGCGACCCTCCCGGACGGCCGCAGCGGTCTCGGCGGTCCCGGCGGTGACGGGAGCACGTCGGGCTCGACGCAGCAGACCACCACGACGGACGCCTCCGAGACGCAGGAGAAGGGGCTGGTCTACATCGACACGACGCTCGACTACGGGTCCGGCCAGGCCGCCGGCACCGGCATGGTCCTGACGTCCGACGGCGAGATCCTGACCAACCACCACGTCGTGGAGGGCGCGACGTCGATCTCCGTGGAGGTCGTCTCGACCGGCACGACGTACGACGCCGAGGTCGTCGGCTACGACGCGACGCACGACGTCGCGGTGCTGCAGCTCGCCGACGCGCAGGGCCTCGCCACGGTCACGACCGACACCGCCGAGACCGTGGCGGTCGGCGACTCCGTCACGGCGGTGGGCAACGCCAACGGCGACGGCGGTGCCGCCAGTGCCGCGGCCGGCACGGTCCTCGGCGTGGACCAGTCGATCACGGTCTCGAGCGAGACCGGCGGCGACGCGAGCCGGCTGACGGGGCTCATCGAGATCGACGCCGACATCATCGCGGGCGACTCCGGCGGCGCGCTCTACGACGACGACGGCGAGGTCGTCGGCATGAGCACCGCGGCGTCCAGCGGCTCGGCCGACATCACGGGATACGCCGTGCCGATCGCCCAGGCGCTGGAGATCGCCGACCAGATCGAGGCGGGGACGTCGAGCGACACCGTGCAGATCGGCAACCACGGGTACCTCGGGATCTCGCTGTCGGCGGAGGTGACGGGCGCGCTCGTCGCCGGGGTGCAGGACGAATCCCCCGCCGCGGACGCCGGCATCGTCGCGGGCAGCACGATCACGTCGCTCGGCGGCCGGGCCGTGACGTCGTCCGACGCCCTCGCGTCCGCGGTGGGCGAGCTCGCCGTCGGCGACCGCGTGACGGTCGCGTGGACCGATCCGTCCGGTCGGGCCCACACCGAGACCGTGACGCTCGGCGAGGGCCCGATCGGCTGAGCGACCACGGGTCGGACGCACGGGCGAGCCGTGCCGGGCCGGGGCCGATAGCCTGACGGCATGCCCGTGAGCCTGCGTGACGACGACCTGGCCCTCGAGCCCACCTCGGGATCCGACGAGTTCACGGGATTCGCGATCGTGCTCGGCGGCGAGCGGCTCGGCACCGTGGCCCTGCGCCGCGAGGGCCCGGGCACCGCGTCGATCCGCTGGAACTCCCGCATCGAGAAGCCGTTCGTGGTCGCCCGGGCGCTCCGGCTGGCCGTGGCCCACGCCTTCGACGCGCTCGACGTCGGCCGGGTCGAGGTGCGCCTGTCGACCGACGACACGCGTGACGTGCGGGCCGCCTCGATCGCCGGGCTGCGGCGCGAGGGCATCGTGCGACGCCCCGGCGACGGCGCCGACGACGTGCTGATGGCCCGCCTGGTCGACGACCCGCCCGCCGACACCCGCGAGGGGTTCATCGCGATCCTCAACGCCGGGCTGCCGACGAAGCGGATCATCAGCCAGGGCCTGGTGCGCGACGAACGCGGCCGCGTGCTGCTGTGCGAGCTGACCTACAAGCAGGAGTGGGACCTGCCCGGCGGCGTCATCGAGGTCGGCGAGGCGCCGTCCGTCGGGCTGGTGCGCGAGCTCGAGGAGGAGCTGGGCACCACGGTCGAGGTGCGCGACCTGCTGACCGTCAACTGGCTGCCGGCGTGGCGCGGCTGGGACGACGCGTGCATCTTCCTGTTCGACCTCGGCATCGTCGACAGCACGATCACTGACGGCATGACGCTGCAGCCCACCGAGATCAAGGCGGTCCACTGGTGCGACCCCGCCGACGTCCGCGATCGCGCCACCGATGCCGCGATCGAGCTGCTCGAGGCCGTCGACGCCGGCTCGCTGCCGGTCTACCGCGAGGCGCCCAAGCAGCCCGAGTGACGTGACCCGTCGGGGCGACCGTCAGCCGGTGGCGCCGCCGCCGCCCTGACCGCCCTCGCCGCCGACGACGCCGCCGTACTGGCCCAGGGCCCGCGGCTCGCCGGCTCCGCCCGGCAGGTACAGCAGCACCTGGTGCAGGTAGCTGAGGGTGCCCGAGCCCGAGATGCCCTCCGACAGGAACGCGCGCTGCGGCGAGCCCTCGGGCCACGTGACCGTCAGCCCGTCGGCGACGGTGTAGGTGTCCTTGCGCAGCAGCGTCACGAACGCCAGGGCTCCCCCGTCGCCGGTGCGCAGGGCGTACTGGACGTCCTGCGCCTCCCACGTCTGGCTGAAGGTCACGTTCTCGAGATCGGCATTCGTCGCGGCGGTCGTGCGCATCTGCTTGATGAACGAGTCGTCCGCGATCGTGGCCGACTGCTCGGCTCCCGGGTCGGCCAGCACGGCCGCGTAGGCGTCGGCCGCCTCCTGGGGCGACATCGCCATGCCGACGCCGTCATCGGCCCCGACGGTGCGGGCGGCCCCGTCGGCGCGGCGGATCGCGGGCAGCTCGGTGCCGGAGAGCGTCTCGGGGCTCGCGGTCAGCAGCCACGGGTCGACCGACGACGCCCGCTCGAACACCTGCACGCGGTTGACCCCCAGCTGCCGGTCGCGCACCACGGCGCTGAACCACAGCGGGTACTTCGTGAAGCGCGGCACCTCGACGTCGGTGACCTCGACGTCCGCCGTGTCGCCCTCCTGCGTCGTGGACGAGCCCTGCGACACCGCGAACGAGCCGGAGTCGATCGCCAGCACGGCGCCCGTCTCGACGGTCGACAGCGGCTTCGGGTCGAGCAGCGCGACAGCCGAGCTGCGCACCTCGCGGTAGCGGTCGATCACCGTGGTCACGGTGTCCGTGCTGGCCGCGGTCTTGCGCGGGGTCAGGTCGTCGCGCTCGTGCGGGACGGCGCAGGCCGTCAGCGCCAGCGAGCACGCGAGTGCCACGATCGTCCGCCTCACGGCCTGCCCCCTCCGTCGTCCGTCTCGTCGTCGACGACCTCGAACTCGGCGAGCTCGTCCTCGCCGACCTCGTGCTCGACGCCGTCCTCGTCGACGAAGACGTAGACGACGCGCTCGGGCTCGGGATGGGGGTCCGGTGCGGGCCGCGGGCGGTCGCGGCCGGCGGCGATGTCGGCGGCCGTCAGCACGCCCGGAACGACGACCTGCGGCACGGTCGGCACGGGCTCCGGCTCCGGCTCCGGCTCCGGCTCGGTGTCGGCGCCGGGCGCCGGCCGCGGCGGGTCGTCGTCCGCACCGATCTCGTCGACGACCTCGAGGTCGGCGGCCTCCTCGGCGGAGATCTCGTGCTCGACCCCGTCGTCGTCGACGTACACGTAGACGACCTCCTCCTCGAGGTCGTCGCCGAGGTCGTCCCCGTCCGGCTCGTCGCGCCGTCGCGAGCGGATCGCGAGGACGCCGACCCAGAGCACCGCCAGCCCCAGCAGCGACGTCGACGCGCCCTTGAGGAAGCCGTTGTTGACGCCGTACGCCAGCGTCACCTCGAGGCCCGCCAGGTTCGACGAGCCGACCGACAGGATCGCCAGCGAGACCGACTCGTCCGGCAGCCGGGCGCTCAGCGTCGCACCGCCCAGCCGGGGCTCCGACGTCGCGATCCACCAGTCGAGCGCCGTCGGCGCACCCGGCAGGGCGGGCGCACCGTCGACGGCGCGGGTCGTGATCGTCCACGGCCGGTCGAACGACGTCACCTCGAGCCGCCGGGTCTCGGCCAGGTAGCTCCGCACGTCGACGGTGTTGCCGAGGCCGATGAACACGGGCTTGCGTGCCGGCAGCTCGGCCCGGACGTCGATCTTGACGTCGGCCCAGCGGATGACCTCGGGCGCCGTCACGACCGCGATGTCGTCGGTCTCGATCGCGTGCGGGCCGGTCGAGAGCCGGCTGTCGGGCCCCAGGACGACCATGACCGCCGCGCCGGCCGCCGCGAGCAGCACGCCGAGCACCGACAGCGCCCAGCCCCACCACGTCCGCATCGACACTCTTCCTGTGCGGGCCACCGCCGGTGGTGACGCCGCCCCGACCATACCCTCAGAAGCCCTGCGATCCCGTGCGACGACACCACGACGGCGGACGAAAAGAATCCGGGCGCGTCCGCCCGGGACGCGGGCTCAGAACAGGGCGGTGGCGAGGGCCCGCCGCGCGGTCATGACGGACGGATCGGCGATGCCGACGACCGTGAACAGCTCGAGCAGCCGCTCGCGGACGCGCTCGCGATCGTCGCCCGACGTCGCGCGCACCAGGCCGATGAGCCGGTCGAAGGCGTCGTCGACGTGGCCACCGCTGATGTCGAGGTCGGCGACCAGCATCTGGGCGTCGATGTCGTCGGGACGGTCGGCGGCCGCAGCCCTCGCCGCCTGCAGGTCGGCGCCGTGGGTGCGCGACAGCCACTTGACCCGCGCGAGGCGCTCGGCGACCTCGACGTCGGCCGGGTACTGCACCCGCAGCTTCTCGTACTCGGCGACGGCGGTGTCGAAGTCGCTGGCCATGAAGGCCTCCTCGGCCCCCGCGAAGCGGGGGTCCTCGGGCTCCTCCTGCTCGCCGGCGTCGGGTGCCGCGCCGGTCGGCTGCGCGCGGCCCGTCAGCCCGTTCTCGGCGGCGATGCGCACCAGCTCGTCGAAGTAGCGGCGCATCTCGGCCTCGTCGACGGTGCCCTGGAACAGCGGCACGGGCTGGCCCTTGACGAGCCCGGCGACGTACGGCACGCCCTGCGCCTGCAGCGCCTGGGCGATCTGCGGGCTCGCGTCGACGTCGACCCGCGCCAGCATGATCTGCCCGCCGTAGGAGTCGACGACCGAGCCGATCAGGTCGTTGAACGCCCCGCTCTGCGGCGAGCGCGACGACCACAGGCCCAGCACCACGACGTACGACATCGAGGCCTCGAGGGCGACCGACTGGAACGTCGTCTCGTCGATGTCGACGGCGTAGGAGCTGCCGGAGGCGTCACCGGACCCCTGGGCGGCGGCCGGACGCGCGGCGGGCTGCTTCAGTGCGGACAGATCGATGGCACCGGGGCGCGAGAAGTTCATGACCCCATACTAGGAACCCGCCGCACGGGCGCGCGCCCGGTCAGTACTGCTGGTCGATGATGCGCTGCTGGTCGTGCGGACGACGGCCACGCAGGCCGGCGTCCTGCACGACCTTCTGGATCGCGTGGTCGATGACGTCGACGTCGGCGATGTAGCGGATGTGCCGCACGCCCTGCTCCTGCGCCGCCGACTCGAAGGTCATGTGCCCGTACGTGAACGGCCACCGCCCGAGGAGCGGACGCTCGACCGTCACGTCGAGGATGCGGTTGATCGGCACCGTCGCCCGCTTGGTCGAGAAGATGCCCGTCACGCGGAACACGCGCATGTCGGTCAGCACGAAGATGTCGCGGCGGTCGCGCAGCCACAGGTAGACCGCGTGCCCGGCGAGCCCGGCCGCGAGCAGCAGAGGCAGCCAGCCGATGCTGACCGGGCCGATGACCGCCAGGACGACCAGCAGCAGCGCGCCCGCGAGCTCGGCCAGCGCCCGCGCGTAGACGATCGGGTGGTGCGCGTACTCGCCGACCTTGTGCTCGGTGGGGTTCTGGAGCAGGTTGCCGTCGATGTCGTGATCGGGCAGCAGCTCCAGGACCCAGTCGAGCAGCGCCCGGATCATGGCAGGACTACTCGACGAGCTCGTTGAAGAAGATGCCGAACTGCCGGAAGGCGTCCATGATCGCGCCGAAGGCGTCGCTCACGGCGTCGGCGGCACTGGCCGGGGTGTTCAACAGGTAGTAGATGATGAACCCGACGACGAGCAGCGCGATGACCTTTTTCAGCACCGTCCCATCGTGACCGACGGCGCGTCCGATCCCCGACAGGCGCGCCGAGGCCGTCAGAGGTGCTCGACCAGCGTGGCGGCGGCCGCGAACGGGTCCGACTCGCCGTCCAGCACCTGCTGCGCCAGCGTGTCGAGACGGGCGTCGCCCGACAGGTGCGCGAACCGCGAGCTGACCTCGAGCAGCGCCAGCGCCTCGATCTCGCGCCGCGTGCGGGCCAGGCGGCGGCGCACGAGCTCGCCCGACGCGTCGAGGTGACGGTGGTGGTCGGCGACGGCCTGCACGACCTCGTCGACGCCGTCGCCGGTCGTCGCGGTCGTCAGGAGCACGGGCGGCCGCCACGCGTCGTCGCCCCGGTCGGCCATGCCGATCACCGATCGCAGCTCGCGCCGGGTCGACTGGGCGCCCTCGCGATCGGCCTTGTTGACGACGAAGACGTCGCCGATCTCGAGGATGCCGGCCTTCGCGGCCTGGATGCCGTCGCCCATGCCGGGCGCCAGCAGCACGAGCGTCGTGTCGGCCAGGCCCGCGATCTCGACCTCGGACTGGCCCACGCCGACCGTCTCGACCAGGACGACGTCGCACCCCGCGGCGTCGAGCACCCGCAGCGCCTGCGGGGCCGTGGCCGACAGGCCGCCGAGGTGGCCCCGGCTGGCCATCGACCGGATGTAGACGCCGTCGTCGAGCGCGTGGTCCTGCATCCGCACCCGGTCGCCCAGCAGCGCGCCACCCGAGAACGGGGACGTCGGGTCGACCGCCAGCACGCCCACCCGCCTGCCCGCGGCCCGCAGCGCGGTGACGAGCGCAGAGGTCGACGTCGACTTGCCGACGCCCGGCGAGCCCGTGATGCCGACGACGTGGGCGTGACCCACGAGCGGGGTCAGCGCGGCGCTGACCTCGCCCAGCGACGGCGACCGGTCCTCGACCAGCGAGATCAGCCGCGCCACGGCCCGTGGCTGACCGTCACGTGCCTGCTGCACGAGGTCGGCCACGGACGTGGCGCGGCTGATGGGGCTCATCGAGGGTCCGGTCGCCGATCGACTACTTGGCGGGGACGCGCAGGATCAGCGCGTCGCCCTGGCCGCCACCACCGCACAGGGCGGCCGCGCCGACGCCGCCGCCGCGACGGCCGAGCTCGAGCGCGAGGTGCAGCGCGATGCGGGCACCGCTGGCACCGATGGGGTGGCCGAGCGCGATCGCACCGCCGTTGACGTTCACGATGTCGCCGGAGATGCCGAGCTCGGCGGTGCTGGCCAGGCCGACGGCCGCGAACGCCTCGTTGATCTCGACGAGGTCGAGGTCGGTGGGCGCGATGCCCTCCTTGCGGCACGCCTGCGCGATCGCGTTGGCGGGCTGGTCCTGCAGGCTCGAGTCGGGGCCCGCCACGACGCCCGCGGCGCCGATCTCGGCGATCCACGACAGGCCGAGCTCCTCGGCCTTGGCCCGGCTCATGACGACGACCGCGGCGGCGCCGTCGGAGATCTGGCTGGCCGATCCCGCCGTGATGGTGCCGTTCTTGTCGAAGGCCGGACGCAGCCTGCCGAGCGACTCGGTGGTCGTGTCGGCGCGGACGCCCTCGTCGGCCGCGACGACGACCGGGTCGCCCTTGCGGGTCGGGATCTCGACCGGGACGATCTCCTCGTCGAACACACCGTTCTTCTGCGCCGTCGCAGCCTTCTGGTGCGACGCCGCGCTGAACGCGTCCTGCTCCTCGCGGGTGAACTTCTGCTGGTCGGCGTTGATCTGCTCGGTGAGCCCGCCCATGGCCTGATCGGTCAGGGCGTCCCACAGACCGTCGGCGGCCATGTGGTCGACGAGCTTGGTGTCGCCGTACTTGGTGCCCTCGCGCGATCCCAGCAGCATGTGCGGGGCCTGCGTCATCGACTCCTGGCCACCCGCGACGATGATCTCGTGCTCGCCGGCGCGGATCAGCTGGTCGGCCAGCGCGATCGCGTTGATGCCCGACAGGCACACCTTGTTGATCGTCAGCGACGGGACGTCGAGCGGGATGCCGCCCTTGTGCGCGGCCTGGCGGGCGGGGACCTGCCCCGCACCGGCCTGCAGCACCTGGCCCATGATCACGTAGTCGACCTGGTCGCCGGAGACGCCGGCCTTCTCGAGGGCGCCCTTGATGGCCAGGCCACCCAGGTCGGAGCCCGACAGGCTCTTCAGGCCGCCCAGCAGGCGACCGATCGGGGTGCGGGCGCCGGCGACGATGACGGACGGGTTCGCGGACTGGTTCATGGGAGGGGCTCCTTGGGGGCAGTCTCGGAAAGACGGTGTCCCGCACTTTACCCATCGGTAACGTGCCGGCGACCGCGGTGTGCGCTGGATCACCCGCGTCCCGTCCCGGGCGTGCCCGCGCTCGGGCTGAATCCCGCGCGAGGCTGCTCTACGCTGCACTGCATGACTGAGCCCCTCGTGCCCGCGCACCTGCTGTTGACCATCGACCACGTCGGCATCGCCGTGCCCGACCTCGACGACGCGCTCGAGTTCTACGCGTCGACGTTCGGCCTGCACTCGGTGCACGAGGAGGTCAACGAGGAGCAGGGCGTCCGCGAGGCGATGCTCGCCGTCGGCGACTCCGACACCCGCATCCAGCTGCTGGCCCCGCTCAGCGACGAGTCGACGATCGCGAAGTTCATCGCCCGCAACGGCCAGGGCATCCAGCAGCTCGCCTACCGCGTCGCCGACATCGACGCGGTCTCGGCGACCCTGCGCGACCGCGGCGTCCGCCTGCTCTACGACGCGCCGAAGCGCGGCACGTCCGACTCGCGGGTCAACTTCGTCCACCCCAAGGACGCCGGCGGGGTCCTGGTCGAGCTCGTCGAGCCGGCGGCGGCGTCCTCGCACTGAGTGCTGGATCACAGTCACGACGGGTGACGCCCGAGGTTACGACTCGGTAACCTTCCCGGAATATCTACCTGGAGGTACACCGTGCAGCAGATCCTCGATGCCATCCTCGCCGGCGACACCGCCCCTGAGGACTTCGCGGCCATCCCCCTTCCCGAGACGTACAAGGGCATCACCGTCCACAAGGACGAGGTCGACATGTTCGCGGGGCTCGCGAGTCGCGACAAGGACCCCCGCAAGAGCCTGCACCTCGACGACGTGCCGGTGCCCGAGCTCGCACCCGGCGAGGCGCTCGTGGCGGTCATGGCCAGCGCGATCAACTACAACACCGTGTGGACGTCGATCTTCGAGCCGGTGTCGACCTTCAGCTTCCTCGAGCGCTACGGCCGCCTGTCGGAGTACACCAAGCGCCACGACCTGCCGTACCACGTCGTCGGCTCCGACCTGGCCGGCGTCGTGCTGCGCACCGGCCCCGGCGTCAACGCCTGGAAGCCCGGCGCCGAGGTCGTCGCCCACTGCCTGTCGGTCGAGCTCGAGAGCCCCGACGGCCACGACGACACGATGATGGACCCGCAGCAGCGCATCTGGGGCTTCGAGACCAACTTCGGCGGCCTGGCCCAGCTCGCGATCGTCAAGTCCAACCAGCTGCTGCCCAAGCCCGACCACCTGACGTGGGAGGAGGCCGCCAGCCCGGGCCTGGTCAACGCGACCGCCTACCGCCAGCTCGTCAGCAAGAACGGCGCCCACATGAAGCAGGGCGACGTCGTGCTGATCTGGGGTGCCTCCGGCGGCCTCGGCTCCTACGCGACGCAGATGGCGCTGAACGGCGGTGCGATCCCCGTGTGCGTCGTCTCCTCGCCCGAGAAGGCCGAGATCGTCCGCTCGCTGGGCGCCGAGCACGTCATCGACCGCTCCGCCGAGGGGTACAGGTTCTGGAAGGACGAGAACACCCAGGACCCCAAGGAGTGGCAGCGCTTCGGCAAGAAGATCCGCGAGCTCACGGGCGGCGAGGACCCCGACATCGTCTTCGAGCACCCGGGACGCGAGACGTTCGGCGCCTCGGTCTACGTCACCCGCAAGGGCGGCACGATCATCACCTGCGCGTCGACCTCGGGCTACATGCACCAGTACGACAACCGCTACCTCTGGATGAACCTCAAGAACATCAAGAGCTCGCACTTCGCGAACTACCGCGAGGCCTTCGAGGCCAACCGCCTGATCGACAAGGGACTGGTGCACCCGACGCTGTCGCGCGTGTACTCGCTCGAGGAGACCGGGCAGGCCGCGCTCGACGTCCACCACAACCTCCACCAGGGCAAGGTCGGCGTGCTGTGCCTGGCCCCCGAGGAGGGCCTGGGCGTCCGCGACGAGGCCAAGCGGGCCAAGTACCTGACCGAGATCAACCGCTTCCGCGGCATCTGACCCAGCACCGCACCCGCACCGTGGAGGGGCGCGCGGACGGCCGACACGAGCCGTTCGTGCGCCCTTTTTCGGCGGGTAGTCTGGGTCGCACCAGACCTCTCCTCCGCTCGCGACGAATGGGATCCGCATGTCCGACCAGCCCGGCCTGTCCATCTTCGACTCCTCCAGCTCCGACACCTCGTTCCCGCTGGCGCGCCGCGGTGGCTACGACAGCGACGCCGTCGACGCGTGGGTCCGCACCCAGAGCGCCGAGCTGCAGCGGGCGCACGAGAGCATCCGGTCGACCCAGAGCGAGAACGAGAACCTGCGCGAGACGATCGAGAAGCTGACCGAGCGCGTCGAGGCGGTCGAGACGCCCAGCTACACGGGCCTCGGCAACCACGCCGCCCAGCTGCTGGGCCTGGCCGAGCAGGAGGCCGACGACGTGCGCAACCGCGCCACCCGCGAGGCCGACGAGCTGCTCAAGAAGGCCGAGGAGGAGGCCGCGATGGTGCGCGCCACCGCCGACCACGACGCCGAGGAGATGCGCGGTCGCGCGGTCGCCGAGCTCGAGGAGAAGCGCAAGCAGCTGCTCGAGGACGCCGAGGCGATGCACGCCGACGCGATCGCCCACACCGAGGACCTGCGCGCCCAGGCCGAGCGCGAGGCCGCCCAGCTGCGGCTCGCCGCCGAGCAGGACGCGCAGAACATGCGCCTCGGCGCGACGCGCGAGGTCGAGCAGGCGCGCGCCGCCGCCGACCGCGAGGTCACCGAGGCGCGCCGCGTGCTCGCCGTCGAGAAGGAGCGCCTGGCCCGCGAGGCGTCCGAGAACCACGCCTCGGCGATGGAGCAGACCGGCAAGCTCGTCCAGGACTCCGAGACCCGCGCCGCGGCGGCCGACGAGCGGGCCCGCACCGTCATGGCCCAGGCCGCGGCGACGCGCGAGGCGGCTGCCGCCGAGGCCGCCCGCCTGCTCGAGAACGCCAAGGTCCAGGCCGACCAGCAGCTGTCGAGCGCCAACGCCGAGGCACAGAAGATCCGTCTGGGTGCCACGACCGACGTCGAGCGTCAGACGCGCTCGCTGCGCACCGAGGTCGAGGAGCTGCAGCGCAAGCGCGACGGCATCATGGCCCAGATGGGCCAGCTGCGCGACATCGTCGCGACGTTCGCCCCCGACGCCGCCAGCACCGCGCCGAGCCGTGACGCCGCCGACGACGAGACGGACGACGACGACGAGACGGACACCAGCGCCGACGTCACCGACGCCGACACGGACGACGACGGCACCGACGAGCCCGAGACCGCCTCGCGCTGACGTCCCGCGGGCGGCGGACCGGCTACGGCTGGTCCGCCGGCTGCACCGGCACGTCCGCGAAGGCCGCGACGGTGCGGTCGGCGTACGCCGACGAGTCGGCCCGCTCGACCGGCCCGTCCCACGTGCTCGGCAGGGGCACCGCGACGTCGGGTGCGATCCGGTGGACGATCTCGTCGAGCGCCCGCTCGGAGTCACCGACCCACAGGTGCTTGGCGCCGTCGACGCCGACGACCTCGGCCTGCGGGATCGCGGCGAACCGCTCGCGGGCCTCGGCGGGCTGCAGGTAGTCGTCGTGCTCGGGGACGAGCGCCGTGACCGGCTTGCCCGACTCCGCCCAGGCGGCCAGGTGCTCGGGACGCGAGTACCGCAGCGGCGGCGACAGCAGCACGATGCCCGCGACGGACGGCTCGAGGCCGTACATCAGCGTCAGGTCGGTGCCGAACGACCAGCCGACCAGCCAGATGTCGGGCAGGTCGGCGAACTCGGCGTGCTCGACGGCCGCGGCGACGTCGAAGCGCTCCCCCACGCCGTTGTCGAACGTCCCCTCGCTGGTGCCCTGCACGCTCGACGTGCCGCGCGTGTTGAACCGCAGCACCGCGATGTCGGCCAGCGCGGGCAGGCGGTACGACGCCTTGCGGAACAGGTGGCTGTCCATCATGCCGCCGTGCGTCGGGAGCGGGTGCAGGCAGATCATCGTCGCGACGGGCGGACGGTCGAGCGGCAGCGCGAGCTCGCCGACGAGGCTCAGCCCGTCGGCGGTCTCGAGCGTCAGCGCCTCTCGGCGCGCCGGCAGGACGGTGTTGCCGCGGATGCGTTCGGTCATGGGGTCCTAGTGCTTCCTCGCCCAGCAGGCGGTGTGCCAGTGTCGTCGTTCGTCGATCGCGGCCTCGCTCAGCAGGGCCTTCTCGACGGGCCACACCACGAGGTGCGGCAGCCCCGCCCGGATCAGCTGCGAGCAGCCCGGGCAGCGGTACTCCTTGGTCGATGAGCCGCGCAGCGTGCGGACGACCCACTCGCCGTCGGCCTTGTGCTCACGGGCCTCCGAGCTGGTCCGCAGCACGGGTGCCGGCGGTCGGGCGACACGGCGGCGAGGCATGGCGCCAGTCTAGGACGACCCGGTCGGCGCCCGGACGTCACCGGCAGTAGCGACGGATCCACCCGGCCCCGGCCGTCGCCCGCGACAGCGCCTCGTCGAACGTCACGACCACGACGTCCTCGGAGTCGAGCGGCTGGTACAGCACGACGTCGGTGAGCACCGGCTCCTCGCCGCACGAGCGGCCCAGCCCCTCCTGCCGGTCGATCGCGCGCGCGAGCGGCAGGCCCATGACGTCGGCCTGCGTCACGACGCGGGTGACCTCACGGCCGTACGCCTCCTCGAAGGCGCGGAGGGCGACGAGCCCGACCAGCAGCGCGAGCACCGCGCCGAGCGTCACGGCCCGTACCAGTCGGGCACCCTGCAGGGCGCGGCTGCTGATCGTCATGGGACTCCTGTGCGAGTACGTCCCCCGCACACAGCAACGAGGCCGGTACCCCTGGGGTTACCGGCCTCGTCGAGTCGATCCTCGCAGCTGCTGGATCAGTACGTGTGGAAGCCTTCACCGGTCTTGCGACCGAGCCGGCCCTCGGCGACCAGGCGCTCCAGCGTCGGCGCGGGCTGCCAGCCGGCGTGCCCGAAGGTCTCGACCAGCGACTGCTGGATCGCCAGCGACACGTCGTTCCCGACGACGTCGAGGAGCTGGAACGGGCCCATCGGCAGCCCCGTGGCCTTGAGCGCCTCGTCGATCTCGTCGAGGCTCACGTCGCCCGACTCGTGCAGGCGGACGGCGTCGTTGAGGTACGGGAACAGCAGCGCGTTGACGATGAAGCCCGCCCGGTCGCCGCACGAGACGGGGTGCTTGCCGGTCGCCAGGCACAGGGCGCGCACGGTCTCGTCGACCTCGACCGACGTGTCGTCGGCGGTGACGACCTCGACGAGCCGCATGATCGCGGCGGGGTTGAAGAAGTGCATGCCGATGACGTCCTGCGGGCGCGACGTCGCCGCGGCGCACGCGTTGATCGACAGCGACGACGTCGTGGTGGCCAGGATCGCGCCGGGCTTGGCGATGCGGTCGAGGTCGGAGAACAGCGCGAGCTTGACGGCGAGGTCCTCCGCGATCGCCTCGACGATGATGTCGGCGTCGGCGAGCGCCTCGCGCTCGGTGGCACCGGTCAGGCGTCCCAGCACGTCGGCGCGGCCCTGCTCGTCGAGCTTGCCGCGGGCGACGGCCCTGTCGAGGCTCTTGGTGATCGCGGCGACGACGCCGGCGACCTTGTCGTCGCCGCGACCGACGAACGTCACGTCGTAGCCGGCCTTGGCGAACACCTCGACGATGCCGGACGCCATCGTGCCGGTGCCCACGACGCCGACGCGGCGGATCTCGTGGCGCAGCTGCGGCGCGGCGACGCCGTCGGCGCCGGCGGCCGAGGCGAACGTCGTGCCCTCGGCGGCCTGCGTCGTCAGCACCGCGGCGGGCTGGTGCAGCTCGTCGCCGGTCTCGGCGTACAGCTTCTCGAGCCCCGACGCGACCGTGCCGGCGCCGATGGCGTCGACCAGGGCCAGCGGACCGATCGGGTAGCCGCAGCCGAAGCGCATCGAGGCGTCGATGTCGGCGCTGGTGGCGTAGCCGCTCTCGTACATCGTGGCCGCGTGGTTCAGGTACGGCAGCAGCAGCGTCCGCGCGACATCGGCGGCCGGGTCACTGGCGGTCAGACGATCGACGACTTCCTGCATGGCTACTCCTCAGTAATAAAGCGGTCGTGACACACTAGCGTGGCCCTGCCTGCCGCCCTAGGGGGAACGATGAAACTTCGTATGACGATGGCCACAGCCCTGACCGCCGCCGCGCTGACCGTGCTGACCGCGTGCGGCTCCGACTCCTCGGACGACGCAGCCGCCGATCCGACCGCCTCCCCGACGCCCACCGCGACGATCAGCGAGGCCCCGTCGGTCGACCCGCAGGACCCCGCCGCTGTGGCGCTGCGCGGTGACTGGGAGATCCCGTCCGAGCAGTACGTCCTGCACCTCGTCGAGGACGGGACGTTCATCGAGGACTTCCAGGGCGTCATCGACTTCCGCACCGGCAAGTACGAGGTCGACGGCGACACCGTCTCGCTGGTCGGCGACGACGGCAACACCGACAAGGGCACGGTCGTCGACGACGACACGCTGAGGTTCAATCTCGGAACGGCCACCCGGCTCAAGTGAGACTGGTCATCGCCCGCTGCCAGGTCGACTACGCCGGACGCCTGGCGGCGCACCTCCCCCTGGCCACCCGCCTCATCATGGTCAAGAACGACGGCTCGGTGCTGATCCACTCCGACGGCGGGTCGTACAAGCCGCTCAACTGGATGAGCCCGCCGTGCACGCTGCGCGAGGGCGTCACCGACGAGGGCGTCGTCGAGTGGACCGTCACGGCCGGCAAGACCGACGACACCCTGCGCATCCTCATCGAGGAGGTGCTCGAGGACACGGCGCACGACCTCGGCATCGACCCCGGCCTGCGCAAGGACGGCGTCGAGAAGCACCTCCAGGAGCTGCTCGCCGAGCACACGACGGCCCTCGGACCGGGCATGAGCCTGGTGCGCCGCGAGTTCATGACCGCGATCGGCCCGGTCGACCTGCTGTGCCGCGACGCGTCCAACGCCGCCGTGGCCGTCGAGATCAAGCGGCGCGGCGACATCGACGGCGTCGAGCAGCTGACCCGCTACCTCGAGCTGATGAACCGCGATCCCGCCCTGCGACCCGTGCGCGGCATCTTCGCGGCCCAGGAGATCAGGCCCCAGGCTCGGACGCTGGCGACCGACCGCGGCATCGAGTGCGTCGTCGTCGACTACGACGAGCTGCGCGGCATCGACGACCCGTCACTGCGCCTGTTCTAGGGCGTCACTGCAGCGGCAGGTCGAACACCGTGGTGCCGAGCTTCTCCCAGCGGTCGATCTCGCAGCCGTCCTGACGGCTGAAGCTCGCGTCGACGTCGGCGCCCTCGTAGGTGCCCGTGACCGTCGCGGTCTGCGGGCCGCCGAAGACCATGGTGCACGACCGGTCGGACGGGACGGGCTCGAACACCGATGCTCCGGCCGCCGCGATCGCGTCGCAGGCCTGCTCGGGCTGCGGGTGGTCTCCCCCGGCCGGGTCGCACGTCAGGCGGTACGTCTTCGGCGTGGCGCCCTCGCCGCTCACGACCTCGATCGTCAGCGACGTGCCGGACGCGGCCGCGTCGCCGTCGGGCGCTCGCCCGTCCCCGTCGCCATCGGTGCCGGAGCCGCAGGCCGCCAGGGACACGAGGGCCGCGACCGCGACGAGTGCGGCGCCTGCCCTACGCACCGGCGATCCTCGGCGCGGTCGGGTCGCTCTCGCCGCCCGTCTCCTCACGGGCGACCCAGTCCTCGATGCGCTCGTAGTCGTGCTTCGAGCGGGTGACGACCGCCAGCAGGTCGCTCATCGAGGAGACCTCCTCGACCTGCTCCTTGATGAACCACTGCATGAACTGGTCGGACGCGAAGTCGCTGTGCTCACGGGCGATGCGGGTCAGCTCGTAGATCTGCTCGGTGACGCGCTGCTCCTGCGCGAGGGCCGTCGCGACGGGCTCGACGACGTCGGCGAACGCGACGCGGGGCGCCGGGAGGGCCGGGATGACCGGCACCTGGTCGGCGTCGAGGAGGTACTGCACCATCATCATGGCGTGGTCGCGCTCCTCCTCGGCCTGCCGGTAGAACAGCGCGGCCATCTGCGGCATCGTCAGCGCGTCGTAGTACGTCGCGATCGCGACGTACTGCTGGTGCGCGCTGAACTCGTGACCGATCTGCTCGTTGAGCCGTTCGACGAATGCTGGTGCTGCCATGTGTCCCATGTCTCCAGTCTCTCGCATAAGGCGAGCCTCACCTCACGCTGGTATCGTGGTGTCGTGCCCAAGATGCCGAAGAAGAAGTGCTGCAGCGACAAGCCCGCCTGCAAGCGCTGCCCCCTTCGCATGATGAAGGAGGGCACGCTGCCCGACGGCTACACCGTCAAGAAGCGCCGGCTCGTCAAGGTCGACGGGAAGGTCGACGGCAAGGGCAAGAAGTCCTCCTCGAAATCGCGCTCGAAGGTCGCTGCCTGATCTCGTGCCCAGCGTAGGGCACCCGCTCGGCCCGTGAGGTCATCCCACGGGTGGACGCGGTGCCGCCGGGTCGTCACTAGGCTGGGCCCCATGCACGGACGGTCACGGCTCCACCGGGCGCTGGACTCCGTGGGATTCGACGTCCTGCTGGTCGGCGTGCTGCTGGTCGTCCCGCTCGTGATCGGGGCTGCCTCGTCACAGGCCGATCTGCTGGTCAGCGCCGTCCTGGTCGCGCCCCTCGTGCTGCGCCGACGTGCTCCCGTCGTCTCGTTCACGGCGATCGGCCTGATGCTGCTCGCCCAGGTGCTGCTGACCGACACGACGCTCTACGGCGACGTGGCCCTGCTCTTCGGGCTCTACGCCATCGCCGCGTACGGGCCGCGGTGGGCGGTGTGGGCAGGACTCGCGACGGGCCTGCTCGGTGCGGTCGTCGCGACGGAGGACTGGCTCGGGGAGTTCAGCGACGCCCGGTCGTACGTCTTCTCGCTGACGTCGCTGGCGACGATCGCCTTCGCCTCCTGGCTGCTGGGCTACCTGGCGCGCACGCGCCGCGCGTACGTCGCGACCCTGGAGGAGCGTGCCGCGCAGCTCGAGCGCGACGCCGCCCAGCAGGCGCAGATCGCGACGGCCGCCGAGCGTGCCCGCATCGCCCGCGAGATGCACGACGTCGTCGCCCACAGCCTCTCGGTCATGGTCGTGCAGGCCGACGGAGCGCTCTACGCGTCCCGCCGTCGTCCCGAGCAGGCCGTCGAGACGCTGCGCACCATCTCGGCGACGGGGCGGTCGTCGCTGACCGAGATGCGCAAGCTGCTGGGCCTGCTGCGCGACGAGACCGCCGACACGGCCCTGGCCCCCGTGCCCGGGGCCGGCGACCTCGCCGACCTCGTCACCCAGCTGCGCGTCAGCGGACTGCCCGTCGAGCTCGACGTCGCGGGCGACCTGACGCGCCTCGACGTCGCCACGGGCCTGACGACGTACCGCATCGTGCAGGAGGCGCTCACCAACACGCTCAAGCACGCCGGCCCGGACGTGTCGGCGTCGGTCGAGGTGCACGTCACGACCGACACGGTCCGCATCCGCGTCGACGACGACGGACGTGGCTCGTCGGCCGCCGACGACGGCCAGGGGCACGGCATCGTCGGCATCCGCGAGCGCATCGCGGTCCACGAGGGAGAGGTCGAGGCCGGTCCCCGGCCCGGCGGCGGGTTCCGCGTGACGGCCGTCGTGCCCCTGCAGCCGCCGAGGGAGCGCCCGTGAAGGTCTTCCTGGTCGACGACCAGCAGCTCGTCCGGGCCGGCTTCCGCATGCTGATCGAGTCGCAGGACGACATGGAGGTCGTCGGCGAGGCCGGCGACGGTGCCGAGGCCGTCGAGCGGCTCGCCGCGACGGCCGCCGACATCGTGCTGATGGACGTCCGCATGCCCCGCATGGACGGCGTCGAGGCCACCCGCGCCCTGGCCGCGCGGGGCGAGCGTCCGCGCGTCGTCGTGCTGACGACGTTCGACCTCGACGAGTACGTCCACGACGCCCTGCGGGCGGGTGCGTCGGCGTTCCTGCTCAAGGACGCCCCGCCCGAGGTCCTGCTCGCGGCGGTGCGCGACGTGCACGCCGGGGACGCCGTCGTGGCGCCGAGCGCGACCCGCCGGATGCTCGAGCGGTTCCTCAGCCACCCGACCGCCGCCGATCCCGACCACGACGTGCGGCTGGCGCCACTGACGGCGCGCGAGCGCGAGGTGCTCGGGATGATCGCCCGCGGGCGGTCCAACCGCGAGATCTCGGCCGAGCTGTTCCTCGCCGAGGCGACCGTCAAGACGCACGTCGGTCGCATCCTGGCCAAGACCGGGTCGCGCGATCGCGTCCAGCTCGTCGTGCTGGGCTACGAGACCGGACTGGTCGCCCCCGGCACCTGAGTCATACCCAGGTCGTACGCCGAGGGACGAGCGGGGTCCCTCGGGCTGACGACCGGCCGCTCGATCCTTCCTAGCGTGGTGGACGCACCCATCGTCCAGCACAGGAGCACCCATGAGCGCGTCCCCCGTCCTCACCCACCCGCAGACATCGCCCGGCGTCGCCGCCCGCACGACGGGGCTGACCAAGGTCTACGGCAGCGGCGAGGCGCAGGTCCACGCCCTCGCCGGCGTCGACCTGACGATCGAGAGCGGGCGCTTCACCGCGATCATGGGCCCGTCCGGCTCCGGCAAGTCGACGTTGATGCACTGCCTGGCCGGGCTCGACCAGGCGACCTCGGGCGAGGTCGTCGTGGGCGACCAGCAGCTCGCCGCGATGTCCGACAACGAGCTCACGCGCTTCCGCCGGCACCACGTCGGCTTCGTCTTCCAGGCCTTCAACCTGCTGCCGATGCTGACGGCGAAGCAGAACATCCTGCTGCCGCTCGACCTCGCCGGCGTCGACCCCGACTGGGCGTGGTTCGACGAGCTGATCGGCGTCCTGGCGCTGACCGACCGCCTGGGCCACCGGCCCACGCAGCTGTCCGGCGGGCAGCAGCAGCGCGTCGCGGTGGCCCGTGCGCTCATGAGCCGGCCGCAGATCGTCTTCGCCGACGAGCCGACCGGCAACCTCGACAGCCGCACCAGCTCGGAGGTGCTCGACTTCCTGCGACGGTCGGTGCGCGAGCTCGGGCAGACCGTCGTGATGGTGACGCACGAGCCGTCGGCCGCGGCGTACGCCGATCGCGTCGTCCTCGTGGCCGACGGCCGCGTCGCGGGCCAGCTCGACGCCCCGACGCAGGACGACGTCCTCGACGCGCTGCGCACGATGGGGGCCTGAGCCGTGCGCACCGTGATCCTCGCGTCGATGCGCACGTACGCGCGTCGCTACGTCGCGGCCCTGCTGGCCGTCGTGATCGCCACGGGCTTCATCGTGGCCGTCACCGCGCTCAGCGCCGCCGCTCGCGACGGCTCCGCCCGGGCGGTCGGGCAGCAGTACGGCCGCGCCGACCTCGCGATCCCCGGCACCGGCGACCTCGAGGGCTTCGCCGACGTCGTGCGGCGGGTGGCCGCCGTCGACGGCGTCGACGCGGTCGCCGTCGACTGGACCGCGTACGTCGGCGCGACCCTGCCCGACGGACCGCGCGACCTGTCGCTCGGCAGCATCTCCACCTCGGCGACGCTGCGCTGGCAGGAGGCGACGACCGGACGGCTGCCTGCCCCGGACGCCGGCGACGAGATCGCGCTGTCGACGTCCGACGCGCGACGTCACGGCGTGTCGCCCGGTGACACCGTCACGCTCGACCTGCCCGCCGGCGACCGTCGGATGACCGTGACCGGCACGGTCGACGACCAGGACGGCCCGCTGTCGGCCGCCGTCTACCTCCCCGAGAAGGCGTTCGCGTCGCTGGGCGACGTCGCGGGACCGGTCGACGCCGTCGTGGCGACGCGAGGCGACGCGTCGGCGGCGCGCACCAGCGTCCAGGCGGCGGCCGGCGACGCCGTGGTCGTCGACGGTGCCGCGTACCGGGAGACCCTGCGGCTCGACGCCACCCGGGGCATCGACGTGTTCCAGAAGCTCATCTACGTGTTCGCCGGCATCTCGCTGTTCGTCGGCGCGCTCGTCATCGCCAACACGTTCACGATCCTGCTGGCCCAGCGCGCCCGCGACCTCGCCCTGCTGCGATGCATCGGCGCCGTCCGGTCGCAGGTGGCCCGCTCGGTCGTGGTCGAGGGCGTGCTGCTCGGCGTGGTCGGCTCGATCGCCGGCGTGCTGCTGGGACTCGGCGTCGCCGTCGCCGGAGCGGCGCTGATCGGGCACCTCTCCCCCACGACGCCGATGGGATCGCCGTCGCTGACCCTCGCGTCCGTCGCGGTGCCCGTGCTCCTGGGCGTCGCCGTCACCGCCGCGGGCGCGTACCTGCCTGCGCAGCGCGCCGGTGCGCAGTCGCCGCTCGCGGCGCTGCAGCACCACGACGTCGTCGAGCTGCGCACCCGCTCGGGGGCCCTCCGCCTCGTCGTCGCCGCGGCACTGCTCGCGACGGGCGGGGCCGGGCTCGCAGCAGGTCTGGCGGGATCGCTGCTCGTCGGGATGCTCGGCGGGATGCTGTCGTTCATCGGCGTGCTGCTGCTGACCCCCGTCATCGTCCCGGCCGCGATCCGGGCCGCCGGCCCGCTCGCACGTCGTCTCGGCCTGGCCGGGCGCCTCGCGCACGTGAACTCGCTGCGCAACCCCCGGCGCACCGCGGCGACGTCGACGGCCCTGCTGATCGGCGTCACGCTCATCACGGCCGTCGTGGTCGGATCGGCCTCGATCTCGCACAAGGTCAGCACCTCCCTCGACGTCAACAACCCGATCGACCTGACGGCGACGTCGTCCGGGACGATCCCCGGTCGGGTCGCCGACGACATCGCGGGCGTCGACGGCGTCGCCGGGGTCGCCGAGCTGCCCGGCGTCGCCGCGCGGGTCGGCGGTCAGGACGTCGAGGTGCTGGGCGTCGACGACGCGGCGCTGGACCTCGTCCACGGCACCCCGACGTTCTCCCCGCTCTCCCCCGGCACGATCGTCCTGCCGTCCGGCATGACGTCGGCCGAGCTGTCACCCTCGGGCGAGACCGTCGCGGTCACGATCGCCGGCGAGACACGCGACATGACCGTCGCCTACGGCACCGGCTTCGGCGAGTCGCCCCTGGTGAGCCGACGGACGCTCGACGCGATCGGCGCGACGTCCGACGGCACCCGCGCGGTGTGGGTGCGGGCCGCCGCCTCGGCCGATCCGGGGGACGTCACGGCGGACGTCACGGCCGTCGCCCGCACCGCCGACCTCGACGTCTCCGGCGGGCTGCCGGACCGGGCCGACGTCGTGAAGGTGCTCGACGTCATGCTCAGCGTCACGATCGGCCTGCTCGCGATCGCGGTGCTGATCGCGCTGATCGGCGTCGGCAACACGCTCAGCCTCTCGGTGCTCGAACGGGTCCGTGAGAACTCGCTGCTGCGGGCGCTCGGGCTCGAGTGGTCGGGGCTGCGCGCGATGCTCGCGATCGAGGCGCTCCTGATGGCCGGCGTCGCCGCGGTGCTGGGCGTCGCCCTCGGGACGGCGTACGCGTGGTTCGGTGTCCGGACGGCCTCGGTCGGCGTCTTCAGGACGGCGCCCGGGCTCACGGTGCCGTGGGGGCAGATCGGTCTGATCCTGCTCGTCGCCGCGCTCGCGGGTCTGGTCGCCTGCGTCCTGCCGGCTCGCCGCGCGGCCCGGATCGCACCCGCGGCGGGTCTGGTGGCCGACTGAGGCTGCGGGTCCGGGACGGGGCTCCTACCGTGGATGGCATGACCGACATCCAAGCCCAGTCCCGGACCCTCCTCGACCTGCACGCGGCCCCCGAGCTGCTCAAGGTCGTCAACGTGTGGGACGCCATCAGCGCCCGCGTCGTCTCCGACGTCGAGGGCATCCACGCCCTCGCGACCGCCAGTCACTCGATCGCCGCGTCGTACGGCTACGAGGACGGCGAGAACATCCCCGTCGAGCTCATGATCGAGGCGGTCGGCACGATCGTGTCGGCCACCGAGCTGCCCGTCACGGCCGATCTCGAGGCCGGCTACAGCAACCCGGGCGACACCGCCCGCCGGGCGATCCAGGTCGGCGTCGTCGGCGCGAACCTGGAGGACCAGATGAAGCCGCTCGCCGACTCGGTCGCCGCGGTCGAGGCCGTGCTCGCGGCCGGTCACGCCGAGGGCATCGACTTCGTCCTGAACGCCCGCACCGACGCGTTCGTCAAGGCCGGCGACCGCCCGCACGCCGACGTCCTCGCCGACGCGATCGAGCGCGGCTCGGCCTACCTCGCGGCGGGCGCGCCCGTCGTGTTCGTTCCCGGCCGGCTCACCGAGGACGACGTCAACGCCTTCGTCGACGCGTGGGGCCCGCAGAAGCTGACCGTCATCGGCGTGCCGGGATCGCTGCCGCTGGCGCGCCTCGAGGAGCTCGGCGTCGCACGGGTGTCGTACGGGCCCACGAGCCAGTCGGTCGCCCTCATGGCCCTGCAGGACCTGACGGCCGACATCGTCGCCGGCGGCGGCCTGCCGGAGGACTTCCGCGGTCTCAACTGACCCATCGGCTCGCGAGCCACCCCTCACCCGTGGGTGGGAGGGTGGCGCGCGAGCGTCAGGTCAGGTCGTTGGCGCGGCGGATCTCGTCGACGATGCGGTCCATGATCGTGGTCATGCCGAAGTCCTTGGGCGTGAAGACGGCGGCGACGCCGGCGGCCTCCATGCGACGGGCGTCCGACTCCGGGATGATGCCGCCGACGATCAGCGGGACGTCGCCGATGCCGGCGTCCTGCATGGCCTTCTGCACGTCGGGGACGAGCTCCATGTGCGAGCCCGACAGGATCGACAGGCCGACGGCGTGGACGTCCTCGGCCACCGCCGCCGCGACGATCTGCGCCGGCGTCAGGCGGATGCCCTGGTACACGACCTCGAAGCCGGCGTCGCGGGCCCGCACCGCGATCTGCTCGGCCCCGTTGGAGTGCCCGTCGAGGCCCGGCTTGCCGACCAGGAACCGCAGGCGGGTGCCCAGCTCGTCGCCCGTCGCCCGCACGCGCTCACGGACGGCCGTCAGCTCGGCCCCGGCCTCGGCGACGCTCGCGACCCCGCTGACGCCCGTGGGCGCGCGGTACTCGCCGAACACCTCGCGCAGCGCGCCGGCCCACTCCCCGACCGTCGCCCCGGCCCGCACGGCCTCGAGCGTGGCCTGCATCAGGTTGGCCTCGGTCTTGGCCTCGCGCTGCAGCCGCTGCAGGGCCTCGTCGACGGCGCCCTGGTCGCGCTGCTCGCGCCAGGCCCGCACGTCGGCGATCGCGTTGCGCTCGGCCTCGGGGTCGGCCGTCATGATCGCGCCGTCGAGGTCGGCGGTCAGCGGCGACGGCTCGGTCTCGACGTACGAGTTGACGCCCACGACCTTCATCTCTCCGCTCTCGATGCGGGCGCGGCGCTCGCTGTGCGAGCCCACCAGGGCCTGCTTCATGTAGCCGGACTCGACGGCCGCGACGGCCCCGCCCATCGCCTGGACGCGGTCGATCTCGGCCTTGGCGCCCTCGATCAGCTCGGCGACCTTGGCCTCGATGACGACCGATCCCTCGAAGATGTCGTCGTACTCGAGCAGGTCGGACTCGAAGGCCAGCACCTGCTGGAGCCGCAGCGACCACTGCTGGTCCCACGGCCGCGGCAGACCCAGCGCCTCGTTCCAGGCGGGCAGCTGGACGGCGCGCGCCCGGGCGTCCTTGCTCAGCGTGACGCCGAGCATCTCGAGCACGATGCGCTGCACGTTGTTCTCGGGCTGCGCCTCGGTCAGGCCCAGCGAGTTGACCTGCACGCCGTAGCGCAGACGCCGCATCTTGGGGTCCTGGACGCCGTAGCGCTCGCGGGTGATCTCGTCCCACAGACGCCCGAAGGCGCGCATCTTGCACATCTCCTCGACGAAGCGCACGCCGGCGTTGACGAAGAACGAGATGCGGCCGACGACCTTCTCGAACTCCTTGGGCGGCACCTGGCCGGAGTCGCGCACCGAGTCGAGCACCGCGATCGCGGTCGTCAGGGCGTAGGCGAGCTCCTGCGTGGGCGTCGCGCCGGCCTCCTGCAGGTGGTAGCTGCAGATGTTGAGCGGATTCCACCGCGGGATCGTGCTGACGGTGTACGCGATCATGTCGGTCGTCAGCCGCAGCGACGGCGCGGGCCCGAACACGTACGTGCCGCGCGACAGGTACTCCTTGATGATGTCGTTCTGGGTCGTCCCCGACAGCGACGACGGGTCGACACCCTGCTCCTCGGCGGCGACCTGGTACATCGCCAGCAGCCACATCGCGGTGGCGTTGATCGTCATCGAGGTGTTCATGGTGTCGAGCGGGATGTCCTGGAACAGCCGGCGCATCGCGCCGAGGTGCGGGATCGGCACACCGACCTTGCCGACCTCTCCCCTGCTCAGCTCGTGATCGGGGTCGTAGCCCGTCTGCGTGGGCAGGTCGAAGGCGACCGAGAGACCGGTCTGGCCCTTCGCGAGATTGCGACGGTAGAGAGCGTTCGATTCTGCGGCCGAGCTGTGTCCGGCGTAGGTCCGCATCACCCAGGGCTTGTCAGGCATAGCCAGCAGGTTACCTGTCCGTAACCTGCTGAGGACAGAGTGCGGCGTGGATCACATCCACCCGCCGCCTAGGATCGGCGCATGGTCAACCTCACGCGGATCTACACCCGAACCGGCGACGACGGCACGACGAACCTGGGCGACATGAGCACGACCAGCAAGCTCGACCTGCGTCTGGCCGCCTACGCCGACGTCGACGAGGCCAATGCACAGATCGGCCTGGCCCTGTCGTTCGGGACGCTCGACGACGACGTCGCGGCCGTGCTGACGCACGTGCAGAACGATCTGTTCGACGTCGGTGCCGACCTGTCGTGCCCGGTGGTCGAGAACCCCGAGTACCCGCCCCTGCGCGTCGAGCCCGCGTACGTCGACCGTCTCGAGGCGTGGTGCGACCACTACAACGAGCAGGTGCCCAAGCTGCGGTCGTTCATCCTGCGCGGCGGCACGCCCGCTGCGGCGTCCGTGCACGTCGCGTGCACCGTGGTGCGACGCGCGGAGCGGTCGGCCTGGGCCGCGCTCGAGGAGCACGGCGAGACGATGAACATCCTGACCGCGAAGTACCTCAACCGGCTCAGCGACCTGCTGTTCATCCTCGGTCGGTACGCCAACCGCGAGACCGGCGACACCCTCTGGGTGCCGGGCGGCGAGCGCTGAGGGCGCACCGCGCCCGAACGCGCTCGCCGGGCTGGCGCAGCGTGAGCGGCCGCGCGGCAAGCCGCCCAGCAGCGAAGCCAGGTGCGCGATCAGGCTCGCTCGAGCCCGCGCACCCACTGAGCTTCGCCTCGGGCTTCGCCCTCACGTTCGGCCGTGGGCGGCCTCACTGGCGAACGGGTGAGGCGAGCTCACTGGCGACCGGGTGAGGCGGCCTCACCGGCGAACGGGTGAGGCGAGCCCAGGGACGAAGGGGTGGCGCTCAGTCCCAGTCGATGCGCTGGGTCGTGTAGCCACCGGAGACGGGTGCCGGGGCGTCCCAGTCGATGACCTTCGGGGCCTTGGGCTTCTTGACCTTGGCCTTGGCCACGGCGGTGGTGTCGCTCGACGTCGCGGCCGATGCGACGGGAGCGATCCCGACCACCGCCACGGCCGACACGAACACACCGACAACGAGTCGCTTCATCACGTCAGACACCTTCGGTTCCAGGGGGACGGGCCGATCGGCCCGGAGAACGTCTGTCGATTCTCGCCGCTGGGTCGCGGGGCGTCAACCACTTCGGCCGGATCGCCGGCGCCTACAGGACGTTGTTGACCCGCTGGCCCGGGGGCGACGACTCGAGCCACGACAGCAGCCCCGTCAGCGCGTCCGGGCTCATCGCGAACTGGCGCACGTCCGAGGCGAAGGCGGTGCCCACGATCAGGTGACCCGGGTGGATCGCGTGCACCTCGTCGCCCCGCGGCTCGCGGCGCCCGTCGATCTGCACGTCACCGCGCACGAACCGGTACCGCGGCCGCCACGACAGCGAGAACGTCCGGAACCAGCGCAGCTCGGTGTCGCCGTAGACTGCCAGACCGTGCATCCAGCCGCGGGCCTGCGCGTCGGCACCGCGCGTCACGCTCATGTCGAACGCGCCGCCCGACCGCGCCAGCAGGCGCCCGCGCACGAGCAGCCCGACCAGCAGCAGCACCAGCAGGACCACGACGAACAGCAGGGAGTCGAGCAACCACCACCACAGCGGCACGCCCATCTCCCTCCCGCCGTCTCAGGCCCCGTGAAGTGCTATGTCTTGTCGACGAGGCGCAGCTTGGCCTCGGCGCGGCGCTCGGCCTCGGTGTCACCCTCGGCGCGAGCCGTCTCGATGTCGGCCTTGACCGCCGCGGCGTCGATCTCGGAGGCCAGGAACGCGTCCTCGCTCAGGATCGACACGTGGTTGTCCGAGACCGACAGGAAGCCGTCACCGACCGCGACGCGGACGATCTCGGACCCCTCGAGCGGCCTGATCTCGACCACGCCGGGCACGAGCAGCGAGAGCAGCGGGGCGTGGCCCGACAGGACCCCGAGGTCTCCGGCGACGGTGCGCGCGAGGACCTCCCGGGCCTGTCCGGACCACACGACGCGGTCGGCCGCGACGAGCTCGATCTGCAGAGCCTTGCTCTGATCCGACGACGCCATCAGATGCTCTTCTGGATTTCTTCCCACTTCTTGTCGACGTCTTCGAGACCGCCGCACATGAAGAAGGCCTGCTCAGCCACGTGGTCGTAGTCGCCGTCGCAGATCTTGGTGAAGCCGTCGATGGTCTCGTCGATCGAGACCGTCGAGCCCTCGATGCCCGTGAACTGCTTGGCCACGTAGGTGTTCTGCGACAGGAAGCGCTGGATGCGACGAGCACGCGACACGAGCGTCTTGTCCTCTTCGCTGAGCTCGTCGACACCGAGGATCGCGATGATGTCCTGGAGCTCCTTGTTGCGCTGCAGGATGCTCTTGACCCGGTTGGCCGTGTTGTAGTGGTCGGCGCTGATGTAGCGGGGGTCGAGGATGCGCGACGTCGACGTCAGCGGGTCGACCGCGGGGTAGATGCCCATCGAGGCGATCTCGCGGTTGAGCTCGGTCGTGGCGTCCAGGTGCGCGAACGTCGTGGCCGGGGCCGGGTCGGTGTAGTCGTCGGCGGGGACGTAGATCGCCTGGAGCGACGTGATCGAGTGACCACGCGTCGAGGTGATGCGCTCCTGCAGGACGCCCATCTCGTCGGCCAGCGTGGGCTGGTAGCCCACGGCCGACGGCATGCGGCCGAGCAGCGTCGAGACCTCCGAGCCGGCCTGCGTGAACCGGAAGATGTTGTCGATGAACAGCAGCACGTCCTGGTTCTGGACGTCGCGGAAGTACTCGGCCATCGTCAGGGCCGACAGGGCGACGCGCAGACGCGCTCCCGGCGGCTCGTCCATCTGGCCGAACACGAGCGCCACCTTGTCGAGGACGCCCGACTCCTCCATCTCGACGATGAGGTCGTTGCCCTCGCGGGTGCGCTCGCCGACGCCGGCGAACACCGACACGCCGTCGTGGTCCTTGGCGACGCGGGCGATCATCTCCTGGATCAGCACGGTCTTGCCGACGCCGGCTCCACCGAACAGGCCGATCTTTCCGCCCAGCACGTACGGCGTCAGCAGGTCGATGACCTTGATGCCGGTCTGGAACATCTCGGTCTTGGGCTCGAGCTGGTCGAACGAGGGCGCCTTGCCGTGGATGCCACGACGCTCCTTGACCTCCCACACCTCGCCCTCGGCGAGGTTCATGACGTCACCGGTGGTGTTGAACACCTTGCCGAGGGTCTGGTCGCCGACCGGCACCGTGATGGGCTCGCCGGTGTTGGTGACCGTCGCGCCGCGGACGATGCCGTCGGTCGGACGCAGGCTGATCGCGCGGATCAGGCCGTCGCCGATGTGGAGGGCGACCTCGAGGGTCAACGTCTCGGTGACGCCGTCGATCGTGGTGTCGACCTTGAGAGCGTTGTACATGTCGGGGATCGCGTCGCTCGGGAACTCGACGTCGATCACGGGGCCGGTGACACGAGCGACCCGGCCCGTGGCCAGCGTCGCGTCGTCCGTGGTCAGGTCTGCGGTCTGTGCAGTCATCTCTCTCACTCACTNCCCGCCTGGCGGGCCTGGTTGGCTGTCCGGGTGTACTTCTCGATGAGGTCCTGCGCGTTGTCCGTCGCCGACTTCATCGCCTTCTGACGTGCCGCGAGCTCGGAGGCCGAGGCCTGGAGCAGGCAGTAGTAGATGCGGCTGTGGACGTACTTGGGCAGCAGCGCGTCGAGGACGTCGTGGGCCGACGGCTCGAACTCGTACAGCGGCAGGACCTCGTCGGCGCTGGGCGCCTCCGTGCCCTCGACGACCTCGAGCGGGAGCAGACGGATGACGTCGGGCTCCTGCGTCAGCATCGACTTGAACCGCGTGAACACGACGTGCAGCTCGTCGGACGCCAGAGCGGGATCGAGAGCCTCCTCGTCGGTCTCGCTGAGGGCGAACGTGCGGACCAGCGTGTTGCCGATCTCGCGGGCGTCAGAGTACTGCGGCTGGTCGGAGAAGCCCGTCCACGACTCGACGAACTCGCGTCCGCGGAACCGGTAGTACGCCTCGGCCTTGCGACCGCTGAGGTACAGGTCGACGTCCTTGCCCTCGCCCTGCAGCTTCTCGACGAGGCGCTCGGCCTCCTTGAGCACCGCCGAGGAGTAGGCGCCGGCCAGACCACGATCGCTCGTGATGACCAGCACCGCCGCCTTGGTGGGGTTCTCCTTCTCGGTCGTCAACGGGTGGTCGACGTTGGAGAAGGTGGCGACGGCCGACACGGCGCGCGTGAGCTCACGGGCGTACGGCGCTGCCGCCGCCGCTCGCTGCTGCGCCTTGATGATGCGCGACGCAGCGATGAGCTCCATGGCGCGCGTGATCTTCTTGGTCGCCTGGGTCGACCTGATCTTCGCGCGTAGCTCGCGGACCGATGCGGCCATCGTCAGCCCCGCTTCTGCTTGACGATCTGCTCCTGCTCGACGTCTTCGTCGGACAGGGCGTCGAACTCCTCGTGACCGGCCTTGATCGAGCCGCCCCCGGAGGTCTCGAACTGATCGGTGAACGAGTCGTACGCCTGCTCGAGGGCCGAGCGGTTGTCGTCCTCGAACTTGCCGGTCTCGCGGATGGCGTCGAGGATCCCGGCGTGCGAGCGCTTGAGGTAGTCGAGGAACTCGGTCTCGAAGCGCGACACGTCCTCGACCGGGACGGCGTCGAGCTTGCCGGCCGAGGCCGCCCAGATCGACACGACCTGGTGCTCGACCGGGAACGGCGCGTACTGGCCCTGCTTGAACAGCTCCATGATGCGCTGACCACGGGCGAGCTGCTGCTTGGACGCGGCGTCGAGGTCGGACGCGAACATCGCGAACGCCTCCATCGCGCGGTACTGCGCGAGCTCGACCTTGAGCGAGCCGGTGACCTTCTTCATCGACTTCTGCATCGCGGCGCCACCGACGCGCGAGACCGAGATGCCGACGTCGACCGCGGGACGCTGGTTGGCGTTGAACAGGTCGGACTGCAGGAAGATCTGTCCGTCGGTGATCGAGATGACGTTGGTCGGGATGTACGCCGAGACGTCGTTGGCCTTGGTCTCGATGATCGGCAGACCCGTCATCGAGCCGGCACCCAGCTCGTCGCTGAGCTTGGCGCAGCGCTCGAGCAGCCGCGAGTGCAGGTAGAAGACGTCACCCGGGTAGGCCTCGCGGCCCGGCGGACGACGCAGCAGCAGCGACACGGCGCGGTACGCCTCGGCCTGCTTCGACAGGTCGTCGAACACGATGAGCACGTGCTTGCCGGCGTACATCCACTCCTGGCCGATGGCCGAGCCGGTGTACGGGGCGAGGTACTTGAAGCCCGCGGAGTCGGAGGCGGGAGCGGCCACGATCGTCGTGTACTCCAGAGCGCCGGCCTCCTCGAGCGCGCCGCGCACCGAGGCGATCGTCGAGCCCTTCTGGCCGATCGCGACGTAGATGCAGCGGACCTGCTTGTCGGGGTCGCCCGACTCCCAGAACTCCTTCTGGTTGATGATCGTGTCGATCGCGATCGCGGTCTTGCCGGTCTGGCGGTCGCCGATGATCAGCTGACGCTGGCCGCGGCCGATGGGGGTCAGCGAGTCGATCGCCTTGAGACCCGTCATCATCGGCTCGTGCACGCTCTTGCGCTGCATGACGTTGGGAGCCTGCAGCTCGAGGGCGCGACGCTTGTCGGTCACGATCTCGCCGAGGCCGTCGATCGGGGCACCCAGCGGGTCGACGACGCGACCCAGGTAGTTGTCGCCCACGGGGACCGACAGGACCTCGCCGGTGCGACGCACGGTCTGGCCCTCCTCGATCCCGGAGAACTCACCGAGGATGACGACGCCGATCTCGCGGACGTCGAGGTTGAGGGCGAGGCCCAGCGTGCCGTCCTCGAACTCGAGGAGCTCGTTGGCCATGGCCGAGGGCAGACCCTCGACGCGCGCGATGCCGTCGCCGGCGGTCGCGACGATGCCGACCTCTTCGGTGGCCGCCGCGCTGGGCTTGTAGTCGGCCACGAACTTCTGCAACGCGTCACGGATCTCGTCCGGACGGATGGTGAGTTCCGCCATGTGTGTGCCTGCCTTCTTCTTCGGTGAAAGACTGTTTCGGGGGAGTTCTGGTCAGCCTGCGAGTCGCCGGCGGGCGACCTCGAGGCGAGTTGCCATGGAGCCGTCGACGACCTCGTCACCGACGGAGACGGCGATGCCTCCGACGATCGAGGGATCGACGACGATGTTGAGGTGGACGTCGCGCCCGTACTTCTTGGCGAGCGCGGCGGCGAGCCGGGTCTTCTCGGACTCGCCCAGCTCGGTGGCGACGCGCACCTCGGCCAGCAGGCGGCTGCGACGCTCGGCCGCGACGACGCCGAAGGCGGTCAGCGCGCGCTCGAACGATCCGGTCCGCGCGGCGGCGGCCTGCGAGGCCAGCGCCAGCGTCGTGCCCGAGACCTTGCCGCCCAGCAGGGTGCGCAGCAGCTCACCCTTGGCCGCGGGCGCGAGCGCCCGGTCGGACACGATCTGCCGCAGCTCGGCGTCGGACCGCACGAAGCGACCGACCTCGAACAGCTCGGTCTCGACGGCGTCGAGGTCGCCCGCACTGTCGGCCGAGGCCACCAGCGCGGTCACGCCGGCGGTCTCGAGACCGTCGGTGAGATCGCGACCCGACGCCCAACGACCGCTGACCGCGACCCGCAGGACCGTCAGGGCGTCGGCACTGACCTTGCCGCCGAACACCTGCTCGGCCAGCCCGGCCTTGGCCTGCGCCTCGGTCGACGGGTCGGTCAGCACGCGCCGCAGGGCGGGTTCACGGTCGAGCGTCGCGACGATGTCGAACAGCTCGACTCCGAGGTCGCCCGACCCGGTCCCGGCAGCACTCACGGCTGCCAGGACCTCGTCGAGAGACTTCGCTGAAATGCCTCGCATCAGTTCGCCGACTCCTCGAGCTCGGCGATGAAGCGCTCGACCGTGCGCTTCTGGGCCGCGGAGTCGTCGAGGACCTCGCCGACGATGCGACCCGCGAGCGCGGTGGCCATGGACCCGACCTCGCCCTTGAGCTGGGCCAGGACCTGGGCACGCTCGGCCTCGACCTGCGCGTGCGCCGTCGTGGTGATGCGCTCGGCCTCGGCCTGGGCCTGGGCCCGGAGCTCGGCGATGATCTGCGCGCCCTGCTCCTTGGCCTCCTCGCGGATGGCGGCGGCTTCGTGCCGCGCCCCCGCGAGCTGGGCCGTGTACTGCTCGAGGGCTGCCTTGGCCTCCTTCTGGGCGGCCTGGGCCTCCTCGATGCCACCTTCGATGGCCGCAGTGCGCTCCGCGTAGGCCTTCTCGAACAGCGGGGCGACGACCTTCCAGATCAGCAGGAGGAGGATCGCGAAGAAGACGAGCCCGATGACGATCTCCGCGAGGTGCGGGATCAGCGGGTTCAGCTCTTCCTCCTCCGCGTTCTCCGCGGCGGCGAACACGAGTGTCGAGATCATGTGGTTGCCTTTGGTCGAGTGATCGGAATCAGGTGTTGCTGGCCTTGAGGACGAACGCCAGGGCCAGTCCGATGATGAAGAACTGCTCGGCGAGGACGAAGCCGAGGATCGCGATCTGGCGCAGCTTGCCCTCAGCCTCGGGCTGACGGGCGACACCGGTGACGAACGCGGCGAAGATCAGGCCGACGCCGATACCGGGGCCGATCGCGGCGAGGCCGAGACCGACCATGTTCAGAGTGCCGATGGTTTCCACGGCGTTTCCTTTCGTTGCGACACGGGGAGTCCGCGTCGTGGATGTGGAGGGATGACGATGAAGTTGTCGTTCGGGTGCTGGTCTCAGTGCTCGTCAGCGATGGCTTCGCTGATGTACATCGAGGTCAGGAGGGTGAACACGTAGGCCTGGAGGAACATGATGAGGATCTCCAGGAAGCTGATGCCGATGGCCAGGACCACCGAGAAGACGCCGGCGACCTTGTTCAGGACGGGGTCGGAGTGGAGCAGCAGGTACTCGCCGCCGAGCGCGAAGAGGATCACGAGCAGGTGGCCGGCGAACATCGTGGCGAACAGACGCAGCGTCAGGGTGACGGGTCGCAGCAGGATGTTGGACAGGAACTCCAGCGGCACCAGCAGCAGGAGGATGGGGCCCTTCATGCCGGCCGGCACGGTCTCGTGCTTGAGGTAGCCGAGGAAGCCCTTCTTGGCGATGCCGGCGCCGTTGTAGACCAGCCACGACAGGACCGCGATGGCCAGCGGGTAGCCGATGTGCGACATCGTCGGGAACTGGATCACCGGGATGATGCCGTAGAAGTTGTTCACCAGCACGAACAGGAACAGCGAGAACAGGAACGGCACGTACTTCTGGAAGTCGTGCGAGCCGATGTTCTCGCGGGCGATGCCGTTGCGGACGAATCCGTAGACGAGCTCTCCGGCGAACTGCATGCGTCCGGGGACGACCGCGGCGGGGCGGGCCATCGCGTAGAACAGCGCCACGATGATCACGACCGACAGCGCGACGAGCACCATCGGCTTGGTGACGGCCGAACCGGCGATGCCGGGAAGATCGAAGTCGGACGGCCCGGGGCTGGGCGGACCGGTAACCGCACCGAATGCGATGGAGGCGAGCGTCACTCATTCACCTTTGTCTCATGGCGCGGTCGCCCTCGACTCGCGTCGGTGGGGCATACGGCCAGCGTCATTGTCGTGCGAGGAGTCATGCGCTTGGCGGTGACCCGGTTCGCACTGCCGAGGCTATCAGGGTCTGCTCAGTCCTTGTTACTCAGGTCATAGGTCGGCGTACGGTCGTTGCGGTACGCGACGATCTGCAGAAACGTCCACGCCAACGACGCCGCGATGGCCGTGATCCCGAAGGCCATGAAGTCGATCCGGTCGGCCAGGCCGCCGATGTCGAACAGCAGCGCGAGCACGATGAGGGCGGCCACCGACTTGACCCCGAGGAACGTCAGGGCGACCGGCAGCGACATCGCCGCGCTGCGCCGCACCAGCGGCGTCAGGACGACGGGGGTCGAGCCCAGGAACAGGATCACGACCGCTCCCCCGAGCAGAGCGCCGTAGACGCCGTCCGACCCCTCGGCGACGCCGAACGCGCCGGCGGCGACCGCCGTGACGGCCACGACCGGCAGCAGCACACGGCGCACGGCGCCCGTCCGTCCGTTCCTCATGACCACACCTTCTCCTCGAGCTTGGGCAGCAGGAACACCGCCGCGACCGTCAGCACGGCCAGGGCGCCGAAGCCCGCGATGGACTGCCAGCCGCTGAACAGGCTGATCACGACGCTGCCGAAGGCCACGAGGCCCGCGAACGCGTACATCAGCAGGACGGCGCGGCGGTGCGAGTGGCCGATCTCGAGCAGGCGGTGGTGGATGTGCATCTTGTCGGGGCTGAACGGCGACCGGCCGGCCCGCGTGCGGCGGACGACCGCCAGGGCCAGGTCGACGAACGGCACGAGCAGGATCGTGAACGGCAGGATCAGCGGCAGCAGGGTCGGCAGGAAGCTGCGCTCGGCACCGCCGATGCCCTCGGAGATCTCGGTCGCCGGGAACTGGCCGGTCAGGCTGATCGACGAGCACGCCAGCACGAAGCCGATCAGCATCGAGCCCGAGTCGCCGATGAACATGCGGGCCGGGAAGAAGTTGTGCGGCAGGATGCCGATGCACGCTCCCGCCAGCGCCGCCGTCAGCAAAGCCGCCGCGATGGCACGCGTCTCGCCGTTCTCGACCGCCAGCACGAAGGCGTAGGCGAAGAAGGCCACGGCGCCGATCGCGACCATCCCGGCCGCGAGCCCGTCGAGGCCGTCCACGAAGTTGACCGCGTTGGCCGTCCCGACGATCAGCAGGACCGTGAAGATCATCGCCTGCGCCTGGTCGAGGCCGATGTAGTTGCCGTACAGCGGCAGGTAGTAGAACTGCACGCCCTGCGCGACGACGATGATGCCGGCCAGCACCTGGCCCGCGAACTTGCTGAGGGCGTCGAGCTCGTACAGGTCGTCGACGACCCCCACGACGCAGATCACGATGCCGCCCAGCACGACGGCGCGGACGTCGTCGAACACGCCGTCGTCGGCCAGCGAGAGGAACGGCAGGCTCGTCGCGACCAGGTACGCCGCCAGCAGTCCGCCGAGCATCGCGGGACCGCCGAAGTACGGGGTCGGGATGGCGTGGACGTCGCGGTCGCGCACCCGCGCGACGGCGCCGAGGTGGTAGGCGGCCTGGCGGGCGATCGACGCCAGCAGGTACGTCACGCCGAGGGCCACGCCGAAGACGACCAGGTACTCGCGCACTAGGCGGGCCCGCCCTCGGCGTCGTCCGCCGGCTCGATCGTGTTGTTGAACTGGTGCAGCACCTCGAGCGGGACGGCGCCCTGGCGCAGCACCCGCGGGGTCGTGCCCGTCGCGTCGAGGATCGTCGAGGGCGTGCCCGACGACGTCGGCCCGCCGTCGAGGTAGACCGCGACCCGGGCACCCAGCATGCGCTCGGCCTCGTCGACGTCCTGGGCCGCCGGGGAGCCCGTCGTGTTGGCGCTGCTGACGGCCAGCGGGCCGGTCTGCTTCAGGAGGGCCAGGGCTCGCCGGTCGTCGGGCATGCGGACCGCGACGGTGTTGTGCGTCTCGCCGAGGTCCCACGTCAGCGAGGGCTGCTGCCGGCACACGATCGTCAGCGGGCCGGGCCACAACGCCTCGACCATCGTGCGCAGCCACGCGGGGATGTCGACGGCGAGGGCGTCGAGGGTCGTGGGGGCACCGACCAACACGGGGGGCGGCATGTCGCGGCCGCGGCCCTTGGCGTCGAGCAGGTTCTGGACCGCCCGCGGCGAGAACGCGTCGGCGGCCAGGCCGTAGACCGTGTCGGTCGGCAGCACCACCAGCTTGCCGGTCTCGAGGGCGGCCTGCGCAGCCAGCAACCCGCGGTCGTACTCCTCGTCCACGCTGCAGTCGAACCTCACCCGCCCATCGTAGGCGGTCGCCCCCGTCCCCCACCCCACCGCCGACGAGTCACCCACGCCGCGTCGCGAGCCACCCACGCCCGCCCGCGAGTCACTCCCGCCGCGTCACGAGTCACTCCCGCCGGACGCGAGTGACTCGTCGGCGGGCGTACGTGACTCGTCGGCGGGCGTGCGTGACTCGTCGGCGGTGCTCAGAACCAGCTGACCTGGTGGAGCAGGAAGGCGATCGTGAGGAACTGGATCAGGCGGCCGGTGAACACCATCGTGAGGAACAGCCACTGCGGCTGCTTCGACGCACCCGCCAGGATCGTCACGAGCGCGAGGGGCGGGATGCCCGTCAGCGACGACATGAACGCGGTCAGCCCGCCCGAGTACGGCCGGTCGAGCAGCGTCAGGAGCCAGTCGTTGACGCGCTTGACCCACCGGAAGAAGCGCGTGCGCGCGAGCCGCCGCCCCACCCGTCGTACGAATGCCGTGAACGCGCTGCGGGGTGGCCTCGGCTCGACCATGCGGATCTTGTTGGTGCCCTTGCGGGCGAGCTGGAAGACGAAGGCCTTGCCGATCGTCGTGGCGATGACGTGGATCAGGATCAGCAGCGCGAGGAACGGCCGGCTGTTGACGGTCGCCCCGATCGCGACGACGTAGACCTCGGCGTTGACGAACACCGGAAGCACAGCTGCGCCGAGACCGACGGCGATCGCGGCACCGATCAGTCCCAGCTCGTCGAGGCCCATGGTGCGTCCGAGCCTATCGGCGGGGCTTGGTGGCGGTGACGTAGCGGGGTCGGTCGGCGAGGTCGCGGTGGTCGCGCACGTCGGCCCAGCGTCCGGTGAAGACGGCCGGGGCCGACTCGCCCTGCGCGTCGGCGTGCTCGGCGCCCACGACTCCCCCGGGCCTCAGCAGCCGCCACGCGACGCGGTCGACGACGCGCATCGCGTCGAGGCCGTCGTCGCCCGACCACAGGGCCAGCGCGGGGTCGTGGTCGCGGGCCTCGGGGGCCACGCTCTCCCACGCGTCGAGCGGGATGTACGGCGGGTTGGCCACGACGACGTCGACCTGGCCGTCGAGGTCGGCGAACGCGTCGGCCATGTCGCCGAGCCGCAGGTCGACGCCCGTGCCCACGAGGTTGCGGCGCGCCCACTCGAACGCCGGCTCGTCGAGCTCGACGGCGTGCACCCGGGCACCCGGCACCTCGTGGACGACCGACAGCGAGATCGCCCCCGCGCCCGCGCACAGCTCGACGACGACGGGCGCCTCGAGCGTCCGGGCGTGGTCGATCGCCCACCCCGCCAGCAGCTCGGTCTCGGGCCTCGGGACGAACACCCCCGGCCCGACCTCGACGTCGACGTAGCGGAAGCCCGCCGACCCCGTCAGGTGCTGGAGCGGCANGACGCCCGGGCCTCGACGAGCCGCTGGAACTGCTGCACCTGCATGCCGTCGGGGCGGGCCGCGTCGAGCAGCATCAGGCGCGGCACGCCCGTGACGTGGCTCAGCAGCACCTCCGCGTCGTGGCGCGGCGACGACACTCCCCCGGCGTCGAGATCGGACGTCGCCTGCTCGAGCAGGCGCTCGGCCTGCGACCGGACGGCCATCGTGCGCCTACGCCCCGGACTCGACGGCGGCGAGCCGGACGGCCAGGTCGGCGTCGACCAGGGAGCCGATGACGTCGTCGAGCGCCCCGTCCATGACCTGGTCGAGGTTGTACGCCTTGAAGCCCGTGCGGTGGTCCGACAGGCGGTTCTCGGGGAAGTTGTACGTGCGGATGCGCTCGGAGCGGTCGACCGTGCGGATCTGCGCCTTGCGCACGTCGGACGCCTCCGCGTCGGCCGCCGCCTGCGCCGCGTCGAGCAGGCGCGAGCGCAGGATGCGCATGGCCTGCTCCTTGTTCTGCAGCTGGCTCTTCTCGTTCTGGCAGCTCGCGACGATGCCGGTCGGGACGTGCGTGATGCGCACCGCCGAGTCGGTCGTGTTGACGCTCTGCCCGCCGGGGCCCGACGACCGGTAGACGTCGATGCGCAGGTCGGCGTCGTGGATCTCGACGTCGACGTCCTCGGCCTCGGCCAGCACCAGGACACCCGCGGCGGACGTGTGGATGCGGCCCTGCGACTCCGTGACGGGGACGCGCTGGACGCGGTGCACGCCGCCCTCGAACTTCAGGAGCGCGTGCGGGGCCTCGCCCGGCTCGGGCGTCCCCTTGGCCTTGACGGCCATCGTGACGGACTTGTAGCCGCCGAGCGCCGACTCCGTCGCGTCGAGGATCTCGGTCCTCCAGCCCCGCTGCTCGGCGTAGCGCGCGTACATCCGCTGCAGGTCACCGGCGAACAGGGCCGACTCCTCACCCCCTTCGCCGCCCTTGATCTCCAGGAGGACGTCCTTGGCGTCCTGCGGGTCACGCGGCACCAGGAGGCGCTGCAGCCGCTCGGACAGCTCGTGCAGGCGCGGCTCGAGGGCGTCGATCTCGGCGGCGAACGAGGAGTCCTCCGCGGCGAGCTCGCGCGCGGCCTCGAGGTCGTCGGTGGCCTGCTGGAAGTCGCGGTACGTTTTGACGATCGCGCTCAGCTCGGCGTAGCGCTGACCGAGCTTCTTGGCCAGGCCCGGGTCGGAGTGCACCGACGGATCGCCCATGCGCTCCTCGAGCTCGGCGTGCTCGCGGACGAGGGAGTCGACGGCCTCGAACATGACTGGCTCCTGGGTGAGGGACGGACGGGGTGGGCGGGGGCGGACACAACGACAGCGCCGACCCGAGCCCGGTGGGGGCTGGGGTCGGCGCTGGCAGGTCGCTACTTCTTGGCGTAACGCTTCTCGAAGCGGGCGACGCGTCCGCCGGTGTCGAGGATCTTCTGCTTGCCCGTGTAGAACGGGTGGCAGGCGGAGCAGACGTCGGCGCGGAGAACGCCCTCGGGCGCCGTGCTCTTGGTCGTGAACGTGTTGCCGCAGGTGCAGGTGACCTCGGTGTCGACGTAGTCGGGGTGGATGCCGTTCTTCATGATGTGTCCTCTCGGCGGTCGCTGGGTCGTCCCGCGGAGTGCGGTGGCGTGAACCAGAACCAAGGATGGATTGTGCCAGTTGGCACATGGTTCAGCGAAATCGGGGGCGGGTTTATTCCGCGGGGAGGAGCTTCTCGATGTCGCCGCGGATCTTCTCGGGCTTGGTCGCCGATCCGTAGCGCTTGACGACGTTGCCCTCGGCGTCGACGAGGAACTTGGTGAAGTTCCACTTGATCTTGGACGGCCCGATGCCGCCCTTCTCCTTCTTCAGCCACTGGTACAGCGGGTGGGCGCCGTCGCCGTTGACCTCGATCTCGGAGAACAGCGGGAACGTGACGCCGAAGTTCTTCTCGCAGAACGTCGCGGTCTCGTCGTCGCCGTCGGGGTTCTGGTTGCCGAACTGGTCGCACGGGAAGCCCAGCACGACCAGACCGCGGTCGACGTACTCCTGGTAGACCGCCTCGAGGCCCTTGAACTGGGGCGTGAAACCGCACTGGGTGGCGGTGTTGACGATCAGCAGCACCTTGCCGCGGTAGTCGGCCAGGAGGCGGTCGGTGCCGTCGATCGAGGTCGCGGAGAAGTCGTAGGCGGTGGTCATGCGTCCATCGTAGGTGCGGCCCGTGGCAGCGACCATCCCAAAGCCGCGCACCCGGGGCTTCTTGCGCGAAAACCCTCTCGGCGTGGAGGATCTGGCCTACCCTGAGGCTCATCGGACCCGAGGCCGCGCTGTCGGCCAGGGAGCGGGTCCGTCGGAACTGGGAGGTCCGATCATGAAGACTTTCGCCTGCGGAGACGTCGTGCCGGGATGCCGCGCGTCGTGGGTGTGCGACACCGAGGACGACATCCTGGTGCAGGTGGCCACGCACGCCGCCGACCACGGAGTCGTCGAGGTCTCGGACGAGCTCGTGGCCGCGGTCCGGGCCCACATCGTCGCCGTCGCCTGATCGGCGTGGCCACGATGGGCTCGCTCCCCCGCCTGCCGGGGGCCGACACGACTCACGCGGGTACCGCCCGCGACGCCGGTGTCACGGTGCTGCACCAACCCATCCTCGACGTGGCGCGCGGCACGGCCGCGGGGTTCCACGCCGTGCCCGAGGTGTCGCGCGGACGTCTCGCCGACCCGGTCCCGCGGTGGGCCGTCACGGTGCGGACGATCGACGCGGCCCTGACAGCGTCGGCGACGCTGCCCACCAACACGTTCATCTCGGTGCCCGTCCCGCTCGACCTGGTCGGCGATCCCGCCGTCCGGTCGCGTCTCGCGGCCCACGGTCAGCTCGGCGGGGTCGTGCTCGACGTGACGGACTTCAGCAGCGAGCTGGTCTCGCGTGCCGTGCCGGCGCTCGACGACTACCGTGCCGCGGGCGCCCGCATCGCGGTCGGCGGCCGGGACGACGCCCAGCCGGAGCTCGGCAGCATCGTCCGGCTGCGTCCCGCGATCATCCGCCTGGGTGCCGCGTGGACGCGCGGCATCGACACCCACCCGAGCCGGCGCACCGCGATCGAGGTGACGGGCCAGCTCGCGGGACAGCTCGACGCGTGGATCCTGGCGGACGCGGTCGAGACGGCCGCCGAGCTGCGGGTCCTGGCGCAGCTCGGCGTGCCGCTGGCGCGCGGGCCGTTCGTCGGGGTGGCCGGCCCGGCGTGGCCCACGATCCCCGGCGCGACGCGGACCGCGCTGCCGCCGGCCACGAGGACGCCGGACGGCGTGCTGCGATCACTGCTGCAGCAGGCCTACACGACCCGCCACCCCGAGGCGACCCGCAGCGTCCTGGCCGAGGCGACGGGCTTCGAGCACGTCGTCGTGGTCGACGAGCAGCACCGCCCCGTCGCGCTGCTGCACCACGCGGGCGGCCGGCACGAGCCGGTCGACGTCATGACCGTCAACGTCGACACCCCGGTCGCCGATGTCGTCTCCCGCGCCATGGCACGCCCCGCGGAGCACCGCTTCGTCCCCCTGTGCTGCACCGACGGGGCCGGACGCTTCGTCGGGATCCTGCGCATGGAGCGGCTCATGGCGCACCTCGCCGACGGGGCCTCGGGGAAGCCCACCTGACGGGGGCGGCCCCGGTCGACGAGACGACGAAGGGGTGGACCCGGTCCTGCGGATCCACCCCTCGTCAGCCGCCGGCTCAGGTCGCGGGCAGCGCCTTGGTGACCTGCGTCAGCAGGTCGGCGTTGTCCTTGGTCCTGGCGAGCGTCTCGAGCACCAGCTCGAGACCCTTCTGGCCGTCGACACCGGCCAGGCCGCGGCGGAGCCTGCCGGCCTCGGCGAGCTCGTCGGCGCCCATCAGCAGCTCCTCGCGGCGCGTGCTCGACGCGGTGAGGTCGATCGCCGGGAAGATGCGCTGGTCGGCGAGGTCGCGACGCAGACGCAGCTCCCAGTTGCCGGTGCCCGTGAACTCCTCGAAGATGACCTCGTCGGTGCGCGAGCCCGTCTCGACGAGCGCCGTCGCGAGGATCGTCAGCGAGCCGCCGTCCTCGACGTTGCGGGCCGCGCCGAAGAACTTCTTCGGCGGGTACAGCGCCGACGAGTCGACCCCGCCGGACATGACGCGACCCGACGTCGGACCGGCCATGTTGTAGGCGCGACCCAACCGGGTGATGCCGTCGAGCAGCAGCACGACGTCGTGGCCCAGCTCGACCAGGCGCTTGGCGCGCTCGATCGCGAGCTCGGCGACCATCGTGTGGTCGGTCGCGGGACGGTCGAACGTGGACGCGATGACCTCGCCCTTGACGGAGCGCTGGAAGTCGGTGACCTCCTCGGGACGCTCGTCGACCAGGACGACCATCAGGTGGCACTCGGGGTTGTTCGCCGTGATGGCGTGCGCGAGCTGCTGCATGACCATGGTCTTGCCGGCCTGGGGCGGCGAGACGATGAGACCGCGCTGGCCCTTGCCGATCGGCGCGACCAAGTCGACGACGCGGCCCGTGACACCGCCGGCCTCGCCCTCGAGGCGCAGGCGCTCGGTCGGGTGCAGCGGCGTGAGCTGCGAGAACTCGACCCGCTTGGTGGCCTCGTCGAGGCTCATGCCGTTGACCGAGTCGATCTTGACCATCGGGTTGAACTTCTCCTTGCGCTCGCCCTCGCGGGGCTGGCGCACCTGGCCGACGACGGCGTCACCGCGGCGAAGGCCCCACTTGCGGACCATCGACAGCGAGACGTAGACGTCGTTGTCGCTCGGCAGGTAGCCCGTCGTGCGGACGAAGGCGTAGTTGTCGAGGATGTCGAGGATGCCCGCGGCGGGCACCAGGACGTCGTCCTCGGTGTAGGACGTGTCGACGTCCATCGCACCGCCGCGGCCGGCTGCGGCACCGTTGCGGTTGCGACCGCGACGGTTGCGGCGACGGCCGCCCATCTCGTCGTCGTCCTCCGGACCGTTGGCCGGGGCACCGCCCTGGCTGCGGTTCTGCGCGGGCGCGTTGCCGCCGTTCTGGTTGTTCTGGCGGCCGCCGCCCTGGTTGCCGTCCTTGGCCTGGCCGCCGTCCTTGGCCTGCGCGGCGTCCTTGTTCTGACCGCCGCCGTTGTTGTTGTTCTGGCCGCCGCCGTTGTTGTTCTGGCCGCCGTCCTTGTTCTGGCCGCCCTGGCCACGGCCGCGACCCCGTCCACGGCCGTTGCCGTTGCCGGCGCCGTTGGCGTTGCCGCCGTCGGAGTCGTCGTCCTTGGGCTGCTCGTCGGCACGGCCCTCGGCGCGCGTGTCGGCCGTGGCGTCGCGGTCCTTGGCAGCGGCGCGGCCCGCGCGGGCCGGCCGCTCGACCTCGGGCTCGGCCACCTCGGCGGAGGCCTGGTCGGCCTTCTCGACGGCCGGCTTGTCGGCCTTGGCACGACGGCTGCGGGCAGGCTTCTCGGCCTTCGCCGGGGCGTCGGCCGCGGCCGCGGTGTCGGTCGTGGGCTCGGCGACGGGCAGCGTCACGGCCGCCGGCGGCGTCGTGTCGACGGCGGGGCCGGAGGCGGCCTTGACCGCGGCCTTCGTCGAGGTGCCCGCGTCGCCGCGGGCGATCTTGATGGCGTCGATCAGAGCGCCCTTGCGCATCTTCTCGGCGCCGGTGATGCCGAGCTCGGAGGCGATCTCCTGGAGCTCGGCGAGCACCTTGCCGCCCAGTCCTCCGCCGGTGCGCCTCGGCGCGGCGGTGGCCGCGGGAGCGTCGGTCGGCGTGGACGCGTCGGATGTGGTGGTGTCGGTCACGTAGGTTCCTTACGGGGATGAGGCCACACGGCCAGTGCTCCGGGAGTCCGGGAGGCATCAGGGCTGGCCCGTATCTGACGGGCGGCGAAGTGGCACTGCTCACTTGCGGTGGAGCTGTCGGGGAGATGTACTCGACTCCGACCCGCTCACCATAACACCCTCGGGTGCGACGGCTCAGCGACCGACGACCCGGACACCCGTCGCGTCGACGTCGAGCTCGTGGACCGACCAGCCCGCGGGCACGGCGTCGGCGACACCCCGCGCGAACGCCAGCACCGTGGGGCCCGCGCCGGAGATGATCGTCGGCACGCCCTCGACCCGCAGCGCCCGCAGCAGCTTGTAGGAGTCGGGCATCGCCTCGGCGCGGTACGCCTGGTGCAGGCGGTCCTCGGTGGCCGAGATCAGCCGGTGCGGCGCCCCGGTCAGGGCCGCGACGAGCAGCGCCGCCCGGCCCGCGTTGACCGCCGCGTCCCCGTGCGGGACCGTCTCGGGCAGCAGCCCACGGGCCTTCTCGGTCGACACCGCCGTCGACGGCACGAACACCGTCACGGCGACGTCGGTGTCGAGGCGCTCCACCGATGCGGCGGCGCCGTCGATCCACGAGATCGTGAGACCGCCGAAGAAGGCGGCCGCGACGTTGTCGGGGTGTCCCTCGATGTCGACCGTCAGCTGGAAGGCCGCGGCGTCGTCGAGCAGCTCGTCGCCACCGTCGACCAGCGCACGGGCCAGCACGACGCCGCCGACGATCGCGGCCGCCGACGAGCCCAGCCCGCGCCCGTGCGGGATGACGTTGTCGCACGTCAGGCGCAGACCCGTCGGCCGTCCGCCCAGCAGGTCGAACGCCGCGTGCATCGCCTGCACGACCAGGTGCGTCTCGTCGAGCGGGACGCCGTCGCGCCCCTCCCCCGACACGTGGATCTCGAGGCCCGCGTCGATGACCTCGGCGGTGATCTCGTCGTGCATCGACAGGGCCAGGCCCAGCGCGTCGAAGCCCGGCCCGAGGTTGGCGCTCGAGGCCGGCACGCGGACCGTGACGGGCCCCTGGACGAACGTCACCGCAGTCCGGCGGCCTCGGCCGCCGCGTCGACGTCGAACTCGATGATCGCGTCGACCAGCGCACCGGCGCCCGACAGCGCCGTGTCGATGTCCTTGAGCCCGTGGCCCGTGACCGTGACGGCGATCGTCAGGCCCGGGTCGACCTGTCCCGCGGCCGCGGCCTCGACGAGGCCGGCGACGCCGGCCGCCGAGGCCGGCTCGACGAAGACGCCGTCGCGGGCGGCGAGGTCGCGCTGGGCCTGCAGGATCTGCTCGTCGCTGACCGACCCGATGCGACCGGCGGACTCGTCGCGGGCGGCCTCGGCGAGGTGCCACGACGCGGGGTTGCCGATGCGGATGGCCGTCGCGACGGTCTCGGGGTGCGGGATCGGCGCACCCTGCACGATGGGGTCGGAGCCCTTGGCCTGGAAGCCCCACATCTGCGGGGTGCCCGACGACACGCCCGCGTCGGCGTACTCGCGGTAGCCCAGCCAGTAGGCCGAGATGTTGCCCGCGTTGCCGACCGGCAGGACGTGCAGGTCGGGCGCGGCGCCGAGCGAGTCGACGATCTCGAACGACGCGGTCTTCTGCCCCTGCAGCCGGACCGGGTTGACGGAGTTGACCAGGGCGACGGGGTACTTGTCGGCCAGCGCCCGCGAGAGCTGCAGGCACTCGTCGAAGCCGCCCTTGACCTGGATGACCTCGGCGCCGTGCATGACGGCCTGGGCCATCTTGCCCGCGGCGATCTTGCCGTGCGGCACCAGCACGACGGGCGTCAGGCCCGCCTGCGCCGCGTAGGCCGTCATCGACGCCGACGTGTTGCCGGTCGAGGCGCACACCACGGCCTTGGCGCCCTCGCCCACGGCGACCGACACGGCGGTCGTCATGCCGCGGTCCTTGAACGAGCCGGTGGGGTTGTTGCCCTCGACCTTGAGCCAGACGTCACCGCGCACGAGGCCCGACAGCCACGCCGAGCGGACGAGCGGCGTGCCGCCCTCGCCCAGCGAGATGACGGGCGACCCGTCGGTCACGGGCAGCCACTCGCGGTACTCCTCGATCACGCCACGCCACACGTGTGCCATCAGAATCCTCCCTCGACGCGCATCACCGATGTCACGTCCCTCACCATGTCGAGACCCCGCAGCGACGCGACGGTCGCCGACAGCGCGGCGTCCTCGGCCTCGTGGGTCACGATGACCAGCTGGGCGTCGGACCCGCTGCCCTCCTGCCGGACCGTCTTGATCGAGACGTCGTACTCCGCGAACGCGCTCGCGACCGACGCCAGCACGCCCGCGCGGTCGTCGACGTCGATCGAGACGTGGTAGCGGGTGCGCGCCCGACCCATGTCGAGCACCTCGAGCTGCGCGTGGGTCGACTCACCGGGTCCGAACACGTCGCTGCGACGGTTGCGGGCGACCGAGACGACGTCGCCCAGCACCGCGCTCGCGGTGGGGGCACCGCCGGCGCCGGGGCCGTAGAACATCAGCTCGCCGGCCGCCTCGCTCTCGACGAAGACCGCGTTGTACGCGCCGCGGACGCTCGCGAGCGGGTGCGTCAGCGGGATCATCGCGGGGTGCACGCGCGCCGAGACGGCCGGGCCGTCGGGCGTCTCGTGCCGCTCGCAGATCGCCAGCAGCTTGACGACGCAGCCCATCTCGTCGGCCGAGCGGACGTCGGCGGCGGTGACGTCGGTGATGCCCTCTCGGTGGACGTCGCCGATCGTGACGCGCGTGTGGAACGCCAGGCCCGCGAGGATCGCGGCCTTGGAGGCGGCGTCGAAGCCCTCGATGTCGGCCGTCGGATCGGCCTCGGCGTAGCCGAGCCGCTGCGCCTCGTCGAGCGCCTCGGAGAAGCCCTGGCCGGTCGTGGTCATGGCGTCGAGGATGAAGTTCGTGGTGCCGTTGACGATGCCCAGCACGCGCTGCACGCGGTCGCCGGCCAGCGACTCGCGCAGCGGTCGGACGATCGGGATCGCGCCCGCGACGGCGGCCTCGAAGTAGAGGTCGCGCTCGGCCTTGTGCGCCGCCTCGAACAGCGTCGCGCCGTCCTCGGCGAGCAGGGCCTTGTTGGCGGTGACGACCGAGGCGCCGTGCTCGAGGGCCGAGAGGATCAGGTCGCGGGCCAGGTCGATGCCGCCGATGACCTCGATCACGACGTCGATGTCGCCGCGCGAGACCAGCCCGGCCGCGTCGGTCGTGAACAGCTCGTCGGGCACGTCGAGGTCGCGCTCGCGACCGAGGCGCCGGACGGCGATGCCCACCAGCTCCATCGGGGCGCCGACACGCTGGGCGAGCTCGTCGGCGTCACGCGTCAGCAGGCGGGCGACCTCCGTGCCGACGACGCCGCAGCCGAGCAGGGCGACGCGGATCGGGCGTCCTGGGGTCCGCGCGACGGGATCTGACGATGAGGGGCTCACCGGGCAAGGGTATCGGCGTCCGGGGCCCGCCCCCGCACTCCCCTGCAACGGCGGACGCCGAGGGGCGGTCGGGAGCATCGAGGGACCTTCGGGTCACCCCCGGGGGCCCTACGTCTCACGTTCGTCGCCGACCCGTGGAGGACCCCGGCCGGGCTGCTGGCAGGCTGTCGCCGTGAGCTCGATGTCCCCGACCGGCGACCACGACCGCGCCGCGTCGGCCCGAGCCGGCTTCCGCGCCGCCTTCCCCTACGCCGCCGTCGGCCTCGTCCTGTCGATGTCGTTCGGCATCCTGGCTCGCGACTCGGGCTTCTCCGCGGAGGCGACGATCGTGATGTCGGCCATCGTGTTCGCCGGCTCGGCGCAGTTCGCCGCCGTGTCGATCCTCGCCTCGGGCGGCACCGCGACCGCCGCCGTCGCGGCAGCGGCGCTGATGAACTCGCGCTTCCTGCCGATGGGCATCGCCCTGGGGCCGTCCCTGCCGGGCCGCGCGCCGTGGAGGGCGGCCCAGGGCCAGGCCGTCGTCGACGCGTCGTGGGCCATGGCGAACCGCGGCGACGGGACGTTCGACCGCTGGTTCCTGTTCGGCTCGACGGCACCGCAGTACGTCACGTGGATCGTCGGCACGACGGTCGGCGCGCTGGGCGGCGACCTGTTCAGCGATCCGTCCCGGTTCGGCCTCGACGCGATCTACCCGACGTTCTTCCTGGCCCTGATGCTCGCCGAGGTGAAGGACCGGACGACCCTCGCCGTCGCGCTCGTGGGTGGGCTGGTCGCGCTCAGCCTGGTCCCGGCCGCACCCGCCGGACTGCCGGTGCTGGCGGCGAGCCTCGTGGCCCTGTGGGGACTCCGCCGAGGAGGCCGGCCCGCATGACCGCGACGATCTGGTGGACCATCGCGGGCTGCACCGTCGTCACGGCGATCATCAAGGGCATCGGGCCGGTGGCCTTCGGCGGACGGGAGATGCCGCCGCGGGCCGTCGGGGTCATCGCCCTCATGGCACCCGCGCTGCTGGCGGCGCTCGTCGTGACCAGCACCTTCGCGACGGGCGACCGCTGGCACGTCGGCGCGCACACCGTCGGCGTCACGGTCGGCGGCATCATCCTCGTGCGCAAGGGCCCGCTGGTCGTCGCGGTCGCGGCGGCCGTCGCGGTCACGGCCGCGCTGCGCGCGTTCACCTGATCGACGCCCGCATCGAGCAGCTGCAACGCCTGCGCGACGACCTCGGTGGCTGCATCGGCTGCGGATGCCCGTCACGTGCCCCGGACGTCATCACGCCGGTACCTGCGTCACCGCATCGGTGACGACGTCCGGGCGGGGTCAGCCCGCGAGGCTGATCGCCAGGTTGATCGTCGTCGCGACCACGACGGTGCCGAAGACGTACGACAGCAGCGCGTGACGGAGCACCAGCCCGCGCAGCTCGCTGGTGCGCAGGTTCGTGTCGGAGATCTGGAACGTCATGCCGACCGAGAACGCGACGTAGGCGAAGTCGGCGAACCGCGGCGCGGCGTCGGTGTTGAAGTCGATGTCACGACCACCGCCCGGCAGCGGCTCCCCCTCGAAGTACTGCGCGGCGTAGCGCAGCGTGAACAGCGTGTGCACCAGCAGCCACGACAGGGCGACGCCCAGCAGAGCGGTCGCGGCCAGCGCGCCCGACCGGGCGTCGGACGCGTCGTGGCCCTCGACCAGCAGCATCGCCACGGCGCCCAGGCTCGCGACCGAGGCGACGAGCACCAGGGCGTCTGCGACCCCACGCGCCGGGTCCTCGCGTCGCGCGTGGGTCGCGGTCTCCTCGGCGTCCATGCGCCCGATGAGCACCCACACCCACACGACGTAGAGCATGCACGCCGCCGCCCACCCCACGACCAAACCCAGCTCCCACGAGTCCCAGACCGTCACGCCGGCACCGACCACCGCGGCGACGACGACCATCGCGGCGAACCGCGCCGCGTAGCGGTGCGTCACCGGCGCAGGCACCGCGACTACCCGACGTCGAGGGTCAGCAGGTCGTCCTCGGTCTCGCGGCGCAGGATGACCCGCGCCTCGCCGTCGCGCACCGCGACGACCGCGGCCCGCGGGACGTGGTTGTAGTTGCTGGCCAGCGAGCGGCAGTACGCACCGGTCCCGGGGACGGCGAGCAGGTCGCCCGCCTCGACGTCGCCGGGCAGGAACTCGTCCTTGACGACGATGTCGCCCGACTCGCAGTGCTTGCCGACGACGCGGCTCAGCACCGCGGGCGTCTCGGACGTGCGGGAGGCCAGCGTGCACGAGTAGTCGGCGCCGTAGAGCGCGGGACGGATGTTGTCGCTCATGCCGCCGTCGACCGAGACGTAGCGCCGCGAGGCACCGCCGTCGAGGGCGACCGACTTGCTCGTGCCGACCTCGTAGAGCGTGAACGTCGACGGTCCGGCGATCGCGCGGCCGGGCTCGATCGACAGGTGCGGCACGGCGATGCCCATCGACGCGCACTCGTCGTCGACGATCTTCAGCATGCCGCGGGCCAGGTCGGCGGGCGTCGAGGGATCGTCCTGCGTCGTGTAGGCGATGCCGAAGCCGCCGCCCAGGTCGAACTCCGGCATCGTGACGCCGAGCTCGGCCTGCACCTGCGCGTGCAGGCGCAGCACGCGACGGGCGGCGACCTCGAAGCCGTCGGTCACGAAGATCTGCGAGCCGATGTGCGAGTGCAGGCCGCGCAGCTCGAGACCCGGCTCGGCGACGACCCGCCGGACGGCGTCGAGCGCGTCGCCGCCCGAGATCGAGAAGCCGAACTTCTGGTCCTCGTGCGACGTCGAGATGTACTCGTGGGTGTGCGCCTCGACGCCGGCCGTCACGCGGACCATGACGGCTGCCGTGACGCCGAGCTCGGCGGTCAGGTCGCGCAGGCGCCCGATCTCCTCGACCGAGTCGATGATGATGCGGCCGACGCCGGCCTCGAGCGCGCGGCGCAGCTCGGCGACCGACTTGTTGTTGCCGTGCAGCGCGATGCGGGCGGGCGGGACGTCCGCCCTCAGCGCCACCGCGAGCTCGCCGCCGGTGCAGACGTCGAGGTTGAGGCCCTCGTCGGCGATCCAGCGGGCGGTCGCGACGCACAGGAACGCCTTGGCGGCGTAGTAGACGTCCGCGTCGGGGAACGCCTCCTTGAACCCGCGCGCACGACGCCGGAAGTCGTCCTCGTCGACGACGTAGGTCGGGGTGCCGAACTCGGCGGCCAGGTCGGTCGCCGAGGCGCCCGCGACCGTCAGGACGCCGTCGACCTTCGCGACGCCGTCGGACCACAGGTGCGGGACGAGCTCGTTGGGGTCGTCGGGGTTCTTGAGCCAGGCGGGACCGCGGTCGCCGGCCTGGCCGTGCAGGGCACCGGCCTCGTGGGAGCGCATGCCTACATCCTCTCGGGAGCGGTCACGCCCAGCAGGGCCAGACCGTTGGCGATGACCTGACGCGTCGCGGCGACCAGCATGAGCCGGGCCCGGTGCAGGTCGCTCGGGTCCTCGTCGCCCTTGGGCAGGACGTGCGCGACGTCGTAGAACTTGTGGAACGCCGAGGCGGTGTCCTCGAGGTAGCGCGCGATGCGGTGCGGCTCGCGCAGCTCGGCCGCACGGGCCACGACCTTCGGGTAGTCGGCGAGCGAGCGCAGCAGCGCACCCTCCTGCTCGACCGCCAGCAGCGACGGGTCGAACGTCGCCTCGTCGATCGTGACGCCGAGGTCGACCGCGTTGCGGATGATCGACGAGAGGCGGGCGTGCGCGTACTGGACGTAGTAGACCGGGTTGTCGCTGGTCTGGCTGGCCCACAGGTCGAGGTCGAGGTCGATCGTGGAGTCCATCGAGTAGCGCGCCAGGGCGTAGCGCGAGGCGTCGACGCCGATCGCGTCGACGAGGTCCTCCAGCCGCAGCACCGTGCCGGCGCGCTTGCTCATGCGCAGGGGCTCGCCGTCGCGCACCAGGTTGACCATCTGCCCGATCAGCAGCTCGAGGTTGACCTTCGGGGTGTCGCCGAAGGCGGCGCACATCGCCATCATGCGCGAGACGTAGCCGTGGTGGTCGGCGCCCAGCATGATGAGGCAGCGGTCGAAGCCGCGCTCGCGCTTGTCGAGGTAGTACGCCAGATCTCCCGAGATGTAGGCGGGCTGGCCGTCGGACTTGATGACGACGCGGTCCTTGTCGTCGCCGAACTCGGACGTCTTGAGCCACGTGGCGTCGTCCTGCTCGTACATCATCCCGAGCTCGCGCAGGCGGGCGATCGCGCGGTCGACGGCGCCCGACTCGTGCAGGTCGTTCTCGTGGAAGTAGACGTCGAAGTCGACGCCGAAGTCGTGCAGGCTCGCCTTGATCTCGCCGAACATCAGGTCGACGCCCTCGGCGCGGAACGTCTCGAGCGCCTCGTCGTCGGGCAGCTCGGCGGCGCCGGGGACCTTGGCGGTGACGGTCGCCGCGATGTCGGAGATGTACTGACCGCCGTAGCCGTCCTCGGGCGCGTCCTCGCCCCGGGCGTCGGCCAGCAGCGAGCGCGCGAAGCGGTCGATCTGCACGCCGTGGTCGTTGAAGTAGTACTCGCGGGTGACGTCGGCGCCGATCGCCGTCAGGATGCGACCGAGCGAGTCGCCGACCGCGGCCCACCGCACGCCACCGATGTGGATCGGGCCGGTCGGGTTGGCGCTGACGAACTCGAGGTTGACCCTCTGACCGGCGTAGAGGTCGCTCGTGCCGTACGACGTGCCGGCCGCGACGATCTGCGGAGCCAGGGCCCCCTGCGCACCCGCGGCGACACGGATGTTGAGGAAGCCGGGTCCGGCGATCTCGGCGCTCGCGACGCCCTCGGCCGACGCCAGCTGGTCGGCCAGCAGCTGCGCGAACTCGCGCGGGTTCATACCGGCCTTCTTGCCCAGCTGCAGCGCGATGTTGGTGGCGTAGTCGCCGTGCTGCTTGACCTTGGGTCGCTCGACGAGCACCTGGGCGGGGACGCCGTCCGGGAGGGCCACGGCCCCCGACTCGGTCAGGGCGGTCAGGGCGTCGACGATCGTGCTGGAGAGCTGCTCGGGGGTCACACGACCAGCGTATCCGCCGCGTCGACCGGGCCCGGACGTGGACGACCCGCAGGGCTGGGGCTCAGGCCCCTCACCGAGCGGACACACTCGGCACCCTGCGGGTCGGATGACTGCGGGTATTCGCCGTCACCGGTCCAGTTGGTGCTGAACTGGGGTCCGCGACTAGCGGACAGCCACCTCACATGTCCAAGACGAATTCATTCTTCGGACCACCTCCTTTCCGTGTACCTGAAACGGTACGTCCGTCGGGGGCCCGGTTCAAGAGGAACGCGTCAGGGGGCGCGACGGGCGCGCGTGCGGTCGAGGACGTCGCCGACCGTGACGACCAGGTGGTCGGGGTCGAACGGCTTGGTCACGTAGGCGTCGACCCCCGCCTCGGTGGCCCGCTGGATGTCGGCGGCCTGCCCCTGCGTCGAGACCATGACGACCGCGATGTCGCGCGTGCGCGGGTCGGCCCGGATCGCCGTGACGGTCGCGACGCCGTCGAGCCGCGGCATCATGACGTCGACCGTGATGAGGTCGGGCATCGTGTCGAGGCGCTTCAGGACGTCGAGGCAGTCGACGCCGTCGACCGCCTCGTCGACGTCGTAGCCGGCCAGCTCGAGGTTGGTGCGGATCAGAAATCGGATCGAGGCCGTGTCGTCGACCACGAGCACTCTGGGCATGGACACCACGGTAGTGGGCGTGGGGTAGGCTCACACCGCAGTTGGCCGCATTGGCCCCCGTAGCTCAGGGGATAGAGCGCCGCCCTCCGGAGGCGGAAGCGGAGGTTCGAATCCTCCCGGGGGCACCGATCGTCTCGGTGCCGTGCACCAGGCGCACCGGCGTGACCGAGCAGCGGATTCCCTGCGGAAACACCCACAGCGTGGAGCCACCCATGGACCGCCTCGACCTCGGAGTCATCGCCCGCACCGCCAAGGAGAACGAGCGGCGGCTGCCGATCCACCCGCGGCACCTCGAGCGCCTGTCCGCCGCCGTCCGGCCGCACGTGTTCCTCGAGGAGGGCTACGGCGAGACCTTCGGCGTCGGGGACGACGAGCTGCGTCCCCTCGTGGGCGGGCTGCTGTCGCGCGCCGAGCTGATCGAGCGCTGCGACGTGATCCTGCTGACGAAGCCGAGCGCCGACGACCTGCTCGAGCTGCGCGAGGGCCAGACGCTCTGGGGCTGGCCCCACTGCGTGCAGGACCACGCGCTGACGCAGGCCGCGATCGACCGCCGACTGACCCTGATCGCGTGGGAGGTCATGAACCACTGGAGCGGCGACGGCAGCTTCCTGCTGCACGTGTTCCACAAGAACAACGAGCTCGCGGGCTACGGATCGGTGCTGCACGCGCTGCAGATCGCGGGTCTCACCGGGACGTACGGTCGGCGGCTCAACGCCGCCGTCATCGGCTTCGGGGCGACGGCCCGGGGCGCCGTCACGGCCCTGAGCGCCAACGGCATCCACGACGTCGACATCTTCACGCAGCGCGGCGTCGCGGCGGTCAGCGCGCCGATCCACTCGGCGCGCATCGTGCACTTCGACCCGGCGGACTCCCCCGCCGAGAGCCGCGCCCTGGTGGACCAGCAGTGGGTGCCGATGCCGGCCCTGCTGGCCGAGCACGACGTCATCGTCAACTGCGTCCTGCAGGACCCCAACTCGCCCATGACGTTCCTCACGGACGCCGACCTGCCGACGCTGCCGTCGGGCGCGCTGGTCGTCGACGTGTCGTGCGACGAGGGCATGGGCTTCGAGTGGGCCAGGCCCACGACGTTCGACGACCCGACGTTCACCGTCGGCGACAACGTCACGTACTACGCGGTCGACCACAGCCCCTCGTACCTCTGGAACTCGGCGACGTGGGAGATCAGCCAGGCCCTGCTGCCGTACCTCGACACGGTGCTGTCCGGGCCGGACTCGTGGGACGGCAACGAGACGATCCGCCGGGCCATCGAGGTCCGCGACGGCGTGGTGCAGAACCCCGCGATCCTCGCGTTCCAGCAGCGCTCGGACGTCCACCCGCACGCCGTCCTCTGAGAACCCGGTTGCGGGATGTCCGCGCGCCAGTAGCGTCGATGACACACATCGACGAGAGGTTTCACAGCATGCCCACACGCACTGCACGCACCGCTTGGGACGGGACGTTCGAGGACGGCTCCGGACAGGTCGAGCTGACCGACTCGGGTCTCGGCACCTTCGAGATGTCGTTCAAGAAGCGGTCGTCCGAGGACGGCGGCGGCGCCACGAACCCCGAGGAGCTGATCGGCGCGGCCCACTCGTCGTGCTACTCGATGCAGCTCGCGGCCCTGCTCGGCCAGAAGGGCGCGACCCCCGTCTCGATCGAGACGACCGCCAAGGTCACGCTCGGCGAGGACGCCGACGACAAGGGCTTCAAGATCCACAAGATCGCCCTGACCGTCCGCGCCGAGGTCGAGGGCATCGACGAGGCGGGCTTCCAGGCCGCGGCCGAGGACGCCAAGGCCAGCTGCCCGCTGAGCAAGGCGCTCGCGTCGGTCCCCGAGATCACGCTCGACGCCTCGCTCGAGTCGGCCTGACCGACACCGTCCGACCCGATCGGGGAGGTCCGCCGTCACGTCGTGGCAGCGGCCCTCCCCGTCGTCGTGCCGGGCGGCCTCACCCGTGCGCGCAGGCCGCGTCGACGTCGTCGTAGGCCACCAGCGTCAGGCCGTCCCCGGCGTCCCGGTCCGGCAGCACGCCGTCGGGGTCGACCAGCGCCACCGGGTGACCGTCGAGGTGCAGCCGGCGGGCCGCCTCGAGCACCATGCGGCGACCGGCGGCGTTGACCTCGTACACCCGCGTCAGGTCGAGCACGACCGTGCCGGGCCCCTCCGGCTCCTCGGCGAGCGCGTGCAGGATCGACTCGGCCTCGGCGAAGCGGACGTCGCCCTGCAGCTCGTACACGCTGGGACGCTCGCCGTCCCCCGCCCGCTCCTGCCGGACGGCCGACCGGCTGCCCTGCGACGACTCCATCAGGTGCAGCCCCATGTCGCGCGACAGTCGCTCGAACAGCTGCACGCCGCGCGCGCTGTTGCCGTGCTCGTCGAGGCGCGGCGAGAACACCGCGATGCCGACCTGGCCCGGCAGCACGCCGATGATGCCGCCGGACACGCCGCTCTTGGCCGGGATGCCGACCGACGAGAACCAGTCGCCCGCCGCGTCGTACATGCCGCACGACGCCATGACCGACAGCACCTGGCGGCACACCGCGGGGTCGAGGTGACGGCTGCCCGACACGGGATCCGCGCCGGCGTTGGCCAGCGTCGCGGCCATGCGGGCCAGGTCGGTCACCGTGACGTCGATCGAGCACTGGCGCGTGTAGCCGCGGACGACGTCGACGGGGTCGTCGTCGATCGCGCCCACCGTGCGCAGCATGTGGGCGATCGCGAGGTTGCGGTGCGCACTGCCCGTCTCGGACTCGAAGACGTCCTCGTCGACGTGCAGCCGGCGCCCCGCGAGATCGCTGTAGAAGTCGAGCAGGCGCTCGACGCGCCGCTCCGACGACCCGCCCTCGACCAAGGCGTGCGCCGCGATCGCGCCGGCGTTGATCATGGGATTGCGCGGACGCCCCGTCGACGCCTCGAGCGAGATCTCGTTGAACGCGTCTCCGGACGGCTCGACGTCGATCTTCTCGTGGACCGCCTCGAGGCCGCGGTCGGCCAGCGCCATCGCGTACGTGAAGGGCTTCGAGATCGACTGGATCGAGAACTCGACCTCGGTGTGCCCGACGGGGTACACGTGTCCGCGGACGGTCCCGAGGGCCGCGCCGAACCGATCGGGGTCGGCGCGCGCCAGCTCGGGGATGTAGTCGGCGACCTCGCCGGAGTCGCCGTCGCACTGGCCGAGCACCTCGGCCAGCCAGTCCTCGATCGGAACCTTCACGGGCGTCCCTCCAGGCAGGCGTCGGCGGTCAGCCGCGAGCATCCCACACGTCGTGGAACGGGCAGGCCGCGGCGACCCGATGCGATGCCGTGTGACCCAGCCGTCGGCCGCACCTGCCTGCGGCGGGCTGGTGCCTCGCGTTAGTGTGGTGAGCACACTTTCACCTGCGCGCCAGCACACACATCGGAAGAGGCGATCGAGGCTGTGGCCGAGTCCTCCCAAGACCATTCAACTCCTGATTTCGGCACGAACCAGTGGCTCGTCGAGGAGATGCACGACCGCTACCGGGAGGACCCCTCCTCGGTCGACGAGACCTGGGTCGCCTTCTTCACCACCGGTGACGGCGCCGGCCTGAGCGCCCCCGCGTCGACCAACGGGACGGCGCCCGCCGCCGCTGCCGTCACGCCGCCGACGTCGCCCGCGTCCGACACCCCGCCCGCGCCCAAGACGACCCCGGCCACCGCGGCTCCGCCCGAGGAGAAGGCCCCCGACTCCCCCGCGCCCGTCAAGCCGACGCCCGCCGCCGCACCGGCCGAGGCCGCCGCCCCGGCGCCCAACGGCAGCCCCGCCGCCAAGGCCAAGGCCACCGCGGCCCCCGCGTCGTCCGGCAAGGCCAAGGCCGCCGACAAGGCCGCCGCCGACAAGCCGGCCGGCCCCGGTGACGTCGAGAAGGTCGTGCTGCGCGGCGCCGCCGCCCGCACCGTCGCCAACATGGACGCGAGCCTCACGGTGCCGACCGCCACCAGCGTCCGCTCGGTGCCGGTCAAGCTGTTGTTCGACAACCGCACCGTGATCAACAACCACCTCGCACGCGCCCGCGGCGGCAAGGTCTCGTTCACGCACCTGATCGGCTACGCGATCGTCCAGGCCGTCAAGGCCATGCCCGAGATGAACACGGGCTACGAGGTCGACGAGAAGGGCAAGCCCAACCAGCTCAACCCCGAGCACGTCAACTTCGGACTCGCGATCGACCTCAAGAAGCCCGACGGGTCGCGCACGCTGCTGGTGCCGTCGATCAAGGCCACCGAGACCATGACGTTCGCGGAGTTCTGGGCCGCCTACGAGACGATGGTCCGCAAGGCCCGCGACGGCAAGCTCGAGGTCTCCGACTTCCAGGGCACGACGCTCAGCCTCACGAACCCCGGTGGCATCGGCACGAACCACTCGGTGCCGCGGCTCATGTCCGGCCAGGGCGTCATCATCGGCGTCGGCTCGATGGAGTACCCGCCGGAGTTCCAGGGCGCGTCGGAGCACACGCTGGCGCAGATGGCGATCAGCAAGATGATGACGCTGACGTCGACCTACGACCACCGGGTCATCCAGGGCGCGCAGTCCGGCGAGTTCCTCAAGCGCGTCCACGCCCTGCTGCTCGGCGAGAACGGCTTCTACGACGAGATCTTCCGCGCGCTGAAGATCCCCTACGAGCCGATCCGCTGGGCCCAGGACATCGCGGTCAGCCACGACGACGAGGTGCACAAGCAGTCGCGCGTCCTCGAGCTGATCCACGCGTTCCGCGTGCGCGGCCACCTGATGGCCGACACGAACCCGCTCGACAACTCGCCGCGCAGCCACCCCGACCTCGACACGGCCTCGCACGGCCTGACGCTGTGGGACCTCGACCGCGAGTTCGCGACCGGCTCGTTCAAGAGCGACAAGCGCTTCATGAAGCTGCGCGAGATCCTCGGCATCCTGCGCGACTCCTACGCCCGCACGATCGGCCTGGAGTACATGCACATCCAGGAGCCCGCCGAGCGCGAGTGGTTCCAGGAGCGCATCGAGCGCCCGCACACCAAGCCGCCGCGCGAGGAGCAGCTGCGCATCCTGCAGAAGCTCAACCAGGCCGAGGCCTTCGAGACGTTCCTGCAGACCAAGTTCGTCGGCCAGAAGCGCTTCAGCCTCGAGGGCGGCGAGACCACGATCCCGTTCCTCGACGAGATCTGCGAGGCCGCCGCGGCCGACAAGCTCGACGAGGTCTGCATCGGCATGGCCCACCGCGGCCGCCTGAACGCGCTGGTCAACATCGCCGGCAAGCGTCCCAGCCAGGTCTTCCGCGAGTTCGAGGGCAACATCGACCCCCGCACCGTGCAGGGCTCCGGCGACGTCAAGTACCACCTCGGCGTCGAGGGCGAGTTCACGTCCGGCAACGGTGACCGGGTGAAGGTCTCGATCGCGGCCAACCCGTCGCACCTCGAGGTCGTCGACCCCGTCCTGGAGGGCATCGCCCGCGCCAAGCAGGACCGCCTCAACCAGGGCGCGGCCTACCCCGTCCTGCCGGTCCTCGTGCACGGCGACGCGGCGTTCGCGGGTCAGGGAGTCGTCGCCGAGACGCTCAACCTGTCGCAGCTGCGCGGCTACCGCACGGGCGGCACGATCCACCTGATCGTCAACAACCAGGTCGGCTTCACGACGTCGCCGTCGTCGTCGCGCTCGTCGACGTACTGCACCGACGTCGCCCGGATGATCCAGGCGCCGGTGTTCCACGTCAACGGCGACGACCCCGAGGCGTGCATCCGCGTCGCGCAGCTCGCCTACGAGTACCGCCGCACGTTCCACAAGGACGTCGTCATCGACCTGGTCTGCTACCGCCGCCGCGGTCACAACGAGGGCGACGACCCCAGCTTCACGCAGCCCCTGATGTACGACACGATCAACGCCAAGAAGTCGGTGCGCAAGCTCTACACCGAGGCCCTGGTCGGTCGTGGCGACATCACGCTCGAGGAGGCCGAGGCGGCCCTGACCGACTACCAGGCCCAGCTCGAGCGCAACTTCGCCGAGGTCAAGGAGGCCGCGTCCGACCCCGACTACACCCGGACGCCCGACTACCCCGAGAAGCCCGAGCACGCCGGCGAGCTCGTCACCGCGATCTCGACCGAGACGATGAAGGCCATCGCCGACTCGTACACCAACGTGCCCGAGGGCTTCACGGTCCACCCGAAGGTGCTGCCGCAGCTCCAGCGTCGCGCACAGTCGATCTCGGCCGGCCCCATCGACTGGGGCACCGGCGAGATCCTGGCGATGGGCTCGCTGCTGCTCGACGGTCGTCCCGTGCGCATCTCCGGGCAGGACACCCGTCGCGGCACGTTCTCGTCGCGGTTCGCCACGATCATCGACCGCACGAACGCCGACGAGTGGACGCCGCTGTCCAACGTCGGCGACGAGCAGGCCTCGTTCCACGTCTACGACTCGCTGCTCAGCGAGTACGCCGCCCTCGGCTTCGAGTACGGCTACTCCGTCGCGCGGCCCGAGGCGCTCACGATGTGGGAGGCGCAGTTCGGCGACTTCGTCAACGGCGCCCAGTCCGTCATCGACGAGTACATCTCGGCGGGCGAGACCAAGTGGGGCCAGAAGTCGGGCGTCGTCCTGCTGCTGCCGCACGGCTACGAGGGGCAGGGGCCCGACCACTCGTCGGCCCGCATCGAGCGCTTCCTGACGCTGTGCGCCGACGAGGCGATGACGGTCGCGCAGCCCTCGACCCCCGCGTCGTACTTCCACCTGCTGCGGCGTCAGGCGCTCGAGAGCGAGCACCGTCCGCTGATCGTCTTCACCCCGAAGTCGATGCTGCGCAGCAAGGCCGCCGCCTCCCAGCCCGACGACTTCACGACGGGCTCGTTCCGTCCGGTCATCGGCGACGCCGCCTTCGGCGACGGGGCGGCCGACCCGTCCGCGGTCGACCGGGTGCTGGTGTGCTCGGGTCGCGTCACGTGGGACCTGATGGCCGAGCGCGACAAGCGCGAGGCCGACGGATACCGCACCGCGATCGTGCGCCTGGAGCAGATCTACCCGCGTCCCGTGGACGAGCTCAACGCCGAGGTCGCCCGGTTCACCAACGCCCGCGAGGTGCGCTGGGTGCAGGACGAGCCGGCCAACCAGGGCCCGTGGCCGCACGTCGCGCTGCACTTCAGCGGCGAGTTCGACGGCGTCCCGCTGGTGCGCGTGTCGCGCCCGGAGTCCTCCGCGCCGTCGGTGGGCTCGCACAGCCGCCACGTCGAGGAGCAGGCCGAGCTCATGGCCCAGGCCTTCGCCTGAGTCCTGGACGCTCATGTACTTCACGGATCGCGGCATCGAGGAGCTGCAGGCCAGGCGGGGTGACGAAGAGGTCACCTTCGCCTGGCTCGCCGAGCAGCTGAGCACGTTCGTCGACCTCAACCCCGACTTCGAGATCCCGGTCGAGCGGCTGGCCACCTGGCTGGCCCGTCTCGACGACGAGGACGAGTAGGCTCCCCGCATGGCCAAGATGTTGATGTGCCCGTGCGGCGAGCAGCTGGTGGGTCGGACCGACGACGACCTCGTCACCGCGGTCGACGCCCACCTGCAGACGGCGCACCAGGGACGCACCTACCCCGCGAGCATGATCCTGCAGATGGCGCAGCCGTTCCCGGACGACCAGCTGCCCTGACCCGCCCCAGCCCAGATCTGCGGAGAACAGGACCTTTCGGGGACGGCAGAAGCGTCCGCTTCTCCGCACTTCTGGGCTGGGTGAGCTTCAGTCCATCACAGGGTCAGGACGATCTTGCCGAAGACGCTGCCGTCGATGACGCTCTGCAGGCCCGAGGCCGCCTCGGCCATCGGGATCTCGCGGTCGATCAGCGGCCGGGTGCCCGTGACGTCCATGAACTGCGCGAGCGCGTGCAGCTCGTCGCGGGTGCCCATCGTGGAGCCGTGCACCCGCATCTGCTGGAAGAAGATGCGGGTCAGCTCGGCGTGCGACGGCGCGTCGCCCGACGTCGCGCCCGAGATGACGATCGTGCCGCCGGGTCGCATCGACTTGACCGAGTGCGACCACGTCGCCGCTCCGACGGTCTCCATCACGGCGTCGACCTTCGACGGCAGCCGGGCGCCCGACTCGAAGGCCTCGTGGGCACCGATCTCGACGGCCCGCGCCCGCTTGTCCTCGTCGCGGCTCGTCGCGTAGACGCGGAACCCGGCGGCGCGGGCCAGCGTGATAGCGGCCGTCGCGACGCCACCGCCGGCCCCCTGCACGAGCACCGTGTCGCCCTGCTTGAGACCCGACTGCGTGAACAGCATGCGGTAGGCCGTGAGCCATGCGGTCGGCAGGCAGGCCGCCTCGGCGAACGACAGGCCCTCGGGCTTGGGGACGACGTTGCGGGTCGGCACCGCGACCTTCTCGGCGAACGTGCCCTGGTGCCGCTCCGACAGCAGCGACCGCCGGGGGTCGAGCGTCTCGTCGCCCCGCCACGACGGATCGCTGATGACGGCGTGCACGAGCACCTCGTTGCCGTCCTCGTCGTAGCCCGCGGCGTCGCAGCCGAGGATCATCGGCAGCGCCTTCTCGGACAGGCCGACCCCGCGCAGGCTCCACACGTCGTGGTGGTTGATCGAGGCGGCCTTGACCGTCACGGTGGTCCACCCGTCGGGGACCTCGGGCTCGGGGCGCTCGCCCACGACCAGTCCGGACAGCGGGTCGCTAGGGGTGATCTGACCGGCGTAGACGGCGAACATCGTGGCTCCTCGAGGTGATCGGACGGGGTGGGCTCAGTACGGACGGCGGGCGAGGCCCTCGCGGCGGGCGGTGTCGGTGACGGCCCGCGAGACGGCCGTGGCGACACGGGGGTCGAACGGCGACGGGATGACGTACGTCTCGGAGAGGTCGTCGCCGACGAGGTCGGCGATCGCGGTCGCCGCGGCGATCTTCATGCCCTCGGAGATGCGGGTCGCCCGGACGTCGAGCGCGCCGCGGAAGATGCCCGGGAAGACCAGGACGTTGTTGATCTGGTTCGGGAAGTCGGAGCGGCCCGTCGCCACGACCCGCGCGTACCGGTGCGCGACGTCCGGGTGCACCTCGGGGTGGGGGTTGGCCATCGCGAAGACGATGGCGTCCGGCGCCATGCGGGCGACGGCCTCCTCGGGCACCGTGCCGCCCGAGACGCCGACGAACACGTCGGCACCGTCGAGGGCGTCGGCGATCGAGCCCGGTCGGGCCCAGCCGGCGGTCTGCTCGGCGAGCCAGCCCTTGACCTCGTTGAGGTCGTCGCGACCCGGGTGGATCACGCCGGCCCGGTCGACGACGGCGATCTTGCGCACGCCCGCCGACTGCAGGATCTTCATGATCGCGACGCCGGCGGCACCTGCGCCCGAGATGACGACCTTGAGGTCCTCGAGGTCGCGATCGGTCAGGCGCGCCGAGTTGATCAGCGCGGCGAGCGTCACGACGGCGGTGCCGTGCTGGTCGTCGTGGAAGACGGGGATGTCGAGGCGCTCGACGAGCCGGCGCTCGATCTCGAAGCAGCGGGGGCTCGAGATGTCCTCGAGGTTGATGCCGCCGAACGACGGCGCGAGCCGCACGACGGTCTCGACGATCTCGTCGACGTCGGTCGTGTCGAGCGCGATCGGGATCGCGTCGACGCCGCCGAACTGCTTGAACAGGATCGCCTTGCCCTCCATGACGGGCATCGACGCCGCGGGGCCGATGTCGCCGAGGCCCAGCACCGCGGTGCCGTCCGTGACGACCGCGACGGTGTTGGAGACCCACGTGTAGTCGTGGGCGGTCTCGGGATCGGCCGCGATGGCCTCGCACACGCGGGCGACGCCGGGCGTGTAGGCGAGCGAGAGGTCGTGCGCGTCGCGGATCGGCACGGAGGCGGCGATGCTCATCTTGCCGTTGCGGTGCAGCGCGAAGACGGGGTCCTCGGGATCGGGGACGTCGGAACGGACGTCGATGTCGGTGGCGACCATGGGGGTGCTTCCTCGGGAATCATCCGTCGGGACGACGGGACCTGGCTGACGGGAAGAGCTGACGGGACCGATCAGGTCGCCGGTGCGGTGTCGAACCGCGGCTGCTTCGAACCGCCGGGGCGGGAGGGGGCGGGTTGTGCCCGCCCCGTCATCGTGTCACACGGGGCGCGGGCTCACACGACGTGGTCGTCGGCGAACGCCTGTGTGACGGGCGGGGCCAGCAGGCACGCCAGCGCCACGACGGCCGGGACCGCCATCGCCGGCGACAGCCATGCCGGATCGCCCCGGAAGTTGTAGGCCAGCCCCAGCACGATGAGCTGCGCGAAGACCAGGGGGCTGCGGGCCCACGACTCCCCCACCACGACACGGGTCGCGGCCCAGGCCAGACCGGCCGCCACGACGAGCAGGAAGATCGTCGCGCCGACGCCCAGCCCGATGCGGTCGGACGACACGCTGAACAGCTCGAGCGCTGCGAGGACGGCGAAGACCGAGGCCTCCGCCAGCACGATCGCCGACGCGATCAGGAGCAGGGTTCTGGCCGTTCCCGACGGCCGTCCGGGAGACGTCACGGCGCCAGCGTAGGCACCATGTGACTCATCCGACAATTCGCGGCGTGTCGTTGCCCTTGTAAACGCCCCGGAATGTTGAAACCATGGGACCCAATGCCCGCTGAGCAGGTCAAACAGATCTCTCACGGGCGCAACACCGAACGGGAAGGAGTGTCCCCATGGATTGGCGCCACAAGTCGGCATGCCTCGATGAGGATCCTGAGCTCTTCTTCCCCATCGGCAACACGGGTCCCGCCATCTTGCAGATCGAAGAGGCCAAGGTCGTATGCCGCCGCTGTGATGTCCGCGAGCAGTGCCTCCAGTGGGCACTCGAGTCCGGACAGGACCACGGTGTGTGGGGAGGCTTGAGCGAAGACGAACGTCGTACGCTGAAGCGTCGCAATGCACGGGCACGTATTCGTACTGCCTGAGCGAACGCACGTATCGGTGAACCCCGTGGCCTGACGGCCGCGGGGTTCTTTGTGTCCCGCCGCGGGAACCGCCCCGGGCGCTCAGACCGTCAGCGTGATCGCGACGGTCGTCCCGCCGCCGACCCGCTGCTCGAACGCGAGCGATCCGCCGAGCTCGCCCTCGACCAGCGTCGTGACGATCGACAGCCCCAGGCTGCCGGACGCGTCGAAGTCGTCGGGCAGGCCCGCCCCGTCGTCGCTGACCCGCAGCCGGATCTTGTCGCGGATGCGGTTGACCGCGAGCGTCAGGGTGCCGCCCGCCTCGCCGTAGGCGTGGGCCGACGCGTTCTGGATGAGCTCGGTCAGCACCATCGACAGCGGCGTGGCGATCTCGCCCGGCAGCTGCCCGAAGCTGCCGAACCGCTCGGGCCTGATCGCGTTGGCGCCCGCGGGCCCCTGCGACACGTCGAGCACGGTGTGCAGCAGGCGGTCGGCGATCTCGTCGAACTCGACGAAGTCGGTGAACGACTGGCTCAGCGTCTCGTGCACCAGGGCGATCGAGCCGACCCGTCGCACGGCCTCCTCGAGCGCGGCGCGCGCCTCGGGATTCTCGGTGCGGCGGCCCTGCAGGCGCAGCAGCGCCGCGACGGTCTGCAGGTTGTTCTTGACCCGGTGGTGGATCTCGCGGATCGTGGCGTCCTTCGAGACCAGCTCGCGCTCGCGCAGCCGCAGCTCGGTGACGTCGCGCAGCAGGATCAGCGAGCCGCTGCGCTGGCCGGTCGACCTCAACGGGATCGTGCGCACCAGCAGCGAGGCCGTGCCGTTCTCGATCTCGGCCTCCGACCCCTCGCGACCGCTCAGGACGCCCCGTGCCCCGCGATCGGTGGGCCGGCGGCCCACCAGGCCCGTCGTGACGTCGCCCAGCTGCGTGCCGACCAGGTCGCCGACCAGCCCGAGGCGGCGATAGGCCGACATCGCGTTGGGGCTCGCGTAGCGCACCAGCCCGCGGGCGTCGGTGCGGATGAAGCCGTCGCCGACCCGCAGGGAGTCGGCGAGGTCGGAGCGCGATCCCGGCGTCGGGAACTCGCCGCGCCGGATCATCTCGCCCAGCTCGCCGGCGGCCTCGAGGTACGCGTTCTCGAGCGTGCTGGCGGTGCGCAGGCCGGCCTCGCCGCTGCGCCGTGCGACGACGCCGATCGTCCGCGACGCCCTGCGCACGGGGATCGCCTCGATCAGGATGCGCGTGCCGTCGTGCTGCTGCTCGACGTGCCCCGTCACGTGCCGGCCGGTCGTCATCGCGACCTCGAGGGGGTGCTCGCCCCGCGTCGGCACGAAGGTGCCGGCGACGTCCTCGAGCAGCGTCGTGGGGCCGGTGGTCGGACGGATCTGCGCGCCGGCCCACATGCCCTTGGCCTCGCCGTCGGGCACCCACAGCACGAGGTCGGAGAACGACAGGTCGGCGATGATCTGCCAGTCCGACACCAGCGCGTGCAGCCACGCGACGTCGGCGGTGGTCAGCGACGTCTGGAACTGCGCGATGTCGTCCAGCGAGGGCACCCGAGCAGCGTAGTGGGGGCCCGGTCACGTGGCCGCCCGTGACACGATGACGGCATGTCGGAGGCGTACTGGCAGTCCGTGATGCAGAGCGGCATGGACGTGCCCGCGGACCGCGGGCTCGACGAGTGCACCGTCGAGCTGGTCGAGATGCTCGGTCACCCGAACCCGCGCACGCGCGAGGACCTCGCCTACCCGCTGCTGACGACGTGGATCACGCGGGGCGTCTACGACCAGCTGCTGGCGGGTCTCGGCGACGGCATCGCACCGGGCCTGCGCCACGGACTCGGCCACGACGGTGACGTGTCGGTGATGCGTCGCTCCTACAGCGCGCTGATGCTGGCCGAGATCATCGGCCGCGACAACAACGAGCACCTGATGTCGTCGGCGTCGGTGCTCGACTGGGGCGACCGGGCCACGGCCTGGTACGTCCGCGAGCAGGACCACCGCGGGTGGATCCCCGAGCAGGGGTGGGCCAACGCGATCGCGCACGGCGCCGACCTGCTGGCCGCCCTCGCCCGGTCGCGCCACTTCGGCCGGCTCGAGCTGACGGTGCTGCTCGACGTCATCGCCGACCGCGTGCTGACGCCGACGGCCTACATCTGGCGGCACGGCGAGGACGACCGCCTGGCCTACGCCGTCATGACGCTGCTGCACCGCAACGAGCTCGACCCCGTCATCGTCGAGCCGTGGCTCGTCCGGCTCGGCCACGGCATCAAGCCGCCGCAGACCCGCGGGCACCTCGAGGCCGAGTGGCCCTCGCCCGGCGTCCGCAACGCGTCGTCGTTCCTGCGGGCGCTGCACCTGCAGCTGGCCCTGGGGGTGCAGGGGCGCGACGACCTGCGGGCCGACGCCGAGCTGTTCGCCGAGCAGCCCGCCCACCGCGCCGACCTGATCCTCGCGGTGCTCGACCAGATCCGCGCCGAGCAGCCGTGGCTGTACCGGCCCACGACCCGGGCCCGTCCGCTCGCCTGACCCCGATCCACCCATCCAGTAACGTGCGTCACATGACGACCGATCAGGCCGGACAGGCCCAGCCGACCACCGACGACCCGCAGCACGGCGGAATCCTCGCCCTCGACGTCGCCCGCGCCCACGGCGTCTCGACGCTGTTCACGCTGTCGGGTGCCCACGTGTTCCCGATGTACGACGCCGCCGTGAAGACCGAGCCCGCGATGCCGATCGTCGACGTCCGGCACGAGCCCACCGCGGTGTTCGCGGCCGAGGCGATCGGCAAGCTCACCCGCACGCCCGGCCTCGCGGTGCTGACCGCCGGACCCGGCGTCACCAACGGCGTCAGCGCCGTCGCGCAGGCCAGCTTCTCGGGCTCGCCGCTGGTCGTCGTCGGTGGACGCGCGCCCAACAACCGCTGGGGCACCGGCAGCCTGCAGGAGCTCGACCACCCGCCGATCTTCTCGTCGATCTCGAAGTCGTCGACCACGGCGCACACCGTCGCCGACATCGCCCCGACGATGGACGAGGCCTTCACCCTGGCCGGGTCGTCGCACCGCGGGCCCGCCTTCGTCGACGTGCCGATGGACGAGTTCTTCAACAGCGCACCGGCCGGCAGCCCGTCGCAGGGCAACACGACCGCACCCGTCCAGCCCGACCCCGACGCGCTGCGCGCGATCGCCGAGCTGCTGCGGACGTCCGAGCGCCCCGTGCTGGTGCTCGGCACCGACGTGTGGGCCGATCGTGCCGAGGTCGCGGCCCTGCAGTTCGTGCAGGAGACCGGCGTGCCGGTCATCTCCAACGGCATGGGGCGCGGCATCGTGCCCGGCGGACACCCGCAGCTCGTCACGAAGGCCCGCTCGACGGCGTTCAACCGCGCCGACCTCGTGATCGTCGTCGGCACACCGCTGGACTTCCGGCTCGGCTACGGCGTCTTCGGCGGCAAGGAGGGCGCGACCCCGGCGCGCACCGTGCACGTCGCCGACTCCGCCGGGCAGGTGTCGTCGCACGCCGACACCGCGGCGACGGCGCACGGCGACCTCAGCCTGTTCTTCACGGGACTGTTCGACGCGCTCACGGCGCCGGCCGCCCACGGACGCCGCCCCGACTGGACGCCGTGGCTCTCGACCCTGCAGACCGAGGTCGCCGCCGCGACGGCCCGCGACACCGAGCTGCTGACGGCCGAGGCCGACCCGATCCACCCCGCCCGCATCTACGGCGAGCTGCTGCCCCGCCTGGCCGACGACGCCGTCGTGATCGGCGACGGCGGCGACTTCGTGTCGTTCGCGGGCAAGTTCGTCGAGCCCCAGCGCCCCGGGGGCTGGCTCGACCCCGGACCCTACGGATGCCTCGGCGCGGGCATGGGCGCGGCGATGGCGGCCCGCATCGCCCGTCCGTCGAGCCAGGTCGTGCTGCTGTACGGCGACGGCGCGGCCGGCATGTCGCTGATGGACGTCGACACGCTCGTGCGGCACGACCTGCCGGTCGTCATGGTCGTCGGCAACAACTCGGCGTGGGGCCTCGAGAAGGGGCCGATGCAGTGGATCTACGGCTACGACGTCGCGGCCGACCTCGCGCCCCAGACCCGCTACGACCAGGTCGTGACGGCGCTCGGCGGCGGTGGCGAGATGGTGACCGACCCCCGCGAGATCGGGCCGGCCATCGACCGCGCGTTCGCCTCGGGCATCCCGTACCTCGTCAACGTCATGACCGACGTCGACGCGGCGTACCCCCGTGCCACGACCGGCATCTGACCTGCTGGTCCGCGTCGCGCGCGCCGACGAGCACCGGGCCGTCGGCGCGCTGACGGTCGCCGGCTACGACGCGGACGGTCATCTCGTCCGGCCCGACGGGACGTACGACGACCGGTACGCCGCCGTCATCGGAGACGTCGCGGCGCGCGCCGCCGACAGCGAGGTGCTGGTGGCGGTCGACGGTGACCGGCTGGTCGGCACCGTCACGTGGTGCCCCTACGGCTCGGCGTTCGCGGAGCTCGCGAGGCAGCCGCACCAGGGCGAGCTCAGGACGCTGTCGGTCGACCCCGGCGCGAGGGGTCGCGGCACGGGCCGCGCGCTGGTCGAGGCGTGCCTCGAGAGAGCGCGCCGGGCGGGCCTGACCGAGGTGCTCCTGTGCTCGCTGACCGAGATGGCGACGGCGCACCGCCTCTACCTCTCGATGGGCTTCGTGCGGCGTCCGGACCTCGACTGGTCGCCCGTGCCCGACGTGCACCTGTGGGGCTTCGCGCTGGCCCTGCCACCCGACGACGACGGTCGGTGAGGGTACCCTCACCAGGTGCCCCCCGACGTCCTCGCTCCACCGACGTCGCCCGCGGGCCTGATGTGGCGCGGCATCCGACGTCACCGGGCGCGACTCGCCGGCTGCTACGCCCTCATCACCTCGTGGCTGCTGTGCGAGGCCCTCGTGCCGATCGTCATCGGCGTCACGATCGACCGCGCCGTCGCGACGGGCGAGGTCGCCGAGATCGCGCTCTGGGGAGGTGTGCTGGTCGCGCTGTTCGTCGTGCTCAGCTACTCGTACCGCTTCGGGGCCCGCCTCGGGGTCGGCGCGCTGCAGCTCGAGATCCACCAGCTGCGAGTCGAGATCAGCCAGCACGTGCTCGGCGCGGAGGGCGCGCGCACGGGCCTGCTCCCGGGCGAGACGCTGTCGCTCGCGACGTCCGACGCCGAGACGATCGGCGAGTTCCTCTGGCACGTCGGCTACACGCTCGCGGGACTCGTCGGCGTCGTCGCGAGCGCCGTCGTGCTGTTCGGCATCGACCTCGTGCTGGGGCTCGTGGTGCTGGTCGGCGTGCCGCTCGTGCTCGTCGCGATCCAGGTCGTGACCCCCCTCATCGCGCGCGACACGAGCGACCAGCAGGCCGGCATCGCCCGTGCCACCGGCATCGCGACGGACCTCGTGAAGGGGCTGCGTCCCCTGAAGGGCATCGGGGCCGAGGACGTCGCGACGTCCCGCTACCGCGGTCACAGCGCCGTCGCGCGCGACGCCAGCATCCGCACGGCACGGTCGACGGGCTCCATGTACGGGCTGACCGCGACGCTCAGCGGCCTGTTCCTCGCGCTCGTCGCGTACCTCGCCGGCACCCGGGCGCTCGACGGCGACATCACGATCGGCGAGCTCGTCGCGGTCGTCGGGCTGACGCAGTTCCTCGCCGAGCCGATCGCCGGGCTCGGCCAGACCAGCGCGCAGGCCGCCCGCTCGTTCGCGTCGGCGCGGCGGGTCGTCGACTTCCTGGCCACGCCCCCGCTCGCGACGTCGGGCGACACCGAGCTGCCCGACGAGCACGCCGACCTCTCGCTCGTGGCCGTCTCGACCGGCCCGCTGCGCGAGCTGGACCTCGACACGCGCGCCGGCGAGCTCGTGGGCGTCGTCGTCGACGACCCCGCGAGCGGCGAGGCCCTCGTGCGCCTCGTCCGCGGCGAGGTGCGACCCGACGACCGGTCGGGGACCGTGACGCTCGGCGGCCACCCCGTGGACGACCTCACGATCGACGCGCTGCGCTCGCGGGTCGTGGTGAGCCAGCACCACGTCGACCTGTTCGAGGGGACGCTGCGCGCGACGGTCGACCCCGACGGCGAGCTCGACGCCGCCGACTTCGCGGGGGTGCTCGACGCCTCCGCCGCGAGCGACGTCGTCGACCTGCACCCCGACGGCCTGGAGCAGCCCGTCACGGCCGGCGGCACGACCCTGTCGGGCGGGCAGCGCCAGCGACTCGCGCTGGCCCGCGCCCTCGCGACGCGAGCACCCCTGCTCGTCCTGGCCGAGCCGACCAGCGCGGTCGACGCCATGACCGAGCAGCGCATCGCCGAGGGCATCCGCGCGCTGCGCCACGGTGCCGGCTCGACGCTGTCGACCGTCGTCATCACGTCCAGCCCCGCCCTGCTCGCCAGTGCCGACCGGGTCGTGCTGGTCAG
>NZ_LMET01000001.1:1628349-1628545 GCF_001426485.1 Aeromicrobium sp. Root472D3 | reverse complement strand
CGAGGGGCGCGTCGTGGCCACCGGCACGCACCACGAGCTGTCGCGTCGCGACGACTACCGAGAGACGGTGCTGCGATGACTCGCACCCTGCTGCCGATCGCGTCGCGCCGCGAGACCACCCGGCTGACCGCCACGCTGCTGCGCGCGCACGGGCGACCGCTCGCGGTGTCGGCGGCCGCCTTCGCCGTGGTCGGCC
>NZ_LMET01000001.1:1320011-1628302 GCF_001426485.1 Aeromicrobium sp. Root472D3 | reverse complement strand
TGGCGGGTCTCGTCGCCCCGTGGGTGCTGGGTCAGATCGTCGACACCGTCATCGAGGGGCGCGAGTCGTCCGACGTCCTGCGAGGGGCCCTGCTGATCGGGGGCGCCGCCGTCGTCGCCGGCATCGGGACGGCCGTGTCGGTCACGTACCTGGCACGGGCCGGCGAGCCCGCGCTCGCCGACCTGCGCGAGCGGGCGCTCGACCGCGCCGTGCACCTCGACAGCGCCCGGCTCGAGGAGGCGGGTGCCGGCGACCTGCTGTCGCGCATGGGCGACGACGTCCGGTCGGTCGCGACGTCGCTGACCCAGATCCTCCCGCTGCTGATCGGCTCGCTGGTCGCGGTCGTCTTCACGGCGGGTGGCCTGTTCGCGCTCGACTGGCGGCTCGGGCTGGCCGGGCTGGCGAGCGCGCCGTTCTACGCGCTGGGGCTGCGCTGGTACCTGCCGCGCTCGGGCCCCTACTACCGCCGTGAGCGCATCGCCCAGGGCGAGCGCGCCGAGGTGCTGGTGGGCGGAGTGCAGGGTGCCGCGACCCTGCGGGCCCTGTCGCGCGAGCAGGCCCAGATCGACCGCATCGCGCACCACTCGCGGCACGCCATGACGATCACGCTCGACGTGTTCGACCTGCTGCTGCGCTTCGGCGCCCGCACCAACCGGTCGGAGCTGATCGGGCTGCTCCTCGTGCTCGGGACCGGCTTCCTGCTGGTGCGCGACGACCTGACGACCGTGGGAGCCGTGACGGCGGCGGCCCTGTACTTCCACCGTCTGTTCAACCCCATCGGCGCGCTGCTGATGATCTTCGACGACGTCCAGTCGGCCGGCGCCTCCCTCGCACGCCTGGCCGGGGTCGCGCTCCTCGAGCCCGTCGTGGCGGCCGACACCCCCTCCCCCGTCCGCACCGGCGCGCTCGAGCTCAGCGGCATCAGCCACGAGTACGTCGCCGGCCAGCGGGTGCTGTCCGAGGTCACGCTGCGCGTGCTCGACGGCGAGCGGGTCGCCCTGGTGGGAGCCACCGGAGCGGGCAAGAGCACGCTCGGTGCGGTGGCCGCCGGACTGCTGAGGCCCACGCGCGGACGCGTCACGGTCGGCGGCTTCCCGCTCGAGGCGCTCGAGCCCTCGCACGTCCGCTCGGCGATCGCGCTCGTGACGCAGGACGTCCACGTGTTCTCGGGCACGGTGCGCGAGAACGTCGACCTCGCGCACGCCGACGCGTCCGACGACGAGGTGCGCGAGGCGCTGTCGGTCGTCCGGGCCCTGCCCTGGGTCGAGGCGCTGCCCGAGGGGCTCGACACCGTCGTCGGCGACCACGGGCACCTCCTCGCACCATCGCAGGCGCAGCAGCTCGCGCTCGCCCGGGTCGTGCTGCACGACCCCCGGGTGGCGGTGTTCGACGAGGCGACGGCCGAGGCCGGCTCGAGCGGTGCGCGCGAGCTCGAGGAGGCGGCGATCGCCGTGACCCGCGGCCGGACCTCGCTCGTCGTGGCGCATCGCCTGACGCAGGCCCAGACGGCCGATCGCGTCATCGTCATGCACGAGGGCCGGGTGGTCGAGGAGGGCACGCACGACGAGCTCGTCGCAGCAGGCGGCCGCTACGCCGACCTGTGGTCCGCCTGGTCGACCTGACCCGGGGTACTAGGACCATCGGACACTGGTGGGTCCTACCGCCGTGGCGGGACCGTGGATCACCGCGCCAGAGGGGCGCGGCAGATCCACGAGGGAGCACCCGTGTCCACCATCTCCATCCGTCGCGCAGCCCGCGCGGCGATCGCCCTGGCCGCAGCCGTCGCCGTCGTCGGCGCCGTGCCGTCCGCGGCGCAGGCCAAGGCCGACGCCGTCGGCGACTTCTCCGTCACCCTGAACGGCACGACGTACGACCCGTCCCCCGGCAATGACGCCAAGGTCTCGGGCGTGACGCCGACCGGTCCCATCCGGGTCACGGGCCGCCACGTCACGTTCACGATCGATCCGTCCACGCTGGGCGTCTACGACTACTCGCTGACCGGCGCCGCGAGCCCCGACCGGATGGTCAGCCGGCCCACCGTGATCTTCGCGTCGAAGGTGCCGGTGCTCACCGCGGCCCAGCGCTCCGGCACGACGGTCAAGCAGCTCGAGGTCCGGGACGGCACCGTCGTCATCACCTTCGCGACGGCGGCGGGCAAGCTCAAGGTGCAGGCCAAGGACGCCCCGACGGGCGGCATCTTCCAGATGGAGCCGGAGTTCGCGTCGAGGGTCGAGCTCGTCCACACCCTCGGCCCCACGCTGTTCTACTTCGTCAACCCGTTCACCGGGAAGATCAACTTCGGCGACGGCGCCGACCCGGTCACGCCCGCGCAGAGCCCGACCGGACACCACCAGATGCTGCTGGGCAAGGACAGTCCCCAGGTCGCGACGAAGCTGTTCCAGGACGGCACCGTGACCCGCTGGAGCGTCGAGCCGGGCGGACGTCTCGGCGGCGTGCTGGGCGAGGACGCGATCGAGCTGTCGGCCGGCGCGACGAGCTGCACGAGCCGGTGCCAGGCGCAGAACCAGGTTCGCGGGTCGCTTACGGTCCCGCCGCTGCCCACGAACCCGACGCCCATCGGCTGACGTCCGCGACCCGGGCGTGGGTCGTAGGACCATCGGACGATGGCGACCGCGACCCGCACCCGGCGAGGCTCGGAGGACATCAGCACCAGCACGACCTACGAGAGGAACGATCATGCAACGACTCATCATCATCGCCACCGGTCTGGTGGTGGCCGCGGTCCCGGCCGTGCTCGGCGTCGCCGGGAACACCTCGCTGACGACCAGCGTGCCGCTCAAGCCCGCGGCCGCGGCGAGCACGGCCACGCCGTCCGCGGCAGCGCCGACCACCCCCTCGCCCACCACGGCTCCCACGCCGTCCGCGACGACGCCGTCCGCGACGACACCTGCCGTCTCGGACGACCACGGTCGCCGTGACCGTCACGCCGAGCCGGGCGACGACAGGGGCGGACGCAGGTCCGGCACCGACGACGGCGCCCACCACCAGCGCCACACGGGCACCGACGACGCCACGACCCACGACGGCGCCCACCACCAGCGCCACACGGGCACCGACGACGCCACGACCGACGACGGCGCCCACCACCAGCGCCACACGGGCACCGACGACACCACGACCGACGACGGCACCGACGACAGCCGTCGCCACGGCGGCGATGACGACCGCAGCGGCGGTCATACTGAGTCCGATGACCACGGCAGCGACGACTGACAGCGAGACCGCATGACCACCACGGCGCCCTCCGGGGCGCCGTGGTGCGTGCTGTCGTCAGGAGCTCCCCCCGACCGGCTCGAGCCGCCGCTGCGCTCGCGCCGCGTGTACCTGCAGGTCGTCGCGATGACCCTCGTCGTCCTGGTCGTGGTCGGCTTTCTCGGCTCGGCGGCCGCGCGTCGCGTCGCGGAGCGCGAGGCCGTGAACGACGCCGCCCAGCGCGCCGGCATCCTGGCCGACGCGGTGGTCGAGCCGGCCCTGCTCGACAGCATCGTCGACGGCGACCCTGCCGCCGTCGCGCGTCTCGACGAGGCTGTGCGGTCCACCATGCTGGGCGCGTCGATCGTCCGGGTGAAGTTCTGGCTGCCGGACGGCACGATCGTCTACTCCGACGAGTCACGGCTCGTCGGCCGCACGTTCGACCTGGGGCCCGACGAGCGTGCCGTCCTCCGAGATCCCGCGACACGCGCCGAGGTCACCGATCTCGACGAGCCGGAGAACCGGTACGAGCGCGGACGGGGCAAGCTGCTCGAGGTCTACCGCCCCGTGACGACCCCCGACGGCCACCGCCTGCTGTTCGAGACGTACGCCCCGTACGACGTCGTCCTCGCCCGCAGCGGTGACATCTGGCGCGGGTTCGCCGGCATCACGCTGTCGAGCCTGATCGGCCTGCTGGTGCTGATGCTGCCCGTGCTCTGGCGCCTGCTCGACCGGTTGCGTCGGGGTCAGGCGCAGCGCGAGCACCTGCTGCAGAAGGCCCTCGACGCGTCCGACGCCGAGCGGCGACGCATCGCGGCCACCCTGCACGACGGAGTCGTCCAGGAGCTCGCCGCGACGTCGTTCGCCGTCTCGGGAGCCGCCGCCACGACCCGGGCCGCCGGCCACGACGACCTCGCCGACACGCTCGACGAGGCCGCGGCCGCCGTCCGCACCGGCATCGGCGGCCTGCGCTCGCTGCTCGTCGACATCTACCCGCCGACCCTGGCCGAGACCGGCCTCGTGCCGGCGCTCCGCGATCTCGCCGACGGCCTGCAGACGCGCGACATCGTCGTGCGCACGGTGCTGCCCGACGCCGTCGAGCTGACACTCGACCGTGAGACCGAGCGACTCGTGTTCCAGGTCGCGCAGGAGTGCCTGCGCAACGCCGCCCGCCACGCGCAGGCCTCCGAGGTCACGCTGACGCTCGCGACACGTCCGGACGGCGTGACGCTCGACGTCGCCGACGACGGTCTCGGCTTCGACGTCGCCGCGGCCCTCGCGCACCCTGCGGAGGGGCACTTCGGCCTGCGCCTGCTCACCGACGCCGCCGAGCGCCACGGGGCGGCCCTGCGGGTCGCCTCCGCCGCGGACCACGGCACCCTGTGGCGGCTGGAGGTGCCCCGATGACGACGTCGGTCCTGCTCGTCGACGACCACCAGCTCGTGCGGGCCGGGCTCGTCGCCCTCGTCGACAGCGCGGACGACCTCACGGTCGTGGGCCAGGCCGCCGACGGTCGCGAGGCGGTGCGGTCGGCCCTCACCCTGCGGCCCGACGTCGTGCTCATGGACCTGTCGATGCCGGTCATGGACGGTGTCGAGGCGACGCGTCAGCTGGTCGCGGGCATGCCGGACGTCAGGATCGTCGTGCTCACCTCGTTCTCCGACAAGGGGCGGGTCGCCGAGGCCCTCGCGGCGGGCGCGATCGGCTACCTCCTGAAGGACTGCGAGCCGGGCCAGCTGCTCTCGGCGATCCGGTCGGCGTCGCTCGGCCACGCCCCGATCGACCCGCGCGTGGCCCACGCCCTGCTCCCCCAGCGGGCCCTGCCCGCGGACGTCGCCGCGGCGGAGCTCAGCCCGCGGGAGGACGAGGTGCTCCGCCTCGTGGCCGAGGGGCTGGCCAACAAGCAGATCGCCCGTCGCCTGGGCATCACCGAGCGGACCGTCAAGGCCCACGTCGGCAGCGTCTTCCGGCGCATCGGTGTCGGCGACCGCACCAGCGCCGCGCTCTGGGCCCGCGACCACCTGCCCGCCGAGCGGCACGACCACTAGATTGGCGGCATGGACACAGCCAGCGTCACCCACGTGGTCGGCCCCGACGACACCGCGCGGGCACTCGGGTCGGGCGATCTCGACGTCCTCGCGACGCCGCGGGTGCTGGCGTGGCTCGAGGAGGCCACCTGCTCCGCGCTCGACCTGACGCCCGAGCAGACCAGCGTCGGCACCCGGGTCGACCTCGAGCACCTCGCCGCGAGCCCCGTCGGGGCCGAGGTCACCGCCACGGCCACGGTCGTCCACACCGACGGCCGCCTCGTGCGGTTCCAGGTCGTCGCGCAGGACGCGTCCGGCACCCTGCTGGCGTCCGGCGAGGTGCGCCGGGTCGTCGTCGACCGGGAGCGCTTCCTCGCTCGGATCGCACCTGTGGGAGACTGAGCCAACGACTTTCGAGGAGGAACACCATGGGCAAGACCGGCCGCAAGCGTCGTGCACGCCGCAAGAAGGGCGCCAACCACGGCAAGCGTCCCAACGCTTGACCTGAGCGCACCTCGTGCACCGAAGCCCCCGTCCTGATGGACGGGGGCTTCGTCGTGGTCGGGCGCCGATCGGCCTACTCCTGCTCGTCGCCCAGCACGAACGCGTGCGCGAGGCCGGCGATCGCCGCACCCACGACGGGGGCGGCGATGAACACCCACACCTGCGACAGCGCGTCGCCGCCGGCGAACCAGGCCACGCCGAGCGAGCGGGCCGGGTTCACCGACGTGTTGCTGACCGGGATGCTGATGAGGTGGATCAGCGTCAGTGCCAGGCCGATCGCGACGCCGGAGAAGCCGGCGGCCGCCCGCTTGGACGACGCACCGAGGATCACCAGCACGAAGAAGGCCGTCAGGACGACCTCGGTGACGACGACGGCCCAGAAGCCGTAGCCCTCCGGCGAGCGGTCGCCGAAGCCGTTCGAGGCGAAGCCCGACGCCGAGGCGCTGAACCCGTCCTTGCCGCTGGCGATCGCGAGCAGCAGCGCGCCCGCGACGGTCGCGCCGACGACCTGGGCGACGACGTAGCCCGGGGCGTCGCGCCACGCGAAGCGGCGCGCGGTCGCGAGGCCGACCGTCACGGCCGGGTTGAAGTGCCCGCCCGAGACGGGCCCGAAGGCGTACGCACCCGTCAGCACCGTCAGGCCGAAGGCCGCGGCGATGCCCGGCGCGCCGACCTGGTCGCCGGCCAGCACGGCGGTGCCGCAGCCGCCGAGCACGAGCCAGAAGGTTCCCAGCAGCTCGGCGGCGAGCTTCTGCGACGTGGAGGGGTGAGTGGTCAGGTCGTTCACGGTCGTTCCGATCTCGAGGGAAGGTGGTCATCCCTCAGTCGTCACGACCCGGCGATTCGTCACGCACGACCTGACGTCGCGCACCTCACAACCGGAGGGTCAGACCGGACGCTGCTCCGTGATCTGCACCTGCACGGTGCGGATCGAGAGCAGCACCTTCTCGCGCAGAGGGACCGGCGCGGTCTCGGAGCACGACCGCGACACCAGCGACTTGACGACCCTCTCGAGGTCGTACTCGCTGAGGCACGTCGTGCACTCGTCGATGTGCGTCTGGATCTCGGCGCAGCTCGCGGTGTCGATCTCCTGGTCGATGAACAGGTACAGGTTCTCGAGAGCCTGCTCGCAGTCGGGCCCCTCGCAGGGTGAGCTCATGCCGTGTCACCCGCTCCCGTGACGGCCATGCCGCGCTCGCGCGCGTAGTCGGCGAGCATCTCGCGGAGCATGCGGCGTCCGCGGTGCAGACGAGACATCACGGTGCCGATCGGCGTGTCCATGATCTCGGCGATCTCCTTGTACGGGAAACCCTCCACGTCGGCGAGGTAGACCGCGTAGCGGAAGTCCTCGGGCAACGCCTGCAGCGCGTCCTTGACGTCGCTGTCGGGCAGGTGCTCGAGCGCCTCCATCTCGGCCGACTTGAGACCGGACGGACCGTGCGACTCGGCACGAGCGATCTGCCAGTCCTCGATCTCGTCGGTGACCTGCTGCGGCTGACGCTGCTTCTTGCGGTACGAGTTGATGTACGTGTTCGTCAGGATGCGGTACAGCCAGGCCTTCAGGTTGGTGCCGGGCTTGAACTGGTGGAAGGCGCTGAACGCCTTCGAGAAGGTCTCCTGGACGAGGTCCTCGGCGTCGTGCGGGTTGCGCGTCATGCGCAGCGCGGCCGAGTAGAGCTGGTCGAGGAACGGCAGGGCGTCGGCCTCGAAGCGCGCCTGGCGCTGCTCCGAAGTCTCGGTCTCCCGCGTGTCGGGCACGTCAGGCGTTTCGGGGGTGACGGTCATCATCTCCCAGCCTACTCCCGGGACCGACGGCCTGCGCAGTGGCGTGATCGCTCGATCCGCCGCTGGATGGGTCTGTGTCAGCATGTGTCCTCCTGCCGGGTTCAACCGTCGGGAGGGACGCGCTATTCCGGGGCGAGCGGCACGATCAGCTCGGGCCCGTTGTTGCGGACGTTGTTGACGGCCGTCGAGACGGCGACGGCGTCGAGCCGTCCGGGGGCCGCGGGGACCAGCAGGCCGAGCAGCTCGTCGGTCTGCCGCGGGGCGGGGTCGAGCCACTCGTCGTACGCCTGCGGCTCGAGGAACAGCGGCATGCGCTCGTGGACGTGGCCGAGGTCGTCCTCGGCGGTCGTCGTGAGGATCGTGAAGCTGACGATCCACTCGTCGGCCTCGCGGTCCTTCCAGAACTCGTACAGCCCCGCCATCGCCAGGACCGAGCCGTCCTTCGGCGTGATGTAGAACGGCTGCTTGACGGGCTTCCTGCCGTCGTCGCGCGGCTGGCCCGCGTACCACTCGTAGTAGCCGTCGGCGGGGACGAGCGCGCGGCGCCGCGCGAAGGCCTTCTTGAACGACGGCTTCTCGGCGACGGTCTCGGACCGCGCGTTGATCATGCGGCTGCCGATCGAGGGGTCCTTGGCCCAGCTGGGGATCAGGCCCCAGCGCGCCGTCAGCAGCTCGCGCTGCGGGGCCCCGCCGGACGCCTCGTCGTCGCGCCGTCCGATCACGACGGGTGCGAGCTTGGTGGGCGCCATGTTGTAGTCGGCCTCGAGCTCGACGAAGGAGTTGGCGAGGTCGATCTCGAAGGCCTGGTGCAGCGTGGCCGAGGTCTGGGTCGTCGCGTAGCGCCCGCACATGCGTCCAGCGTGCCACAGCCCACCGACGCCGGCGGCCCTATCGGCAGAGCCCGGCGAGCACCGGGGCGACGCCGTCGCCCGACGCGGGGAGCCGCTCGACCCACAGCCGGGCCTGGCCGGCGACCGTCGGCGTCCGGTCGAGCAGCAGGCCCAGCAGGCCGACCGTCACATCGTCGGCCCGGTCGCGAGCCGTCAGGACGGCGAACCGTCGGACGGTCAGCTGCACGACGGTCTCGTCACCGGTGAACACGGTGCGCAGCACGTCGGCGACGTCGAGGGCGCGCAGCGCGAGCTCGATCTCGTTGCCGAGGCCTCCGGCGGGCAGCTCGACGACCACGAGGACGTGCGTGTCGCAGGTGCGGCCGCCGTCGCGGTCGGCACCCCGGTAGGTCTCGTCGAGTCGCGACCTCAGGTGCGGCACGGTCGCCAAGGACGTCAGCGGGTCGTGGCACGAGACGTCGGCGTGACGCACCAGCGCCGCGTCGGCCCAGGCGAGCGCGGCGGCCCGCGTCGCCTCGAAGTCGGGTGGTCGGGGGGCGTAGGCCCGCTCCACGTGGTCCATGACCTCGTGGAGCGGGACGCCCGCCTGCGCTGCACTCGCTCCCACCTCGTGTGCAACGCGCACCACGTCCGACGTCCCGCCGCGGACGGCGTCACGGAGGAGCTCGACGTGCGTTCCCTGGTCGCTCACCGGTGCTCCTCTCGTCGTCGGACACCAGTGAGACGGACGAGGTCACGGGTCGTGACGCGGTTCGGCCCACATTTCTCGCCGCGCCGTTCGTGACCGGATCGCGGCGACGTCGTTGATCGTGCAGGAGGACCACCCGTGGAGCAGACGCTCAGCAGCACCCAGCACCTGACGGACGACCGCGTCGTCGGCGACGCCGAGCTGATCGCGGCGGTGCGCGGCGGCGACACGTCCGCCTACGGCGAGCTGTTCGGACGCCACCGGGACGCCGCGCTGCGACTGGCCCGCCAGGTCGCGGGGACGTCGGACGCCGACGACCTGGTCGCCGAGGCGTTCGTCCGGGTGCTGGCCCTGCTGCAGGACGGCCGCGGGCCCGACGAGGCGTTCCGCGCGTACCTGCTGACGTCGATCCGCCGCCTGCACATCGACCGCGTGCGGGCCCGCAACAAGGTCTGGTCGACGGCGCACGAGGCCGAGCTCGACCGCGCCGTCGAGTTCGTCGACCCCGCCGTGATGACGTTCGAGCACGGGGCGGCCGCCGTCGCGTTCTCGTCGCTGCCGGAGCGCTGGCGGCTCGTGCTGTGGCACCTCGACGTCGAGGGCCAGCGACCCGCCGAGGTGGCTCCGCTGCTGGGCATGAGCCCCAACGGCGTCTCGGCCCTGGCGTACCGGGCCCGCGAGGGCCTCCGCCAGGCGTACCTGCAGCACCACCTCGCACCGACGCTCCACGAGGGGTGCCGCCGCACGACCGGGATGCTCGGCTCGTACGTCCGCAAGGGTCTGTCGGCGCGCGACACGGCCACCGTCGAGAGGCACCTCGACGGCTGCAGCCGCTGCACGGGCCTGCACCTCGAGCTGCGCGAGGTCAACTCGAACCTGTCGGGCGTGCTGGGCCCCGCGGTGCTCGGGCCGGTCTTCGCGGCGTACCTCGCCGCAGGCGCGGGTCTGGCGGCGCTCGGCGCCGGGGCCGCGACCGTCGCAGGCGCCAAGCTCGTGGCGGGTGGCGCGGCGAAGCTGGCCGTCGTGCCGGCCAAGGTCGTCGGGGCCGCGATGGCCAGCGCCGGCACGCAGGGCGTCGTCGCGGCCGCCGTCGTGACCAGCGTCGCGACGGCCGGCACCGTCGCCGTCACGACCGACTTCGGGCGGGGGCCGTCCTCCGCGCCGGTGGCCGCCGGACCAGCGTCGGGCGCGATCGCACCGCAGGGCGCCGGCACGACGACCGGGCGACGTCCGGCGGCGTCACCGTCCGCCGAGGCCGGTGGCGCGGCGGGGGCAGGGACGGGCGCGGCGACCGACGCCACGGCGCAGCCCCCGGCCTCGCCCGACCCGTCGCCCGCGGTCCCCCCGGTCGAGCCGTCCGAGGCGCCGACCGCCTCGCCCTCGCCGACCGAGGAGCCGTCGCCGTCCGAGCCCTCGCCGTCGTCCTCGGAGGGCCTCGTCTCGCCCGAGCCCTCGGCGACGCCCACGCCCGTCGAGGACCCGGTCGTGCCGACCGACTACGGCATCGGCGACGTCACGATCACCAACGACGGCCCGCTGCTGCAGCGGCGCTTCACGGTGCCGGTGACGTCCGCGACGGCAGGACGGTCGGCCGAGCAGTCCGTGACGCTGACGATGCAGTTCTCGCGGACCGTGCAGCTCGGGGACGTCGTGAGCCCCGGCTGGGACTGCGGACCAGCGAGCCCGGGCCGCCCGCTCACGACGTTGACCTGCACGACGACGCCGGCGGCCGGTCAGGCGACGTCGTTCGTCGCCACGGTCCGTGGCCCCCGACCCGACGGATCGATCTCGGTGAGCTCGCCCGGCGACCCCTCGTCGTCCAACGACGCCGTCACCTTCAGGGCGGGGCCGTACCTCCTGCTGCTCTGAGGCCCTTGGTAGACATGGGTCATGACCCTCCTGCGCACCGTCGCCCGTCCGATGCTCGCGTCGATCTTCGTCGTCGGGGGCGCCGCGGCCCTGCGGGAGCCAGGGGCGCGAGCGGCGAAGGCGCAGCCCGTCGCCGACCGGATCTCCGGTCTCGTGCCGCGCCTATCCCTCGACGGTGCCGGGCTCACGCGTCTCAACGGCGGTGTGCAGCTCGTCGCGGGGCTCGCGCTCGCCTCGGGGCACGTGCCCCGCACCGCGGCCCTCGCCCTGGCCGTGTCGCTGCCGCCGACGACGGTGGCCGGGCACCCGTACTGGACCGAGACCGACCCCGCGGCGCGCGCCGCCCAGCGCATCCACTTCCAGAAGAACCTGTCGATCACGGGCGGCCTGCTGATGGCCACGCTCGACCCCGAGCCGCACAAGAGGTCCGTCGGCCGCCGCGCCAAGGACCGCCTCGACCACCTGCGCGGCTGACCGCGCCGCCGCGACGCCGATAGGGTGGCCGTGATGACTGAACCGCTGCCCTGGCTCGCCCCCCACCGCACCTCCCCGTTCGTCGGCGAGGTGCTGGTGCCCGGATCGAAGTCGCTGACGAACCGCGCCCTCATCCTGGCGGCCCTCGGCGACGGGCCCTCGACCCTCACGCGCCCGCTCGGCTCCCGCGACACGCAGCTGATGACCGCGGCCCTCACCGCGCTCGGCGCGACGGTCGAGCGCGACGGCATGACGTGGACCGTCTCGCCGATCGCGCGCGGCGGCTCCGAGCCCGTCACGGTCGACTGCGGCCTGGCCGGCACCGTCATGCGGTTCGTGCCGCTGCTGGCCGCGCTGGGCAGCGCTCCCGTCACGTTCGACGGCGACGAGCACGCCCGCCGGCGCCCCATGGCCACGACGATCGCCTCGCTGCGGTCGCTCGGGGTCGAGGTCGACGACGACGGTCGCGACGCGCTGCCGTTCACGGTGCGGGCCGACGGCGGGGTGCGCGGCGGCGAGATCTCGATCGACGCGTCGTCGTCGAGCCAGTTCGTCTCGGCCCTGCTGCTGATCGCGCCGCTCCTGCCGCTCGGCGTCGACCTGCGCCACACCGGCGCGGTGCTGCCGTCGGTGCCGCACATCGAGATGACCGTCGCCGAGCTGCGACGCCGCGGCGTCCGCGTCGAGACCCCCGAGCCCGGCCGCTGGGTCGTCCACCCCGGCCCGATCGACGCCCTCGACGTCGAGATCGAGCCCGATCTGTCGAATGCCGGCGTGTTCATCGCCGGCGCCCTCGTCACGGGCGGCAGCGTCCGCGTCCGCAGCTGGCCCGAGCACACCGACCAGGCCGGTGACGCGTGGGGCCGGATCGTCCCGGCGTTCGGCGGCACGGTCGAGCGCGACGGGGACGACCTCGTGTTCTCGGCCGGCGGCACGCTCGACGGCGTCGACCTCGACCTGCACGACGTCGGCGAGCTGACGCCCGTCGTCGCCGCCATGGCCGCGCTCGCCGGCGGCCCCTCGCACCTGCGCGGCGTCGCCCACCTGCGCGGCCACGAGACCGACCGCCTCGCGGCCCTCGTCACCGAGATCCGGCGGCTCGGCGGCGACGCCGACGAGACCGACGACGGTCTGGTGATCCGCCCTCGCCCCCTGCACGGCGCGACGTTCCGCACGTACGACGACCACCGCATGGCCCACGCCGCGGTCGTGCTGGGGCTCCGCGTGCCCGACCTGCTGGTCGAGAACGTCGTCACGACGATCAAGACGTACCCCAACTTCGCGCCCGTCTGGGAGCGCCTCATGACGAGCGGCTGATGGCCAGGGAACGCGACGACCACGACCAGTACGAGCGTCCGCGGCGCCACACCAAGCCGCGCACCAAGGTGCGGCCGAACTACGACGACGCCGACACCGCGCGGGTCGTGACGATCGACCGCGGCCGCTACGCCGTGACGCTCGACGCCGACGGCCGCGCCGTCACCGCCATGAAGTCGCGCAACCTCGGGCGCAAGGGCGTCGTGGTCGGCGACCACGTCAGGGTCGTCGGCGACGTCACGGGCGACGAGGGGACGCTGGCCCGCATCGTCGAGGTGACGCCCCGCCGCACCGTGCTGCGGCGCACCGCCGACGACGACGACCCGATCGAGCGCATCATCGTCGCCAACGCCGACCAGCTCGTGATCGTCGCGGCGCTCGCCGACCCTCCCCCGCGTCCGGGACTGATCGACCGGTGCCTCGTCGCCGCCTTCGACGCCGGCATGGAGCCGCTCGTCTGCCTGACCAAGTCCGACCTCGGCTCGGCCGACGAGCTCGTCGCGATGCTCGAGCCGTTGGGCGTCGCGGTCGTCGTGACCCGCCAGGGCGGCGAGCTCGACGCCGTCCGCGACGCGCTGCGCGACCGCACCAGCGTCCTCGTCGGCCACAGCGGCGTCGGCAAGTCGACGCTCGTGAACGCCCTCGTGCCCGACGCCAACCGCTCGGTCAGCTACGTCAACGCCGTCACGGGACGCGGGCGCCACACGTCGACGTCCGCGATCAGCCTCGAGCTGCCGTTCGGTGGCTGGATCATCGACACGCCGGGCATCCGGTCGTTCGGGCTGGCGCACGTCGAGGTCGACGACCTGATCCGCGCGTTCCCCGATCTGCAGGACGCCGCACGCGACTGCCCGCGCGGCTGCCTGCACGCCGCGACCGAGCCCGAGTGCGCCCTCGACGTCGCGGTCGCCGACGGCTCGCTGGCCGCCGAGCGCGTCGAGTCGTTCCGCCGGATCCTCGCGAGCATGAACCAGCGCGACGACTACTGACCGCAGGCCGTAGCCTGTGGGCCATGGCCCACTCGTACAGCGACGACCTGCGGCTCGCCCACGTGCTCGCCGACAACGCCGACAGCCTGTCGATGGAGCGATTCCTGGCGATCGACCTGCAGGTCGACACCAAGCCCGACATGACGTACGTGACCGAGTCCGACCAGGCCGTCGAGACCGCGATCCGGCGCACCCTCAAGTCGGCCCGCACGCGCGACGTCGTCCTGGGCGAGGAGCAGGGCGAGCAGGACGGCGCGGGTGCCGGCGGAGGCGGAGGCGGACGTCGCTGGATCGTCGACCCGATCGACGGGACGTCCAACTTCGTGCGGGGCGTGCCGGTCTGGGCCACGCTGATCGCGCTCGAGGAGGACGGCGAGATCGTCGCCGGCTGCGTGTCGGCGCCGGCGCTCGGGCGCCGCTGGTGGGCCAGCAAGGGCACGGGCGCGCACACGGGCAAGTCGCTGCTGTCGTCCCGCGAGATCAAGGTCTCGCAGGTGGCCGACCTCGGGGCCGCGTCGCTGTCGTACGCCTCGCTCGGCGGCTGGGACGCGATCGGTCGCGGGCAGGCCTTCGCGGCGCTCATGCGCCGGTGCTGGCGCACCCGGGCGTACGGCGACTTCTGGTCGTACATGCTGCTCGCGGAGGGCGCGGTCGACATCGCCGCCGAGCCCGAGCTCAACCTGTGGGACATGGCGGCCCTCGACGTCATCGTGCGCGAGGCCGGCGGCACGTTCACGAGCCTCGCGGGCGCGCCCGGGCCCTGGGGCGACAACGCCCTGGCGACCAACAGCCGGCTGCACGACGCGGCGATGGCGTACGTCGGGCACTTCCCCGACGACGGCCCGCCCGACCTGTCGTGGACCGACGAGCCCGAGGACGACGACGCGGAGCCCGCGCGCGACAACGTGCGGGCGTTCGAGTTCACCCGCGAGCCGGCCGACGAGGCTCCCTGACCCTCGCGCCACGGGTGTGACCGGGGTTACAGTGCGGGGAGTCGACGAAGGAGTCCCCATGCGCGTCCACGACGTCCTGACCTCGAAGGGCAGCGCCGAGGTCTTCACGATCTCGCCGGACGCCACGGTGCGCGAGCTGCTCGACGTGCTGGCCGAGCACGACGTCGGCGCGCTCGTCGTCAGCGACGACGGCACCTCGATGCTCGGGATCGTGTCGGAGCGCGACGTCGTGCGCAAGCTGCGCGACGTCGCCGACGCGAGGGGCACCGCCGTCGCCGACATCATGACGACCGACGTGCGCGTGTGCTCGCCCGACGACGCGTTCACCGACCTCATGGCCGTCATGACCGAGCACCGCGTGCGGCACCTGCCGGTGCTCGACGACGGGCGTCTCGTCGGCGTCGTCAGCATCGGCGACGCCGTCAAGCACCGCATGGGCCAGCTCGAGTTCGAGCGCGACCAGCTCTCCAGCTACGTCGCCGGCGGCTGACCCCTTCCGTCCCCCGCTGCCCGACCCCCGACTCGCGAGTGGTGCGGTCTGGACTTTTCGGGACGGCGTGTCTGACCACGCCGCAGCACTCGAGGACGTGTTCGCACCAGTCGGCGAGCGGGTGGACGCCCGCCCGGGCCCGCGCGCGTCCGGCTCGGCGAGTGGTGCATTCACGGTCGCGAGTGGTGCGGAGCGGCCCGACACGCCGTCTCAGAACGTCCACACCGCAGCACTCGCGGAACCCGGGTTTGGTGTTGGGGTAGTTTCGATATATCGTATGAGTATCGACAGTGTGTCGATGATGGACAGAGAGTGGGTATTACCCATGCGAAGCAACGACTTCTCACAGACGCGCCGCCCGGCGGACCGCCGGCGCGGCAGGCACGACCACGACCTGGGCTTCGGCCCCGGCCCCGGCTTCGGCGGAGGCGGCCCCGGTCGCCCCCGCGGACGTCGACGCGGCGGACGCGGCGGCGACGTCCGCGCCGCGACCCTCCTGCTCCTCGCCGAGGAGCCGCAGCACGGCTACCAGCTGATCCAGGAGATCGCCGAGCGCAGCGACGGGACGTGGACCCCGAGCCCCGGCTCGATCTACCCCGTCCTCCAGCAGCTCGAGGACGAGGGGCTCCTCTCGTTCGAGCGGGTCGACGGACGCAAGACCGCGACCCTCACGCCCGAGGGCACGACGTACGTCGAGGAGCACCGCGACGAGCTCGGCACCCCGTGGGAGGCCGCCCAGGGCGACCGGAGCCGCGAGATGCACGAGTTCGCGCACAACCTGAAGGGCTTCATCAACGCCTGGAAGCAGGTCGCGCAGGCCGGCACGCCCGAGCAGCGCGTCAAGGCCAATGCGGTCGTCGACGACGCCCGCAAGGCGATGTACCTGATCCTGGCCGATGCGGAGTCCGGGCGACCATGACGCACGACCGACGCGTGTCGCTGCCCGACAGCGAGCTGGGCTGGCGCTTCTCCCGCTCGTCCGGGGCCGGGGGCCAGCACGTCAACACGACCGACACCCGCGTCGAGCTGATCTGGTCGCTCGACGACACCGCCGCGCTCTCCCCCGCCCAGAAGGAGCTCGCTGCGTCCCGGCTCGCCACCCGGCTGGTCGACGGGACGATCACGGTGGTGTCGTCGCAGTACCGCTCGCAGCACCGCAACCGCGAGGCGGCCCGCGTCCGGCTCGAGGAGCTGTTGACGCAGGCCGTCATCCCCCCGCGCCCGCGCCGGGCGACCAAGCCGACCCGCGGCTCGAAGGAGCGCCGGCTCGACGCCAAGAAGCGGCGCAGCTCGATCAAGCAGGGGCGCGGCGGCCAGGGCTGGGAGTAGCCGCCCCGGTGCCGGTGATTGGCGCCGGGGCGGACGGGTACCGCGACGCGACACCGACATCGGAGGAATCATGACCATCGCCCCGCCCGAGCCCGCCACCCCCGACGAGGACGCCCCCGGCACCGAGCGCCCCGAGGCCCCCGACCTGCCCGATCCCGCCTTCCCCGAGGTGCTGCCCGACGCCGAGCCGGGCACCGAGCCCGATCGCGAGCCCGCGACCCAGCCCGACCCGACGGACGCCTGAGGACTGGCCCCCCTCACACGAGGGGGGCCAGTCGCTCGCGGTGCCACGCGAGGTCGCCGGCCGTGCGGCCGTGCCCGCGAGAACCGCCCAGCGTCGACAACGTCACGACCGCGGCCACCGACACGTCGTGCTGACGCGCCAGTGGTCGCGTCGACCTCGACAGCGCCGACACGGCGGCCGCGTGCGTCGCGGCCCCGCACAGCTCGAGGTCGACCCGTTTCTGCCCGTCGTCCGCGCGCGCGATCGCCCGGGCCAGCCGCAGCACCGTCATCCGGTCGGCCAGCGCCGCCCTCGCCTCCGGACGATGGGCGAGCCGGGCCTCGGGCACCGCCACCTCGTCGAGGTGCACCGACGTCGACCCGCCCGCCCGGTGCACGACCCGGACGCCCGGGGCGTTCACGTCGACGAGCGCCACGACCTCGTTGTCGCCCTCGTCGACCGCGAGCACCACCAGCGCGCTCGCCCCGCCTGCCCACGGCACGTCGTCCGCGACACCCGACAGCAGCCAGGCCGGGCGCGATCGCTCGGCGCGCAGGGTCGGCCGTCCCTGCGTCGCCATGACGGGCACGACCGGGCCCTCGACGTCGACGGTCGGCAGCGCGTCGCCCACGACGGCGACGGCGAGGTCGGCCACCGACGGCAGGACGCACGGGGTGCCGGCGAGACCGCCGTCGACCACCAGCGACACCGTGTGCAGCCACGCGTGCAGGTCGATCATCGACGCCCGACGGGCAGGGTCGGCCCACGCCTGCGGCCACGCACGCGTCCAGGCGGCCCGCAGCGCACCCAGCCGTCCGACCGCTGCCTCGTCCTGGTCCGCCACGCCGTCACGGTAGCCAAGCGGCGCGTCCGTGACGTCGTCGGCAGCCTCTCGTTGGTCCGAGGGGCCGGTGAACGGCCCGGCCCACCCGTCGTCGTCCCGCGAGGAGCGCACCCGTGCGCATCAGCCGATTCCACCGCGTCGTCGCCGCGGTCGTCATGACCACCGTGGCGGTCTCGACCGTCGTTACCCTCACCCGCGACGGCGGCCCGGCGTCGTCCCCGACGAGCGCCGCCGCCGCGGCAGGCGCCGAGCCGTCGCCGCCGGTCACCGACCCTGCCCCTGCCCCCACGCCCGCACCCTCGTCGTCGCCCGGGCCCTCGCCGACCCGCTCGACCCCCAAGACGTCGGCTCCGGCCACGACCGCCCCGACGCGCCCGCCGACCGCCTCGGGCGGCGCCGCCGACCGGACGTCCGAGCGCACGGCCCCCCGTCCCCGCCCCGCCACCACCACGTCCGCGCCGGCCACCCCCGCCACCACCTCGGCCCCGGCGGAACCGTCCACGACGCCCGCCCCCACCGCCACGCCGACTGCGAAGAACCTGCTGGAGCGGCTGCTCGGGCAGTGACCGCACCGGCGTCGCCGTGGTGCTGCTCTCATTGGCTCGACAGATCACATACTCGCGGTACGCTATTGTTCATCGCCGATGTCACATACGTGATGTCACGTCTTCTGGAGGCCCCGATGACCGTCACCGCCGATGAGTTCCGCACCTCGATCGACCCCGACGACGAGCTCGCCCGTCTGCTCGTGTCGTCGCAGAAGCTGTCGTACGACCCGCAGACCGAGGTCGACTGGGACACCCCGCTCGACCCGACCCACCACGGCCTCAACCCCGAGTGGTCGACGCTGTACGGCACTCCGCTCTGGGACGAGATGACCGAGGAGCAGCGCATCACGCTGACCCGTCACGAGGTCGGCTCGATCATGAGCACCGGCATCTGGTTCGAGATGATCCTGCAGCAGATGCTGCTGCGCGAGCAGTACACCGCCGACGTCACGGGCTCGGAGTTCCAGTTCGCCCTCACCGAGATCGCCGACGAGTGCCGCCACTCGCTGATGTTCGCCCGCGCCTGCCAGGCCATGGGCGTCCCGCACTACACGCCCCACCGCGCCGTCGTCGAGATCGCCCGCGGCCTCAAGACCGTCGCGTCGAACGAGGTGGCCTACGGCTCGATCCTGGTCGCCGAGGAGATCCTCGACGTCATGCAGCGCGACTGGATGCGCGGCGAGAACGTGCTTCCGATCGTCCGCACGACGAGCAAGATCCACGTCGTCGAGGAGGCGCGGCACATGAAGTTCGCACGCCACGAGATCCGCCAGCACCTCGAGGGCGTCAGCGCGGTGCGCCGCCGCCAGAGCGCGTGGGTCATCGCGACCGCCGCGTACGTCATCGTCAAGAGCATGGTCAACCCCGCGGTCTACGAGGCGGCCGGCCTCGACCGCAAGCGCGCCGTGGCCGCCGCGAAGGCCAACGAGCACCACCACAACCTCATGCGCCTCAGCTGCGTGCACCTGATGGACTTCCTGTCCGAGGCCGGTCTGCTCACGCCCGCCGCGATGCGTCGCTACCGCGCCGCGCACATGCTCTGATGACGTACGTCGTCACGCAGGCGTGCTGCGCCGATGCGTCGTGCATGTCGGTGTGCCCCGTCAACTGCATCCACCCCGCGCCGGGCGAGCCCGACTTCGGGCACACCGAGATGGTCTACGTCGACCCGCGCAGCTGCATCGACTGCGGGGCGTGCGCCGACGCCTGCCCCGTCTCGGCGATCAAGCCGCTCGAGCTGCTGAGCGGTGACGAGCAGGTGTTCGGCGACATCAACGCCGCCTTCTACGACGATCGCGAGGCCGGTGTCGACTGGTCGCAGCCGTCGTTCCCGATCGTCGAGGAGCCGCGCGAGCGTCCCCTGCGGATCGCCGTCGTCGGCACGGGCCCGGCCGCGTCGTACACCGCCCGCGAGCTGCTGACGACGTCGTCGGCACACGTCTCGATGATCGACCGGCTGCCCGTCGCCGGCGGCCTGGTGCGATCGGGCGTCGCTCCCGACCACCCCGACACCAAGCGCCTGGCCGACATGTTCACGTGGACGTACGACCACCCCCGCACGCGCATGTACCTCAACGTCGACGTCGGCGGCGACGTCAGCCACGCCGACGTCCTGGCCCACCACGACGCCGTGGTCTACGCCGTCGGCGCGCGTCTCGACCGGGCCCTCGGCGTGCCGGGCGAGCACCTGCCCGGCGTGCACGGGTCGCCCGAGGTCGTCGGCTGGTACAACAGCCACACCGACGTCGACGCGTCGGCGATCGACGTCTCCACCGATCGCGTCGTGGTCGTGGGCAACGGCAACGTCGCCCTCGACGTGGCCCGCATCCTGCTCGGCGACGTCGAGGCCCTCGGTCGCACCGACATCGCCGACCACGCCCTCGACGCGCTGCGCTCGGCGCCCGTCCGCGAGGTCGTCGTGCTGGGTCGCCGCGGGCCCGAGCACGCGGCGTTCACGCGCCCCGAGCTGCTGATGATGCCGCGCGGCATCGACGTCGCGATCGAGGCCGACGGACAGGTCGCCGACGAGCTCGCGGCCGCCGCGCCCGGCTCCAAGGCGGCCTCGATGGCCGGCCTGCCGCTGGTGGACGTCGACTGGTCCGCACCCCCACCGCACGGTCGTCGCCTGGTGCTGGCGTTCCACCGCACGGTCGACGAGGTCGTCGGCGCCGAGCGGGTCGAGGGCGTCCGGCTGGGCCGCGTCGGCACCGATCGCACGGTCGACGTCCGCACCGGGCTCGTCGTCCGGTCGACCGGACACCGCGGCTCTCCCGTGGCCGGCATGCCCTTCGACGAGGCGACCGCGACGATCCCCCACACGTCGGGTCGTGTCGTCGACCCCGCCACCGGGCTCCCCGTCCCGGGCACCTACGTCGTGGGCTGGATCAAGCGCGGTGCGTCCGGCGGCATCGGCGCCAACCGCACCGACGCGCAGGAGACCGTCGCGACGCTGCTCGCCGACGCCCGCGCCCACCTCCTCCCGACACCTCCGCGCCCCCCGAGCCCCCGCGGCTTCGCGCGGCTGCTCCGCTCGCGCGGGCTCGACGTCGTCGGGCGCCGACGCATGAAGAGGATCGACGCCGACGAGCGCCGCCGTGGCGAGCAGGCCGGTCGCCCGCGGGTCAAGTTCGCGACGGTCGACGAGATGCTCGAGGGGCGCCGCTGAGCGACCCGTAGGCTCGGCGCATGGCCACAGTCATCCTGGTGCGGCACGGCCGCACCACCGCCAACGCCAGTGGCGTCCTCGCCGGTCGCACCGCGGGCGTCCGCCTCGACGAGGTCGGACGCTCGCAGGCCGACCGGACGGGCGACCGGCTCGCCGTCGCCCCGCTCGTCGGCCTCGTCACGAGCCCGCTCGAGCGCTGCCGGCAGACGTCGAAGGCGATCCTCGGCCGCCGGGACGGCGAGCAGGACGTGCCGATCACGGTCGAGCGAGGCATCACCGAGTGCGACTACGGCGAGTGGCAGGGGCGCAAGCTCGCCGAGCTGGCGAAGGAGGACCTCTGGAAGGTCGTGCAGACGCAGCCGTCGGCCGCGGCCTTCCCCGGGGGCGAGTCGCTGCAGGCGATGCAGGCCCGCGCGGTCGCGGCGATCCGCCGGCACGACGCGGCCTTCGAGGCCGAGCACGGGCCCGGCGCCGTGTGGGTCGCGGTCAGCCACGGCGACATCATCAAGTCGATCCTCGCCGACGCCCTCGGCATGCACCTCGACCTGTTCCAGCGCATCAGCGTCAACCCCGCCTCGGTCTCGATCGTCCGGTACGGCAGCAGCCGGCCCGACGTCGTCGCGACCAACACCGATGCCGGCGACCTGTCGTGGCTGCGCGCGAAGCCGCCCGCCGAGGACGCGCAGGTCGGCGGCGGCGCAGGCCATGAGGCGCCCTCCCCACCACGCTCCTAGGATGGACCCATGCCACCGATCGTCCACGGATTCGACTGGCCCGACCGCTTGGTCGTCGGCACCGTCGGCCAGCCCGGGGCACGCACGTTCTACCTGCAGGCCCAGCAGGGATCACGTCTCGTCAGCGTCGCGCTCGAGAAGGAGCAGGCCGTCGCGCTGTCCGAGCGCATCGAGGAGGTGCTCGACGAGCTGATGGGCGAGGAGGGCAACCCGTACAGCGTCCCCGCGCTGACACCGGAGGGCCTCGCCGACGACGACCCGCTCGCCCAGCCCGTCGAGGAGCAGTTCCGGGCCGGCGCGATGAGCCTCGGCTGGGACCCGCAGACCCTGCAGATCGTGATCGACGCGTACCCCATCATCGTGGTCGACGCCGACGAGCTCGAGGCCGCGCAGGAGATCGAGATCGAGATCGAGCCCGACGAGGTGCTGCGCGTCCGCATCCCCGTCGGCACCGCCCGGGCCTTCGCCAAGCGCACCCGCGACGTCGCCGGAGCCGGTCGCCCGCTCTGCCCGCTGTGCGGGGTGCCGATGGACGGCGTCGACCACGTGTGCGAGCTGCCCGAAGGGTTCCGGTGACGGTCGGGGCCGATCTCGCCGACGGCGACATCGAGCTCGAGGGACGCGTCATGCCGGCCTCGAACGCGACGTTCGTCGGCACGATCGGCGACGTCCGGGTCGTCTACAAGCCCGTCGCCGGCGAGCAGCCGCTGTGGGACTTCCCCGACGGCAACCTCGCCCGTCGCGAGGCGGCCGCCTACCTGGTGTCCGAGGCATTCGGCTGGGACGTCGTGCCGCGCACGTGGCTGCGCGACGGGCCCATGGGCGTCGGCATGGTGCAGCTGTGGCAGGACGTCGACCCCGCCCAGGACGCCGTCGACCTCGTCGCGTCGTCCGCCGTGCCCGACGAGGGCTGGCGCCACGTGTTCGACGGCTACGACGGGCAGGACCGGCCGGTGTCGCTGATCCACGAGGACTCCCCCGAGCTGCGCCGCATGGCCGTGTTCGACGTCGTCACGAACAACGCCGACCGCAAGGGCGGCCACGTCCTCGAGATGGTCGGGGGCCACCGCTACGGCATCGACCACGGCCTGACGTTCCACGCCGAGCACAAGCTGCGCACCGTGCTGTGGGGCTGGGTCGGCGAGAACCTCGACGCCGACGAGCTCGCGGGCGTCGAGCGCGTGCGGGTCGCCCTGACCGGCGACCTCGGCGCCTCGCTCGGCGAGCTGCTGACCGCCGTCGAGCTCGGCGCCTTCGCGGCACGGTGCGACCGCCTGCTCGACGCGTGCCGCTTCCCCCGCCCGCGCGGCGAGATGCCCGCCATCCCGTGGCCGCCGTTCTGATGGCCGCCGACACGCTGCTCGTGGGCTGCGGCGAGCTGGGCGCCGACATCGGACTTCGCCTCGCCGCGCGCGGTCACGAGGTCGTCGCGATCCGGCGCCGCGCCGAGCTCGTGCCCGCACCCCTGCGAGGACTGTCGGCCGACCTGACGCGTGAGCTGCCCGACCTCCCGCCGCTCGACCTGACGCACCTGGTCGTCGCCCTGACCGCCCGTCCGCGCAGCGAGGAGTCGTACCGCGCGACGTACGTCGACGGCATGGCCCGCGCCCTCGACGCCCTCGAGGCCGCGGGTCAGGTACCGCGGCGCGCCGTGCTGGTGTCGTCGACCGCGGTGCTCGGTGACAGCGACCCCGGTGCCCTGCTCGACGAGTCGAGCCCGTGCCGTCCGACCGACGGGCCCGGACGCATGCTGCTCGAGGCCGAGCAGCTGTTCGCCGCCCGCGTGCCCGGCGGTACCGTGCTGCGCCTCTCGGGCCTGTACGGCCACGGCGAGCCGCGCCTGGTCGACCAGGTGCGCCGCGGCGAGGTCACCGATCCGCACCGCTGGACCAACCGCATCCACCGCGACGACGCCGCCGCCGCGGCCGTGCACCTGCTGACCCGCGACGACGCCCCCGCACCGCTGTACCTCGGGACCGACGACGAGCCGTCGCTGCTCGGCGACGTCGCCGCCTTCGTGGCCGGTCGCATCGACGCGCCGGCTCCCCCGCCCGCCGATCCCGCCCTCGGGCACGGCAAGCGGCTCGACAACGGGTTGCTGCGGGCGTCCGGCTGGGTGCCGACGTACCCGACCTACCGCGAGGGCTACGGTGCGCAACTCTGATCGCTGTCTGGTTCGCCACACGGGCGGACGGGAATCACCGCGCGCGCAGGCCGTTGACCTGAGTGGCCCCGATCCACCGATCGCGCCTCCCCCACCTTCAGGAGTAGTACATGACCGACGTGTTCGAGCCGATCAAGGTCGGCAGCTGGGATCTTCCGCAGCGCTTCGTGATGGCGCCCCTCACCCGCAACCGCGCGGGCGAGCAGCAGGTGCCGCGCGACATCGCCGTCACCTACTACGGCCAGCGCGCGGGCGCCGGCCTCATCGTCACCGAGGGCACGCAGCCCAGCGCCGTCGGTCAGGGCTACCTCGACACCCCCGGCATCCACTCGCCCGAGCAGGTCGAGGGCTGGCGTGCCGTCGCCGACGAGGTGCACGCCAACGGCGGACGCATCGTCGTCCAGCTGATGCACGTCGGCCGCATCGCCCACCCCGACAACAAGCACGGCCTCGAGACCGTCGCCCCCAGCGCGATCCCCGCCCCCGGGAAGATGATCACCGCCGACGGCCAGCACGACCACGTCGTGCCCCGCGCCCTCGAGACCGACGAGATCGCCGGCATCGTCGAGGAGTTCGTGCACGCCTCGCGCAGCGCCGTCGAGGCCGGGCTGGACGGCGTCGAGCTGCACGCCGCCAACGGCTACCTGCTGCACCAGTTCCTCGCGCCGTCGTCGAACGAGCGCACCGACCAGTACGGCGGATCGCCCGAGAACCGCGTGCGCCTGGTGCTCGAGATCGCCGCCGCCGTGACCGAGGCGATCGGCCCCGACCGCGTCGGCATCCGCATCTCGCCGGCCCACAACATCCAGGGCGTGCTCGAGGAGGACGCCGCCGACGTCGCCGAGACGTACGGTCTGCTCGTCGACGGCCTCGCCCCGCTCGGCCTGGCGTACCTGAGCATCCTCGCCGACACGACGACGGACCTGTACGCCGATCTGCGCACCCGCTTCGGCGGCACCGTCATCGCCAACACCGGCTTCGCGAGCATGACGACGCTCGACGAGGTCAAGGACATCGTCGACGGCGGTCGGGCCGACCTCGTCGCCGTGGGTCGCGAGTACATCGCGAACCCCGACCTCGCGATCCGCTGGCGCACCGGCGCCGAGCTGAACGAGCCGAACTCCGACACGTTCTACGGCGGGGGCGCCGAGGGCTACACCGACTACCCGACGCTCGACGCGTCGAAGTAGCGCGCACGACCGTGGGCGCGGCCGCTTGGCGCCGCGCCCACGGGGTACCACCGACCCATGAAGCTCTCACGCGGGGTCGTCGCCATCGGGATCGCCAAGAAGGTCTACACCGAGGCGCGCAAGCCCGAGAACCAGGCCCGCATCAAGTCGGCCGTCGAGAAGGCGCGCTCGCGGAAGCGCTGAGCCTGCGTCAGGCCACCGCGACGCCGGAGCCGGGATCGGCCAGCAGGTCGAGCAGGATGTCCTGGACGACCGCGAGCACGTCCGCCTCGGGCGCGACGCTGGCCGCGAAGCCCGCCAGGTAGAGCAGGTTCTTGAAGAACAGCACGAGGTCCTTGGGCATCCTGAAGCCGTTGCGGGCCAGCACCTGCAGCAGCCGGCCCAGCGTGATGCCGAGCTGGTCGAACGTGACCTCCCCGCGAGAGCGGGTGCTCAACAGGTCGAGCTCGGCCTGCAGCTCGTCGACGAGGGTCTCGACGTCCGCGTCGCGCTCGATCGCGCCGAACGATCGCATCGCCTCGATCTGCCCGCGCGCGTCGTCGCCCGCCCACGCGGCGAGGTACTGCACGAGCCCGGCCCGCTGCGCCGCCGTCAGTCGCCCCGCGATGCCGAAGTCGACGAGCGAGAACGTGCCGCGCGCCGGATCGACCAGCACGTTGCCGGCGTGCAGGTCGCCGTGGAACACGCCGTGCTTGAGCGTGGCCTCGACGACGCCCCGGATGCCGGTGCGCAGCAGCTCGTCGCCGTCCAGGCCCGCCGTGGGGTCGAGGCGGGTGTAGGCGACGCCGGGCAGCAGCTCCATCACGAGCACCTCCTCGGTGACCATGCCGGGGATCGGCCGCGGGGCCACCATGTGGTCGGCGCCCATCGCCTCGAGCACGGCGCTGGAGTCGACCAGGTTGGCCGCCTCGAGCCGGAAGTCGAGCTCCTCGAGCGCCAGCTGCGCGAACAGCTCGACGAACCCGGTCAGGTTGGCGGACCGCGCTCCGGCGTTGACCTTCTCGGCCGCCGCGGCAGCGAGTGCCAGCGTCTCGATGTCGGTGCGGAACCGTCGCCGCAGCCCGGGGCGCAGCACCTTGACGACGACCTCGGTGCCGTCGGTCAGTCGCCCCCGGTGCACCTGCCCGATCGAGCCGGCGGCCAGCGGTTCGTCGTCGAGCCACTCGAGACGGTCGCGCTCGGGGCCGAGCCCGCGCGCGATGACGTCGTGCGCGACGCCCGCGTCGAGCGCCGGCGCCTCGTCGCGGCACCAGGCGAAGGCCTCGACCCACTCGTCGGGCACGAGACCGTCGCCCGTCGCGATGAACTGGCCGAGCTTGACGTAGGCCGGGCCGCTGGCGCGGACGAGACGCTGGACGCGGGCCAGCGTGCCGGCGTCGGCCCGCGGCGGCTCGACCCGGACCCCCACGGCCGCCGACGCCGCGGCCAGCAGCTGGAACGGCGCGGCCGGTGCCGCGACGCTGACGATGCGCCAGCCCGTCGTGGCCAGCGAGGCGATCGTGTCGGGCCACACCCGCGGCGTCGACAGCCGCCGCGCCTCGCGGGCGACGACGGCGCGCTGGTCGACGGCGTCGTGGTGCCAACGAAGCGCCTGCTCGGTGAGCCCGGGGATCTCCGCCAGCCGCGCAGAGCCGCGGATCAGCAGGTCGACGCGCGGGAGGGGCGGGACGGTGCGCTCGGCATCATGGCTCATACCGCGAGAATCTCACATACTTGGAGTATGTACGACCCCTGACGGCGTGCGTCCCGTCACCCGCCGCCCTGCTCGTCCCGCACGGAGCGGGCGGTCGGTCCACGAGGGTCGCGCCTCCGGACGGTCGCCGCCCCCTCGTCGGACCTGTCCGCGGGGCGCCCGCGTATGCAACGAGTTGCACCGCGTCGGCACGGTTGCTACGTTCGCCCCGACGCATCGACGACGAGCGCACCGACGACCACCGGAGGCACCACCGTGGCACTGCCCGACATCCTGACCCAGCCCCTGACCCTGCCCGTCGTGGCGTCGCCGATGTTCATCGCGTCGGGCCCCGAGCTCGTCATCGCGCAGTGCAAGGCCGGCATCATCGGCTCGTTCCCGGCGCTCAACGCGCGCCCGGCCTCCGAGCTCACGACGTGGCTGACCCGCATCGAGACCGAGCTGGCGCAGCACACCGCCGAGCACCCCGACCGCCCCGCGGCCCCGTTCGCGGTCAACCAGATCGTGCACCGGTCGAACGACCGCCTCGAGGCCGACATGGCCGTCGTCGTCGAGCACCGGGTGCCGATCGTCATCACGTCGCTGGGCGCCCGCACCGACATCAACGACGCCGTGCACTCCTACGGCGGCATCGTGCTGCACGACGTCATCAACGACCGCTTCGCCCGCAAGGCCGTCGAGAAGGGCGCCGACGGCCTGATCGCCGTCGCGACCGGCGCGGGCGGACACGCCGGCACGCAGTCGCCCTTCGCGCTGGTGCGCGAGATCCGCACCTGGTTCGACGGCCCCCTGCTGCTCTCGGGCGCCATCGCGCACGGCAGCTCGATCCTCGCGGCGCAGGCCGCCGGCGCCGACCTCGCCTACGTCGGCTCGGCGTTCCTGGCCACGTCCGAGGCCAACAACCAGCCCGAGTACAAGCAGATGATCGCCGGCAGCACGGCGTCCGACATCGTCTACAGCAACCTGTTCACGGGCGTGCACGGCAACTACCTGCGCGGCAGCATCGAGGCCGCCGGGCTCGATCCGGACGACCTGCCGGTCTCCGACCCCAGCGCGATGGACTTCGGCACGGGCGGCTCCGACGCCAAGGCCTGGAAGGACATCTGGGGCGCCGGCCAGGGCATCGGTGCGATCTCGGACGTCGTGCCGGTCGCCGAGCTCGTCGAGGCCCTCGCGACGCAGTACCAGCAGGCGCGCACGCGCCTGAGCCTCTGACGTCCCCCACGGGCACGAAATCGGCGAGTCGCGCCGCAAAACGCCCGCCATGGCGCGAGTTCGTCACCCATTGACGCTAGTGTCGGAGCGGTGCCTGTCAGGCACGACCACGATCTACCCTCAGGAGAAGCTGTGAACAAGAACGAGCTCATCGCCCACGTCGCCGACAAGACCGGCTCGTCCAAGGCCGACGCGGGCACCGCCCTCGACGCCGTGCTCGACGGAATCGCCGACCAGCTCGCCGCCGGCAACCAGGTCGTCCTCTCCGGCTTCGGCACGTTCGAGACGCGCGAGCGCGCCGCCCGCACCGGCCGCAACCCGCAGACCGGCGAGTCGATCGACATCGCCGCCTCGACCTCGGCCGCCTTCAAGCCCGCCGCTGCCCTGAAGCGCAAGGTCGCCGGCAGCTGATCGACGCCACACCACGCGAAGGGCGGCACCCCACCGGGGGTGCCGCCCTTCGCGCGTCCGGACCTCAGCCGTCGTACGGCACCTCGGTGCGCCACGACGCCGGATCCTGCTCCGAGGCGGCGACGATCGCGGCGGCGACACGGTCCGGCGTGAACGCGCCGTCGCGCGACAGCACCCCACGCACCGTCACCGAGACCGCACGGATGCCGTCGCCGGCCAGTCGCGCGTCGAGGCTGTGCACGAGGTTGCGCACGCCCGCCTTCTGCACGCCGAGCGACGCGGCTCCGGACGGCGGCTCGTCGGCGGCCATGCTGCCGGTCACCGTGATGCGCGCCCCGTCGCCCATGAACGGGCGGGCGGCCTGCACGGCCGTCAGCAGGGCCCCCACGCCCACCGCGACGTCGGCCAGCAGCTCGTCGGCCGTCAGCTGCAGGGGATCGTGCGGGCGGTATGCGCTGGGGTTGAAGTGCAGCACGTCGACCCGGCCGAAGGCCTCGGCCAGCCGGGTCACGGCGCCGACGGCGGCCCGACGGTCGGTGACGTCGGCGATCTCGACGCGGACCTTCTGCGGGTCTGACGAGATGCCATCGGCGAGCCGGCGCACGGCGTCCTCGTCGGCCCCCAGCAGCCCGACGCGGTGGCCGCGCTCCGCGAACCGTCGGGCGACCGATCCGCTGACCCCCGGGCCCGCTGCGACGACGATGACGACCGGTGAGTCCATGGCACGAGGGTAGGCGCATCCTGCCGCCACGACCACGGCCCGGCTGGCGTCAGGCGGTCGACGGTGCGCTGCGGCGACGGCCCGTCAGGCGCACCGCTGCGAGCGTGCCCACGATCAGCACCGCGGCGACGACCGCTCCGATCACGACCTCGTCGGTGCCGTCGCTGCGGCCCGTGACGGCAATGCCCACCATGGCCCACGTGCCGGCGACGGCGTAGGCGACGTTGCCGCGCGTGGCGGCCAGCACCGCCAGCAGCGTGACGACGGCGACCGCGACGACGACCAGCTGCCACCCCACGACGTCGGCCTCGACGACGTCGGCGTCGACCAGCGCGGTCGACACGTTCAGGAAGAACGCCGCCGTGACCCAGCCCGCGTAGAGGCCGACCGACGCGCGTGTCAGGACGGCGAGCCAGTGCGGCGCGATCGCGTCGCGGCTGACCGTCAGCACGGCGTCGACGCCGGCGACGACCATGACCAGCAGGGCCGCGGCGGTCGCGGCGCTGCTGTCGAGCCCGGCGAGGGCGATCCAGACCGCACCGCCGACGTACAGCACCACCAGGTCGACCTGCAGACGACGCGAGACCGTGTCGGTGCGCGTGACGAGCACCGACACCGCCTGCACGATCGCGAGGGTGTAGATGACGCCCCAGATCGAGAACGCCCAGCCGACCGGGGTGATCAGCAGGTCCGGACCCGAACCGCTGCCGGGCGAGCTGCCCGGCCCGTTGATCGTCACGAGGGGGGCGACCACCTCGAGCACCGCGGCGGCGAGCACCGCCCAGGCCAGCCCGCGTCCGCCGGCGGCCATCCGCCTCGTCCCTGCCGTCGTGCCGTGCATCGTCGTCATGGGCTCGGTGTACCCCGACGCCCGACGTCGAAAAGCGCCCGGCGGCACATCACACCGGGCTGGAGCGCAGCAGCTGGGTCAGCTGGTGCGCCCGGTCGAGCAGCAGCCGGCCGAGCTCGACCCGCCGGTCGTCGCGGAACCGCGACTCGACCCCCGTGAGCGACAGCGCCCACGCCGGCGAGCCCGACCGGTCGAAGACCGCTGCCCCCATCCCCCAGCTCCCCTCGACCACGAGCCCCGGATTGGTCGCGAAGCCCGCCGTCCGCGTCTCGTGCACGCGATCCGTCAGCGCCTCGACCGCGTGGGCGTCCCCCCAAGCGGGGGCGAGGTCGGCTCCGGCGCCGGCCAGGAACGCCTGCAGCTCGCGCTCCGGCAGGTGAGCGAGGATCGCCAGTCCGGCCGAGGCGACCCCCAGGGGGAACCGGATGCCCTCGCGCAGCACGTGCGAGCGCAGCGGGAAGCTGCCGTCCTCGCTCAGCAGGCACACCGTCTCGTCGCCGCGTCGAGCCGACAGGAACGCGCTCTCGCCGGTCTCGGCGGCGAGCTCGTGGACGACCGCGCGAGCGTGGTGGCTGATGTCGTAGCGCGACGCGGCGGACGTCCCCAGCAGGTACAGCTCGGGGCCCAGGTGCCACAGGCCGGTGCGGGGGTCGCGATCGACCAGGCCCTCGCGGGCCAGCGACGTCAGCAGGCGGTGCGCCGTCGGACGGGCCATCACCACCTCGCGCGCCGCGTCGGTCGTCGAGACGCCGCCCGGCTCGTGCGTGCCGACCCCCCTGAGCAGCGCGCCGACGCGCGCGACGACCTCGATGCCCTGTCCCCTCGACATGTCCGCCACGCCTGCATCGTACGTCCACTCAGCGGACGCGCATCGGCGATCCGTCCACGCTCGGAGCATCTCGCACGCACGCGCCGGGCTGCCATTGACGGCCGGAGCGCCTGCTGGCAGCGTTCGTCCAATGAACGAGATCAACGACGTCGTCCGCGACGGCATGACGATCGCGGTGGGTGGGTTCGGCCTCAGTGGGATCCCGTCCGACCTGATCGAGGCCGTGCGCGACTCCGGCGTGACGGGCCTGACGATCGTGTCGAACAACATGGGCGTGGACGGCAAGGGCCTCGGGCTGCTGCTCGAGAACCGGCAGGTCACCAAGGTCGTCGCGTCGTACGTCGGGGAGAACAAGCTCTTCGCCCGCCAGTACCTCGACGGCGTCCTCGACGTCGAGTTCACCCCTCAAGGCACGCTCGCCGAGCGTCTGCGGGCCGGTGGCGCGGGCATCCCGGCGTTCTACACCCGCACCGGCGTGGGCACCGCGGTCGCCGAGGGCAAGCCCACCGCGGAGTTCGACGGCATGACGTACGTGCAGGAGCGGGGCATCGTCGCCGACCTGGCCCTGGTGCACGCCCACACCGGCGACGCGCACGGCAACCTGCGCTACCGGCTCGCGGCCCGCAACTTCAACCCCGTCGTCGCGACGTGCGGACGCATCACGATCGCGGAGGTCGAGCACCTGGTCGACGCCGTCGACCCCGAGCTCGTCCACACGCCGGGCGTGTACGTCACCCACGTCGTCCGGGCGTCCGACCGCGTCAAGGACATCGAGCAGCGCACGACGCGACCCCGCCCCGACGGCACCACCGCGCCACGAGAAGGAGCCTCCGCATGAGCTGGACCCGCGACGAGATGGCCGCGATCGCGGCCCGCGAGCTGTCCGACGGCGACTACGTCAACCTCGGCATCGGCATCCCGACCCTGGTCGCCAACCACGTCCCCGCGGGCATCCGGGTCACGCTGCAGTCCGAGAACGGCATCCTCGGCATGGGGCCCTTCCCCTACGAGGGCGACGAGGACGCCGACCTGATCAACGCCGGCAAGCAGACCGTCACGGTCAACCCGGGCGCGAGCTTCTTCGACTCCGCCGAGTCGTTCGCGATGATCCGCGGCGGCAAGATCGACCTCGCGGTCCTCGGCGCGCTGCAGGTCGGCGCCAACGGCGACCTGGCCAATTGGGCCGTGCCGGGCGCCCTCGTCAAGGGCATGGGCGGTGCGATGGACCTCGTCGCCGGCACCCGGCGCATCGTCGTGCTGACCGACCACACCGCGAAGGACGGCAGCCCCAAGATCGTCGAGCACTGCACGCTCCCGCTCACCGGGCTCGGCGTCGTCGACCGCATCATCACCGACCGCGCCGTCCTCGACGTGACGCCCGACGGCCTCGTGCTCGTCGACGTCGCACCGGGCGACGACGTCGAGTCGGTCCGCGCCGCCACCGGCGCCCCCTTCACGACGCGCGGCTGAGCGCTCCGGGGAGACGTCGGACACGGGTTCGGCTTCGGGGGCGGGGGTACGGTCGCGAGTGCCTGTCTTCCCCTCCCCGTCTCGCGAAGGACCTCCATGACCTCCTCCCCCACGCCCGGACGCGCCCTCGTCGTCGGTGCCACCGGCATCATCGGCCAGGCGCTCAGCACGCAGCTCGTCGACGCCGGCTGGACGACGTTCGGCCTGTCGCGCAGCGGCGGGGGCATCGACGGGGTGACGCCGGTCGCGGCCGACCTGTCCGACCCCGAGGCGCTGCGGACGGCGCTCGACGGCGTGGCGCCCGAGCTCGTGGCGATCACGGCGTGGACGCGCCAGGAGACCGAGGCCGAGAACATCGCCGTCAACGGCGCCGCGGTCCGCAACGTGCTGGCCGCCCTCGAACCGGCCGGCAGCGTGCGGCACGTCGCGCTCATGACGGGCCTCAAGCACTACCTGGGCCCGTTCGAGGCGTACGGCACGGGCGACATGCCCGACACCCCGTTCCGCGAGGAAGAGCCGCGGCTCGACCACCCCAATTTCTACTACGCGCAGGAGGACGAGCTGTTCGACTCGGCCCGGCGCTCCGGGCACACGTGGAGCGTGCACCGCTCGCACACGGTCTTCGGCTTCGCGACCGGCAACGCCATGAACATGGTGCTGACGATCGCGGCGTACGCCACGATCTGCCGCGAGCTCGACCAGCCGTTCGTGTTCCCCGGCTCCGAGCTGCAGTGGAACGGCGTCACGGACGTCACCGACGCCGACCTGCTCGCCGAGCAGATCATCTGGGCGGCCAGCCACGAGGCGGGCCACGACGAGGCGTTCAACATCGCCAACGGGGACGTCTTCCGCTGGCGGTCGCTGTGGCCGCGGATCGCCGAGCACTTCGGCGTCCGGTGGGAGGGCTTCGACGGCGCTCCCCGACCCCTCGAGCAGGCCATGGCCGACTCGGCCCCGGTGTGGCGGCGCATCGCCGAGCAGCACGATCTCGTCGAGCCCGACATCGACCGGCTCGCGTCGTGGTGGCACACCGACGGCGACCTCGGCCGCACCGTCGAGAGCCTGACCGACATGAACAAGAGCCGCTCGGCCGGGTTCCTCGGCTTCCGCGACTCACGCGAGAGCTTCTTCCACCACGTCGAACGGTACCGGGCGGCCCACATCATCCCGTGACGGAAACTGCCGTGAGGCAGTCTTCTGGCATCCCGGCCGCGCGAGCAGTAATGTAGGTACATACCTACAAGGGGGTGGCGACGGTGACGACGATGAGTGCACGCGATTTCAACCACGACGTCAGCGCGGCCAAGCGCGCGGCAGACCACGGGCCCGTCGTGATCACCGACCGAGGCCAGCCGTCCTACGTGCTGCTCTCGATCGCGCAGTACCGAAGGTTGGGCGAGAGCGGCGCGGACCTCATCGACCGGCTGAGCATGGACGACGACCTCGACGTCGAGTTCGAGCCGCTCGCCGTCGAACTGCGGATCCCCGACCTGTGAGCTTCCTGCTCGACACCAACGTCGTCAGCGAGCTCCGCAAGTCACCTGTCCGCGTCGATGCACGGGTTCGCGCGTGGGTAGCCTCCCGAGACGTGTCGAGCCTGCACCTGTCTGCCATCACGATCATGGAGATCGAGATCGGCATAGGCCGCCTCGCGCGCCGAGACCAGATCCAGGCGGATCGGTTGCGAACGTGGCTGGACGACGCCGTGCTCGCTGCCTTCGCCGGACGCATCCTGCCGGTCGACCTGGCCGTGGCACGACGAGTCGCCCGCCTCCACGTGCCCGACCCCCGACCCGAGCGCGACGCCATGATCGCCGCCACCGCGACCGTCCACGGCCTCACCGTCGTCACGCGCAACGTCGCCGACTTCAAGTCGCTCGACGTCGCGCTGGTCGATCCTTGGTCGGTCCCGGCGGACGACTGACCCCGCGGCGGAGGTCTCGACGGCGGGCGGATGGGTACGGGCACCCCGCTCGCCCACCCCCTCGAAGGAGCACTCCATGACCGATCGACAGCGCATCCTGGTCACCGGGGCCAGCGTCGCCGGCCCCGCCGCCGCCTTCTGGCTCGACCGTGCCGGCTACGACGTCACGGTCGTCGAGAAGGCGCCCGAGCTGCGTCCCGGCGGCCAGAACATCGACGTCCGCGCGACGGGCCGCGACGTGCTGCGGCTCATGGGCCTCGAGGACGCCGTCCGGAATCGCAACACCGGCGAGATCGGCACGCGGTTCGTCGCCGAGGACGGCACCGTCGTCTCGGAGTTCGGCGTGCAGGAGGGCGACGGCCACGACGGTCCGACCGCCGAGCTCGAGATCCTGCGCGGCGCGCTGTCGCAGATCCTCGTCGAGGCCTGCCCCGACGGCGTGACGTGGCGGTTCGGCACCAGCATCACGGCGGTCGTCGACGGCCCCGACGGCGTCGAGGTCGAGCTGTCCGACGGCACCCGCGACCGGTTCGACCTGCTCGTCGTGGCCGAGGGCGTCGGCTCGCACACGCGCGGGCTCGTCTTCGGCGACGAGCCGCAGGAGAAGGCGCTCGGCATGTACTGCTCGTACGCCACGATCGAGCGCACCGCCGACGACGACCGGTGGTGGAACTGGCTGGTCGTGCCCGGCGGACGACAGGCGGGGCTGCGGCCCGACGACGAGGGCACGACCCGCGCGATGCTCAACTTCGTGGTCGACTCCCCCACGCTCGAGGGCCTCGACGGCCGGCAGCTGCGCGCCGCCCTGCGCGACGAGTTCTCGGGCGTCGGGTGGCAGGTGCCGCGCATCCTCGACGGCCTCGACGACTCCGACGACCTGTACGTCGACTACCTGCGTCAGATCATGTGCCCCACGTGGCACCGCGGACGGGTCGTGCTGCTCGGCGACGCCGCCTGGTGCGTGACCCCCGTCGGGGGCGGCGGGACGTCGCTGGCCATCACGGGCGCCTACGTCCTGGCGGCCGCTCTGTCGCGCGCGTCCGAGGACGGCACGGACCACACCGCGGCGCTCGACGAGTTCGAGCAGTGGATGCGTCCCCTCGTCGAGGACGCGCAGGACCTGCCGCCCGGCGTGCCGAAGGCCGCGGCACCGCAGACCCGCGTCGGGGCCCAGCTGCTGAAGTGGGGCACCAAGGTCGCGGCGACGCCGCTCGTGCAGGGCCTCGCCTCGCGCCTGACGTCGGGTCCGGAGGCCGGTCGCGAGCTGCCGCGCTTCGTCGACGCCGCCGCGCGCTGACCGTCGACGCTCGGCATCATGGGGACATGATCATCATCAACGTCCGCTTCCCCGTCCTGCCCGAGCACGCCGAGCAGTGGCCCGAGCTGAGCCGCGAGTTCACCGAGGCGACCCGGGCCGAGCCCGGCAACCGCTGGTTCACGTGGTCGCGCAGCCTCGACGACCCCACCGAGTACGTCCTGCTCGAGGCCTTCGACGACGACGCCGCCGAGGCGCACGTCGGCTCGGACCACTTCAAGAAGGCCATCGCCGAGCTGCCCCGGTATCTCGCGGCGACACCGCAGATCATCAACACCGTCGTGCCCGACGACGGCTGGGGACCGATGGGCGAGATGTCGGTCGAGCCCCGCGGCTGACGGCCGGACGGGACGCGGGCGGGCCGGTCAGCGCAGCATCTCGACGGCCCGCTCGCGCATCTCGACCTTGCGCACCTTGCCCGTCACGGTCATCGGGAACTCGTCGACGACCGCCACGTGACGGGGGACCTTGTAGTGCGCGAGACGCCCGGCGCAGAACTCCCGCACGTCGTCGACGGTGAGAGGGGCTGCCTCGCCGCGCATGCGGACCCACGCCATGACCTCCTCGCCGTAGCGGTCGTCGGGCACGCCGATGACCTGCACGTCGAGCACGTCGGGGTGGCCCATCAGGAACTCCTCGACCTCGCGCGGGTAGATGTTCTCGCCGCCCCGGATGACGACGTCCTTGATGCGGCCCGTGATGCTGACGTACCCGTCGTCGTCCATCACCGCGAGGTCGCCGGTGTGCATCCAGCCGTCGCCGTCGATCGCCTCGGCGGTCCGCTCGGGCTGGTCCCAGTAGCCCAGCATCACGAGGTACCCGCGGGTGCACAGCTCGCCGGGCACGCCACGCGGCGACGACTCGCCCGTCAGGGGGTCGACGACCTTGACCTCCACGTGCGGCCCCGCGCGACCGACGGTCGAGACCCGGCGGTCGAGGCTGTCGTCGGTGCGGGTCTGCGTCGAGACCGGCGAGGTCTCGGTCATGCCGTAGCAGATCGACACGTCCTCGGCGCCCATGCGATCGATGACCTGCCTCATGGTCTCGACCGGGCACGGCGAGCCGGCCATGATGCCGGTGCGCAGGTGCGACAGGTCGTACGTGTCGAATGCGGGGTCGTCGAGCATCGCGATGAACATCGTCGGGACGCCGTAGAGCGACGTGCACCGCTCGTCGGCTGCCGCGCGCAACGTCGCCGCGGCGTCGAACGACGGCGAAGGGACGACCATCGTGGCGCCGTGCGAGGTCGCTGCCAGGTTTCCCATCACCATGCCGAAGCAGTGGTAGAACGGCACGGGGATGCAGATGCGGTCGTGCTCGGAGTAGTCGATCAGCTCGCCCACGAACCAGCCGTTGTTCAGGATGTTGCGGTGCGACAGGGTCGCGCCCTTCGGGAAGCCCGTCGTGCCCGACGTGTACTGGATGTTGATCGGGTCGTCGGCCGACAACCCCGACCCGATCTGGTCGAGGACGTCGGGATCGGCGGCCCGCCCGGTCGCGAGCAGGGCGTCCCACGACGGCTCGCCGATCACGACGACGTCGGTCAGCGACGGGTGCGCCGCACGCGCCTCGTCGATCATCGCGGTGAAGCTGGCGTCCCGGAGCCCGGGCACCGCGACGATCGCGCGCATGCCCGACTGGCCGACGACGAATGCGAGCTCGTGCGCGCGGTACGCGGGGTTGATGTTGACCAGGATCGCCCCGATGCGGGCCGTCGCGTACTGCGTCAGCACCCACTCCGCGCAGTTGGGTGCCCACATGCCGACCCGGTCGCCGGTCGTGACGCCCAGCGCCAGCAGCCCCAGGGCGACGGCGTCGACGTCTGCCGACAGCTCGTCGTACGTCCAGCGCCGTCCCGACGCGCACTCGACCAGCGCCTCGCGCGAGCCGTGCGCGGCCACCGTCGCGGCGAGGTTCTCGCCGATCGTCGTCTCGAGGAGCTCGAGATCCGTGGGGCCTGCCTCGTGACTCGGCATGGGTGCCACCTCTTCGCGATCGACGATGTGACCGCGGACACAATCACGACGCCATCGTGCCACCCTGGCCGCACCGCGCCCTAGACCGGCTGTCCGACTCCCTCGACGGCGGCCTCGCGGGTCGGGTAGATGTCGAAGGCCTGCATCAGGCCCGTGACCCTCAGCACCGAGTCGATGCGGCGGTGCGTGACGAGGCGCAGCTCGCTGCGGCGGTTGCGGGCCTTGCGGCGCAGCAGCACCAGCACCGCGATGCCCGACGAGTCGACGAATGGGACCTCGGTCAGGTCGAGCACGAGCGTGACGGGGTCGATGCCGAGAGCCCGCAGGCCGACGTCCCGGAACGCGGCAGCACTCGCGATGTCGAGGTCGCCCGTGACCGCGAGGACGACCTGCCCGTCGCCGCGCTCCTCGTGCCACGTCATGTCGGCCGCCACCGCGCGCTCCGTCCTGTCCGGCCCACCCTTGTCAGCGGACGATCAATACGCTACCGTGCCGCGGCGATCGGGCACGTCGACGCGATGGGCATGCGCGACCCGGGCACCTCTGACAGGCTTGCTGTCGTGGCCACCTCCCATGCGTCCGACTCGACCGACGACGACCCCTGCACGACGCTGAGCCTGCCGTTCGACACGCTCAGCGTCCGCGTGGCCCGCAAGCGCCTCGCCGCCGAGCTGGCCGATCTGGGCTTCCGCCAGACGTTCGTCGACGACGCCGAGCTCGTGCTCGCCGAGCTCGCCGCCAACGGCATCGACCACGGCCGCCCCAACGCCCGGGGCCAGATCGACATCTCGTGGTGCGTCGAGGGCGACCTCGTCCGGATCAGCGTGTGCGACAGCGGTGAGGCCACGCACCTGAAGGCCATGGAGTTCAACGACCACTCGCTGCGCGGACGGGGGCTCGCGATCGTCGAGCACCTGTGCGACTCGTGGGAGGTGCAGACCGACGACGGCCTGCGGGTCACGGCCGAGCTGCGGCACGACCACACGTTCCAGACCGCCTGACGGCCAGACCGCTTGGCGGTCAGTCGGCGGCGATCGCCAGCACCGTCGTCGCGGTGCGCAGCACCAGGTGGTCCCAGGGATCGGCGAGGTCGCGTCCCGTCACGGCCCGCGAGCGCCGGAGCCGGTGCCGCATGCTCTGCGGGTGCAGGCCCAGGCGACGCCCGGCCTCGGTCGACGAGCCCGTGAGCAGGTACGCCGACAGCCCCTCCAGCACGTGCGCCTGGCCCGGTGCGAGCAGCGGGCGCAGCGCGGTCGACGCGAAGGTGCGGGGATCGACGCGGGGCTCGCCCCGCAGGAGGGCGACGAGCAGTGCGTCCGCCTCGTCGAGCGGGCCACTCCCGAAGGCCTCGGCGGGGGCGTGGCGCACGGCCGCGGAGGCGACCCGGAACGTCGCGGGCAGGTCGGCGAGGGCGACGTCGTCCACGACGCAGACGCGCCAGCGCGCGGACGGCGTCGCGTCGACGACCGGCCGGGAGTGCAGCAGCACACCCTGCCCCGACCGGGTCGTCGTCAGCACCAGCGCGTCGCCGTCGGGGTCGTCGACCGCCGCCGCGAACCGGGCGACCTCACCGGCCGTGACCTCCTCGCCGTCAGGGGATCCGACCACCGTCAACCCGAACCGCGACGGCAGCGCGATGCCGAGCTGCTCGGACCGGTCGGCCAGGGCCGCGGTCGAGGTCTGCCGCCCCGTGACGAGGTCGTCGGCGAGCGCCCGCACGACGTCGGCCCGGTCGCCCGTGAGCCGGGTCGTCGCCGACGTGTGACCCGCGAACAGCACCTCGGAGATCTCGTCGAGGCTCTCGAGCAGCACCCGGTTGAGCGCGAGGGCGTCGTCGAGCGTCAGGTCGTCGCCGGCCATCTCGTGGATCAGGCCGCTGGCCTCGACCGCCGCGACACGGTACGCCCGCAGCACCGCGAACAGCGGACGTCCGTCGGTGCCGCGGGCCACGCCGATGCCGTGGAACTGACGCAGGTCGGCCTCGTCGAGCGACGTGCCGAAGACCCAGAGCTCGAGCAGCCGCTGCACGCCCCACGCGGCGATCGCCTCGGTCTCGCGGCGCTGGGCGTCGCCGAGCGTCGCGTACGCGGGGATCTGCCGACGGATCGCGTCGGAGATGCGCTCGGTCACGACGGTCCGTGACGCCACGACGCGCTGCTGGATCCGGGCACGCTCCGTCTGCCCCACGGCCGTCGACCTCTCTGTCACCCCGCGGTGGGCGGCGTGCTCACCCGGTGACAACACATCTTGCCCCAGCGACCACCGTTCTACATCCTGAGTGACAGGCCGGACGGGCCACGACCGAGGAGCACACAGTGGACGCAGACATCATCGTCGTCGGGGCGGGCATCGCCGGACTCACCGCCGCGGCCGAGGCGGCCGACCGGGGACGGTCGGTCGTGCTGGTCGACCAGGAGGGTGAGCAGAACCTCGGCGGTCAGGCGTTCTGGAGCCTGGGCGGCCTGTTCTTCGTCGACTCCCCCGAGCAGCGACGCATGGGCGTCAAGGACTCGCTCGCGCTGGCGACGCAGGACTGGATGGGCAGCGCACAGTTCGACCGCGAGGAGGACGCCTGGCCGCGCCGGTGGGCCGAGGCCTACCTCGACTTCGCCGCCGGCGAGAAGCGCGCGTGGCTGCACGAGATGGGGCTGCGGCTGTTCCCCGTCGTGGGGTGGGCCGAGCGCGGTGACGGACGCGCCGAGGGACACGGCAACTCGGTGCCGCGCTTCCACCTGACGTGGGGCACGGGTCCCGGTGTCGTCGCACCGTTCGAGCGGCGCGTGCGCGAGCACGTCGCGACCGGCCGCATCTCGTTCGCGTTCCGACGCCGGGTCGACGGCCTGGTCGTCGAGGACGGCGCCGTCGTCGGCGTCCGAGGGGCCGTCCTCGAGCCCACCGCGGTCGATCGCGGCGTCGCCTCCAGCCGCGTCGAGACCGGCGAGTTCGAGCTGCGCGGCCAGGCCGTCATCGTGACGTCAGGGGGCATCGGCGGCGACCACGACCTCGTCCGGACGGTGTGGCCGGAGCGGCTCGGAACCCCGCCCGCGACGATGGTCGCCGGCGTCCCCGCCCACGTCGACGGGCGCATGCTGGCCATCAGCGAGCATGCGGGAGCCCGCGTCATCAACCCCGACCGCCTGTGGGCGTACGTCGAGGGCCTGCGCAACTGGGACCCGATCTGGGACAACCACGGCATCCGCATCCTGCCGGGCCCGTCGTCGCTGTGGCTCGACGCCACCGGCAGACGGCTGCCGGCACCGTACTTCCCGGGTTTCGACACCCTCGGCACGCTGCGGCACCTGCGGGGCACAGGGCACGACTACTCGTGGTTCGTCCTGACGCAGAAGGTCATCGAGAAGGAGTTCGCGCTGTCGGGCTCGGAGCAGAACCCCGACCTGACCGGCAAGGACGTCAAGCTGCTGCTGAGCCGGCTGAAGGCCGGGGCGCCCGGCCCGATCGAGGCGTTCAAGAACCACGGCGAGGACTTCGTCGTGGCCGACAACCTCACGGGGCTCGTCGCCGGCATGAACGAGGTCGGCGACACGGGGCACGTCGACGAGGCCGACCTGCGACACCTGCTCGAGGCGCGCGACCGCGAGATCGACAACGACTTCACCAAGGACGCGCAGATCACCGCGATGCGGGGCGCTCGTCGATATCGGGGCGACAAGCTCATCCGGGTCGCGACGCCGCACCGGTTCCTCGACCCGAAGAACGGCCCGCTGATCGCGGTCCGGCTCAACATCCTGACCCGCAAGACGCTCGGCGGGCTCGAGACCGACCTGTCCGGACGCTGCCTGACGCCCGACGGCGCTCCCCTGCCGGGGCTGTACGCCGCGGGCGAGGTCAACGGCTTCGGTGGCGGCGGCATGATGGGCTACAACGCGCTCGAGGGGACGTTCCTCGGCGGCTGCCTGTTCTCCGGACGGGTCGCGGGCCGCGCGGCGGCCGACGCCGTCGGCTGATCAGGACGGCGACGTCGCGAGCGAGTCGATCAGCGCCTCGACCCTCGCCCTGACCTCGTCACGGATGGGGCGGACGGCCTCGATGCCCTGCCCGGCCGGGTCGTCGAGCACCCAGTCCTCGTACCGCTTGCCGGGGTGGTACGGGCACTCGTCGCCGCAGCCCATCGTGATGACGACGTCGGAGGCGCGCACCGCGTCGTCCGACAGCTTCTTGGGCTGCTCGCCGGCGATGTCGATGCCGACCTCGGCCATCGCCGCGACGGCGGTCGGGTTGATCTGGTCGCCGGGCATCGATCCGGCCGACAGCACGTCGATGCGGTCACCGGCCAGGGCCGTCAGGAAGCCGGCCGCCATCTGCGAGCGTCCGGCGTTGTGCACGCAGACGAACAGGACGGTGGGGCGGTCAGGCACGGGTGCCTCCTGGGGTGGGGGACGAGGTGGGGCCGTCGGTGAAGAACCTGCGGGCCCAGAGCGAGACGTACACGAGTCCCACGAGCACCGGGACCTCGATGAGGGGGCCGACGACACCGGCCAGGGCCTGGCCGGAGGTGACCCCGAAGGTGCCGATCGCCACGGCGATCGCCAGCTCGAAGTTGTTGCCCGCTGCCGTGAACGCGAGCGTCGCGGTCTTGGCGTACCCGAGGCCGAGCCACCGGCCGATCACCATGCCGGCACCGAAGGTGATAGCGAAGTAGACGAGCAGCGGGACGGCGATGCGGACGACGTCGAGCGGGCGGCTGGTGATCGCGTCGCCCTGCAGGGCGAACAGCACGACGATCGTGAACAGCAGACCGTAGAGCGCCCAGGGCCCGAGCCGGGGCAGGAACGTCCCCTCGTACCAGTCGCGCCCCTTGGCCTTCTCGCCGATCGTCCGGGTCAGGAACCCGGCGACGAGGGGGATGCCGAGGAAGACCAGGACGCTGGCGGTGATCGCCCACACCGAGAAGTCGGCGCTGGTCGTGGACAGGCCGAGCCAGCCCGGCAGGATCTGGAGGTAGAACCAGCCGAGAGCCGCGAACGCGAAGACCTGGAAGACCGAGTTGATCGCGACCAGCACGGCCGCGGCCTCGCGGTCACCGCAGGCGAGGTCGTTCCAGATCAGCACCATCGCGATGCACCGGGCGAGGCCCACGATGATGAGGCCCGTGCGGAACTCGGGCAGGTCGGGCAGCAGCAGCCAGGCGAGGGCGAACATCAGCGCCGGCCCGAGGATCCAGTTGAGCGCGAGCGAGGCCACGAGCAGTCGCCGGTCGCCGGTGACCCGGCGGGTCTCGTCGTACCGCACCTTGGCCAGGACGGGGTACATCATCACGAGCAGGCCGATCGCGATCGGCAGCGACACCGAGCCGATCCTCACGGCGTCCAGGGCGTCGTCGAGGCCGTCGACCGTGCGGCCGAGCACGAGCCCGACGGCCATCGCGACGACGATCCAGACGGGCAGGAGGCGATCGAGCCGCGAGAGGCCCGAGATCACGTCGGCGTCGGCCGGCGGGGACGTCTGCGGAGTGGTGCTCACGCGACCATCTTGACGTCCCGATGCCGGTCAGTCAAACTTGACTCAATGAACACTGAGCGAAGTGAGCTATCGCGTCGGGCCCACCAGCACGCTGCGCTGGCGGACGTGACCCGCCTCGCCGTCATGGACGCGCTCGAGCTCGGTGACCGCTCGCCGAGCTCGCTGCAGGAGCTGGTCGGCCTGCCGTCGAACCTCCTGGCCCACCACCTCGGGGTGCTCGAGGAGGCAGGGCTCGTCGTCCGGCGCCGGTCGGAGGGAGACCGCCGACGCACCTACCTGACCCTCGCGTCGGTCGAGGCGTCCACCGGCCCGGCACCGACCCCCTTGGCCGTCGCCCGGGTCGTGTTCGTGTGCTCGGCCAACTCGGCCAGGTCGCAGCTCGCAGCCGCGCTGTGGGCCGAGGCGAGCGACGTGCCCGTCGCCTCGGCGGGCACCCGACCTGCCGAGGGCATCGCGGACGGTGCGCGACGCGTGGCCGAGCGCCGTCACCTCGCGCTGCTGTCATCGACCCCGACCTCGTGGGGTGACGTCGCGGCCGACGGCGACTTCATCGTCGCGGTCTGCGACCAGGCGTACGAGGAGCTCGCGTCGACGTCCTCCCCCGCCCTTCACTGGTCGGTGCCCGACCCCGTCCGGCAGGGCGGCGACGCGGCCTTCGACTCCGCGTACCTCGACCTGCGGCGCCGTGTCGCCGCGGTGGCTCCGCGACTCGTCGCCTCCTGACCGGCGTCAGACGCCCGCGATGCCGTCCAGCTCCGCCAGGTCGGTCGCGGACAGCGACACACCGGCCTGCGCGACGTTCTCGCGCAGGTGCTCCACCGACGACGTGCCGGGGATCAGCAGGATGTTCGGCGAGCGGTGCAGCAGCCACGCCAGCGCCACCCCCATCGGTGTCGACCTCAGTCGTGACGCGACGGTCGTGAGGGCGCCCGCCTGCAGCGGACTGAACCCGCCGAGGGGGAAGAACGGCACGTACGCGATGCCGGCGTCGGCGAGCTCGTCGACGAGGTGGTCGTCCGCGCGGTGCGCGAGGTTGTAGGCGTTCTGCACGCACACGACCGGTGCGAGCGCTCGGGCCTCGGCGATCTGCTCCGACGTCACGTTGCTGACGCCCAGGTGCCGGACGAGTCCCGCCTGCTGCAGCTCGGCCAATGCGGTGAACGCCTCCTCGAGCGAGCCGTCCTCGGGACCCGTCGGCCCGCCGACGCGCAGGTTGACGACGTCGAGCACGTCGAGGCCGAGGGTGTCGAGGTTCGAGCGCACCGCCTCGCGCAGCTGGTCGGGCGAGCGCGCGGGTGGCCACCCCCCGTCGTCGTCGCGCAGGGATCCGACCTTCGTGACGACGTGCACCGCGCCGTCGTACGGATGGAGCGCCTGCCGGATGAGCCGGTTCGTGACGTGCGGCCCGTACGCGTCGGCCGTGTCGACGTGCGTGATGCCGAGAGCCACCGCCTCGCGCAGCACCCGCACGGCCTGCGCCGGATCGGCAGGCGGTCCCAGCACGAGCGGGCCCGCGAGCTGCATGGCGCCGTAGCCGAAGCGAGGGACGACGACGTCGTCGAAGAGGGTGAAGGTTCCGCCGGGAAGGGTCGATGTCATGCCACCACCGTGCGGGCCCCTCGCCGTCCCCACCAGTGCCCCCGTCATCCTGGGAGTCGCAGGGACAGTCAGCGGGCGGCCCCCGTCGGTACCGTGGAGCCATGACCGCCCACAGCCTGCTCGGTGACTACCTGAGCGCCCGGCGGGCCCTCGTGCGTCCGGACGACGTGGGGCTGCCCGCGCTGGGGCGCCGCCGTGTCGAGGGTCTGCGTCGCGAGGAGGTCGCGATGCTGGCGGGCATCAGCGCCGACTACTACCTCCGCCTCGAGCAGGGGCGCGACCACAACCCGTCCGCCCCGGTGCTGGAGTCGCTCGCACGGGTGCTGCTGCTCGACGAGACCGCCACGGCCTACCTGCTCGCGCTCGTGGCACCGCGACCCCGCAACCGCGCCGTGCGCCGGGGCCCCCGCGTGCCGGACGGCATCCTGGGTCTCGTCGCGTCGATCGGCCTGCCGGCCCACGTCGAGAGCCGGCACCTCGACGTCCTGGCCGCCAACGACCTGGCACGGGCGGTCAACCCCAACCTGCACGTGGGCGGGAACCGGCTGCGGGCGATGTTCCTCGATCCGGCCGAGCAGGCCCTGTGCCCCGGCTTCGAGGACGCGATGGCCTTCATGGTGGCGAGCTTCAGGCAGTCGATCGGTCCTGACGCGCACGACCCACGGTCCGTCCGCCTGGTCGGGGAGCTGTCGATCGCGAGCGACGACTTCAGACGGCTCTGGGCCCGGCACGACGTGCACGTCCGCGAGGGCGGCGTGGCGGTCATGCCCCATCCGCAGGTCGGCGACCTCACGCTGTCCAAGGAGCGTCTCGCCGTCGCGGGCGACGACGGCCTGACCCTCGTGGTCTACCACCCCGCGCCGGGCACCAGGACGTCCGAGAAGCTGTCGCTGCTCGCGTCGCTGTCGGCCGACCGGCCACCGGCGGTCCGCGCCTGAGACCGCCGCACTGATCCCCGAGGGGGCAGACTGCCGGGGTGAGCACGATCGATCCGGCGCAGTCGGCACTGGCCGTCGCCGCACTGGTGGGTCTCGCCCTGCTGGCACTGACCGTGTCGCGTGTCCACGTCCGCCGTGACGCCCTGGTGGCGGTCGCCCGGGCCGCGGTGCAGCTCGTGGCCGTCGCGCTCGTCATCGCCTGGGTGTTCCGGCACCCCGAGGGCGTCGCGCTGTACCTGGGCGTGATGATCGCCGCCGCGACCGCGACGTCGGTGCGGCGCATCGGCTGCGGTGCCCGTCTCGCGCCGCACGTCGGCGCGGCGATCGTGGTGGGCGCGACGACCGCCGTCGTCACGGTGCTGGCGACCGGCGCGCTGGAGTGGCGCTCGCAGACCGTCGTGCCGTTCGCGGCACAGATCGTCGGCGGCTCGATGACGGCGGCGTCGCTGGCCGGTGGACGCATGCGCGACGACGTCGCCCGCGACTGGGGCCAGGTCGAGGCGTGGCTCGCGATCGGGGCCTCCCCCCGGCAGGCGACGTCGACCTTCGGTCGACTGGCCGTCGCCCGGGCGCTCGTCCCGGCGATCGACCAGACCCGCAGCGCCGGGCTCGTGACGCTGCCCGGCGCGTTCGTCGGCCTGCTGCTCGGTGGGGCCTCCCCCGCCGAGGCCGCCGAGGTGCAGCTGCTGGTGCTGGCGGGGCTGCTCGCGGCGCAGACGGTCGCCGCGGTCCTCACCGTCCGCCTGCTGGGCCCGTGGCTCGGCTCGACCCAGCCCGTCACGACCGACTGACCGCGCCGTCCTCGCGACGAGGTGGATCCGCAACCGTCTCGGCCTCCAGGAGGTTGCGGATGCACCTCCCGCGTGGCGGGCGGGTCGGACGGTCAGGGGGCGGCGAGCGGTTCGCCCACGGCACCGTCCGTCGCGGCCGCGAGCGCGGCCGACAGCTGTCGCTCGGCGCTCAGCACGAACGTCTTCGTCAGGTGCGTCGTCTGGCGGTAGACCAGCACGTTGCCGATCACGGCCGCGCAGCGCCGACCATCGGGGCAGATCGTCGAGGTCAGGTCGGCCACCGACACCCCCGGCACCTCGGCGGCGGCCTCGCGGGCGGCCGGGGCGCCCGAGGCGGCGATGCCCGCGTCACGGTCGAAGGCGCACCGCGGCAGGTCCTTCGGGTTCTGGGCGACGCACTCGTACACGGGCTGCGTCGTCGGCGCGGGGTTGTCGAGCAACGCCGTGACCGGGATGCCCGCGCGGGTCAGGGTGCCCCAGTACGAGACCAGGCCCCCGACCATCGCGGCCTTCGTCTCCTGGCTCCGATCGGTCGCCCCCGCCGGCAGCGCCGTGCCCTGACGGTGCGACACGACGACGAGCTCGGGATCGAGCGCGAGCACGTCCTTCAGCACCGCGCGGCCCCAGGCCCGGCAGTCGGTGTTGTTCTTGCGGTCGAGGTCGACGTCGGTCCACGAGCACGCCGACTTGGTGAACTGGACGACCTTGAAGCCCTCGCGCCGCCCGATCGCGGCGATCGCGGGCTGCCACTGGGCGATCTTGGAGTCGCCGACGATCACGACCGTGCGGCTCGACGACGTGTCGCCCGACTCGCACGGCTTCGGGACCGCGTCGCCGTCTCTGACCTGGCAGCCGGATCCGTCGTCGTAGAACGCCGGACGGTCGTCGACCGCCTCGGTCGCAAGGGGACGCATGCGGTCGACCTCGCGGATCGCCGACCAGTCGACGTCCTGGTTCGAGGGGTCGAGCAGCGCCGCGGCTCCGGGGCTGGCCGCGGTCGTCGCCTCGTCGACCCCGCCGGCGGTCGCCGAGACGGACAGGCCCCAGCCGACGCCCACGCCGACGGCCGTCAACGCCAGGCCCATACCGATCGCCCGGCCGTCGGGCTTGAAGAACGTGCCGAACCGGATGGGGTTCTCGATGAACCGGTTCGACAGGTACGCCGGGACGATCGAGGCGATCATCGCCAGGACGACCCACCGCAGCTGCAGGTCGGGACGCTCGGCCTGGACCGCGACCAGGATCGGCCAGTGCCACAGGTAGATCGAGTACGACAGCCCGCCGACCCAGACCATCGGCGGCAGGCTCAGCAGCCGCTGCGGAGACCCGGGGGTGGCGCGCAGCCCGCTCGCGATCATCAGCGCCGCCCCGATCGTCGGCACGAGCGCGTTGGCGCCCGGCCACGTCGTCGAGTCGTCGAACACGAGCACCGCGTACGCGATCATCGCGATGCCGACCCAGCCGCCGACGGCGCGCACGACGGCGGGGAGACGCTCGACCTGCGAGGCCCCCAGCGCCAGCAGGGCGCCGATGCCGAGCTCCCAGATGCGGGTCGTCGACACGAAGTACGCCGTCGCGGGGCTCGAGGCGGTCTGCTGCACCGAGTACGCGAACGACGCGAGCGTGACGACGCCGAGCACGCCGAAGGCACCGAGCCTCCACCGGCGCGCCGCGATGAGCCCGATGACCAGCATCAGGATCGGCCAGACGACGTAGAACTGCTCCTCGACCGCCAGCGACCAGTAGTGCTGCACCGGCGACTGACCCACGTCCTCGGCCAGGTAGTCGACGCCGCGGTCGGCCAGGCGCCAGTTCACGACGTACAGCGCCGCCGAGACGATGTCGCCGCCGAAGTCCTTGCGCTGGGTGATCGGCAGGAACGCGTAGGCCACGGCGGCCGAGAACAGCAGCACGGTCGCGCTGGCGGGCAGGAGCCGCTTCATCCGCCGCGCCCAGAACGTCGTCAGGCTCACGCGTCCCGACCGAGACACCTCGCGCGCCAGCAGACCCGTGATCAGGAAGCCCGACAGCACGAAAAACACGTCGACGCCGACGAAGCCGCCGGCCAGGAACGGCACCCCCGCGTGCGCGACGAGCACCGAGCCGACCGCGATCGTGCGCATCCCCTCGATGTCGAGGCGGATCGTGCGTCCGTGGTCGGGCCGGGTCAGCGCCGTCGCGTCCGGTGCCGACGACGGTCCGCGGTGCTGGGCGGCGGTCATGCGCGTCTGCTCCCTGGGCTCGTGGGACCCGACGATCCCGGACGGCCTGTGAGAAGGCCGCCCGGGATCGGGGTCGAGATCGTCAGCGGGTTCAGCGGCTGAAGCGGAGGTTGCCCGCGTTCTTGGTGCGACCGGCCTTCACCGTGATGAAGTGACGGCCCTTGAACGCGCGGCCGATGCCGCGCCACGAGTCGGCGTTGACCGAGATCTGGTACCGGCCGGGCGCGAGGCCCGCGACGTAGAAGTTGCCCTTGCCGTCGGTCAGGTCGGTGCGCAGGACCCGCTTGCCGTCGCGCGACGACAGCGTCACCATCATCTCCTGGTTGGTGCGGCCCGGCGAGCGGCTCACGTGACCCTTGACGACGCCGCCCCGCTTGGAGGTCAGCGTGGTGCGACGCTCACCCGTGCCGGTGCCGGTGATGTCGACGGTCTTGACCTGGCCGTAACCGAGCGCCTTGCAGTGCAGGCGGTACATCCATCCCTTGGCGCCGCGGGGCTTCTTGCCCTGCTCGGCGTCGGTGGCCGGGTTCGGGTTGGCGCGACGCGCGAGCAGCTCGAGGCCGCGGTTCTTGTTGCCCGGCAGCTTGCTCAAGTACGGGAACGTCTTCCACCGCTCCGACCCGCGGTCGAGGCCGTTGAAGTAGGAGTTGTTGTTGGTGTAGCGGCTCGGGGCCCAGTCGGCGCAGCCCGTGCGGCGGCCGAGCTCGACGTAGTAGCGGCCGGGCGGAAGGTTGTAGAACGTCGTGCGGCCGCTGCTGGACGCCTGTCGCTGCGCGACGATCGGCGAGTCGAGGATCGCGGTGCGGGGGGCGGCCTCGCGGATGCTGATCCAGCGGTCGCCCTCGGCCGTGGCCTTGTACCCGCGGAAGAGGCTCTTGACCGTCAGGTGGTTGCCGCTGGCGCCGACCGCGACGGGGAAGTTCGTGCCGCCCGCGTCGAGGGCGATCATGTTCGACCGCGAGTAGCGGTACTCCTGGACGTCGAAGCAGCTGCCGAACTGGTTGTTCCAGCGGGTCTCGCCGTCCAGGCGCGCGCCGATCATGTAGCGGCGGTCACCGGGGGCGAAGGGCAGGAAGTCGAAGCGGTACGTGCCGTTGGAGGCCGTCGCCGACGAGAAGACGTTGCCGCAGCCGGCGATGTCGAGCTCGCGGCGCGCGTCGCGTCCGCCGCTGTACGAGGCGGGGGCCCCCGCGACCGTCAGCTGGGCGCCGGCCGGGGCCGTGCCGGAGATCGACGAGTACCGGAAGTCGGCGCGGAAGGCGCCGTACTTGGTGGCCTTGACGACGGTCGCGTCGCGCAGGTGGCGTCCGCCGCTGGAGGCGGCGTTGTTCTTGCCGCGCCAGTACCACGAGCGGGCCTCGCCGGCGCTCGACTGGGCGACGATCCGCAGGCGGTAGGGCTTCGACGACTTGTTCTTCGAGCCGTTGAGCGGGATCGCGAACGAGTACGACCCGCCGTCCGGGATGTCGTTGGCGAACCGGACGACCTTGGTGTTGCCGCCCTTGACGACCGAGATCAGCTCGACCCGGGTCGGACCGACGTTGCCGGCTCCGCCGGGGCCGGAGACCGTGCCGGTGATGACCTGCGAGCGAACCGCTTCTGCAGGTGAGGCGACGAGCACCCCGGCGACGAGAGCCCCGAGAGCCGGGACCGCTAGAGCAAGACGAAACTTCATGGAATCCCCGACATCGGCTGTTGGACGAACTCGGTGAGACTACCAGCCGAAGGCACGGATCTCGTAGCTTCTGGCGTCGCGGTGCGACAGGACGTCGCTCGCAGCGTCGAGCAGGGCCTGGTCACGCGTGGTCGGGCCGACTGGTCGCCGAGGGTCTGGAGGTGGTCGCGCGCCGGGATCATGAGGGAGCTGCGCTCCTCACCGAACGACGACATCCTCGGGGTCAGCGGATCGGTCGGCCCAGGGCCCGCGCGAGGCCTTCCGGATCGGCGGCCGTGATCGTCGCCCCGGGGTGCCGGATGATCTTCGTCGGGTCGATCCCGGGGACGGGCTCGCGGAACGAGACGCACAGTCCGGCGCGGCCGTTCGTCGCGAACGTGATGCCACGGTCGGCGAGCGACAGGTGCGGAGGCCCCGCGGTCTTCGCGAACCCGTAGGGCCCGGTGACCTCGGCGTCCACGACGTTGTCGATCGGCGACGTGAGCCTCCACCACCCGAACCGGACCGTCAGCGACGTGTCGTCGACCTCGATCCACGCCTTGGCCGGCGTCACGCCGACGAGACGCGCGGCGCGGCGGTAGCGCTCGTCCCATGCGAAGTCGAAGCGGTGCGGGCCGGTCGGTGGCGGGGTCATGCCGGAGGCGTACCCGGCTGGGCGTCCCGCAAGCGGTCCTCCCCTGCCGAGGCCGCCACGCGGCGGGGGTCGTCGGGGGGCAGCGAGTCGATCAGGACGCGCCGGGGGTGGGCGGCCGAGCCCGTCACGACGTGCGTCTGGCCCGGACGGACCCGGAGCGCCTGCTCGCCCACGACGTCCCGGGGGGCGGGCGGGTCCTGCAGGGCCTCGCGGACGATGTGGCGCGGGTCGTACTGCGTCAGGTCCCAGTCGGACCGTTGCAGCGACACGCCCGAGTCGTGCTCGGCCCGGGCGCGGGCCGTCTCGAGCAGCGACCGGAACGACCGAACGAGGCGGGCGAGCTCGTGGGCGTGGACGGGCAGCCGCTGCGGCCCGATCAGCACCCCGGCGACGATCGCCACCAGCAGCAGCTTCTCGAAGGTCAGTCCGAACATGACGCGCTCCTCTCCCGGGCCGGCAGGGCCCGGTCGTGCAGGTGGGCGACCAGCAGGGCGGCACCGAACAGCGCCGACATCGGCAGGGCGACCATGAACATCGACAGGACGTCGGCGGCGGGCGTGACCAGGGCGCTGAAGAGCGCGATCACGACGACGATGACCCGCCAGCTCCGACGCAGCGTCCGCGCCGACACGAGCCCCACGACGTTCAGCATGACCATGAACACCGGCAGCACGAACGCGACGCCGATCGCGATTACGATCTTCATGACGAAGTCGACGTAGTAGGACGCCGAGAGGATCGTGCTGTCCTCCGCGGGCGCGAAGCCCGTCAGCATCGTCACCATGTGCGGGAACAGGACGAACCCGAACGCGCAGCCGGCCGCGAACAGCGGCACCGCGGCGGCACCGAAGCCCAGGACGTACCTCTTCTCCCGGCGCGTCATGCCGGGGGTCACGAAGGCGAACAGCTCGATCAGCCAGACGGGGCTCGCGAGCACGACGCCCGCGAACACCGCGATCCGGAGCCGCAGGTCGAAGGCCCCCGTGACGGTGTCGTAGTTGAGGCTCGCGTCGCGCGACCGGGCGAGGTCCTCGACGGGCTGCCGCAGGACGTCCAGGACCTGGTCGGACAGCGCGAAGCCGACCGCGACCGCCACGACCAGGGCCACCGCCGAGCGGACGCCGCGCCGCTTCGCCTCGGCCAGGTGACCTGCGAGCGGCATCGTGCCGCGCGCGGCGGTGGCGGTGGTCATGCGGCGCGCTGACCCGTGACGGGGTCGACGGCGGCGTCGGTCGAGGAGGCGTCGTGCACCTCGTCCTTCAGGATGCGCATCGACTGGCCCACGCCCTTCGCGAGCTGCGGCAGCTTGGAGGAGCCGAAGACGAGAAGGACGATCGCGAGGATGACGAGGGCGTGCCAGCCCGTGAGGTTCTGCAGCATGGTGTTCTCCTGGTGTGTGTCGTGGTGGGGGTCGTGCGGTGGGGTCGCGTGAGGAGTGGGGCGTCAGCCGTCGTCGCGGCTCGGCGGGGTGCCGCCGGCACCGCCCGACGGCGGCTCGCCGCCACCACCGGCGCCTCCCCCGCCGCCACCGGTGACTCCGGCCTCGGTCGTGGGGTCGATCGCGACGGCCAGCGAGCCGACGAAGCCCGACGACGTGTCGCCGGTCAGCGTCGCCATCTCGAGCTCGTGGCCGTCCGAGAACACGTTGTCGGTGTCGAGGCTGACCTGCGCCAGGTTCTCGGTCGACCCGGCGTACGCGTCGAGGGCGTAGATGTCGGCGAGCACGTCCTCGGGGAAGGCGACCTGTGACGTGGCGATCGCGTTCTCCGCCGACGTGGCCGAGTCCGCGTCGGGGTAGACCTCGAAGTGCAGGTGCGGCCACCGGCCCGTGTAGCAGGCCGGGACGATCGTCGAGAACGTCAGCGCCCCGTCGGCGTCCGCGACCTGGATGCCGCGCAGGTACGTCTCGTCCTCGACGCCCTCGGAGTACATCGAGTAGCGGCCGGCCGCGTCGCACTGCCACAGGTACAGGGCCGCACCCTCGAGCGTGGCGCCGTCGGCCGACAGGTCGGTCAGCGTGAAGGTGAACGACAGGGGCACGCCCTCGGCGACGGTGCCGCCCTCGAGGCTCGACGTGATGTCGCTGCGCACGATGCCCGACTCGTCGAGCACCGTGACGCCGTTCGTCCCGTCGGCCGGGTACGGACCGTTGGTCTCCTCTGGGATCTCGCCGGCGGTGGTGGCGGTCGTCGTCCCGGCGGAGGCGGACGATCCCGAGCCACCCGACGATCCGCCCGAGCATGCGGCGAGGGCGAGGGCGCCCGCTCCGAGACCCAGCGCGCTCAGCACGTGACGTCGCGACAGCAGCGTCGTCAGATCGAAGCCCGCGCCCTGGTCGACGACCTCGTCCTCGGGACGGACGAGCAGCCGTCCCTCGTAGGCCGGCCCCTGCGGGGTCTCGTCGGGTTCGGGGATCTGGCTCATGGTGTGCTCCTGACTGCTGGGTGGCTGTGTCACCACCGTGGCGCCGCGAGCAGTCAGGGCGTTGTGCCGATCCTGTGAGCCTCCCGTGAACGCCGCGCGATCAGCGGCCGGTCGTCACCAGAGCACCTCGTTGACGGGGCCCACGGCCTCGGGCGTCTCGGCACCGATCATCTCGAGCAGGTCGATCTCGATCGACCGGCAGATCGCGGTCATCGGCACGTCGTGGACGCGGTCGAGGAACGGGTCGGCCAGGTCGCGCCCGATCTGCACCGCGAGCAGGAACATCACGCCGACCAGGCCCGAGCCGACGGGCGTCCACCACTGCAGGTCCTTGTAGACCGCGAACGGCAGGACGAGGCAGAAGGCCCGGGCGAAGAACGAGGGCAGGAAGCGGTACTGCACCGGCAGGGGCGTCTTCTTGATGCGCTCGAGCCCACCTTGGGAGTCGGTCAGGACGCTCAGCGTCGACTCGACCTGCACGCGGGCGATGTCGCTGACCATGCCGCAGCGGTGGGCCTCGGCGAGCAGGCGGCCGAGGTGCGACAGCACGGCGGTCGGGGCGTTCGTGGCGCGACGGACGCCGGCCACCGCCGCCTCGTCGAGGTACACCTCGACCTCGGGCGCCAGCGGCTGGCCGCGCAACGACGTCCGCAGCGACTGGACGTACGCGATCTGGGCCCGCACCATCTCGTCGACGATCCCCGGCCGGGCGTGGGGCACCGTGGTGTCGAGCAGGGTCGTCGTCTGGCGCGCGAGGTTGCGGGAGTGGTTGACGATGCTGCCCCACAGCGTCCGCGCCTCCCACCAGCGCGCGTACGACGCGTTGACCATGAAGCCGAGGAACAGCGCGATGGCCGTCCCGTAGAGCGTGTACTGGATCGTGATGCCGCGGAACTCGATCCAGCCGACCTGGAAGGCGATCGTCACGCCGACGTCCCACGCCAGCAGCACGGCCACCGGCACGAGCAGCGGTCGCCAGGCGGTGGTCGTCATCGGCAGCCGCGAGGTGATCATGGATCCAGTGTGCGGGCCGGTGCCGCGGTCGGCCGGGTGGAATGACGCGACTCACACCGGCTGCTGGTTCACTGGCCCCATGAGCTCGGACGACGCGGTGATGCCGCTCCCCGGAGGCGGTCACGCCGATCCGCCCGAGCGGCTCAGCCCGTTTCAGCAGCACGTCGTCGCGGTCGTGTCGACGCTCGAGCCGGGCGATCTCGTGACCTACGGCGAGGTGGCCCTCGAAGCCGGCCACCCGGGCGCGGGGCAGGCCGTCGCGAACGTCCTGCGGCGCGTGCCGGGGCTGCCGTGGTGGCGTGTGCTGCCGATGGACGGACGCCTGTACCGCCAGCACCGCGAGGTCGCGACACCCCTGCTCGTCGCCGAGGGACACCGGGTCGACGAGACGGGCCGGGTGCACCCGGCGCCCTGACGTCAGGCGCCGAAGCGCTCGCGTCCCTGCACGGCAGACGATCCCAGGTCGCTCTTCGGCAGCGCGGCGCCCGTGCGGGCGGCCTCGATCCAGTCGTCCGTGCTGCCGACCGCCGCGAAGTTCGAGTTCAGGAGCACCATGAGCGTCTGGTGCACCTGCTCGGCCGAGACCTCGCCGGCGTCGTTCGACAGGTGGATGGCCCCCGACGCGTCCGACAGCACCTCGGCGTCGATGCCGCGGATCTCGGCGTCGACGGCCGTCGCGATGTCGCAGTTGTTCGTCATGTAGCCGACGATCGTGACGGTGTCGACGTGCCGCTCGGCCAGGAACTCGGCGACGCCCTCACCGGTGAAAGCGCTTCCCAGCACCTTCGAGGCGCGGTGGAAGCCGGGCGCCAGGCGACGCTCGATCTCGGGGTGCAGCGACCAGCTCGACGAGCCGACGGCGAACACGGGCGACCCCTCAGGCGCCTCGTGCTGCAGCACCACGACGGGCAGGTCGAGCTCGACGGCGGTGTCAATCGCACGGGCGATGTTGGCCAGCGTCTCGTCGCGGGGCGGGTACTGGACCTGCAGGATGCCGTCGAAGTACTCGTTCTGGACGTCGACGACGATGAGCGCGCGGGTGGTGGTCACGATGGTCTCCTCGGGGGTGGTGGACCTCCATGCTCGCCGCCCGGCGGCGCTATCGTGAGTGGCGCAGAAGCCGACTACCGATGGATTCAGGACAGACCATGCGCATCGCGATCCACGCCTTCGACGGCATCAGCCTGTTCCACCTCGCGGTGCCCACGACGGTCTTCGGCGAGGTCGACCACCTCGGCCTCGCGCCGGACTGGTCGACCGTGGTCTGGAGCAGCGCGCCGCGGGTCACGACGGCCGAGGGCGTCACGCTGGACGACCTCGCCGGGCCCGACACCGTCCTCGACGCCGATCTGCTGGTCTTCCCGTCGTGGCATGCCGACCTGCGCCCGGCCGATGCCGACGTCGCGTCCGCGATCGACGTCGCCGCGCGGCGGGACGTCGGCCTCGTGGGCCTGTGCCTCGGCGCGTTCCCCCTGGCCGGCTCGGGGGTCCTCGACGGCAGGACGGTCGTGACGCACTGGGACGCGGCCGACGAGCTCTCGGCCAGGCATCCCGCGGTGACGGTCACCGCCGATGCGATCTACGTCGACCACGGCGACGTGCTGACCTCGGCCGGCACCGCCTCGGCGATCGACGCGTGCCTGCACGTCGTGCGGCGCGAGCTCGGGTCCGAGACGGCGGCCACCCTCGCGCGGTACCTCGTCGTCGCACCCCACCGCGACGGTGGCCAGGCCCAGTACATCGCGCGGCCGATGCCCGAGCCGGACGGCACGGGGCAGCTGGGCCCCACGATCGACTGGGTCCTGTCGCACCTCGACGAGCAGATGTCCGTGGAGACGATGGCGGCGCACGCGCGGATGAGCAGACGCAACTTCACCCGGCGCTTCGCCGAGATGACGGGGTCGACGCCCGCCCGCTGGCTCGTGACACGGCGGCTCGACGAGTCCCGTCGCCTGCTCGAGCGCACGTCGCTGCCGATCGAGGCGATCGCCGCCCGCACCGGCTTCGGCAGCGTCGTGACGTTCCGCCAGCGCTTCGGCGACGCCTACGGCACGACGCCCACGTCGTACCGTCGCCGGTTCGCCGGCACCGCGTAGGACGGTTCTGTCAGGCCCCGCGGCTACCGTCGGACGGATGCAGCTCACGGCCACGATCCGCACCCGTCCCCGACCCGGAACACCCCTCGACGACCTCGTGATGGACGTCATCACGGCTCGCGCCGACGACTACGACACCGCGCGCGACGCCCTCGACGACCGCGTCCCCGACGGTTGGCAGGTGCTGTCGGTCCGGTCGCACTGAGGTCCCCGGCGCGGTGGGAGCCGGGTGCGCCCGGTGAGGTTTCGGGAGTCCGTGGGTCAGGATGAACGCATGACGACCTCATGCAAGCACGGAGCGAGCCTCTACCAAGGCCGCCGCGCGATCGGCGGACGCATCGAGGTCGGCCGCGGACGATTCGAGTTCGTGCCGCACGTGCTGGACCGCCGCACCGGCGGGAAGCCCTTCACCGTCGACCTCCGCTCGATCACGGCGGTCGAGCGGACGGACCGTAGCTGGAATCCCCGCACCTTCTCCCCCAGAAGGTGCCTCTTGGTCACGACCAGCAGCGGGGCCGAGGCGAAGTTCCTCGTCAACCGCCTCGATGAGCTCGTCGACCGCCTCATGGCCACGATCAACGGGTCCGATGCCACCTAGCCGACCGTCGCCCGCGGCCGGCGACCGGCGCAGCAGGCAGCAGGCAGCACACCGGGACGATGCCGTGAGGCTCACGGACCGCATCGCGCTCCGGGCCGCCGTGGTCGCGGTGGTCGCCCTGGTGGCCGCGTGCGCGAGCACGCCCGCCGACCGTCCCGACCGTCCCGGGCGGGACGCCGGCGCGCGACCGTCCGACGTCGCCGACGTCTCGGCGTCTACCGACCAGGCCTTCTCCGCGCTCGAGGAGAGGCACGACGCCCGCGTCGGGGTCTTCGTCCTGGACACCGCTTCAGGACGCTCCGTTTCCTGGCGCAGCGGCGAACGGTTCGCCTTCGCCTCGACGATCAAGGCTCCGCTCGCGGCCGCGGTCCTCGACCTCGTCCCGTCCGAGGACCTGTCGCGCGTCATCCGCTTCGACGCCGGGGACCTGGTGCCGTACTTCCCCCGTCACCGAGCAGCACGTCGGCACCGGGATGCCCCTGCGGGACGTCATGGACGCGGCGCTGCGCTTCAGCGACAACACCGCGGCCAACCTGTTGTTCGAGGAGGTCGGCGGGCCCTCGGGCCTCGACCGCGCGCTCGAGCGTCTCGGCGACCGCGTCACCCGGCCGGTGCGCATCGAGCCCGACCTCAACTCCGCCGTGCCGGGCGAGGTCCGCGACACGACCACCCCGCGGGCGATCGCGACGACCGTCGGCGCCTACGTCCTGGGCGACACCCTGCCCCCGAGCGATCGCGACCTGCTGCGGACGCTGATGGTCGGCAGCACGACCGGCGACGAGCTGATCCGCGCCGGCGTCCCCGACGGGTGGGTCGTGGCCGACAAGACGGGCAGCGCCGACCACGGCGTCCGCAACGACGTGGCCGTCGCGTTCCCGCCCGGGCGTGCAGCCGTGCTGATCGCCGTCATGACGAGCCGTGACGACGTCGACGCCCCTCCGACGACGCCGTCGTCGCCGCGGCGACCCGCATCGCCGTCGACGCGCTGCGGTAGCCGGTGCCGCGCACGAGACTATGACTATTCATGTTCTGCCTATAGTCTGTAGTTGACCGGTCGACCGCACGGTCGTCCACGACGAGGAGCACACGATGGCACGAGCAGGACTCACGTCCGCACGGATATCCGAAGCGGGCGCCGAGCTCGCGGACGAGGTCGGGCTCGACCGGGTGACGGTCTCCGAGGTGGCTCGACGACTCGGCGTCAAGGCACCGAGCCTGTACGCCCACGTCGCGAGCTCGGACGACCTGCGCACCCGGATCGCCCTCCTCGCCCTCCAGGAGATGGCCGACCACGGCGCCGACGCGCTGGCCGGTCGGGCGGGCGCGGACGCGCTGGCGGCACTCGGCAACGTCTACCGGGACTACGGCCACCACCACCCCGGCCGGTACGACGCCGCGCGACTGCCGCTGGACGCCGCGACGGCCGCGGCCAGCGCGGGCCCCCGGCACTCGGCCATGATGCGAGCGGTGCTGCGGGGCTACGACCTGACGGAGGCCGACCAGACCCACGCCGTCCGGCTCCTCGGGAGCGTCTTCCACGGGTACGTCAGCCTCGAGCGGGGCGGCGGGTTCAGCCACAGCAGTCCCGACGCCCAGCAGTCGTGGGAGAAGATCCTCGAGTCCCTGCACGCCCTCCTGCTCGGCTGGCCCACCTCATGAGCGCCACGAACCCCCTGCGGACGACACCGATCACGGCCGACCTGGTGCGCGGCGCCATCGAGTTCGAGCAGACCACGGACGGCGTGATCCCGCATCGGTTGCCCGCCTGGGCCCGTCGACAGAGCGGCGACGGCCAGCTGCTCATGGCCGAGTCGCAACCGTCGGGCGTCCGTCTGGCGTTCCGCACCGACGCGACGGTCGTCGAGCTGCGGACCCGGCCGACCAAGGTCTCGTACCGAGGGGCTCCTCCGCGTCCGGACGGCGTCTACGACGTGGTGGTCGACGGCGTGCTCCTCGACCAGGGTGTCGTCGCGGGCGGCAACGTGCTCGAGATCGACCTGGCGACCGGGTCGGCCGCCACCCGTCCCGGGCAGGCCGCCACCGTCCGCTTCGAGGGCCTGCCCGCGCGGGCCAAGGACGTCGAGATCTGGCTGCCGCACACCGAGACCACCGAGCTCGTGGCGATCCGCTCCGACGCCTCGATCGCCCCGGCCGCCGACGACGCCCGCCGCGCGTGGCTGCACCACGGCAGCTCGATCAGTCACGGCTCGAACGCCGCCAGCCCCAGCACCACGTGGCCCGCTCTCGCGGCGGCTCGTGGAGGGGTCGCCCTGACGAACCTGGGCATGGGCGGCAGCGCCCTGCTCGACCCGTTCACGGCCCGCACCATGCGGGACACGCCGGCCGATCTCGTCAGCGTCAAGATGGGCATCAACCTGGTCAACCTCGACCTCATGCGGCTGCGGGCGTTCAGGCCGGCCGTGCACGGGTTCCTCGACACGATCCGGGACGGTCACCCCGACGTCCCCCTGCTGGTGATCTCCCCCCTCTGGTGCCCGATCCACGAGGAGACCCCCGGGCCGGGTGCCGTCGAGATGAGTGACGGGCAGGTGCGGTTCGTCGCCACCGGCGACCCGTCCGAGCGGGCGGCGGGCAAGCTCACGCTGGGCGTGATCCGCAGCGAGCTGTCCCGCATCGTCGAGCAGCGCTCGGCGACCGATCCCCACTTGCACCACCTCGACGGACTGGCCCTCTACGGCGAGGCGGACGCCGTCGACCACCCCCTGCCCGACGCCCTGCACCCGGACGCGGCGACGCACCGGCTCATCGGCGATCGCTTCGCCGCGACGGCCTTCGGCGACGGTGGCGCCTTCGCAATTGTCGGGGGTTGATCAGGCTCGCGCGACGAGCCGCCGTCGGTGCGGGTGCGCGAACGCCGTCAGACGCCTCAGGAGAGCCCGCCCGACGACGTGCCGGGGACGACGGTCACCGCGTTCCCGGCGATCGAGATCCTGACCTCGGTGGTGTTGTTGCTCTCGTCGGACTCGGTGACGGCGCCCACCGCGTCGGCGTGCACGCGCACCGTGTACTCGCCGTCGGCGAGGTCCGTGACGTCGATGGCCTGGTCCGGGAGGGTGGTCGGGTACGTGTCGCCCCATCCCCTGCTGAGGCCGTGGATGATCGTCAGGGCGTCAGGCAGGCCCTTCCCGCACGAGGTCGCATCGGTGTAGACGGGAGCGGCCGGTACACGGGGTTGCGCCCTGAACGGCTCGTACGAGGTGTTGTCCTGCATGCAGTAGCCGTGCTTCTCCGCACGTGCCGCCACGGCCCCGGTCGCGTCGAGGAGCTCGTAGGTGTCGAAGTCGCGCACGTGCCAGTGGTCGTGGCCGTCACCGGCGAAGTAGAACTGCACCTCCGGCTTGGCCACGGAGCCCAGCAGCGCGCCGCTCGGGTCGTAGAAGCTCTGGAACGCCCGCCACGAGGCGGCGTCGGGGCTGGAACGATCGGCGACGATCTCCCCCGGTCCGTCGCCGACGTTCATCGTGATCACGCCGAACTTCAGCAGCTTCCTGCCCGCCAACGCCGGGAAGGAGGCGTTGAACGGCGCCTCGGGGACGATCATGAAGCAGGTTCCCCCCGTCGCCGCGGAGTCGCCGAGACCGCACTTCGTCAGGTCCTTAATCCGCAGGTCCGGGAGGGCCGCACCCGCAGGTGCCCGGTCGACGACCTTGATGCAGTCGGCCGCACCCGCGGCCCGCGACGTCTCGGCCCCCACCTGCACCCAGGCCTGCGGGCTCTGCACCCACTCGAGGCGGCCGGCGTCCCAGGCCCACGACACGACGCGCGTCTCGTCGCGCCGGGTCACGGTCAGCTGGGGGCAGCTGGGGATCTCGACGACGCGTTGCTCGACGATCGAGGCGGGCCTCGGGCACGTGCTCGGGCTGGGGGCGTTCGCGCAGGTGACCTGCGGCGTGGCCAGCACCCTGACCGTGATGACGTTCGAGACATCGGCCTTGCGGCCGCGTGAGTACAGCACCGTGCGGAACTTCACGCGCCCCGCAGTCCTCCACGTCTGGGAGCTGAACCGGTAGGCGCCGTTGCGCACGTGCTTGACGGCGCGCGTGACCCATCGGCGCGTGCCGGGCTTGCGGCGCTGCAGGACGAGCTTGTGCCTGCCCGAGCCCAGCCCCGAGGTGTAGCCCTTGATCGGGATCCGCGCGCCGACGTAGCGCGCACCGACCGAGTTCAACGTGGTGTCGGCCGACGCCCGCTGCGCCTCCAGCTGCCGCGCCGACGACGCGTTCGTCTCGGCACCGGTCGCTGCAGGCGCGACGGCCGGCGCTCCCAGCGTCACCACCACGGACAGCGTCACGATCGCGGCAGCCCTGCGGGGCCAGGTACGGGAGCTGGATGCGGTCACGGGACTGCCACCTCTCCACGAGCAGTTGTCGTCGTCGCGGGCCGACGACTGGACGCCCCTTCGTCTATCCATCACTCGACCCCACGACGCGACCCGTCAGCAGGGTCGAAGGTCCCTGGGCGCGTCGAAGAAGTCCCTCTGCACGACCTGCCGCACACGACGGAGGGACGACCGCACATGGCGGTCGTCCCTCCGGAGCTCGCGTGGATTCAGCTGTTCAGCTTGCCGGCCACGGTGAGCACCCGGGTGACCAGGTGGTCGAGCGCGGCCGTGTCGGCGTCGTCCAGGTCGCTGCCCGCCACCTTGCTGACACCGTAGGGGTTGCCGTCGTTGAACTTGACCTGGTCGGTGTAGCCGGGCGGGACGATGATGCCGCCGAAGTGCGCGAACGTCGTGTTCATCGCCTCGAGGGTCGTCTCGTGGCCGCCGTGCTGGGTGGAGGCCGAGGTGATGGCGGCGTACACCTTGTCGGCGAGCTTCCCCTCCTGCCACAGCGGGCCCAGGGTGTCGATGAACGACTGCAGCTGGCTGGTCACGTGGCCGTAGCGCGTCCCCGACCCGAAGATGACCGCGTCGGCCCAGTCGATGTCGGCGGGCTCGGCCACGGGCTGGTCGGCCACCGACTCGGCGTGCGCCGCCCACGGCTCGACGCTCTTCACGACGTCGTCGGGAGCGGTCTCACGCACCCGGCGCAGGCGCACCTCGGCTCCACTGCTCTCGGCGGTGGCCGCGAGGCGAGACGCCATCGAGTGGATCGTTCCATAGCTGGAGTAGTAGATGATCGCGAGTTTCGTCATGCTTCGACGGTACCCACGTCGTCGGGTGCCCGCATGGCGCGATCAGGTCCCGATGCGCCAACGGCCGGGCACGAGCGCCCGATCCGCATCACTGCCGATCCGGGTGCGGCGCCGCCGAAGGCGTCACGGACGTCGTCGAGGGCGATGCCGACGAAGGCCGCGGCGTCGCCTATCTGGACCTCTCGGGGCGGGGTCGGCAACGGGTGCATGACCTGTCGAAGCGGGACGAGACGTGCTTCGAGCAGAACCAATGACGCTGCCCCTGGTGCCGCACTCAGTCGGAGTCGAGCGCGTAGAGGTATTCGGCGGTGTCGCGCGCCTCGTAGGCCGTCCAGTACAGCGGCGCGATGGCGGCCGCGGACGCCTCCTCGGGTCCGGAGTCGATCAGCAGGTTGATCGCGACGTAGGCGGCGTGCACGCCGGAGCCGGCGAGTGCGCCGTTCAGGTTGACGGCCCAGTTGCGCAGAGCCGCCGAGGCGGCATTGATGTTGCCCATCATCGGGATCGGGCTGATCGAGCCGCCGCCCGTCGTGAACAGCAGCGTCCCCGAGCGGCGTTCCAGCATCTCGGGCAGCACCTCGCGGACCGCCGCGATGGCCGAGTACAGGTAGAACTCCAGCTGGGGTGCCATGGAGTCGACGGTGAGGTCCAGCGCTCCGACCATCTCGAGTCCCGGAACCGGCGAGTGCGGTGCCGGCGAGAACTCGAGCACGTCGATCGAGCCGAAGCTCTCCTTGGCCGAAGCCAGGGCGGCCGCGAGGCTGTCGCGGTCCATCACGTCGCTGGCGAAGCCGCGCGCCTCGATGCCCTCGTCGCCCAGCGTCTCGGCGAGCTCGTCGAGGCGGCTCTGCGTCCGGGAGATGAGTGCCACGGAGAATCCCTGCTCTCCGAAGACGCGGGCGATGGCGAGTCCCAGACCCGGTCCGGCTCCGACGATGGCGATCGTGCTCATGGCATGCTCCTAAGTGAGGATGTGCGTTCACTTAGGAGCCTACACGTAAGCGGGGACTGCTCTCCACTTAGTCGTGTGCGCTCAGGTTCCTGCCCCGCGCGGACGGCAACCGTCCAGCAGGATGGCGGCCACGCGGGCCGACGCCGCCTCGGCACCGTCCCGATCCGCCGCGTCGAAGCCGGCGATGACGCCCTCGTGCGCCTGGAGGAGCATCACCACGTCGACGCCTGTGAAGTCGGCGCGCAGCACCCCGGCGGCACGCGCCCGATCCACGAGCAGCTCGAGACCGTCGTCGGCTCGTCGATGCTCGCGGGCCAGGCGACCACCCTCGGGGAAGGACCGGAGCAGGGCGGTGGTGAAGGCCCGGTCCTCGCGCTGCAGCTCGAACAGGAACGTCAGGTACTCCGCGAAGGCCTCCCACGGGTCAGCGCGGTCGACGAGGCCCTCGACCTCGTCAGCGCACCGCACGATCTGGTCGGCGAACACCAGCTCGAGCAGGTCGTCCCTGGTCGGGAACCGCCGGTACAGCGTCGCCGAACCCACGCCGGCACGCCGCGCGATCTCCGCAATCGGGGCATCGGCTCCCAGCTCGGCGAACGCGGATCGTGCCGCCTCGGCGATGCGCTCGCGGTTGCGCGCGGCATCTGCCCGTAGCGAGCTCTCGCCGGTCGACCCGGGTGGTGACACCATCGGCCCAGCCTATCGCCGCGGGTAGACGAGCTCCTCTCAGTCGGGATGGAGGTCGGCGTCAGGCGGTCCGGCCGTCCACGACAGGAACTCGGTCGTCAGCCCGTCGCGTGTCGGAGCGCAGACGTAGGGCCCGGCGCCGATCTCGTCCTCGGTGCGCAGCGGTGCCACCCGCACGAGCTGAAAGGGCTGATCGTCCAGCCGGGCCCGGATCGTCACGGACTCGGCGGTCCGGCTCACCCGGATCGTGACCCGACCGCCCGCCCAGTCCGGGACGGGTGCGACCGACCAGTCCGACCACCCATCGGTCACGACGGCCCCCAGCTGGAGGACGCCGTCGGAGCGCTCCACGCCCGCCTTGATCCACCGGGTCTCGTCCACCTTCAGGAAGACACCGGCCTGGTCGAACTGCTCCGGCAGATCCGCGACGAACGTGACCTCGACGCTCGAGCTCGGTGGCATCCCCGCCAGCAGCGCGTGCTCGCTGGCGTGGACGAATCCGTAGGACGTGTAACGCCACGCGTCACTACCCTCGGCGGCCGTCACCAGCAGGCTCGTGCCGCGCTCCACGGCCGACGGCGGTGGCGTCGTCCACGAGCCGGACCGCCAGTGCAGGGCGACGGGAGCCGAACGGTCCGCTGAAGGGGTCACCGAGCCAGCGTCCCACACGCGAGCACGCCAACGACCGTGCCCTCAAGGTCGCTGACGACCCAACCCGCCTAGCCAGCATGCAGACCCGCGGAGCACCCCGAGGACGAAGCGCAGCCCAGCATCCGTGGTCCATCGCGACGATGTCGCGGACCTGGTCACCTCGTCGGCAACTGCCCGCCCCGTCGTGCCGGCCGGCGCCGACTCGAGCGCGAGGCGGAACAGGACGGCGGCGCGCAGGGCGTGGACGGCCGGCCACCGCTGCGTCCCCTCGCCGCGATGACCGGCCAACCCGCTGCGACGTGCTTGGTCGGCCAGGAGGCCGCACACATGACGAAGGCCCTCACAGTCAATCCTGTGAGGGCCTTCGTGGTGGTAGCGGGGACAGGATTTGAACCTGTGACCTCTGGGTTATGAGCCCAGCGAGCTACCGAGCTGCTCCACCCCGCGTCGCTGAAGACAACTTTACAGGTCGGTGTCCGGCAGACCAAATCGGGGTGGGCGGACGTGCGGACGTCCGCGGTCCGACACTGCGATCCCGGGGCGGACGGGGCAGGACTAGCGTGGGTCCACGTGAGTCCCACCCCCTTCCCCTCGCCCGTCACCGCCGCCACGATCGACGAGGCCGCCGTGCGCGTGGCCGAGGTCGTCAGCCGGACCCCGCTCGAGCTCAGTGCGCGGCTGTCGGAGGCGACGGGCGCGCAGGTGTGGCTCAAGCGCGAAGACCTGCAGCCCGTCCGGTCGTACAAGATCCGCGGCGCCTACAACCTGATCGTCCAGCTCGACCACGAGTCACGCGCCAAGGGCGTCGTGTGCGCGAGCGCCGGCAACCACGCCCAAGGCGTCGCACTGGCCTGTCGGCGTCTCGGCGTGCAGGGACGCATCGTCGTCCCCGGCACGACCCCGCGGCAGAAGCGTGAGCGCATCGTGACGCTCGGGGGCAGCAACGTCGAGGTCGTCGTGGTCGGCGACTCCTACGAGGACGCGTTCCGCGCGGCACAGGCCCACTCGGCCGAGACCGGCGCCGTGCTCGTGCCCGCGTTCGACGACCCGCGCACGATCAGCGGCCAGGGCACCGTGGCGAGCGAGGTCGTCGACCAGCTCGGCTCGGCCCCCGACCTGCTGGTGCTGCCGGTCGGCGGTGGCGGGCTCGTCGCCGGCATCTCGACGTGGATGCACGAGCGCCACCCGTCGACGCGCATCGTCGGCGTCGAGCCCGCCGGCGCCGCGTCGATGACCGCCGCCCTGGCGGCCGGCCAGCCCGTCGCGGTCGACGCCGTCGACCCCTTCGTCGACGGCGCCGCGGTCGGCACCGTCGGCGCCCACACCTTCCCGCTCGTGCGCGACGCCGGCGTCGAGATGCGGACGGTCGACGAGGGCCACATCTGCACCGAGATGCTGCGCCTCTACCAGTCCGACGGCATCATCGCCGAGCCTGCGGGCGCCCTCGCCACGGCGGTGCTGGACGACGGCCTGCGCATCGAGCCCGGCAGCACCGTCGTGTGCGTCGTCTCGGGCGGCAACAACGACGTCAGCCGCTACGGCGAGATCCTCGAACGATCGCTGATCCACCGGGGGCTCAAGCACTACTTCCTGGTCAGCTTCCCGCAGGAGCCGGGTGCCCTGCGTCGCTTCCTCGACGAGATCCTCGGCCCCGACGACGACATCACGCTGTTCGACTACGTCAAGCGCAACAATCGCGAGAACGGGCCCGCGCTGATCGGCATCGAGCTGGCCGACCGCGACGACCTCCCGGGCCTGCTCGGACGCCTCGACGACAGCCCGCTCGGCGTCGAGCAGATCCCGCCCGGCAGCCCGCTGTTCCACTACCTGCTCTGAGACGTGACGCGAGGCCGGGACCCCGTGGGGATCCCGGCCTCGCATCGTCGTGCCGGTGCTACTCCGCGGGCGTCAGGCTGTTCTGCGCACCCTCGATCGCGGTGTTCATGTCGTTGATCTTGCTCTGGTAGCCGGCGAGGTCGCCGTCCTCCAGCGCCTGCTGCGCGTCGTTGTACGCCGCCGATGCCTCGGCCAGCCACTGCGACGTCGTCTTGGTGGTCGGCGTGTCTCCACCGCCACCGGTGTCGCCGTCGGCCGGCGTGTCGCCCTCACCGTCGGTGGCAGGGGGCGAGGTGCCCTCCTCGATGCCCAGCGCGACGCGCAGCGCCTCGTCGAGCGTCGTGCCGAAGCCCACCGACTCGCCGAACGTCGCCGCGACGAACTGCAGCACCGGGAAGCTTCCCTCGGACGCGCTGCGCTGGATGTACACCGGCTGGACGTACAGCAGCGAGCCGCCGACGGGCAGGGTCAGCAGGTTGCCGCGCAGGATCCGCGCCTCCCGTGACTGCTCGAACTGCAGCAGCGCCTGGGTGACCCCTCGGTCGGTCTGGAACGAGTTGGCGATCTGGCTCGGACCCGGGATCTGGGTCTCGCTCGGCAGCTGCAGGATCTGCATCTTGCCGAAGTTCTCGGTGTCGGTCGCCTCGGAGTTGACCGAGACGAACGCCGCCAGGTTCTGCCGGCTGTTGGGCAGGTAGACGCTGGTGACCGAGAACTTGGGATCGGTCTCGCCCGGACGCGCCGTCGACAGGTAGTACGGCGGCTGCAGGGCTCGCGAGCTGGCGGGAGCCGTCGGGTCCTCGGGGACCTTCCAGCGCTCGCCGTCCTCGTAGAACGTCTGCGCGTCGGTCACGTGGTAGCGCTGCAGCACGTCGCGCTGCACCTTGAACAGGTCGACCGGGTAGCGCAGGTGCTCGAGCAGACCCTGGTCGATCGACGACTTGGGCTCGACGACGCCCGGGAAGACCTTCTTCCACGTCTTCAGCACGGGGTCCTTGCTGTCCCACTCGTACAGCTTGACCGTGCCGTCGTACGCGTCGACGACGGCCTTGACCGAGTTGCGCATGTAGTTGACCTGGTCGGTCGGCAGCGCCGCCTGGGCGTTGCCGTCGGTCAGGGTGTCGGCCGTGGCCTCGCGCAGCGAGCGGTGCTCGGAGTACGGGTACGAGTTGCTCGTGGTGTAGCCGTCGACGATCCACACGACGCGACCGTCGACGACGGCCGGGTAGGTGTCGCCGTCGACCGTCAGCCACGGGGCGACCTTCTTGACGCGGTCGCGCGGCTCACGGTCGTAGAGGATCTTCGACTCGGAGTTGACGCGACCCGACAGGACGATGTTGGGCTCGGCGAACTTGAACGCGTACAGCACCTTGTGGAACAGGTTGCCGACCGGGACGCCGCCCTTGCCGTCGTACGTGTTCTGCGTGACGTTCTCGCTGTCGGTGTCGGCCGAGCTGGAGGCCGATCCGCCGCGCGGGATGTCGACCTCGATCGGTGCCGCGCCCTCGGGGCGACCCACGATCGAGTACGACGGCGACTGCTCGCCGAAGTAGATGCGCGGCGGGACCGTGGTCTCGATCTCGCCCGCCTGCGGGATGTCGCTGGCCGTGAAGACCGGCTCGCCGTTGGGGCCACGCTGGTTGCCGCGCGCGGCGATGATGCCGTAGCCGTGCGTGTAGACCGTGTGGTCGTTGGCCCAGTTGCGCTGGTTCGACTGCAGACCGCTCAGGTTGAGCTCGCGCGCGGCGATGATCGTGTCCTGCGGCTGGGTCTCGCCCGGCAGCGTGTAGCGGTCGACGTCGAGCGTCTGCGGCACGGAGTAGTAGCCACGCACCTGCTGCAGCTGCTCGAACGCGTCGGAGATCAGGGTCGGGTCGAGCAGGCGGGTGCTGACCCGAGACTCGGCGGACGCCGCGAGGGCCTCGGGCGTCAGGTCGGTCGTCGCGCTGTACGACTCGACCTCGGTGTCGGCCACGTCGTAGGCCTGCCTCGTCGCCTCGATGTTGCGCGCGATGTACGGCGCCTCCTTGTCGGGCTCCGACGGCTTGACCTGGAATCCCTGCATGATGGCGGGCCAGATCGCCCCGAGCAGGATCGACGAGACCGCGAGCAGACCCAGGCCGATCGCCGGGAGGGCCCACGACCGGATCAGGACCGAGGCGAAGAACAGCACGGCGCACGCGATCGCGACCCAGATCAGGATGTTCTTGGCGGGGATGCGCGCGTTGATGTCGGTGAACGTGCCGCCGTCGACCAGACCGCCGTTGGCGACCAGCAGGCCGAAGCGGTCGAGGTAGTACGAGACGGCACGCGTCAGGATGCCGATGCCGACCAGCACCGACAGGTGGATCTGCGCCGCCCGCGTGAGCTTGGGTCCGCGACCCGCGATGCGGATGCCGCCGTAGACGTAGTTGACGAACACGACCGCCAGCACCGTCACGATGATCATCGCGAACGAGAACGACGTGATGAAGCGCCACCACGGGTAGTCGAACGTGTAGAACCCGACGTCCTTGCCGAACTGCGGGTCCTTGATGCCGAACGACGTGCCGTTGCGCCAGACCTTGAACGTGTCCCAGTGGCTCGCGCCGACCGATCCGCTGAACGCCGTCAGGACGACGAACACGCCGATGCCGATGGGCTTGAGGATCGGGGTCAGCGCGAGGCGGTAGCGGTAGGCGGGGTCGTCACGGCGCACCGGCACCGTCGCGGGACGGGTGCGGTACGCGATGTAGAGGTTGACCATCACGAACAGGCCGAAGATCAGCCCCATCGCGACGAACAGCGAGATGCGCGTGAACAGGATGCTCCGGAACACGTCGCTGTAGCCGACGGACTTGAACCACAGCCGGTCGGTCCACACGCTCGTGAAGATCGAGCCGAGGAACAGCAGCACGGCCAGAGTGATCAGGGTCGGCACCAGGACCTTCTGGCGGCGGCCGGCCGGTGGGCTCGGCTGTCGAGGTCGGGGCGTTCCGAAGATGTCGCTCACGGGTCTCCTGGGTAGGGGTGGTTCATGACTCTATGTCAGGGTGCTGCGGTCAGCGTGCTGCGCAGGTGCTCGATCAGGCCGGGCACGAGGTCGGGGCCCTCGAGCAGCTCGGCCTCGAGGGGCTCGCGGGCCCGGACGGCGCTGTGCGACTGGCCCTCGCGGACGACCGCGGCGACGAGGCGCACCTCCTGGCGGTCGGGGTGGGCGGCGGCCGCGGCGACGAGTGCCTCGGGATCGTCGGGCAGGGACTCCTCGGCCTCCGGCGGCAGCATGATGCGCTCGATGACGGCGGCGCACCCGATCACGGCCTCGGGCCACTCGATCTCGGTGAGCAGGTCCTCGAGCTCGCGGGAGTGGTCGAGCTCCTGCTCGACCGGCGTGATGCCGTCGGGGTCGGACGACAGCTGGTCGGCGAGCGCGGGCTCGTGCGCGATCAGGTCGGCGGTCGGCACGAGCGCGAACAGCCGCGGCGACTGGTCCCAGCCCTCGGCCGCGACGTGCGCCTCGACCTCGAGGGCGGCGCGGCGCAGGGGTGAGTCGGGCATCAGCTGCATGAGGGGACCTTCGCGTCTGGATCCTGGGCGAGCGCCTCGAGCGAGGAGATCGCGTCGTCGAGCTTGGTGATCTTGACGAGCTTGAGGCCGTCGTCGTCGCCGTCGGTCGCCTCGGAGCAGTTGGCCTGGGGCACCAGGAAGATCGAGGCGTCGGCGTTCGCCGCCCCGCGCATCTTCTGGCGGATGCCGCCGATCGCGCCGACGACGCCGTCGGCGTCGATCTCGCCCGTGCCGGCGATCTTCCGGCCGCCCGTCAGCTCGCCGGGGGTCAGCTTGTCGTAGATGGCCAGGGCGAACATCGTGCCGGCGCTGGGCCCGCCGATCTCGCGTCCGACGTTGTTGTCGATCTCGAACGGGAACGTGTAGTCGGTGCCGAGCGAGACGCCGATGCGGGGCACCGACGGGTCGTCGGCGTCGGGGCGGGTCGTGACGTCGACCGTGCGCTCGGCACCCTTGCGCTCGACGGTCACCGCGACGGACTCGCCCGGGGTGGTCTCGCCGATCGCGGCGACGGCCTCCTGCGAGCTCGCGACCTTCGTGCCGCCGACGGACGTGATGACGTCGCCGACCTTCAGCAGCTTCGCAGCCGCCCCACCAGGCGTCAGACCGGCGACCTGCGGGCGTCCCGTCACGGTGTACCCGGCGGCGCGCAGGGCGGCGACGCGCGAGGAGTCCTTCGAGCCGTCGAGCTGGGCCGCCGAGACCGCGGTCGACTGCTGCGCCGTCTGGTTGTCGGGGTAGACCAGCGACTTCGGCACGACCGCGACGTCGCCCGAGAAGTAGGCGCGCACGGCGTCGGCGAGCGAGAGCCGGGCGTCGGCGCGCGTCACCGACACCGTCGTGAAGTCGAGAGAGCCCGAGGTCGGGTAGGTCTTGACGTCCTCGCCGAACGTGAACATCGGCTGGTCGTCGAACGAGCCGAGCGTGTCGAAGGCCGGCCCCGGACGCATCGTCACGTAGGGCATCGGGATGAGGTACGCCGCACACGTCAGCACGATCAACGAGATCGTCGCCACGACCATCGTCGAGTAGCGACGGCTCAGCCGTGTGGGGTCGGACACGGGGTGAATCCTAGTGAATCGCCCCAACTCGACGGGCACGTGGTCCGGCGCTACCCGCCGTGGTCCGGGCGCACCCACTCGGCGTCGCCGGAGACGAACGTCTGGTGCTTCCACACCGGGACGTCGGCCTTGAGCTCGTCGATCAGCCGGCGGCACGCCTCGAAGGCGTCGGCGCGGTGGGCGGCCGACGCCGCGACGACGACCGCCAGGTCGCCGATCCGCAGGTCACCGACGCGGTGGACGCCGGCGAGCGCCACGACGTCGCACTCCCCCGCGATGCGCTCGGCCACCTCGCGCAGACGGTCGACCGCCGTCGGGTGCGACGAGTAGCCGAGGCCCGCGACGGCCTGGCCCCCGTCGTGGTCGCGGACCGTGCCGACGAACAGGCAGATGCCCCCGGCTGCGGGGTCGCCCACGGCGGCGTAGACCTCGTCGAGGCTCAGCGGGGTCTCGCGGATGTCGACGAGGCGTACGGCGGTCACGGCGACCTTTCGGGGTGGTGGCTGCCCTGGGGGCGGGAATTCATCGTAGGGCGAACAGCGAGGGCGGGGATCCGGCGGGACCACTCGGTACTGTGGACGCATGGCCGATGACGACAGGGACGACGCGCAGAACCCCTTCAAGGGCACGCCGATGGAGCAGATCTTCGGCGCGTTCTCGAGTGGTCAGATCGACATGAACCAGATCATGGGGCAGATGCAGAAGATGTTCGCGCCGCACGAGGGCAGCGTCAACTTCGATCTCGCCAAGGACGTCGCGCGCCAGACGCTGGCCGCCGCCGGTCCCGATCCGAGCCCCACGTCCCACCAGCAGAACGCCGTCGACGACGCCGCGCGCCTGGCCGAGCTGTGGCTCGACACCGCGACCTCGTTCCCCGCGGGCGCCACCACGGCCACCGCGTGGAGCAAGGCCGAGTGGATCGAGGCCACCGCCGCGACGTGGCAGCAGCTCGTCGAGCCGATCGCCCAGCACGTCGTCACGGCCATGAGCGAGGCGCTGCCCGACGAGGCCAAGGCGATGGCCGGTCCGCTCATGGGCATGCTGTCGCAGGCCGGCGGGGCGATGTTCGGCCAGCAGGTCGGCCAGGCCCTCGGTGGGCTCGCCGGCGAGGTCGTCTCGTCGACCGACATCGGGCTGCCGCTCGGGCGCGAGCGCGTCGCCGCGGTCATCCCGTCGGGCGTCGCCGCGTTCGGCGAGGGGCTCGAGCACCCCGCCTCCGACGTCCTGCTCTACGTCGTGCTGCGCGAGTGCGCGCACCACCGCCTGTTCCAGCACTCCCCGTGGCTGCGGTCCGCGCTCGTCGGCGCGATCGAGGAGTACGGACGCGGCACGCGCATCGACGTCGCGGCGATCGAGTCGCAGATGCGCGGTCTCGACCCGTCGCGCCCCGAGGACATCCAGGAGGCGCTCGCCGGCGGCCTGTTCGAGCCCGAGCGCACCCCCGAGCAGCAGCGGGCGCTCGACCGGCTCGAGACCCTGCTGGCGTTCATCGAGGGCTGGGTCGACGAGGTCGTCGCCCAGGCCACCGCCGGACGCATGCCCGCCGCGACCCCGCTGGCCGAGGCGATGCGTCGGCGCCGCGCGACCGGTGGGCCGGCCGAGCAGACGTTCGCCGCGCTCGTCGGGCTCGAGCTGCGCCCCCGCAAGCTGCGCGAGGCGACGTCGCTGTGGGCGGCCATCCGCGACCGGCAGGGCGCCGAGGCGCGCGACGCCGTGTGGAGCCACCCCGACCTGATGCCCGACGCCTCCGACCTCGACGACCCCCTGGGCTTCGCGCAGGGCGAGAAGCGGTCGCAGAGCGACGACGACTTCGACGCCGCGCTGGGTGAGCTGCTCGACGGCACGGCACCCGAGTCGCCGGAGTCGCCCGACTCCCCCGACGACAAGGGCCCCACCGGGTGACGCTGCGCGAGGATGCTCGCGACGTCCTGACCCACTGGTCGGCACCCGACGACGAGCAGGATCGCCTGCGGTCGCTCTACCTCGACCACGTCGAGCGTCACGACGACGCCCTGAGCCGCGAGTGCCACCCCGACCACCTCACCGCCAGCGCGTTGATCGTCTCGGCCGACCACACGCGGGTCCTGCTGACCCTGCACCGACGCCTGGGGCGCTGGCTGCAGACCGGCGGGCACTGCGAGTCGTCCGACGCCTCCCTGGCGCAGGCCGCGACCCGCGAGGGGCGCGAGGAGAGCGGCATCGACGACCTCGCCGTCGATCCCGACCCGGTGCTGCTGTCGCTGCACGAGGTGCCCGGCTGCGGGCCCGTCCGGCCGTCCCACCACCTCGACGTGCAGTACGTCGCGGTCGCCCCCGAGGGCGCGCGCGAGGTCATCAGCGACGAGTCGGACGACCTGGGCTGGTTCGGGGTCCACGACCTGCCCGACGGCGTGGATCAGTCGGTGCGCGACCTCATCGCTGCTGCCACGAGACGCCTTCGAGAAATCCCTTAGCCTTCGTCGCCTCCGGGTGGGCGTCGACGAGCGACCAGAACCGTGCGCCGTGGTTCGGCTCGATCAGGTGCGCCAGCTCGTGCAGCAGCACGTAGTCCACGACGTAGGTCGGCATGCCCTGGAGACGGTGCGACAGACGGATCGTGCGGTCGTCGCTCGTGCACGACCCCCAGCGCTTCTCCATCGTGGTGACCCACCGCACCGACGCCGGGACGGCCTCGCCACCGAGCCACTTCCGCGACAGCACGGCAGCACGCTCGAGGAGCTCGTCGTCGCCGGGCCGCACCCGCTGCTCGCGTCGTTCGAGCCGGGCCACGAGGGTGCGCACGTGCTCCTCCTCGACCGCCCGGGGCAGATTCGCCGGCATCAGGACGATGGTCGTGTCACCGTCGCGGTACGCGCGCACGGTGCGCTTGCGACGGGCGCTTCGACGGATCTCGATGTCTCCCACACCAGCAATCTACCGGTCCGGTCGAGCTGATGTTGTCCACAGGCTCATGCAGGCATCAGCGCTGGTCAGAGGACCTTCGATGCATTCGTCCCCAGGCTGTCCACATGTTGTGCACGGCCCCGTCCACACGCTCGCTCGGCGTTCCCCACAGCTTGTCCCCAGTCTTATCCACAAGCGTGGACAACAGTTCGGAGAAGTCGCTTGACGGGACCCTCCCGGGACCCCTACGGTCACGCCGCCGAGGTCCCGGTCGGACGGTCGTCAGGCCTTGCCGAGGATGCGGTTGAGCTTGGTGCTGCACACCGGGCAGATGCCCTTGGCCATCCGGGTGCCCTTCTCGCTGACCTGCACCTCTCCGGTGGTCTCGCGCTTCTCCTTGCACTTGACGCAGTAGAACTCGCCACTCCAGGTCTCCGCCATGGCTGCCTCCTAGAAGTTGTGATGTGGATCACTGTCAGGGTAGCCGTGATCGGTCGCACCGTGCGTCGCCCTCGCGTCGCCGCCTCCGTGTCCTCCTGTGGACGACCGGCTGGCCTGGAGCCCGCCGCGGGACGACGCTGGCGCCATGGCCTTCCGACCCGCCCTGCGACCCGGCGCTCCGCTGCTGCGACGCGACGCGACACACCTGCAGATCGGCACCTCCCCGGGCATCGTGATCCCCGATCGTCCGGGGCTCGGGGCCCTCCTGCGCCTGCTCGACGGCGTCCGCGACACCGAGCGCCTCCAGCAGCTCGTCGCCCGTGACGTCCCCGAGCTGCACGCCGACGTCGCATCGACACTCGCCGAGCTGCGGGCCGTCGGGGCGGTCGTCGACGCCGACGCCGCCGAGGCCGTCCGCCGGCGGTTCGACCGACGACGTGTCGGGTTCGTCGTGACCCCCGGCGCCGCCGGTCTCGTCGCGACGACGCGAGCCGCCCTCGTGTCGGCGGGCCTGCACGACCTCACCTCGTCCGATCCCGAGCTGCTGGTCATCGTGTCGCACGGCGAGGTGGAGCGGTCGGTCTACGAGCTGGCGTCGACGAGAGGCCTCGACCACCTGCCGGTCGTCGTCGACGAGGACCGCGTGCGCATCGGGCCCCTCGTCCGTCCCGGACGCACCCCGTGCGTCACGTGCCACGACCTGCACCGGGCCGACTGGGACCCCGCCTGGACCGCGATCGTGCCGCAGCTGGGCAGCCGGCCACCGCTCGTCCGGCCCGCCGCCCTCGACGGCCTCGCGCTGCACGCCGCCGCCGTCGAGGTCGCGGCCGAGGTCGTGGCGCTGCTGGACGACGACACGCTCCGCACCGCCGGGCACTGCCTGGTCGTCGGCCCCCGGCACGACGACCGCGCGTCGTGGCCCGTCGCGTTCCACCACCGCTGCGCCTGTGATCTGCTCACCGCGGCATAGTCGCGGGAGCGTGGGGCCCCGCCGACCGGGCCCGATCGCTGACGGGGCGGAGCGACCGGCTGGGGACTATCCTGACGAGGTGTCCGACAAGCCCGCGAAGGATCCCAGCAGGAGCCGTCCGATCAACGGCAGCACCTTTGCCCGCACGGCACGACTCGCGTCGTTGCCGGTCGGATTCGCCGGGCGCACGACCCTCGGCCTCGGCAAGCGCATCGTCGGCACGCCGGCGAACCTCGTCCTCGACGAGGTGCAGCGACGCACGGCCGACCAGATCTTCAGCGTGCTCGGCCAGCTCAAGGGCGGGGCCATGAAGTTCGGCCAGGCCATGAGCATCTTCGAGGCCGCCCTGCCCGAGGAGTTCATCGGGCCCTACCGCGAGACCCTCGTCAAGCTGCAGGACTCCGCGCCGCCCATGCCACCCGGCACCGTCCACCGCGTCATGGCCGAGGAGTTCGGCCCCGCCTGGCGCGACCGGTTCCCGACCTTCGACGACCGGCCCGCCGCCTCGGCCTCGATCGGACAGGTCCATCGCGCCACGTGGTCCGGTGACGACGACGCCGATCCCGTCGACGTGGCGGTCAAGCTGCAGTACCCGGGAGCCGCGAAGGCCCTCATCTCCGACCTCAAGCAGATCTCGCGGCTCGCCCGCCTCTTCGGCGTCATCGCACCCGGGCTCGACGTCAAGCCACTCGTCAAGGAGCTGCAGGATCGCGTCGCCGAGGAGCTCGACTACAGCCTCGAGGCCGGCGCCCAAGGGGTCTTCGCGGCCGAGTTCAACGGCGACTCCGACATCGTCGTGCCCGAGCCGCTGGCCCACACCGAGCGCGCACTGGTGTCGACGTGGCTCGAGAGCGACTCGTCGCTCGCGCAGGTCATCACGTCGGGAACCCAGGACGAGCGAGACCGCTACGGCGAGGCCTACGTGCGGTTCCTGTTCGCCGGGCCCCGCCGCGCCGGCATGCTGCACGCCGACCCGCACCCCGGCAACTTCCGCATCATGCCCGACGGCCGGCTCGGCGTCGTCGACTTCGGCGCCGTCGCGCGCCTGCCCGAGGGGCTCCCGGCCTCGATGGGGCGCCTCCTGCGTCACGCCGTCGACGGCGACTACGACGGCGTGCTCGAGGGCCTGCGCGACGAGGGCTTCCTCAAGAGCAAGACCGATCTCGACGCCGACACGATCGCGCGCTACATCGGGCCCTTCGTCGAGCCGGCGCGGGTCGAGCGGTTCACCTTCAGCCGCGAGTGGATGCGCGAGCAGACGTTGCGCGTCAGTGCGCCCACGGCCGAGGGCATGGGAACGGCGATGAAGATCAACCTGCCCCCGCAGTACCTGCTGATCCACCGGGTGTGGATCGGTGGCATCGGCGTGCTGAGCCAGCTCGGTGCGACGGCGCCGTTCCGCGCGATCCTCGAGGAGTCGCTCCCGGGGTTCGCCGACGGCTGAGGGTGCTGCGCGCCGGTCAGGCCTGCTGCACCAGGTCGAGCACGGCCTCGCCGTACTGCTCGATCTTGGCGGGCCCGACCCCCGGGACCTTGGCCAGTGCATCGGCGTCGGACGGCTTCGACTCCGCGATCGCCTGCAGCGTGGCATCGGTGAACACGACGTACGCGGGCTTGCCCTGCTCGGTCGACTGCTCCTTGCGCCACGTGCGCAACGTCTCGTAGAGCTCCTCGTCGTATGTCGCCGGGCAGTCGGCGCACCGGCCGAGCTTGCGGTCGGCCACGGCCAGCACCGTGTTGCACACACGGCACTTGGCCACCTTGCGCTGGCGCGCCTGCGACGACACCTGACGCGCCGCGTGCCCCGCGGGCAGCAGCGTGTCGAGGAAGCGGGTCGGCTGGCGGTTGCCGCGCCCTCCGGCCTTGCGGGTCGCGGCCCACGAGATCATGAGGTCGTGACGGGCGCGGGTGACGCCGACGTAGAACAGCCGGCGCTCCTCCTCGACCATCTCGGGGGTGTCGGCGTGGACGCTCGGCATCATGCCCTCGTGCATGCCGACGCAGAACACGGCGTCCCACTCCAGGCCCTTGGCCGAGTGCAGCGTCGCCAGCGTGACGCCGTCGGCGGCCGGCGCGTGCGCCTGCTCGATGCGCCGGTCGAGATCGGCCACGAGGGCCGTCATGCCGGCCGAGGGGTTGCTCTCGGCGAGGTCGGACGCCATCGACACGATCGCGTGCAACGACTCCCACCGGTCGCGCACGGCTCCGGCGCCGGTCGGCGGATCGTCGGTGTGCCCCATGGTCGAGAGGACGGCGCGCACGTCGTCGACGAGGTGGTGACCCTCGGCCTCTCCCCCGCGGGCCGACCCCCGCAGCAGCGTGACGGCCTGCCGCACCTCGGCACGGTTGAAGAAGCCCGTCGCACCGCGCATGACGTACGGGATGCCGTGCTCGCCGAGCGCCTCCTCGAAGGCCTCGGACTGCGCGTTGATGCGGAACAGGATCGCCATCTCGCGGTACGGCACGCCGCGACGGTGCAGCAGGGAGATCTCGCTGGCGACGGCATTGGCCTCGGCGAGCTCGTCGGGGTAGCCGATGTAGCTGACGGGGTCGCCGGGCTCCTGCTGCGACTGCAGGCGGATGTCGTCGGTGGTGGCGGCCCGCGCGAAGACCGCGTTGGCGGCCGCGACGATCTGCGGCGTCGACCGGTAGTTGCGGACCAGCTCGATGCGCTCGGCGCCCTCGTGCCGGCGGGCGAACGACGTCAGGATGCGCGGTGAGGCTCCCGCGAACGAGTAGATCGTCTGACGGGGGTCGCCGACGACGCAGATGTCGTTGCGCCCGCCCAGCCACAGGTCGAGCAGCGTCGACTGGAGCGGGTTGACGTCCTGGAACTCGTCGACCACGAACCAGCGGTACTGCTGGCGGACCGTCGCCGCGATGCGCTCGTCGTCGGCCAGGATCGCGGCCGTGACGAGCAGGATGTCCTCCATGTCGATGCGCCCGCGCTCGCGCTTGACCTCCTCGTAGGCGGCCAGCACGTTGGCGACCTGCCCCGGGTCGAGGTTGGCGACCTCGCGCCGCGCGGGGCCCGCGGCGGCGGCGTAGGCCGTCGGGGCGATGTTGGAGACCTTGGCCCACTCGATCTCGGACGACAGGTCGCGCAGCAGCGGGGTGTCGGCGCGCTGACCGAGCCGGCGCACGGCCTCGGCGACGAGCGAGAACTTGGACTGCGTGACCTCGGGGAACTCGCCCCCGTAGACGTGCGGCCAGAAGTAGCGCGCCTGGCGCAGGGCCGCGGAGTGGAACGTGCGCGCCTGGACGCCCTCGGCGCCGAGGTCGCGCAGCCGCACGCGCATCTCGTTGGCGGCCTTGGTCGTGAACGTGACGGCCAGGACCTCGGTGGGCTTGTAGACGCCCGTCGCGACGCCGTACGCCATGCGGTGCGTGATCGCGCGGGTCTTGCCGGTGCCGGCTCCGGCCACGACGCTGACGGGGCCGCGGAGCGCGAGCGCGACCTCGCGCTGCTCGGGATCGAGGCCGGTCAGCAGGTCGTCGGCGTCGGGCATGCGTCAAGACTAGTCGGCGCCGCCGACACCCCCGGCCCTCCGGGTCACGGGGTGTGGAGCGCCGAGCGGTGGCTCACACGGGGCCCCGGAATGACACGGGCGTCCCTCCTGTTGACATGATGGACACCAGTCGTCGAAGGAGACCTTCCATGTCCGGCACGTTCACGATGTACTCCACCCCGTGGTGCGGCTACTGCCACCGCCTGAAGGGCCAGCTCAAGCGCGAGGGCATCGACTTCGACGAGGTCGACATCGAGCAGCAGCCCGATGCCGCCCTGATCGTCGAGAAGGCCAACAACGGCAACCAGACCGTGCCGACGCTCGTCTTCGCCGACGGCACCGCGCTGACCAACCCCAGCCTCGCCCAGATCAAGGCACAGCTGGCCTGAGCGCGCCCCGCGCGCGAACGGCCGGCTGTGCGCCAGCGAAGCGTGAGCGCCGCGCGGCGGAGCCGCCCGCCTGCGAGGCGTGGCGAGCGGTCGAGCTCGATTGATGTCGCCTCGCTGCGCTCACGGTCGGCCGAGAGCGGCCTTTCTGGCGACCGGGATCGCGGTTGAGCCGACCGGTCAGGCCCACTTCCCGTGGATCGTGCCGCCGTGCCACTGCTGCAGGAGCCAGCGCGAGATCGAGACGTTGGGCGGCAGCAGCAGCTCGCTCGAGGCCGTCATCTCGGTGACCTCGTCGCGGGTGAACCAGCGGGCCTCGGCGATCTCGTTCTCGTCGACCCTGATGTCGTACGACAGGGCCCGGCCGAAGAACCCGAGCATCAGGCTCGACGGGAACGGCCACGGCTGGCTCGCGGCGTACGTGACGTCGCCGACCGGCACGCCGACCTCCTCCATGACCTCGCGGCGCACGGCGTCGCCGAGGGTCTCCCCCGGCTCGACGAAGCCCGCGAGCGTCGAGAAGCGGCCCTCGGGCCACACCGGCTGACGTCCGAGCAGGGCACGGTCCTGGTCGTCGGTGATCAGCATGATGACGGCCGGGTCGGTGCGGGGGAAGTGGTGGGCCGAGCACACCGGGCACACGCGGACGTGGCCCGCGTCCGCGACGTCGGTCGGGGCGCCGCAGCGCGCGCAGAAGCGGTGCGTCTGGTGCCATCGCGCGATGCCGACGGCGTGCACGGCCAGCGAGGCCTCGCCGGCGTCGACGCTCGGCCCGATCATCCGCAGGCTGGCGGGCTCGAGCTCGTCCGGGACGCGCTCGACCATCACGGCGGCGTAGCGCTGGTCGCCCTTCAGGCCCAGGAAGATCCACTCACCGTCGGGGGCCTCGTCGAGCGAGACCCAGCGCAGGCCCGAGCCACCGGTCGTGGGGACGTGCTCGCCACCGATGACCAGCACCTTGACGTCCGGGTCGCCGACCGGCACGCGCCGCCAGGCGTCGTCCTTGCGGAGATGTCCGGCGCGGTCGTGCTGGGCGTGATCGAAGGCGAAGTCCACCCCATCACGTTAGCCCGAGCTGCTCCTCCAGGTCGGCCCGGCCGGGCAGGTCGGAGTACCGGCGGACCTCGTCGAGCCGCACGTAGTAGAAGACCCCATCGACCGTGGACGGGTCGATGCCCTGCAGCTCGGCCCACGCGAGCCGGTAGATCGCGAGCTGCAGCGGATCGGACGTCGGCTGCCGGTTGGTCTTCCAGTCGACGACGTCGAAGCCCTTCTCGGTGCGGTAGACCGCATCGATGCGACCGATGACCTGCTGCCCGCCCAGCATGATCGAGAACGGCGCCTCGATCGCGTGGGGCGTGCTGCCGCCGTAGGGGCCCGCGAGGAACTTCGCGGTCATCTCGTCGAGCTCGTCGTCGTCGCCGATGTGGGCGTCGCCCCGCCCGGGCAGGTCGGCAGGGTCGAGCAGCGACTGCTGACCGCCCTCGAGCTGCGCCTCGACCCAGGCGTGGAAGCGGGTGCCGAACCGCGCGCCGGGCACGGGCTCGCGCGGCATCGGGCGGGCGAGCTCGGCCAGCAGCTCGTCGCGCTCCTGCGCGAGCCGCAGGGCCGTCGTGGCCGACAGCGTCGACGGCAGCTCGATCGTGCGCACGGGGTCGGCGGCCCGGTCGGCCTCGGCGATCAGCAGCTCGAGCTCGTCCTCGATCTGCCGGACGAGCTCGAGCTCGGCCTGCTCGTCGGCCGTGCCGAACTCGGGCAGGTCGGGCGAGCCGGGGTCGTCGATGTGGGCGTCGACCAGGGCGGCGAGCCGGTGGCGGGCCGTGAGGTCGGCCGTCGAGGCGGGCCAGGCCACGGCGAGTCGCTGCTCGGCCAGGGGATTGCGGTCGTCGGCGTCGGGCTCGGGCGTCCACAGCAGCGGCTCGACCCCGCGCGCCGCCAGCCAGGCCCGGGTGTTGTCGAGGAACGGCGAGGGACCCCGCGGCCTGGTCGCCGTGCGACCCCACCAGTGCCCCGAGACGTGCAGCTCGAGCTTGGCCCGCGTGTAGGCGACGTAGCCGAGGCGACGCTCCTCCTGCAGGGCGTCGGCGGAGTTCAGCGCCCGGTACTCCTTGTCGCCGGCGTACGTCCACGCCTCGATGTCGGGCAGCTGGTCGGCGTCGCCGCGCAGCGCGACCGGCAGGGTCGTGGCGCTGCCGACCCACCGCGAGCGCCCCCGCGAGTGCGGGAAGACGCCCTTGGCCATGAAGGGCACGAACACGACGCGCCACTCCAGGCCCTTGGCCTTGTGCGCCGTCAGCAGCTTGACCGAGTCGGCGTCGGACGGGGTGGAGACCTCCATGCCGTCGTTGTAGCGCTCCTCGGCCTCGAGGTACGCCAGCAGACCCGCGAGCGAGGCGTAGGAGTCGTCGGAGGAGTAGGCCGCGACGGCGTCGAGCAGCAGGGCGATGTTGTCGAGGCCGGACGGCGCCCCGGCCGCCTCGAGCTCGACGTCGAGGTCGAGGGCGTGCATGACCCGGCGGGCGAAGTCGTACAGCGGCTCGCCGACGTGCGAGCGCAGGCCCGACAGCAGGCCGGCCAGCGACTGGAACCGGACGCGCGCCTCGGGCGAGTAGGGCAGGTCGCCCGGGTCCTCGACGGCGTCGGCGAGCGACACGATCTCGGTGGGGTCGGCGCCCTCGACGGCCTTGGCGAGCTGCTCCTCCAGCGACAGGTCGCCCTCACGGCCGAACGTCCGGCCGCTCAGCGACGCCGCACGCCGGCCCAGGAGCGCGAGGTCGCGCGGCCCGATGTGCCATCGCGGCCCCGTGAGCAGGCGCAGCATCGCGGGGTTGGCCGTGACGTCGTCGACGACCTCGAGCACCGACACGAGGTCGAGCACCTCGGGCTGCGACAGCAGCCCGGTGAGCCCGACGACCTCGAACGGGATGCCGGCGGCCCGCAGCCCCGCGACGATCTCGCCGTTCTCGCCGCCGACGCGCACGAGGATCGCGATCTCGGACAGCGGGTGGCCGGCGTCGATCGCCGCACGGACCCCCGCCACGACCGAGGCGACCTCGTCGGCGACCGTCGGGTGCAGCGCCACCGTCACCTCGCCCTCGACGTTCTCGGGGTGCGCCTGCAGGGGCTGCACGACGTCGGACGTCGCGTAGAACTCGGCGGCCAGCTCGTTGGCCGCGCCGATGATGCTGCGGCCGCAGCGCCGCGTCTCGACCAGCGAGAACTGTGCCCCGCGGCCGCCGTCGGACGTCGGGAACTGGTCGAGGAACTCGATCAGGTTGCCCGCCGCGGCTCCGCGCCACCCGTAGATGCCCTGTGCCGGGTCGCCCACCGCCATGACGGGGTGCCCGAGCCCGTGCTCGGCGTCGTCGCCCGAGAACAGGTTCTTGAGCAGGTCGCGCTGGGCCACCGAGGTGTCCTGGTACTCGTCGAGCAGGACGACGTCGAACCGCTCGCGCAGCGACTCGGCGACCTCGGGGACGGCCGACAGCTCGGCGCCCCACGCCATCTGGTCGGAGAAGTCCATGACGCCGGCGGTCGCCTTGGCGCGGCGGTAACGGTCGACCAGGCGCGTCAGCTCGATGCGCTTGCGGGCTGCCGCGATGCCGCTGTCGTGCACCGCGTACCGCTTCTCCTCACCCTCGAGCCGGGCGATGAGGTCGACGTCGAAGGCGCGCAGCTCGTCGGTCGTGACGAGGTGCTCGGACAGCTGGCCGTCGAGGGCCATAACGTCGCCGACGAGCCGCGGCACGTTGGTCGAGACCTCGACCAGCTCGCCGTCGTACGACTCGATGGCCTGCGCGACCCGCTGGAAGCGCGACGCGTCCGAGAGGATGCGCAGATCGGGCTCGATGCCGAGCCGCAGGCCGTGCTCGGCGATCAGCGTGCCCGCGAAGGCGTGGTACGTCGACGTCGTGGGCTCGCCGTCGGCCTCGACCTCGAGGGCGGCCAGCGACCGCCGGATGCGGACGCCGAGCTCGGCGGCGGCCTTGTTGGTGAAGGTCAGGCCGAGGATGCGCTCGGGCGCGACCCCGTGGTGGCCCACGAGCCACACCACGCGCGCGGCCATGACGGTCGTCTTGCCCGACCCGGCGCCCGCGATGATGACGCTGGGTCGGTCGACGGGAGCCGTGATGGCGGCCAGCTGGGGCTCGGAGAAGCGGAACGGCGGCCGCCCGGGCGCTGCCGGGTACAGGCCCTGGAAGACGCGGTCGAGCGCGTCGGTCGTGGGGAGCCGCGTCATGCCTGCCCACCTCCGAGGATGCTGGCGCCCTCCGGCTGGGCGGGGCAGGCTCGCTGGAACTCGCAGTAGCGGCACGACTTCTCGCTGGGGGTCGCGTCGAAGCTCTCGTCGGCGATGACGTGCACCGATCGGGTCAGCTGCTCGAGCGCGAAGAACGGCTGGTCGGCCGGTGGCGCGTCCTGCGGCTGGACGACCGGGTAGTCGGGCAGCTTCTTCTCGCCGTTGCGCAGCTGGACGAGCTCGGCACCGGCCGCCCGGATGCCCTCGGCCAGCCCGGACGTCGCGCCGAGGTCGACCGCCAGCTGGTAGAAGCCCAGCTGCGGGTGCTCGGCGAGGTCCTTGCGGTCGGCCACCGACTTGCTGGTCTTGAGGTCGACGACGTGGACGCCGTCCGCGTCGATCTCGACCCGGTCCATCGAGCCGTCGAGGGTGACCTCGCGCCCGTCGATCGTGGTCGTCACCGAGAACTCGTGCTCGGCCGCCAGCGTCGTGCGGCCGTGCCGCAGGTGCCACGACACGAAGCGCACCAGCGCGTCGCGCGCCTCGGCGCGCTCGCGGCCGCCGATCCAGTCGGCGGCGAAGGCCAGCTGGTCCCAGACGGAGTCGACGTAGACCCCGAGCGCCTCGGCGTCGGCCGGGAGGCGCTGCTCGGCGACCTCGGCCGCGACGGCGTGGACGACCGATCCGAAGCCCTGGGCCGTGGTGGTGGCGGTGGAGGCCTTGACCTCGTGGTCGTAGAACCACTTGAGCGGGCACTCGACGATCGAGCTGACCGAGCTGCCCGACAGGCGGATCGTCGCCTCGGGATCGCGCATCGGCAGCTCGCTGCGGGTGATCGCCGCCATGCCCCACCACCGCTCGGGACGGGCCGGTCGCGTGGCACCGCCCGGGCGTTCGGCCAGCAGCGCGAGCGAGCGGGCCACCCGGTCGCGGACGACGTCGCTGTCGGTGGTCTCGCCGAGGCGCCGGAGCGCGGCGATGGACCCGCGCAGCGACAGCGGGCGGTCGGGGCGGCGCCGGGGCTGCCGCTCGGGCACCGAGCCGTCGGCGTGCCGGTGCAGGTGGTCCCACAGCTCGGAGACGAACAACGACGGCTGGTCGCCGTCCTCGCGGCCGCTCTCGACCGCCGTGACGACCAGGTGCTGCCGGGCCCGCGTGCACGCCACGTAGAACAGTCGTCGCTCCTCGCGCAGCGCCTCGCGCGCCGTCGGGGGCGACACCTCGCCGTGCGGGCCGAGCCGCTCGGCGCGCAGGAAGCTGCCGCGGTGCCGCACGTCGGGCCAGGTGCCGTCCTGCACGCCGGCGACGACGACGGTGCGCCACTCGAGCCCCTTGGACCGGTGCGCCGTCATGAGCTGGACGGCGTCGGGGGCGATCGCCCCCTGGGCCAGCGTGTCGGCCGGGATCTGCTGCGCCTCGAGCTCGGCCACGAAGGTCGCCAGGCCACGACGCTGCTGCTGCTCCTCGGCGCGGGCCGCCTGCGCGAACAGCGCCACCAGGACGTCGAGGTCGTGGTCGGCGCGGGCCGAGCCCTCGCCGTCGCCGAGCGCCTCGGCCCGCAGGCGGTCGCGCCACGGGGTGCCCGACCACAGCGTCCAGAGCACGCGCTCGGCCGACTGCCCCCCCAGGATCTGGTCGGCGGCGCGACGCAGCAACGAGGCCAGCCGCGAGGCCTTGGCCGCCGAGTGGCCCAGCGGCTCGTCGGGTCGCGCGAGCGTCAGCAGGACGGCGGGTTGACCGAGCGCCTCGGCCAGCAGCAGCCGCGAGGCCCGTGGACCCCGCTCGTCGGTGCGGTCGGCGGTGCGCAGGGCACGCCCGACGCGCCGGAGGGCCGGTGCGTCGAGCCCGCACAGCGGTCCCGAGAGCAGGGAGTCGGCGGCCGCCGGGTCGAGGGGGCGGTCGTGCGCGATGTCGTCGGCGGCCCGCAGCGCCGCAAGCAGCGAGCGGACCGAGGGCTCGGACGCCAGCGGCAGCTCGTCGCCGGCCACGACGACCGGCACGCCGGCCGCACTGAGCGACCGCTGGTAGCGGGCGATGTCGGCGCCCGACCGCACCAGCACGGCCATCTGCCCCCACGGCACCTCGCGGGCCAGGCGCTGCTCGCGCAGGATCAGGGCGATGTGCTCGGCCTCGGCGGTGGGCGTCGCGAACGTCTCGACGTGCACGTCGCCCTCGAGGTGGCGACGCGGCGTCAGGTGCCGCAGACCGTCGAAGTCGGGGCCGTCGACCGCCCCGAGCACACCGCGGTTGGACACGATCGACGCGGCGGCCGACGAGATCGTCGCGCCGTAGCGACTGGTGCGGCCGAGGACCACGAGATCGGCCGGCGAGCCGTCCGACCGGGGGAACTGCGTGCGGAAGTCGAGGATGCCGCGCACGTCGGCGCCGCGGAACCCGTAGATCGACTGGTACGGGTCGCCGACGACGATGACGTCCCTCCCGTCGCCGGCCAGTGCCCGCAGCAGCTCGACCTGCAGCGGGTCGGTGTCCTGGTACTCGTCGACGACCACTAGGCGGTAGGCGGCGCGGACGCGGTCGCGCCGGGCCGGGTCGCGCAGCATCTGGACGGCCTGGAAGACCAGGTCGGAGTAGTCGATCGTGTTCTGCAGGGCGGCGACCCCGGTGTAGTCGTCGAAGAACCGCGCGGCGGCCTTCCACTCCTCGCGTCCGGTCGACTCGCCCAGGCGCAGCAGGTCGAGCGCGTCCATGTCGCGCCCGCGGGCCGTGGACAGCAGCCGCTGCATCTCGGCCGCCAGACCGCGCGTGCGCAGCGACGGGCGGATGATCGCCGGCCACTCCTCGGCGTCGCCCTCGGCCAGGAGCCGCTGGATCACGGCGTCCTGCTCGGGCGCGCTGAGCAGCTGGAGGGGACGCACGAAGTCGTCCGGGTCCTGCAGCTGCCGCACCAGGGCGTAGCAGAAGGAGTGGAACGTCATGGCCGGCGTGGACGCGGTGGTGCGGGCGAGCCGGCGCGCGATGCGCGACTTGAGCTCGTCGGCGGCCTTGCGGCTGAACGTCAGCACCAGGATCTCGTCGGGCGCGAGGCCCCGGTCGACCCGGTCGGCCACGACCTCGACGAGCGTGGACGTCTTGCCCGCGCCGGGGCCGGCGAGCACCAGCAACGGCCCACCGGGGTGGTCGACGACGGCTCGCTGCTCGGCGTCGAGCGTCGGCACGAGCGCGGGCTCGACGTCAGGCGTCTGGAGCACGTACTCGATCGGCATGACCCCATCCCACCAGACGGGGCCGACAGTCAGTCGCGGTACTGCCAGAGTGCCCGCGACATGTCGACCGCGTGGCCGCTGGCACGCATCGGCGTGCCCTCCTCGGCGTAGTGCTCCTGGGCACCCATGCCGTGCGCCGCGGTGAGGCTGCCGTCGGCCCGCACGACGCGCCACCATGCGACCGCGCCACCGTCCATCGCCATGACACGACCCACCTGGCGCGGGCCGCCCTCGCCCAGGATCTCCGCGATCGCCCCGTACGACAGGACCTGGCCGGGCGGGATCCGCTCGACCAGGTCCAGGACGCGATCGGTGTAACCGTCGTCCACGTCGGTTCGCTCAGTACGTCGGCTGGCTGGGGTCGATCTGGTTGACCCACGCCACGACGCCGCCGCCTACGTGGACGGAGTCCTTGTAGCCGGCACCCTTCAGCACCGCCAGCGCCTCGGCCGAGCGGACGCCCGACTTGCAGTGCAGGACGATCTGCTGGTCGCTCGGCAGCTGCTCGAGCGCCTTGCCGTTGAGGAACTCGCCCTTCGGGATCAGGATCGAGCCCGGGATCTTGTTGATCTCGTACTCGCCCGGCTCGCGCACGTCGACCAGGACGAAGTCGCGGCCGCCGTCGTTGCGCTCCTTGAGCCAGCCGTCGAGCGTCGCGACCGAGATCGTCGAGTCGGCGGCCGCGTCGGCGGCCTCCTCGCTGATCGCACCGCAGAACGCCTCGTAGTCGCTCAGCAGCTCGGTGGGCAGGACGCCGTCGGGGTCGCGACGGATCTTGAGCGTCGAGTACCGCATCTCGAGCGCGTCGTAGACCATCAGGCGGCCGATCAGCGGGTCGCCGATGCCGGTGATGAGCTTGATCGCCTCGGTGACCATGATCGAGCCGATCGAGGCGCACAGGACGCCCAGCACGCCGCCCTCGGCGCACGACGGGACCATGCCCGGCGGCGGCGGCTCGGGGTAGAGGTCGCGGTACTGCGGTCCCTCCTGGGCCCAGAAGACGCTGACCTGACCCTCGAAGCGGTAGATCGAGCCCCACACGTACGGCTTGCCGAGGATGACCGCGGCGTCGTTGACGAGGTAGCGCGTCGCGAAGTTGTCGGTGCCGTCGACGATCAGGTCGTACTGGGCGAAGATCTCCAGCACGTTGTCGTTGTCGAGACGCTCGTTGTGGACGATGGTCGTCACGTACGGGTTGGTCTCGGCGACCGACGCGGCGGCCGACTCGGCCTTCGGCCTGTCGATGTCGGACTGGCCGTGGATGATCTGGCGCTGCAGGTTCGACTCGTCGACGACGTCGTCGTCGATGATGCCGAGCGTGCCGACGCCCGCCGCGGCCAGGTACAGCAGCGCGGGGCTGCCGAGGCCGCCGGCGCCGATGACCAGCACCTTGGCGTTCTTCAGACGCTTCTGGCCGGTCATGCCGACGTCCGGGATGATGAGGTGGCGGCTGTAGCGGCGCACCTCGTCGATCGTGAGCTCGCTTGCTGGTTCGACGAGTGGGGCGACCACGGGTTCTCCTTCGATGGCACGTACGACGACTTCAGGCACAACGTCGCATCAGTTCCCCATTGTTCCCGGTCGGGGCACGGGCCCGCTCCGCCCGTCCGGATCGTGGGCGCCCCCAGTAGGCTGGGCTGGTGACCGAAGCCATCCCGATGCGTCAGCGCACGAGCCGACTGCCGCGCACCGCGCGCAGGGCCCAGCTGCTCGAGGTCGCGCTCGAGGTGTTCGTCGAGCAGGGCTACCACTCGGCGTCGATGGACGAGATCGCCGACCGCGCCGGCGTGTCCAAGCCCGTGCTCTACCAGCACTTCCCCGGCAAGCTCGACCTGTACCTCGCCCTGCTCGAGACGTCGTGCGACACGGTCGTCGAGGGCGTCAAGGACGCCCTGGCGTCGACGCAGGACAACCGCCGACGCGTCAAGGCCACGATGGAGCTGTGGTACGACTACGTCGCCGACCAGGGCGCCGCGTTCCGCCTCGTGTTCGAGTCCGACCTGACCAGCGACCCCGCCGTCCGCGCGCAGGTCGACCGGGTCGTCGAGGAGTCCGCGGCCCTCGTGGCCGAGGTCATCAGCGACGACACCGGCCTGCCGCCGGCCGCCTCCCACCTGCTGGCGGTCAGCCTCGTCGGCATGGGCCACGTCGGCGCGCGCAACTGGCTGTCGCACGACTCGAGCCTGTCGCGCGACGAGGCCGTCCAGCTCGTCGCAGCCCTCGCGTGGCGCGGCATCGGAGCCTTTCCCCGCAACGAAGACGACAACATCCAAGGAGTTGAGTGACCGTGGAGGTCAAGATCGGCGTGCAGTACGCGCCCCGTGAGCTGTCCGTGTCGACCGAGGACGCGCCGAAGGACGTCCTGGCCGCGCTCGACGAGGCTCTCAAGAACGACAGCGTCTTCACGCTGACCGACGACAAGGGCCGCACCGTGGCCGTCCCGGCCGCGAAGGTCGCCTACCTCGACTTCACGTCGGACGCCGGGCGCAAGGTCGGCTTCGGCCTCGCCGCCAGCGAAGCCGTCACCGCGGGAGCCTGACCGCTGGGCGGTGACCTGGCGACGTGTCCTGCGACCGGACGGGTCGCCGGGTCACCGGGACGGTGAGCGCCTCTAGGCAGCCAGGCCCAGCTTGTCCATGCGGGCGGCGTGGGCCTCGGTCAGGCGCGTGAACATGCGTCCGATGCCGGCCAGGTCCATGCCCGGGTGGTCGACGCCGCCCACCAGGACGGTGCTCAGCGCGTCGCGCTCCGCGACGACCATCTGCGCCTGGCTCAGCGCCTCGCCCATGAGCCGGCGCCCCCACAGCGCGAGACGTCCGCCGACGCGGTGGTCGTCGTCGATCGCGCCGCGGATCGCGTCGATCACGAAGTCGGAGTGGCCCGTGCCGCTGAGCGTGTCGAGGACGAGCTCGCGGGTGTCGGCGTCGAGGTACGCCGCGATCTCGCGGTAGAAGTCGGCGGCCAGGCCGTCGCCGACGTAGGCCTTGACCAGGCCCTCGAGCCAGTCGGACGGCTTGGTCTGCCGGTGGAACCGCTCGAACGTGGCCGCGAACGGCAGCATGACCTCGAAGGGGTCCTCCCCCATCGCGACGAGGTGGTCGCGCAGCTTCTCGAAGTGCCCGAACTCGGCCGTCGCCATCGCGGCGATCTCGACCTTGTTGCGCAGGTCGGGCGCCATCTTGGCGTCCTCGGCGAGTCGCTCGCACGCGCTGATCTCGCCGTAGGCGAGCAGCCCCAGCAGCTCCAGGACGCCGGTGCGGTACACCGGATCGTCGATCGTGGAGGGGGTCGGATCGTCGAGGGAGGCCATGACGATGGAGCGTAGCGTGCGCCCGCGGCGGCGGGCTCACGAACCACAGGGCTCGCAGACGTTAGACTGACGGTGGAAATCCCACGAATCTGAAGAATTCGAGAAGACCCTGACTACGTTCAAAGATCTGGGCGTCATGCCCGAGATCGCCGACGCGCTCATCGCCGTCGGCATCGAAGAAGCTTTCCCGATCCAGGAGATGACGCTCGGCGTCGCCCTCCAGGGCACCGACCTCATCGGCCAGGCGCGCACCGGAACCGGCAAGACGCTGGCCTTCAGCATCCCGGTCATCCAGCGCATCTCGCTGCCGGCCGACGCCGACTTCGACGAGGAGCTCGCCGGCAAGCCGCAGGCCCTCATCGTCGCGCCGACGCGCGAGCTCGCGATCCAGGTCGCCAGCGACGTCGCCGTCGCCTCGAAGGGGCGCGGCACCCGCAACCTGACGATCTACGGCGGCGTCCCCTACGAGTCGCAGCTCGACGCGCTGACCGCCGGCGTCGACATCGTCGTCGGCACGCCCGGACGTCTGCTCGACCTGGCCAACCGGGGCGCGCTCGACCTGTCGCACATCCGCACGCTGGTGCTCGACGAGGCCGACGAGATGCTCGACCTGGGCTTCCTGCCCGACGTCGAGTCGCTGCTGGCCAAGACGCCCGAGTCGCGTCAGACGATGCTGTTCTCGGCGACCATGCCGGGCGCGATCGTCGGGCTGGCCCGCAAGCACATGCGCCACCCGATGAACATCCGCGCCGAGTCCGGTGACGACGACAGCCAGATGGTGCCGGCGACGGCGCAGTTCGTCTGGCAGGCCCACGACATGGACAAGCCCGAGATCGTCGGGCGCATCCTGCAGGCCGAGGACGTCGGACGCGTCATCATCTTCACCCGCACCAAGCGCACGGCGCAGCGGGTGGCCGACGAGCTGATCGACCGGGGCTTCCCGGCCTCGCCGCTGCACGGCGACATGGCGCAGCCGGCCCGCGAGAAGGCGCTCGCCCGGTTCCGCGAGGGCAAGATCGACATCCTCGTGGCGACCGACGTCGCGGCCCGCGGCATCGACGTCGCCGGCATCACGCACGTCATCAACTACAACTGCCCCGAGGACGACAAGACCTACGTGCACCGCATCGGCCGCACGGGTCGCGCCGGCGCCTCGGGCATCGCGGTGACGTTCGTCGACTGGGCCGACATCACGCGCTGGAAGCTCATCAACAAGGCCCTGGGTCTGCCGTTCGACGAGCCGCAGGAGACGTACTCGACGTCCGAGCACCTGTTCCACGACCTCGGCATCGACCCGAACGTCAAGGGACGCCTCAAGGCCGCGTCGCCGCGCGAGCCGAAGAAGGACGACGACCGTGGCGGTCGCGGCGGCAACCGCGGCGGTGGTCGCGAGGGCGGCAACCGCGGCGGTGGCGGTGGCGGCGGTGGTCGTGACGGCGGCAGCCGTGGCGGCGGAGACCGCGGCGGACGTCAGCAGTCGTCGGGCGGTGGCCGTCCGCAGGCCGCTCCCGATGCCCCGGCTCCCCTGCCGACCGGCGAGGACGCGCCCCGCATCCGCAAGCGCAGCCGCACCCGTACCCGCAGCGGTCAGCGCTCGACCAACCCCGAGTAGCACCCGCCCGCGAGTCGCTGGCGCCCGCTCGCGAGTCGCACAGGCCCGGCCACGAGTCACTCGTGGTCGGGCCTTCGCGACTCGTCGGCGAGCGTGCGCGACTCGTCGGCGGGCGTGCGCGACTCGTCGGCGTCAGGGGGTGACGACGACGGCGGTGCCGACGGGGGCGAACTCCCACAGGGCGATCGCGTCGGGCTTCCACTGCCGCACGCAGCCGGCCGACAGCGGCGTGCCGAGCTGGGCCTTGGTCTGCTCGAGGACGCCGTCGTTGTCGCGGGGCACGGAGTGGAAGCCGATCGGCTCGCTGAAGCCCGTCGCGAAGCGGACGAAGTACTCCATCGTGCCGCTCGCGTCGAAGGCCGTCGCGTCGCGCGTCTTGGACTGGACGCGGTACGTGCCCGGGTCGAGGTTGTCGAAGCGGCTGCCCGAGACGGGGTAGGTGCGCTCGACGGTCTCGTCGGCGTCGACCAGCCACACCCGCTGCTCGGTCTCGGAGAACACGATGCGCCGGCCCTCGCCGGAGTCGGCCGGCACGGCGGGATCGTCGACGGCCAGCGCGACGGCGTCGACGTCGACGTCGACCTCCGGCTCGGTGACGGCGGTCGACGGCGCGGCCTGCTCGACCGGCGCGGCCTGCGTCACCGCGGGCGTCGGGCCACCGGGTGCGGCGACCGCCTGCCGGGCGTCGGCCGCGTCCGTGCCGAGCTGCGGCACCACCGCTGCGGCGGCACCCACGACGGCCGTGAGCCCCAGCGCGGCCACGGCGAGGGCTGCCCGGCGGGCAGGGCGACGTTCGGCGCGGTGCTTGGACACCCCGTCATCCTAGCCCCGGGTCGACGGCTCAGTCCGGGGAGTCGGAGCGCTTGCGCGAGCGGGGCCCCTTCGGGCCCGTCGCCGCACCCGCGGCCGCCAGGATGCCGGCCGCGACCTCGCGGTACGCCTCGGCCCCCTTGTGGTTCTTGGCCGTCGACAGCACCGACCGACCGATCGCGGGGGCCTCGGCGAACCGGATGGTCTTGGGGATCGGCGGCAGGACGACCGGCAGGTCGTACGTCTCGCCGATCGCCTCGAGGACGTTGCGGGCGTGCGTCGTGCGGCCGTCGTACATCGTCGGCAGGACGCCCATGATCTCGAGCTTGGGGTTGATGAACTGCCGGACGTCGTGGATCGTGTCGAGCAGCTGGCCGACGCCGCGGTGCGACAACGTCTCGGCCTGCAGCGGGATCAACACCTGCTGCGCCGCCGAGAGGGCGCCGACGGTCAGCACGCCCAGCGTCGGCGGGCAGTCGATCAGGATGTAGTCGTAGTCGTCGACGACCTTGTCGAGCGCGACGCGCAGACGCTGCTCGCGTCCGGTGCGGCCCACGAGGCTCTCCTCGGCCTGCGTCAGCGTGATGTTCGCCGGCAGCAGGTGCATGCCGTCGTCGGTCACGACGATCGCGTCGTCGGCCAGCTGGGTGCCCAGCAGCACCTGGGCGACCGTGAGCTCGAGGTCCTCCGGGTCGATGCCGAGCGAGAACGTCAGGCTGCCCTGCGGGTCGATGTCGACCAGCAGCACGCGCTGCCCGAGCTCGGCGAGCGCCGCCCCGAGGGACACCACCGTGGTCGTCTTGGCGACCCCGCCCTTCTGGTTGGCCACCGCGATCGTCGTCGTCACGCGCCCATTGTGTCAGTAATGCGACCGCAGAGGGGGCGCTCGCGCGAGGGTTTGGCATGCTGGGTGCATGACACGTCGAGCACTGGTGACCGGGGCGACATCAGGCATCGGCCTCGCGTTCGCGCAGGAGCTCGCGCGACGTGGCCACGACCTCGTGATCGTGGCCCGCACGACCGACCGCCTCGAGTCCGTCGCCGCCGACATCCGCGACCGTTCGGGGGTCCGCGTCGACGTCGTCACGGCCGATCTGTCGACCGAGCAGGGCATGCAGCTGGCGTCCAACGCCCTGACCGACACGACCCGTCCGGTCGACCTGCTGGTCAACAACGCGGGCGCGTCGCTGGCGGGCTGGTTCGGCACCACCGACATCGCCGACGAGGACCGTCAGCTCGACCTGCTGGTCCGCGCCCCGATGCACCTCATGGACGCCGCGATCAAGACCATGGCCGGGCGCGGCGGGGGCCAGATCATCAACGTCGCGAGCGTCGCGGCCTTCACGCCGCGCGGCGTCTACTCGGCCCACAAGGCGTGGCTCGTCAACCTGTCGCGGTGGGCCGACGTGCACTACGACGACGTCAACATCTCGGTGCAGGCCCTGTGCCCCGGCTTCGTGCGCACCGAGTTCCACCAGCGCGGCGAGATGGACGTCTCGGGCGTCCCGCGGTGGATGTGGCTCAAGGCCGACAAGGTCGTCGCGGCGTCGCTGTCCGACCTCGCGCGCGACAAGGCGGTCTCGATCCCGAGCCTGCGCTACCAGGTGCTCGCCGGCCTCGCCCGTCACCTGCCGGCCCCGTTCGTCACCCGGATGGCCAAGCGTGGCCGCTGAGGTGAGCGGTCGCGTGGGCGAGCCGTCGTGAGCGTCCCCAAGTTCCTCGAGCTGCCGCCCGGCGTCGTCCGCACCACCGAGGCCGGCCTGCACGGCGAGCTCGCGGTGCTGTCGGCGGACGCCGTGGGCCCCAGCCGGGGCGCCGTGCTGCTCGTCCCGGGCTGGACCGGCAGCAAGGAGGACCTGCTGCCGCTGCTGCCCCTGCTCGCCGCGAGCGGCTACGACGCGCGCACGTACGACCAGGCGGGCCAGTACGAGAGCGCCCCCAGCGACGACTACTCCCTCGAGGCCTTCGCCCGCGACGCCCTGCACCTGGCCCACGCGACCGGCGCCGGAACGCACCTGCTCGGCCACTCGTTCGGCGGTCTGGTCGCGCAGGTCGCCACGGTCCTGGCGCCGTCACAGGTGGGCAGCCTCAGCCTGCTGTGCACCGGCCCCGGGGCGCTCGGCGACTCCGACCGGCGTCCGCTCCACAAGCTCGTCTCGGCGATCGGCAAGGTGCCGCTGCTCGACATCCACGAGCTGCGCGAGCAGGGCATCAAGCGCCCCGCGCAGATCACGCGGTTCCTGGCCAAGCGGTTCACGTCCAACGACCCCCGCTCGCTGCGCGCCATCACCCAGCACCTGATCGACGCCCCCGACGTCGTCGACGACGTGCTCGCCACCGGCGTGCCGACGTGGGTGGGCCGCGGCGCGGACGACGACGCGTGGCCGCACGACGTCCAGGACACGTTGGCCGAGCGGCTCGGCACCACGGTCCACGTCGTGCCCGACTCGGCGCACTCCCCCGCCGTCGAGAACCCCGCAGCCCTGATGGACGCGTGGCTGCCCTTCCTGCAGACCCAGCACGAGGAGACGATCTGATGGCCGTCACACGAGGATTCACCGGACGCGACCGCCGGGGCGGTGACGACCGCCTGCCGCCGGGCCAGTACGACACCGGCGCGGGATGGCCGACGCTGACGGCCGAGCTCACGCCGCAGGTCGACGTCGACACGTGGACCATGACGGTCGACGGCCTCGTCGACACCCCGACGACGTGGGACTGGCGGGGCGTCCACGCCCTGCCCGGCTCGACGTACTTCGGCGACATCCACTGCGTCACGACGTGGACCAAGTTCGACACGACGTTCACCGGCGTCAGCGTCGACACGCTCCTCGAGGTCACCGGCGTGCGGCCCGAGGCGACCCACGTCTTCGCGACGGCCACGACGGGCTACACGACGAACCTGCCGCTCGCCGACATCACGGGCGGCAAGGCCTGGCTCGTGTGGGAGTTCGACGGCAAGCCGCTGACGCCCGAGCACGGCGGCCCGGTCCGGCTGCTCGTGCCGCACCTGTACTTCTGGAAGTCCGCCAAGTGGATCACCCGCATCGAGCTGCGCGACCACGACGAGCAGGGGTTCTGGGAGCGCAACGGCTACCACGACCGCGGCGACCCGTGGCTCGAGCAGCGCTACCAGGGCGATGCATGACGGCCTCCGCCGACGAGGTGCTCCCCGAGCCGGTCGCGAGCTCGTGGACGACCGCCACGGTGCGCGAGGTCGAGCACGTCGGCTCGTCGTTCGTGAAGCTGCGCCTGGAGGTCGTCGACCGGCACGACCACGTGCCCGGCCAGCACTACGTCGTCCGCCTGCGGGCCCCCGACGACTACACGGCCCAGCGGTCGTACTCGATCGCGTCCGACCCGGCCGATCCGCTGGTCGAGATCATGGTCGAGCGCATGCCCCGCGGCGAGGTCTCGGGCTTCCTGCACGAGGTCGTCGAGGTCGGCGACGAGCTCGAGGTGCGCGGCCCGATCGGACGCTGGTTCGTGTGGGGCGGCACCACGCCGTCGCTGTGCGTCGCGGGAGGCTCGGGCGTCGTCCCGTTCGTCTCGATGATGCGGCACGCGCGCCGCACGGGCACCGAGCCGCTGCTGCGCGTCGTGGCCTCGGCGCAGACGCGTGACCGTCTGCCGTACGCCGACGAGCTCGAGGAGTACGGGGCGTTCATCGCACTGACCCGCGAGAACCAGCCGCAGGCCGACGGGCCCGAGCGAGTCGCGGCGCACATCTACCCCGACGAGCTCGTGCCGCTGGCCGACGGGATCGAGCGGGCGTACGTGTGCGGGTCGGTGGGCTTCGTGAGCTTCGTCGGCCGCATCCTCGGTGAGGCCGGCGTGCGCAGCGACGCCGTGCGCGTCGAGCAGTTCGGCCCCACCGGCTGAGCCGGCCCCCTGCCGCGGGCGGATCAGCGACCGAGAAGGCGCTCGAGCTCCTCGGGGGCCGTCGTGTGCGCCCCGAGGTGGAACTCGGGCCCCTTGCCGGCACCGTGGTAGTCGCTCGAGCCCGTCACGACGAGGTCGAGGTCGCGAGCCAGACCCCGCAGCTCGGTGCGCGCCTCGTCGGAGTGGTTGAGGTGGTCGACCTCGACCCCGCCGAGCCCCTGCGCCGCGAGGGCCGAGATGACGTCGGGCGTCAGCACCCGTCGCGCCTTGCGGGCCCACGGGTGGGCCACGACCGAGACGCCCCCCGCCGCGGCGACCAGGTCGATCGCGTCGCGCAGCGGGGTGCCGTAGCGGGCGACGTAGACCGGCCCGTCGTCGTAGAGCCAGTCGCGGAACGCCTCGTCGCGGTCGCGGACGTAGCCCGCCGCGACCATGGCATCGGCCACGTGGGGGCGGCCGGACGCCGCCGCGGCGCCCGATTGGGCGACGACGTCGTCGACCGTCAGGGGCATGCCGTGGCCGGCGAGCTGGTCCAGCAGCGCCGGCAGCCGGTCGTCGCGCCCGCCGAGGACGCGTCCGAGCTCGGCCAGCAGCGCGGGGTCGTCGGGGTCGAAGCCGTAGCCCAGCAGGTGGATGCTGACGCCGTCGAGCATCGTCGAGATCTCGATGCCGCCGACCAGCTCGATGCCGGCCCGCTCGGCGGCGGCACGCGCCTCGGCCCAGCCGGCGGTCGAGTCGTGATCGGTCAGGGCCACGACGTCGAGCCCCTGGGCCGCCGCCTTCTCGACCAGCTCGCGGGGCGTGTCGGTGCCGTCGGATCGGTTCGAGTGGGTGTGGAGGTCGATGCGCACGGCCTCAGGCTATCGAGGCGCTCGCGCTAGCCCAGCCGCTGGATGTAGTCGGTGGCCAGCTGCCGGGCCATCTCGGTCGCCGCGCCCGCGCCCCGCGGCCCGGTCATCACCGTGACGTAGCAGGAGATCAAGGTGGTGCCCTTGACGAGGTGCACCTGCGTCGACTGGTACGGGTGCGTCGCGCCCTCGCCCTCGGGGTCTGCGAACGTCACGTCCCGCGCGGAGACGAAGCCCTTCCACCCCTCGAGCGTGACGTCGTCGAGCGTCCCCTCGCCCTTCTCGGCCGGCGTGTACGTCGTGTCGGACGTCTTCGTGGCCGGCAGGTCGAACGCGCCGACGTAGCGCGCCGCACGGTCGCGGATCGTCGCGAGCGTCGTCTGCGGTGCCGCCTCGTCGGTGCCGGCGGTGGCGGTGACCTGGACGAAGTCCCTGGAGAACTCCTCGGCCGCCAGCCTCTCCTGCTCCTGGGCGCCGACGGGCCGCGTCAGCTCGATCGTCACCGAGGCCGTGTCGGCCTGGCAGGAGTCGTCCCCGGGGCACGACCCGATCTTCCGGTCTCCTGTGGGCACCTGGCTGCTGCGTGGCAACGCGGCCGTCAGCTCCGCGACGGTCCGGACGCGCTCCGGCGTCGGGCTGCTGCTCGCGGCCGCCCCCGCCCCCGCCGTCGGCTTCGGCGCCGTGCCGGACGGCTCGTCGGAGCCACCGCCGCAGGCAGTCAGCAGCAGCAACGACGCCAGCGCGGTGGTCGCGACGGTTCTCAGCATGATCGTCCCCCGATGTGTTGGCCGACAGCCTGCCACAGACGGACGACCGTCAGGCGGAGACGTTCCAGCGGCGGACGACGGGGGTGCCCCGGTCGTCGCCGAGCACCGAGACCGTCGCGGTGTCGAGGTCGAAGATCCGGCCCTCCGACACCTCGAGCCCCAGCCACCGGGCCGCCAGGACGCGCAGCGAGTGGCCGTGCGCGAACACCAGGGTGCGTCCGCCGGCCGCGCGCGCCCTGGCGACCACGCGGTCGAGCCGCTCGCCGACCTGCGCGGCCGTCTCGCCGCCCGGCGTCGACCCCGTCCAGATCGACCAGTCAGGGTCGGACTCGTGGATCTGCGGCGTCGTGAGGCCCTCGTAGTCGCCGTAGGCCCACTCGGCCAGGTCGGCGTCGGGCTCGGCGTGCGCGAAGCCCGCGAGCTCGGCCGTGCGTCGGGCCCGGCGACGCGGGCTCGTGAGCACCAGACCGAACGAGTGCTCGGCCAGCGGGTGCGTCAGGCGCGCCGCGACGGCCTCGCCGTCGGGCGTCAGCTCGAGGTCGGTGACGGACGTGTGCTGGCCCGAGCGGCTCCACTCGGTCTCGCCGTGGCGGACGAGCCACAGCTCGACGGGCGTCGCGTCGCCGCTCATCGGGGGACGAACGCCCAGTAGTCGAGGTCGAGCAGCACCCCGTCGCGGTACTTCCCGTCGTCTCCGCGCAGCGTGGTCGACTCGTCGCGACCCTTCGTGGCCACGAGTCGCAGCCGCAGCGCGCCGACGCCGGGGGCGGACGTCTCGGCCGTGTCGAGCACCTCCGACCACGCGTAGACCGTGTCGCCGGCGAACGCCGGTGCGACGTGCGCGCCCGCGTTGATCGCGGCGATCAGCTGGGCGTTGGCCAGGCCGTTGAACGACAGCGCCCGCGCCATCGAGATGACGTGCCCCCCGTAGATCAGCCGGGTGCCGTCGGGGCGCGCCTCGGTGTTGAAGTGCACCTTGGCGGTGTTCTGCCACAGCCGGGTCGCGAGCATGTGCTCGGGATCGGTGAGCGTGACGCCGTCGACGTGGTCGATCGTCTCGCCGATCTCGTAGTCGCCGAGGCGGTGGGGCTCGCCGGCCGCGACGACGTCGTAGGCGCTGAAGTCGAGGCCGTCGGGCACGACGAGGTCGGCCGGCGCGACGACGTCGGCCAGCTCGGGCACCACGGTCTCGGGCGCCGGTGCGGCGGCGTCGCGCTTGTGCACCATGACCCAGCGCGCCCAGTCGAGGGCGGTCTCGCCGCGCTGGTTCGTCGCGGTCGACCGGACGTACACGACGCCGGTCCTCCCGTTCGAGTTCTGCTTGAGGCCGATGACCTCCGAGGACGTGCGCAGCGTGTCACCCGGCACGACCGGCCGGTGGAACCGGCACTCGGCGTAGCCCAGGTTGGCCACGGCGTTGAGCGACACGTCCGGGACGGTCTTGCCGAAGGCGATGTGGAACGCCACGAGGTCCTCGACCGGCGCCGGCGTCAGACCGACCGAGGCGGCGAACTCGGCCGACGACGGGATCGCGAACCGTGTCGGGTACAGCGCCTGGTAGAGCGCACGATCGCCCTCGGTGACGGTGCGGGGCGTGGCGTGGTCGATGACCTGGCCGACCGCGAAGTCCTCGAAGAAGTTGCCGGGATTGGTCTTGTTCACGGCCCCAGCATGCCCGATCTGCGGGTGTCTCAGGCGAAGGGGTCGGGGCGCAGCCCGGGCTGCTGGCCGACCAGCTCCTGCGCCCGTCCGAGCAGCTTGTGCTCGACCAGCACCTCGTAGCGGGTGGCGACGACCCTCTGCACCGAGCTGAAGTCACGCTGCCCACGGGTGGCGGCGTAGCCCGCTGCCGAGAAGATCATCGCGAACACGATGCCGAGCAGCACGCATCCGGCCACCGTCGCCAGGAAGCCGCTGCCGTCGGAGAACGCCGACAGCACGACGCCCACGAACAGACCCATGCCGATGCCCGACCAGGCGCCGGCGGAGAGCACCTTGCTCCAGGTCAGGCGGCCCGTGACGCGCTCGACCTGGCGCAGGTCGGTACCGACGATCAGCACGTTCTGCACCGGGAAGTCGTGGTCGGAGAGGTGGTCGACGACCTTCTGGGCGTCGGCGTACTTGTCGTACACCCCGAGCGACTGGGGGAACTCGAGCTCGAAGAGCCCGTTCTGGAGGGGAGGCATGGTTCCAGCGTAGTCCGGTCGCGCGGACGGGGGCCCCGGACGATCGTCCGGGGCCCCGTGGTCGTGCGCCGTGCGCTACCTCGCGCGAACCTTCAGGACGTTCATCGTCGAGCCCGTCTTGACGCCCAGGTTCCACTGCTTCTGGCGCTGCATGCCGTTCTCCATCAGCACCGACAGGGCCCACCGGTTCCTGCCGGCCCTCTTGAAGGCATGGTCGCGCTTGAACGGCTTGCGCGGCGAGACCTCGGCGTCGTAGTACACGGGACGGCCGGAGCGTCCGACGACGACCAGGCGGTAGGCCCGCCCGGCCTTCACCGAGTAGACGCCGCGCGAGTAGCGTGCGCCGTCGATGTAGACCGCGCGGGTGCTGTAGGTCACCGAGGCGCGCGACGTGTTGCCTGCGCGGTCCGTGGCGACAGCCGTGACCGTCGTGCGCGATCCCTTGGTCTTGCGCGACACCGTGCAGGAGTCGACGCCCGACACGGCGTCCCGAGCGGCACACCGGGCCCTGGGCGCCGCGCCCGCGTAGCTGCGGCCGGCCTTGACGCCGGTGACCTTGGCGCGGGGCGTCGAGCGGTCGATCGCGATGCCGTCGACGTTCACCGTCGCCACGCCGCCGTCGGTCGCGGCGATCGATCGGGTGATGGCCGGGGCCACTCCCTCGGCACCCACCGTGACGGGCGCGGGGCAGGCCGATGCCAGCGGCGCGCCGTTCGGCGTGCACGTGAAGCTGACCGTGACCGGGGCGCGGTACCAGCCCGCCGCCGACTTCGCCGACGGGCTGCTGATCGAGGCGGTGATGGACGGGTCGTTGCGCGTCACGGACGTCGACGATCCGGCGAAGTCCTCGGTGCCGGCGAAGCTCGCCGCCACCTGGCGCGACTGGCCGCTCGGGACGGCGTACGCCAGGACGGCCCGGCCGTCCTCGACCTCCGCGGTGCCGACCGACGTGCCACCGACCAGGAAGTCGACGTTCCCGCCGGGGTTGCCCGCGCCGGGCGCCTCGACGGCGACCGTCGCGACGAGCCGGTCGGGCTCGACCGTCAACGTCGTCTTCGTGGCCGCCCGGTCGACGACGAGCTCCTGACGCGCCTGCGTGGCGGCCGAGAAGTCCTCGCTGCCCGCGCGGTCGGCCGTCACGGTGCACTGGCCCGCGTGGGTGAAGGTCACGGTGCCGTCGGCCAGCGTGCAGGCGCCGCCCTCGACGCCCAGCACGGTCGGCGAGCCGCCCGCGCTGCCGCTCGTGGTGGGCGTGTAGGTCGCGCCGACGACCGCAGCCGTCGGGGTCGAGTCGATCGTCGCGGTCTGCGCGGTCTTGGCGACCGTGATCGTCTCCGTGGCCGTCGGGGCGGCGTTGTAGCTGTCGTCGCCGGCCTGGTCGGCGTTCACCGTGCAGGAGCCCGCGTGGTCGAAGGTGATCGTCGCGCCGTCGATCGAGCAGACGTCCTTGCTCGTGTCGGTCAGCGAGTACGACGCGGGCAGGGTCGAGCTGGCGGTCGCCGCGACGGTGTAGGTCGATCCGATCGACGCGGGGTCAGGACGCGTCGACGTGATCGTGACGGTCTGGTTCTCCTTGACCTTGTCTGCCTGGTACACGACGACTTCGTAGTCCGTGCTTCCGTTCAGACCGAGGCGGTTGCCGATGCGGTACCCGCCGGTGTACGTGATGTTGTGCACGCACAGCCGCTGGTCACCGTCGTCGACGTCGCAGATGCTCAAGGACACCGACGAGCCCGCGGGAGCGAAGCCCCACGAGTAGCCGGGGCCGAAGTACCACTCGGAGCCGTTGGACAGCCGAGTCCTGCTGTTCTCGACGTCGGTCGCGGAGGTCGCGTCCGCCCGGGGGGCGGCGGCGAGGAGCGACAGCGTGTTGCTGCCCGCTGCCCGTCCGGCCAGCATGATGTAGTTGCCGGTGCACGTGCTGAGCAGCTTCTCACCCGCAGCTCCGGCGGGCTCCGCCATGGTCTTGACCGCGCACTGCGTCCAGCCGCCGGCCGTGACGGTCGACACCGGCACGTCCTTCTGCGGTCCGGACGGGTAGTAGGTCGCGATCTCGGGCACGGCAGCACTCGCTGCCGGGGCCGTGACGACGGGGACGACGGCGACCAGGGCCGCCGAGACGATGGACGCGAGCACGCGCCGGGACAAGGACATTCGGAAACCTCTGGACTCGCGACCGACGTCGCGCTGTGGGAGCAGGCCCAACCATCCGTCAGGCCGCCGGCCAGCCTAGGCGTCCCCGACCGTCCCCGGCGTGTCATCGCGACATGGACTCCCGAAATGACTCGTTGGTCTCAGATCTTGTAGTCCTTCAGGAGGGCCCGGCCGATGATCATCTTCTGGATGTCGGAGGTGCCCTCACCGATCAGCATGAACGCGGCCTCGCGGTAGAGACGCTCGATCTCGTACTCCTTGGAGTACCCGTAGCCACCGTGGATGCGGAACGAGTCCTGCACCACCTCGTTGCAGTACTCGCTGGCGACGTACTTGGCCATGCCGGCCTCGACGTCGTTGCGCTTGCCGGCGTCCTTCAGGCGGGCGGCCTTGACGACCAGCGCGTGGGCGGTCTCGACCTTGGTGGCCATCTCGGCCAGGCGGAACAGGATCGCCTGGTGCTGGGCGATCGGCTTGCCGAACGTCTCGCGCTGCTGCGCGTAGGCGATGCCGAGCTCGAAGGCCCGGTTGGCGATGCCGACGGCGCGGGCGCCGACGTTGACGCGGCCGACCTCGACACCGTCCATCATCTGGTAGAAGCCCTGCCCCGGCGCCCCGCCGAGGATCTGGTCGGCCGAGATCTTGTGCTTCTCGAAGATCATCTCGGTCGTGTCGATGCCCTTGTAGCCCATCTTGTCGATCTTGCCGGGCACCGTGACGCCCTGGGCCGTCTCGCCGAAGCCGGGCTCCTTCTCGACCAGGAACGTCGTCATGTTCTTGTAGACGCTCTCGGCGCCCTCGTCGGTCTTGACCAGGACGGCGACCAGCGTGGACGAGCCGCCGTTGGTCAGCCACATCTTCTGGCCCGTGATCTCGTAGCCGCCGTCGTCGGTCTGGGTGGCCTTCGTCGAGATGGCCGAGACGTCGGACCCGAGGCTCGGCTCGCTCATCGAGAAGGCGCCGCGGACCTCGCCGGTGGCCATCTTCGGCAGGTACTTCTGCTTCTGCTCGTCGGTGCCGTGGTGCATCAGCAGGTACGCCACGATGAAGTGCGTGTTGATGACGCCCGAGACGCTCATCCAGCCGCGGGCGATCTCCTCGACGACCAGCGCGTACGTCAGCAGCGACTCGCCGAGCCCGCCGAACTCCTCGGGGATCATCAGGCCGAAGATGCCGAGCTCCTTGAGCCCCTCGACGATCTCGGTGGGGTACTCGTCCTTGTGCTCCAGCTCGGTCGCGACCGGGATGATCTCCTTCTCGACGAACTGCCGGACGAGCTTCAGGATCTCCTGCTGATCCTCGGTGAGACCTTCGGTGCTGACAAGACGACCCATCGTGCTCCTCCAACGGTTGGCGTGCGGCCTTCGACGACCTGCTGAATGTACCGACAAGTAACGGGCACGTCCCCTCGACGACGAGGTGACCTGCGTTACAAGACGTTAACCTGCGGGCCCGCTCAGTCGGCGATCGCGGGGGCCGACGGCGGACGGCGCAGCACCACGACCACGAGCCCCGCGAGGATCAGCGCGAGCCCCGCGTAGACGCCCACGGGCGGCGTCTGGTCGAGGAAGATGCCGGCCAGGATCGCGGCGCCGGGCACCTCGAGGAGCAGCAGGAGCGAGATCAGTCCGGGGCTCATGACCGCCAGCAGGTGGTTGAGCACCGAGTGCCCCAGCAGCTGCGCGCAGATCGTCACGCCGACGATCGCGAGCCACGTGCGTCCGCTGAAGTCGACCATCTCGACCTGCGCCACGACGCACGCGACCAGCAGCGTCGCCGCGCAGATCCCGTAGCAGGCGACGGTGTACGAGCCCGTCGAGAGGCGCTCGCGCACCCGGCTGCCCGCGATCATGTAGAGGGCCGCGGTCAGGCCGCCCACCAGCGCGAGCAGGTCGCCGACCAGGGCGCGGGCCGACAGCGAGAAGTCGACGCCGGTGATGACGAGGACGCCGACGATCGCCAGCGAGATGCCCCCGATCACGGAGCGGGGCGTGAGCTCGCCCCGGAACCGGTCGATCACGACGACGAACACGACCTGCATGCTGACCATCGCGGTCGCGGCCGCGACCGACGTCATCTTGAGCGCCGTGACCCACGTGGCGAAGTGCACCGCGAGCATGACGCCCGCGAACACCGTCGTGCGCCAGAGGTCGCGTCCGAGGGTCGCCAGCTCGCGCCGGGCGCGGGGTGCGACGACCGGCGCGATGGCGATCGTGCCGAGCGCGTTGCGCCAGAACGCGATCGCCAGCGCGGGGGCCGACGCCCCGGCCATCAGGGGGCCGGAGGCGGAGACCCCGAGGATCGCGACGACGACGAGGAGGGCGTTCACCCGAACAGTGTGCTGGCCTCCCGGCCCACGACGCCGTCGGGGTCGTTCGCGAACACGCGACCGAGGCCCCACCACGCGCAGCCCGCAGCCAGGACGGCCAGGGTCGCGCCCGACGGACCGGTCATCAGCACACCGGGGACGGCGGCGACCACGGCCGCGGTGGCGGTGCCGACCGCACGCCAGTGACGCGTGCGTCGGCGGGCCAGGCCGGCGGCGAGGGCGGCGGGCAGGCCGATCACCCAGCCGGCGGCGAAGCCAATGCCGACGCCGTACAGCGCGGCGACCACGACGAGCCCTGCGACCTCGCCGTCCAACCCCTCGCCCACCAGCACGAGGGCGGCGACCAGGACCGCGCACCCTGATCCGGCCACCATCCCGATCAGCGCCGACCAGCCGATCGTCCGCGCGTAGACGTCCGGGCCCATGCCGACCTCCTCATAGTTGAACACGTTCAAGATTGAATCTAGAGCATTTCTTGAACATGTTCAACACGCGGCACGGAGGCCGCGGGACGTCGACGTGCCACGATGTCCGCATGACTCTCGTGGCCATCGTCCTCATCGTCGTCGGAGCGGCGCTCAGCCTCTTCGCGACGTCCCTGATCGTCCGCCCGACCGGTTGGGCCCGTGCGACGGGCGAGATCATCGGCCTCTCGAGCAGCGCACCCGCGTGGGCTCCGCACCGGGGCGCCTCGTTCCGGTACACGTCGGGCGACGGCACCGAGCACACGGTCTGGTCACCCGACGGGACCACCGCGGGCTCCGGCGTCGGCGGGCCCGTGCAGGTCCGCTACGACGCCGAGGACCCGGCGAACGCCCGCGCGGCGACTCCCCTGACCCAGGTGTTCGTGCTCATCGCGATCGCCGACGCGATCGCGGTCGTCGGCATCCTGATCCTCGTCCTCTGACCCATCCCCCGCGGCCGGCCGGGCGGGCGGTCAGCCCCAGCTCTGCTCGAGCTCGGCGAGGGACGACTCGAGGTGCGCCAGCAGCCGCTGCAGCGACGGCACCGAGCGACGGCAGCCGATCAGGCCGAAGTCGAGGTACTTGTCGCGGCTCGTCAGCGTGATGTTGAGCGCCTGACCGTCGAGCACGATCGACACCGGATACATCCCCTCGAGCTTCGCGCCGTTGAAGTACATCTGCTCCTTCGGCCCGGGGACGTTCGAGATGATGACGTTGAACGGCGGGTGCGTGTAGCGCACGAACCCCGGCACGGGCGTCATCGCCAGGGGCAGCATCTGGACGGCCGAGAACGCCAGGATCTGCGTCGGCGTCAGGTCGCCCATGATCTTCTTGGCCTGCCGCGACGAGTACGCGATCTCCTCCAGACGCGTCGCGCCGTGCTCGCGGTCGGTGGCCAGGTTGACGACGATCGCGCCGACCGAGTTGCCGCCGTCCGACCCACCGGCCGAATCGGCCCGCAGGGCCAGCGAGATCGGCACCATCGCCGTCATGGGGTCGTCCGGCAGGGCGTGCTGGTCGAGCAGGTACTGCCGCAGCGCGCCCGACACCATCGCCAGCACGACGTCGTTCAGCGTCGTGGCGGACGACTTCGCGACCCGTTGGATGCGCTCGATCTCCCACGACTGCGCCGCGAACCGTCGCGCCCCGCCGACGGGGCCGTTGAGGATCGTCTTCGGCGCACGCGGCAGCGTCACGTCGCCGTCGCGGATGACCTGGCGGGCGATGCGCAGGGTCGCCGGCACGAGACCCGCGACGTCGCCCACGACGTCGGCCCCCGCCCGCAGCAGGGCGGTGGGGTCGAGGCCCTTGCGCGGGGCCGCGGACGCGCCGCCACGGCTCGGCAGCGCCCACGGGGGCACGCAGTCGCGGGCGTCCGGGTCGACGCTCAGCGACCGCTGCATCAGCCGCAGGGCCCCCACGCCGTCGACCATCGAGTGGTGCACCTTGCTGTAGACCGCGAACCGCCCGTCGGCCAGGCCCTCGACGACGTGCGCCTCCCACAGGGGACGGTGCCGGTCGAGCAGCGAGCCGTGCCACCGGGACGTCAGCTGCAGCAGCTCGCGGATGCGCCCCGGCTGCGGGACGGCCGAGTGCCGCACGTGGTACTCGAAGTCGATCGAGTCGTCGACCTTCCACCACGTGTTGCCGAGCGATCCGACGGGCTCGGCCGGACGCTTGCGGAACAGCGGCGAGACCTCGTGGCTCCTAAACGACTCGATGACCTCGCGGACGAAGTCGGGGCCGGCGTCCGCGGGGGGCGTGAACAGCTGCAGCCCACCGACGTGCATCGGGTGCTCACGCGACTCGGCCAGCAGGAACATCGAGTCGGTGGGCGGCATGTAAGACATACGACGGTCCTTCGGGAGTGGAGTACCGGCTGCGGGGTACCCGTACCGGCAGTACGCTGACAGCCACATGTGGCGCAGGTCACTCTATGTGAAACGTTCGTGAACGCATCGCGAACGTCCACGAGGTCGCACGAGGAGGATCCATGGCTCACCTGTCACTGGCTGCCGAGCCCCAGTACTTCCGGGGCCAGAGCCTGCGATCGAGGGCGCTGGGCCTGACGCTGCGCCACACCGTCCGCCCCCTGCTGGGCCTCTGGACCCATCTGCCGTTCGACGTGTTCCCACCCAACCTGGTCGAGCACGCGGCCAAGCTGCTGCCCGTCCACGAGGGCACGATGTGGCGTCCGGTCGACCTGCCGACCACGACCAGCGAGTGGCTGCAGGCCAAGGGCGTCGCCGACATCGGCGGCGGCAACGACCGCGCGATCCTGTACTTCCACGGTGGCGCGTTCCTGACGTGCGGCCTCAACACGCACCGCCGCCTCGTCTCGCGCATCTCGTACGCGGCCGAGCAGCCCGTGCTCAACGTCGGCTACCGCCAGATGCCCTACGAGCCGATCAACGAGTCGGTCGCCGACGGCGTCGACGGCTTCCGCTGGCTGCTCGACCAGGGCTACCTGCCGGAGAACATCACGATCGCGGGCGACTCCGCCGGCGGCTACCTCGCGTTCAGCGTCGCGCGTGCCGTGATCGACAAGGGCTGGGGACGCCCCGCGGGCGTCGTGGCCCTCTCGCCCCTGCTCGACTTCGACCCCACCGGCAAGCGGGCGCACCGCAACGCCAACCGGTGCCAGACGTTCCCGGTCCACGCCGTCGCCAAGCTCGGCGACGTGTCGCTGCGCCTCGACACGCGCCGCGGCGTCACGGCCAAGCGGGTCGACCCCGTCAACATGCCGCTGGCCGACATGCCGCCCGCCCTGATCCACGTCGGCTCGCGCGAGGTGCTGATGGCCGACGCCGAGCTCATGGCCAACCGGCTCGTCTCGGCCGGCGTCCCCTGCGACCTGCAGGTCTGGGAGAAGCAGGTGCACGTCTTCCAGGCCGCCGCGTCGTGGGTGCCCGAGGCACGTCTGGCGATCGACGAGATCGGCACCTTCGTGCGCGGGCTCGCCGAGCGCGAGGTGCCCGCCGTCGTCCCCGCACCGGTCGCCGCGGCGCCGGTCGCCCCCACCGCACGCGTCGCCCGGCTCTGACGTGTGATGTGCTGGCGGGGTGAGCACCACCGATCTCGTCGCCGAGCTGGCCAAGAAGTCCGGCCTCGTCTGGGTGACGTACGGGGGCCGTGACCACGCGGTCTGGCACGAGTGGGTCGGAGACGCGGTGTGCGTCGTGTCGGGAGGCTCCGAGCAGTCGCTGCCGCACGTCGCCGACCAGGACGTCGTGACGATCAGCCTGCGCAGCAAGTCGACGCGGGCGCTCGCGGCCCGCGTCGAGGCGCGGGTCGAGGTCGTCGCGCCCGGTTCGGAGCACTGGGAGACCGTCACGACGGCGCTGCGAGCCGGCCGGCTCAACCTGGCCGACACCGCGACGGCCGTCGACCGCTGGGCCGCCGAGAGCGTCGTCGTCCGGCTCGTGCCGGACGCACCCGCCTCGACCCCGTCCACCATCGCGCACGACCTGAGCCGCACCGCTCCCCTGCTCAGCCGCTGACGCGGTCGGCGGCGTGCGCCAGCACGCCGCGCGGGAGACACTGGAGACCAACCGGGAGGACCACCATGGCCAAGGACACCATCGACGAGGCGAACCTGCGGGTCACCGCGCCAGAGGACCACGCAGCCGGAGTCACGGCCGTCGCCGTCTCCATGAAGCGCGCCGTCGGACACATGGGCGTGAAGAACACCGCCAAGACGCTGCTGAAGCTCAACCAGGCCGACGGGTTCGACTGCATGAGCTGCGCGTGGCCGGATCCCGACCCGGAGAACCGTCACGCCGCGGAGTTCTGCGAGAACGGCGCGAAGGCCGTCGCCGAGGAGGCCACCAAGGACCGCGCCACCCCGGCGTTCTTCGCGCGGCACAGCATCGCCGAGCTCGACGCCCACGACGAGTACTGGCTCGGCCAGCAGGGACGCATCACGCACCCGATGGTCAAGCGCCCCGGCGGCACGCACTACGAGCCCATCGACTGGGACGAGGCCAACGCGATCATCGCGCGCGAGATCACGGCGCTCGACTCCCCCGACGAGGCCATCTTCTACACGTCGGGCCGCGCCTCCAACGAGGCCGCCTTCGCCTACCAGCTCTTCGCGCGGGCCCTGGGCACCAACAACATGCCCGACTGCTCGAACATGTGCCACGAGTCGACCAGCATCGCGCTGGCCGAGTCGATCGGCATCGGCAAGGCCAGCGTGTCGATGAACGACGTCTACCAGGCCGACGTCATCCTGATCGCCGGCCAGAACCCCGGCACGAACCACCCCCGCATGCTGTCGGCGCTCGAGATCGCCAAGCGTCGCGGCGCCAAGATCATCGCGGTCAACCCGCTGCGCGAGGCCGGCCTGCACAACTTCCGCAACCCGCAGGTGCCCCGCGGCATCGTCGGCAAGGGCACCGACATCGCCGATCTGCACCTGCCGATCAAGATCAACGGCGACCTCGCGCTGTTCCAGGCGATCGGCTCGCTCCTCGTGGAGTGGGACGCGCTCGACCACGACTTCATCGATCGTCACTCGACGGGCTTCGAGCAGTGGGCCGAGCACGTCCGCTCCGTCGACTGGGCCACGGTCGAGCACGCGACCGGCCTGTCGCGCGAGCAGATCACCCAGGCCGCCGAGATGATCCGCGCCTCGAAGAAGACGATCTACTGCTGGGCCATGGGCCTGACGCAGCACCGCAACGCCGTCGCCACGATCAAGGAGGTCTGCAACGTCGCGTTCGCGCGCGGCGACATCGGCAAGCCCGGCGCGGGGCTGTTCCCCGTCCGCGGCCACTCCAACGTGCAGGGCGACCGCACGATGGGCATCTGGGAGCGTCCGCCGCAGTCGTTCCTCGACTCGCTGCAGACCGAGTTCGGCTTCGACCCGCCGCGCGAGCACGGTCTCGACACGGTCGACTCGATCCGCGCGATGCGCGACGGCAAGGCGCACGTGTTCATCGGCCTGGGCGGCAACTTCGTGCACGCCTCGCCCGACACCGCCGTCACCGCCGAGGCGATGACCAAGACGCGCCTGACCGTCCAGATCTCGACCAAGCTCAACCGCTCACACCTGCGCTGCGGCGACACGGCGCTGATCCTGCCGACCCTCGGGCGCACCGAGAAGGACGTCCGCGGCGGCAAGGAGCAGTTCATCAGCGTCGAGGACTCGGTCTGCGCCGTCCACGCGTCGCGCGGGGTGCTCGACCCGGCCAGCCCCCACCTGCGCTCCGAGACCGCGATCGTGTGCGGCTTCGCCGAGGCGACGCTGGGCGACCGGCACGGCATCCGCTGGTCGGCGATGCGCGACGACTACGACGTCATCCGCGACCACATCTCGCGCGTCGTCGTCGGCTGCGAGGACTACACCGCCAAGGTCGACCGTCCCGGCGGCTTCGTCCTGCCGCACCCGCCGCGCGACACCCGCACGTTCCAGACGAAGTCGGGCCTCGCGGAGTTCGTGGCGTCGCCGATCGACGTCCTCGAGGTGCCGGAGGGCCACCTGCTCCTGCAGACCCTGCGCAGCCACGACCAGTACAACACCACGATCTACGGGCTGAGCGATCGTTACCGGGGAATCGAGGGCGGCCGACGCGTCGTGTTCGTCCACCCCGACGACATCGCCCACCTGGGGTTCTCGGCCGGCGACCTCGTCGACCTGACGGCACGCTGGGACGACGACGACATCGTCCGCATGGCGCCCGACTTCCGGATCGTGCCGTACGACACGCCGCGCGGCACGGCGGCGGCGTACTACCCCGAGACCAATCCGCTGGTGCCGCTCGACTCGACCGCGGAGGGCAGCAACACGCCGACGTCGAAGGCCGTCATCATCACGATGAAGGCCGCCGACACGGGTCGCACCCGGCACGGGTCGTACGACACGCAGCAGCCCGACGTCGCCGAGGACGGACAGGACGCCGAGGGGTCCGACGAGGGGCACAAGGAGCACCCGCAGCCCGTGCACCTGTCGTGAGCGACGCCGACCCGCACGACCTCCAGCGGTTCGTCGACGCCCAGGACGGCGGCACGTACGAGCAGGCGCTCGGCGAGCTGTCGACCGGGGCGAAGACGAGCCACTGGATGTGGTTCGTCTTCCCGCAGGTCGCGGGTCTCGGCCGCAGCGAGATGTCGGTGCGCTACGCGCTGTCGGGCGTCGACGAGGCCGCCGCGTACTGGGCGCACCCCGTGCTCGGCCCGCGGTACGAGGAGTGCTGCCGGGCCCTGCTCGACCTCGGCGAGGTGTCGGTCGTCGACGTGCTGGGCGGCGTCGACACCCAGAAGCTGCACTCGTCGCTGACGGTGTTCGGTGCTGCCGCCCCGGCGACCGCGACGTTCGAGATGCTGCTGGCCCGCCACTTCGACGGTCGACCCGACCCGGCGACGCTCGAGCTGCTCTGACCGGGCCGCCACGCGGCGGAGGTGGACCCGCAACCTTCCCAGCGCTGGGAACGTCGCGGATCCACCTCCGGTAGCGCCTACTTCTTCTTCGACACCCGCAGGTTGACCTTGTTGCTCCAGGCCGGGGTGTACTGGTCGCCCGCGACGACGTACGCGCGGATCGCGTGACGTCCCGGCGACAGCTTGGGCAGCCGCAGCGACCTGGGCGAGTCGACCGTGACGGTGCGGACGATCCTCGACCCGTCGTAGATCAGCACCGTGCTGCGCACCGGCGCGTCGACCTCGACCCGCAGCAGGGCCCGCTGGCCCTTCCTGACCGTCGACTTCTGCAACCGGATGCGGGCCGACGCACCCGTCTTGGCGACCTTGAGGGTCGCGGTGGCGGTGCTGCCTGCCACCTGGTCCGACCCGCCGTAGGTCGCCGTCACCAGGTGGGTGCCGACCGGGACGTCCTTCGGCAGCGTGACGGTCGCCCGACCCCCGGACAGGGTGCCCCGGACGGTCGTGCCGGCGACCTCGACCGACACCGTGCCGGCCGCGGCAGGATCGGCCTCGACCGACACGGTGGCCGTCGTGGACCGTCCGAACGTCGCGGCCGTCGTGCCCAGCGTCAGCGTGGTGACCGAGGCGGCCGGACCGCTCCACTCCAGGGCCGGGGCGAAGCGCGTCCGGACCGAGGCCTTGGCCTGCTGCTCGAGCGCGTAGCCGAGACCCAGCACCGTGGTGTCGTCCCACGCGCGTCCGACGATCTGGACGTTGTTCGACTGGCCCTCGTCGTTCGCGCCGATCGGCAGGATCGCCGTCGGCAGGCCGACGCCCTGCGTGATGACGCCCGAGGCGCGGTCGGAGCTGAAGATCGCCGACGAGGCGTCGTTGTTGCCGACGCTGGTCAGGAAGCCCGGGTAGACGACCGCGTCGACCTTCTGGCCGAAGGCCGTGTCCATCCAGCTCGCGGCGTTGACCTTGTAGGCGTCGCGACGCTTCAGCAGGTTGTCGACGCTGGTGTCGTCCATGGGCTGCGACGTGTAGCCGCTCGACACGTTGTAGGGCAGGTTCTTCGGGCTCTCCATGAGCTGCTTGGTCGTGAGCGGGAAGGTCGCGGGGCGCTTCTCGGCGATGTAGCGCTCCCAGCCCTCCGCGCCGGCGCTGCCCGAGGTCGGGTAGCTCGCCGCGGGCGGGTTGGTCGGTGCCGTGGCCGCGCCGCTCGGCAGTGCGACGAGCGTGCCGCCGGCGGCCTCCACGGCCGCCTTGGTCCTGGCCAGCGCGACCGCCCCGGCCGTGTCGTCGGTGATCGCGGTCGACGCGAACGCCGACGGCACGTACCCGATGACCGCCCCCTGCAGGGCGTCGGCCCTCAGCGCCGACTTCCACTCCACGGGGCGCTTGGCGTTGTCGACGCGTGACGTCAGCAGGTCGTCGGGGTCGTTGCCGGTCGACTGCGTCGCGGTGGCGTCGAGGATCGACGCGACGTCGGTGACCGACTTGGCGATCGGTCCGGCGTAGTCGGTCGCCCACGTGAGCGGCATGACGCCGTTGGTGCTCGTCAGGCCGTCGGTGCCACGGAACGTCGTCAGGCCCGCGCCGGTCGAGGGGGCGTAGAGCGAGACGCCCGTCTGGGTGCCCATCGCGGCCGGCGCCATGTCGGTGCCGACGGCCGTGGCCGAGCCGCCGCTGGAGCCGAACGACGTCTTGGACGGGTACAGGGCGTTCCAGGTCTGCTGGAAGCCGCTCTCGCTGAACGATCCCGAGTTCGCGAACTCCGAGAGGTTGGTCTTGCCGATGATCACGGCACCCGCCTCGCGCAGCTTGGCGACCTGCCAGGCGTCCTTGCCGGGCTCCCAGTCCTCGAGGGCCAGGGTGCCGCCGGACGTCGGCATGTCCTTGGTGTCGTAGAGGTCCTTCAGCGCGATCGGCACGCCGAGCAGGTCGCCCTTCGTGCCGGCGGCGCGTGCCTCGTCGGCCGCCATCGCCTGCGCGACGGCGTCCTGGGCGACCGTGATGAACGCCTTGAAGCCGAGGGCTCCGTCGTCGTACGCCTCGATGCGGTCGAGGTAGGCCTTGGTGACCTGCACCGAGGTGACCTTCCCGGCCACCATGTCGGCCTGCAGGTCGGCGATGGTCTTGCCGGTCACGTCGTACGCGACGTCGGTGACGGGCTGGACGTCGGCCTGGGCGGCCGGCACCTGGAGCGGCTCGGCGCCGGCACAGGCCGCCTCGGTCGCGCTGGGCAGCGTCCAGTTCGACACGGTGCACAGCTCGTCGAGCGTCAGGTTGCTGAAGTCGGGGTTCGCGGCGGCGCTCGCGGTGGTCGCCGCGATCTGCGCGTCGCCGACGGCACCCACGACGACGTACTGCATCAGCGACGTCGTCCGCCCCGGCTCGACCGTGACCGTGCGGACGAAGCCGAGGTCGTTGGCACGGCTGCCGGTCGGCACGTACGCGGTCGTGAAGGGGTTCGACTGCTGGTCGCCGAGGTCGGTGACGTCCGAGCCGACGACCACGCCGGTCGGGCGGGTGCTGCCGGGGGTCGTCGCGGCGATCCAGGTGTCGGCGGTGTCGACCGCCGCGTCACCGCTGCTCGATGCCGTGATCGTCGCCTTGTTGGGGCTGGTGGCGGAGAAGCCCGATCCGAGCGAGCCGCCGAACGACACCTCGAACGTCAGGGGCTCGTCGGACGTGTTGGTGAACGTGTCGAAGAAGCTCGTCGTGCTGCTCGAGGCCTGCACCTGCACCTTGCGGGTCATCAGCAGGTCGTCGAGGCGGACCGACCTCGTCGACGTGTACGAGCCGGGCGCGGTGGCCGTCAGGCCGAAGCCGCGCATCATCTGGTCGTTCATGCGCGGCGTCTCGCCGGCGGGCGTGTCGACGTGCACGAAGATGTTGCCGAACCCCTCCATGCGGGAGCCGGAGACGTTGCGGATCGAGCCGGTGTCGAGGCCGGGACGTCGCGCGTCGTTGACGTTGACGGTCGCGCCGTTGCCGGTCGCGACGCCGGTCAGCGCCTGCGCGGGCGGCGCGAAGACCAGCAGGCCGAGGCCGAGGGCGGTCGCCGCGGGGGCGGCGACGAGGCGCGTGAGACGACGCCCGGGGGTGGTGTGTGACATGGGTGTGCCGGTGACTTTCTCCGAGGGGGACGGGATGTCACCGTTTCTATGCGGCTCGCGTGAACCGGACGATCCAGCCGCATGTCGGCGCTGTAACGATCTAGTCGACACGCGTCGTCTGCACGAAACACGAGGAGGTGGATCCGCGACCGTCCCGGCACCGGAAACGTCGCGGATCCACCTCCTCGGGCGGGCCCCCTGCTGATCAGAACAGGTTGGCGGCCTTCACGACGGTCTCGTAGATCCCGTAGACCAGCGGGATCAGCACGACGACCCAGGCCACGACCAGCAGCGGGCCGGCCTTGTCGACCGCGACGTCGTGCCCCGCAGCCGCGCCCGCGGTCTGCTCCGGCGAGTCGGCGACGGCCTTCTTCTCCTCGTGGAACTTCGAGGCGACCGGACGGATCGCGAGGTTGGCCACGAAGCCGACCGCGAGGATCGCGACCATCGTCAGCAGCGCGGGACGGTAGTCGCCCGCGTTGAGCTGGCCCGGCTCGCCCTTGGCGTCGAGGAAGCCGTTGATGATCAGCGGTCCGACGACGCCCGCCGCGGCCCACGCCGTCAGCAGTCGCCCGTGGATCGCGCCGACCTGGTAGGTGCCGAACAGGTCGCGCAGGTAGGCCGGGGCCGTCGCGAACCCGCCGCCGTAGAAGCTGATGATGACGCCCGCGACGAGCGCGAACAGGATCGTCGAGCTCGAGCCCTGGAACGCCAGGAAGGCGTACAGCAGGATGCCGAGGCCGAGGTAGCCGACGTAGATGTTCTTGCGCCCGACGACGTCGGACGTCGACGACCACACGAAGCGGCCCGACAGGTTGAACAGCGACAGCAGCCCCACGAAGCCGGCCGCGGACGCGGCCGTGACGGTCGAGGCCTCGCCGTCACGGAAGAAGTCCTGGATCATCGGCGCGGCCTGCTCGAGGATGCCGATGCCGGCCGTCACGTTGCAGAACAGCACGACCCACAGCAGCCAGAACTGCGGCGTGCGGATCGCGTTGGCCGCCGAGACGTTGTCGGTCGTCACGAGCGCCTTCGCCTTCACGGTCGACGGGTCGAAGCCCGCGGGCTTCCAGCCGTCGGCCGGCACGCGGATCAGCCACGCACCGAACAGCATCAGCACGAGGTAGACCAGACCGAGCGTCACGAACAGCTTGGCGACCGCCGATCCGGACGCGATGCCGGTCGCGGTGTCGAACGAGTCGTCGTAGATGCCGAGCAGCTTGGCCGACAGCGGGCTGGCGATCATCGCGCCGCCGCCGAAGCCCATGATCGCCATGCCGGTGGCCAGGCCGGGACGGTCGGGGAACCACTTGATCAGCGTCGACACCGGCGAGATGTAGCCGATGCCGAGACCGATGCCGCCGATGAACCCGTAGCCCAGGTACACGAGCCAGAGCTGGTCCGTCGCGATGCCGGCCGAGCCGATCAGGAACCCTCCGGACCAGAACAGCGCCGCCGTGAACATCGCCCGGCGCGGTCCGCCGGTGTCGACCCACGTGCCGAAGACCGCGGCCGAGAGACCGAGCATCACGATCGCGATCGAGAAGATGATGCCGATCTGCGTCAGGCTCGCGTCGAAGTTCTTGACCAGCGACGCCTTGTAGACGCTCGTCGCGTACGCCTGGCCGATGCACAGGTGCACCGCCAGCGCCGCCGGCGGGATGAGCCACCGGTTGAAGCCCGGTTTCGCGACCGTCCGCTGACGATCGAGCATGGCAAGTGACATGGTTCCCCCTCGTTGATGCAGGTGCAGGCGCGTCCTCGGACACGGGTGATGCGCCCCTCAACGTAGGCCGGTCACCGGGGTGGCGCACCTCGACGCCCCGGTAGGGTTCGGGTTGTGAGTGCAACCCCCGGACGGATCTTCCTGTCCCGCATCGTCGGGCAGGCCGTCTTCGACCCCGCGGGCGACCAGGTCGGCAAGCTGCGCGACGTCGTCGTCGCGGTGCGGTCGGCGACGCAGCGTCCGCGCGTGCTCGGCATCGTCGTCGAGGTGCTCGGACGTCGCCGCGTGTTCCTGCCCATCACGCGGGTCACGTCGCTGGGCTCCGGGCAGATCATCACGACGGGCGTGCTCAACGTCCGCCGCTTCGAGCAGCGCAGCACCGAGACGCTCGCGATCCACCAGCTGCTCGACCGCTCGGTCACGCTGCCCGACGGCACCCCGGGCACGGTCTACGACCTCGCGATGGAGCAGGACCCCCGCCGTGACTGGTACATCTCGACCCTCGCGGTGCAGGCCGCGGGCAAGCGGTTCGGACGGCGCGGCCCGCACCAGGTGCTCGAGTGGGACGAGGTCAAGGGCCTCACCGGCGCCGAGACGACGCAGGGCGCGACGCACCTGCTCGCGACGATGGACGAGATGCGCGCCGCCGACGTCGCCAACGCGCTGCGCGACCTGCCGCCGAAGCGCCGCATGGAGGTCGTCTCCGAGCTCGACGACGAGCGGCTCGCCGACGTCCTGGAGGAGCTGCCCGAGAAGTACCAGGTCGAGGTGCTGGGCGTGCTCGACCCGGGCCGCGCGGTCGACGTGCTCACCGAGATGGACCCCGACGACGCGGCCGACCTGCTCGGCGAGCTGCCCCCGGCCACGGCCGAGCAGCTGCTGGCCCAGATGGAGCCCGAGGACGCCGAGGGCGTCCGCCGGCTGCTGTCCTACGAGGAGCGCACCGCCGGCGGCATGATGACGACCGAGCCCGTCGTGCTGCCCGCCGACGCCACGATCGCCGAGGCCCTGGCGCGCGTCCGCAACTCCGACCTCATCCCGGCGCTGGCCTCGATGGTCTACGTGTGCCGCTCGCCCCTCGAGACCCCCACCGGGCGCTTCCTCGGGATCGTCCACTTCCAGGCGCTGCTGCGCGAGCCGCCGTCGACCCTGGTCGGCACGATCGTCGACAACGACATCGACTGGCCGCGCCCCACCGCCTCGCTCCAGCACGTCGCGAACCTGCTGGCCGCCTACAACATGGTCGCGCTGCCGGTCGTCGACGAGAACGCCCACCTGCTCGGGGCGGTGACCATCGACGACGTCCTCGACCACCTGCTGCCCGAGGGGTGGCGCGAGAGCGACCCCGACGAGGCGGAGGCGGTCACGCATGGCTGAGCGCGCACGTCTCGACCAGCCCCGCGAGGTCCGGCGCACCTTCCGGCCCCGCCGCGGCGAGGTCGACCCCGAGCGGTTCGGACGCTTCGCCGAGTCGACCGCCCGCTTCCTCGGCACCGCGACGTTCATCGCGTGGATGACGGTCTTCGTCGCGGTCTGGATCGGCTGGAACATGCCGTACGGTCCCGACCGTCCCCGGTGGGACGAGTACCCCTACATCTTCCTGACCCTGATCCTGTCGCTGCAGGCCTCGTACGCGGCCCCGCTGATCCTGCTGGCCCAGAACCGCCAGGAGGCCCGCGACCGCGTGACGCAGGAGCAGGACCGTGCCGCGGCGGCCCAGACGACGGCCGACATGGAGTTCCTGGCGCGCGAGGTCGCGAGCCTGCGCCTCGGCATCGGCGAGGTCGCGACCCGCGACTTCATCCGCGGCGAGCTGCGCACCCTGGTCAGCGAGCTCGACAAGCGCGACGACGATCACGAGGACGATCGGGGCTGACTTCCGGTCAGGCAGTCTCCTCGACCGATTGCAGGTACGATGTCCCCGCACCGGGGCGTGACTTCGTCACGTCTCGGCGGTTGTTCACGAGAGTGCCCGCGCGACGAGCGACGCGGGCCGGACAGGGGAATCGTGCAGAGCTCTACCACTGGAACCCGGGCCACCGCCCGGGACCGTCGTCGCGTCACCGGCGGCCTGCGGGTCGCGGCGGTCGGCGCCGTCACCGTCGGACTGGTCGCCTACGGCCTGCAGTCCGCGGCCCAGGCCGCACCCGAGAAGGTGCTGCAGTCGGTCGACGTCACCCTCGGCACCGACGGCACGGTCGACGCGATCTCGAGCACCGCGATCCGCGACTCCGGCCAGGACGAGCCGTCCGACGACGACACGACGCACGACCCGTCGAAGGTCGCCGGTGAGCTCCCCATCCGCGTCCTGACGTCGTACCGTCTCGGCAAGAAGACCGGCACCGACCTCGACGACCTCAAGGGCGCCACGGGCCGCGTCCACATCGAGGTCACGGTCCAGAACACCACGGTCCGTCCGACGCTCCTGTCGTACGACTCCGAGGCGCAGAGCAAGACCTCCCCCGCCCTGGTCGGCACGCCGCTGACCGTCGTCGCCTCCGCCGACCTCGGCGACACCCCCCTGTCGCAGGTCGTCGCGCGCGACGCCGACGACGACTCGGCCGGCACCAACGGCGTCGTGAGCCGCGCCTCGGGCGGCAGCTCGCAGGTGCAGTGGGCCACGATGCTCGCGCCGCCCCGCCTGGCCACGAGCGCGACCTTCACCCTCGTGCAGGACGTCGACGACTTCGAGCCCCCGACGTTCGACATCAGCGTCCAGCCCGGTCTCGTGACCGACACGTCGGTGTCGCGCCTGATCGACTCGGTGTTCACCGACGACAACGGCACCCAGAAGCTCACGAGCCGCACGATCGCGCTGCTCGGATCGGTCGGCACCGTCCTGACCGACGCCACGACGGTGCTGGCCAAGGTCGAGCAGCAGCTCGACGGATCGGCCCAGGACCTCGGCAGCAAGACGATCTCCGACCTGAAGTCGAGCTCGTCCTACGTCACGTCGGCGCTCACGGGCCTGTCCGGCGACCTCGACAGCCTCGAGACGTCGATGGACAGCCAGCTCAACACGTCGCGCGACAAGGCCGTCCAGCAGCTCGCGACCAGCTTCAAGCAGGTCAAGGACAAGGTGCTCGGCGATCCCGACAACCTCCCGCCGGCCATCCCCCCGCCGAACGCGGCCGGCTGCGTCGTGCCCGTGCTCACCGAGAAGGACTCCTCGACGGTGCTCGGACAGCTGCGGGTCATCGAGTCGCAGCTGACGCAGCTCTCCACCGCCACCGCGGGCTGCAAGGACCAGATCGCCGTCGGGCTCAAGGAGTCGATCGGCGCCCTCGACGACACGTGCGAGGAGTCGACGGCGATCGGCTCGCTCGACTGCGCGACCACCGCCCTCAGCGTCACGACGACGAGCCTCACCGCCGTCGAGGCCGACATCAAGAAGACCTTCGACGGCCAGCTCCTGACGGATGCCCGCACGAAGATCGACGACCTGCTCACCGGCGTCCGCACCCCTGACCCGGACACGTCGGAGCGACAGGGTGGACTGGCCGTCATCCGCGCCCGCGCCCAGGCGCTCAACAGCGGTGCCGTCGGCGCGACCCTCGACGAGCTGAAGCAGGGGCTGGGCGACGTCAAGGACCAGCTCGACGACGTCAGCACCGACCTCGGCGAGATCAACCAGAGCGCCACCGACCAGATCACGCTGCTCGAGGGCAGCGGCGGTGCGCTGACGCAGGCCGACGACCTCGCCGAGCTGATCTGCACGCAGGTCACCGACCCGGCGGCCCGCGACCAGGCGATCGACCTGCTGCAGGGATCGACCTGCGACACCGCCCCGGCCACCGACGAGACCGACTCGCTGCGCGGCAAGATCGCCAGCACGCTCGCTGCGTGGAAGCTCGTGCAGGCCGACTCGTCCTCGACGCCCGATCCCGGCTCGCCCACCCCGCCCGTCGGCGGCGTCGTCGCGGACCTGCTCGACCAGGTCGACGACCTGATCGCCCAGCTCAACGAGATCCTGACCGGCAACAGCGGCGACTACACCGCGAGGGTGCAGGCCCTCACCACGGACATCGAGAGGCTGTACTCGTACCAGATCGAGGTCCCGGTGCCGCCGACCGAGGAGAACCCGAACCCTGCGCCGATCAAGAAGACGGTGGAGGGTCCGGCCATCACGCTCGAGGCCGCCTTCGACTCCTTCGAGGCCAACCAGCGCGACGTCGAGGGCAAGCTCGCGACGGCGTTCAAGGACGCCCAGACCGATCTGGCAGACGGCACCGGCAAGATCGAGGGCAGCAAGTCCGTCGTCGACGCAGCCCGCGCCGAGGCCGAGGCCGGCTCGAGCGGCCTGTTCAGCGAGTTCAGCAAGTCGCTGGCCGGTGTCGGCTCCTCGATCGTCGCCGACGGCGCCGAGTCGGTGCGTCGTCAGCGCGACCAGCTCGACGCCGAGGCGAGCTCGTTCGCCAAGGGGCTCGACGGCACCGTGGCCAAGGCGATCCGCACGATCGGTGCGCAGGTCGGCTCGGCCAACCGCGACCTGAGCTCGTCGGAGAAGGACCTCGTGGCCGACCTCAAGGCAATCCTGGTCAACATCGGCACGCCCGAGAAGAACGGCAGCGGCCTGCTCGGCGCGATCTACACCGGCGCACGCCGCACGGGCGCCTCGAACGGCGACCTCGCCGACGCCGCGGGACTCGCCGACGCCTTCAGCCGCGTGCGGGGCGCCTCGCTCGACGACCTGTACCTCCAGCAGGCGCAGGTCACGGCATCGCTCGAGAAGGAGGCCGCGTTCCCGCTGTTCGACCTCAAGGCCCCGGCCGGGTCGACGACGCGCACGGTCTTCTCGTTCCACATCGGCAAGGACTGACGCACGATGGCACGTACGCGCACCACCGCCCTGTCCCTCGCGGGTCTGGCCCTGGTGGCCTCGACCACGCTCGCGGCCTGCACCGGCGGCGACGACGCACCGCCGCCGCGTGAGCCCGCCGACGTCGGGCTCACGGTCAAGGGCGTCGACGACGTCTCGATCGGCGTGCTCGTGTCGACGACCTCGGCGGCCGGCGAGGGCTCCGACTACATCGGCCCGTCGGCCGGTGCCGAGCTCGCCGGCTACCGCCTGCGCCTCGGCGGCACCAAGGTGAAGGTCACGGTCGCCGACGACCGCGGCGACGCCGACGAGGCCGAGACGGGCGTCCAGTCGCTGATCGACCAGGGCGTCTCCGGCATCGTCGTCGCGACGACGGGAGCCCACGTCCTGCCGGCCCTCGAGACCGCGTCCGAGGCCGGCGTGCCCGTCATTGCCCCGTACCTGCGCACGCAGGACGAGCTGCCCGACGGCGTCTACGTCACGGGGCCCAGCGAGGACGCCATCACGGCCTCGGTCGAGCAGGCGATGCAGGCCGACGAGGTCTCCTCGCCGCTGGTCATCAGCGCCGACGCGGCCCCCGCGCCCGCGATCGGCACCGCGGCCCCCGTCCAGTTCACCGGCTCGGCGCTCGACGACATCGTCGACGACGCCACGAAGGCGGTCGAGGACAAGACCGTCGACAGCGTCGTCGTCAGCGCCCCGGCCGCCAGCCAGGGCGCCGTCGTCGCGGCGCTGCAGGGCGCTGTCCCGGACGTGCCGCTGTACCTGACGCCCGAGGCCCTCACGCCGGAGTTCGCCGCCGCCCTCGACAGCAGCTCGGGCACGACGTCGGGACGCTTCGTGTCGGTCGGCGCCCCCGCGTCCGACTCCTCGACGCTCGGCTCGACCGCCGCCGCCGACTCGGCCGCCGCCTACTTCGCGGCCCTGCGGCTCGCGGCCGGTGACGAGTCGTTCACGTCGTCCCTCGACGGCTCGCCGTTCTCGGCGATCGCCGCCGACGCCGACCTGCCGAGCCACGACGCGGTCCTCGCGCTGGTTCGGGCCGCGGCGAAGGCCCGATCGGCCGTCCCCGCCGACGTCGCGAAGGCGCTCCCGACCCTGACGCTGGGCACGAAGCAGTCGCTCGCGGGGCCGGGCCTCGACTTCTCCTCGCCCTACGCCCTGCCCGCCGACAGCGTCGCCCCGCTCTACGCGACGACGCAGGACCCGGGGGTCCGACCCGTCGGCGACTCCCCCGTCCTCACGTGGTTCGAGCTGACCGACGACGGCAACGACGCGTAGGGAGTGGAGCATGGACGTCGGCAGTCGTCGGGCGCTCGGCAGCCGCTATGAGCTGATCGACCGGCTCGGCTCGGGTGCGATGGGCGAGGTCTGGCGCACCCACGACCGTGTCGCCGACGAGCTCGTCGCGGCCAAGCTGCTGCGCAGCGACCTGACGCAGGACCCCGAGATCGTCGGTCGGTTCATCCAGGAGCGCTCGATCCTGCTGGGTCTCGACCACCCCGGCATCGTCCGCGTGCGCGACCTGGTCGTCGAGGGCGACGACCTCGCGATCGTGATGGACCTCGTCACGGGCCAGGACCTGCGGGCCCACCTGCGACGCGTCGGCACGTTCGCCCCCCACGAGGCGGTCACCGCGATGGCAGCGGTGCTCGACGCGATCGCCGCCGCCCACGAGCAGGGGTGCCTGCACCGCGACATCAAGCCCGACAACGTGCTGGTCGAGGACGGCGAGACACCCCTGGCCGGTCGCGTGCGCCTCTCCGACTTCGGCATCGCCCGCCTCGCCCAGGAGTCGACGGTCCAGGCCACGGGGCTGCTCGGCACCCCCGGCTACATGCCGCCCGAGCTGTTCTCCGAGGGACGCTTCAGCGGGGCGTCCGACGTCTACGCCGCCGGCATCATGCTCTACGAGCTGCTGGCCGGACGCACCCCGTTCGCCGGCCCCGGCACGGCCCACACGATCGGCTTCCGCCACGTCACGGCCGACCCGCCGGTCCTGCCCGTGCCCGACCCGCTCTGGAACGTGCTGCGGGCGATGCTCGGCAAGGACCCGACGGCCCGCCCGTCGGCGTCCGGCGCCGCCGCGATGCTGCGCGAGCTCGACGACGACGTGCTCGCGGTGCCCGCCCTGATGCCCCAGGGCGATCCCGCCACGTGGACCAGCACGGGAGGAGCCGGCGCACCGTCGCAGGTCGTCCAGGTGCGCCAGGAGGAGCAGCTCGACGTCGGCGCGACCAACATCCGCGGGCTGGCGGCGCCCGTCGCACCCGTGGCCGAGCCCGGCGAGGTCGTGCCGCTGTCGCCCGGCGACCCGGGCGTCGGCACCGACCAGACGAACATCGGCCGCCACGTGCCGACGTACGCCCCGCCGATCCTCGAGCCGGCAGCCCCGACGCCCGAGGCCGACCGACGCCGTACGCGGTGGTGGTGGGTGCTGGGCCTCGTCGGTGCCGCGGCGGTCATCGGCGTGGTGTTCCTGTTCGTGTCCAAGGGCCTGCCCGGTGGCGGCGGCTCCGCCGGCCCGTCCGCGGCCCAGGCCGTCGAGGCCACGACCGACGAGGACGTCTACCCGACGGGGCTCGGCATCGAGTCCAGCGCCCAGTACGACGCCGACTCGCAGACGATCTCGCTGACGATGACCTACTCGGCCGACCGGTCGGGTCTCGACGGCGACGTGCTGGCGGTCGTCCCGCCGGTCCGCGAGACCGACGAGTGCCCCGCGGTCGCCTGGGGCGGCCCCGTGACCCCCAACATCGGTCGCAGCACGGGCGTCCTGCCGCAGTGCGGCGGGTACTCGATCGATCTCGGCATCGCGGCGGCGGGCGACGTCCAGGTCGAGGCGAAGATCACCGACATCGACCTCGGCAGCGAGCCGCAGGACGCGCTGCAGTCGTGGCTCGACCGCCAGCAGGAGATCACCCGCGCGGCCGTCACCGATCCCAAGGTCACGGGTGTCACGTCGTACCCCCTGCAGCGTCTGACCGGGCTCGACCTGCGCATCCCGAGCACCCTGACCCTGGGCAAGGACGACGCGGTGCGCGTGCGCCTGTACCCCGTGTTCGCCGACGGCAAGCCCGACGAGCTCCAGCCGCTGTACGACAGCAGCTCCACCGGACGGCCGTCGGCCCTGCTGAGCTCGTTCTCGGGCGGCGCACAGCCCACCTTCACGCCCTCCTCGAGCTGCGACGGCGCGGTCATCGCCGACAGCGACGGCACCGTCGTCGTGCGCGGCCAGGTACAGGGATGCACCCTCACCGGGCGCGTCGGCAACTTCGACGACGTCCAGAGCAACAGCCTGCTCGTCGTCGGCCCCAACGGATAGGACTCGCCAGCATGCGGATCACCGTGACCCTCGCACAGCCCACGGACGAGACGGACGTCGTCGTCGACTGTGACGACGCGACACCCGCCGAGGAGATCGAGCGCGCGCTGGCGCTCGAGATCGGCGCCGACCGCGGCTGGAGCCTCGGACGCGCCGAGACCGGCGACAGCGCCGTCGCGACGGTCGTCCCCGACGGGCTGCGCCACGGCGCGCGCATCGGCTTCGGGGTCGACGCGGCCCCGACGCACCTCCCGCCGTCCGGCCTGCAGCTGCACGTCGTCGGCGGGCTGCACGCCGGGACCGTCATGGCGCTGCCGCAGGGCACCCACGAGCTGGGCCGCGGTGCCTCGATCGCCTGGGACGACCGCTCGCTCTCGCGCCGCAACACCCGCCTGACGGTCTCGGCCGACGGGATCACCGTGACGGACCTCGGCTCCACCAACGGCACGTTCCTCGAGGGCGTGCAGCTCGATCCCGACGTCGAGACCCCGTGGCCGCTGGGCGAGGTGCTCGAGATCGGCGACTCGGCCGTGATGGTGCGCCCGGCACGCCACGACGAGACGGTCGTCGAGGCGGCCGAGCCCGGCTGGCGCACGTTCCTGCGTCCGCCGCGCATCAAGCCCTACCACCTGACACCCGCCGTCGAGGTGCCGAAGCCGCCGTCCGAGCAGAGCCGCCGCAGCTTCCCGATCATCGCGGCCCTCGCACCGCTGGTGCTCGGCTTCGTCATGGTCGCCGTCACGGGCAGCAAGACGTTCCTGATCTTCTGCCTGATGTCGCCGGTCATGCTGCTGGCCAACTACTTCTCCGAGCGCCGCGGCGGGGCCAAGAACTACAAGCAGAAGCTCGCGGAGTACCACGAGGCGCTCGAGACGGCGCAGACCCGGCTGTCGGAGTCGACGACGTCCGAGCAGGCCCGGCTGCGCGACGAGATGCCCGACGCGGCCGAGACGTTCGTGACGGCGACGCTGCCCGGCAACCGTCTGTGGGAGCGACGCCGGCACGACGAGGACTTCCTGAGCCTGCGCCTCGGCACCAGCGACGAGCCGACGACGATCTCGATCACGGGCGAGGTGCCCGAGACCCTGCCCGTGCTCCACGCCGTGCCGGTCGGGTTCTCGGTCACCGAGTCGAAGATCGTCGGCATCGCCGGTCCCGACGACGCGGCCGACGCCGTGCTGCGCTGGACGATCGCGCAGATGGCCGCGTACCACGCACCGCGCGACCTCTCGATGTCGTTCCTCACGTCGCGCGGCACCGACGAGTGGTCGTGGATCGGCTGGCTGCCGCACGTGCGCTCCGACGACCCCGAGGGCCCCGTCGCGATGATCGGCAACGACGCGGACACGCTGGCCGCGCAGGTGGCATGGCTCAACGCGACGATCAAGGCCCGCCAGGACGCCGGCAAGGCCTCGCGCGCCAGCGCCGACAGCTTCGCCGCGCACGTCGTCGTGCTGCACGGATACCGCGGTCTGCGCGCCGTGCCGGGCCTCAACCAGGTGCTCGAGGACGGCCCCGCGGTCGGCGTCTTCGCGCTGTGCGTCGACGAGCACCAGCGGTCGCTGCCCGAGCGGTGCGACGCCACGGTGCAGGTCGACCCCGTCGACCAGAACCGGGCGGCGCTGCGCCGCAGCGGCCACCGGGCCGTCCCCGACCTGCTGCTCGACGGCGTCTCGGTCCGCTGGGCCGACGACGTCGCCCGCTCGCTCGCGAGCCTGCGCGACATCGGCGGGCCCGAGGACGGCGAGACGCTGCCCGACAGCGCCCGTCTGCTCGACGTGCTCGACCTCGACCCGCCGACCGCCGACAAGGTCCGCTCGGGCTGGATCATGAGCCCCATGAGCACCACGATGGTGCTGGGCGCGGGCATCGACGGCCCCTTCTCGCTCGACCTGCGCACCGACGGCCCCCACGGCCTGATCGCCGGCATGACCGGATCGGGCAAGACCGAGCTGCTGCAGACCATCATCGCCTCGCTGGCGGTGGCCAACCGCCCCGACGCGATCAACTTCGTGCTGGTCGACTACAAGGGCGACAGCGCGTTCAAGGAGTGCGTCAAGCTGCCGCACACCGTCGGCAAGGTCAACGACCTCGACCCGCACCTGGTCGTCCGCGCGCTCGAGTCGCTCAAGGCAGAGCTCAAGTACCGCGAGCACTTCCTGGCCGAGGCCGGCACGAAGGACATCGAGGACTACCAGGCCCTGCACGCCAAGGAGCCCGACCGTCCGCCCCTCCCCCGCCTGCTGCTCGTCATCGACGAGTTCGCCCAGCTCAGCAAGGACCTGCCCGACTTCGTCGCCGGGCTGGTCAGCATCGCGCAGCTCGGACGTAGCCTCGGCATCCACCTGCTGCTGGCGACGCAGCGCCCGAGCGGTGTCGTGTCGGCCGAGATCCGCGCCAACACCAACATGCGCATCGCCCTGCGCGTCGGCGACGCCGCCGACAGCACGGACGTGCTCGACACCCCCGACGCGTCCCGCATCGCCAAGTCGACCCCCGGCCGCGCCTACGCCCGCCTGGGCGCCGGCGCCCTCCAGGCGTTCCAGTCGGGCCGCGTCGGTGGACGCCGGCCGGGCACCGTCGCCGCCGACGTGCCGCCGCCGTTCGTGTCACGGGTGTCGTGGCGGACCCTCGGCTACCCGGCCGCCCGGCCGCCGCGCCGCAAGGAGACCGAGGTCGCCGGCACCGACCTGTCCGAGCTGGTGTCCGCGATCGTCGACGCCTCCGCCGACGAGCAGATCCAGCAGCAGCGCAGCCCGTGGCTGCCGGCCCTGCCGACGACGATGCAGTGGGCCGACGAGGTGCAGGGCGAGGCCCGCCGCGGTCACGTCCCGTCGTTCCCCTTCGGCCGCCGCGACGTGCCGGCGCAGCAGCGCCAGGTCGTCGCCGAGCTCGACCTCGAGCGCGACGGCCACTTCCTGGTCGTCGGGTCCAGCGGCAGCGGCCGGTCGCAGCTGCTGCGGACGATCGCCGCGTCGATCACGAAGCTGGCCGATCCGTCCGACGTCCACCTCTACGGCATCGACTGCGGCAACGGAGCGCTCAACGTGTTCACGAGCCTGCCGCACACCGGCACCGTGGTCAGCCGCAGCGAGGGCCAGCGCGCCAGCCGTCTGCTGGCGCGCATCGGCGAGGAGCTCGACCGTCGCCAGCAGATCCTCTCGGCGGAGGGCTTCGGCGACATCTCCGAGCAGCGTCGGGTCAGCGACGAGCCGCTGCCCCACCTCGTGGTCATGCTCGACCGCTGGGAGGGCTTCGTGGCGACCCTCGGCACGGTCGACGCGCTCAACGACGTCGTCATGCGGGTGCTGCGCGAGGGCGCGAGCCTCGGCATCCACGCCATCATCACGGGCGACCGCTCGCTGGCCTACAACACGCGCGTGTTCTCGATGACCGAGAACAAGCTGACGCTGCGACTGGCCGAGCGCGACGACTACGGCCTGGTGGGGCTGCGTCCGAAGGACATGCCCGACACGGTCCTGCCGGGGCGCGGGTTCACACGCGACGGCAACGAGTCGCAGATCTACCTGCTCGCCGACGACCTCGGTGGTCAGGCCCAGGCCGCGGCCCTGCGCGAGATCGGTGCCCGTGCCGCCGAGCGGGTCGGCGAGGTCGCCGTGCCCCCGTTCCGCGTCGACGCCCTGCCCGCGCGCATCGAGGCCGACGAGGCCATGGCACTCGTGCCGACGGGGACTCCCGCACCCCACGTCGTGGCGGGCGTCGGCGGCGACGAGCTCACGGCCTTCGCGATCGACACGACCCGCAGCAATGCCTTCATCGTCGCGGGCCCCGGACGGTCGGGGCGCAGCTCGGTGCTGGTCGGCATGGCGCGGACGTTCATCGCGACGGGCGGTGCCGTCATCGCGATGGCCCCGCGGCCCAGCCCGCTGCGCGACCTCGACGGTCCCGGCGTGCTGGCGGTCTTCACCGACCCGACGACCCCGGCGGCGACGTTCGACGAGCTCGTCGCCGAGGCCGGCCGGCCCGTCCTGGTGCTGATCGACGACGGCGAGGGCCTGCGCGACGCCGCGGGCGGCGACTTCTTCCTGCGGGTCGCGCGGGGCCAGGTCGCCGACACGTTCGTCGTCCTCGGCGGTCACTCCGAGGGCGTCGGCGCCGGGCTCAGCGGCTGGCAGCCCGAGATGAAGAAGGCCCGGCAGGGCCTGCTCCTGTCACCGCAGGGCATCTCCGACGGCGAGCTGATCGGCACGCGCATGCCGCGCAACGTGCTCGGTCTGCCCGTGGCCGTCGGGCGTGGCTGGCTGCACCTCGGCGACGGCACGCCGGTGCAGGTCGCCACGATCGCTCCCCCGCGCTGACGACGTCGGCCGGCGACCCACAGGGTCGTCAGCCGACGTCGAACAGCAGCACCGCGAGCACGGCGCCGACGATCGCGAGCACCGGGAGGCCGATGACGGTGCCGGCGATCAGGGCCGTGGTGTGGCGCTCCCACCAGGCCAGCCCCGCGCCGTGCTCGGCCTTGACCTGCTGCCACGTCGCGACGCGCGGCGGGCCGTCGGCCGCGGCGGCGGCGAGCTCGGTCAGCGTCGAGGCCGTCCACTGGCCGCGCACGAGGCGCACGTGCTGCGAGCCGTCCGTCAGGAGCAGCTGGGGGTTCATGCCGTACCGGTCGCTGAACGAGACGACCTCGTAGGCGGACGACCGACGGTCGAGCCGCGTCTGCTCGGAGCCGCCCCGCCGGTACGTCACGGTGTCGGCGGTGACGTCGACCTCGCCGGTGGACTCGAGCCGGCGGTGTCGCAGCGCCAGCGGGACCACGATCACGGCGGTCACCAGCGCCACGACCGCGGCCAGCACGATCCCGAGGAAGTACACCGCCACGACGAGGGCGGGGATCGCCACCAGGAGCACGCCCCACGGTCGGGGGCCGGCGCCGGAGCCGGCCGAGAAGGTGCGCGTGCGGATGTCGGTCATGAAGCTCTCCTCGACGTCAGGGAGTGCTCATTCTGCCTCGTTCGGCGCGTAGAACGTCGGCTCCCACTCCAGACCGCTGTCTCCTTGGTGCAGCGTCGCGGCGATCGAGTCGAAGACGAAGGTCAGCTGGTCGGACAGCGCATCGGTCGAGGTGACGAAGCTCAGGACCAGCAGGTCGTCCATGCTGATCTGGATCATGTAGTCGACGTGGGTGTGCCATATCTCCGGGGCGTCCGGCTCCTCGCCCGACGGTTCGAGCGCCCGACGGCGGCGGCGCGTCGCGGGGACCCCGCCGAGCGTCAGGTTCTCGACCTCGAGCACGCCCTCGGCCTTGCCGAGCAGCTTCGCGAGCCCGTCGACGACCTCGCGGTCCGATCCGACGTAGAGCTGCGCGACCAGCAGCGTCGCCGAGATCGGGAGCTTCACGATCGGGTCCACCAGGGCGTGCATCTGGGTCACGCCGTTCTCGGCAGCCCGGGCGAGGTCCTGCTTGAGCCGCCGGTCCGCCTCGACCCGTACCTGGATCAGCTCGTCGCGGGCCGTGCCCTCGAACTGACGGTCGAGCAGCCGCTTGATCTGGTCGTTGCGCACGTTCGGGTCGGTCGACAGCGTCGCCCACCCCGCGGGGATCACGAGCTTCCAGCCGCCCGGGGCCCTGACGGTTCGGATGCCGTTCACTGCGGGAGGCCCTTCACGGACTCGGCCAGACCCGTGATCGCGGGCACCGCGTCGGCGGCCACGACCAGGTCGTCGATGGGCAGCGTCGCGAGCACGATGGCGTAGTTCTCGCCGGACGGCAGCCACAGGACGCAGATCGTCTCGCTCAGGTCGACACCGTGCTCGGTGGTCTCGTAGGTGCGGACCCGCACCAGCTCGGCCGGTCCCGAGGCCGTGGTGATCGTCTCGGCCTCGATCGGCTGGTGCAGCGGGGCGTCGTGGATCAGGTCGGCGACGAGCTCCGAGGTCGTGATGCCCTGCGGCACGCGCACGGCGAGCAGACGGGCGACGGTGAGGGGCTCGAGCCGCCGGCCCCCCGGCGGGAGCAGGACCCAGCCACCCAGCACCATGGTCTGGTCGTCGTTCATGTCCCTGAGCTGTGCGGCCATCGTCGCCAGGTGTGCGGCCATGGCCCGCAGCACGGCCGGATCGGCCGGATCGTCGACGAAGTGGTCGACGACGGACTCCACGTACTGGTCGGCGTCGAGCTCCATCTCGAGCGGGAGCCACTCGCGGAATCCCCCGACGTCCAGGTAGTCGTCCTCCATCGTCATCCTCTCGTACGGGTCTGGCGACGCGACCACTGTCGCTGTCGCAGCTGGGCGACGCCGGTCAGCGCCAGCGCCGCCAGGGCCACCACGACGACCACGGCCCGGATCGGGTCGAGGTCGTCGACCGGGGCGGCATGGGTCACGGCGATGAAGAACGAGATCAGCAGGGCCGCGAACGGGCCCGCCGTCACGACGTCGCCCGACGCAGCAGCCGACATGCGGGTCGTGCCGCGAGGCTCTGCCGTGTCGCCGCCCTCGAACGCGCCCCGGGCGACGTCGAGGTCGATGCCGGCGGCGCGACAGGCACGCTGCAGCGTGTCCCGGTCGCCGGCCGACGACCACCCCGTCGCGCCCAGCACCAGCAGGTCGGTGCCGCGTCGGTCGACCAGACGCAGACTGCCGCCGGAGACCGAGCACGTCACGACCCCGCCCCGGCCTGGGCCCGCGAGCCAGGTCTCGGTGCCCGCGCCGACGTGGACCACGTCGTCGGCGCCGATCTGCAGCAGCTCGCCGGTCGACCCGTTGGACACGTCGGCCCGTCCGGAGGCCGCCGGCGGCCCCGCGACGAGCTGGAGGAACGTCGCGCGGTAGCGCCACTGCTCGAAGGCCACGAACAGCACGACGGCCGATGCCGCGAGGCCGATGTAGGGCCCGATGTCGCCACCCAGGGCCATCGCCGCGATCGCGCCCAGTGCCGAGAGCACCAGCAGGGCGACGTGCCGCGACGCAGCCCGCCGAAGACCCGACCGCACCGGACCGCGGTCCACCGTCACGGCGGAGCGCGATGCGAGGGCGGCCTCGGCGTCGGTGGCCGGTTCGAGGGCGAGCCCGAGGGACTGGGCGAAGTCGTCGGCCCCGGCGACCCGACGCAGCTCGGCGGCGTCGCGCACGTCGCCGTGCGCGAGCAGGTGCAACGGGACGACGAGCAGCGCCGCGTCGTCGGAGAGCAGCGCCAGGCTCTCCTCGAACCCTCGAGGGTGCAGGGCGGCGTCAGGAACCTGGGCGCCACGCAGCACGACCGCCCGGGCGACCTGGCCCGGCGACGCGATGAGGGTGTCGGGCTCGCCCGGCGACGTCATCGTGACCCCGCCACCCGAGGTGACCTCGATGCGCCACCCCCTCGCCTCCGCGATCTCCAGGCCGGCACGCGGACCGGGTCGCAGGGACGAGCGCGTCACCGCCCGACGCCGGAGACGTGGATGTTGATCGGGGCGCTGATGGGCCCGACCGGCGGGTTGTCCTGCAGCATGTCGAGACCGTCACGCATGTTGTTGAAGGTGTTGGTGAACGACTCGGGGGCGCCCAGCCCGTCCTTGAACTGCGACGAGAACTGCATCGCGGCACCGGTGCCGGCCAGCTTGAGCCCGCCGACCGCCTCGTCGAGGTGAGCCATCATGGCGGGGGTCGGGTTCATGCCGCGCAGCGCGTTGATCTGCCGGATGCTCGTCGACATCTCGGCCAGGTCGAGGCCGCGCAGCAGACGCGACGTCGACGCGAGGTCGTCGATCTGGGTGTTGAACGCGCTGACGGCCTTGGTGATGGCGCGGGTCTCGAAGCCGTTGGCGAACGCCCGGACCGACTTCAGGGGGAAGCGCTGGCCGAACTTGACCAGCCCGTTCATGCCGTCCTTGGTGGACTGCGTGATGCGGGCGACCTGGAGCACCCGGGCCGACTTGATCGAGTTCGCGGCGAGCTTGCCGCCCGCCGTGAGCAGCTTGCCACCGAACGCACCGAAGGCGGCGAACAGCAGGTCCCACCCGTCGGCGTCGCCCATCAGGAACTGGATCGTCGTGCCCGCGAGGATCGCGATGCCGACCCAGAAGGCGGCCGTGATGAGGAAGGCGAGGAAGGCGCCGCCGGTGCCGATGATCAGCAGCACCACGATGACGACGGCCAGGATGATCGCGAGGACGTTGAGCGCGTCGACGATCACGGCCAGGGCCGAGCTGACGGCTCCCTTGACGTCGTCCATCGTGCTGTCCTTGAACTGCTCGGACGCGTTCTTGATCGCGCTCGCACACGTGCTGGCGGCACTCTCGAGGTCCTCGAGCGCGTTGACGAGGCGCGTGCGCGCCGCCGACAGGGCGGAGTTGGCCGCGTCGAGCCGGTCGCCGCGCAGCTCGTCGGCGTCCTTCTGCGCGTCGGTCGGCTCGGCGACGCCCTCGAGCTCGCTCGTCGCGTTGCTCTTGCGCTGGGCCTCGGCCTCGACGGCGTCGGCGACCGCGGCGGCCGTCTCGGCGCGTGCCGTGCCGACCTTGCCCGCGAAGGTGCTGAGGGCGGCGCCCGCGTCGATGTACTTCTGGGCGGCCTTGTCGAGGTCGCTGTAGGCGTCGTCGGCCTTGTCGGCCAGCTGCGTGGCGGCCTCGCCCGTCCAGCCGGTGAGGTCCGCGATCTGCTTGAGCAGGGACGCGGCGTCGTTCATCTGCTGGCCCTGGTCGGCGAAGATCTTGGCCGACTGGTCGACGTCGTACTCCGACGCCACGACGGGGTCCGAACCCTCGCCGACGAGCTCCCACTGGAGGTAGTTGCGCGCGCTCACGATCTCTACTCCGCTTCCTGCTTGAGTGCTTCGGCCAGCTCGAGGTCCGCCTTCGTGAACTCCTCGCTGGACTTGCTGGCCATCTCGCCGAGTGCCTCGACCTTGTCGTTGAGCTTCTTGCGCTTGTCGTCCCAGTCGTTGACGAAGTCGTCGATCGCCTCGGCGACCTTCGTGTGTCCGACCTCTTCCTTGTTGAGCTCCTTGAGGCGCCCGTCGTCCTTGAGCTTGCCGTGCAGGTCCTTCAGCTGGGCGCCCAAGGTCTCGAGGTCGCCGCTGTTGTACGTCAGATCAGCCATCGTGAGGCATCCTTCGCGTGGGAGTGGTCACCGTGAAGAGGTCGTGAAGAGCGCGCCGCGGCGCTCACGACCGCGTCGGCAGGGGCACCCCTGAGGGCGCCCCTGCCGGGCGATCGATCGGGGCGGATCAGCCCTTGAGGGCGCTCGCGAGCTGCGTGTCGACGTCGGCGAACGTCTCGGCAGCCTTGTTGAGGTACGTCGCCATGCCGTCGAGGCCCTCGAGGGCCTTCGAGACGCCGGAGTTGAACTCCTCGTACGACGTGCGGAACGCGTCCGAGGCCGAGTCGGTGACGAAGCCGCCCGACACGAGGCCCTCGATCTGGGTCTTCAGAGCCGACAGCTGCGACTCGATGTCGACGCGACCGTTGTTGAGCTTGGTCGCCTGGTCCTGCATCTCCTGGTAGGAAACTGAAACATTGGCCATGCTGCATACCCCTTCTACAGCGCCACGGACGAACCACGGCGGGATGACAATCGGAATGACAGCCCGACTCTAACGGATCGACGGACGAACGTCCTGCCAAGCCAGCAAGTTTTTCGGTACGAGGCCGTCCAGTGCGTGACCGTGCGGCGACGCCCCGGTGAACGCGCGTCACCCGCTCCGCTTGACCGCCTCGACGATGCCGTCGTGCATGGTCCCGAGGTGCCCCTGCCGCTGCACCGTGGCGGTGTCGATCGACGCCCAGTCGTCGGCGTCGAGCCAGGCCGCGGCGTCCTCGGGCGTCCACCGCACGTCGGGGAAGTCGTGCGAGCCGTGCCGCTCGTCGACGGGGTGGTGCCCCACGAGCAGCAGCCGGCCGCCGGGCGCGACCGCGGCGCCGAGCTGGCGGTACAGGGTCGTCAGCCCCGGCTGGTCGAGGTACATGAACTGCGCCGACACCAGGTCGTACGCGGCGGGCTCCCCGACCCACGTGGCGAGGTCGACCCGGTGGCACGTGACGCGGTCGGCGACGCCCGCGTCGACGGCGTGGGCGCGCACCTTGTCCAGAGCGACCCGCGAGACGTCGAACGCCGTGACGTCCCACCCCCGCCGCGCGAGCCACACCGCGTCGGCGCCCTCGCCCGCGCCGACGTCGAGCGCCCGGCCGGGCGTCAGACCCGTCACCCGGTCGACGAGCTGCGGATTGGGCTGCCCGCTCCAGACGCGGTCGTCCGCGCCGTAGCGCTCGTCCCAGAACTCCTCGCCGAACACGTCCTGGCTCATCGGTCGTTCCTCTCCCTCGCGCGCTCCACCCGGTCGACCTGACCTTCGTCCCACACCGGCTCGTCCGCCTCGTAGACCTGGCCGTCGGCGCCGAAGACCACGAACCGGTCGAAGCCGCGGGCGAACCACCGGTCGTGCGTCACGGCCATGACGGTGCCCTCGAAGGTCGACAGCGCCGACTCCAGCGCCTCGGCCGACTCGAGGTCGAGGTTGTCGGTCGGCTCGTCGAGCAGCAGCAGCGTCGCGTGCGCCAGCTCGAGCAGCAGGATCTGGAACCGGGCCTGCTGGCCGCCCGACAGCTGGTCGAACACCTGGTCGCCGGCCTTGGCCAGCCCGTACCGGTCGAGCGCCTTGGCCGAGGCCTCGTGCCCCATGCCCCGGCGGTGACCGTCTCCGTGGTGCAGCACCTCGAGGAGCGTCCGTCCCACCAGCGACGGGTGCTCGTGGGTCTGCGCGAACCAGCCCGGACGGACCCGGGACCCCAGGCGCGCCATGCCGGTGTGGTCGACCGGCGGCGGGACGACGTCGCCGACCGGCTCGTGCTCGACGTCCGGTCGCGATCCGCCCCCCGCCAGCAGCCGCAGGAAGTGCGACTTGCCCGAGCCGTTGCCGCCCAGCACGCCGACCCGCTCGCCGAACCAGATCTCGAGGTCGAAGGGCTTCATGAGTCCCGTGAGCCCCACCTGCTCGGCGACGACGGCCCGCTTCGCCGTCCGGCCACCCTCGAGCCGCATCCGCAGGTTCTGCGCGATCGGGACCGCCTCGGGCGGCCCCTGCCGCTCGAAGCGCTCGAGCCGCGTCTCGGCGGCCTGCAGCCGCGAGGCCATGTCGGAGTTGAAGGCCGACTTCTGCCGGTACATGATCACCAGCGCCTTGAGCTTGGCGCGCTCCTCGTCCCACCGCAGGCGCCGCTCCTCGAGCTTGGCGTTGCGGTCGATGCGCGCCTGCAGGTACGTCGAGAAGCGTCCCGGGTGCACCCACAGCGTGCTGCCGTCCGGCCCCGGCTCGAGCGTCGCGATGCGTTGCGCGACCCGCTCGATCAGCTCGCGGTCGTGGCTGACGAACAGCACCGTCTTGGGCGACTCGGCCAGCTGCTCCTCGAGCCAGCGCTTGGCGGGGACGTCGAGGTAGTTGTCGGGCTCGTCGAGCAGCAGCACCTGCTCGGGCCCCCTCAGCAGCGCCTCGAGCACGAGCCGCTTCTGCTCCCCGCCCGACAGCGTCGTGACCGCACGGTGCTGCACCTGCTGGAACGGCAGGCCGAGCGCCGACGTCGCGCAGACGTCCCACAGCGACTCGTGCTCGTAGCCGCCGACGTCGCCCCAGTCGACGATCGCCTGCGCGTACGCCATCTGGTCCTGCTCCTCGTCGCGCTCGATCATGAGCAGCTCGGTGCGGTCGACCTCGGCCGCGGCGTCGCGCACCGCCCCGGGCGCGACCGACAGCAGCAGGTCGCGCACCGTCGTCTCGTCGCGCACCGACCCGATGAACTGGCGCATCACGCCGAGCCCTCCCGTCACGGTCACGGCCCCCGCGTGAGGCGCGAGGTCGCCGGTCGCGATGCGGGTCAGGGTCGTCTTGCCGGTGCCGTTGGGACCGATCAGCGCGACCTTGGCCCCCTCGCCGACGCGCAGGCTGACGTCGTCGAGCAGCGGACGTCCGTCCGACAGGGTGTAGCTCACGGAGTTGAGGTCGAGGTGTCCCACCCGGTCATCCTCTCAAAGCGCCGCGGCCCCCGGTGCGCCCGTGGTTAGGTCACACTCAGGCTCGCCGTGACGGTCCTCCCCGTACGATGGGGACATGGCAGCAGTGACCGAAGAGCAGATCCGCACAGCCCTCGACGGCGTCAACGACCCCGAGATCAAGCGACCGATCACCGAGCTGGGCATGGTCGACACGATCACGATCGACGACCACCAGATCACGGTCCGCATCCTCCTGACGGTCTCCGGATGCCCGCTCAAGGACACGCTGACCCGCGACGTCACCGCCGCGGTCGGCACCGTCGCCCCCGCGGCCGCCGTCGTGGTCGACATGGGCGTCATGAGCGACGAGCAGCGCAAGGACATGCAGACGATGCTCCGCGGCGGACGCGCCGACCGCGAGGTCCCCTTCGCCCAGCCCGGCTCGCTGACCAAGGTGTTCGCGATCGCGTCCGGCAAGGGCGGCGTCGGCAAGTCGACCGTCACGGTCAACCTCGCCCTGGCGATGGTCAAGCGCGGGCTCAAGGTCGGCATCGTCGACGCCGACATCTACGGCCACTCGATCCCCGACATGCTGGGCGTGGGCGACATCCGCCCCACCCAGGTCGAGGACATGATCATGCCGGTCCCGATCAAGGGCCTCAAGGTCATCAGCATCGGCATGCTCAAGCCCCGCAAGGACCAGGTCGTCGCGTGGCGCGGGCCGATGCTCGACCGCGCGCTCGTGCAGATGCTGAGCGACGTCTACTGGGGCGACCTCGACGCGCTGCTGCTCGACCTCCCGCCCGGCACGGGCGACATGGCGATCAGCCTGGGCCAGCACCTGCCGAACGCCGAGATCGTCGTCGTCACGACGCCGCAGCCCGCTGCCGCCGACGTCGCCGAGCGGGCCGGCACGATGGCCTCGATGATGCACCAGCGGGTCGCGGGCGTGATCGAGAACATGTCGTACCTGCAGGTCCCCGGCGGCGAGCGCATGGAGATCTTCGGCTCGGGCGGTGCCGCCAAGGTGGCCGAGACCCTCAGCGGCCGCTTCGGCTACGACGTGCCGATGCTCGGGCAGATCCCCCTCGACCAGAAGCTGCGCGAGGGCGGCGACGCCGGCGACCCTATCGTCGAGTCCGATCCCGACTCCGAGTCGGCCAAGATCCTGCAGGGCGTCGCCGACCAGCTCAGCGGCCGGTCACGCGGCCTCGTGGGCATGCAGCTGGGGCTCGCGCCCGCCGGACGCCTGTAGGGTCCCCGCATGTTCGGCATGGGCTGGCCCGAGATCGGACTGATCCTCGTGGTCGCCCTGCTGCTGTTCGGGCCCGAGAAGCTCCCCGAGCTCGCCAAGCAGGCGGGCGGGTTCGTCCGCACCGTGCGGCGCATGGCCGACAACGCCAAGAACGACCTCGGCCGCGAGATGGGCGAGGACTTCTCCGACCTCAACCTGCGCGACCTCGACCCGCGCGAGATCGTGCGCCGCAACTTCCTCGACGACGACGCCGGGGACACGACGCCCGCGGCGACCAAGGAGACGCGCATCCTGCGCCCCGGCGAGCGTCCGCCGTTCGACTCCGAGGCGACCTGACGCCGTCGTCGTCGGCCCGACGGGTCAGGCGGCGCCGATCCACGACGACATCCGCGTCAGCCCGTTGCCGACCCGCTGCCCGACGCCCTGCTCGTGCGATCCCGTCGGCAGCTCCGCGACGGCCTGCTCGACGCGGTCCCGGTCGACGTCGGTGACGATCGTGAAGACCGTCCCCGCGTCGTCCCACGTCACGACCATCGGCGTTCCGCCACGCACCCAGACCTCCGAGCCGGCCATCGTCTCGGGCCTGAAGCCCGTCAGCGTCGACGGGTCGATCACGCCGTTCTGCTCGAACAGGTTGAGCCGCGCCGAGCCGTCGGTGTACTCGAGCGCGATGACCTCGTCGCTGTCGGTGAACGAGCCCGAGACGCGGTGGAGGTCGCCGGCGAGGGTGTCGTGGCAGGCCCAGCCGAACTCCGTCAGGTCGTCCATCGCGGCGGCCGTGATGATCGTGTCGTCGGGGCCCGGCGCCGGCGCGGAGAAGTCGGCGGCGTAGCGCGCGTACGACGGGACGACCTCGTCGCCGACCCGTTCCGACCCGCCCACCGCATAGGCCGTCCCGACCACCGCGAGCGAGGCGCTGGCCAGCACGACGCCGGCGCGCAGGGGCACCGAGCGTCCGAGCCGCACCCACCACGACTCCCGCGCGGGCGGATCGGCGGCCAGGCCGGCCAGCGAGGCCAGCAGGGCCGCGGGCGGTCCGGGGGTCGCGACCGTCGACATGCGGGACTTCAGCAGACGCTGCTGGCGCACGGCCTTCTCGCACGCGTCGCACGTCTGCAGGTGGGTGGACGCGTCGCGCTGCGCGGCATCGGACAGCTGTCCGTCCACGTACGCGGCGACGTCGGCACCCAGGTGAGGCATCAGATGCCGACCGGACCCACGAACCTGGTGCGACCCTCGGTGGGGGCGCGGTGGGCGAGGGTCTCGCGCAGCTGGGTGCGGCCGCGGTGGATGCGCGAGCGCACCGTGCCGAGCTTGATGCCCAGGACGTCGGCGATCTCCTCGTACGACAGGCCCTCGATGTCGCACAGCACGACCGCGACCCGGAAGTCGTCGGACAACGAGGCCAGCGCGGCCTCGATGTCGGGATCGAAGTTGGCGTCGTGCACCGCCGACTCCGGCAGCACCTCGGCGCTCAGCAGCCGGTCCTCGGCACCCTCGCCGAAGCCGTCCATGCGCAGCCGCGACTTGCGACGCACCCGGTCGAGGAACAGGTTGGTCGTGATGCGGTGCAGCCAGCCCGGGAAGTTGCCCGGCTCGTAGGTGTCGAGCGACCGGAAGACGCGGATGAACACGTCCTGCGTGAGGTCCTCGGCGTCAGGACGGTTGCCGGTCAGCCGGTAGGCCAGCCGGTACACGCGGGCCGAGTGCTCGGCGACGATGCCCTCCCAGTCGGGCAGGGCCCCGTCGGCGGGTGCCCGGTCGAGCGTCGAGGTGGCCACGTCGTCTGCCTTCATGGGTCGATCGTTGTTCCTTCACCTGAGAGAACGCACAGAACCACCTGACGGTTCCCCGTCGAATCGTCCGTACACCCCTCCGGCACCGCGTTCTTTCGTCGCGGCCTCCACGGTTCGGCGGTCCCGCGCCGATAGGCTGGGAGCACACATCGACCGAGGAGCCGTCATCACCACCGCAGCAAGCCTGGCATTCGCCGAGGACCACCAGAGCGAGGACGACCACCTCGCCGCTGCCCGACGCCGGGCCGACGAGGTCGGCGTCGTCCCCATCTCCCCCGGCGCGGGATCGGCGCTGTCGTTCCTCGCCTCGGCGATCGGGGCCCGGGCGGTCGCCGAGATCGGCACCGGCACGGGTGTCTCGGGGCTGTGGCTGCTGCGCGGCATGCAGCCCGGAGGCGTGCTGACGTCGGTCGACCTCGAGGCCGAGCACCAGCGTCTGGCGCGTGAGACGTTCACCGCCGCCGAGTACGCCCCCCAGCGCTTCCGGCTCATCGCCGGTGCGGGCCTCGACGTCATGCCGCGCCTGACCGACGACGGCTACGACCTGGTGTTCCTCGACGGCGACAAGGTCGAGTACGGCGAGTACCTCGAGCAGGCCGTGCGTCTCGTGCGGCCCGGCGGCCTCATCGTGTTCGACAACGCCCTGTGGCACGACCGCGTGGCCGACCCGTCGCAGCGCGATCCCGAGACCTCGGCGATCCGCGACGTCGTCAAGCGCGTCTCGACCGACGACCGGCTGCGCAGCGTGCTGCTGCCGCTGGGCGACGGTCTGCTGGTCGCCCAGCTCCTCCCCTGACGCCGACGAGTCACGTAGGCCCGCCGAGGAGTCGCTCACGCCGGGCGTGGGTGACTCCTCGGCGGGCGTGAGTGACTCGCGGGCGGTCAGTCGTCCTTGCGCTCGTGCTCGAAGTGGCTCGAGGAGCGGAAGCCCGCCGGCCCGCGGACGACCGCGACGATCTCGCAGGCCTCGATCAGGATCGGCTTGGAGCCGATGATCTTCGAGCCGGCCGACTCCTTGGCGATCTTCTCGAACGACTTCTGGAAGCCGGCCCGCGCCTCGTCGGACACGAACACGTAGCTGCCCTCGAACCACTCGCCCTTGACGGCACGCCACGTCTTGAAGCGCAGCCCGTCGAGGCCGGCGAACTTCGCGTGCGACTCGTCCTCGACATAGGCCCGCAAGGCCTTGAGGGTGCCCTTGGGAGCGTCTTTCAGGGACCAGCGGACCGTGAGGCCGTACACCTAGACCGCTTTGAGCGCGTCGCCGAGCGTGGCAGCTTCCTCGTTGTTGAGCTCGACAACGAGACGTCCTCCGCCCTCGAGCGGGACGCGCATGACGATGCAGCGCCCCTCCTTGGTGACCTCCATCGGTCCGTCTCCGGTCCGTGGCTTCATGGCGGCCATCAGTTCCCCTCTCGTAACGGCGCTCAACCCGACGGTCCAAGCGTTCTACCATTATCGCCTATGACCGGATCGGTTTCGACCTCAGTCCCACAGGAGACCCCCTTGAACACCTCCCCCGTCACCTACGACGTCGCCGACGGGATCGCCACGGTGGCCCTCGCCCGCCCCGACGGGATGAACAGCCTGACGCTCGCGACGAAGGTCGCGCTGCGCGACGCGCTGCACGAGGCGGCCGCCGACAGCGCCGTCCGGGTCGTCGTCGTGACGGGCTCGGGGCGGGCGTTCTGCGTGGGCCAGGACCTGCAGGAGCACGTGTCGGGCCTGACGGGCGGGGAGGACCTCGGCTCCTCCTCGACCGTCGTCGAGCACTACAACCCGATCGCGACGGCGATCGCGACGATGCCCAAGCCCGTCGTCGCCGCCGTCAACGGCATCGCGGCCGGGGCCGGTGCCTCGATCGCGTTCGCCTCGGACTTCCGCGTGCTCAAGCGGTCGGCCGGCTTCAACACGGCCTTCGCGGGCATCGCGTTCTCGTGCGACACCGGCGCGTCGTGGACGCTGCCCCGCCTGGTCGGCCAGGGACGCGCGATGGACCTGCTGCTGCGCCCCCGGACGATCTCGGCCGACGAGGCGCTGTCGATCGGCCTGGCCACCTCGGTGGTCGACGACGACGCGTTCGAGGCGGCCGTCGCCGCGCTGGCCGGCGAGCTGGCCCAGGGGCCGACACTCGCGTACGGCGCGATCAAGCGCGCCGTCGCGTTCTCGGCGACCCACGACCTGCCGTCGTCGCTCGAGCACGAGGGCCAGAAGATGGCGATGACCGGCGCGTCGACCGATCACGCGGTGGCGGTCGAGGCCTTCCTGGCCAAGCAGAAGCCGGTCTTCACCGGCCGCTGAGAACCTGCGCGTCGGGCGGTCAGGCCAGCTTGCGGTCGTGCTGGCGGCGCGTCTCGTCGGAGGCGGCCGTCTCCCACGCGAGCAGCTCGGCCCGCACCTGCAGCTCGGCGCTCTCGCTGGCCGCCAGGGCGTCGCTGGCGCGGCGCAGGTCGACCCGGGCCGACTCGAGGTCGGACTGCGCCGAGTCGGCGTCGGCCTCGAGGGCCGCGCTGCGGGCCCGCTCGGCGTAGACGCGCTCGCGCGCCTGGGCCAGCTCGATCTCGGCGGTGACGATCGCGTCGCGCAACGTCGCGATCTGGGCGTCGCGCAGGCTCACGCGCTGGCCCATCTGCTCGGCGAAGGCGATGTGCTCGCGGGAGCGGGCGACCGCGGCGGTGCGGTTGCTGTCGGCGAGCTGGGCGCGGTCACGGGCCCAGTCGCGGCGCAGCTGGGCGATCTCGTCGGAGAGCAGCCGCGTCGCGACCCCGCCCACGACGACGGCGTACAGGGTCGCGGCGACGAGCACGGGGACCGTCGAGACGACGATGCCGACGATCGCGACGACGACGGCGGTGAGCAGCAGCGCGACCGCGCCGACTGCTCGGCGGGAGCGGGGAATCCTCCGGTTGGACATGATCGGATCGTAGGACGGCGCGACCCCGATCGTGCGGAGCCACGCCTGGCCGGGGACGTGCGGTTGCCGGCGATCCGGTCACACGGCGCCGGCGGCCTCGCGTGCGACGCAGTCGGCGAGGTGGTCGTTGACCATGCCCGTGGCCTGCATCAGGGCGTACGCCGTCGTGGGCCCGACGAAACGGAAGCCGCGCTTCTTGAGGGTCTTGGCCATCGCGACCGACTCGGGCGTCGTGGCCGGGACGTCGGCGTACGTGACGGGCGCGGGCCGTGGCCCGGGCGCGAACGACCACAGCAGGTCGTCGAGGGGTTCGTCGAGCGCGACCACCGTGCGGGCGTTCGAGATCGTCGCCTCGATCTTCAGGCGGTTGCGGACGATGCCCGCGTCGTCGAGCAGCCGCGCCACGTCGGCCTCGCCGAAGGCCGCCACGGTCGGCGGGTCGAAGCCCGCGAAGACCTCGCGGAACCGCTCGCGCTTGCGCAGGATGACGGCCCACGACAGCCCCGACTGGAAGGCCTCGAGCGACATCCGCTCGAACAGGGCGGTCTCGCCGTGGAGCTCGCGGCCCCATTCCCGGTCGTGGTACGCGATCATCTGGGGGTCGTCGCCCCACGGGCACCTGACGACGTCGGGGGCGGGCTCCACGCTCAGCGGTCCTTGGCGACGAAGTACGAGATCGCCTCGTCGACGTCGTCGGTCACGTGCAGCATCTCGATGTCGCCGGGACCGACCTTGCCGTCGGCCAGCATCGTGTCGCGCAGCCAGTCGACCAGGCCGCCCCAGTACGCGCTGCCGAACAGCACGATCGGGAACGAGGTGACCTTGCCGGTCTGCGCCAGCGTCAGGGCCTCGAACAGCTCGTCCATCGTGCCGAAGCCACCGGGCAGGACGATGAAGCCCTGCGCGTACTTGACGAACATCGTCTTGCGGACGAAGAAGTAGCGGAAGTTGACGCCGAGGTCGACCCACTCGTTCATCCCCTGCTCGTGCGGCAGCTCGATGCCGAGACCGACCGAGACCCCGCCGCACTCGCTCGCGCCGCGGTTGGCCGCCTCCATCGCGCCCGGACCGCCGCCCGTGATGACGGCGTAGCCCTCGGCGCACAGCTTGGCCGCGATCTCGGTGGCCGCGGCGTACATCGGGTCGTCGGGACGCGTGCGGGCCGAGCCGAAGACGCTGACCGCCGGACCGAGCTCGGCGAGCGCGCCGAAGCCCTCGACGAACTCGGCCTGGATGCGCAGGACCCGCCACGGGTCGGTGTGCACCCAGCCCGCATCGCCCCGCGAGTCGAGCAGGCGCTGGTCGGTCGTGGTGTCGGGCCGCTGGTCGCGGCGCAGCTGCACGGGCCCCTTCTGGTGGGGCATGCGGTCGGGCACGTGGTCATCCATTCTGTGTCAGCCATCGGGTGAGGGTGTCGAGGACCCGGTGCAGGTGCTCGACGGGCACGTGCTCGTCGGCCTTGTGCGCGTAGATCGGGTCGCCCGGGCCGTAGTTGACCGCGGGCACGCCCAGCTGGGTGAACTGGGCGACGTCGGTCCAGCCGAACTTGGGTCGCGGCTCGGCGCCGACGGCCGCGACGAAGGCGGCCGCGGACGGCTGCGAGAGGCCCGGCACGGCCCCGGGGGCCGAGTCGGTGACGACGAGCCCGAAGCCCTCGAACACCTCCTGCAGGTGCTGGTGGGCGTCGGCCTCGGACCGGTCGGGGGCGAAGCGGAAGTTGACCGTGACGACGGCCTCGTCGGGCACGACGTTGCCCGCGACTCCCCCGCGGATGCCGACGGCGTTGAGACCCTCGCGGTAGACCAGCCCGTCGATCTCGACCTCGCGCGGCACGTACGTCGCGAGCCGGTCGAGCACGGGCGCGAGCGCGTGGATCGCGTTGCTGCCCATCCACGACCGGGCCGCGTGGGCGCGCTCGCCGGCCGTGCGGACGTCGACGCGCATCGTGCCCTGGCAGCCGGCCTCGACACCGGCGTCGGAGGGCTCCATCAGGATCGCGAAGTCGCCGGCCAGCAGCTCGGGACGCTCGCGGGCCAGTCGGCCCAGCCCGTTGAACTCGGCCGCGATCTCCTCGGCGTCGTAGAACACGTACGTGACGTCGCGGACGGGGTCGGGGACCGACGCCGCGAGCAGCAGGGCGACCGCCACGCCCCCCTTCATGTCGCACGAGCCGAGCCCGTGCAGCACGCCGCCCTCGAGCCGCGAGGGGAAGTTCGCGTTGGCCGGCACGGTGTCAAGATGCCCTGCGATCACGACCCGTTCACCGCGCCCGAGTGACGTGCGGGCGACGATCGTGTGACCGTCGCGGACGACGTCGAGGTGCCCGAGCGGGCGCAGCGCCGCCTCGACGGCGTCGGCGATCTCCTGCTCGGACAGGCTCTCGGAGGCGATGTCGACGAGTGCGCCGGTCAGCGCGACGACGTCGGAGGTCAGGTCGATGGTGGCCACCGGCTCACTCTTTCACGCGCGGCAGGGGCCGGGCCGACGCGATGCACTGGTAGAGGACGTGCGCCTGCCACCGCCCGTCGATGCGCAGGTAGTCGGGCGCGAGGCCGTAGCGCACGAAGCCGGCCCGCTCGAGCACGGTCTGCGAGGCGATGTTGTCGACGAGGGTCTCGCCCTGGAGGCGGTGCAGGCCGAGCGTGCCGAAGGCGATCGCCTGCGCGTCGGCCAGCGCCGCGGACGCGACGCCGCGGCCCGCGACGTGCTCGGCGACCCAGTAGCCGACGCTGGCCGACTGGTACGCCCCGCGGACGACGCCGCTCAGGGTCATCTCGCCGACGACGCCGTCGCCGTCGTCGACGATCGCGAGCGGGACGCCCCGCCCCTCGGCGTGCGCCGCGAGACGCTCGTCGATCGTGGAGCGCTGGCCGGCCTCGGTGTAGAACGCCTCGCTGCGGCGCGGCTCGAACGGCGCGAGCCGTGCCCGGTTGGCGGTGCGCACCGCCGCGAGGCCGGCCGCGTCGTCGGGGCGCAGCAGCCGGGTCGTCGTGCCGGTCACGACGCCTGCGGGTCGAAGACGCAGAACTCGTTGCCCTCGGGGTCGGCCATGACGGTCCACCGCGCGGTGTCGGTCGGTCGGGCCAGGAGCACGGCGCCGCGGGCCACGAGGTCGTCGACCGTGACCCCCGGCTCGAGCGTGACGTCCCAGTGCAGGCGGTTCTTGACGGTCTTGGGCTCGGGCACCGGCACGAAGTCGAACGAGTCGACAGGTGCCCCGGGGACGTCGTCGAGGTACGTGTAGCCGTCGTCGGTGGCGAGCGTCCCACCCCAGAGGTCGGCCCACCAGGCGGCGATGGCGGCGTGGTCCGCGGCGTCGACGACGACGTCCTTGAGCCCGGGCGGGCGGTTCGCGTCGACGAACACGCACAGCTCGTTGCCCTCGGGGTCGAGGAACGTCGTCCACGACACGTCGTCGACCGGGACGCGCTCGAGCCCGGCGAACGCGTCGAGCGAGGCCGCGACGAGGTCGAGGTGCACGCGGCCCTTGACGGTCTTGGGCTCGGGCACCGCGTTGATCCAGACCGTCTGGCCGGGTCGTGCCCCCCGCAGGACGGCTCCGTCGTCGGCCCGCTCGCCGTCGAGGTGCAGCGCCGACGACCAGAACGCCTCGATCGCCGCGACGTCGTGGGCGTCGATACACAGGTCCTTGAAGGTCACGAGAGGCATGCCGCCACGCTAGCCGCGCGCCCCGACATCCGCGAGGGTCAGTCCTGGACGGCCTTGACGATCGCGATCGCCGCGGTCACGCGCTCGGCGTCGCCGTCCTCGATCGCCCACATCGCCCGGTGCGCCTCGCGGACGACGACCCAGTCGCGGGCCCGGTCCTCGTCGAGTCCCGCTGCGTCGACGACGGCGTGGAAGCGGCGCCTGACCGCGGTGCGGACGTCACCGGTGGCCACGACCTCGTCCCACCGGTTCGACAGCAGCGGCGCGGGCTCGTAGTGCGGGTCGCCCGAGACGGGCTCCGGGTCGATCGCGAGCCACGGCGTGCGATCCGCGGCCAGCACGTGGGCGTAGTGCAGGTCGCCGTGGATCATCCGCCCCGTGCTGTCCGCGTCGGTCGTGAGCGCCCGGCCCAGGTGGACGGCCTGCTCGACGATGCGGTGCGGCAGGGGGGCCCGGCGCGGCAGGCGACCCAGGTCGTCGGTCCAGCGCTCGACGAGGCGGGTCAGCGGCACGAGCTGCGGGGGCGCCGGGACGTGCAGCAGCGGGTACAGCGCCGCGACGACCTCGCACGCCGCCAGCACGGGCAGCGACGACAGGTCGTCGGGGTGCAGGCGCTCGAGCAGCATCGCGCTGCGGCGCGGATCGGCCTGCAGCAGCCGGACGGCCCCGCGTCCGTGCCACGTCTGCAGGCCGAGGATCTCGTGCCGCCCCTCGCCGCCCGGCCACGCGACCTTCAGCACGGCGCGCACCCCGTCGGCGACGACCGGCACGACCAGGGCGGTGCGCCCGTGCATCGGGGCGCCGTCGGGCCGCAGGCCCCACTCGTCGAGCAGCCCGTGGACGAGCCGGGGCACGCCAGCCACCCACGTGGCCCACTGCTCGTCCCGCCCGGCGTGGGCCGCGAAGCCCGCCGGGAGGTCGAACGGCAGGAGGGCCATGACGTCCACCCTGCCATTCGCCGAAACCCACCCCGCGACAACAACCTGTCGCACTAGATTGGTCCCCGTCCCTCACCGACTCTTCCCCAAGGACTCCCCCATGCTGTTCCTCGTTCTGGCCGGGGTCGGGCTGACCCTCCTCCTGGTCACCGTGGTGTTCGACGGCGTCCTCGACGTCTTCGACCTCGACACGCCGTTCCTGTCGGGCACGGCGCTCGCGGCGTTCCTGTCGGCGTTCGGCCTGACGGGTCTGCTGCTGCCCGACGCGTGGGGCACGGCCGGGACGCTCGCGGCCGCCGCGGTCGCGGGCCTGGTCGTCGGCGGCGGCGCCGGGCTCGGCATGCGCGCGATGCAGAGCTCGAAGACCGACGCCAACGTCAGCGCCTGGACCGTCATCGGGACGACCGGCACGGTCGTCAGCCCGATCAAGGCCGGCTCGTACGGCGAGGTCGCCGTGACGGTCGCGGGACACCGCATGAAGTACAACGCCCTCGCCGACACCGACCTGCCGCTGGGCTCGTCGATCGCGGTCGTCCAGTCGCTCTCGCCCTCGGCCGTCAAGGTCGCCCCGCTCGTCTGAGCGGACCCCTCCCTCCCCCGCACCGCCACCCAGAAGGGTCATCCCCGATGACAACCATCATCGCCATCTCCGGCTTCGCCCTGCTGTTCGTGCTGCTCGTCGGCACGATCGTGACCCGGTACAAGGTCGCCGGCCCCAACGAGGCGTTCATCATCACGGGACGTCGCGACAAGCGTGCCGTCGATCTGACGGGCCAGAAGGTCGTCGTGGGCGGCGGCACGTTCGTCATCCCGTTCGTGCAGTCGATGGCACGCATCCCCCTGTCGTCGCTGCAGATCACCCTGCAGGTGCACAAGGCGCCGTCGAGCCAGGGCATCAGCCTGAACGTGCAGGCCGTCGCGGTCGTCAAGATCGGCGGCGACGAGGAGCACATCCGGGCCGCCGCGCAGCGCTTCCTGGGCCAGACCGACTCGATCCACGTCTTCACGACCGAGGTGCTCGAGGGCGAGCTGCGCGCGATCGTCGGCACCCTGACGGTCGAGCAGATCATCCAGGACCGCGGCGCGTTCGCCTCGAAGGTCGCCGAGGCCGCCGAGGCGTCGCTCTCCGTGCAGGGGCTGACGCTCGACTCCTTCTCGATCAAGGACGTCTCGGACGCCGAGGGCACGTACCTGCGCGACCTCGGACGACCCGAGGCCGCCAAGATCAAGCAGCAGGCCGACATCGCCGAGGCCGAGTCGCACAAGATCAGCGAGCAGAGCCGGCTCGCCGCCGACGAGCAGGTCGCGATCGCCGAGCGGACGCTCGCGCTGAAGCGCGCCGAGATCAAGGTCGAGACCGACACCGCCCTGGCCCAGGCCACCGCCGCCGGACCGCTCGCGAAGGCGGCCCGCGACCAGGAGGTGCTGGCCGAGGAGGCCAAGGTCGCCGAGCGGCGTGCCGCCGTGACCGAGAAGCAGCTCGAGGTCGACGTCCGCAAGCCCGCCGACGCCGAGCGGTACCGCATCGAGCAGCAGGCCGAGGCCCAGCGCAACGCGACGGTCTCGCAGGCCGAGGGCGCCCGCACCGCCAAGGTCGCCAACGCCGAGGCCGAGAAGGCCGCCCGCATCGCCGCCGCCGAGGCGTCCGCGATCGAGGGCGAGCGGCTCGGATCGGCCGAGAAGTCGCGCCGAGCCCTGATCGCCGACGCCGTCCGCCTGGAGGGCGAGGCCGAGGCGGCCGCCAAGCAGGCCGTCGGCGAGGCCGAGGCCAAGGCCATGCAGGCCCGCTCGGACGCCTACAAGGAGTACGGCGAGGCCGCGATCCTCGAGATGCTCGTCAAGATCCTGCCCGAGGTCGCCCGCGAGCTGGCCGCGCCGATGGGCAACATCGACCAGCTGACCGTCGTGTCGACCGACGGCGCCTCGGCGCTGCCGAAGGCGCTCGCGAGCAACATGGCACAGGTCGTCGAGCTCGTCCGGACGACGACGGGGTTCGACCTCAACGCGATGATCGCCGACTCGGCCGCCTCGTCCTCGGCACCGACCGGCGCCGGGCACCAGCCGTCCTGAGGGTCGCCCGCCCGTGCCATTTCACCCTGCCGGACAGACTGACGTCATGACGAGCTCGTTCGAGGGTCACATCGCCGGCATCGGCACGACCTCCGGCACGCGCATCGTCGTCGGCGTGTGGGACGTCAGCCCGTTCGGCACGTTCGCCGACACGATGATCGAGCAGCCCTCGGGCCACCGCATCCTCATCGCGCCCCGGCAGGACGTCGCCGACTTCATCGCATCGACCTACGCGTTCGACGAGGTGCGCATCGAGCCGGTCTCGGTCGAGACCGGTGACGAGTGGTCGGTGCACACGCGGTCGCTGCAGGTGCGCTTCACGCCCGGCCGGCAGCTGTGGGTCTCCCCCGTCCTGGGGCTCGTGCCGGCGCTGCTGCGCCGCACGTCGGCCTGGGCCCGCTTCTGCAACCCGTTCGCGAAGCGGCTCATGCCGGGCGTCCAGACATACGGGACGGCGGGCCACGGGCGCACCGAGTGGTACGCCGCACGCCACGTCCGCCGCCTCACGTGCGCCCGGGCCACGTGGGAGGGCACCGAGCTGGGCGAGCTGGCCCCCGTGACCCCCGCCGTCCGGTTCGGTTTCGCGTCGTCCCCCGCCCAGCCGACGCTCACGGCCCTGACGTCGTACGTCCGCGAGGCCTGAAGCACGAGACGTACGTCACACGCCGATCGGACAAGATCACACCGTCTCCATGCGGCATCGGGGCGTCCGGCGCGCAAGGCTTGTGCGTGGCTTCACAAGAGCCGACAGCACCAGACCTACGACCTGAATTCGCGGTGATCCACGCGTGACCGAACGCTCCTCCCTCGTCCTCACGGATCGCCACACCCCGGCGGTCGTCCACACCGACGTGCTCCTCGTCGGCGCGGGCATCATGAGCGCCACGCTCGGCACCCTGGTCAGGAGCCTCGAGCCCGACTGGAGCATCAGCCTCTTCGAGCGCCTCGACGGCCCGGCCCGCGAGAGCTCCGACCCGTGGAACAACGCCGGCACCGGCCACTCGGCCCTGTGCGAGCTGAACTACACGCCGCAGCGCCCCGACGGCACGGTCGACGTCACCAAGGCCATCACGGTCAACCAGCAGTTCCAGCTGTCGCGCCAGTTCTGGGCGCACGGCGTGTCGCAGGGCCTCCTCGGCGACCCGTCGTCGTTCATCAACCCCGTGCCGCACGTCAGCTTCGTGCAGGGCGCCGACGACGCCGCGTACCTGAAGGCACGCCACGCCGCCCTCGTCGACAACCCGCTGTTCGAGGGCATCGAGTACGTCGACGACCGCACCGAGATCGCCCGTCGCCTGCCGCTGATGTCGGCCGGGCGCGACGACGACGAGACGCTCGCGCTGAACTGGAGCTCCGGCGGCACCGACGTCGACTTCGGCTCGCTGACGCGGCAGATGCTCGGCCACCTCGAGTCGGCCGGTGCCGAGCTGAACTACGGCCACGAGGTGCGCAACCTCAAGCAGAACCCCGACTCGACGTGGACCGTGACGGTCAAGGAGGCCGCGACCGGTCGCAAGACCCGCGTCAACGCCCGGTTCGTGTTCGTCGGCGCGGGCGGCGGGGCGCTGCACCTGCTGCAGAAGTCGGGCATCCCCGAGATCCGCGGCTTCGGCGGCTTCCCGGTCAGCGGCCAGTTCCTGCGCTCGACCAACGCCGATCTCGCGCGCGGCCACCACGCCAAGGTCTACGGCAAGCCCCCCGTCGGCGCTCCGCCGATGTCGGTGCCGCACCTCGACACCCGCGTCGTCGACGGCAGGCCCAGCCTGATGTTCGGCCCCTACGCCGGCTTCTCGCCCCGCTTCCTGAAGGAGGGGCACCTGACCGACCTGCCCCGCTCGGTCAAGCCCGACAACCTGTTCTCGATGCTCGGCGTCGGGCTCAACTCGATGCCGCTGACGGTGTACCTCGTCAAGGAGCTGCTCAAGTCGCGCGAGCAGCGCGTCGAGGGGCTGCTGGAGTTCGCGCCCAGCGTCGACGGCGACGAGTTCGAGCTCATCACGGCCGGGCAGCGCGTCCAGACGATCCGCCGCAACGGCATGTCGGGCACGCTCGAGTTCGGCACGTGCACCGTCAGCCACGCCGACGGCACGATCGCGGGTCTGCTGGGCGCCTCGCCCGGTGCCTCGACCGCGGTCGCGGCGATGGTCGACGTCCTCGAGACGTGCTTCCCCGACCGCCTGGCCGCCTGGCGTCCGCGCCTGGTCGACATGATGCCGTCGTACGGCACCGACCTGATGCACGACACGTCGCTGCTGGCCGACCTGCGCCGCTGGTCCGACAAGACCCTGCGCCTCGTCGGCGACGACCACATCGAGGCCTGACCCCTCGCCCGCTGACGCGGGCGGGTCAGCGGAAGCCGGCGCCGCCCTTCGCGGGGTGGCGGATCTTCTCGCCCTTGGCGCGGGCGACGTCGGCCAGCTCGGCCTGGAACGCGACGATCCGCGCCGTCAGCCCGGGGTCGCCCGCGGCCAGGATGCGGACGGCCAGCAGCCCTGCGTTGCGGGCGTTGCCGATCGAGACCGTCGCGACCGGCACGCCGGCCGGCATCTGGACGATCGACAGCAGCGAGTCCATGCCGTCGAGGTACTTCAGCGGCACGGGGACGCCGACGACCGGCAGCGGCGTGACGGCGGCCAGCATGCCCGGCAGGTGGGCCGCGCCGCCGGCGCCGGCGATGATGACCTCGAGCCCGCGCCCGTGCGCCTCGCGGCCGTAGGCCAGCATCTCGTCGGGCATGCGGTGGGCCGACACGACGTCGGCCTCGTGGGCGATGCCGAACTCGTCGAGGGCCGTCGCGGCGGCCTCCATGGTCGGCCAGTCGGAGTCCGACCCCATCACGATGCCGACGCGCGGCTGCTCACTCATGCCCCAACCCTACCCAGCCCGGTCGCCACCGCGGCCGGGCCAACACCGGCGAGCGGGGGCGCGCCCTACCCGTCGGTGAGCAGGGCGGCGGCGTGCCGGGCGCGGGACAGGACGTCGTCGAGGTCGTCGCCGACCGCGGTCACGTGACCGACCTTGCGACCGGCCGTGACCGACTTGCCGTACAGGTGCACCTTGACGTCGGGCTCGGCCGCCAGGACGACGGACCGCTGCGCCTCGAGGTCGTCGACCGCGCCGCCCAGCACGTTGACCATGACCGACCACGGCTGACGGGCGCCGGTGCCCCCCAGGGGTAGGTCGAGGACCGCCCGCAGGTGGTTCTCGAACTGGCTCGTGACGGCGCCGTCGATCGACCAGTGACCCGTGTTGTGCGGACGCATCGCGAGCTCGTTGACCAGCAGGCGTCCGTCGCCGGTCTCGAACAGCTCGACGGCGAGGATGCCGGTGACGTCGAGCTCGGTCGCGATGCGCTCGGCCAGCGACCGCGCCTCGGCGGCCAGGGCGGGGTCGAGGTCGGGCGCCGGCGCGACGACCTCGGCGCACACGCCGCCGACCTGGCGCGACTCCACCACGGGGTACGAGCGCACCTCGCCCGACGGCGAGCGCGCCACGAGCGCCGACAGCTCGCGCCGGAAGTCGACGAGCTCCTCGGCCAGCAGCGGACGGTCGGCCGCGAAGGCGTCGTCGGCGTCGTCCTGCGACCGCACGACCCAGACGCCCTTGCCGTCGTAGCCGCCCCTCGTCGTCTTGAGCACCGCGGGGAACCCGAACGCCTCGAGGTCGTCGCGCGACGCGACCGGTGCGTTGCGCGGGCACGGTGCGCCCAGCGCGCCGAGCCGCTCGCGCATCGCGGCCTTGTCCTGCGCGTAGAGCAGGGCGTGGGGGCCGGGACGGCAGGCGTGCCCCTCGGTCTCGAGGACGCGCAGGTGCTCGGGCGGGACGTGCTCGTGGTCGAACGTCACGACGGGCGCGCCGTCGACGACGCCGCGCAGGTCGTCCAGCACGGTGTGGTCGCCCACGACGTGGTCGGGCACGACCTGCGCCGCCGAGACGTCGGGGCCCTCGGCCAGGAGCCGGATGCGAAGGCCCAGGGCGATCGCGGGCGGCTGCATCATGCGGGCGAGCTGTCCACCGCCGATGACGGCGAGATCTGGTGTCGGCACGGTCGTCAGCCTATCGGGGCCGCGACGCCTACCGGGCGCGGAACCCGCGCCGGTCGCTCACCGTGATGGGCGACAGGTTGCCGAAGCCGCGCAGCGGACGCGGAGGCAGCACGCGCGTGTCGAACTCGTCGCCCAGCGCCTCGGCGGTCGCGGCGTCGACGAGCACGCGGTTGCTGCGGGCGACGTGCGACAGACGGGCCGCGAGGTTGACGGGCGGTCCGTAGACGTCGCCGAGCCGGTTGATGACCGATCCCGTCGCGAGGCCGACGCAGATGTTGGGCAGCTCGGTGCGCGACGCGATCTGCGTGACGAGGTCGAGTGCCGTGCGGGTGCCCTGCCGGGGGTCCTCGGTCACGAACAGCACGGCGTCGCCGAGCGTCTTGATGACGCGTCCGCCGTGCGCCGTGATGATGTCGGCGCAGCGGGTCTCGAAGTTCTCGACCAGGGCGCCGAGGCTGCTGTCGTCGAGGCCGTTCGACAACGACGTGAAGCGCGACAGGTCGGCGAAGCCGACCGTCATGGTCGTCGAGAGCAGCTCGGCGTCGGCGGCCCCCAGTGCCTCGACCCGGGCCGCCGCGGCGGCGAGGTGGCGCCGCCACGCGTAGACCATGAGGTGCTCGAAGCCCGGCGCGGCGGAGCGGGCCAGCTCGGCCGCCGCCTCGAGGCGGGTCGGCGACTTGCCGCTCTCGACGTCGTGCTCGATCTGGTCGACCAGCGCCGACACCTGCCAGTCGGCCAGCCGCGCCATCGTGGCGCCGAGGCCGCGGGTCATCCGCAGCACCGTCGACTCGTCGAGCATCTGGCCGTCGAGCGCGACCGCCACGGCCGCGAGCGCCTTGACGTCGGGCTCGCCATACGCGAGGGCGTCACCCGTCTCGGGGAACCCCAGCGCCCGCCACAGGCGCAGGCCCCGGGCGTGCTCGACCCCGCCCTGGTCGGTGACCTCGGCGCTGGTCAGCGTCAGGTCGTGCCGCAGGATCAGCCGGGCCAGGGTGTCGCGCAGGTCGGCGCGGTCGACGTCAGACGGACTCATCGTTCCTCTGCGACTCGTGCCGCTCGAACACCAGGTTCGTGACGGTGCGGTGGAACGCCTCGACGCGCGGGATGTCGTCGAGCTCGAGGCCCGCCTGCTCGCTCGCGTCGTGGATGATCAGGGTGCCGCAGCCGAGGATGCGGTCGTTGAGGTTCTTCTCGTACGCGACGTCGTTGATGCGGCTCAGCGGGATGACCCGGCCCGTGCGGGTCAGGATGCCCTTCTGCTCGACGATGCGCTTGTTGGTCAGCGTGTACGTCCACAGGTACCAGCTGAGGAACGGGATCAGCGATCCCCACACGACCAGGATCGCGGCGAGCCCGACGATGATCCAGCCGGCCTTGCCGTCGCCCTTGTCGCCGATCTGGGCGATCAGGAAGCCCGCCGCCACGCACACCACCAGCAGCACGACGAAGGGCAGGAACAGCCGCTTGACGTGGGTGCGGGTCGTCTCGACGGTCTGCTCGCCGTCGATCATCAGCTTTCTGGGCAGGCTCACTTCGTCATCTCCGTCGGAAGGGCAGAGTACGTCGTCGACGACGTGCTCTGTGCCTGGCTGTTCACTCGCTGGCGCTCGCTCATGGCGACGATTCTGTCACTACGCGGGACGCAGGTGGGTGATATCGCCCGCGCTGATCGCCCGGCCGTCGACCAGCAGGCGTCCGTGCTCGTCGAGACCCGTCGCGACGCCCTCCACGGCCTCGTCGCGCGGCAGGCTGACCCGGACGCGCTGGCCGATCGTGACGCAGCGGCGCAGGTAGGAGTCGCGGATGCCCGCGGCCGGGTCGCCCTCCGACGCGGCCCAGGCGCGGTAGAGCGCCTCGAGGTTGCGCAGCAGGGAGCGCAGGACGATCGTCCGGTCGGTGTCGGTCGCCCCCTCCAGCGCCAGCGAGGTCGCGGTCTCGACCGGCAGCTCGTCGCGCCGCAGGGTCGTGTTGAGGCCGACGCCCACGACCGCGGCGGGCCCGTGGTCGGTCTCGACCCGCTCCAGCAGGATGCCGGCGATCTTGCGCCCGTCGACCTGGACGTCGTTGGGCCACTTGAGCCCCGACTCGACGCCGCACTCGTGCACCGTGGCGTCGACCGCGAGCCCCGCCAGCAGCGGCAGCCACACCCAGCGCGCGGCCGGGACGGCGTCGGGCCGCAGCAGGACCGAGACGATGACGCCCGATCCGGCCGGCGAGCTCCAGGCCCGGTCGAGACGTCCCCGGCCCGACGTCTGGACGTCGGTCGTGTGGACCGTGCCCTCCGGTGCTCCCGCCCGGGCGGCCGCGGCGACGTCGGCGTTGGTGCTGCCGGTCGAGGACGTCACGACGACGTCGGTCCAGAGGCGCCGGGGCCCCGTCAACGCCGACCGGAGGGCCCCCGCGTCGAGGGGCGGACGGTCGAGGTCGCGGTAGGACATGAGAACAGACTCACATACCCATTCGGCGTGACGGTCGTTACGCTGACCCCCGTGACCGAACAAGAGATCGTTGAGAAGCCCGAGCTGCACACGACCGCCGGCAAGCTCGCCGACTTCATCGAGCGTCGCGACACGGCCCTCGTGGAGATGGCCGAGCGCGCCCACGAGAAGCAGTCGGCCCGCGGTCGCCAGAGCGCCCGCGACCGCATCGACCAGCTGCTCGACGAGGGCTCGTTCGTCGAGCTCGACGCGCTGGCCCGTCACCGCGCGACCGACTTCGGCCTCGACGCGAACCGCCCGCTGGGCGACGGCGTCATCACGGGCTACGGCACGATCGACGGCCGCCAGGTGTGCGTGTTCAGCCAGGACTTCAGCGTCTTCGGCGGCAGCCTCGGCCAGGTCTACGGCGAGAAGATCACCAAGGTCATGGACCTCGCGATCAAGTCGGGCTGCCCCATCATCGGCATCAACGAGGGCTCCGGCGCGCGCATCCAGGAGGGCGTCGTGTCGCTCGGCCTGTACGGCGAGATCTTCAAGCGCAACGTGCACGCCTCGGGCGTCATCCCGCAGATCAGCCTCATCATGGGCGCCAACGCGGGCGGTCACGTCTACTCCCCCGCCGTCACCGACTTCGTGATCATGGTCGACAAGACGTCGAACATGTTCATCACGGGCCCCGACATCATCAAGACCGTGACGGGCGAGGAGGTCTCGATGGAGGACCTCGGCGGCGCCCGCGCCCACAACACCAAGTCGGGCAACGCGCACTACATGGGCGCCGACGAGCAGGACGCGATCGAGTACACCAAGGCGCTCGTCTCGTTCCTCCCCCAGAACAACATGGAGGAGGCCGAGGTCTACCCGGTCGACACCGATCTGGAGCGCACCGAGACCGACTACGCCCTCGACACGCTGATCCCCGACTCGGCCAACCAGCCGTACGACATCAAGACCGTCATCGAGTCCGTGCTGGACGACGGCGACTTCCTCGAGGTCATGCCGCTGTTCGCCCAGAACCTGGTCATCGGCTACGGACGCGTCGAGGGCCGCAGCGTCGGCGTCGTCGCCAACCAGCCGATGCAGCTCGCGGGCTGCCTCGACATCGACGCGTCCGAGAAGGCCGCCCGCTTCGTCCGCACGTGCGACGCCTTCAACATCCCCGTGCTGACATTCGTCGACGTGCCGGGCTTCCTGCCGGGCACCGACCAGGAGTGGAACGGCATCATCCGCCGCGGCGCCAAGCTGATCTACGCCTACGCCGAGGCCACGGTCCCGCTCATCACCGTCATCACCCGCAAGGCCTACGGCGGCGCGTACGACGTCATGGGCTCCAAGCACCTGGGCGCCGACCTCAACATCGCGTGGCCCTCGGCCCAGATCGCGGTCGTCGGCGCGTCCGGCGCGGTCGGCATCCTGTACCGCAAGGAGCTCAAGGCCGCGGACGACCCCGAGGCCCTGCGCGCCCAGCTCATGACCGAGTACGAGGACACGCTGTGCAACCCGTACCTCGCGGCCGAGCGCGGGTACGTCGACGCCGTCATCGAGCCCAGCCAGACCCGGGCCGAGATCGTCAAGGGCCTGCGCCTGCTGCGCACCAAGCGCGAGACGCTGCCGCCCAAGAAGCACGGGAACATCCCGCTGTGACGGCCGACGAGACGCCCGCCGAGGTCGACGCCCCCGCGCACACGCCCGTGCTGCGGGTCGTCAAGGGCGACCTGACGCCCGAGGAGCTCGCGGCCCTGGTCGCCGTCGTGGCCGCACGCAACGCCGCCGCGGCGCACGCAGCCGCGCGGACGAAGCCGGCCCCGCGCAGCGAGTGGGGGCACCCGGCCCGCCAGGCACGCGCACCCCACACGTTCGGTCCCGACCAGTGGCGCCGCTCGGCCTTCGGCCGCTGACGATGCCGCTGCGCCCGCTCACCGATCTCGACGCCGCCGACTGGTTCGTCAGCGACGCTGCGACGTCGTCGGCCGCGCCGTCCCTGCGCACGCAGGTCGGCCCGCCGGGCTTCGACGCGTACGTGCGGGTGCTGCACTCGACGACGGGTGACGGCGAGCGGTTCGAGGGTCACCTCGACGCGGCGCTCCTGGCCGCTCTCGTCGACGTGCTCCGGGCGTACACCGCGACCCCCGACGACTGCTTCTTCGCGCTGTGGGAGGGCTACGGCGACATCCACGGCGGCGAGGCGGCCGGCTTCCTCACGGCGTTCTCGGGCCCCCCGAAGTGGCCCGGTCGCATCTTCACCAAGGAGAAGCCCGTCGCACCCCCGCCGCCGGCCTTCCCGCCGCACGTCATGGAGGGCCCGCTGCTGAGCGCCAACGACGAGACGTACTTCCTGTTCGGCGGTCCCCTCGCGGAGGCCGGTCGGTGGGGCGCGCAGGGCTACGGCAACGGCGCGCCCCGCGACATCAACAGCCCGAACCTGATGTGGCCCGCCGACCACGCCTGGTTCGTGACGACGGGCATCGAGGGCACGTGGACGGGTGTCGGCGGCAGCGAGTCGCTGGTCGCGGCGCTGCTGCGGGACGACCGGCTCGAGACCGTCCGCCAGCGCTACGACGACGGGGCCCTGCGCTGATGGCCGCCCCGGTCAGGATCGTGCTGGCCTCCCAGTCACCGGCGCGCCTCGCGACGTTGCGGTCGGCGGGCATCGAGCCCGAGGTCGTCGTCTCGGGCGTCGACGAGGACCTCGTCACCTCGACCGACGCCGGCAACCTCGCCGCGGCCCTCGCCCAGCTCAAGTGCCGCGCCGTCGCCGAGCGGGTCGGTGCCGACGCGCTCGTGGTCGGCTGCGACTCCGTGCTGGCGTTCGAGGGCGAGATCCTCGGCAAGCCCGACGGGCCCGACGACGCGACGGCCCGGTGGCGGCGCATGCGCGGGCGCAGCGGGGTGCTGCACACGGGCCACTGCGTGCGCCGCGGCGACGACGAGTTCCTCGAGACGGCCTCGACGGTCGTGCACTTCGCCGACGTCACCGACGCCGAGATCGCGGCGTACGTCGCGACCGGCGAGCCCCTGCACGTGGCCGGGGCCTTCACGATCGACGGCCTGGGCGGCGCCTTCGTCCGGGGCATCGAGGGCGACCACCACAACGTCGTCGGGCTGTCGCTGCCCCTGCTGCGACTGCTCGTCGGCGAGCTCGGCATCGCCTGGACCGATCTGTGGGAGCGGACGAACTAGGGCGAATGTTTGGTCTGGGGCTCCCGGAGGTGCAAGGATGGACGAACGATGGCAACCACACCCCGCAAGCGCCGCTACCACGCATCCAGTCCCTTCCAGGCCGGACCGGAGGTGGTGCACGAGGTCTACGAGGTCGGTGCACGCGTCTCGCACGACACCTACGGCATGGGCCGCATCGTCAGCCTCCAGGGCACGACGTCGGCGCAGGTCGACTTCGGCGACGGGGCCAAGCACATCCCGCTGCCCTGCGCGAAGATGAGCGCGCTCTAGCCGCCACCTCCCCCGGCTACAACCGGCGCGGGGCCGCCGTCCGCCGGACGGCCGGCGCGACGGGCCGACCGACCAGGAAGCCCTCGACCGACCCCGTGTCGAGCGCCCGGCGGTAGACCTCGCACGCCTGCGCGACGGCGTCGACGGTCTGGGCGACGTCGGCCTCGGTGTGCGCCGCCGACGTGACGAACGACTGCCCCAGCACGCCGCGTCGCAGCAGCTCCTGCAGGAACAGCGTGCGCCACGCCTGGCTGGGCCGGCCCTCGGGGTCGCGCGTGCCGAACACGAGGCACGACGGACGTCCCGACACCGTGACGTGCTCGCCGACCCCCGCCGCGTCCGCGGCCGCGCGGACACCCTCGGCGAGGTCGCGCCCCGCCCGCTCCATCAGCCCGACGGGGTCGCCGGACGTGTAGGCGTCCGCGACGGCCAGGAATGCCGCGAGCCCCGACGTCTCGGGACCGTGGGTCGTCGACAGCAGGAACACCCGGTCGGCGTCGGTGTTGAGCCCGCCGAGCTCCATGACGTCGCGGCGTCCGGCCAGCGCCGACACCGCGAAGCCGTTGCCCATCGCCTTGCCCCAGCACGACAGGTCGGGCGTCACGCCGTACACGTGCTGCGCCCCGTGCGCCGACCAGCGGAAGCCCGTGATCATCTCGTCGAGCACCATCAGCGTGCCGTGGCGGTCGCACGCCGCCCGCACGCCCTCGAGGAAGCCGGGATCGGGCTCGGCCGATCCCGTGGCGGCCTCGAGGAACACGCACGCGACGTCGTCGCCGGCGAGCGCCCGCTCGAGCGAGTCGAGGTCGTTGTACGCGAAGCGGACGGTCAGGGGGCGCGCGAGCTCGTCGGTGCCGGCAGCCATCGCGGTCGTGCCGATGAACCAGTCGTCGACCGAGAAGAAGGGCTGGTCGCTGATCGCGATCTTGTGTCGACCCGTCGCCGCCCGGGCCAGCCGCACCGCCGCGGTGGTCGTGTCGGAGCCGTTCTTGGCGAACTTGACCATGTCGGCCGTGGGCACGAGCTCGAGGAAGCGCTCGGCGGCGGTCAGCTCGATCTCGGAGGGCCGGCTGAAGCTGTTGCCGCGGGCCAGCGCCGCGGTGATGGCGTCGACGACCGGCGCGTAGGCGTGCCCCAGCGTGACCGACCGCAGCCCCATGCCGTACTCGACGTACTCGCGTCCGTCGACGTCCCAGACGCGCGCCCCCGCGCCGTGCGTGAGCACCGGCGCCATGCCGTCGGGGTACTGGTCGGAGCCGCGCGCGTAGGTGTGGGCGCCACCCGGCACGAGCTCGTGCAGGCGCGCCTGACGGGCCGTCGAGACGGGCAGGAACGGCTCAGCCATGGTGGGTGCTCCCGGTGGTGAGGGCTGCCGAGCCGGCCAGCGCGACGAGGACGTACAGCAGGGTCGAGATCTGCGCGAAGCCGCCGATGTCGAGGATCAGCGCGACGACCGCGGCGGCCGTGACGGCGCCGAGGATGCCGTTGACGAGCTCGAAGTCGCCGGCGCCCGGCGACGTGACGCCGCGGCGCGACGCCCGGAACGCGATGAGCCAGGCCCCGCCGACCAGCATCAGGAGCGCCGTGAGCCCGACGACCCCCGACTCGACGAGACGCGTCAGGTAGAAGTTGTCGAGCACGGGCTGCTGCGCGACGTCGTACGTGCCCGCGCCCTGGCCGAGCAGCCAGTGGCTCGGCAGCCGCTCGAGCGCGTAGGACAGGCCGGACGTGCGCGAGCCGACCGAGTTGTCGGACGTCCCGCCGACCAGCACGTCGGCCAGGCGCGACACGAGGGGCACCCCGGCCACGACGGCACCCACCACCACGAGGACGACGGCCGACCCGCCCGTCACGACCCGCCGCACGGGCCAGCGCCACGCCATGACGACGAGGGCCGCCGCGATCCCCACGAAGGCCGAGCGCGAGATCGTCGACACCGCACCGAGTGCGATGACCGCCGATGCCACGGCCCAGGGCCAGGCCGTGCCGCCCCGATCGCGTCGCGAGAGCGTCAGGCCCAGCGCGAGCGGGAAGACCACGGTCAGGACGGCGGCCAGCTCGAGCGGGTGCCCCGCGCTGCCCGCGGGGCGGACCGCGCCGGCGCGCAGCAGCTCGCCGGCCATCGCGCCGCTGCCCTGGTCGGTCAGCCCGGGCAGGACCAGCGCCCCGGCCAGCTCGACGCCCGTCGCCACCTGCAGCAGGGCGAGCACGGCGCTGACCGCTGCGCCGACGACGACGCCCTGGACGACGCGCACGAGATCGGCGGCACTGCCGATGACGACCATGACCAGCAGGACCGCGGCGAGCATCCCGACCTCGCGGGTCACGAGCTGCAGCGACTGCGAGGCCTGGTCGCCGACCGGACCGCGCACCATCAGGCCGGCGCACGAGACCAGGGTCGCCGCGAGCATGCCCATCGCGAGCAGCGCGGACGGGCGGTGCGGCGGCCGGACGTGCTGGCGTCCGAGCCAGCACAGCAGCAGGAGCAGACCCCCGACGTACCAGGCGATCGAGACGGGCGTCAGGCCCAGCGTGAACGGGACGACGACCGACTGGCGCGTCGCGAGGAGCCAGCCGCAGACCACCGCGACGACCGTCGCGCCGACGCCGACGCGGTCGTCGACCACGACGCGGGGGCCGCGCACGCCGGTCGGGCCGGCGGCTGCGTCAGCCACGACCCGGGCGGATCGGGCGCGAGCGCTCGACCTGCCGTGTGCCGGACCGCTGCTGGGCCTCGAGCCGGGCCTCGGCGCTGCGCCACGCCTGCCGCGCCTCGGCGCGGGTCAGCGGCACGTTGCGCCCGCTGCGCTGCCACTCGTCCTGCAGCAGCTCGCGGACCGCCGAGCGGGGGACGCCGCTGCGTCCGGGGCCGTCGCCGCGCCCGCCCTTCAGCAGGGGGGTCAGCGCCACCAGGGCCACGAGCGCGACGAACCCGGCCGCCAGGCCCGTCACGCCGGCCGCCCGCAGCTGCGCGTTGCCGACCGCGACACCCGTCGTGGGTGCGGCGGACGTGACGGTCGTGGCCTGCGAGGCCGGTGCGACGCTCGCCGACGTCTGGATCGCGGTGAGCTGCGTCGAGACCTGCTCGACGAGGGCGGCGGCGGCCTGCTGCGCACCGTCGGCGCTGTCACCCGACGCGGTCAGCGAGATCAGCGGCGTCAGCTGGGCCACCGCGGCGTTGTCGCTGCTGAGCGTGTCGGCCGAGTAGACGCCGTCGCCTCCGGCGGCGACGACCGCGTCGCGGACGTCGTCGCCCTCGAGCTGCGTGCTGACCGTCAGCGCCAGCTGGCTGATGTTGTAGTCGAGGTTGACCAGCGGGTTGGCGGCGGCGCCCCCGTCGGCGGCCGGCGGCGGGATGACCAGCACGACGGCGCGGCTCTCGTACGTCGTCGACGCGGACGTCCACCCGTAGGCGGCGCCCAGCACCGCGACGAGCGCGACCAGGAGCAGCGCGACGGGCCGCCTCGTGAGCGACCGCACCAGCTCGTCAACCCGCACAGCTCGTCCTCCACGTCTCGGCTCGTCGTTCGTCCGGCGGCTTCGCCACCGGTGGATAGTCTCGTGGTGCATGAGTATCGCGAGCGGCAACCATGACGGACGAATCGTCCGCGTTCGCGCGAACCGGCGTGTGGCCCCGGCCACGGCCGGCCCGCGACGCGTCGACGGCCTCGACGTGCTCCTGCGCGCCCCGCGCCTGACCGACGGGCCGTCGTGGCGCCGGGCGCGGCTGCTCGACGAGGCGCGGCTGCGGCCGTCCCTGTCGCAGGGCCTCGACACCTGGGACCGCGAGAGCTCGCTGACCGCGTGGGTCGAGCGCGTCCGCGACCTCCGCGCCGGCGCCCGCGACGGCACCGTCGTGCCGCACGTGCTGGCCAGGGCCTCCGGCGACGTCCTCGGCGAGATCACGTTCGCGATCGACGCCCGCTCGGGCCTGGCCGAGCTGTCGCTGTGGACGGCGCGCAGCGTGCCGCACGCGGTGACGACGTGGTCGACGGCGACGGCGGTGCTGGGGGTCCTCGAGCGCCCGCACGTCGTGCCGTGGGTCGTGGCCCCCGTGGCGGTGGGCAACCCCGGGCCGTCCGGGCTGCTCGCACGGGCCGGCTTCGAGCCGAGCGGCACGGCGCGGCTGCTGCGACCGTACGACGGGGCGCCGGCCGATCACGTCGTCTGGAGGCTCGCGAACACCGCGGCCACCCGCGACCACCTGCACGCCCAGATCGCCTGACATGACCCCGCGGAGGCTCAGGCGGAGGCGCGCAGGATGCCGGCCAGGACGGTGCTCATGCCCGCGGACGTCATCGCGGTGCGGGCGTGCTCGGCCGCGGCGCGGCCCATCGCCCGGGCGCGGTCGGGGTCGGCGAGCAGCTGGCGCAGCGCGGACGCGAACGCGTCGACGTCGTCGGGCGGCACCAGCAGGCCCGTGACCCCGTGCTCGACGTACTCGGAGATGCCGGGGTTGTCGGTCACCACGACCGGTCGTCCGCTCGCCATGGCCTCGAGCACGACCGTCAGCCCCGAACCCGTGCGCGTCGGGCGCAGGGCAATCGCGACGGCCGTCGACCGTCCGTACAGGTCGCGCATGCGCCCACCCATGCGACCCGTGTAGAGCGTGCCGAGGTCGTCCGGCAGGTCGACCGGCAGGCCCGTCGCGAGCTCGAGCCGGGCCTCCGGCACGGTGTCGCGGGTGCGGCGGACCGCCTCGACCAGCAGGGCGTGGTCGCGGAAGCGGTCCTCCCCCGCGCTCGCGACGGTCGGCGTCGCGAGCGCCCACGGCTGCTCAGGGTAGAAGTCGGTGTCGATGCCCAGCGGCACGTAGTGCACCCGGTGCCCCGGGACGCCCCACTCGCGCGACAGCACCGGCACCATCGCGCTGCACTGCGTCCACACGGCAGCGGCTCGGGGCAGGGCGACGGACGCGAGGCGGCGCTGCACCGGGTGGGCCTCCTCGCGGGTCGTCAGCCACCCGATGCCGGTCACGACGGGCGCGAACCGCGAGTGTGGCGCACACAACGCCGCAGGAACCCCGGTTCGCTCGTCATAGGCCAGCACGACGTCACTCTCACCTCGTGACATCCGGCGCAGGTCCAGCAACGCCTCGACCGGTTCGAGCCCCGACGTCCGATAGCGCAACGACCGCGCGACCCGGGCCCAGGGGCCCGTCAGCTCGCGATCACCGAAGGTGACGTCGAAACCGTGATCCCGGAGGTGGTGGAGCCCGTATGGCGACGAGTCGGGGACCTCACCACGCGCCGAGCGGCGAGCCCAGTCGGCCGCGGCCGTCCCGTCGGGAAGAGGCACGAACACCCGCATCAGCAGAGCTCCCCTCGTCGCCGTCGGAGACCGACCCTACCGTCTCGGTGCCGCTGCCGACGGCGAAGCGCATGGCCGCCGCCTTCGGTTACCAGCTGGTGTTCCGGGTGCTCGGCATGGTCGCGTCGATCGTCACGGTCGCGCTGACCGTGCGCCACCTGGGTGGCGACGACTACGGCCACCTCACCACCGCGATCGTGTTCGTCAGCCTCTGGACGAGCTTCACCGAGCTCGGCATCGGTGCGGTCGTCGTGCGCCGCGTGACGTCGGGGCACGGCGACCTCGAGCGGCTCGTGCGCATCAACACCGGCCTGTCGCTGGTGTACGGCGTGCCCCTCACGCTCGTCGCGACGGTCACCGGTCTGCTGGTCTACTCCGGCGAGCGCGAGGTCGTGACGGTGCTGCCGATCGTCGCGATCGGGCTGGCCCTGACGACGGTCGGCTCGTGCGTGCAGCCGGTGTTCCTCGCGACCGTCCGGTTCAAGGCCGTCGCGTGGTCGGACGTCGTGAGCCGCGTGCTGTCGCTCGGCGTGACGCTCGTGCTGCTGCAGACCGGTGCGGGGCTCGTGTGGTTCGCGATCGTCCAGGTCGTCCCGCCCCTGGTCGTCCTCGTGGTGCAGGGCGTCGCGGCGTCGCGCATCGTCAGCTGGCGGCCCGTCTTCGCGCTGCGCGAGAGCTGGGACCTGCTGCGCGAGAGCCTGCCCCAGACCGCGGTGCTCGTGATCGGCGTCCTGTACTGGCGCATCGACGGCGTGATGCTGAGCCTGCTCGACAGCCCACTGCAGGTCGGCACGTACTACCTCGCCTCGACGCTCGCGTTCACGCTGTCGGTCATCCCGACCTTCTTCGCGTCGTCGACGCTGTCGATGATGACGGGCCTGTGGGGCAGTGACCGCGAGCGGTTCGCGACGTTCACCGCCCGCAGCGTCGAGACCATGATGTTCGTCGGCGCGCCGATCGCGGTCGTGGGGCTCGTGCTGGCGGGCCCCGTCGTCCACCTGATCGGCTCGGCCGAGTTCGTCGACGACGGCACGCCGACGCTCGCCCTGCTGTTCGTCGCCGTCGGCGTGACGTTCCTGAACGGCACCGTCAGCCAGGCGCTGTTCGCGGCCCACCAGCAGGTCTTCCTGGTGCGGCTCAACGTCGTCAACCTGATCGTCAACATCGTCCTGAACCTGCTGCTGATCCCGGTCTGGGGGGCGGTGGGTGCCGCCGCGGCCCTGCTCGTGACCGAGCTCAGCGGCCAGGTCGTCGCGTCGTGGAAGCTCTCGCGGCACAGCAGCTACCGGACGCCGTGGCGCTTCGCGATCCGGCTCCTCGCCTCGCTCGTCGTCGCAGCGGGCGTCGCCGAGCTGCTGCGCCCCGCACCGGTGCTGCTGGCCGTCGCGGCGGCGGGGGTCGCGTACCTCGCGGTCAACTTCGTGGTCGGCCCCGTGCGCCTGCGCACCGTCCGCGACATGCTCCGCGCCGGCCAGGAGACCGCGGAGGTGCCGTCGCCGTGAGCCGTCCCCTCGCGATCTGCTGCGTCGCCTACCGCACCCCCGACCTGCTGCGCACGTGCCTCGCGGGGCTCGCGACGCACCTGCCGGACGTGCCGGTGCACGTGCACGACAACTCCGCCGAGCACGCCGCCGAGCTCGACGACGTCGTCCGCGACCACCCCGACGTCACGTGGCACCGCGGCGGGCGCAACATCGGCTTCGCGGCAGCGGTCAACGCCCTCGCGGCGTCCGTGCCCGGCCACGACCTGCTGCTGGTCAACCCCGACGCCCTGCTGCAGGGACCGTTGACCGCGACCCTTGCCGCGATCCGCGGTCCGGGCGTCGCCGCGGCCGCGCCCCTGACGCCCCCGTCCAGCGGGGCCGGACGTCCGTGGGACGTCGCGCACCGCCCGCGCGGCGTCGTGCGCGCCCTCGTGTCGGCGGCGGGCTACGCCGAGCAGCTGCGGCGCACCCCCCTCTCGGAGCTGTACGCCGACCGGCCCGACGACGTCGACGGCTACCTGACCGGCGCGTGCCTGGCCATCAGCCGCGAGGCGTGGGACGCGGTCGGCGCGTTCGACGAGGAGTACTTCCTCTACGGCGAGGAGTCGCAGTGGCAGCAGCGGGCGCGGGCGGCGGGCTGGCGTCTCGTGCTCGCCGACGAGCCGGGCGTGCTGCACGAGTCGGCCGGCACCGTCGCCTCCGACCCCGCGGCGTCGACCCGCTCGGGTGACCTGCTGCGCACCAACATCGCCCTGCAGATCGACCAGTCCGGCGGCACCGGCTCGCGGCGCGGCGACCTGTACCTCGCCGGCACCTCGGTGCTCGACCGGGTGCAGCGCTCTAAGCGCCGCACCCGGGCGCGGCGGGGTGCGACCGACCGTCCGTCGGTCGTCCTGACGATCAACCGCCTCGTGTACGGCGGCGCCGAGCGTCACCACGTCGTCCTCGCGACCGAGCTCGCGCGACGCGGCCACGACGTCACGATCGTCGCCCTGCAGCGCTTCGGCCCCCTGGTCGCCGAGGTGCCCCACTCCGTCCGCGTCGTCCGACAGCCGTGGTGGGCGCCGGCGACCGACCTGCCGCCGGGCCCGTCGGTCGTCGTCACGGGCGACACCAACACCGAGACGGGCTTCGGCACGCTGTGGCGCGCGCGCCCCGGCGCCGACGACCGTCGCTGGCTCGTCGGCGCCCACGTGCCGCCCGACCCGGACGGACCGACGTACTCGGCGGGGCTGGCGCGCGCGATGCGGCGCGCCGACGGCTTCGTCGCGCTGTCGCCGCGCCACCGCGAGCAGGTCGAGGCCCACCACGACGTCGCCCGGCGCCGGTTCGTCGCCCCGAACGGGGTCGCGCACGCCGCCGGGCTGGCCGACGTCCCGCCGCGACCGGAACGCGACCCCGGCGCCCCGCTGCGGCTCGTCATGATGTCGAGGATCGTCGAGCTCAAGAACCCGCACCTGCTGGTCGAGGCCCTCGACGGGCTGCGCGACCGGGCGTGGACGCTCGACGTCTTCGGCGACGGCCCCGACCGAGCGCGCCTCGAGGCGCTGACCCCCGACGACCTGCGCGACCGCGTGCGCTGGCGGGGCTGGTCGCCCGGCCCCGACCACGCCTTCGCCGACGCCGACGTCGTGTGCCTGCCGAGCCGGTCCGAGGCGTTCCCCCTCACGATCCTCGAGGCGATGGCCCGCCGCCTGCCCGTCGTGGCCTCGGCGACGTGCGCCGTGCCCGACATGCTCGACCACGGCCGCGCGGGCGTCGTCGTCGACGACGTCACGGTGCAGGGGTGGCGCACGGCGCTGGCCGCGGTGCTGGACGACCCGACGGGCCTGTCCGCCCTCGCCGACCGCGGCCTCGCGCGCACGCGCGACCACTACACGATCGAGGCGATGGCCGACGCCTACGAGAACGCGATCACGGAGGTCCTGTCGTGAAGATCCTGTGGATGTCCCCCTGGATGCGCCCGCTGGCCCGCGTCCACGCCGACGCGCTGCGCTCGGTCGGTCACGACGTGCGGCTCCTGACGTCCGACCAGCACCCCGAGTCGGGGCCCGCCCGCCACGACGAGTGGGTGCTCGACCCGCGGCCGAAGCAGGCCTCGACGTACCGGCCGTTCCTGCGGGTGCGCCGCGAGGTGCGCGACTTCGCCCCCGACGTCGTCGTCTCCGAGCTCGTCCGCGACCCCCGCTGGATCTCGCTGGCCGGCGCCGCGCCGCGCATCGACGTCGTCCACGACGACCGGCCGCACGACGCCGGCGAGGAGCGCCCGCGGTGGGAGCGGGCGGTCTTCGACCGGTGGCGGGCCCGCGCCGACCTGACGGTGTTCTTCAGCGAGTACGTCGCCGACCAGGCCGGCCGGGGCGACCGCGCCGTCGTCCCCCTCAGCAGCGACGTCGCCGACTCCGCCGTGCCGCCGTTCGTCGAGGCCGACGGGCGCCGCGACTTCGTGCTGAGCGGCCGCCTCAACGCCTACAAGAACATCCCGGTGGCGCTCGAGGCCTGGGCGATGCACCGCGACGGACCGCACCACCGCGGCGACGAGCTCGTGCTGATCGGCGACGGCGACCTCGCGGGCGACCTGCCGGCCGGCGTCCGCTGGCAGCGCGGACCGTTCCGCTACGCCGACGAGCTCGGCACCCTCGCCCGCGCGAAGGGCTCGCTGGTGCACTACCGCCGGGCCACCCAGAGCGGCGTCCAGGTGCTCGCGATGCAGCTCGGCGTCATGCCGCTGGTGTCGCCGGAGGGCGCGCTGCCCGAGCTGCAGCCGCCCGGCGGGCCCGTCGTCGACGTCGACGACGCCCGGGGCCTGGCCGATGCGCTCGACGTGCTCGCCGACCCGGCCGAGGCCGAGCGTCAGGGGCGGATCGCGCGCGACACCTACACGCAGCGGCACGGCCGGCCGCACGTCGCGGCGGCCCTCGGCGAGGCGATCAGCCGCGTGACCGCCGCGCGGCGCGATCGAGGCTGATCCACAGCTCGGTCAGGTCGTCGTACCAGTGGTCGACGTCGAAGTGCTCGGCGCGCGCCCGGGCGGCGGCCGCGACCCGCTGCCGGAGGTCCGGGTCGTCGACGAGACGGCGCAGGGCCACGGCCAGCGCGTCGACGTCGCCCGGCTCGACCAGCAGGCCCTCGACGCCGTCGCCGACGACGTTCGGGATGCCGCCGACGGGGCTGACGATCGGCGCGAGACCCTGGACCATCGCCTCGAGCATCGCCATCGGCAGGCCCTCCTCGTAGCTCGGCAGCAGGAAGACGTCCGACCCGCGCACGAGGTCGTCGCGCTCGGCGGGGCCCTGCCAGCCGCGCACCTCGACGACGTCCGACACCCCGGCCCGCGCGACGGCCGCGCGCACCTCGTCGATCTCGCCGTCGCCGGCCAGCACGACGCTCAACCGCCCCCGGACGTCGGACGGCAGCAGCGCCACGGCCGCGACGACGTCGTAGCTGCCCTTGCGGCGACCGAGACGCCCGAGCGAGACGGCTCGGACGACGTCGTGGGCACCGGGCACGTCGTGCCCCGCGGCGGTCCGGGGCAGCACGACGGGGTTGTGAAGCACCCGGATGCGCCCCTCGTCCATGTGCAGGCGTCGGCCGAACTCGGCGACGTGGTGCGTCGCCAGCACGAGCCAGACGTCGGCCGCCACGCCCCGCCGCACCAGCGCCCGGCCCCACGCCGGCAGGCGGTCGAACCAGCCCGAGAAGTCGTAGCTGTGCTCGTGCACGACGGTCGCGGTGCCGCGCAGCCGGGCAGCCGCGAGCGGCAGCGACTTGCGGGCGACGCTGCCCCCGTGGGCCAGGTGCACGTGCAGCACGTCGACGCGCCCCGCCAGGATCAGTGCGGACGCGACGAGCATGCCGCGCAGGCCCAGCAGCGTCCGGCGCACGAGCCCGTGGTCGGCGTACGTCGGGACGACGCGGATCGTGACCCGCGGATCGGGGTGGGCCTCCATCAGCGTCAGGACCGTGGCCATGCCGCCGCGGCTGTCGGCCGACAGCGGCGCGGGCCCGATCGTCAGCACCCTCACGGGGCGCGGCTCACCCATCGGCCCGGCCCCTCGTGGGAGGTCGGCCTACCATGGACGACATGCCGCAGCCGCTCGTCCGTCGCGTGGCCCACGGGGTCGAGATGCTGCCGGCGACGGCCCGCATCGCGGTGCGGCGGGTGCGCCGTCGAGGACGGTCCGACCGCCGCGCGACGGCGACCTGGACGTCCACCGGACCGCGCGGCACCGTCGAGGTGACGCCGCCGCGATCGGCCGTGCTGGTCGACGGCGTGGCCGTCGGACGGCTCACGTGCCGCGTCGACGCCGGCACCTCGACCGCCGAGTGCTCCTCGCAGGTGCCCGACGAGATGGCGTCCGACGTCGTCGACCTCGTCGTCGCGGGCGTGCGGGCGGACGTGCGCCGGGTGGCGTGGTTCGTGCCGGTCGACGACACCGCGCTCGAGGCGGCGCTGGCCACCTCCGGATTCGTCTGCGAGGGCTGGGCGGCACCGCCGCTCGGCGACGTGCGGGAGCACCGGCAGTGGGCGCTGCTCACCTGATCACGACGGCTCACGGTCACCCCTGACGACCCATCGCCCCGCGAGAGCGGGGTACGACGCCTCGAGCTCGGGCAGCAGGTCGGGCAGCGTCAGCAGCACCAGGTCGGGCGAGGACGCCACGAGGTCGTCGGGCGAGACGATCGGGACGTCGGTGCCCGGCATGCGCCGCCCCTGCTTGCCGGGCGACGCGTCGGCGACCGCCCCGAGCAGCGAGGCGTCGACACCGGCCAGCCCGAGCTGGGCCACCGCCACCGACGCGGCACCGTAGCCCAGCACGCGGCGGCCCTCGGCCGATCGCGCCTCGAGCCAGCTGCGGAGCCCCGCGACGTCACGGTCGACCGTGGCCTGCAGGCGGCCGACGACCGCGGCATCGGTGACGCCGAGGGCGTCCTCGTCGGCCAGCATCGCGTCGACGCCGGCGTCGGGGCCGTGCTCGCCGTGCCGTGCCGCGGCCAGCACCGTCCCGCCGTAGAGGTCGAACGACTCGACGCCGACGAGCGACATGCCGACGTCGGCGAGCAGGCGGCGCAGCGCCGTCAGCGAGTAGTACGCGGCGTGGCCGTGCCGCAGCGACGCCCACTGGGAGTGGCGCACGATCGCCGCCAGCGAGTGGAACTGGACCAGCAGGACGCCGTCGGCGTCGGTCGCCGCGGCGCGTGCTCGCCACGCCGCACGCTGGTCGGGCTCGTGCATCACGCCGAAGCTGTCGAGCACGACCGACGCGCGACCGGACGTCTCGACGTGGCCGCGCGCCGTGACGAGCGGCACCCAGGTGCCGCCGTGCGGGCTGGGGAACTCGCGCACGGTCCGGCCCGGCAGCCAGCCGCGGCCGGCGGCGACCGCCACGGCGCGCCCCGCCTGCTCGACCAGCGCCCGCGGCTCGACGCCGAGGGGCTGCTCCGCCTCGGTGTCGTCGTGGGCGATCTGCGCCAGCCCGCACGTGCGGCACAGCGCCATCGCGAGGGGGTGCCGCGGATCGGCCGCCGGGTCGCTCGTGACGGGCGGGAACGTGTCGGCGACCGGGACGCTGCCGAGGTCGAGCACGATGTCGGTGGCGTCGGACCCGCAGGCGCAGCACGTGGGGGGCGCCGTCATGGCAGCATGACCCCATGCGCGTCGACGGCACGTCCCTGCACGAGGTCCTGCTGATGGTCCCCGAGGAGTTCGGCGACGACCGCGGCTGGTTCGCCCGCACGTTCGACACCGCGATCTTCGACCGTGCCGCCGCCGAGGCCGGCATCGCCGTGCGCTCGGGCGACTTCACCCAGGACTCGCAGTCGAGGTCGCGACGAGGCGTCGTCCGCGGCCTGCACGGTCGCGGGGGTCGCGGCGAGGCCAAGCTCGTGCGGTGCGCGCACGGCTCGGTCGTCGACGTGCTGGTCGACGTCCGGCCGGGCTCCCCGACCTTCGGTCAGCAGGCGATGTTTGAGCTCGACGACGAACTGCACGCGCACCTCTACGTCCCCCCCGGCTTCCTGCACGGGTTCCAGGTGACGAGCGAGTCGGCCGACGTCTGCTATCGCATCGACCGCCCGCACGAGCCCGGCGAGGACATCGGCGTCGCGTACGACGACCCCGACCTCGCGATCGCGTGGCCCGACCCCGTGACGATCGTGTCGGACCGCGACCGGTCGGCCGGCTCGTGGGCGAGCCTCCGGTCGTCGCTGGTCTGATCTCGTGGCACCGGCCCTCATCGGATCAGCGGCCTCATGCTCTCGTCGAGGCTGCCCTCGGCCTGTCGCCGCTTCAGCACCGCGAGCCGGGTGAAGCGCCGGTCGAACGACTCCTGCGTCAGCCCGTGGCGCGTGTAGTGGTCGAACAGCTCGGCGGCACCGTCGGCGATCGACCACGTCGCGTCGTAGCCGGGCAGGACCTGGCGGATCAGCGAGAAGTCGACGCGGTACGACCGGGGGTCGGCGCCCGTCTCGCCCGTGATCGACAGCCGTGAGCCCGGGACGGTGTCGGCGACGGCCTGGGCGATCTCGGCGACCGTGACGTTGTTGGCCTCGGTGCCGACGTTGAACGCGCGGTCGTGGATCGCATCGGCGGGCGCCTCGAGCGTCCGGACGAACGCCGTCGCGATGTCGCGCGCGTGCACGAGCGGTCGCCACGGGGTGCCGTCCGACAGCACCTTGACCTCGCCGGTCAGCACGGCGTGCCCCACGAGGTTGTTGAGCACGATGTCGGCGCGCAGGCGCGGCGAGAACCCGAAGGCCGTCGCGTTGCGCAGGTACGACGGGCTGAACGAGTCGTCGGCCAGCTCGCTGACGTCGGCCTCGACCCGCACCTTGCTCTCGGCGTAGGGCGTCAGGGGGTTGAGGGGCGCGTCCTCGGTGACGAGGCCGTCGCCCGCCGAGCCGTACACCGAGCACGTCGAGGCGTACAGGAAGCGCGAGACGCCGGCCTCCTTGGCCGCCCGCGCCAGGCGCACCGACGCGGCGTGGTTGATGTCGTACGTGATCTGGGGCGCCAGGGCACCGAGGGGGTCGTTCGAGAGCGCCGCGAGGTGGATGACGGCGTCGAAGCCCGCGAGGTGCTCCGGCGTGACGTCGCGCAGGTCGACCGCGAGCGTCTCGGGGTCGACCGGCGCGGGGCCGATGACGCAGTCGGCGAACAGGCCCGTGTCGAGGCCCGTGACGTCGTGACCGGACTCGGCGAGCATCGGCGCCATGACGGTGCCGAGGTAGCCCTGGTGGCCGGTGAGGAGGACCTTCATGCGTGTTCAGCTCCTGGGAGAGGGCGGGAGGAGGGAGGAGGTACGAGGGACAGGACGGCCTTCTCGACGACGAAGGCCTCGGCGTGCTCGTGGTGGCACTGCACGCCGCGCAGGCGCATGAGGGCCGCGAACGCCGACTCGTCGTACCAGTCCTTCGACTGCTGCGAGGGGTACGACGACATGAGGACGCGCAGCTTCTGGGCCGCGACGTCGGGCTCGAGCGGGTGCATCAGGACGGGTTGCGGGGTGTCGGTCTCCCACTTGAGGATCTCGTAGCCCAGCACGAGGTGGTCGCGGAACTCGGTCGGCGCGAGCTCGGCGACGAGCCGGTGGTCCTGGTGCGCGTCGCGCCGGTGCGGGGCGAAGACCAGGTCGGCGTCGCCGCCGCGGGCGAACTCGCCCATCGCGTCCTTGATGCGGTCCCAGTGGGCGGGGGCGCGACCGTCGGGCACGTCGAGGATCGTCAGGTCGACGTCGCCCGCCAGCGCCGCGAGGGCTGCCCGCTCCTCGCTCTCGCGGGGGGTGCCGGCGCCGCCGAGCACGAGCGCCCGCACCCGGACGTCGGGGTGCGCCCGCTTGAGCGTCAGCAGCGTGCCGCCCATGCCGATCGCGAGGTCGTCGCAGTGCGCCGCGAGGAGGGCGACCTCGCGGACGTCGTCGAGGCCGAGCCGGATCATGCGGTCACACCGCGGTCCTCCCAGACGGCCCACGGACGGCTGCCGTCGGAGTAGGCGGCGTCGAGCTCGGCCCGCTCCTTGAACGTGTCGGCGGGCTTCCAGAAGCCGTCGTAGCGGTAGCCGTAGAGCTTGCCCTGCGCCGCGAGCGCCGTGCACGCGTCCGCCACGAGGTCGCCGTTCTCGGGCAGGTGGTCGAAGACCTCCTGCGACAGCACGAAGTAGCCGCCGTTCTCGCCCAGCGGCAGGTCGCTGACGGGCGAGATGCCGGTGACGCCACCGCCGTCCGCGACGTCGACGATGTGGAACGACGACTGCGGCGGCACGACGATCATCGAGGCCGCGGCGCCGAAGTCGTGGAACTCCTTGATCATGGCGTCGAGCGGGGCGTCGCACAGCACGTCGGCGTAGTTGGCCAGGAAGAACTCGTCGCCCTTCAGGTGCGGTCGCACGCGGCGCAGGCGCTCGCCGATCGGCGTCTCGAGACCCGTGTCGACGAACGTGATCGACCAGTCGCTGATGTCGGTCGACAGCAGCTCGACCTTGCCGTCGCGCAGCACGAAGTCGTTCGACTCGGTCTCGGAGTACGACGTGAAGAACTCCTTGATCTGCTTGGCGCCGTAGCCCAGGCACAGCACGAACTCGGTGTGCCCGAAGTGCGCGTAGTAGCGCATGACGTGCCAGATCAGCGGCCGCGGACCGACCATCTGGAGCGGCTTGGGGATGACGTCGGCGTCGCCGTTGCGCATGCGCATGCCGTAGCCGCCGCAGAAGAGCACGACCTTCATGACAGGACCTCCGTGGGAGTGGCGGCCGCGGGGGCCGGGACGGTGTGGACGTGCGGCAGGGGCACGACGATCTCGCCGCCCCAGTCGCGGACGTACGACAGCTGGGCGGCGATCTCGGTCTCGAGGTTCCACGGCAGCACCAGGACGACGTCGGGGCGGTCGTCGGCGATGCGCTCGGGCGCGTGGATCGGGACGCGCGTCCCGGGCGTGAACCGACCGTGCTTGTACGGGTTGCGGTCGACGGTGTACTCGAGCAGGTCGGGGCGGATGCCGCAGTAGTTCAGCAGCGTGTTGCCCTTGCCCGGCGCGCCGTAGCCGACGACGCGGCGGCCGGCGGCCTTGGCGTCGAGCAGGAAGCGCAGCAGCTCCTGGCGCACCCGCTGCGAACGGGGCTCGAGGTCGAGGTAGCCCTCGACGGCGTGCAGGCCGGCCGCCTCCTCCTCGGCGAGCGCGTCGGCGACGGCCCGGCTCGGCTCGCCCGCGACCTCGGCGGGCCGGGCCCACACGCGGATCGAGCCGCCGTGCGTGCCGATCAGGTCGACGTCGACGACCGTCAGGCCCGCGGTGGCGAGCGCCCGGCTGATCGACAGGACCGTGTAGTACTGGAAGTGCTCGTGGTAGACCGTGTCGAACTGGCCCAGCGCGACGAGGTTGAGGGCGTGGTGCACCTCGATGCTGACCCAGCCGTCGTCGGCCGTCAGCGTCCGCAGCGCCCGGCTGAAGCCCAGCAGGTCGGGGACGTGGGCGTAGACGTTGTTGGCCACGACGAGCGACGCCGGGCCCCGCTCGGCGACGACGTCGTCCGCGACCTGCTCGTCGAGGAACGTCGTGAGCGTCGGGACGCCACGCTCGCGGGCCGCCTCGCCGACGTTGACCGACGGCTCGATCCCGAGGCACGGGATGCCGGCCGCGACGACGTGCTGCAGCAGGTAGCCGTCGTTGCTCGCGACCTCGATCACCGAGCTGTCGGACGTCAGGCCCAGGCGCTCGACCGCGCCGTCGACGAAGGCACGTGCGTGCTCGACCCACGAGTCGGAGAACGAGGAGTAGTACGCGTAGTCGACGAACGTCTCCTCGGGCAGGATCAGCGCGGGGATCTGCAGCAGCAGGCAGTCCTCGCACAAACGCAGGTGCAGCGGGTAGGTCGGCTCCGGCAGGTCGAGCCCCTCGGCGGTCAGGAACAGCTCGCACGGCGGCGTGGCCCCGAGATCGAGGACGCTCCTCAGGCGTGCGGACCCGCACAGACGACACGACACAGGAGACTCCGACCACTCGACGGCGAGCGGTCCGTGCCGCTCACCTGACGAGAGGTGCCATGGCGTCGCCTATGACGGCGGGCCGCGGTGAACACCGGGTGTGACGTCGTCGACCGCTCGTTCCGGGTCGACGCGGTGCCTCGGCCTACTCCACCGGGAGGCCGAGACCGCGCGCGATCAGCATGCGCTGCACCTCGGACGTGCCCTCACCGATCTCGAGGATCTTGGCGTCGCGGTAGAAGCGGGCCACGGGGTACTCCTCCATGAAGCCGTAGCCGCCGAACACCTGGGTCGCGATGCGGGTCGCGGTGACGGCCGACTCGGACGTGTAGAGCTTCGCGATCGAGGCGGCCTGCTTGAACTCCCGGGCCGACGCGCCGGCGTCCTTGAGCGCGGCGGCCTGGTACGTCAGCGCCCGGCCGGCGCGCACCATCGTGGCGATGTCGGCGATCTGGAACGCGACCCCCTGCTTGGCGCCGATCGGCGCGCCGAACGTCGTGCGCTCCCCCGCGTACTGGACGCACAGGTCGAGGCACGCCTGCAGGCAGCCGACCGCGAGCGCCGAGATCGCGACGCGTCCGTCGTCGAGCGTCGCGAGGAACTGCGCGTAGCCCCGTCCGCGCTCGCCGAGCAGGTGGTCGGCCGGCACGCGGGCGTCGCTGAACGACAGCGGGTGGGTGTCGGAGATGTGCCAGCCGAGCTTGTCGTAGGCCGCCTCGGCGACGAAGCCGGGCGTGCCCGACGGCAGCATGATCGCCGAGATCTCGGGAGTCCCGTTCTCGCGCGTGCCGGTGCGGGCCGTGACGGTCACGAGCGAGGTGATGTCGCTGCCGGAGTTGGTGATGAACTGCTTCGAGCCGTTGACGACCCACGCGTCGCCGTCGAGCACGGCCTTGGTCCTGGTCGCGGAGGCGTCCGAGCCGGCGCCCGGCTCGGTGAGGCCGAAGCCGGCCAGACGACGTCCGGCCACGAGGTCGGGCAGCCACGTCTGCTTCTGCTCGGCGGTGCCGTACTCGAGGATCGGCGTGATGCCGAGCCCGACCCCGGCCTGCAGCGTGATGCCGATCGACTGGTCGACGCGGCCGAGCTCCTCGATCGCGACGCACAGCGACGTGAAGTCGCCCCCGGAGCCACCGAACTCCTCGGGCGCCGTCAGCCCGAACAGGCCGAGGTCGCCCATCGCCCGCACGACGTCGACCGGGAAGTGGTGGGCCTTGTCCCACGCCGCGACGTGCGGTGCGACCTCGCCCTCGGCGAACTCGCGGACGCTGCGGCGGAAGGTCTCGTGCTCGGGCGACAGGGCGAAGGACATGCCGCGATGTTAACAACCATTAACCAGACGCGACAAGCCGGACGTGGGCTACCTCATATGACGTCCTACTAATCGACGCCCTAGACTGCGGCAGGATTCCGTCGCACAAGGAGAAGACTCAGTGAGCAAGCCCCTGGCCAAGGTCCTGATCGCCAACCGCGGCGAGATCGCCGTCCGCGTCATCCGAGCCTGCAAGGACTCCGGCATCGGCAGCGTCGCGGTCTACGCCGAGCCCGATCGCGACGCCGTGTTCGTCCGCATCGCCGACGAGGCGTACTCCCTCGAGGGCTCGACGCCGGCCGAGTCGTACCTGTCGATCGAGAAGATCATCGACGTCGCGAAGCGCTCGGGCGCCGACAGCGTCCACCCCGGCTACGGCTTCCTGGCCGAGAACGCCGAGTTCGCCCAGGCCGTCATCGACGCCGGGCTGATCTGGATCGGCCCCCCGCCGCACGCCATCGAGGCCCTCGGCGACAAGGCCAAGGCCAAGCACATCGCGCAGAAGGCGAGCGCCCCGCTCGCCCCGGGCACCAAGGACGCCGTCAAGGACGCCAGCGAGGTCACCGCCTTCGCCGAGGAGAACGGCCTGCCGGTCGCGATCAAGGCCGTGTTCGGCGGCGGCGGTCGCGGCCTGAAGGTCGCCCGCACGATGGAGGAGATCCCCGAGCTCTACGAGTCGGCCGTGCGCGAGGCCGTCAGCGCCTTCGGCCGCGGCGAGTGCCTCGTCGAGAAGTTCCTCGACAAGCCCCGCCACGTCGAGACCCAGTGCCTGGCCGACAGCCACGGCAACGTCGTGGTCGTCTCGACCCGCGACTGCTCGCTGCAGCGCCGCCACCAGAAGCTCGTCGAGGAGGCACCGGCGCCCTACCTGACCGACGACCAGATCGAGCGGCTCTACACGTCCTCCAAGGCGATCCTGAGCGAGGCCGGCTACGTCGGCGCCGGCACGTGCGAGTTCCTCGTCGCGGCCGACGGCACGATCAGCTTCCTCGAGGTCAACACCCGCCTGCAGGTCGAGCACTGCGTCTCCGAGGAGGTCACGGGCCTCGACCTGGTGCGCGAGATGTTCCGCATCGCCGCCGGCGAGGAGCTCGGCTACGGCGACCCCGAGATCCGCGGGCACTCGATGGAGTTCCGCATCAACGCCGAGGACGGGGGCCGCGGCTTCCTGCCCGCCCCCGGCACGCTGACCCGCTGGGCTCCCCCGTCGGGCCCCGGCGTCCGCCTCGACGGCGGCTACGAGGAGGGCGAGACGATCCCCGGCGCGTTCGACTCGCTGATCGCCAAGCTCATCATCACCGGCACGAGCCGCGAGCAGGTGCTGGCCCGCTCGCGTCGCGCGCTCGACGAGTTCGTCGTCGACGGCATGCCGACCGTCATCCCGTTCCACCGCTCGGTCGTCGACGACCCGGCGTTCACAGCCGAGGGCGGCTCGTTCGACGTCTACACGACGTGGATCGAGACCGACTACGACAACCAGCTCGAGCCGTACTCCGGCGCGTCCGCGGACGCCGACGAGCCCGCCGAGCGCGAGCGCGTCGTCGTCGAGGTCGGCGGCAAGCGCGTCGAGGTCGTCCTGCCCGGAGGCCTCGGAGCCTCGGCAGCCCCCGCGGGCGCCAAGAAGGCCAAGCGCAAGGCCGGCAAGGCAGCCGGCGCCGCGGCGTCCGGCGACTCGCTGGTCGCCCCGATGCAGGGCACCGTCGTCAAGGTCACGGTCACCGAGGGTCAGGAGGTCGCCGCCGGCGACCAGATCATCGTCGTCGAGGCCATGAAGATGGAGCAGCCCATCAACGCCCACAAGGCCGGCGTCGTCACGGGCCTGAAGGTCGAGGTCGGCGGACCCATCGGCTCGGGCGAGGTCGTCGCCGACATCAAGGACGCCCCGGCCGCGGAGTAACCCCGCCCAGAAGTGCGGAGAACCGGACCGAATCCCGTCAGGGATGTGGTCCGGTTCTCCGCACTTCTGGGTCAGGGTGGGGTCAGTGCCGCCGGGGGGCGGGAGCCTGGTTGTCGACCTCGCCGAAGGCGACGCCCGCGGCCCACACGATCAGCGTCACGCCGATCCACGTGCCCCACCCCTCGATCTCGAACCCGTCGCTGGGGACGACCAGATCGACGATGGCCAGCACCAGCAGGGTCAGCACCAGCCCACCCACGATCGTGTAGCCGCGGGCGAACCGGTTGACGGTGCCCACCACGACGCCGCGCAGCACGACCGTCAGCACCGTGAACAGCACGACCGCCGCCACGAACCAGCCGAAGCGGATGTCGAAGCGGTCGAACACCCAGGCCGCGAAGCCCAGGGACAGCGCATTGGCCGCCGCGGCGATCGCGGCGGTCCGGGCGACGGCGATCACTTCACGGACACCGTGACACGGCCGTTCGCCTCGAGGGTCAGCGTGCCCTGCGTGAAGTACGCGCGCTGACGTCCGCCGGAGATCGCCCGCTGCGACTTCGTCGGGACGCCCAGCTTGCCGCTGGCCTCCTTCAGCGAGCGGTACTTGTTCTCGATCCGGTCGTACAGCGCGAAGCCCGCGAGCGGCTTGTTCTTGCGCTTGACGCGGTAGATCGTGCCGTGGTGGAAGCGCTGCACCCGCACCTGGGAGCGACGCGTCGTCGTGACGATCGTGGTCGGTGCACCCATGACGCCGGACTGCGCGCCGAGCGAGTTGTAGCGCGAGCGCACGACGTCACCCAGCGAGAACGTGCCGAAGCGCGTCGAGATGATGTCGATCTTGCGGTAGCGGGCCTTCGTGCCACCCGGGGCCGAGCCGAAGGGGTACTCGGCCTTCACGAGCGCGCCGGTAGCCTTGGGGCCGAGCTTGTCGGCGCGCTGCGAGATCGCGGTGTCGGACGCCGACATCATCGACGCGACGCTCTGGCGCAGACCGCCGGAGGCGCTGAGCCACGCGTACGCCGCGGCCCCGGGGCACTCCGTGCCGACGACGTCGCGGTGGCCCGCGATGCGGTTGAGCGTCTTGCCGCCCAGCGAGTACGTGCCGGTCGCCGGGACTCCCGCCGCGCTGAGGCGCCAGCTGATGAGCTTGGCCACGGCGTCCTTGGTGGCCTGCGTCGGGGCGCTGGTCGCGAACGTGCCCATCATCGAGACGCCCATCGTGTACGTGTTGACTGCGGCGTTGCCGGAGTGGGCGGCGCGCACGGCCTTGTCGACGCCGCCGTTGCGGCCCTCGAAGATCTGGCCGTACTTGTCGACCAGGAAGTTGTAGCCGAGGTCGCACCACTTGCGCGACTTCATGTGGTACGCCTGCGTGGCCCGGACGATCTGCGCCGACTGCGCCGCGGTGTACGAGTTGGTGCCGGCGGTGTGGTGGACGACGGCGCCGCGGATGCCGCTGCTGACCGTCGGGCTGTCGCACTTGGTGTTGGGTGCGGCCCCCCACTGCGAGCGCAGGATGATCGCCGGACGCGACGTGGTCGCGGCCGTCGTGACGGACCCGGCGGCCGACGCGCGGTACACCGCGGGGCTGACGTCGGAGGTCGACGTCGAGGTGGCGCCGGCATCGATCGTGGCGACCTTGAGCCCGGCCGGACGCTCGCCGCTCGGGCTCGTCACGCGCACCGAGACGCCGTCGGCCGATCCGACCCACAGGGGCTCGGTGCCGTCCTGGCCACCCTCGGAGCCGTCGTCGGCCTCGACGTGCAGCTCCTCCCACTCGCCCCACGCGCCGTCCGTGCGGAGCCTGACCTCGACCAGCAGGCCCGTGGTGTCGAAGCCGCGGTCCCACGTCACGCCGACCAGCCCGAAGTCGTCGGTGCTGCGCGCCGGCAGCTCGGCGACGAGATCGGACGGGTCACCGGCCGCACCCGCCGCGTCGGCCCCCTCGACGCCCTGCGCCGAGAGTGCCTGCGGTGCCGCCGGCACCGTCGTGCTCTCGACGTCGACGGCTGCGGCCGTCGACGTCGGCAGCGCGATGTCGTCGGCCTGGGCCGATCCTGCTGCGACGTACGTCATGGACGTGGCCAGCACGGCCCCGACGATCGCCCCCGAGATGAAACGCATGTGTGAAACCTAACTGCTGAAGCTGAACCAATTGGACTTGAGGCCGAACGCCCAACGGGCGTCGTTGCCGGAGATCGAGACGGAGCCGGCGGTCCCCGCGAGCGTCACGGCCGAGACGCGTCCGCCCCACGACCCGCCGCCCGACCGCTTCGTCACGGTGAGCGAGCGCAGCGTGCCGATGCGGGGGTACGCCTTCTGGATCGTGCTGGCCGACACCGTGGTCGTCCAGTCGTGGTTGGCGTTGCCCGACCAGCCGTCGTACGGGTCGTCGCCCGCCACGAGGTACGGCTGTGAACCCACCGAGGTGCGCCCGCCCGAGGATGACGAGAACTGCGTCAACGCCGGCGCACCTTGGTAGGACACGTACTGACCGCTGGTGGCCCGGGCCGCGGCGTCGGTCGACGCGGTCTCGCGCGACGCCCCTCCGTACACCTGGCACGCGGTGGTGCTGCAGATGTCGTAGTAGCGGGACGGGGCGAGGCTGCGGACGCCGTACGTCCGGGCCGCGACGGCCTGCGCCTTCAGCGCCTCCGCCGCCCAGCCGGCCGGCATCTCGGCGGCGATGACGCCGCGCACGTAGTGCTCGAGCGGCAGGACGTTGACGGTGTCGCGGGCCGTCGAGCCCTTCGCCGGCACGGCCGAGCGGATCGCACCGCGATAGCTCGTGACGGTGCCGCCGGGCAGCACCAGCGCGATGCGGGCCGGGCCCTCGAACTGGCCGTCGCCGGTCCAGCGGATGCCCTTGTAGGTGCGGAACGTGCTGCTGCCCGAGACGCGGTACTGCAGCGTCGACTGGGTCTTGCGCGACGAGACGCGCACGATGCGCCACGTCGTGACCTTGCGGCCGCCGACCGACGTCGGCAGCGACCTCTTGAACGACGAGGCGAGCTTGCGGAACCGGAGCCCCGACGCCGCGCGGACGTCGACGGCGTCCGAGGTGTCCTGCGAGATCAGGACGCGGATCGAGCCGCCGCGGGCCCCCAGGGCGGTGCCCGGGTAGTACGTCGCAAGGATCCGGTCGTAGGTGACGCCCTGGCGGGCCGCGCCCTGGGCGCCGTACTGGCTCATGCCGATGCCGTGGCCGAATCCGTGACCCGACAGCGTGATGCGTCCCGACGCCGGCACCGTGACGGTGTTGGCCGAGCCCGACGAGGTCGACGCCTTCGACATCGACGCGGCGTTCAGCACCGGCGTGCCCGACGACGTCGGGGCCGTCGAGGTGCTCGCGGGCGCCACACCACCGGAGAGGTTGAAGCCCTTGAGCTTGGAGTAGGAGCCCTTCACGCCGCCGTTGACGCCGCGCACCTTGGCGTACCAGTCGGTGTCCCTGGTCGGCTTGAGCCGCGACATCAGCGCGGTCGGTGACGTCACGCCGGTCATGCTCCGGTCGCACGTCTTGGTGGTCTTCGTGGCGACCAGGCAGACGTCGTACGACGTCGCCCGCGCGACCGCCGTCCACCGCAGGCGGGCCGACTTGCGGCCGGCCTTGACCGTGATCGACCCGACCGTCCCCGGCTTGGTCGTGGCCGGCGCCGGAGCCGGCGTGGCGGGTCCGCCGCCGGTGATGACCGCACCCGAGTGGGTGTAGGCCGTGGCGCGGCCCGTCGCGGCGACCGTCATGACGTATCCGCCCTCGAACGGCTGGCGCGTGCCGCCCGACACCGCGACGGCGTCGCCGGTCGGGTAGCCGAGCGCGCCGGTGCGGGAGCCGACCCGGTCGTACTCGGTGCGGGCGGCACCCGCGACGGTGAACGCACGGCCCGTGCCGCCCGCGCCCTTGGCGTAGATGTCGAGGTTCTTGGCCCGCAGCCGGCTGCCCGTCGACGTCTGCGCCTCGCCGATGAAGATCGGACCGGCCGCCGTGGCGCCCAGCGCGTTGTAGCGCGACTTGACGGTGCTGGTGTAGCCCGCGAGGTAGGCCTCTACGCGGTCGCGCAGCCCGCCCGACTCCGACAGCCACGCGTACCCGTAGCGTCCGGGGCACGCGGTCTGCAGCACGTCGCGGTGCCCGGCGATCATGTTGAGCGTCTTGCCGCCGAGGCTGTAGGTGCCCTTGGCCTTGAGGTAGTTCGTGCCCATGCGCCAGCCGATGAGCTTGACCATGGCGTCCTTCAGCGCGGCCGTCGGCTTGACGAGGTCGTAGTTGCCCATCATCGAGACGCCCATGGTGTAGGTGTTGACCGCGGCGTTGCCGGAGTGGGCGGCGCGGATGGCGCGGTCGATGCCGCCGCGACGTCCCTCGAAGATCTGGCCGTACTTGTCGACCAGGAAGTTGTAGCCGAGGTCGCACCACTTGCGCGACGTGACGTGATAGGCCTGCGTGGCCCGCACGATCGAGGCCGACTGCGCCTTGGTGTACGAGTTGGTGCCCGCGGTGTGGTGGACGACGACGCCGCGGGTGCGGTCGCCGGCGGCCGGCGTGTCGCACGGCGTGCCCGCCGAGGCGCCCCACTGGGCGCGCGTGATGACCGTGGGCTGGCCGGTGTAGGCCGGCGCCCCGTCGGACGTCGCGGCGACGGCGGTCGCGGCGGCGGTGCGGTACGAGGCGCCCGTGACCTCGGTGCCGTCACCGGCCTGTGCCTGTGCGGCGGCGCCGGCCTGCGTCGCGTCGTCGGCGCCGGGGTCGATCGTCGCGATGCGCACGCCCTGCAGCTCGCCCGACTGGCTCGTGACGCGCGCCGCGACTCCGTCGGCGTCGCCCACCCAGAGGGGCTCGGTGCCGGGCTGGCCGCCCTCGCCGTCCTGCACCTCGGGATCGAGGGTCGTCCACGCCGACCACGTGCCCGACGTGCGGGTGCGCACCTCGACCGTCACGCCCGTGGCCGGGCCGCTGGTCCACGTCACGCCGACCATGCGGAAGTCGGACGTCGTCGTCTTGGGCAGCTCGGCCACGACCTTGCTGGTCGAGGGCGCGGCCGGGTCGGGCTGCGTGGTCTCGGCGGGCCCGGCCTGCGGGACGGCAGTCGACGTCACGTCGACGGCCGGCGCGGGCGCGTCGGTGGCGGCCGGTGACGACGACGCCGGCGGGGCCACGGCACCCGGAGCGTCACCCGTCACCTCGGTGCCGGCGGCCTGCGCCGAAGAGGGCGCGAGCAGGCCCGCCGTGACCACGAGGGCGATCGAGAGGCCCGACAGACGCCGGGCTGCGCTCCAGGAAAGCATGGGGGAAGTCCATTCCTGTGACTGATGTGACGGATGTGACCAGAGTGGCCGCCGGACGATTATGCCCACAGTTTTTCCCGAAATGCGACCAGAAATCGGCGATCCGGAGAACTACACGCGTGTCATTCCTGCGGTTGCAGGGGGGACCGTCCCAGGACCGTCCGACAACCTGTCAGCCGATGTGGTGCAGACGGCGTGCCGCCTCGGCGACCGAGCCCGACATCGACGGGTACACCGTGAACGCGTCGGCGACCTGGTCGACCGTCAGCGAGGCCGACACCGCGATCGACAGCGCGTGGATCAGCTCGCTGGCGCGGGGGCCCACGACGACGCCGCCGACCACGACGCCCATCCCCCGACGGCAGAAGATCTTGACGAAGCCGTCGTGCACGCCCTGCATCTTGGCGCGCGCGTTGGAGGCCAGCGGCAGCATCGCGACGTCGATCTGCAGATCGCTCTCCTCGACCTGCTTCTGCGACATGCCGACCGTCGCGATCTCGGGTGACGTGAACACGTTGCTCGAGACCTTCGACAGGTCGAGCGGGTGCACCGCGTCGCCCAGCAGGTGCGACATCGCGATGCGTCCCTGCTGCGCCGCGACCGACGCCAGCATCAGGACGCCCGTGCAGTCACCCGCGGAGTAGATGCCGCGCACCGACGTGCGCGAGACCCGGTCGACCGTGATGAAGCCCGCGTCGTCCAGGACGACGCCGACCTCCTCGAGGCCGAGGCCCTGCGTGTTGGGGATCGAGCCGAGGGCGAGCAGGCAGTGCGAGCCCTCGACGGTGCGCCCGTCGGTCAGCGTCACGCGCACGCCGGCGTCGGTGCGGACGACCGACGCCATGCGCGAGTTGCCCATGACGGTCATGCCGCGGCGGGTGAACACGTCCTCGATCACGTTGGCGGCGTCGACGTCCTCGCCGGGCAGGACGCGGTCGCGGCTCGACACGAGGGTCACGGCCGCGCCGAGACCGTTGTAGGCGCTCGCGAACTCGGCCCCCGTCACGCCGGAGCCGACGACGATCATGTGCTCGGGCAGCTCCTGCAGGCCGTAGACCTGCTCCCACGTCAGGATGCGCTCGCCGTCGGGCTGCGCGTCGGGGCTGACGCGGGGGTGGGCGCCGGTCGCGACGAGGATCGCGTCGGTCTCGATGAGGTGCTCGCCGTCCGCGGTCTCGACCCGCACGGAGCCGGCGGTCTCGATCGTCGCGGTGCCGTCGATCATGACGACGTCGCTCGCGGCGAGCCGGTGCGCGATGTCGTCGGACTGGGCCTGCGCCAGGCGCAGGACGCGGGCGTCGACCGAGGCCAGGTCGGCGCGGATCGAGGCGGGCACCTTGACCCCCAGCTCGCCCGCGGTGCTGACGTCGGTGAGCAGGTCGGACGTCGCGATGAGCGTCTTGCTGGGCACGCAGTCGGTCAGGACCGTCGAGCCGCCGATGCCGTCACGCTCGACGAGCGTCACCTGCGCCCCGAGTCGTGAGGCGACCAGCGCCGCCTCGTATCCACCGGGTCCGCCGCCGACGATCGTCACATGAGCCACGCGGCCATCCTCTCGCACCGGCGCCCCCCGAGGCCAATCGCCCGCTTCCCGCCGAGGAGGGGGTTACGGCCCCCTGAGGAGGGGGTTGTCGCCCGACCCAAGGGCGACAACCCCCTCGCCGAGGGGCGGTAACCCCCTCGTCGGCGAGGTGGGCTAGCGGGTGTAGCGGTCGAGGTGGGTCGTCATCTCGGCGAAGAGGCCGCCGTTGAGGGCGAAGACCGCCTTGACCTCGTCGAGGACGCGCAGACGCCCGGCGTCGTCGAGCGGCAGGGCGTCGAGCCGGGCGCGGTAGGCGTCCTTGTAGAGCTTGGGCTTGGGCACGTTCTCGAACGAGTAGAAGGCCGTGCCCACTCCCCCGTCGAGCCCGAACTCGCGGCCGATGATGCGACCGATCGCCTGACCGCCGCTGAGGTCGCCGAGGTAGCGCGTGTAGTGGTGGGCCACGAACAGCCCGCCCCACGCGGCGGACGCCCGGATGCGCGCGACGTAGGCGTCGGTCGCGGGGCTGTCGACCGTGACGCGGCCCCAGTGGTCGAGGTCGGCGTCGATCGCCGCGAGCCGCTCGATCGACGGGTCGACGACCGCCGAGGCGACGGGGTCGTGGGCCAGCTCGGCGGCCGTCGTCTCGAGCGCCTCGTACACGCGGCGCAGCAGACCCAGGAAGTGCGCGTAGCCCGCACCGTCGATGCGACCGGCCAGCAGCTCGGACATGAAGGTCGAGCCCTCGGCGGCGGTGTGCTCGGCCTGCGAGCCCGAGCGCAGGAGGGCCGAGAGGGACGTCTCGCGGGACTCGGCGACGAGGGTCATGGCGGTCTCCTGGTGACGGATGGCGGGTGTTCCCCACGATTATGACACACAGTCAGATTGATATGACAACATGTCATGACGTATGTCACAGTATGGGTAGGCAACCCTTAGTGATGTTAGCCTACCCTTGCTCAGCCGGTCCGTGACCGGAACCGGAGCCCGATCGAAGGATTCCCGTGCGACGTCCCGTCCTCTCCGCCGCCCGCCGCCTCGCCGCGCTGACCCTCGCGACGACGGTCGTCGCCGCGTGCGGCACGTCCCCCGGCGGCACCGGGGGCGCCGGGGAGAGCTCGGACGTCGCAGCCGTCGACCTGTCCGCCGCGACGGTCCTCGACGACCCCAAGGCGTACGAGGGCGCGTCGCACGCCTCGCTGGCCGACACCGAGATCACCCCGGTCAGCTCGTCGCCCCGGCAGGAACTGCCCGTCACCGTGACCGACGCCCAGGGCACCGAGGTCACGATCACCGACACGAGCCGCATCCTGGCCCTCGACATCTACGGGACGCTGTCGCAGACCGTCTTCGAGCTGGGTCTCGGCGACCAGGTCGTCGGCCGCGACGTCTCCACCCAGTTCGACGAGGCGAAGAAGCTGCCGCTCGTCACGAGCAACGGCCACGACCTCAACGCCGAGTCGATCCTCGAGCTGAACCCCACCGTGATCCTCACCGACACGTCGCTCGGGCCGTGGGACGTCATCCTGCAGATGCGCGACTCCGGCATCCCCGTCGTGGTCACCGACTCCCGGCGCAGCCTCGACAACATCGGATCGCTGACGCAGGAGGTCGCCGACGCCCTTGGCGTCCCCGACGAGGGCGTCGAGCTCGGGCAGCGCATCGAGCAGGAGACCGCCGCGACACGGGCCGAGATCGCGAAGATCGCGCCGACCGCCGTGCAGGACAAGCTGCGCATGGTGTTCCTGTACGTCCGCGGCCAGGCCGGCGTCTACTACATGTTCGGCGAGGGCTCGGGCGCCGACGGCCTGATCGACGCGCTCGGCGGCTACGACGTCGCCCGCGAGATCGACTGGAACGGCATGAAACCCGTCAACGACGAGGCCATCATCGCGGCGCAGCCCGATCTCATCATCATGATGAGCAAGGGCCTGGAGTCGGTCGGCGGCGTCGACGGCCTGCTCGACCGCCTGCCCGCGATCGCCAACACCCCCGCGGGCCAGAAGCGCCGCATCGTCGACATGCAGGACACGCAGGTGCTGAGCTTCGGTCCCCGGACGGCCGAGGTGCTCAACTCGCTGGCCGTGTCGGTCTACGCGCCGGGGTCGACGCGATGACGGCGACGCTGCCGGCGCGCGCGTCGTCGACCGTCGCCGAGCCGCCGGCGCTCCCCCGCCGCCGCGGCGCCCGCGCCACCGCCCTGTTCGTGGTGCTCGGCGCGGCGCTCGTGCTGCTGACGGTCTACGCGGCCGGCCGCGGCCAGCTCGCGATCCCGGCGCACGAGGTGTGGGGCTCGCTGATGCACCGCATCGGGCTCGACTGGGGCACGCTGCCGACGCACCCGCAGGGCGACAACACCCTGTGGCAGGTGCGGTTCCCCCGCATCGCGCTCGCGATCGTCGTCGGTGCCGCGCTCTCGACCGCCGGCGCCCTGATGCAGGGCATCTTCGGCAACCCGCTGGCCGAGCCCAGCGTCGTGGGCGTCTCGACCGGTGCCGCCTTCGCCGCGGCCGTCGTGATCGTCTTCCAGATCCAGCTCATCGGCACGTGGACGACCGCACTGTTCGCCTTCGTCGGCGGCCTCGTCACGACGCTGCTCGTCTACGCTTTGTCGCGCGCCGACGGACGCACCGAGGTCGTGACGCTCGTGCTGACGGGCATCGCGGTCAACGCGGTGTGCGCGTCCGGCCTGGCCCTCATGATCTTCCTCGGCGACACGCAGGAGCGCGAGCAGATCGTGTTCTGGCAGCTCGGCAGCCTCAACGGCAGCCGCTGGGAGTACGTCGGCGTCGTCACCCCCTTGGTCGTGGTCGGGCTGGTCGGCGCGATGCTGATGGCCCGCCGCCTCGACGTCCTCGCGCTCGGCGACCGCGCCGCGCGTCACGTCGGGATCGACGTCGAGCGGCTGCGCCTCGTCGCGATCGTGCTGGTGGCGCTGCTCACCGCCGCGGCGGTGTCGTTCGCGGGCATCATCGCCTTCGTCGGCCTCGTCGTGCCGCACCTGATCCGGATGCTGGTCGGCCCGGGCCACCGCGTGCTCGTCCCGGCGAGCGCGCTGGCCGGGGCCGTGCTGCTGCTCGCCGCCGACCTGATCGCGCGCACCGCGGTGACGGGAGCCGATCTGCCGATCGGCATGCTGACGTCGCTGGTCGGCGGACCGTTCTTCTTCTGGCTGCTGCGCCGCACGCGCCGGACGGCCGGGGGGTGGGCATGAGCGAGCGCCAGCGAGCGAACCGCGGAACTGTCGTGCCGGCGCCCCGCGACCATGCTCTTTCGGGCGGCGAGACGGCATGACCCTGCGCATCACGCGGGTCTCCGCGCAGCTCGGCGGCCACCCGATCCTGCACGACGTCTCGCTCGAGATCGTCCCCGGAGAGCTCGTCGCACTGGTCGGGCCCAACGGTGCCGGCAAGACCACGCTGCTGGGCGTCATGTCGGGAGACGTCGTCCCGTCCGTGGGGCGCGCCGAGCTCGACGGCGTCGAGCTGCACCGCTGGAAGGTCGCCGCCCTGGCCCGCCGGCGCGCCGTCCTGCCGCAGGAGCAGCGGCTCGCCTTCGGCTTCCGGGCCGTCGACGTCGTCCGCATGGGCCGAGCGCCGTGGGCGCGTCTGCCGGAGGAGGACCTCGACGACGTCGTGGTGGCCGACTCGATGCAGCGCACCGACGTCCTGCCGCTGGCCGACCGCTCGTTCCCGACGCTGTCGGGCGGCGAGAAGGCCCGGACGTCGTTCGCCCGCGTGCTGGCCCAGCAGACGTCCGTCGTCCTGCTCGACGAGCCCACCGCGGCCCTCGACATCCGCCACCAGGAGCAGGTGCTGTCGGAGGCGCGCCGGCTCGCGGCGGACGGCCACGCGGTCGTCGCGGTGCTGCACGACCTGACCGTCGCGGCCGCCCACGCCGATCGTGTGTGCGTGCTCGCGGAGGGCCGCCTGCGCGCCGACGGCCACCCCCGCGACGTCCTGACCCCCGACGTCCTCGGCGAGGTGTACGGCCACCCCGTCGACGTCATCGACCACCGCGGACGCCTCGTCGTCCTGCCCCACCTGATCGACCACTCCGAGGAGGCACCGTGCGTGTCCGCTCTCTCCTGACCGCGACGGCCCTGTGCGCGGTCGCCCTGTCCGTCCCCGCGCCCGCCCAGGCCGCCGCCAGGGTCACCGTCAGCAACGACCAGGGGGCCGCGAAGGCCGACCCGACCTACGCGACGACGCTGGAGGTCAAGGGGTCGGGATTCCAGTCGATCAAGGGCGGGCACGGCGGCGTCTACGTCTTCTTCGGCACCGTGTCGGGCACGTGGCAGCCCAGCAGGGGTGGCCAGGTGGGCACCAACTACCGCTACGTGCCCGACAGCGAGAGCAAGAACAACCAGGGCTTCCAGCGGTTCGTGGCGTTCCCCGGCAGCGACACCGCGGGTGCCGCCAACGGCGGCACGATCGCGGCGGACGGACGCTGGTCGACGTCCCTGACCGTCCCCGGCGCCACGTTCAAGACCGTCGACCGCTCGGGCAAGGCCGTCGAGGTCGACTGCCTGAAGGTCACGTGCGGCGTCATCACGATCGGTGCGCACGGGGTCAAGAACGCCCGCAACGAGACCTTCACCCCCGTGGCGTTCGGGTCGCTGGGCGCCTCGCGGGAGCCCGCGGCGTCCGCGACCGACGCACCCGCGGCCGGCGCCGCGGCCCCCAGCGCGGACGCCCCGACGTCCGCGGCGGCCCAGCCGACCACGGCGAAGGCGGCCGACGCCAGGACCGTCGTCGACCCGAGCACCGCGGTCGTCGGACGGGTGCTGTCGTTCACCGGCAGCGGGTTCACCCCCGGCGAGCAGGTCGTCGCGACGCTCGACGACGGCATGGCGGCCGTCGGCCCGCTCAGCGCCGGTCCGTCCGGCGAGATCGCCGGCGTCCTGCAGCTGCCGGAGGGCACGACGACCGGCACCCACGTCCTCAAGCTCACCGGGGCAGCCTCCGGCGCGACCCCCACCGTCAACTTCCCGATCGCGGCCGACCCGGCGCCGGCCTCGGCATCGGCCACGACCGACGACGGCGGGCTGCCCGGCTGGGTGCCGTTGGCGTTCGTCGGGCTCGCGGCCGTCGCGCTGCTCGGTGCCGTCGCCTTCGCCGCGATCCGGATCCGCAGGATGCGCAGGCCCGCCCATGCGATCTGACATCCGCACCGCGCTGGCCGTCCTCGCGACCGCCGCCGTCCTCATGGGCTCGGCGACGATGGCGCTGGCCGCCGACGCCGACCCGGCCGAGCCCGATCCGACGGCGACCGCGACGACACCGACCGCCTCGCCGACGTCGTCGTCACCCACGCCCGCCCCGACACCCGACGACACCGCTCCGACGCCGGAGCCGACCCCGACACCCGAGGTACCGACGCCGACGACCGAGGCGCCGTCCACGACCCGCACGATCACCGATGCCCAGCTGCGCTGGGGGGTCAACGACGAGTCGAACAACCGGGCGTTCGCCCCGGGGACCTTCAACTTCTTCTCCGCAGGCAAGATCCCCGACCCGGGACGCGGCGGCGTGATCATGCCGCAGTCGAGCTGGAGGCAGCGGTCCGGTGACGTCTCGATCGAGAAGTACGCGAACGGCAGCTGGGTGCCGGCGACGTGGGCCGGCCTGCAGACGACCTCGGCCGGGACGACGATGTCCGGCACGAACGGCCCGTTCAGCAACCACGAGGTCGTCATCTCCGGTGGCACCGGCACGGTCGATCCCACGACGCGGACAGCCTCGATCAGGTGGACCGGCTCCTTCACGGTCGTCTACTACTCGGGCTACAGCTTCTTCTACGTGTCCGATCCACGACTGACGGTCGTCGACGGCATCGGCACCGTGACAGGGACCCTCAGCGGGTTCGGGTCGTCGATGGAGGACATGACGACGTGGCGGCCCGTGCCCGACGCACCCGGCACCGTCCTGGCCGACCTCGGTCCCGTCGACCTGACGAAGGACCTCGGCTTCACCGCGCAACCGGCCTACACGGGGGTCGCCGTCGACGTGAGGGACCAGACCCCGCAGGCCAGGACGGGCAGCACCTGGGGCTCGTTCCCCCAGTCGTTCATCGACTTCCAGCTGACGTCCGGCACCGGCTCGTACTGGTACTCCAGCGGCGGATCGGCGGACGCCCACAAGGTCGCCAAGCCGGTGACCGTCAGCTACTCGTCGGGTGCACCCGTCGTCACCCGGCCGCCCAGCACCAAGGGTGTCAAGACCCCGGCGGTCGAGAACGACGCGCCGGAGGCACCGAGCAACGACGCGCCCGCCGCCCCGGGGCTCACGACCGGGGGGCCCGGGGCCGCGGTCGTCCCCGGTGCCGTCGACCGGCCCGCCAGCGGGACGACCCTGACCCAGTTCCGACCGGCGTCGACCGTTCTGGGCGCCCGACCGTCGACCGAGGGTTCCAGCGAGACCGGCGTCTGGGTGCTCGGAGGCGTGCTGCTCGCCGCAGCCCTCCTGGCCGCAGCCAGCCCGTTCGCCTACTCCGCCGTCCGGAAGGACTGAGCGTGACGCCGTCCGCACCGCGGATCTCCGCGCCCCGGATCCATCTGACCAAGGGCAGCCTTGCCTTACCGCTCCCCCCTCCCCCGATCGCCGGGATCATCCCGGCACCGTCCGAAAGGTAGAACATGTCCATCACCTCCCGAGCCCGCCGAGGGCTCGCGACGACCGTCGCAGCGGTCCTGACCACCGGCGGGTTCGTCGCCCTGGCGGCCACGCCCGCCCACGCCGCCCCGGTCACCACCGTCGGCAGCAACCCCGTCGTCGACGCGACCTTCACCTGGGGTCTGAGCGACGAGCAGGGCGGTGGGGCCTTCTTCGGCGGCTGCAACTTCCTGTCCGCCGGCGCGGCCGGCAACACCGGCTCGAGCCGCCTGTGGACCGAGGCCGACGGCTTCTACAAGAACGTCGACGGCAACGTCACGATCCAGAAGCCCGACTCCACCGGTGCGCCCGTCGCGCCCACGTGGTCGACCAAGTGCCAGACAGCCGCCGGAACTCCCGTCGTCGCGGCGAGCACCTCCTCCAAGACCGGCAACCAGGTCAGGATCACGGCCGGCAAGGGCGCGGTCAGCGTCGCCGACAACACCGCCAACATCCAGTGGACCGGATCCTTCACGTCGGTCTTCTACGGCGGTCTGACCTACTGGTCCGCGACCAACCCCAAGCTCGTGGTCAGGCCCGACGGCACGGGCACCGTCACCGCGACGGCCAGCGGCTACGGCACCGACATGCAGGACACCACGAAGTGGACCACGATCGCTCCGCGGACCATCACCCTCGCCACCCTCAAGAACGTCGACGTGACGAGCTCCGGTCTCGTCGTGGGTGGGTCCTCGAGCCCCGCGATCACGCCCGACTACCTCGGCGTCACGGTCCAGACCGGCACCGGGACCGCCCAGGCGACCTCCGGCGCGAGCTGGGGATCGTTCCCGCAGTCGTACATCGACTTCCAGCAGCTCACCGGACAGTCGTCGTACTGGTACTCGTCCGGCGGGGCTCGTGACGCGGCCAAGCCCGCTGCACCGCTGACGGTCGGTCTGTCGATCGCCGGGCCCGCGCCGACCGTCACGGTCTCGGAGTCCGCGATCGCCCAGGGCGACACGGCGACCATCACGGTCTCGGGCCGCAACTTCGACCCCGCGATCGCCACGGGCAGCCGTCCGCCGCTCGCCGGCAAGCCCTCCGGCACCTACATCGCGTTCGGCAAGTACGCCGACGTCTGGAAGCCGTCCGAGAGCGCCGCGGCGTCGGCCCGCTCGAACCTCGGCAGTGCCACCAAGTGGGCCGTCCTGGCGGCCGACACCGCGACGATCGGTGGCCCGAACGCCGGAGCCGTCGAGCTGGGCGCCGACGGGTCGTTCACGACCGAGCTGACGATCGACAAGGCCGCGCTCGACACGACGGCCACGGCCACGACGCTCAAGAACTACGGCATCTACACGTACCCCGGCGGCGGCGCGACCCAGCCCGCCTACGAGACGTACACGCCGCTGACCTTCGGGTCCACCCAGCCGCCGGTCGTCGAGCCGCCGGTCGTGACGCCCCCCGTGGCCCAGCCCATCGCGCCGTCGAAGGTCTCCGTCAAGCGCGGCAGCACCACGAAGCCCACCACGAAGAGGACGGGCCGGACGTCCATCACCGTCTCGGCCGCGAACGGCGCCGCGGTCACCGGCAAGGCCGTCGTCACCTTCAAGAAGAAGGGCAAGAAGTCCAAGACCAAGACGGTGACGGTCAGGAACGGCAAGGCGGCCGTCACGATCCCCAAGCTCGCCAAGGGCACGTGGGCCGTCTCGGTGAAGTTCGCCGGCACGGCGAGCTTCCAGCGGACGGCGACCCTGAAGCGCGGCTCCTTCACGGTCACGAAGTAGTCACGCGCACGCGCTCGGGCCGGCCACGGATGTTCGTGGCCGGGCCGAGCCGCGTCCGGGACCGTCGCGCGAGTGCTGCGTTCGCGTGCCCGAACGGTGCTCTGTGGTCCGACACACCGTCCCAGAAAGACCAGACCGCACCACTCGCGGGTCCGGGTCGGGGCGGGGGTCAGGGGGCGCCGAGGGCGCGCAGCACGAACGTCTCGACGGCGGCGGGCGTGACGCGGCGGGTCGAGAGGCACGAGTGCACCAGCGCCATCGTCGACGTCACGTCGTCGACCGTGAAGACGCCCGCCGCGACACCGTCGTCGATGATGCCGCGCAGCACCGACTCGACTGCGACGACGTGCTCGCGGATCTCGGCGATCGACTCGCGCGACAGCATGCCGTACAGCTCGGGGCCGAAGCCGAAGTGGAACTCGTCCGAGGAGTCGAGGTGCTCGAGGACGTAGATGCGCATCGCCTCGGCCGGTCCCTCCGCCCGCTCGAGGGCGGCACCCAGCCGGGCGAGGTAGCGGTCGGTCTCGGCGCTCGCGAAGCCCACCACGACGGCGTCCTTGTCGGCGAAGTGGTTGTAGATCGCGGTGCGGCCGATGCCGGCCTGCGCGGCCAGATCGGCCATCGTCAGGGCGTCGAACGAGCGCTCGGCCAGCAGCGCCGTGAACGCGTCGAAGACACGGCGACGGGTCTGCTCGCGGTGCTGCTCGAGCGAGCCACCAATGATCTTCGGCATTGTCGTAATGTACGGCAGGTGACCTCCACCGAACTCGCCCGACAGGCCGCCGATGCCCTCCGTGAACGCACCGGTGGAGGTGACCACGACATCGCCCTCGTGATGGGGTCCGGCTGGCTCCCCGCCGCCGATGCGCTGGGCACCCCCGAGCACGAGGTGCCCCTGGCCGAGCTGCCCGGATTCAGCGCCCCCGCCGTCCAGGGCCACGGCGGGACGGTCCGCTCGGTGCGCCTCGGCGACAAGCGGCTGCTGATCTTCCTCGGTCGCACCCACTTCTACGAGGGCAAGGGCGTCGCCGCCGTCGTCCACGGCGTCCGCACGGCCGCCGCCGCGGGCGTCTCGACGCTCGTGCTGACCAACGGCTGCGGCGGCCTCAACCCCGCATGGTCCCCCGGCACCCCCGTGCTGATCAGCGACCACATCAACATGACGGCGACGTCGCCACTCGAGGGCGCGCACTTCGTCGACCTCACCGACCTGTACTCCAGCCGCCTGCGCGCCCTGTGCCGCGAGGCCGACCCCAGCCTCGACGAGGGCGTGTACGTCCAGCTGCCCGGCCCGCACTACGAGACGCCGGCCGAGATCGGCATGGTCCGCGCGATCGGCGGCGACCTCGTGGGCATGTCGACGACGCTCGAGGCCATCGCCGCGCGCGCCGCCGGGCTGGAGGTCCTCGGCATCTCGCTGGTCACCAACGCCGCCGCCGGCATGACCGGCGAGCCCCTCAACCACGAAGAGGTGCTCGAGGCCGGCAGGGCCGCGGCGACGCGCATGGGCGCACTCCTCGGCGACATCCTGCCGCGCATCTGATGAAGGTCCTGGTCACGGGGGCCGGCGGCTCGATCGGCCGCGCCCTCGGCCTCGGGCTGCCCGACCTCGGGCACGACCTGCGGGGTCTCGACCTGGCACCCGTTCCCGTCCCGGGCTACGAGCACGACTGGGTCGTCGGCGACTGCCTCGACGCCGAGACGGTCGACGCCGCGGTGCGGGGCGTCGACGCCGTCGTGCACCTGGCCGGCAACCCCGACGAGGACTCGCTGCCCGCCGCGCTCGCCTCGCACGCGCACACCACGGCCCACCTGCTCGAGGCGATGGTGCGCCACGACGTCCGGCGCATCGCGTACGCCAGCAGCAACCACGCCGTCGGCCGCACGCCGCACGACGCGCCCCTCACGACGTCCGTCCGTCCCCGCCCCGACACCTTCTACGGTGTCGCCAAGGTCGCCGGCGAGGCGCTGCTGAGCCTGTACGTCGACCGGTTCGCTATCGGGGCCGTGGCGATGCGCATCGGCACGTTCGCCGACGCCCCCGAGACCGTCCGCCAGCTCTCGACGTGGCTGTCGCCCGCCGACACCGTCCGCATGGTCGACGCCGCGATCACGCACCCCGATCCCGGGTACACCGTCGTCAACGGCATCAGCGCCAACACCCGGGGCTGGTGGGACCTCGAGCCCGGCCGCGCGATCGGCTTCGACCCCCGGGACGACGCCGAGCGCCACGCCGACTCGATCGTCGCCCGCCCCGAGGACGACGTGGAGGACACCTTCGTCGGCGGACCGCACGTGACGTCCGCCTACGTCCGATCCGCCTTCTGAAGGGACCCACCGTGACCACCGACACCGACCTCATCGCCCGAGCCCACGACTGGCTGAGCCAGGACCCCGACCCCGTCACCCGCGACGAGCTGCAGGCGCTGATCGACGCGGACGACACCGACGCGCTGCAGGACCGGTTCTCCGAGCGGCTCCAGTTCGGCACGGCGGGCCTGCGCGGTGCGCTCGGAGCGGGCCCCAACCGGATGAACCGCGTCATCGTCGCCCAGGCCGCGGCCGGTCTCGCGGCCTACCTGCTCGAGCAGGCGTCGGGCGCCGGCGAGCGTCCCAGCGTCGTGGTCGGCTACGACGCCCGCCACAACTCCGACGTGTTCGCGCGCGACACCGCCGAGATCATGGAGGGCGCCGGGGTCCACGCCCTCCTGCTGCCGACGCACCTGCCGACCCCGGTGCTGGCGTTCGCGATCCGCCACCTCGGGTGCAGCGCCGGCGTCATGGTCACCGCCTCGCACAACCCGCCGCAGGACAACGGCTACAAGGTCTACCTCGAGGACTCGAGCCAGATCGTGCCGCCCGCCGACGCCGACATCTCCGACGCGATCGACGCGGTCGGCCGGGTCGACGAGATGCCTCGCAGCGACGGGTACGAGACGCTGGGCGACGACGTCGCGACGGCGTACGTCGACGCCGTCGTCGCGCTGCCCGGCGACGGCCCGCGCGAGGTCGTCGCGGTCTACACCCCGATGCACGGCGTCGGCCGCGACACGCTCGTCGAGGCCGTCGCGAAGGCGGGCTTCCCGCCGCTGCACGTCGTCCGCGAGCAGGGCGACCCCGACCCCGACTTCCCGACCGTCGTGTTCCCGAACCCCGAGGAGCCCGGCGCGATGGACCTCGCGCTCAAGCTCGCGTCCGAGGTCGGTGCCGACGTCATCGTCGCCAACGACCCCGACGCCGACCGGTGCGCCGTCGGCGTCCGCGAGGGCGAGTCGTACCGCATGCTGACCGGCGACCAGGTCGGCGTCCTGCTGGCCGACTTCCTGCTGCGTCGCGGCGTCGAGGGCACGTACGGCTCGTCGATCGTGTCGTCCGACCTCCTGGGCCGTCAGGCCGCCGCGTTCGGGCAGCCGTGGGAGCAGACCCTGACGGGCTTCAAGTGGCTCGGCAAGATCCCGACGCTGGTCTTCGGCTACGAGGAGGCGCTCGGCTACAGCGTCGCCCCCGACATCGCCCGCGACAAGGACGGCGTCTCGGCGATCGTCACGGTGCTCGAGATGGCCGCGCAGCTCAAGGCCGACGGGCGGACGCTGATCGACCGGCTCGACGACATCTACCGCGAGCACGGCCTGCACGGCACGAGCCAGCTGTCGGTGCGCGTCGACGACCTGTCGATCATCAGCCGGGCCATGGACGTCCTGCGCACGTCGCCGCCGACCGTGCTCGGCGGGCTCGACGTCACCTCCGTCGACGACCTCGCCGAGGGGTACCACGGGTTGCCGCCCACCGATGGCATCCGGCTGGGCCTCGACGGCGGGGCGCGCATCATCGCGCGTCCGTCCGGCACCGAGCCCAAGCTCAAGTGCTACATCGAGGTCGTCGTGCCGGTGACCGACTCGATCGACGTCGCGCGTCGCACGGCCGACGAGCAGATCGCCGCGATCAAGACCGATCTCGCGGCCACGCTGGGCATCTAGCGTGGGCACGGCGAAGCGCCGCTACGCCGTCGCCGCGGGGCTCGTCGTGCTGGCGGTGGCCCTCGGCGCGGTGTTCGGGCTCGTCGTGTCGCGCGCCCTCGCGGGGTACGACATCGAGCCCGTCGCCGATCCGACGCGGTCGACCGTCACGGTGGGCGACCGCCCGCTCGCGATCTGGGCGAGTCCCTCCTCGAACTCCGTGTACTGCAGCACCGAGGAGGCCGGCAGCGGGCGCGACTCGTTCTCGGCGACCCTGGGCGCCGTTTCGATCACCGACGGCCGGCGCTCGTGGGAGCGCGTGGGCGTCGTCAGCGGCGCCCCGGGGTCCCGACACACGCTGACGTGCACCACCGCGTCCGATCTCGTGATCGGCACGGCCGACAACCCGCGCCTGACGCGCTACGTCGTGCTCGGGATCGCGGTCGCCGGCATCGCCCTCGTCCTGGTCGTCGCGGCCGGGACGCTGGCGCTCGTCACGGCGTTGCGACGCCGGCCGACCGCCTAGACGTGCGTCGCGCCGATGGCGGCGCACACCAGGGCGACGGTGGTCAGCGCCGACCGCACGTGGTTGGACGCGACCCACCGGCGCTCGAACGCGGCCCGCAGCGACCGCACCTCGTCCCCCTCGGCCAGGGCATCGTTCAACGGCACGTTGACGACGCCGGTCACGACGAACGCCCCGACGACGTACAGCAGCGTCGACGCCAGCAGCCACGGCGCCGCGGAGGTGCCCCACGACGCGACGACGGCCGCGACGGACACCACGAACGCTCCCCCGAAGACGACCGCGAAGACCGGATTGAGGATCGCGACGTTGACCGCGCGCATGGCCTGCACGAAGACCGCGTCGTCGGTGCGGCGCAGACCGGGCATGACGGCGTAGCCGAAGGTCGCGAACAGGCCCGCCGACAGGCCCGTCAGGACGGTCGCGGCGACGACGAGGATCGAGGTCATGCGTCCATCCGACCACGGACGACGAGAGCCCGGTCGGCACCTGGCCGACCGGGCTCCCGTCATGCCGTGGGCACTACCTCCTGCGGACCTTCACGGTGAAGCTCGTCGAGGAGCCCTTCGCGACGCCGTTGCCCGAGAAGGTCGCGGTGACCTTCTTGCGCGCGCCGGACGTCGTGAACGTGCCGAGGCGCACGCGCACCTTCCCGTCGCGGACCGTCCCGGTCGACGTCTTCCCGCTGGCGCGCACCGTGACGGTGCCGCCGTCGACCGTGAAGCCGTCGGCCCTGACACGCAGCTCGACGAACGCCTTGGTGCGCTGGCGGACGATCTTCGTGGGGCTGACCGAGACCTTGCGCGTCGTCGTCGCCGCCTTGGCGACCGTCACGCTCGTGGTCGTCGACGTCGGGTCGTACGATCCGTCGCCCGCGTAGAACACCCTCAGTGCGACCGTGCCGACCGGCAGGGTGCTCGACAGCCTGACCGTCGCGGATCCGCCGAGCAGCGTGCCGAGGCCGACGACCTCGCCGCCCGCCTCGACGTACACGAGTCCGGTCGCGCCGGGCGCACCCGTCACGGTCAGCGTCGAGCTGGTCCCGTACGTCGCCGGACCGGCCGAGGCCGTGAGCCCGGACGTCGCCTTCAGCACCTGCACCTCGATCGTCGTGCGCGAGCCGGCGTGCGTCGCGTCGCCGCCATAGGCCACCTCGAGGGTGTGCGAGCCGACCGGCAGAGCGGCGACGACGACCTGCGCCGAGCCGTCGGCGAGCGTGCCGGTGCCGAGCTGCTTCGCGCCCTCCGTCACCGTCACGGTGCCGCCGGGCGTCCCGCCGCCCTCGACGCCCACCGTGACGGTCAGGTCGCTGCCCGACCGAATGGACGCCGGGGCGTCCGCCGTCGTGGTGGTGACGTCGAGGTCGGTGTCGAGGTCGACGCCGACCAGCTCGGGATCGTGGTCGCTCGCCCGGTACGGCGTCGGCTCCCACAGCAGCGTCGCGTTGTAGTTGTAGCGGCTGTACTCGCGAGCCAGCGCCTCGTAGGCGTTGATGTTCCACACGTCGGCGCCCGTGACCCGCTCGTACGCGGCCGGGGAGGCGAAGACGTGGTCGAGCGAGCCCACCATGCCGTCGAACTGGTACGTCTCCTTGTCGGTCCTGGCGGCTGTGACGTTGGTGTAGCCGGCCTTCTCGATGATCTGCACCGGCTCCTCCTTGTCGTAGGCGTTGAAGTCGCCCGTCAGGAAGATCTTGTCCGTGCCGGCTGCCGTGCCGAAGCCGTCGGCGAAGTCGACCAGCGCCGCGGCCTGCAGCGTGCGCGAGTAGTTGGACGCCCCCTGGCCGTCACCCTGGTCGTCGTCCTCGGGCCGCGAGCCGCTGCCCTTGGACTTGAAGTGGTTGACGATGACCGCGAACGTCGACGTGTCGGGCCCACCGGTCTTCCTGAACGCCTGCGCCAGCGGCGGCCGGGCGTTGCTGAAGGCGTCGCTGCCGACCAAGATCGACGAGGCACCGACGGTCGTGACGACCTTCGGCTGGTAGATGAACGCCGTCCGGATGACGTCCTCCTTGGCCGGCGTCTGGGCCGGCGAGGGCACGAAGGCCCAGCGCTCCTCGCCCGCGTCGGCGTTGAGGGCCGCGACCAGCGTGCCCAGGGCCCTGTCACGGTTGGCCGACGGGTCGACCGACCGTGAGTTCTCGATCTCCTCGAGCGAGACGACGTCGGCGTCGAGCGTGTTGATGGCCGTGACGATCTTGGTCTGCTGACGCTCGAGGTCTCCCTGGTCGGCCGCTCCGCGCGGGCCGTTGTTGCTGCAGGTGTCGGCGGTGACGGGTTCGCCCTCGCGGTCCTTGTACGTCGAGCAGGTGCCCAGCCCGGCCGCCACGAAGTCGGCAGCCGTCGTCGGGAAGTAGTTCAGGACGTTGAACGTGCCGATGCGCACGTCGCCGCCGACCGGCTCGGGCGTGGCCGTACGGGTCGAGCTGAACGTCACGGGCTCCTTGCCCGTCGCGGTCAGGTGCTGCGTGGGCTGCAGCTTCCAGACGCTGTTGCGCCAGTCGAGGACCACCGGGTCGACGAAGGTGACGTCCGCGCCGACCCGCACCTCGTTGCCGGGGCGCAGCCACGGGATCGGGGTGCCCGACCCGGACGCCGACAGGTAGTTGACCGACGAGCCGTCGTCGAGGTTGACCAGGCGCTGCTTGTTCTCGGCCAGCAGCTTGCGGGCGGGCTCGCCCGGCAGGACGACGTTGGTCGGGGTCTGCAGCGGCTCGGTGCCGTCGGCCAGGCCGATCTCGGCGTACTGGTTGGTCGTGTAGTTGTTCGTGACCGTCATGTCGCCGGTCGGCAGCAGCAGCATCCCCTCGAGCGACTCGCGCTGCGTCTCCGACAGCGGGAACGCGACGGACGCGGGGACGACGGGTGCCGCGGTCTCGGTGAGCGTCCGGAACCTTCCGGTCGACGTCGTCAGCTCGGTCAGCCCGTTGAACTCCGAGACGGCACCCGTGACCTCGACGAAGTCGCCCGTGCGGACGCCCGCGGCGAAGGCCGCGTCGAACACGAAGAGCCCGTCGGACGCCTGGTGCGTCGCGAGGTCGAGGGCGCCACCGGTGCCGGCGGTCTGGATGTAGCCGCCGTTGAACCCGCCGGTCGAGTACACCGCGGTCACGACGCCACGTGTCGTGACCGTCTTGCCGGCGAGCGGGCTGGCCGCGCCGGTGCCCTGGATCTCGGCGATCGTCGCCGCGACGGGGTCGGCCGGCGGCTCCGGCTCACCGGTCCCCGACCCGTCGCAGGCCGTGCCGCACGCCTGGGGCGTGGGCGGCGAGGACGGGGCGAAGTCGGTGGCGTTGTCGTCGGTGTCGGCGCCGTTCGCCGCGCGCGCCAGCGACGTCGTGACGGTGTAGCCACCGGCGGGCTCCGCCGTCTTCTCGAACGTGTTGCCGGTGCCGTAGCCGATCAGGTCGACCAGGTTCGGGTCGGCCAGCATCGCGGCCGGGGTCGTGGCGGTCAGGGCCGCCGTCGACCTCGACAGCGCGAGCACGCCGCCCGCGCTGCCGCTCGGGTTGAGGCTGGTGCTGACGACGTCGGGGGTCGGCAGGGCCGTGGTGGTCGTGCCGTTGCCCTGCGCCTGGATCAGCAGGGTCTTGCCGGGCTCGATGTGGTGGTCGCCGAGGGCGACGGTGTTGGCCGCGGTGATCGAGGTGCCGGCGCTCGACTTGTACTGGACCGACCACCCGCTGACGTCGATCGCGGCGGCCGTCGGGTTGTAGAGCTCGACGAACTTGTTGGTGTAGCTCGCTCCGGCCGATCCACCGTTCAGGTAGACCTCGCTGATCACGACGTCGGTGCCGGCCGTGTTCGCCGTGGCCGGTGCCGCCGGGATGGCGACGAGTGAGGCGACGGAGACGGCCGCGACGGCCGCCCATCGCGTGACGTTCGACTTCTTCATGAGTTCCCCGGGTTCTCGTGCAGATGGACGTGCGGAAGGGCGTGCGGACGTGCGGGACGGGCCCCGGGGCGGTCGACGACCGCCCCGGGGACACGTGGTGCGACTACTTCTTGGCGACCTTGACCGTGAAGCTGCTCGAGGAGCCGTTCGCGACACCGTTGCCGGAGTACGTCGCGGTGACCTTCTTCTTCGAGCCCGACGTCGTGAACTTTCCGAGGCGGATGCGGGCCTTGCCGTCCCTGACCGCGCCGGAGTAGCTCTTGCCGCCCTGGCGGAGCGTGACCTTGCCACCGTCGACCGTGAATCCGTCACCCCTCACCGAGACGGTCACGAACGGCTTGGTGCGGTTGCGGACGATCGTGGTCGGGCTGACCTTGGCCTTGCGGACCGACGTGCTGCCCTTGGCGATCGTGATCGACGCCGTCGTGCTCGTGGGGTCGAACTTCTCGTCGCCGTTGAAGAACACGTCGAGGGCGTAGGTGCCGGGCGTCAGGGCCGTGCCGTCGATCGCGACGGTGCCCTTGCCCTTGACCAGGAAGCCCAGGCCGACCGTCCGTCCACCGTCGGCCACGTAGACCAGTCCGGACGCCTCGGGGTCGGCCGTGACCGACACCTGGCTCGTGCGGCCGTAGGTGCCCGTGGCCGCGACCGCGCCGAAGCCCGAGCCACCCTTGACGATGTCGATCGTGCCGGCGTCGGCGGTCGACGCCGCGTGCGTCGCGTCGCCCGAGTAGGCGACGGTCAGCGCGTGCTCGTCGGCCGACAGCCTGCTGGCGTTGACCTCGACCGAGGCCTGGCCGTCCGTGACCGGGCCGGTGGCCAGCACGGTGTCGCCGTCCTTGACCGAGACCGTGCCGGTCGGGACCGCGTCGGTCTCGCCGTCGACCGTCGCCTCGACCGTGAACGTCGTGCCCGTCTTGGCCCTGGCCGGAGCCGTGGCGGTCGTCGTGGTCGTCAGCTTCTCGACCGTCAGCGGGATCGTGACGGACGTGCCGGTCGGTGCGGCCTTCAGCGTCAGCGTGGCGTCGCCGACCACACCGGCGGGCAGGGCGAACGTGACGGTCGCCGCGCCGGCCGTGACCGGGAAGTCGCCGACCGCGGTGGTGGTGCCGCCGGAGGTCACCGACGCCGTGACGGTCGTGTTCCTCGGGCTGTTCAGCGAGGTGAGGTCGAGCTTCGGCAGCGACACCGAGACCTGGCCGCCGGCCTTGTACGACGCCTGCACGCCGCGCACCTCGACCGAGTGGCGGGAGAAGTCCGGCGTGATCGGGCTGTTCGCGGCGATGTAGTCGTTGAAGCCCGTGTAGTCGACCAGGCCGCTGTCGGCTGCCGTGCCCTTCGTGAACGCGCGGAAGTTGTCGCCGCCCGACGTCAGGAACGACGGCACGGCGACCTTGATCGTCTGGTCGGCGGTCACCCGCTTGCCGTCGATCGTGACGGACGTGATGCGGTCGCCCTCGGCGCGGCTCGCGTCGAACGTGTACGACATGTTCTTCGACAGGCCCAGCTGCAGGTACGCGCGCGTCGGGACGGTGCCGTCGGCGTTGCGCTGCCACTGCTGCTCCAGCACCTCCTTCAGCACCCCTCCGGTGAGGGTCACGGTGCTGAGCTGGTTGGCGAACGTCAGGACTCCGAGCGCCTCGCCGAACAGGATCGTGCCGTCGGCGTCGGCCGACGAGGAGCCCTTCGCGAAGAGCAGGTCGGCGCGCACGCCACCGGGGTTGTTCAGGCCGATGTCGGCGCCCGCGGGCGTCTTGCCGACGCTGACCCGCAGCGACTCGGCGATCAGGTTGCTGAGGTTGGACTCCGACCCGCGGTCCTCGGTCGTGCCGTTGTACGCACGCGTCAGGTCGCCGGTCTGCGAGCCGACCTTCTGGTTGCCGATCGTCGCGGCGTACGCGATCGCGGCGTCGGCGACGGTCTTGACGGCCTTGACCCGCGGGTACTGGGCGACGAGCGCGTCGTCGGCGACGGTCGTGCGGGCCTGGTTCTTCTTGGTGTAGCTCACGACCGCGCCCGTCTCGGGGTTCACGGTGAGCTTGATCTGGCCGACGTTGGTGCCGTAGTTGCCGGTCTGCAGGATCGGGCGGGTCGTGCCGGTCTGGCCGGGGATCGGCGCGTCGTACGCGTACGCCTGGTGCGTGTGGCCCATGAAGATCGCGTCGACCCGGGGATCGGTCTTCTCGACGACCTCCTTGAACACGGGGCTGGCGGCGGCGTTCTGCTCGAGCGTCTTGGCGCCGTCGGGCGCGCCCTCGTGGATCGAGGCCACGATGACGTCGGGCTTCTGCGCGGCCGGGAGCGCCTCCAGCTCGTCGACGGTGTCGTTGATCGAGTCGACGGGATCGGCGAACGTCAGGCCCTGGATGCCGGCGGGGCTCACGAGGGACGGGGTCTCCTCGGTGACGGCCCCCACGACGGCGACGTCGACGCCGTTGACCGTGAACGTCTCGTACTTCTTCAGCAGCGGCGTCTTGTCGGCCTTGAAGGTGTTGGCCGACAGGAACGGGAAGTTCGCGGCGGACGAGAGCCGGCCGGTCAGGTCGTCGGCCCCCTGGTCGAACTCGTGGTTGCCCGCCGCGGACGCGTCGAGGTCGAGCGCGTTGAGGACGTCGATCGTCGGGATGTCCTTCTGCACCGACGACGTGAACAGCGAGGCGCTCACGTTGTCACCGGCCGAGATCAGCAGCGAGCCGTTCGGCGCCTCCGCCCTCAGCTGCTCGACCGTGCCCGCGAACTTCACGGTGTTGGCGTCGATGCGGCCGTGGAAGTCGTTGATGCCGATCAGGTTGATCGTGACGTCGTCGGCGGCGCTGGCCGGTGTGACGGCCAGCAGCGGTGCGCTCAGCAGCGTCGCGGTCGCGACGGTCAGCAGGCGGCGGGACTTGAGTCTCACGCAGGTACCTCTCCGAGAAGGCAGGGGCAGCGGCTGCGCGGCTCACCCCCGATGGTGTGCCCACCTGAGGACGTCTCAGGAAGTCGTGAGCACAGCACATCTCGGCGAGCCCGAGAAGTCAACGGTCGTCATGAGGACGCAACATGACAAAACGGTGAAGTTCAGTACGAGCTCTCGTCGGTGGCCCCCGACGACGCCGACCCGGTCTCGCGGGCGGCCGCGTCGTCGAGGATCGTGGCGGTCGCGCTGGTGCCGAACCGCGTGACCCCGAGGTCGCGCATCTCGAGCAGCGTGTCGAGCCCGCGCACGCCACCGGAGGCCTTGACCTGCACGGCGTCGCCGACCGTGGCCCGCATGAGCGTCAGGTGCTCGACCGTGGCCCCTCCCCCGGCGAATCCCGTCGAGGTCTTGACGAAGGCGGCGCCCGCCCGCTCGGCCGCCTCGCAGCCCGCGACGATCTCGTCGTCGCCCAGGTACGCGGTCTCGAGGATGACCTTGACGACGTGCTCGCCGGCCGCCTGCACGACGGCGCGGATGTCGGCCTCGACGTCGTCGACCAGTCCGCTGCGCAGACGTCCGATGTTGAGCACCATGTCGAGCTCGACGGCACCGTCGTCGAGGGCCTGCACCGCCTCCGCCACCTTCGCCTGCGTGCTGGTCGTGCCGTGCGGGAAACCGATCACGGCGCACACCGCGACGCCGCTGCCCGCCAGCACCTCGTACGCGTGCGACACGTCGCTCGGCCGGACGCACGCGCTGAACACGCCGTAGCGCGCCACCAGGGCCAGCTGCTCGTCGACCTCGGCGCGCGTGAGCTCGGGCTTGAGGATGGCGTGGTCGATGGTCGCGGCGATCTCGGCGGCGGTGACGTTCGTGGGCATGTCGCCATCCTAGGGACCGACCGGGGACGATCGCGAGCACGACTATCCTCGACGGGTGGCCGCATCCTCCGGAGTCGTGATCGTCGCCGGGCCGTCCGGCTCGGGCAAGTCGCACCTCGCCGCCCGCCTGGGCTGGTCGGTGCTGCGACTCGACGACTTCTACCGCGACGTCGACGCCCCCGGCATGCCGCGGTCGAGCCTCGGGATCGTCGACTGGGACCACCCCGACTCGTGGGACGCCGTCGCCGCCGTCGGCGCGATCGCCGAGCTGTGCGCGTCGGGCGCCGCCGAGGTGCCGGTCTACGACATCGCGGCGAGCCGGCGCACCGGCTCGCAGCTGCTGAGCGCCCCGTCGGGACGCTTCATCGCCGAGGGCCTCTTCGCCCCCGTCATCGTCGACGCGTGCCGCGAGGCCGGCCTGCTCGACGCGGCGATCTGCCTGCACCGCCACCGGGTCGTGACGTTCGGGCTGCGCCTGTTCCGCGACCTGCGCGAGGGGCGCAAGGCGCCCTGGGTGCTCGTGCGCCGGGGCTGGCGGCTGATGCAGGACGAGCCCCGCATCGTCGCCGAGGCCGTCGCGCACGGCTGCACGCCGATGTCGCCGCGCCGCGCCCGTGCCCTGCTCGCGGGCTGACCGTCCGCCGTCAGCGAACACCCGCCCTCCGGCGGAACACGGCAACCCCGCGCAAGGTTGAGCCCATCAGACTCACGTCTGAGGAGACCATCATGAGCGCACTGCAGCAGTTCCCCGTCCTGGCCCTGGAGGACGTCGTCGTCCTCCCCGGGATGGTCGTCCCGATCGAGCTCGACGACGCGGCCCGCGCCGCCGTCGACGCCGCCCGCACCAGCAACGACGACCGGCTCCTCGTGGCCCCGCGCCTCGAGGACCGCTACGCGACCCACGGCGTCATCGCCACGATCCAGCAGGTCGGCCGGCTGCCCGGCGGCGGACCGGGGGCGGTCCTGCGGGCAGGTCGGCGCGCCCACATCCAGGGCGGCGTGACCGGACCCGGGGCGGCGCTGTGGGTCGAGGCCGAGCCGATCGACGACCCCGAGCCGTCCGAGGCGGTCCTCGACCTCGCCGCGGAGTACAAGGGGCTGCTCGTCGCGATCCTGCAGAAGCGCAACGCGTGGCAGGTCGTCGACTCCGTGCAGCGCCTCAGCGACCCCGGCGAGCTCGCCGACACCGCGGGCTACGCGTCGTACCTCGAGAACGAGCAGAAGCGGCGGCTCCTCGAGACCGAGGACGTCGGCGAGCGGCTGACGGCGCTGATCGGCTGGGCGCGCGACTACCTCGCCGAGGCCGACGTGACCGAGAAGATCTCCGAGTCGGTGCAGGAGAGCATCGACAAGAGCCAGCGCGAGTTCGTCCTGCGCCAGCAGCTCGCCGCGATCCGCAAGGAGCTCGGCGAGGGCGAGCCCGAGGGGGCCGTCGACTACCGCGCACGGGTCGAGCAGGCCGATCTGCCCGACGACGTCCGCAAGGCCGCGCTGCGCGAGGTCGACAAGCTCGAGCGGGGCAGCGACCAGAACCCCGAGTCGGGCTACATCCGCACCTGGCTCGACACCGTGCTCGAGCTGCCGTGGGGCGTCCGCACCGAGGACCACGACGACCTCGTCGCGGCACGCGCCGTCCTCGACGCCGACCACCACGGGCTCGACGACGTCAAGGACCGGATCGTGGAGTACCTCGCGGTGCGTGCGCGCCGGCGCGAGCGCGGCCTCGAGGTCGTCGGCGGACGCGGGTCGGGTGCCGTCATGGCGCTCGTCGGCCCTCCCGGCGTCGGCAAGACGTCGCTGGGCGAGAGCGTCGCGCGGGCCCTCGGACGCGACTTCGTCCGGGTCGCCCTCGGCGGCGTCCGCGACGAGGCCGAGATCCGCGGCCACCGCCGCACGTACGTCGGGGCCCTGCCCGGACGCCTGGTGCGCGCGATCGCCGAGGCCGGATCGATGAACCCCGTCGTGCTGCTCGACGAGATCGACAAGGTCGGCGCCGACTACCGGGGCGACCCGGCCGCGGCGCTGCTCGAGGTGCTCGACCCGGCGCAGAACCACACGTTCCGCGACCACTACCTCGATCTCGACCTCGACCTGTCCGACGTCCTGTTCCTGGCCACCGCCAACGTCGTCGAGCAGATCCCCGAGGCCCTGCTCGACCGCATGGAGCTCGTCCAGCTCGACGGCTACACCGAGGACGACAAGGTGCAGATCGCACGGCAGCACCTCGCACCGCGCCAGCTCGAGCGGGCGGCCCTGACCGCCGACGAGGTGACCGTCACCGACGAGGCGCTGCGCGTCATCGCCGCCTCGCACACCCGCGAGGCGGGCGTGCGCCAGATGGAGCGGCTGCTGGCGAAGGTGTTCCGCAAGGTCGCGACCCGGCTCGCCGACCCCGATGTCGCCCGACCGGTGGTCGTCGACGAGCACACGCTGGTCGACTTCGTCGGGCGCCCGCGGTTCGTCCCGGAGGTCGAGGAGCGCACGGCGGTGCCCGGCGTCTCGACGGGGCTCGCGGTCACGGGCCTCGGCGGCGACGTGCTGTTCATCGAGGCCAGCGCCTACGACGGCGAGCGGTCGCTCGCGATCACGGGCCAGCTCGGCGACGTCATGAAGGAGTCGGCGCAGATCGCGCTGACGTACGTCCGGTCGCACGCGGCGCAGCTCGGCATCGACCCGGCGACGCTCGAGCGGTCGATCCACCTCCACGTGCCCGCGGGGGCGGTGCCGAAGGACGGTCCGTCGGCCGGCGTCACGATGGTCACGGCCCTGACGTCGCTGGCGCTGGGTCGTCAGGTGCGGGCCGACGTCGGCATGACGGGCGAGGTGACGCTCAACGGGCGGGTGCTGCCGATCGGCGGCGTCAAGCAGAAGCTCATGGCGGCGCAGCGCGCGGGCCTGAGGACCGTCTTCATCCCGGCGCGCAACGAGGTCGACCTGGCCGACGTGCCCGACGAGGTGCTGGCCGAGCTCGACGTGCGGCCGGTCGCGGACGTCGCCGACATCCTCGCGCACGCCCTCGAGGACGCCGACGCGAGCCCGGCCACCCGCGCCGCCTGATCGCCGACGAGTCACTCAGGCCCGCCCGCGAGTCACCCAGACCGAACGAGGAGTCACTCACGCCGGCCGTGAGTGACTCCTCGGCGGGCCCACGTGACTCGTCGGCGGGTGGGGGTCAGGCGAGGGCCGCGTAGCCGGGCTTGATGACGTCGTTGATCAGCGCGAGGCGCTGGTCGAACGGCAGGAAGGCGCTCTTCATCGCGTTGATCGTGAACCAGCGGACGTCGTCGAGCGAGTAGTCGAAGGCGTCGGCCAGCAGCTGGAACTCGCGACTCATCGACGTCCCGCTCATGAGCCGGTTGTCGCAGTTGACCGTGACGCGGAAGCCGAGGTCCTTGAGCCGGCCGATCGGGTGGTCGGCGATCGTCTCCATGCCGGCGACGGCACCGGTCTGCAGGTTCGACGACGGGCACATCTCGAGCGGGATGCGACGGTCGCGGATGTACGCGGCCAGGTCGCCCAGCACCGGGCCGCCCGGCGCGTCCCAGTCGATGTCGTCGACGATGCGGACACCGTGACCGAGCCGCTCGGCGCCGCAGCGCTGGATCGCCTGCCAGATCGACGGCAGCCCGAACGCCTCGCCGGCGTGGATCGTGAAGTGCGCGTTCTCGCGCCGCAGGAACTCGAAGGCCTCGAGGTGCAGGATCGGCGGGAAGCCGTCCTCGGCGCCGGCGATGTCGAACCCGGCGACCCCGCGCGTGCGGTACTCGACCGCGATCTCGGCGATCTCCATGCCCCGCTTGGCGTGCCGCATCGCCGTCAGCAGCTGACCCACGACGATGGGGTGGCCGAGGCCTGCGGCCTCCTCGCGTCCGGCGTCGATGCCGGCCTGCACGGCCTCGACGGCCTCGCGCAGCGAGAGCCCGGCCGACTGGTGCTGCTCGGGCGCCCACCGCAGCTCGGCGTAGACGCACCCGTCGGTCGCCAGGTCGACGACCGACTCCCGCGCGACGCGGGCGAGGTCCTCGGGGCGCTGCATGACCGCGACGGTGTGCACGAACGTCTCGAGGTAGCGCACCAGCGAGCCCGAGCTCGACGCCTCCTCGAACCACACGCCCAGCGCCTCGGCGCCCTCGGCGGGCAGGTCGTGCCCGATCTCGTCGGCGATCTCGACGATCGTGGCGGGGCGGACGCCTCCGTCGAGGTGCTCGTGCAGGGCGACCTTGGGGGCCTTCTTGATCTGTTCGGGGGTGGCAGTCACCCCCTCATCGTGTCATGGTCACGCGTTCATCAGCAGGGTGACGGTCTCCGCGACGCAGGCCGGCTTGTCGCCGCCGCGGATCTCGATCGTGTGCTGCAGCGTGACCTGCTGGCCCTTCTCGATGTCGGTGACGTCGAGCATCGCGACGCGGCTGCGCAGCTTGGAGCCCACCGTGACGGGCGCGACGAAGCGGACCTTGTTGAGCCCGTAGTTGACCCGGGCCATGTCGCCGGCGAAGGCGAACACCTGCGCGCCCAGGAACGGGATCAGCGACAGCGTCAGGTAGCCGTGGGCGATCGTGGCGCCGAAGGGTCCGTCGGCGGCCCGCTCGGCGTCGACGTGGATCCACTGACGGTCGCCCGTCGCGTCGGCGAACATGTCGATGCGGTCCTGCGTGATGCCGACCCACTCGCTGACGCCCAGCTCGTCGCCGGCGGCCGCGGCGATCTCGGTGCGGTTGTTGAACATGCGCATCGGGTGAACCTACCCAATCCGGTCGATGACGACACTCGTGGTCGACCCACCCGCGGCGCCGATGTCGTAGCCACCCTCCAGCGCCGCGATCGCGCGGTCGAAGCGCTCGGGCGTGTCGGTGTGCAGCGTCAGCAGGGGCTGCCCGGCCGTCACGGCGTCGCCCGGCTTGGCGTGCATCACGACGCCCGCGGCGGCCTGCACCTGCTCGCCGGGACGTGAGCGGCCCGCACCGAGTCGCCACGCCGCGACGCCGACGCTGAGCGCGTCGAGCCGGTCGAGCGTGCCCGACGCCGGGGCCGTCACGACGTGCGTCTCCTTGGCCGTCGGCAGCGCGGCGTCCGGGTCGCCGCCCTGGGCCGAGATCATCCGCTTCCAGACGTCCATCGCGGCGCCGGACGCCAGGACGTCGGCGGGATCCTTGTCGTCGCGGCCGGCCGCCGTCAGCATCTCGCGCGCCAGCGCGACGGTGAGCTCGACGACGTCGGCGGGTCCGCCGCCTGCCAGCACCTCGACCGACTCGGCGACCTCGCACGCGTTGCCGGCGGTCAGGCCGAGCGGGGTCGACATGTCGGTCAGCAGCGCGACGGTGCGCACGCCGGCGTCGGTGCCGAGCGCCACCATGGTCTCGGCGAGCTCGCGCGCCTGGTCGAGGTCCTTCATGAACGCACCCGAGCCGGCCTTGACGTCGAGCACCAGCGACCCGGTGCCCTCGGCGATCTTCTTGCTCATGATCGAGCTGGCGATCAGCGGGATCGCCTCGACCGTGCCGGTGACGTCGCGCAGCGCGTAGAGCTTCTTGTCGGCCGGGGCCAGACCGGCGCCGGCGGCGCAGATCACGGCGCCGACGTCCTCGAGCTGCGCCATCATCTCGTCGTTCGTCAGCGCCGCTCGCCAGCCGGGGATGGCCTCGAGCTTGTCGAGGGTGCCCCCCGTGTGGCCGAGGCCGCGTCCGGACAGCTGCGGCACGGCCACGCCGCACGCCGCGACGAGGGGGGCCAGCGGCAGCGTGATCTTGTCGCCCACTCCCCCGGTCGAGTGCTTGTCGGACGTCGGCCACGACAGCGACGAGAAGTCCATCCGCTCGCCGCTGTCGATCATGGCGTGCGTCCAGCGGCTGATCTCGCGGCGGTCCATCCCGTTCAGCAGGATCGCCATCGCGAGCGCGGCCATCTGCTCGTCGGCCACGACCCCGCGGGTGTAGGCGTCGACGACCCAGTCGATCTGCGGGTCGGTCAGCTCGTGGCGGTCGCGCTTGGCGGCGATGACCTCGACGGCGTCGAAGGCTTCGGTGCGGGTGGGACCTGTCGTCATGGGGACCTCCGGGGTCAGGTGGAGACGGGGATGCTCTCGTAGCCGCGCAGCACCCAGGTCGGGCGTCGCGGCGACTCCCCCGCGAGCCGCAGCCCGGGGAACCGGTCGAGCAGGGCGCGGATGCTGATCTGCAGCTCGAGGCGGGCCAGAGGGGCGCCCAGGCAGAAGTGGAGCCCCATGCCGAAGCCGACGTGGGGGTTGGGGTCGCGACCGACGTCGAACACGTCGGGCTCGTCGAAGGCCGCGGCGTCGCGGTTGGCCGATCCCATCAGGCAGGCGATCTTCTGCCCCGTGCGGATCAGCTGGCCCGACACCTCGACGTCGGCGGTCGCGGTGCGCTCGAACAGCTGGAGCGGCGCGTCGAAGCGGATGAGCTCCTCGAGCGCCGTCTCGACGGAGACCTCTCCCGAGACGAGCCGCGCCATCTGGTCGGGGTGCTCGAGCAGCGCGTGGAAGCCGTTGCCGAAGACGTTGACGGACGCCTCGTGCCCCGCGTTGAGCAGCAGGACGACCGAGGCCACGAGCTCGTCGTCGCTCAGCTTCGAGCCGTCGTCGCGCGCCTGGATGAGATCGGTGATCAGGTCGTCGCCGGGCGACGAGCGGCGCTGCTCGACGACGCCGCGCACGTAGTCGGAGAACGCCGTGCTCGCGTCGATCGCAGCGGCCTTCGTGAGCGCGCCGACGCCCGGCTCGTACATGTGGACGATCGCCTGCGACCAGTCGCGCAGCTTCGCGTGGTCGTCGCGCGGGACGCCGAGCAGGTCGGCGATGACGTAGACCGGCATCGGCTCGGCGTAGTCGCCGAGCAGGTCGAACGTGTCGCCCGGACCGCTCGGCAGGTCGTCGACCATCGACGCGGCCAGCGACTCGATGCGGGGCCGCATGCGCTCGACGTGCCCGCGCCCGAAGGCCGCCGCCACGAGACGACGCAGACGCGTGTGGGTCGGCGGCTCGTTTTCCATCATCTGGTTGCGGTGCAGCGCGTTGAACGGCTCCATCTGCGACGCGGGCTCCCAGTCGGTCCAGAGCCGGCCGAACGAGCGGTTGCGCAGCACCTGGCTGACGGAGTCGTGCGTCGTCGCGAGCCACGTGCCCATCGGCTCGTGCCACAGCACCGGCCCGTTGTCGCGCAGCGCGGCGAGCACCGGGTAGGGATCGGCGATGAACGCGGGCGAGCCGGGGTCGAGCTGCACGGCGTAGCGGGTCACACCGTGCCCAGGTCGTCGGCGCCGAAGGCGTCCGGCAGCACCTCGGTCATGGTGCGGACGCCCGACGGCGTCATGAGCTGCATGTCGGGCCCGCCGTTCTCCCACAGCAGCTGGCGGCAGCGGCCGCACGGCATGAGGGCAGCGCCGCGCGAGTCGACGCAGGCGACCGCGACGAGACGTCCGCCGCCGGTGGAGTGCAGCGCCGAGACCATGCCGCACTCGGCGCACAGCGCCACGCCGTAGGCGGCGTTCTCGACGTTGCAGCCCAGCACGACCCGTCCGTCGTCGACGAGACCCGCGACGCCGACCTTGTAGTTCGAGTACGGCGCGTAGGCGCGGCCCATGACCTCGGTCGCGTACTTCGTCAGCGACGCCCAGTCGATGGGGTCGTCCGGTCCGTTGATGCCCAGCGCCATCAGCCGGCACTTCCTCGTCGATAGGGCTTGCCGTCGGCCGCGGGCATGCGGAGACGTTGTGATCCGAGCGCCAGCACGAACATCGTCGTGACGTAGGGCGTCATGACCGTGAACTCGCGCGGGACGCTGTCGGTGAGCAGGAACCAGGCCATCACGAGCACGCCGGCGCCGGCGACGACCAGCGCCCCCGTGACCTGCCTCTTGTAGGCGCGCCACGCCGCGAAGGCCAGCAGGCCGATCGCGACGAGCAGCAGCAGCGAGTGCACCGACTGGGTGTCGCGCAGGCGCAGCGAGTCGGTGTAGCCGAACGTCAGCGCACCCGCCAGGAGCCCACCGGGACGCCAGTTGCCGAAGATCATGGCCGCCAGGCCGATGTAGCCGCGGCCACCCGTCTGGCCGTTGCTGAAGCCGCTCGAGGCGACGAGCGCCAGGAAGCCGCCGCCGATGCCGGCCAGGGCGCCCGACACCAGCACCGCGACGTACTTGTACAGGTACACGTTGATGCCGAGGGTCTCGGCGGCCTGGGGGTTCTCGCCGCACGAGCGCAGTCGCAGGCCGAACGACGTGCGCCACAGCACCAGGGCCGAGACGATCACGAGCGCGAAGATCAGCAGGCTCAGCGTCGAGATGTTGGTCGTCAGGGCCTGGACGACCGAGGCGATGTCGGACACGACGAACCAGTGCCGGTCGGCGATCGAATTCGCGAGGTCGGACACGCCGGGGATCGTGATCTGCGCCGGCGCCTCCAGCCCGTTGAGCTGGCGGGGACCGCCTCCCTCGTAGTCGGGGAAGATCGCCTCGGCGAGGTACGTCGCGGCACCCGCGCCGATCAGGTTGATCGCGACGCCCGAGACGATGTGGTCGACGCCGAACGTGACGGTCGCGACGGCGTGCAGGAGCCCACCGATCAGGCCCAGCAGGGCCGCGCCGAGGATGCCGACCCACGGGCCGTAGTGGTACGTGAAGAACGCCGCGCCCCACGTGCCGAGGATCATCTGGCCCTCGAGGCCGATGTTGACGACACCGGCCCGCTCGGCCCACAGGCCGCCCAGCGCCGCCGCGAGGATCGGGCACGTCGCGATGATCGCGGCGCGGATCGTGCCCGCCCCGGTCAGGTCGTCGGTGTCGGTGATGATGCGGACGAACGAGACGACGCCGATGCCGATCAGGCCGATGTACAGCCAGCTCGTCGTCAGCCGCTCGACGATCGTCCGCTTGCGCCCCGTGGTCGCCGTGGTCGCGCTCATGAGGTCGCTCCTGCCGTCGTGCCGGTCAGCTCACGGCTGACGGCTCGCTGCTCGAGGCGCGTGCGCCAGCGGCGCACCACCTCGTACGTGACGACGACCGCGAGCACGGCGACTCCCTGGGTGATCTGGACGATGCTCGGCGAGACGTCGGTGCCGAACGTGAGGTCGTTGGACTTGACCGACAAGAACGCGAACAGCAGCGCGCCGAACAGCATGCCGACGGGACGGTTGCGGCCCAGGAGGGCCACGGCGATGCCGAGGAAGCCGAGACCGACCTGGAACGACGTGCCGTAGTTGCGGGCACCGCCGAACAGCGCGGGCATCCAGATCAGGCCGGCGACGGCCCCCGACAGCATCATCGAGATCAGGATCATCCGCTTGGGGTTGATGCCGCTGGCCAGTGCGGCGCTCTCGGACTGCCCGCTGGCGCGCAGGTCGAAGCCGAAGCGCGTCTTGTTGAGCAGCACCCAGAAGCCGATGCCGAGCAGCAGCGCGACGATCGACAGCGCCCAGATCTCGCCGTCGCGGTCCTCGAACGGCGAGAATCCGCCGAGCGTCGAGGAGGGCTCGAGGTTCTTGGTGTGGACCGTGTTGCCCTCCTTGACCCCGTAGTTGTTCAGGAAGTAGCCGACGAGCGTCACGGCGATCGCGTTGAGCATGATCGTCGAGATGACCTCGCTGACGCCTCGGGTCGTCTTGAGGAGGCCGGCGATGCCCGACCAGGCGGCACCCACGAGCATCGCGACGGCCAGCGAGGCGATGACGTTCGCGAAGCCGCCCAGGTAGGCCGCTCCCGCGAACGAGGCGGCCGCGAACGACGCGATCGTGTACTGGCCCTCGAGGCCGATGTTGAACAGGCCCATGCGGAAGCCGATCGCCGCGGCGACCGCGGCGATGTAGATCATGGCGGTCTGGTTGACGATGTCGACGCGCAGGCGCGGCTTGGGCACCTCGAACATCGTCGACCAGAACTCGCCCGGCGAGCTGCCGACGGCGGCGATGACCAGCGTCGTCACGAGGATGCTCAGGACGATCGCGATCGCCGGCGCGAGCAGCGCCAGCGCGACGGACTTCAGGCGGCCGGTCATGCCGCACCTCCGGTCATGGCGGTTCCGAGATCCTGCGGCGTGACCTTGGCCGGGTCGAACGTGCCGACGAAGCGGCCGCGCAGGATCACCTGGATCGTGTCGGACAGGCCGATCAGCTCGTCGAGGTCGGCCGAGATCAGCAGCACCGCCAGGCCCGCGCGACGGGCCCGCTTGATGTGGTCCCAGATCGCGGCCTGCGCGCCGACGTCGACACCGCGCGTGGGGTGCGACGCGATGAGCAGGACGGGGTCGCCGCTCATCTCGCGTCCGACGATGAGCTTCTGCTGGTTGCCGCCCGACAGGGCGCGCGACGGCGTGTCGATGCCGGGTGCGCGGACGTCGTAGTCGGCGACGATGCGCTCGGTGTCCTTGCGCGCGCCCCGCCGGTTGATGAACATGCCCTTCGAGCTCGGCGGGCGCGTCTGGTGGCCGAGGATCCGGTTCTCCCACAGGGGCGCGTCGAGCAGCAGCCCGTGACGGTGACGGTCCTCGGGGATGTAGCCGATGCCGGCCTCGCGCAGGCGGCGCGTGTGCCAGTGCGTGACGTCCTCGTCGCCGAGCATGATGCGTCCGGCGGTGGGGATGCGCATGCCCATGATCGTCTCGACCAGCTCGGCCTGCCCGTTGCCCTCGACGCCCGCGATGCCCAGCACCTCGCCGCGGCGGATCGTCAGCGACAGGTCGCTGAGCAGGTTGCGTCCGAACTCGTCGGTCAGGGTGACGTCGGACAGCGACAGCTGCACCGTGTCGGTGACCGTCGACTCCTCGGTCTCGGGCGACGGCAGCTCGGAGCCGACCATCAGCTCGGCGAGCTCCTGCTTGGTCGCGGTCGCGGGATCGGCTGTGCCGACCGTCGTGCCGCGCCGCATGACCGTGATGTCGTCGGCGATCGCGAGCACCTCGTCGAGCTTGTGCGAGATGAACAGCACCGAGTTGCCGGCGCTGGTGAGCTCGCGCAGGTTCTCGAACAGGGCGTCGACCTCCTGCGGGACGAGCACGGCCGTCGGCTCGTCGAGGATGATGATGCGGGCACCGCGGTACAGCACCTTGGCGATCTCGAGCCGCTGACGGGCCGCGACCCCGAGGCGCTCGACCAGCACGTCGGGGTCGAGGTCGAAGCCGAAGCGGTCGGAGATGCGGCGGATCTCGGTGCGCGCGCCGTCGCCGATGCCGTGCAGCTTCTCGGCGCCGAGCACCATGTTCTCGAGCACCGTCAGGTTGTCGGCCAGCATGAAGTGCTGGAAGACCATGCCGACGCCGACCTCGATGGCCTCGGTCGGCGACTTGAGGACGACCTGCTCGCCCTCGATCGCGATCGTGCCGTCGTCGGGACGCTGGACCCCGTACAGGATCTTCATGAGCGTCGACTTGCCGGCACCGTTCTCGCCGATCAGGGCGTGGACCGTGCCCGGTCGGATCGTGACGTCGACGTCATGGTTGGCGACGACACCCGGGAATCGTTTGCCGATTCCCCGCAGCTGCACTGCATCGACGGCAGACGGCACGGATACTCCCTACGTACTTGCGTTCTGAGACTGACGTTGGCGACCGGCCGCCCACCCGAGGTGGACGCCTGCCGGTGGCCGGACAACGGCGAACCTGGGCTGAACGCTACCGCGCCAGCCCAGGTTCGTCGTCGTCGATGGTGTCGACCGAGCCGTTACGGCTTGGTCGGGACCGTGATCTCTCCGGAGATGATCTTGGCCTTGTACTCGTCGATGCTGGTCGTCAGATCGGTGATCGCCGACTCGTTGGCCGACGAGTAGCCGACGCCGTCCTGCTTGAGGTCGTAGACCGTGTAGCTGACCAGCGGCTTGCCCTCGTCGATCGACTTGGCGAAGTTGTACGTCGCCGTGTCGACGCGCTTGAGCATCGACGTCAGGATGAACGGCTTCTGCTCGGCGGTCGCGGTCAGGTACTGGTCGGAGTCGACACCGATCGCCCAGTTGCCCTCGCCGGCCTCGACAGCGGCGTCGAAGACGCCCGAGCCCGAGCCACCGGCCGCGTGGTAGACCACGTCGGCGCCCTTGTCGAACTCGCCCGTCGCGGCGGCCTTGCCGCCGGCCGGGTCGCCGAAGCCGGACAGGTCCGACTCCTGGATGTACTGGACCTCGACCTTGATGTCGGGCTTGGCGGCCTTGGCGCCCGCGGTGTAGCCGGCCTCGAACTTCTGGATCAGCTCGTTGTTGACGCCACCGACGAAGCCGATCGTGCCGGACTGGCTCTTCTCGGCGGCGGCGACGCCCACGAGGAAGGAGCCCTGCTCCTCGGCGAAGCCGAGGTAGGCGACGTTGTCGTTGGCCGTGTCGTCGGGGTCGAAGCCGTCGATGACGGCGAAGTTGACCTCGGGGAAGTCGGGGGCCACGGCGTTGACCGACTCGCTGTAGGCGAATCCGACGCCGACGATCGCGGTGGCGCCGCTCTCTGCCATGTTGCGCAGACGGTCCTCGCGGGCCGACTCGGCCTCGCCGTCGGTCGCCTCGCCCTCGATGCACGTGGCGTCGAAGTCGCTGACGGCCTTCTCCATGCCGGCGTACGCCGAGTCGTTGAACGACTGGTCGCCGCGTCCGCCCACGTCGTACGCCAGGCCGATCTTCGGGCCGTCGCCGTCGGCGGTCTTGCAGACGTCGTCGCTGGCAGCGGGCTTGTCGCCTCCGCCACCCTCGCTGTCGCTGCCCCCTCCACAGCCCGCGAGAGCGAGCGTGGCCACGGCGGCAACAGCGGAAAGCCTGGTCAATCGACGCAAAATTCCTCCTCGGTACGGAGCCGGGGAGCCCGGCACTCGTGACCGACCCTAGTGTCCGGGTGGGTCGTGCGGGAGGGCCTCGGAGCGATTGCCGGGCGCTGTAACCGTATCTTCACCTCGCGGCGACAGCGAGCCCTCGAACCCGCTCGCCAGCCGACACCGGTCGCCAGCCGCGAGGAACGAGCGGCGTGAGCGAAGCGAGGCGACCCACCCAACCCTCGCCTCGGTCGCTGGCGCTCCCTCACGGTCGGCCGCAAGCGGCCTGCCTGGCGAACGGGTGGTGTGCGAGGTGCGTCAGCTGACGGCGGCGATCGCGAGCACCTTGGCGCCGACCGCGATGGCGCGCTCGTCGACCCGCAGGTTGCCCTGGTGCAGGTCGTACGTCGGCCCGTCGGGGGTGCGGGTGCCGAGGCGTCCCATCGAGCCGGGGACGGCCTCGACGTACCACGCGAAGTCCTCGCCGCCGAGGCTCTGCGCGGTCGACGCGACCCCACCGGGGCCGACCGCCTGCGAGACCGCGCGGCGCAGGATCTCGGTGGCCCCGAAGTCGTTGACGACGGGCGGGACGCCCCGGACGTACGTGACGTCGGCGCTGACGCCGAACGGCTCGATGATGTCGCTGATGAGACCGCGCACGAGGTGCTCGGCCTGGTGCCACGCGGCGGCGTCGAGCATCCGCAGGGTGCCGCTGAGCTCGCCGGTCGACGGGATGACGTTGGCGGCGTTGCCGGACCGGATCTGCCCCCACACCATGCTCGCGCCCGCGCGGGGGTCGAACCGCCGCGACAGCACGGCCGGCAGCTGCGTCAGCAGGCTGCCGAGCGCGTAGGTCAGGTCCTCGGTCAGGTGCGGGCGGGACGTGTGGCCGCCGCGACCGCTGAGGTGCACCGTGATGTGGTCGGACGCCCCGGTGATGGGCCCCTCGCGCAGGCCGACCTGACCGACGTCGAGCGACGGGTCGCAGTGCAGCGCGAAGATGCGCGAGACGCCCTTGAGCGCCCCGGCCGCCAGCAGGCGCAGCGCGCCGCCGGGCATGACCTCCTCGGCGGGCTGGAACAGCAGCCGCACGCGCACGGGCAGCCCGTGCTCGGCGTGGGCGTGCGCCAGGGCCACCGCGGCGCCCAGCAGGGCCGACACGTGGACGTCGTGCCCGCACGAGTGCGAGACGCCGGGGACCGTCGACTTCCAGGGGTCCTGCGACGTCTCGACGACCGGGAGGGCGTCCAGGTCGGCGCGCAGCGCGACGATCGGGCCCTCGTCGGGGCCGATCTCGGCCATCAGGCCCGTGCCCTCGAAGCGCTCGTAGGAGATGCCGAGCTTGTCCATCCACATCGCGACGACGTCGGTCGTCCGCTCCTCGTGCCACGACAGCTCGGGCGAGGAGTGCAGGTCGCGCCGGACCTCGATCAGGTCGGGCGTGACCACGTCGATGGAACGGGCGAGCGACTCGACGAGGGACGTGGACATTCCCTCAGGTTAGCCCTGATCGCGCGGGGGCGTCCCGACCCGTCGGCCCGTGGGACGCGCTTCCCCGCTCGGGACGGGTGATCTCGGCCCACACGTCGTCGAGCGACAGGCCCAGGACGTCGGCGATCGCCGCGATCGTCGGGAACGCCGGTGTGGCGATGCGACCGGTCTCGATCTTGCGCAGCGTCTCGGGCGACACGCGGGCGTCGAGGGCCACGTCGAGCATCGACCGGTCGCCGCGCGCCTGCCTCAGCATCGCACCGAGACGACGGCCGCGGTCGATCTCGGCGGGGGTGAGCGGGAGCCTGACCATGGTGCCGATGATAGTACCGGGATGACATGGCCGGTATAGTTATTGGTCAACGAGAGGTTCCACCGATGATCGAGATCATGAGCCCGGCCCAGATGCCACGCGCCCGCGCCGCCGGCGCCCTGGTGGGGCACGTCCTGCAGACGCTGCGCGAGCGCGTCGACGTGGGCACCAACCTGCTCGAGATCGACGACTGGGCGCGCTCGATGATCGACCGGGCCGGCGCGGTCTCGTGCTACGTCGACTACGCCCCGTCGTTCGGTCGCGGACCCTTCGGCCACCACGTCTGCACCGCCGTCAACGACGCCGTGCTGCACGGGCTCCCCCACGACCGGACGCTCGCGGACGGCGACCTGCTGACGCTCGACCTCGCCGTGACGCTCGACGGCATCGCGGCCGACTCGGCCATCAGCTTCGTCGTCGGGACGGCGCGACCGCCCGGCAGCGTCCACCTGATCGCGGCCACCGAGCGGGCGCTCGCCGCGGGCATCGCCGCCGCCCGTCCAGGAGCCCGTGTCGGCGACCTGTCGCACGCGATCGGCACGGTGCTGCAGGACGAGGGCTACCCCGTCAACCTCGAGTTCGGCGGCCACGGCATCGGGACGACGATGCACCAGGACCCGCACGTCGCCAACGCCGGACGCCCGGGGCGCGGCTACCGCCTGCGTCCGGGGCTCCTGCTGGCCCTCGAGCCGTGGGCCATGGTCGACACCGACGAGCTCGTGACGGACGCCGACGGGTGGACCCTGCGCAGCGCGACGGGATGCCGCACGGCGCACAGCGAGCACACGATCGCCATCACGACCGACGGGGCCGAGGTGCTGACGCTGCCGCCGGGGGCACGCGCCTGAGTCAGGCGGCGGGGTCGCCGCGCTCGAGCGACGCGCGGATGTGCTCGATCGTCTCGTCGGCCAGCGCGTCGAGCTTGCGCCGCAGCACGAGCGGGGCGAGGTACTTGACGATGCCGCGGAACTGGAAGTCGGCGCGGTAGTGGATCTGCGTGCGGTCGCCGTCGCGCGTGAACGTCATCGAGTCGGTCGCGGTCGACTGCGCGTTGGTGCCGCGCGCCGAGAAGAACGTCGGACGGTCGTACCCGATCGTCGTGTACGTCAGCTCGACCTCGCGACCCGCGAACGACGACCGGTTGGAGTAGGTCGTCCCGATGCCGCCGTCGCCGCTGGTGCGACGGGTCTCGACGGTCCCGGGATCCCACTCGTTGGTGTTCTCGAAGTCGCTGAGGTAGTCGAAGACGTCCTCAGTGGATCTGGACACCGTGAAGGTCCGCTCGACGTGCATGCCTCCACCGTAGGTCGCGCAGGTTCTGGCGCAACTCCTCGCGCTGCGCGTCCTGCGTGTGGAAGTACCACGCCGTCGCCAGCCCGATCCCCACCAGCGTCACGCCGCCACCGCCGAGCAGCATCCACCGGGCGCCGAACGTCTCGCCGACCCAGCCGATCAACGGCGCGCCGACGGGTGTCCCGCCCATGAAGACCATCAGGTACAGCGCAGCGACCCGCCCGCGCATCATGGGGCTCGACGTCAGCTGGATCGTGGCGTTGGCCGACGTCACCATCGTGAGCGCGCAGAGGCCGAGGACCGGCAGCACCGCGGCGAACGTCGCGTAGGTCGGCATCAGGCCCGCGACGATCTCGGTGACGCTGAAGGCCGCTCCCGCGAGCACGACGAAGCGCAGGCGCGGACGTCCGCGGCGCGCCGCCATCAGGGCCCCCGCGAGCGATCCGACGGCCATGATGGACGCGAGCAGGCCGTACTCCCCCGCCCCCTTGCCGAAGACCTGGGTCGCCATCAGCGCGCTGGTCATCTGGAAGTTCATGCCGAAGGTGCCGACGAAGAACACGCACGTCAGGATCAGGACGAGGTCGGGCCGCGACCGCACGTACGCGATGCCGTCGCGGACGGCGTGCTGGCGGGTGCCGGTGACGGTCGACGGCGTCAGGCGCGTCGGGTCGAGCAGCTGCAGCGACGTCAGCACCGCGAGGTAGCTGACCGCGTTGACCAGGATGACCCAGCCGGCGGCCCGCACCCCCGACCCGAGTGCCGCGATCAGCAGGCCCGCGACGGCGGGGCCGATCATGCGGGCGAGGTTGAAGGACGCCGAGTTGAGGCCGACGGCGTTCGAGAGGTCCTTCGGGCCGACGATCTCGACGACGAACGACTGGCGGGCCGGGGCGTCGAAGGCCGTGCCGATGCCGAAGACGAAGGCCAGGACGTACACGTGCCACACCTCGACGACGCCGGTCACCGCGAGGATGCCCAGCAGCAGCGCCGGCAGCGCCATCGCGACCTGCGTGCAGCGCAGCACCGTCCGCTTGGGCACGCGGTCGGCCACGACGCCCGCGATGGGCGAGAACAGCAGGGCCGGCAGCAGCTGCAGGCCCGTCGTGATGCCGAGCGCCGTGCCGCTGTCGGTCAGCTGCAGGACGAGCCAGTCCTGGCCGATCCGCTGCATCCAGGTGCCGGTGTTGGAGACGATCGCGCCGAGGATGTAGATGCGGTAGTTGCGCACCGCGAGGGCGCTGAACGTGGGGCTCACCGGGCGGACAGGCGCTCGAGCAGGACCGCCGCCTCCTCCAGGGTGCGGCGCTCCGCGGGCGTGAGCTCGTCCAGGGCGTGCGACAGCCACAGGTCGCGCCGGTCGCGCTCCTCGGCGAGCACCGCGTCGCCCCGCTCGGACACCGACATCAGCACCTGCCGGCCGTCGTCGGGGTGCGGGGTGCGGATCGCCATGCCGGCCTCGACGAGCGAGGCCAGCGTGCGGGTGATCGACGGGGGCTGCACCCGCTCGAGCGCCGCGATCGCGCCGGGCGTCGCCTCGCCGAGCTGGCAGATCGCCCCGAGCACGGAGAGCTGGGTGGGCGTGAGGTCGGTGTCGCGCTCCTGGCGGAGGCGGCGGTTCAGGCGCGCGACCGCCCGCGCGAGCTGGTGGGCGTGGGTGGGCACATCGTTAGCATAACAAATTACCTACGCTAACCAATAACCACGCCGGGGAGGGGGTTACCGCCCTTCGAGGAGAGGGTCACCGCCCTCGCGAAGGGCCACAACCCCCTCGCCGAGGGGCAGCAACCCCCTCGTCACCGCGGGGCGGGGTCAGCGGGTGGGGGTGAGGCGTTCGCGGAGGAAGGCGACGACGCGGTCGCGGGCGGCCATGGCGGGGTTGCCGTCGCGCACCTCGTGGGTGAGGACGGAGTGGGCACCCTTGGCGAAGCCGCCGGCGTTGCCGTCGGACGAGTCGAGCTCGATGACCTCGAAGGCGTCGCCGAGGTGCTGCGACAGCGCCGCGAAGCGCTTCGGCGAGACCGCCTTGTCCTCGCTGAACCGCAGCCCCATGACGCACAGGCCGTCGTCCGCGACCCGACGCTTGACCGTCGCGAGCTCGTCGTCCGACAGGCCGACGTCGGCCTGTCGCGAGCCGCCGATCGGGAACGGCACCGACGGCTGGCTCATGACGGGCGCCGTCACCGCGTCGTCGACCGCGGCCGCGAGCGCGAAGCCACCCGTGAAGCACATGCCGATCACGCCGACGCCCTGACCGGGCGTGCGCCCGTCGAGGTCGCGGGCGACGGCGCGCAGGAAGCCACTGATGGGCCGGGCCGAGCGGGTCGCGAACGCGCGGAACTCCGACGACACGCACAGCCGCGCCACGACGCCCGCGACGTAGCCGGCCGACATCTCCTTGCCGGGCGTGCCGAACGGGGACGGGACGACGACCGTGAACCCCTGGTCGACGAGGTGGTCGGCGAGCCCCAGGACCTCGGGCGTCATGCCGGGGATCTCGGGGATCAGCACGACCCCGGGCCCGCTGCCCTTCTCGTAGCAGTCGTGGGTCAGGCCGCCGCCCGTGAACGACGACACCACCCAACCGTCGAGCGTGGACGTCGGCGCAGAAGTCATGCAGCGAGCCTAGGCCTCAGGACGTCATCACGCCCGCGCCGAGAACGGCGCGGGCGGGATGACGGACGAGCTCAGAAATCAGGCTTTGCCCTTCGCGAGCGCTCCGAGGAGGTCGCGGTTGAGCCGGCTGATCGTGTCGAGCGGGATGCCCTTGGGGCACGACGAGGTGCACTCACCGATGTTGGTGCAGCCGCCGAAGCCCTCGTGGTCGTGCTGCTCGATCATGCCGATGACGCGCGAGTCACGCTCGGGCTGGCCCTGCGGGAGCAGGCCCAGGTGCGTGATCTTGGCGGCCGTGAACAGCATGCCCGAGCCGTTGGGACACGCCGCGACGCACGCGCCGCAGCCGATGCAGGTCGCCGACTCGAACGCGTGGTCGGCGTCCTCCTTCGGCACCGGCAGGTTGTTGGCCTCGGGCGCCGAACCGGTGGGCGCCGAGATGAAGCCGCCCGCCTGGATGATGCGGTCGAACGCACCGCGGTCGACGACGAGGTCCTTGACGACCGGGAACGCGCCCGCGCGCCACGGCTCGATGTCGATGACGGCACCGTCCTCGAAGCTGCGCATGTGCAGCTGGCACGTGGTCGTCGTCTGGGGGCCGTGGGCCTGTCCGTTGATGACGACGCCGCACGCCCCGCAGATGCCCTCGCGGCAGTCGTGGTCGAAGGCGATCGGGTCGTCGCCGCTCAGCGTCAGCTGCTCGTTGAGGACGTCGAGCATCTCGAGGAACGACATGTGCTCGCTGACGTTCTCGACGCCGTACGTGACCATCTTGCCCTTGTCGTCGGCGTTCTTCTGACGCCAGACCCGCACGGTGATGTTCACTTGTAGCTCCTCGACTTCATCTCGACGTACTCGTATTCGAGCGGTTCCTTGTGCAGCGTGGGCTGCTTGTCGCCGTACTCCCAGGCCGAGACGTAGGCGAACTCGTCGTCGTGACGCAGCGCCTCGCCGTCCTCGGTCTGGCTCTCCGCGCGGAAGTGGCCTCCGCACGACTCGCGCCGGTTGAGCGCGTCGATGCACATGAGCTCGCCGAGCTCGAAGAAGTCGGCGACGCGACCGGCGCGCTCGAGGGTCTGGTTGAGCTCCTCGTTGACGCCCGTGACCTTGACGTTGGCCCAGAAGTCGACCTTGAGGTCACGGATCATGCCGATGGCCTTGGTCAGGCCCTCCTCGGTGCGCTCCATGCCGCAGTAGTCCCACATGATCTGGCCGAGCTCCTTGTGGTACGAGTCGACCGTGCGGGTGCCGTTGATCGCCAGCAGCGTCGTGATGCGCTCCTCGACGGCCTGCCGGGCCTCGACGACCGCGGCGTGGCTGTCGTCGACCTTCTCGAACGGGCCGTCGGCCAGGTAGTTGGCCAGCGTGTAGGGCAGGACGAAGTAGCCGTCGGCCAGACCCTGCATCAGCGCCGAGGCGCCCAGGCGGTTGGCGCCGTGCTCGGAGAAGTTGGCCTCGCCGGCCACGAACAGGCCCGTCAGGTTGCTCTGCAGGTCGTAGTCGACCCACAGGCCACCCATCGTGTAGTGCACGGCGGGGTAGATGCGCATCGGCTCGGTGTACGGGTCCTCGCCGGTGATCTGCGCGTACATGTCGAACAGGTTGCCGTACTTGGCCTCGACGGCCGGACGTCCGAGACGCTCGATCGCGTCGGCGAAGTCGAGGTAGACGCCCAGGCCACCGGGGCCCACGCCCTTGCCGGCGTCGCACTGGTACTTGGCGGCGCGCGACGCGATGTCGCGCGGCACCAGGTTGCCGAACGCCGGGTAGATGCGCTCGAGGTAGTAGTCGCGCTCGTCCTCGGGGATCTCGCTGGCGAGGCGCTCGTCGTTCATTTTCTCCGGCACCCAGATGCGGCCGTCGTTGCGCAGCGACTCGCTCATCAGCGTGAGCTTGCTCTGGTAGTCGCCCGACACGGGGATGCAGGTGGGGTGGATCTGCGTGTAGCAGGGGTTCGCGAAGTAGGCGCCCTTGCGGTGCGCGCGCCACGTCGCGGTGGTGTTGCAGCCCATCGCGTTGGTCGACAGGAAGAACACGTTGCCGTAGCCGCCCGAGGCCAGCACGACCGCGTCGGCGGTGTGGGTCTCGATCTCGCCGGTGACCATGTCGCGCACGACGATGCCGCGCGCCCGGTCGTCGACCATGATGAGCTCGAGCATCTCGTGACGCGTGTTCATCTCGACCGTGCCGGCCGCAATCTGGCGCTCGAGCGCTTGGTACGCGCCGATCAGCAGCTGCTGACCGGTCTGGCCGCGGGCGTAGAACGTGCGGGAGACCTGCACGCCGCCGAACGAGCGGTTGTCGAGCAGTCCGCCGTACTCGCGGGCGAACGGGACGCCCTGCGCGACGCACTGGTCGATGATGTTCACCGACACCTGCGCGAGGCGGTAGACGTTGGACTCGCGGGCGCGGAAGTCGCCGCCCTTGACCGTGTCGTAGAACAGGCGGTAGATGCTGTCGCCGTCGTTGCGGTAGTTCTTGGCGGCGTTGATGCCGCCCTGTGCGGCGATCGAGTGCGCGCGTCGCGGGCTGTCCTGGTAGCAGAAGCTCTTGACGTGGTAGCCCGCCTCGCCGAGCGTCGCGGCGGCCGAGGCGCCCGCGAGACCCGTGCCGACGACCAGCACGCTGATCTTGCGGCGGTTGGCCGGGTTGACGAGCTTGGCGTTGAACTTGTGGTCGTCCCAGCGCTTCTCGATCGGACCCTTGGGCGCCTTGGCGTCGTGGATGTCGTCGCCGAGGGCGTGGAACTGCTCGGACGGGTTCTTGTACGGCTCAGTGATGGTCATGATCCAGCTCCGAAGAAGAAGATGGCGAACGGGACGGTCAGGAAGCCGCCCGCGATGATGACGGCCAGCCCGATCGAGACCGCGGTGAGGCGCGACGACCTGCGCGTCGAGCTGTGGTTCTGGCCCAGCGTGGTCAGCGCGCTCCAGAAGCCGTGGGCGAGGTGGAAGCCCACCGCGACGAGGCCGATCGTGTAGAGCAGGACGACCCACCACAGCTCGAAGCCGTTGACGACGCGGTCGTACTTGCTGTCGGAGGCGCCGCCGGGCGACAGCCAGTTGGGCAGCATCTGCGCGACGTGGCCGATGATGAACAGCAGCAGGATGATGCCGCCCCAGCGCATCGTGAACGAGGCGTAGCTGCGCTGGACGCCCGTCTTGTTCTGCTTGGTGTGGTACCGCGTGTTGCCCACGAAGCCCGCCGCCGCCTTGTTGCGACGCCACAGCGTGACCGCCGCGTAGACGTGCACGACCAGCGCCGCGGTGAGGACGATCCGGATGATCCAGAGCGCACCCTCGTGAGGCAGGTACGGGTAGAGGATGTCGTCGAGCCCCTCGAGGTAGCTGTCGAACTTCTCACGGCCCTGGAAGAACTTCAGGTTGCCGTACATGTGGACGAGCAGGTAGCCCAGCATGATGAGCCCCGACACCGCCATCGAGTACTTCAGGGCGACGGTCGAGCGCTTGGCCGACGGTCGCTTCGCAGTTTGAATAGTTGCCACGCTCACACAGTAAGCCGGTTCGACGATTCGCGCTAAGTCTTGTTGAGGGCAACCTTCATAGCCAACGGCTATGCAAGACTGGTGAGGTGCAGATCCACCAGCTCGCCTACTTCGTCGCCGTGGCCCGCACGCGGCACTTCACGCGCGCCGCCGACATGACCGGTGTGTCGCAGCCGACGCTCTCCAAGCAGATCCGGGTGCTCGAGAACTCCCTCGGCACTCCCCTGTTCGTGCGGCACCGCGGCGGCATCGAGCTGACGAGCGCCGGCGAGGCGCTGCTGCCCCACGCACAGCGCATCCTGATCGACGTCGAGAGCGCCGAGCGCACGGTCCACGAGGTCGCGAGCCTGCGACGCGGACGCGTCCGGCTCGGCGCCACGCCCTCGCTGTGCGACGGCCTGCTGCCCCAGGCGCTCACCCGGTTCCACGAGCGCCACCCCGGCATCGACCTGGAGGTGCAGGAGGCCGGCTCCCGCGTGCTGACCCGGGAGCTCGCCCAGGGACGGCTCGACGTCGCGCTGCTGATCGTGCCGCTGCACAGCGACGAGCCCGACATCGAGACGACGCCCGTGCTGCGGGAGCGGCTGGTGCTCGCGAGCCCCTCGGCGTCCGACGTGCCGGAGCGGATGGACGTCGCCGACCTGCGCGACCTGCCGCTCGTGATGTTCCGCGAGGGCTACGACCTGCGCGACGTGACGCTGCGCGCCTGCGCCCAGGCCGGCTTCGAGCCGCGGCTCGCGGTCGAGGGCGGCGAGATGAGCGCGGTCCTGCGGTTCGTCGAGGCGGGTCTCGGGCACGCCGTCGTCCCGGGCATGGTGCTGTCGTCGCGGCCGCAGCTGCGGGCGTCGCAGCTCGGCCACCCACCGCTCGACCGCGTCATCGCCCTGGCCCACCGCAGCTCGGAGGCGCTGCCGCTGGCGGCACAGGCATTCAAGACCGAGCTGCTCGACCACCTCACGACCGTCGGCGACGGCGACGGCGACCTCGAGCTGGTCTAGTCGGCGCCGAGGGCGAACGACTGCTGCGGCACCCAGCCCGCGTCGTCCTGGTGGTGGTACAGCGCGAACTCGCTGACCGTGAACCGGCACTCGAAGTCGGCCAGCTCCTCGTACGCGCGGTCGAGGCTGCGGTCGTCGAGGTTGTGCGCGACCGTCACGTGCGGGTGGAACGGGAACTGCGGCTCGGGGCTGTCGAGCGCGTCGCGCACGCACTGCGCGAGCATCTCGGTGTACGAGATCCCCTGGCTGACCGCCACGAACACGACCGGCGACACGGGGCGGAACGTGCCCGTGCCCCGCAGGCGCATCGGGAAGGCCGGCAGCGTCGCGGAGGCCCGCTCGAGCGAGCCCCGGACGGCGTCGAGCTCGCCGTCGGCCACCTCGGTGGGCGGCATCAGCGTGACGTGGCTCGGGATCGTCTCGGCCATGGGGTCGCCGAACTCGGCGCGCTTCTCCCGCAGCAGCGACCCGTACGGGTCGGGGACGGGGATCGCGACGCCGATGATCGTCACGGCCGGATGCCCCGCACGAAGCCCGACCGCTCGTAGACGAGGTCGAGCGTCGTCGCCGCGACCTCGCGGGCCTGCGTCGCACCCTGCGCCAGGATGCGGTCGAGCTCGCCGCGGTCGTCGAGCAGCTCGCGCGTCCGGTCGCCGAACGCGCCGACGAACTCGGCCAGCAGGTCTCCCAGGGCGACCTTCAGGTGCCCGTACTGGCGCCCCTCGAACTCGGCGACGACCGTCTCGACGGGGTCTCCCGTCAGCGCGGAGTAGATCGACAGCAGGTTCGAGATGCCGGGCTTCGCGACGGGGTCGAAGGCGATCTCGGTGCCGGAGTCGGTGACGGCGGAGCGCAGCTTCTTGGCGACCTGCTTCGGGGTGTCGGTGAGGTCGACGACACCCGCGTGCGACTGGTTCGAGCCGCTCATCTTCGACGTCGGGTCCTGCAGGTCGTAGATCTTGGCGGTCGCCTTGACGATGTGGGGCTCGGGCACCGTGAACGTCTCGCCGAAGCGGTGGTTGAAGCGCTGCGCGAGGTTGCGGGTCAGCTCGACGTGCTGGCGCTGGTCCTCGCCGACCGGGACCTTGTCGGCCTGGTACAGCAGGATGTCGGCGGCCATCAGGATCGGGTAGGTGAACAGGCCGACGCTCGACAGGTCCTGGCCGCCCTTGACGCTCTTGTCCTTGAACTGCGTCATGCGGCTGGCCTCGCCGAAGCCCGTGATGCCGCCCAGCACCCACGCGAGCTGGGCGTGCTCGGGCACGTGGCTCTGCACGAACAGCGCGCTGCGGTCGGGGTCGACGCCGGCGGCCAGGAACTGGGCGGCGGCGACGTACGTGCGCTCGCGCAGCAGGGCCGGGTCGTACTCGACCGTGACGGCGTGCAGGTCGGGCACGAAGTAGAACGCCTCGAACTCGTCCTGCAGCGCGACCCACTGCTTGAACGCGCCGAAGTAGTTGCCCAGGTGGTACGAGTCGGCCGTGGGCTGGGCCCCGGACAGCACGCGTGGTCGACGGTCGGCAGGCATGGGGACGATTCTGCCAGCCGGTCCGAGCCGTACCGTGTGCGCATGCCCGACGGCCCCGAGGACGATGTCGACACGGCCGCGTGGCACGCGCCCGCCGTGCAGGCGGCGTGGAGGTCCCACGTCCGTCGCGTGCGGCAGCAGGTCGTCGGCGCGGTCGTCGTCCTGCTGGTCGTGGGCGTGGTCTGGGTGCTGGTCGTCCGCCACGACGACGCCTTCCTGCGGGGCGGTGTCGAGACGTCCGCGACGGTCACGGGCGGCGACGTCCACACGGGCAGGGGACAGTTCCCCGACCGCATCTACGTCAGCTACACCGTCGACGGGACGCTGTACGGCGGCACGCTGGAGGACGAGTCGCCCACCGACCACCCCACCGGCTCGACGATCACCGTGGTCCACGACCCCGACTCCCCCGGCGAGTTCCGCACCCGGTCGAACCCCAACCACGGCCTGGCGCTCGACCTGCCGCTGTTCTTCGCGACCGCGGCCGCGATCATCACGCTCGCGGTCGGCGTGTGGGGCGGGGTCGCCGCGCGTCGCTGGCGCCGGTGGCTGCTCGCGCACGGCACCACCGACGTCCGCCTGCAGTGCTCGGCGAGGCTGCCGCGAGGCCACGACGCGGGCCGGTACCTCCTGCGCGTCACGCGGGACGGCCCCGAGCCGCTCGACGTCGTCGCCCGGCTGTCGGGTCCCCGCCGGTGGACGGAGGGCTGGTCGGTGGCGAACCGCTCCCTGCGCCGCTTCGAGGGTCCGGGCCGCATGTGTCCCGGCACGCGCCGCCGTCTGCTCGTCTTCGCCCCGGACGCGACGATGCCGCTCGAGGTGGCCGCACCGCGACGCGCCGGCACCTCCGAGGGGTGGATGCAGCGCTTCACGCCCGACGAGGGTGGGTAGTGTCACGCAGGTGACTGACGTGCGCCGGTGGGACGTTCCCGGCCGGGTGAACCTGATCGGCGAGCACCTCGACTACAACGGCGGTCCGGTCCTGCCGATGGCGATCGACCGCACCGTGACGGTCAAGGCCCGCGCCCGCGACGACGGGACGGTCAACGTCTGGAGCGACCTCCCCGGGGCCGCCAAGGTCTCGTTCGCCGTGACGGTGCAGCCCGGTGAGGTCGACGGCTGGGCCGCCTACGTCGCCGGGACGGTCTGGAGCCTCGCCGACCGCGGCCACGCGATCCCGGGTGCCGACCTCGTCATCGAGTCGCGGCTCCCGTCGGGGGCCGGCCTCTCGTCGTCGGCTGCCACGACGTGCGGCGTCGCGTCCGCGCTCGACGACCTGTTCTCGCTGGGCCTCGGCACCGACGACGTCGCGCTCGTCGCGCAGCACGCCGAGGCGGGGTACGTCGGCGCACCGGTCGGGCTCATGGACCAGCTGGCGGTGCTGCACGGCGCCGCCGAGCAGGCCGTCCTGATCGACACCGCGGTCACGCCGCACACCACGACGCCCGTCGCGCTGGGCTGGGAGGCCGACGGCCTGGTGCTCGCGGTCATCGCGACGGGCGCGCACCACGCCCTGGCCGACGGCGAGTACGCGGCACGCCGCGACGAGTGCGAGCGGGCCGCCGCCGAGCTGGGCCTGGAGCGGCTCGCGCAGGCCGGTCTCGACGCGACGGTCATGCTGGCCGACGAGACGCTCAAGGCGCGCACCCGTCACGTCCTGACCGAGACCGCCCGCGTCCGCGGGGCCGTCACCGCGATCGGCCGCCGCGCGTGGCCCCAGCTCGGCACGATCCTGACGGCGTCGCACGCCTCGCTGCGCGACGACTTCGAGGTCAGCTGCCCCGAGCTCGACGTCGCGGTCGAGGCCGCGCTCGAGGCCGGCGCCCTCGGCGCCCGCATGACGGGCGGCGGCTTCGGCGGCAGCGCGATCGCCCTGGTGCCGCCCGAGAAGGTCCAGGCCCTGCGCGAGCGCGTCGAGGTGCGGTACGAGCAGCACCAGTGGAAGCGCCCCGAGGTCTTCGTCGTGCACGCGTCGGACGGTGCCCACCGGGTCCCCGACACGGGTGCCAGACTGGGCGGGTGACCTCTCGACGTATCGCCTACCAGGGCGAGCCCGGCGCCAACTCCGACATGGTGTGCCAGCGGCACTACCCCGACTGGCAGACCCTGCCGTGCGCGTCGTTCGAGGACGTCTTCGCGGCCGTCAGCGGCGGTGACGCCGATCTGGCGATGATCCCGATCGACAACTCGATCGCCGGCCGCGTCGCCGACATCCACCACTTCCTGCCCACGTCGGGCCTGCACATCGTGGCCGAGCACTTCCTGCGCATCCAGTTCAGCCTGCTGGGGGTGCCGGGCGCCTCGCTCGACACGATCCGGACGGTGCACAGCCACGTCCACGCGCTGGGCCAGTGCCGCAAGATCATCAAGCAGCACGGTCTGCGGACCGTCATCTCCGGCGACACCGCCGGAGCGGCCCGCGAGATCGCCGAGGCCGGCGACGTCACGCAGGCCGCGATCTCGCCGCCGCTCGCGGCGACGATCTACGGGCTCGACGTGCTGGCCTCCGACATCGAGGACGAGGACCACAACACGACCCGCTTCGTCGTGCTGTCGCGCGATCCGGTGCGCGCGGCCGCGGGCAACGGTCCGGTCGTGACGAGCTTCGTCTTCAACGTCCGCAACCTGCCGGCGGCGCTCTACAAGGCCCTCGGCGGCTTCGCGACCAACGGCGTCAACATGACCAAGCTCGAGAGCTACATGGTCGACGGCACGTTCACGGGGGCGACCCAGTTCCTGGCCGAGGTCGACGGACACCCCGACGACGTGCCGCTGGCCCGCGCGCTCGAGGAGCTGGCGTTCTTCACGACCGACGTCACGATGCTCGGGGTGTACCCGGCCGACCCGTTCCGGGCCTCGACGTCATGAGGTGGCCGCTCGTCGTCCCGGTGCTGAGCGACGGCGAGGTCACGATCCGGGCGCACGTCCCGTCGGACGTCGACGGGCTGTTCGAGATGGCCGTCGATCCCGACATGGTCCGCTGGACCGCGATCCCCGATCCGCACACCCGCGCCATGAGCGAGCAGTTCGCGTTCACCGTCATCCCGCGCGGCTGGGAGGACGGAACCCACCGCGGCTGGGCGATCGAGGCCACCGACGACGACGGGCGCTCGCGCTTCGCCGGCAACGTCGACATCCGGCAGAAGCCCATCGCCGACATCGGCTTCGCCCTGCACCCGTGGGCACGGGGCCGCGGCGTCATGGCCCGTGCCGTGCGCCTGGCCGTCGACTGGGCCCTGACCGAGGGTGGCGTCGAGATCGTGCACTGGCGCTCGCACGTCGGCAACGAGGCGTCGCTGCGGGTCGCGCACGCGACGGGCTTCACGCTGCACGGCACGACGCCGGGCATGCTGCTCGAGCGCGGGCGCGTCATCGACGCGTGGACGGGGTCGCTGCGGTTCGGCGACGCCCCGTACGCGCGGACGCCGTGGGCCGGGGCGACGGTGCTCGAGTCCGGGCGGCTCAGGCTGCGGCCGTTCACGGACGCCGACCTGCCGCGCATCGCCGAGGCGTGCTCCGACCCGCTCACCCGGCACTTCCTGTCGAACCTCCCCCAGCCCTACTCGACGGCGACGGCCCGCGCGTACGTCGACGACTGCGTGTGGCAGGCCGCCACGGGCGCCAAGGCGACGTGGGCCGTCGCCGACCGCGCCACCGACGAGCTGCTGGGCAACGTCGCCGTCATGGACCTGCAGGGCCTGGCCGCCGACCACGGCGAGATCGGCTACTGGCTGCACCCCGACGCCCGCGGACGCGGGGTCATGACCGAGGCCACGACGCTGGTCGTCGACCACGCCCTCGACCCCGACGGCCTCGACCGCCGGCGCCTGACCCTGCACGCCGCTGTCGACAACCCCGCCAGCAACGCGGTCGCGCGAGCGGCGGGCTTCACGCTGTTCGGCACGCAGCGTGCCGCCGAACGACTCGGCGACGGCTCGTTCGACGACCTGAACGGCTACGAAATCGTCCGCTGACCCGACACCGGGTCGTCATCTCGCGTTCGTCCGCGGCACCGTCGCGGTGTGGAACCATCCCGGAGCATGACCTTCACTCTCGGGAGGGGCCGCGCCCTCGCGCTCGCCCTCGTCAGCCTGTTCCTCGTCGTCCTCGGCACCGCCGGGTCCGGGCCCGCCACGGCGGCGTCCGACGACTACTACGCGCCGGCCGCCGGCAAGACCGGATCCGCGCTCGAGTCGGCCCTGCACGACATCATCGACGACCAGACGAGGCTGTCGTACAGCCAGGTCTGGACGGCCCTGCAGGACACCGACGAGGACCCGTCGAACCCGTCCAACGTCATCGAGATGTACTCGGGCACGTCGATCGCCAAGAACCGCAACGGTGGATCGGTCGGCGACTGGAACCGCGAGCACGTGTGGGCGCAGTCGCACGGCGACTTCGGGACGGGCGCCGGCCCGGGCACCGACCTGCACCACCTGCGACCCGCCGACGTGCAGGTCAACAGCACCCGCGGCAACAAGGACTTCGACGGTGGTGGGTCGGCGGTGTCGGGGTGCAGCGGCTGCCTGACCGACGGCGACTCCTTCGAGCCGCGCGCCGCCTACCGGGGCGACGTCGCGCGGATGATGTTCTACATGGCGGTGCGCTACTCCGGCGACGACGGCTTCGCCGATCTCGAGCTCAACGACACGGTCAACGGCTCGACGCGCTTCCACGGACGCGTCTCGACGCTGCTGCAGTGGAGCGCGGCCGATCCGGTCAGCGCGGCCGAGGTCCGTCGCAACGACCGCATCGACGCCGCCTGGCAGCACAACCGCAACCCGTTCATCGACCACCCGGAGTACGCGGCGCAGATCTGGGGCTGACGACTCGGTTGCATCCTGCGACCATCTGCCATATATTCCGCATGGAATATTTCGGATGGAGCACGGAGGCACCATGGGCATCACCCCGTTGGCGCTGTCGGCGCTCGCGCTGCTGGCCGAGCGCCCCATGCACCCGTACGAGATGTACCAGCTGCTGCTGGAGCGTCACGAGGACGAGCTGGTCAAGGTGCGGCCCGGATCGCTGTACCACGCGGTCGAGCGGCTCGAGGACCACGAGCTCGTCGAGGTCGTCGGCACCGAGCGCGAGGGCAACCGTCCCGAGCGCACGACCTACGCCATCACGACCGCCGGACGCTCGGCGCTGGTCGAGCGCATCCGCGACATGCTCAGCACGCCCGTCAACGAGTTCCCGCAGTTCCCCGTCGCGCTCGGCGAGGCCCACAACGGGCCCGCCGACCTGGTCGCCGACGACCTCAGGTCGTACGTCGCGGCGCTCGACGAGCAGATCCACCACGCCTCCACGTACCTCGACGCCGCCCATCAGCGGGGCGTGCCGGAGGTCTACCTGCTCGCCGGCGAGTACGTCCGGCACCTCCGACGGGCCGAGCGCGACTGGATCACGACCCTCATCACCCGCATCGAGACCAAGGACCTCCCATGGCACCCCGACCACCCCTGAGCACCGACCTCCCACCCACGTACAACCCCTGGCCCGCCCTCTGGGCCATGGTCATCGGCTTCTTCATGATCCTGGTCGACAACACGATCGTCTCGGTCGCGACGCCCGCGATCCGCGACGACCTCGGCACCGACTACAACTCGGTCATCTGGGTCACGAGCGCCTACCTGCTCGCGTACGCCGTGCCGCTGCTCGTCACCGGACGGCTCGGCGACCGCTTCGGCCCTAAGAACATGTACCTGCTGGGGCTCACGATCTTCACGCTCGCCTCGCTGTGGTGCGGCCTGACCGGCTCGATCGAGATGCTGATCGTGGCGCGCGTCGTGCAGGGCCTCGGTGCCGCCCTCATCACGCCGCAGACCATGGCCGTCATCACCCGCACGTTCCCGGCCGCCAAGCGCGGCGGAGCCATGGCGCTGTGGGGCGCGACGGCGGGCGTCGCGACGCTCGTCGGCCCGATCCTCGGCGGCGTGCTGGTCGACAGCCTCGGCTGGGAGTGGATCTTCATCGTCAACGTCCCCGTCGGCATCATCGGCTTCGTGCTGGCCGTGCGCCTCGTGCCGGTGCTGCCGACCCACAGCCACTCCTTCGACTGGCTCGGCGTCGCGCTCAGCGGCATCGGCGTCTTCCTCGTCGTGTTCGGCATCCAGGAGGGCGAGAAGTACGACTGGGGCACCATCACGGGCGTCATCAGCGTCCCGTTGCTCATCGCGGTCGGCCTCGTCGTGTTCGCGACGTTCGTGTGGTGGCAGGGCCGCATCCGCAAGGAGCCGCTCGTCCCGCTCGGGCTGTTCCGCGACCGCAACTTCTCGCTCGGCAACTCCGGCATCGCGCTGGTCTCGCTCGCGATCACGTCGATGTCGCTGCCGTTCTTCTTCTACGCGCAGGGCGTCCGCGGCTGGAGCCCGACCGAGTCGGCACTGCTGATGGCGCCGATGGCGGTCGTCCTGATGGTGCTGTCGCCGTTCGTGGGCAAGCTCGTCGACCGCACGCACCCGCGCAACATCACGGTCGTCGGCTTCGGCACCGCCGCGATCGCGATGTTCTGGCTCTCGCAGCTGATCTCACCCGACACGCCGGTGTGGCTGCTGTGCCTGCCGATGGCGCTGTTCGGCGTCTCGAACGCCTGCCTGTGGGCGCCGCTCAGCGCGACCGCGACCCGCAACCTGCCGATGGCCTCGGCCGGCTCGGGCGCCGGCGTCTACAACACGACGCGGCAGATCGGCGCCGTCCTCGGCAGTGCCGCGATCGCCGCGCTGATCCAGGCCCGGCTGACCGCCAACGGGCTCGAGGGGGCCACCGAGGCCGGTCAGGGCGCCTCCGGTCCCATGCCCGCGGCCGTCCAGACCGCGTTCTCCGACGCGATGTCGCAGACGCTGTACCTGCCCGTCGTCGCCTTCGTGATCGGCGTCGTGCTGGTGCTGTTCCTGGCCAGGCCGTCACACGCCGGGCACGGCGGCGCGGCGGCACAGACGCCGGACGAGAAGGCGGAGCCGGCGGACGCGTCCGCCTAGCCGCGAGCCGGGCGCCCGCCCTCTCTAGAGTGGGCGGGTGCCCTCGTCGTTCGTCCTGACCCTGTCGTGCCCCGACCGCCCCGGTCTCGTCTACGCGGTGACCCGCTGGATCGTCGAGTCGGGCGGCAACCTGCTCGACAGCCAGCAGTTCACCGACACCACGACGCAGCCCGCCGACGAGCGCGAGTTCTTCCTGCGCGTGCACGTCGACTTCGCGACGCCGCGCGGCCTCGACGAGCTGCACGCGGACTTCGCGCCGATCGCCGCCGAGCACGCCATGACGTACCGGCTCGTCGTGGCCGAGCAGCCCCTGCGCGCCCTGGTGATGGTCTCGAAGGAGGGCCACTGCCTCAACGACCTGCTGTACCGCCAGAGCGCCGGCGGCCTCAACATCGAGATCCCCGCGATCGTGTCGAACCACCGCGACCTCGAACGGCTCGCGGCGTCGTACGACGTCCCGTTCCACCACGTGCCCGCGACCGACAAGCCCGCCGCCGAGGCGCGTCTTCTCGAGCTGGTCGAGCAGCTCGACGTCGACCTCGTGGTGCTGGCCCGCTACATGCAGATCCTGTCGGACGACCTGTGCCGCAGCCTCGACGGGCGCGCGATCAACATCCACCACAGCTTCCTGCCGAGCTTCAAGGGGGCGCGCCCGTACCAGCAGGCGCACGACCGCGGCGTCAAGCTGATCGGCGCGACCGCCCACTACGTCACGGCCGACCTCGACGAGGGTCCGATCATCGAGCAGGGCGTCCTGCGGGTCGACCACCGCCGCTCCCCCGCCGACCTCGCCCGCGCCGGCCGCGACGTCGAGGCGCAGACGCTGTCACGGGCCGTGCAGCTGCACGCGGAGTCGCGGGTGCTGCTGCACGGCCAGCGCACCGTCGTCTTCGACTAGCCCGCCTCGCCCCGCCCCGCTTGACCCGCGTCAGTCGGAGGCGTCGCGGAAGATCTCCGCGGCCGGGCCGACGACCTGCGGGTCCGCGGCCGTGACGAGCTCGCGGTCCTTGTTGTCGTAGTCGAACTGCGCCAGCACGTGGCGCATCGCCTCGACACGGGCGCGCTTCTTGTCGTTGCTCTTGACGACGGTCCACGGCGCGTCCGGGGTGTCGGTCATCGTGAACATCGCCTCCTTGGCCGCGGTGTACGACTCCCACTTGTCGAGCGACTCCAGGTCCATCGGCGACAGCTTCCACTGCCGCACCGGGTCGACCTGGCGGATCGCGAACCGGGTGCGCTGCTCGGCCGACGACACCGAGAACCAGAACTTCACGAGGTGGATCCCGTCGCCCACCAGCATCCGCTCGAACTGCGGCACCTGACGCATGAACTCGCCGTACTGCGCCTCGGAGCAGAAGCCCATGACCCGCTCGACCCCCGCCCGGTTGTACCAGGACCGGTCGAACATCACGATCTCGCCGGCCGCCGGCAGGTGCTGCACGTAGCGCTGGAAGTACCACTGCGACGACTCGCGCTCGCTGGGCTTCTCGAGCGCGACGACCCGTGCGCCACGAGGGTTGAGGTGCTCGGTGAACCGCTTGATCGTCCCGCCCTTGCCGGCGGCGTCGCGCCCCTCGAACACCACGACGAGCCGCTCGCCGCGGGTCTTGATCCAGTTCTGCAGCTTCAGCAGCTCGATCTGCAGGAGCCGCTTCTGCAGCTCGTACTCGCGGACGTCGAGACGGTGGTCGTACGGGTAGCCCTCGCGCCACGTGTCGACCTGCCGGCCGCGGTCGTCGAGCAGGACCGGGTCGTCGTCCTCGACGTCGATCACGGTGTAGCCGTGCAGCTTGGCCAGGTCGATGCCGGTCGGGGCGAGGAAGTCGGTGCTCACGCACCGGAGCCTAGGCAGGCCGCGTGAACCCGCGGTGAACGGCGACGAGTGGCGCAGTTGGCCGGTTCTCGTAGGCTCGTCGTCTACGTCGGACCATCCGGCACCTGCCGGAGGAGAACCCATGCTCGACGGGGTCAACGACGTCATCCTGGACCTCGCGGGGTCCCCGTGGGTCTACCTGGTCGTCTTCGCCTTCGTGGCCGTCGACGCCTTCGTGCCGCCCGTCCCGAGCGAGTCGGCGCTGGTCGCGCTCGCCGCGGTGTCGGTGTCGTCCGGCGACCCCGACCTCCTGCTGCTGGGGCTCGTGGCGGTGGCCGGCGCGCTCGTCGGCGACAACACCGCGTACGGCATCGGACGCAAGATGGGCACCGACCGGTTCGCGATCCTGCGCAAGCCGAAGGCCGTCGAGGTCATCGAGCGCGCCGAGCACGAGCTCGACAAGCGGGCCGCGACGCTGATCCTGACGGCCCGCTACATCCCGGTCGGACGCGTCGCGGTCAACGTGACCGCCGGCGCGACCCGGTTCCCGTACCGGCGCTTCCTGCCGCTCGCGGTGCTCGCGGCCGTCTCATGGGCCGCGTACAACATCGGCATCGGCGTCGTGGCGGGCTCGTGGGTCAGGGACAACCCCCTGCTGGGAGCCGCCGCGGCCATCGTCTTCGCCCTGATCGTCGGCGTGGCGATCGACAAGATCCTGGCCCACCGCCGGTCGACGTCTCAGGATGTGTCGAAGCGTCCCACATCGTGAGATCGGATCGGGCGGCGCTCGCACTCGCCTAGTTTGAGGGTCGGAGCGCGCACGGTGGCACGCCCTGGACCCGAGGAACGCCCATGAGGATCTTCTCCCGCACGAGCATCGCCACGGCCGTCGCCGTGTCCCTGAGCGCAGCGGTGCTGTCCGCCTGCGGCGGGGGCAGCGGAAGCGGCGGCGCCGGCGACACCCAGCTCTCGCTGGTCGGCTTCGCCGTCCCCAAGGCCGGCAACAACGCCGCCGAGGCGGCCTTCGCCCAGACGTCCGAGGGCAAGGGCGTCACGTGGAAGGAGTCGTACGGCGCCTCCGGCGACCAGAGCCGCGCCGTCGCGGGCGGCCTGAAGGCCGACTACGTCCACTTCTCGATCACGCCCGACGTGACCCGTCTGGTCGACGCGGGGCTCGTCGCCGACGACTGGGACGCCGGTGCCAACAAGGGCATCGTGACCGACTCCGTCGTCGTGCTGGTGACCCGCAAGGGCAACCCCAAGAAGATCACGGGCTGGGACGACCTCGCCAAGCCCGGCGTCGGCATCGTGACCCCCAACCCCGGCTCGTCGGGCGCCGCGCGCTGGAACATCCTCGCGGCGTACCAGCACATCATCGGCCAGGGCGGCAGCGAGCAGGACGCCTCCGACTACCTCGCGAAGGTGTTCGCCAACGTCGACGCCCTGCCGGGCAGCGGACGCGACGCGACGACGGCCTTCCAGGGCGGCACGGGCGACGTGCTGATCTCGTACGAGAACGAGGCCATCCTGGCCCGCCAGAACGGCGAGGACATCGACTACGTCGTGCCGTCCGACACGCTCAAGATCGAGAACCCCGCCGCCGTCACGACCGACGCCGACCCCAAGGCCAAGGCCTTCCTCGACTTCGTGCTGACCAAGGAGGGCCAGGAGCAGTACGTCGCCAAGGGCTTCCGTCCGCTCGAGTCGGTCGACGGCGTCGACGTCGGCACCGTCAAGGGCGCCAACGACGAGTCCGACCCGTTCCCGGCCCCCGAGAAGCTCTTCACGATCGACAACGACCTCGGTGGCTGGGAGGCCGTCAACAAGAAGTTCTTCGACGAGAACGACGGCATCATCACGAAGCTGCTGGCCGACTCCGGCAACTCGTGACGGTCGACTCCTCCTCGCTCGCCCCGGGCACCGCGCGCAGGCGCCGTGCCCGGGGCACGGGCGCTCCGCTGACGCGGTCCTCGGGCATCGGCCTCGGGATCGCGCTGACGTGGTTCAGCCTGCTGGTGCTGATCCCGCTGTGCCTCGTCGTGATCCAGTCGGTCGACGGCGGATGGACGACGTTCCGCGAGACCCTCACGAACCCCCAGACCGCCGCGGCCCTGCGGCTGACCGTCACGCAGGCGCTGATCGTCACGGTGATCAACGTCGTGATGGGGACGCTGATCGCGTGGGTCCTGGTGCGCGACGAGTTCTGGGGCAAGCGGCTGCTCGAGGTCGTCATCGACATCCCGTTCGCGCTGCCGACGATCGTCGCCGGGCTGGTGCTGCTGAGCCTGTACGGTCCCGACAGCCCGCTGGGCGTCAACGTCGCGAACACCGAGCGCTCGGTGTTCCTCGCCCTGCTGTTCGTCACGCTGCCGTTCGTCGTGCGCACCGTGCAGCCCGTGCTGATGGAGCTCGACCGCGACGTGGAGGAGGCCGCGGCGTCGCTCGGCGCCAGCCGGTTCACGACGCTGCGGCGCATCATCCTGCCGAGCCTCGCGCCCGCCATCACCGCGGGCGCCGCCCTGTCGTTCGCCCGCGGCATCAGCGAGTACGGCTCGCTGGTGCTGCTGTCGGGCAACCTGCCGCTCAAGACCGAGGTCGCGTCGGTGCGCATCCTGACGTACATCGAGAACGGCAACGAGGCCGCGGCCGCCTCCGTCGCGACGATCCTGCTGCTCGTCGCGCTGGCCGCGATCGTCCTGCTGCAGGTCGTCTCGAAGTGGGTGGCACGCCGTGGCTAGTCGTCTGCGCCAGCCGAGGACGGCCGGCACCTACGGGCGCCGCCTGCTCGTCGTCGCCTACCTGTTCCTGCTCGTCATCTGGCCCGTCGCGCTCGTCGTGCAGAAGACGTTCGAGGGCGGTCTCGACAACCTGCAGACCGCGCTGTCCGACCCCGTCGTCACCGACGCGCTGCAGCTGACGGTCGTCGTGGCCCTGTGGGCCGTCGCGATCAACACGGTCTTCGGCGTCGGCATCTCGCTGCTGCTGGTGCGCTACGACTTCCCGGGTCGCGGGGTGCTGTCGGCGCTGATCGACCTGCCGCTGTCGGTCTCCCCCGTCGTCGTCGGCCTGGCCCTGCTGCTGGCCTACGGCGGCACCAACGGCACCTTCGGCCCGGCCCTGCAGGACGTCGGCCTGCAGGTCGCCTTCGCGACCCCCGGCATCGTCATGGCGACGGCCTTCGTCAGCCTGCCCCTCGTGATCCGCGAGATCGTCCCGGTGCTGCACGAGATCGGCACCGAGCAGGAGCAGGCCGCCACGAGCCTCGGCGCGGGCCCCTGGCAGACGTTCTGGCGCATCACGCTGCCCTCGATCAAGTGGGCGCTCGTGTACGGCGTCGTGCTGAGCCTGGCCCGTGCGCTCGGCGAGTTCGGCGCCGTCAAGATCGTGTCGGGCAACGTCGCCCAGCAGACCCAGACCGCGACGCTCGTCGTCGAGCAGAAGTACCAGGACTTCGAGCAGGGCTCGGCGTACGCGACGTCGTTCCTGCTCGCACTGATCGCGGTCGCGGCGCTCGTCGTCGTGACCATCCTTCGACCCAAGGACGACACTGATGGGGATTGAGATCCGCGGCGTCAGCAAGAACTTCGGCGACTTCGTCGCCCTGCAGGACATCGACCTGAGCATCCCCAGCGGCCAGCTCACGGCCCTGCTCGGGCCCAGCGGCGGCGGCAAGTCGACGCTGCTGCGCATCATCGCGGGACTCGAGTCGTCCGACAGCGGGACGATCGAGATCGAGGGCCTCGACGCGACCGGCCTGCCGGCGCAGAAGCGCAACGTGGGCTTCGTGTTCCAGCACTACGCGGCGTTCAAGCACATGACGGTCGAGAAGAACGTCGCCTTCGGGCTCGAGATCCGCAAGAAGCCCAAGGACGAGGTCAGGCGACGGGTCGCCGAGCTGCTCGAGCTCGTGCACCTCGAGCAGTTCTCGCACCGCCTGCCGTCGCAGCTGTCGGGCGGCCAGCGCCAGCGCATGGCCCTGGCCCGCGCGCTCGCGATCGAGCCCAGCGTCCTGCTGCTCGACGAGCCGTTCGGCGCCCTCGACGCCAAGGTGCGCAAGGAGCTGCGCGAGTGGCTGCGTCGCCTGCACGACGAGGTGCACGTCACGACGGTGTTCGTGACGCACGACCAGGAGGAGGCGCTCGAGGTGTCCGACAACCTCGTCGTCATCAACGAGGGACGCATCGAGCAGATCGGCACGCCCGACGACCTGTACGACCGGCCCGCCAGCGAGTTCGTGCTGTCGTTCCTCGGGCCCGTCACCCGCCTCGGCAACACCCTGATCCGCCCCCACGACATCGACATCACCCGCTACGAGCACGCCGCGACCGCGACGGGGCGCATCACGCGGTGGACGCGGGTCGGCTTCGAGATCCGGCTCGAGGTCACGCCCGACGACGTCCTGCACCCCGATCCGGTGCAGGTCATCGTGACGCGCACCGAGGCGACGGCCCTGCAGCTCCACGAGGGCGCCCAGGTGTGGCTGCGTCCCCGCGCGGGCGCCGAGACCGTCGTCAGCTGACCCCGGCCGCTGATTCCCAGGTTCACCTCGGAATCAGCGAGGGGTGGCGGTGCGGCGCTGGTACGCGAGGCCGAGCAGGAAGATCGCGAGCCCGAACGTCGCCAGCACGACGCCGACCCAGCTCGTCGCGCGGTAGCCGTACCCGGCCGAGATGATGACCGAGCCGAAGAACGCGCCCAGGCCGTTGGCGATGTTGAGGGCCGAGTGGTTGAGGGCCGCGCCCAGCATCTGCGCGTCGCCCGCGGCGTCCATGAGCCGGATCTGCAGGTTGATCGCGACGATCGAGCCCAGCGCGCCCACCGCGAGCACCAGCACCAGCGCCGGCACGACGTACGACGCGGCGAAGTAGAACGCGACCAGCACGAGCGACGTCGCGACGAAGCCGCCGATGACCGTCCGCTCGACGTCCCAGTCGGCCAGCAGCCCGGCCGCCCACGACCCCAGCACCGAGCCGATGCCGAAGGCCAGCGTGAACGCCGCGATCCACGCGTCGGACAGGTCGATGACCTGCGTGACGATCGGCGCGATGTAGCTGTACATCGCGAACAGGCCACCGAAGCCGACCATGCCGGCCGAGACCGCGAACAGCACCTGCGGACGCTTGAGCGCCGACAGCTCGCCGCGCAGCGACGCGTCGGTGTTGGCCGGCGAGTGCGGCACGAACACCGCGATCATCGCGGCTGCGGCGATCGCGATGACCAGCACCGCCCAGTAGGCGCTGCGCCACCCCAGCGTCTGCCCCAGCAGGGTGCTGGCCGGCACGCCCGCGACCGTCGCGACCGACAGGCCCAGCATGACCGAGCTGATCGCGCGGCCGCGCAGCTCGGGACGCACGAGGGACGCCGCGAGCAGCGACGCGACGCCGAAGTACGCACCGTGGGGCAGCCCCGCGACGAAGCGCGCCACCATGACCGGCACGTACCCGCTCGCGACCGCCGTGATGGCGTTGCCGACGCCGAGTGCCAGGATCAGCCCGATCGCCAGCTCCTTCTTGGGCAGGCGCGCCCCGAGCGAGACGATGACGGGCGCGCCGACCACGACGCCGAACGCGTAGGCCGTGATGATGTGGCCGGTCTCGGCGTTCGTGCGGTCGATGCCGTCCGCGATCTCCTCGAGCAGGCCCATCGTCATGAACTCGGTCGTGCCGATCGCGAACCCGCCCAGGGCGAGCGCGATCAGCGCCAGCGACACGTGGCGCGTGCGGGGACGGGAGGGCGTGGCGAGAGCAGTCACACGTCCATTCAAGTGCCTCGGCCCGCGAATGCTTCCATCGAGAGCCTGCGGGCTCTGTCACACCGGCGTCGGCGCGACTACCTGACCTTCTTGGACGCCGAGCTCCTCGCGGTGACGGTCGGGTAGCCCGCCCGCTGCGCCGAGACCCGCAGCGTGATCTTCGTGCGGCGGTCCTTCGTCGTCAGCCGGTACGACGTCTTCGACGCCTTCTTGATCGGCTTGCCGTTGCGCAGCCACTGGTACGTGAACCGGTGGCCGGGCGCGACCCACCGGCCCTTCGACCGCACCGAGAGCTTCTTGCCGACCTTGGCGGTGCCCTTGATCGTGGGGCGCCGCTGGTTGACGGCGGGGACGATCGCCGGGGCCGGGGCCGGCGCGGGGGCAGCGGTGGGGGCCGCAGCGCCCGCGATCGCGACCGGCGTCGACGACGACTCGTCCTGCGTCGCGCCGAAGCGCACGCGCTCGACGACGACCAGGGTATGGCCCAGGTCGGCCTCGGACGGCACGTAGTCCTGGGCGCGGCTCAGCACGTCGCCCTCGCCGTCGCGCAGCCACTCGTAGGTGCGCACGTCGGGCGTCGTGCCCCACGTGGCCGGCACGGCCTCGAGGTCGGAGCCGACGGCCGGTGTGCCCGACACGGCGACCTTCGGCACGCCGGCGCTGACGGCCTGCTGGGTCGCCGACGGGCCGACGAGAAGGGTCAGGACGACTCCGGCCGTCCCGAGTGCACCCACGAGCTTCTTCACCGGCCACCTTCGTCCACGAGTCGTGAGCCGGCGGTCACGTCGATCCGTCCGGCCTTGATGAAGAGAGCGCGGGCGGCCCATCATGACGCGGGACGAGTCCTGACTTCAGGACGGACGAAGGCCCCGCCCCCGGACGGGAGCGGGGCCTTCGCGGCGGTCTCAGACGACGCGCGACTGCAGGTCGGCCAGCACCGACGTGAACGTGCCCGAGGGGCGCATCACGGCGTTGACCTTCTCGCTGTCGGGGTGGAAGTAGCCCCCGATGTCGGCCGGGTTGCCCTGGACGGCGAGCAGCTCGTCGACGATCGTCTGCTCGTTCGAGGCCAGCTCGCCCGCGACGTCGGCGAAGGCGGCGGCCAGGTCGGCGTCCTCGGTCTGCTGCGCGAGCTCCTGCGCCCAGTACAGCGACAGGTAGAAGTGGCTGCCGCGGTTGTCGATCGTGCCGAGCTTGCGGCCCGGCGACTTGTTCTCGTCGAGGAACGTGCCGGTGGCCCGGTCGAGCGTGTCGGCGAGGATCTGCGCGCGGGCGTTGCCCGTCGTCGTCGCCATGTGCTCGAAGCTCGACGCGAGGGCCAGGAACTCGCCCAGGCTGTCCCAGCGCAGGTAGTCCTCCTTGACGAGCTGCTGCACGTGCTTGGGCGCCGAGCCGCCGGCACCCGTCTCGAACAGCCCGCCGCCGTTGATCAGCGGGACGATCGACAGCATCTTGGCGCTCGTGCCGAGCTCGAGGATCGGGAACAGGTCGGTGTTGTAGTCGCGCAGCACGTTGCCGGTGACCGAGATCGTGTCCTCGCCCTTGCGGATGCGGTCGATCGAGTACTGCGTCGCATCGGCCGGCGACATGATCTCGATCGTGAGGCCGTCGGTGTCGTGCTCGGGCAGGTACGCGTCGACCTTGGCGATCAGGTTGGCGTCGTGGGCGCGGGTCTCGTCGAGCCAGAAGATCGCCGGGGTGTCGGAGGCGCGGGCGCGGGTGACCGCGAGCTTGACCCAGTCGCGCACGGGGACGTCCTTGGTCTGGCACGCGCGCCAGATGTCGCCGGCCTCGACCGCGTGCTCGATCAGCACCGTGCCGGACGCGTCGACGACCTGCACCGTGCCGGCCGAGGCGATCTCGAACGTCTTGTCGTGGCTGCCGTACTCCTCGGCCGCCTGGGCCATGAGGCCCACGTTGGGCACCGAGCCCATCGTGGTGGGGTCGTACGCGCCATGGGCGCGGCAGTCGTCGATGACGGTCTGGTAGACGCCGGCGTACGAGCTGTCGGGGATGACGGCCAGCGTGTCGGCCTCGGCGCCGTCGGGACCCCACATGTGCCCCGACGTGCGGATCATGGCGGGCATCGAGGCGTCGACGATGACGTCGCTCGGCACGTGCAGGTTCGTGATGCCCTTGTCGGAGTCGACCATCGCGAGCGCCGGGCCGTCGGCCAGGCCCTTCTCGAAGGCGGCCTTGATCTCGGCGCCGTTCGGGAGCTCGTCGAGCCCCGCGAGGATGCCGCCGAGCCCGTTGCTGGCGCTGAGGCCCGCGGCGTCGAGGTCGGCGCCGAACCGGGCGAAGACGTCCGGAAAGAACGCCTTGACGACGTGGCCGAAGATGATCGGGTCGGAGACCTTCATCATGGTGGCCTTCAGGTGCACCGAGAACAGGACGCCGTCGGCCTTGGCGCGGGCGACCTGCTCGGCCAGGAAGGCGTCGAGCGCGGCCGCGCTCATGACGGTGCCGTCGACGATCTCGCCGGCGAGCACGGGGAAGGGCGCCTTGAGCTCGGTCGTGGCGCCGTCAGCGTCGACGTGCTGGATCGAGATCGTGGTGTCGGCGTCGATCACGACCGACTTCTCGTTCGACCGGAAGTCGTCGGCGCCCATCGTGGCGACGTCGGTCTTCGAGTCGCTGCTCCACGCACCCATCGAGTGGGGGTGCTTGCGGGCGTAGTTCTTGACCGACAGCGGCGCGCGACGGTCGGAGTTGCCCTCGCGCAGGACGGGGTTGACCGCGCTGCCCTTGACCTTGTCGTAGCGGGCCCGGACGTCCTTGTCGTCGTCGGAGCGCACCTCGTCGGGGTAGTCGGGCAGGGCGTAGCCCTGGGCCTGCAGCTCGGCGATCGCGGCCTTGAGCTGCGGCACCGACGCGCTGATGTTGGGGAGCTTGATGATGTTGGCCTCGGGCTGCTTGGCCAGCTCGCCGAGCTCGGCGAGGGCGTCGCCGATCTGCTGCTCGGGGGTCAGACGGTCGCCGAACAGGGCGATGATGCGGCCCGCCAGGGAGATGTCGCGGGTCTCGACCTCGACGCCGGCCGTCGAGGCGTAGGCCTCGATGACGGGGAGGAAGGAGTAGGTCGCCAGTGCCGGCGCCTCGTCGGTGTGGGTGTAGATGATCTTGGCCATGGGTGCGGCAGCTCCTACGTGTGGATGCCCGACTGATCCCATCGGGACGGGCGAAGAATCTTTTGACATCAAGATAACTCACCCGGGGACGTGTGCTCCCGTCCCCTCGGCGACGGTTCCCCTTCCACGGACGCCCGCGAGGTGGCACGATCCACCTCACACGTCACGTCGAGGACGACGGACCCGGGCCACATCGTTCTGGAGGTTCCCATGGGCATCACCGTGATCGTCGTCGTCGCCCTGCTCGCCCTCGGCGGCCTGGTGTGGTTCGCGTTCTTCACGCGCGACACGTCGGCCCGCTCGTCGAGGCGCCGCCGCTCCGCCGGCGGGTACGGGGCCACCGGCGGAGGCGCTGCCTACTTCGGCGGCGACTCCTCCGGCGGCGGCCACGACGCGGGACCCACCTGCGGTGGCGGGTCGTCGTCGTGCGGCGGCGGGTCGTCGTGCGGGGGCGGCGGGTGCGGCGGCGGAAGCTGATGCCCCGCTCCCCCGTCGCGGGCCTCGGGGTGGGCGCCGGCTGGCGGCCGGCGATCGCGCACGAGCTGCTCGCCCGCACCCGGTCGGGCATGCGGTTCTCCGAGGTGGTCGCCGAGAACGTGACCCCCGGTGCCCTGCCGAAGCCGCTGGCCGAGGCCGTGCGGGCCGGGCTCACGGTCGTCCCGCACGGCGTGACCCTCGGGCTCGCGGGGGCCGACGCGCCCGACCCCGGACGCCTCGACCACCTGGCGTCGCTGGCGCGGGCCCTCGGGGCGCCGCTCGTCAGCGAGCACATCGCCTTCGTCAGGGCCGGGGCGCCCGCGCCGGACGACGTCCACACCGACGTCCTCGAGGCGGGCCACCTCGTGCCGGCGGCCCGCACGTCCGACGCCCTCGCGGTGCTGGTCGACAACGTCCGCGCCGCGCAGGACCGGCTGCCCGTGCCGCTCGCGCTCGAGAACATCGCCGCGACCCTCGCCTGGCCCGAGAGCACGATGGACGAGGCCGAGCTCCTCACGGCCCTGACCGACGCGACGGGCTGCCTGTTCCTGCTCGACGTCGCCAACCTCCACGCGACCTGCTCGGCGCTGGGCGGCGATCCCCGCGACCTGCTCGACCGGATGCCCCTCGACCACGTCGCGTACGTGCACGTCGCGGGCGGCTTCACCGACCCGGAGGGGGTCTACTGGGACACCCACGCCCACGACATGACCGACGACGTCCTCGACCTCGTGACGCACGTCGTCGACACCCTCGGCCCCGACGGGCCCCCGGTGCTGCTCGAGCGCGACACCGACGTCTCGGCCGAGGTGGTGCGCCACGAGCTCGACCGGCTGCAGCACGCCGTCGACCGGGCCGGGCTGCCGGCATGACCCGCGACGCACTGAGGGTGCGGCAGCAGCACGTGCTGGCCGCGCTGCTGCGGGGCGACGTGCCCGAGGGCTTCGAGGCCCGCTCGGCCGACCTGACGATCCGGACGCTGCGCACGAAGCGCCGCAGCGAGGCCGTCGCCGCCGTCCCGATGCTGCGCGACGTCGACGACCTCGTCGTCCGCTTCGACGCGTGGGCGGCCACGACACCGCGACGCGGGTGCGTGCACGACGACGTCGTCGACTTCCTCGCGTCCGACGACGGGCCGCTGCCCGAGCCCCTCGCCTCGATCCGCGCCGTCGAGCGCGTGTACCGGCGCCGGGCCCGGCGCGCGACGGACCGTCGCGGCGGCGCCCGCCGATGGGTCGTCGCGGTCGGCTCACGGGTCTGGCACGTGGGCCCCCGCTCGCCCCGGCGCGTCGAACAGGTCGACCTGCGCTAGTTTCGGGAGTGAAGCCCGTCACTACGCCCCGTCTTGCAAGGAGCACCTCACGATGAGCACAACCCCCGTCAAGGTCGCCGTCACCGGCGCAGCCGGCCAGATCGGCTACAGCCTCCTCTTCCGCCTCGCGAGCGGTGCCCTGCTGGGCCCCGACACTCCCATCCAGCTGCGGCTGCTCGAGATCACCCCGGCGCTCAAGTCGCTCGAGGGCGTCGTCATGGAGCTCGACGACTGCGCGTTCCCGACGCTCGACTCCGTCGAGATCGGCGACGACGCCAACCACATCTTCGACGGGGTCAACCTCGCGCTGCTCGTCGGCGCGCGTCCCCGCACCAAGGGCATGGAGCGCGGCGACCTGCTGTCGGCCAACGGCGCGATCTTCACGGGTCAGGGCAAGGCGCTCAACGACCACGCGGCCGACGACGTCCGCATCGGCGTGACCGGCAACCCGGCCAACACCAACGCGCTGATCGCGATGCACAACGCCCCCGACATCCCGCAGGAGCGGTTCTCGGCGCTGACGCGCCTCGACCACAACCGCGCGATCTCGCAGCTCGCGACCAAGACGGGCTCGAAGGTCGCCGACATCAAGAAGCTGACGATCTGGGGCAACCACTCGGCCACGCAGTACCCCGACATCTTCCACGCCGAGGTCGGTGGCCGGAACGCCGCCGAGGTCGTGGGCGACCAGGCGTGGATCGCCGACACGTTCATCCCGACCGTCGCGCAGCGCGGTGCCGCGATCATCGAGGCGCGCGGCGCGTCGTCGGCGGCCTCCGCGGCGTCCGCGACGATCGACGCGGCCCGCACGTGGCTGACCGGCACGCCCGAGGGCGACTGGGCGTCGATGGCCGTCCGGTCCGACGGCTCCTACGGCGTCCCCGAGGGGCTGATCTACTCGTTCCCCGTCACGACCTCGAACGGCGACTGGGAGATCGTCCAGGGCCTCGAGATCGACGACTTCTCGCGCGCCAAGATGGACGCCACGGCGCAGGAGCTCATCGAGGAGCGCGACGCCGTCACCGAGCTCGGCCTCATCTGACCCGAATCGCCGACGAGTCGCCCACGCCCGCCGACGAGTCACCCACGCCGACCGACGAGTCACTGTCGGATCGCCGCCGGTGACTCGTCGGCGGGCGTGCGTGACTCGCGAGCGGGCGTGCGTGACTCGCGAGCGGGCGTGGGTGACTCGCGACCGGTGGGTCAGCCGGGCTGGTTGGGGATCAGGAAGGGCAGCACCAGCAGGGCCACGCCCAGCGTCGTCATCCACACGATGTCGAAGGCCTTGCCCCGCACCCGCAGCATGCCGGTGTGGTCGATCGGGACGACCGAGCGCGCCAGGGCTCCCGCGACGAAGGCCAGCCCGATGCCGCCGACGCCGAGGCGCCACTGCCCCAGCGCGATGAGCGCGAGACCCGCGACGACCGCGACGAGCTGCAGCAGGTAGAACTGCGACCCACGGCTGCGCGGTGCCCTCACGGGTTCAGGCGCTCCGCGGTGTCGACGACGTTGGCCAGCAGCAGGGCGCGGGTCATGGGGCCCACGCCGCCGGGGTTGGGCGAGATCCAGCCCGCGACCTCGTGGGCGGCGGGGTCGACGTCGCCGACGATGCCGTTCTCGTCGCGGCTGACGCCGACGTCGAGGAGCGCGGCACCCGGCTTGACCATGTCGGCCGAGATGATGCCGGGAACACCCGCGGCGGCCACGACGATGTCGGCACGGCGCACCTCGGCGGCGAGATCGGTCGTGCCGGTGTGGCACAGGGTGACGGTGGCGTTCTCGCTGCGCCGGGTCAGCAGGAGGCCCATCGGACGTCCGACCGTGATGCCGCGACCCACGACGACGACGTGCTGTCCCGCGATCGGCACGTCGTGGCGCCGCAGCAGCTCGATGATGCCGCGCGGCGTGCAGGGCAGCGGGGCCTCGCGACCCAGCACGAGCCACCCCAGGTTGGTCGGGTGCAGGCCGTCGGCGTCCTTGAGCGGGTCGATCCGGCCGATCGCGGCGTTCTCGTCGAGGCCCTTGGGCAGGGGCAGCTGCAGGATGTATCCCGTGCACGCCGGATCGGCGTTGAGCCCGTCGATCGCGTCCTCGACCTCGGCCTGCGTCGCCGTCTCGGGCAGGTCGACGCGGATGGACTCGATGCCGACCTCGGCGCAGTCGCGGTGCTTGCCCGCGACGTACCACTGGCTGCCGGGATCGTTGCCGACCAGGATCGTGCCGAGCCCGGGGACGATGCCCCGCTCGCGCAAGGCGGTCACCCGCTCGCGAAGCTCGCCCTTGATCGCGGCAGCGGCCGCCTTGCCGTCGAGGATCTGCGCAGTCACGGGACGAGTGTTTCACGCCCCGGGGCCCGCACGTCGTCGGGCGACGCCCGGCGGCACGTGGCGTCCGGGGGCGGCCTCATAGACTTCGTCCCGGCGGGAGCGTTCGGGAGCACGACCCGGTACGCCGATCCCTGCCCCGGAAGGATCCCCGATGACCTCACGCGCCCAGCTGACGCAGGAGCGCAGCCGCCAGCGCCGCGGCGAGCTGCTCGCCGCCGCGATCGAGCTGTTCGCCGAGGGGGGCGCCCGGGCCATCACGCACCGGGCCGTCGCCGCGCGCGCCGGCCTGCCGTCGGCCACCACGACGTACTACTTCGAGTCGATCGACGAGCTGATCCGCGAGGCGCTCGGCGCCCACGTCACGCAGTGGTCCAAGGACCTCGACGCCCTCGCGGCGATCGACATCGGCGCGGGGATCAGCCTCGACGACGCGACGGCCTACATCTCGGGCATCTTCACGCAGCGCGATCCCGAGGTCGCGGCCCTGCACCTGTCGATCTTCCTGGCCGCCTCGCGCGAGCCGGTGCTGCAGGACGTCGCGGGCGAGGCCCTGCGGTCGCTCGAGCGGCTCGCCACCGTCGTGCTGTCACGGATGGGCGTGTCCGAGTCCGACGAGGTCGCGGCGGGCATCACGTCCCTGATCGCCGGCACGGCGCTGCGTCGCCAGTCACGGGTCTACTCCGAGGAGTCCGAGGCGCGCTTCCTCGGCGCGTCGATCCGCAACCTCGTCGCCGGTCACGCGATCGGTCCCGACGCCGTCACGTCGGCGCTCGCCGGGCTGCAGCCGTCGGTCCCCGCGTCATGACGCCAACGGTCGGCACCCTGCCGCTCGAGCCCTACCGGGCCGACCTGGTGGCACCTCCCGTGGCCGCCCTGCTGGCGACGCTGCCCGACCTGGCCGCGTCGGCGTTCGTCGTCGCGATCGATCCCGCCCTCGCCGACACCCAGGCCCTCAACGCGGCGTACGACCTCGACGCCGACCTGGGCGCCAACTGCGTCGTGGTCGTGGGCCGTCGTGGCGCCGACGAGCGCCCCGCGGCCTGCGTCGTGCTGTCGAGCACGCGCGCGGACGTCAACGGGCTCGTGCGGCGCACCCTCGACGTCCGCAAGTGCTCGTTCGCCCCGCAGGAGTGGGCCGTCGGCGAGAGCGGCATGGAGCACGGCGGCATCACGCCGGTGGGCCTGCCCGCGGCGTGGCCGATCCTGGTCGACCGTGCCGTGACGGAGCAGCCGTGGGTCGTGATCGGCAGCGGGCTGCGCCGGTCCAAGCTCGTCGTGCCGGGCGCGGCGCTGGCCGACCTGCCCGGCGCCCGCGTGCTCGACGGCCTCGGCGTCTAGCGTCTAGCGACCGCCCGCCGGTCACACCGGCGGCGCGGACTCGACCGGCGCACGGTGCGTCACCGCGAGCCACACCACGGCCACCAGGACGAGCGCTCCCCCGACGGCCTGCAGGCCCGTCAGCGACTCCGACAGCAGCCACGTGGCCAGCCCGACCGTGACGACCGGCTCGAGCGTCGACAGCACGGACGTCGACGTCGGTCCGAGCAGCGCCAGGCCGCCGAAGAACGCCAGGATCGCGACGACCGTGCACACCAGCGCGATCGCCACCAGCGTGCCCCACCCCCGCCCCGACGACGGGAAGGCCGCGGGACGTCCGGCGACCGCGAGGACCGCGACGACGCCACCGCACACGACGGCGGCCGCGACGCACACGATCGTCGAGACCGCGAGGACGTCCATGCCGTCCGTCACGACCGAGCCGACCGTGATGTAGACCGAGTAGATCACCGCGGCGCCGATGCCGAGCGCGATGCCGAGCGGTCGCCCCGATCCCCCGCCGACGACGAGCGCCGAGCCGACGAGCGCGAGCACCAGCGCGGCCGCCGTCACCGGACCGATGTGCTCGCGCAGGAACACCGCCGCCAGCACCGCCACGAACGCCGGGAACAGGTACAGCAGCAGCGCCACGAGACTGGCCTGCGCGTGCTCGAGGGCCAGGAAGTAGCAGTACGACTGCCCGACGTAGCCGATGCCGCCCATCGCGGCGACCGGCAGGCACCGGCGCAGCGGCGGCAGCGCGAACCGGCGGGCGCGCATGACGCCGACCAGCACGACGGACGCCAGCGCGAAGCGGACGAAGATCAGCGCCGGGGTGTCGACGCCGTCCTCCTGCGCCCACACCCCGAAGATCGCCATCGACCCGAAGGCCGCCGCCGACAGCGCGACGAGCAGCGCCCCCGCCAGCGCACCGGGTCTCGCGCCGGTGGACCGCGCGGGGGCGCTCACGGGCGTCAGTGGAAGAAGTGCCGGGTGCCGGTGAAGTACATCGTGACGCCGGCGGCGCGCGCGGCCTCGATCGACTCGTCGTCGCGCACCGACCCGCCGGGCTGGACGACGGCCGTGACGCCGGCGTCGAGCAGCACCTGCAGGCCGTCGGCGAACGGGAAGAACGCGTCGGATGCCGCGACCGAGCCCGTGGCCCGCTCCGCACCGGCGCGCTCGACCGCGAGGCGGCACGAGTCGACGCGGTTGACCTGGCCCATGCCGACGCCGACCGAGGCGCCGTCCTTGGCCAGGAGGATCGCGTTGGACTTGACGGCGCGCGTGGCCGTCCACGCGAACGCCAGGTCGGCCAGCGTCGCGTCGTCGGCGGGCTCGCCCGCGGCGAGCGTCCACGACGACGGGTCGTCGCCGGGGGCGTCGACCAGGTCGCGCTGCTGCACCAGGCGTCCGCCGCTGACGGCACGCGTCTCGGTGGCCGCGCCCGCCTGGGCGGTGCTGCGCAGGATGCGGATGTTCTTCTTGCCCTGCAGCACCTCGACGGCGCCGGGCTCGTAGTCGGGGGCGACGATGACCTCGGTGAAGACCTCGGCGACCTGCTGGGCCATCGCGACGCTGACGGGCCGGTTCGCGGCGATGACGCCGCCGAAGGCCGAGACGGGGTCGCAGGCGTGAGCCCGCGCGTGGGCCTGCGCGACGTCGGTGCCGATCGCGATGCCGCACGGGTTGGCGTGCTTGATGATCGCGACCGCCGGGTCGGCGTGGTCGAACGCCGCACGCCACGCGGCGTCGGTGTCGACGTAGTTGTTGTAGCTCATCTCCTTGCCGTGCAGCTGCTCGGCGGCGGCCAGACCGCCCGTCCCGTCGGTGTAGAGCGCCGCCTGCTGGTGCGGGTTCTCGCCGTAGCGCAGCGTCGAGGCGAGCGTCCACGTCTCGCTGACGGTGGCGGGCCACGGCGACTCGGGATCGGGCGCGTACGACGTGGCGAACCAGGCCGAGACGGCGGCGTCGTAGTCGGCGGTGTGCGCGAACGCCTCGGCGGCCAGGCGCTTGCGCTGCTCGAGCGTGAAGCCGCCGGCGGCCAGGGCCTCGCCCACGGCGGCGTAGCGGTCGGGCGACACGACGACCGCGACGCTCGGGTGGTTCTTGGCGGCCGCCCGCACCATCGACGGGCCGCCGATGTCGATCTGCTCGACGCACTCGTCGGGCGTCGCCCCCGAGGCGACCGTGGCGCTGAAGGGGTACAGGTTCACGACGACGAGGTCGAAGGGCTCGATCTCGAGGTCGGCGAGCTGGGCGACGTGGTCGTCGAGCCGCCGGTCGGCCAGGATGCCCGCGTGCACGCGCGGGTGCAGCGTCTTGACTCGTCCGTCGAGGCACTCGGGGAACCCCGTCAGCTCCTCGACCGGCGTCACGGGGACGCCCGTGGCCTCGATCGTCTTCGCCGTCGAGCCCGTGGAGACGATCGACACGCCCGCGGCGTGCAGGTCGGCGGCGAGCTGCTCGAGACCGGTCTTGTCGTAGACCGAGACGAGGGCACGGCGGAGAGGACGGGGCGAGGAGGTGGTCATGCAGGTTCCTTCACGGAGAGGTCGTGCGGTGGGCGTCGGGGCCGAGCCGGACGGCGCGGTCGTCGAGGTGGAAGTCGTGGCGGGCCAGGGTGCCGACCCACTCGACCAGCATGGCGCGCTCGCTGGTCTTGATGCGCTCGTGCAGCGACGACTCGTCGTCGTCGTCGAGCACCGGGACGGCGACCTGGGCGACGATCGGGCCGGTGTCGACGCCCTCGTCGACGACGAACAGGGTCGCGCCGGTGACCTTGACGCCGTACGCGAGCGCGTCGCGGGGACCGTGCATGCCGGGGAAGGCCGGCGACAGTGCCGGGTGGGTGTTGAGCGTGCGTCCGCCGAACAGCGCGAGGAACGCCGGTCCGGTGAGCTTCATGAACCCGGCCAGCACCACGAGGTCGGGCGAGCACGCCGCGACCCGGTCGGCGAGGGCGACGTCCCAGGCGGCCCGGTCGTCGAAGTCGGCGGTGCGCAGCACGAACGTCTCGATGTCGTGCCGACGGGCGCGCGCCAGCCCCTCGATGCCGTCGCGGTCGGCGCCGACCGCGACGATCTCGACGCCGTAGTCAGCTGCCGCCGACGCGTCGATCAGCGCCTGCAGGTTCGTGCCGCTTCCAGAGACGAGGACGACCACGCGAGCTGGTGTCCGGGGGGCGGTTGGCACGGGCACCACGATAGTGGGAGAGCACCGCGCCCAGTGCGCCGCCCAGCGCCATGACGGGCACGGCCACCAGCAGCGGGGTCAGCAGCGGCGGCCCGGCGTCGGTCAGACGTCCCGGACCGATCGCGCCGCCCGACAGGCCGACCAGCACGCCGAGCACGAGGCCCGCGAGCGCACCGGCCGCCGCGCCGAGCGCGACGCGCGGCACGAGGCCCTCGCGCTCGCCGGGCTCGACCCGCCACCCGCTGACGATCCCGGCGAGCAGCGGCACGAGGCCCAGCACGAAGACCCACCCGGGGAACTCGCCCGGCGTCGGCAGCGCGGCCAGCAGCGGGAAGCCCGGCACCTGGCCCAGCTGGGAGCCCGTCAGGTCGACCGACGTCCCCGAGCCGATCGCGAAGCCGGGGCCGACCAGCGCCGACGCCGTCCAGAGCACCAGCGTCGGGACCGCCAGCAGCGAGCCGATCGCCAGCGCGATGCCGCCCCCGAAGCCCGGGTCGAGCAGGGCCCACAGGTCGCCCGCCTGCCGGACGTTGGTCACGAGCAGGACGACCACGAGCACCGCCGCGGCGGCCAGCACCGTCAGCAGGCCCGGGACGGCCGCGCGCACGACGGTGCGGGCCTCGGCGGGGGCCGTGAACCACCACCGCTCGCCGTCGTGGTGCCGCTGGACCGACCCCCACGCGGCGCCGAGGCCGCCGACGACGAAGCCCGTCGCGGCCGACCGGACGATCGACGTGTGCACGTCGCCGACGTTGGTCGCGGCCGAGGCGATCGCGGCGACGGCCCCGAACGCGCCGGCCGAGGCGGCGGCGAAGGCCGCGAGCTCGTCGAGCGGGTCGGCCACGACCCACACGGCGGCGCGCGCGACCAGTGCGGTGCACAGGACCGTCCCGCCGAGCGGCAGCAGCCCGATCGAGACCGGCCCGGCGTCGATGCCCGAGCCGAGCGCCACGAGCCACGTCCGGATCGCGGTGCGGGCCAGCGGGCCGGCCGACAGGCCCGACGTCCCGCTCGCCACCACCACGACGACGGCCGCGACGGCCCACGACACGATCGCGGCCACGATCGCCGTCAGGAAGGCCGGCCGCAGGTAGGAGGTCTCGACGGGCGCGGGCACCGCTTCATCCTCCCAGTAGAGTTGCTGCGTTGCACCCAGGCACGCCGGACGTCGAAGGAGGCTGGACATGACTCGCGTCGATGAGTTCAACAGCTTCTACGCCTCGACCTTCTCCGATGCGGTGCAGGTCACGTACGCGCTGTGCGGAGATCGCCAGGTCGCCTTCGAGGCGACCGTCGACGCCTACCGCCGCGCCTGGCGCGACTGGTCCAAGATCCGCGACCGCCGGCCGCTGTCGTACGTCCGCGACGAGGCCTGGAAGCTCACGTCGCTGAGCCGGGGCACCCACCCGCTGCGCCGCCGGCACGAGGAGGACGGCGACACGGCCCTGCTGACCGCGCTGCACGACCTGCCGGTCGACGACCGTCGCCTGATCGTGCTCATGACGCTCGGCAACACCGACCTCGAGGAGGCGTCCCGCGAGGTGGGTCTGCCCGCCGAGGAGGGCATCGAGAACGTCACGACGGCGCTGGCGTCGCTCGAGACCACGCTCGGCGAGGGCATCGACGCGATCGAGCGCCGCATGCACGGGCTCGCCTCGGCCACCGACGCGCTCGACATGCCCCCCGCGGCCGACGTCCGCACCGCCGCGCGACGCGGGCGCCAGCGCAACACCGTGCTGCTCGTCGCGGCCGCCATCGCCCTGATCTTCGGCGGCGGGCTCGTCGCGACCGACGGCGACGCCCTGGCCACCGGCGCCGACCTGCCGCGACGCGAGAAGATCGGTGCCGAGCGGCCCGACGTCGTGCTCGACGCGCAGAAGATCGACGCCGGCAACCTGCTGGCCCCCCGGCAGCTGTCGACGCTCGACGCCTCGCGCACGTGGACGACCGAGAGCACCGACGACAGCGTCACCAACACGACGCCCTACGCGACGTGCCCCACCAAGCGGTTCGCCGACACCGACCCGCTCAAGGTCTTCGTGCGCACGTTCACGGGCGACGGCTTCGGCAACGCCCGCGTCGCGCAGGCGATCGAGGTCTCGCGCAGCGACGCGGTCGCCACTGAGGCGTACCAGCGTCTCGTCCAGTGGTACTCCGACTGCGAGCACCCGCGCACCCAGCTCGTCGCGTCGTACACCGTCAAGCGTCCGTTCGGTGACTTCCAGATCCTGTCGCTGCGCTCGAACCGCTCCCCCGAGCGGACGTTCACGGTCGGCTTCAGCCACTCCGGCACCATCACGAGCACCCTGGTGCACGAGGTCGACGGTGCCGCGGGCCCCAGCATCGAGTCGTTCGCCAAGACCCTCGACGCCTCGGTCGCCAAGGTCTGCAAGGACAGCGGCGGCGAGTGCTCCGACGCGATCGAGGTGCTGCCGTCCGATCCCCCGCCGACCACCGAGGCGCCGTCGTTCCTCGGCATCGTCGACCTCCCGCCGATCGCGGCGATCGACAAGGTGTGGGCCGGCACCGACTTCCCGGCGCAGACCAATCCCGCCGCGACGCAGTGCGACAAGGCCACCTACACCAGCAAGTCCGTCACGAAGGCCGGCTCGCGCGTGTACGTCCTCTACCAGGCCACCGAGCTGCCGCCGGAGTTCGGCGTCGCCGAGACCGCGGCACGGTTCTCGTCGGTCGACAAGGCCAAGGCCTTCGTCAAGAAGGTCTCGGGCCGCATCGACGGCTGCAGCGACGACATCCTGTCGGCGACGGTCGACCAGAAGCGCAAGGTCTCGGTGCAGGACGCGAGCGGCACGGTGTGGCGGGTCGGCTTCGAGGTCGAGGGCGGCAAGAAGGTCTACTACCGCACCGCGATCGTCCGGCGCGGCGCCGACGTGGCGCAGGTGACGTTCACGCCGGCCGGTGACTTCGACATCTCGCAGGGGGCGTTCAGGGACATCGCCGAGCGCGCCGCGACCCGCCTCAAGTACGCCACCGACTGACCAGCTGAGGAGTCGCCGCTGCGGCCCTCCGAGGAGCCACGCGCTGACGCAGGCAGGTCCCGGCGGACGTGCTCGTCGGAGGGCCACAGCTGACTCGTCGGCGTTCGTCAGCACGAGCTGGATCCCGCACATGACGAGGCCCCCACCGCGGTGCGGTGGGGGCCTGGTCGATCAGGCGGGCGTCAGCCGTTGAGGATGGCCCGCATGAGCTCGGCGGTCTCGGACGGCGTCTTGCCGACCTTGACGCCGGCGGCCTCGAGGGCCTCCTTCTTGCCCTGCGCCGTGCCGGCGCCGTCGGACACGATGGCGCCGGCGTGGCCCATCGTCTTGCCCTCGGGAGCCGTGAAGCCCGCGACGTAGCCGACGACCGGCTTCGTGACGTGCTCCTTGATGTAGGCGGCGGCCTTCTCCTCGGCGTCTCCGCCGATCTCGCCGATCATGACGATGGCCTTCGTCTCGGGGTCGGCCTCGAACGCCTCGAGGGCGTCGATGTGCGTCGTGCCGATGATCGGGTCGCCGCCGATGCCGATGGCGGTCGAGAAGCCGAAGTCGCGCAGCTCGAACATCATCTGGTACGTCAGCGTGCCCGACTTCGACACCAGGCCGATGGGGCCCTTGCCGGCGATGTTGGCCGGCGTGATGCCCGCCAGCGCCTCGCCCGGCGTGATGATGCCGGGGCAGTTCGGGCCGATGATGCGCGTCTTCTTGCCCTGGGCGTAGGCCCAGAACTCGGCGCTGTCCTGCACCGGCACGCCCTCGGTGATGATGACGAGCAGCGGGATCTCGGCGTCGATGGCCTCGACCACGGCGTCCTGCGTGAACGCCGGCGGGACGAAGGCGACCGACACGTCGGCGCCCGTCTGCGCGATGGCCTCGGCGACCGTGCCGAAGACCGGCAGCTCCACCTCGGCGCCGGAGGCGTCGGTGTGGGTGACGGTCGTGCCGGCCTTGCGGGCGTTGACGCCGCCCACGACCTGCGTGCCGGCGGCCAGCATGCGGGCCGTGTGCTTGGAGCCCTCACCGCCGGTGATGCCCTGGACGATGACCTTGGAGTCCTTGTTCAGAAAGATCGACATTGTGCGCCCCTCAGCCGTTCGCCAGCTCGGCGGCCTTGTCGGCCGCGCCGTCCATGGTGTCCACCTGCGTGACCAGCGGGTGGTTCATCTCGTCGAGGATCGCGCGACCCTCGTCGACGTTGTTGCCGTCGAGACGGACGACCAGCGGCTTCGTGGCCTCGTCACCGAGCAGCTCGAGGGCGCCCTTGATGCCGTTGGCGACCGCGTCGCACGACGTGATGCCGCCGAAGACGTTGACGAACACGCTCTTGACCTGCGGGTCGTTCAGGATGACGTCCAGACCGTTGGCCATGACCTCGGCCGACGCTCCTCCGCCGATGTCGAGGAAGTTGGCCGGCTTGACGTTGCCGTGCTTCTCGCCGGCGTACGCGACGACGTCGAGCGTGCTCATGACGAGCCCCGCGCCGTTGCCGATGATGCCGACCTCGCCGTCGAGCTTGACGTAGTTGAGGCCCTTGGCCTTGGCCTTGGCCTCGAGCGGGTCGGCCTCCTCGTGGATGACGAAGTCCTCGTGCTCGGGGTGGCGGAACTCCGACGCGTTGTCGTCGAGCGACACCTTGCCGTCGAGGGCCTCGAGGCGGTCGCCGTCGAGCCGCGCGAGGGGGTTGACCTCGACGAGCGTGGCGTCCTCCTCGACGAAGACCTTCCAGAGCGCCTGCACGAGGGTGACCGCCTGGTCGGCGAGCTCGGCGGGGAACTTGGCCTCCTCGACGATCGCGCGGGCCTTGGCCTCGTCGACACCGGTGCCGGCGTCGACGGGGATCTGACGGACGGCCTCGGGGTTGGTCTTGGCGACCTCCTCGATCTCCACACCACCCTCGACGCTCGCGATGCACAGGTAGCTGCGGTTCGACCGGTCGAGCAGGAAGGAGAAGTAGTACTCCTCCACCGGCGGCGTCGCCGGCGTGACCAGGACGCGGTTGACCGTCAGTCCCTTGATCTCCATGCCGAGGATGTTCGACGCGTGCTCGAACGCCTCGTCGGGGGTCTTGGCGAGCTTGACGCCTCCGGCCTTGCCGCGGCCTCCGGCCTTGACCTGTGCCTTGACGACGGTCACGCCGCCGATCTGCTCGGCAGCGGCCTTGGCCTCGTCGGCGGTCTGAACGACGACGCCGAGCGTCGTCGCGACGCCATGCTTGGCGAAGAGCTCCTTCGCCTGGTATTCCATCAAATCCACGGTGGTGTCCGTCCTTGGTTGGAGTGCAGCTCTGCCGCGATCGGCGTGATGTCGCCACGAACAGGCCGTTGCGACTGTATCCGCTAACACAGGGAGACGTCGCGTCGGTTACGTCACACGGCCGGCTCGATGACGATGTCGGTGGCGTCGAGGCGCGCGCACGCGTCGCGGACGAGCTCCAGGCCGTCGGTGTCGGCGTCGACGACGAGCCGCCGGGCGTCCTCGGCCACGGCGGTGCGGGCGAGCTGCTCGGGCGACTGTCCGCCCCCGACGAACACGATCTCGTGCCCCTCGTCGCGCAGCCTGCGGGCCGCGGCCGTCGCCCCGGAGTCGTCGCCGATCGCGCCGACGACGATGCGGTGCGGGGTCATGAGCCGATCGTGCCACAGGTGAAAGGCGTCACACGGAGCCCCGATCTCCCACGGGACCGACGTCCCGACCTCGGACGGAATCGGAATTCGGTTTCGTTCGGACCCGATCCTCGGCTAGTCTCGTGAGGTCCTGTCGTCGCCTCCTGGAGGTCATCTGCGTGTCTTCGTCTGCGCCCAAACGCCGACTCGACCATCGCCAGCAGACCCCGCAGCGGGTGGCCGGCAAGCGAGCCGCACAGCGCCGCACGAGCCGCGCACGATCGTTCGCCCCGACTCCCGCGATGGCCGGTGCCTTCGCCCTGGTGCTCGCCGCCTTCGGCACGGCCGTCGTCAGCAGTGGCGACGACGCCAACTCGCTCAAGGCCGACCAGTACCAGACCGTCAACCAGACGTACACCAGCCAGGGCCAGACGGCCCCCGAGGTCGACGTCAGCCGCAGCTTCGACCGCGCGACGCTCGACCGCCAGGCCAAGGAGCAGGCCGAGCAGACGCAGGCCGCCCAGGCCGAGCTCGCCCAGCGCGTCGGCAAGACCGCTGACGAGTTCAAGGCCAACCGGTGGGTCGTCCCGGTCACGGGCTACCGCCTGACCGCCCGCTTCGGCCAGCGCAGCGGACTGTGGTCGACCGTGCACACGGGTCTCGACTTCGCCGGTCCGTCCGGCTCGACGATCGTCTCGGTCGCGGCGGGCACCGTCGTGTCGGCCGACTACGAGGGCGCCTACGGCAACCGCACCGTCATCCGTCTCGAGGACGGCACCGACATCTGGTACTGCCACCAGAGCCGTTTCGGCGTCAAGGCCGGCGACAAGGTCGGCCCCGGCGACGTCATCGGCTTCACCGGCTCGACCGGCAACGTGACCGGCCCCCACCTGCACCTCGAGGTGCACCCGGGTGGCGGCGGACCCGTCGACCCGTACACCGCGCTCGTCGAGCACGACGTCACCCCCTAACGGCACCGCGAGTTCCGCGAGTGGCGCAGGATGGTTGGCCGGAAGGCCGCCACCCAACAGTCGTGCGCCACTCGCGGGTACGGGTCCGGGTCCGGGTCGGGGTCGGGGTCGGGGTCAGAGCTTCTCGACCGGCGCGTAGCGCAGCAGCAGGCGCTTGACGCCCTGCGAGCCGAAGTCGACCGACGCGACCGACTTCTCGGCCTGGCCCTCGACCGCGACGACCGTGCCCATGCCGAAGCTGTCGTGCACGACCCGGTCGCCCGGTGCCAGCGAGACGACGGCGCGGTCGGCCTTCTTGGAGCGGGCGGCGACGTTGGACGTGCGGAACGACGCCTGCGCCGTGGCCGACGGCTGGCTCGGGGTCCACTGCGTCGGCGGCGAGGCCAGCCGCCGCCAGTCGACCAGCGGCTCGGGCAGCTCGTCGAGGAAGCGGGACGCCGGGTTGTACGCGGGGGCTCCCCACGCGGCGCGGGTCGTGGCGCGGGTGACGTAGAGCCGCTTCTCGGCGCGGGTGATGCCGACGTACGCGAGCCGGCGCTCCTCCTCGAGCTCCTTGACGTCGGCCAGCGACCGCATGTGCGGGAAGATGCCGTCCTCGAGACCCGTCAGGAAGACGACCGGGAACTCCAGCCCCTTGGCGGTGTGCAGCGTCATGAGGGTGACGACGCCCTCGCCGTCGTCGGGGATCTGGTCGGCGTCGGCCACCAGCGCGACCTGCTCGAGGAACGCGCCGAGCGATCCGGCGCCCAGGGCGGGCTCGTCGGGGATCGCCGCGACGGCCTCGGTCGGCTCGTCGGTCTCGGCGTCGTCGCCCTCGGCGGACTCGTCGTCGACCGTGCTGGCGCCCACGACGAACTCGCGGGCCACCGCGACGAGCTCGGCGAGGTTCTCGACCCGGGTCTCGTCCTGCGGGTCGGTGCTCTGCTCGAGCGCGGCGAGGTAGCCGCTGCGGGTCAGCGCCGCCTCGAGCACCGCGTCGGCGGGCGCCCCCGAGTCGGCCATCGCCATCAGGTCGGACATCACGGTCGTGAACGCCTGGATCGCGTTCAACGACCGGGTCGCGAGGTCGTTGGCCTCGTTGGCGCGCATCAGCGCGTCCCAGTAGCTCAGGTCGTGCAGCGTCGCGAGTCGCTGGATCGACGCCTCGGCGCGGTCGCCGATGCCGCGCTTGGGCTCGTTGATGATGCGGCGCAGCGAGACGGCGTCGCGCGGGTTGACCAGCACGCGGACGTACGCCAGCGCGTCCTTGATCTCCTTGCGCTCGTAGAACCGCACCCCGCCGACGACCTTGTAGGGCAGCCCGACGCGGATGAAGACCTCCTCGAACACGCGGCTCTGGGCGTTGGTGCGGTAGAAGATCGCGGCGTCCTTCGGCGCGATGTCGCCGCGGTCGACGAGCGTGTCGATCTCGTCGGCGATGAACTGCGCCTCGTCGCGCTCGTCGTCGCCGACGTAGCCGACGATCTTCTCGCCGTCGCCCTCGGCCGACCACAGCTGCTTGTCCTTGCGGCCCTCGTTGCGGCTGATGACGGCGTTGGCCGCCGACAGGATCGTCTGGGTCGAGCGGTAGTTCTGCTCGAGCAGGATCGTCGCGGCGTTCGGGAAGTCGTCCTCGAACTCGAGGATGTTGCGGATGTTGGCGCCGCGGAACGCGTAGATCGACTGGTCGGAGTCGCCGACGACCAGCAGGTCGGACTCGGCGTCGGTGAGCTCCTTGATGAGCTGGTACTGCGCGTGGTTGGTGTCCTGGTACTCGTCGACCAGGATGTGCCGGAAGCGGCGGCGGTACGTCTCGCGCACGTCGGGCCACGCCTGGAACAGGTGGACCGTGTTCATGATCAGGTCGTCGAAGTCCATCGCGTTGGCGGCCTGCAGGCGTGCCTGGTAGGCCGTGTAGACCTCGGCGTAGATCTCCTCCGTCGGGTTCTGCGCCTTGCCGCCGGCCGCCTCGTGGTCGACGAGCTCGTTCTTGAGGTTGGAGATCCAGTTGAGGACGGCCCGCGGGTTGATCTTCTTGGGGTCGAGGTCCATGTCGCGGCAGATCAGCGTCATGAGGCGGCGCTGGTCGGCGGAGTCGTAGATCGTGAACGACGACGTGAAGCCGAAGCGGGTGGCCTCGCGACGCAGGATGCGCACGCAGGCGGAGTGGAACGTCGAGACCCACATCATGCGGGCCCGCGGGCCCACGAGGTCGGCGACGCGCTCGCGCATCTCGGCGGCGGCCTTGTTGGTGAACGTGATGGCCAGGATCGAGCCGGGGTGGGCGCCGCGGGCCGCGATGAGCCACGCGATGCGGCGGGTCAGCACGCGGGTCTTGCCCGAGCCCGCGCCCGCCACGACCAGCAGGGGCCCGCCGGGGTGGGAGACGGCCGCCTGCTGCGCGTCGTTCAGACCGTCGAGCAGGGAGTCGGACCGCGGGCGTCGCCGGTCGGCGGCGCCCGGGGCGGCGGGGGATCCGCCCATCGGGGGCGTGGGGAACGGCAACGTCATCGTGCCCTCCAGCCTAGTTGCCGCGGCCGACAGCGGCGGCACGGGCCGGTGCGGACGTAGACTCGGCTGCCATGGAGCCCGCCGTCTGCATCAGGACGGCCCACGAGGCCGATCTCGACGAGCTGACGGACGTCTGGGAGCGGGCCGCCCGCTCGTCGCACGACTTCATGGACGCCGGCGACTTCGACGCCCTGCGGCCCTTCATCCGCGACTCCTACCTGCCGTCGATGCACGTCCGGCTGGTCGACGTCGACGGGGCGGCGGTGGCGTTCGTCGGCTCCGCCGACGGCCACGTCGAGCTGCTGTACGTCGACCCGCCGTTCCACGGGCGGGGCCTCGGCACCCGCCTGCTGGCCGAGGTCGGCCCGGGCGGCGCGCGCAGCGTCGAGGTGTACGCCGACAACACGACGGGCGTCGGGTTCTACCGCTCGCGCGGCTTCACCGAGACCCGACGCCGCGAGACCGACGCCGCCGGGCGTCCCTATCCGATGGTGGTGCTGACCCGATGACGATCGAGATCGACGTGCTGAGCGGCGAGGCGCCGTTCGAGCAGGTGCGACGGCAGGTCGCCGAGCGCGCGACGTCCGGGGCCTTCCCGGCCGGGCACAAGCTGCCCACCGTCCGCGCCCTGGCCGAGGCGCTCGACCTGGCCCCCAACACCGTGGCCAAGGCCTACCGGGCGCTCGAGGTCGACGGCGTGATCGAGACGCGCGGGCGGGCCGGCACCTTCGTGGCGAGTCGCACCGCCCCCGACGGCGCGACCGACGCCGCCGCGCGGGCCTTCGCGCTCGAGGCCCGCCGCCAGGGCCTGTCGCGCGACGAGGCCGCGCGGCTGCTCGACTCCCACTGGGGCTGACACGCCCCTCCCCCACGCCCGCGGCACCCGCGCGGTTGCGGGCGACCGCTAGCGTGGGCACGTGCCGTTCGAAATCGTCCTCCTGCTGCTGCTGATCGCCGGCGTCGCCCTCATCGGCCTCGCCCTGAGCGGCTACGGCAGCCCTGACCGCTCCCACGAGAAGCCCCCGCGCATGCCGGGGCACGAGGTCGACGAGCGGCTGCGCAAGCGCAACGATCCCGGCGCCCGCTAGCGCCTACTCGGCGCTCGGGTTGGGCTTGCGCCAGCTGCGCTCGAACGGCAGCCGCCACGCCCTCGGCGCGATGAGCTGGTGGATCGCGTTGGGTCCCCACGTGCCCGGCTGGTACGGCCGCACCGGCGGGTTGTCGGCGAGCAGCGGCTCGGAGATCTCCCACAGCCGCTCGATGCCCTCGGACGTCGTGAACAGCGTGCGCTCGCCGCGCATCGCGTCGTAGATCAGCCGCTCGTACGCCTCGAGCACCTCGCCGGCCCGCTCGTTCTCCTGCATCGCGAACTGCATGCTGAGCTTGTCGAGCCGCATGCCCGGACCTGGCCGCTTGCCGTAGAACGACAGCGACATCCGCGACGCGTCCGCGAGGTCGAACGTCAGGTGGTCCGGGCCCTGCAGGCCGACACCGGACCCGGCCGGGAACATGCTCTTGGGCGGCTCGCGGAACGCGATCGAGATGATGCGCGCACCCTCGGCCATCTTCTTGCCGGTGCGCAGGTAGAACGGCACGCCGGCCCACCGCCAGTTGTCGATCTCGGCCCTCAGCGCCACGAACGTGTCGGTCTCGGAGTCGGCCGCGACGCCCTTCTCGTCGCGGTACCCCTGGTACTGGCCGCGGACGACGTAGTGCGGGTCGAGCGGGAGCATCGAGCGGAAGACCTTGTTCTTCTCCTCCGAGATCGAGTCGGAGTCGAGCGACGTCGGGGGCTCCATCGCCATGAACGCCAGCACCTGGAACAGGTGGGTCACGACCATGTCCTTGAACGCGCCCGTGCCCTCGTAGAAGCCCGAGCGACCGTCGAGCGACAGCGTCTCGGGCACGTCGATCTGCACGTGGTCGATGAAGTTGCGGTTCCAGATCGGCTCGAACAGGCCGTTGGCGAACCGGAAGGCCAAGATGTTGAGGGCCGCCTCCTTGCCGAGGAAGTGGTCGATCCGGAAGATCTGCTGCTCGTCGAAGACCTCGTGGATCTCGGCGTTGAGGGCCTTCGCGCTCGCCAGGTCGGTGCCGAACGGCTTCTCCATGATGATGCGCGACCGCTCGACCAGCTGCGCCGCGTCGAGCGTGTGGATCACGTCGAGGGCGGCCTTCGGCGGCACGCTGAGGTAGTGCAGGCGCCGCGGCGTGCCGCCCAGCTCGGCCTCGAGGACCGCTGCAGCAGCCGCCAGCGCCTCGGGGCCCGCCGTGACGTTGACGTACGACAGCTTGGGGGCGAACGCGGCCCACTTCGCGTCGTCGACGTCGCGGGTGCTGAACTCGCGGTACGCCTTCTCGGCGAACTCGCGGAACGAGTCGTCGTCGAAGTCGTCGAGCGAGACGCCGATGATGCGCGAGTCGGGGACGAGGCCCGACTGCAGCAGGTGCATGATGCCCGGCAGCAGCTTGCGGCGGGCCAGGTCGCCGGTGGCGCCGAAGAGCACGATCAGGTGGGGCTCGTCCATGGCCTCAGGCTAGACCCGTGAGGTTGCGCGGGGGTGAACTCGCGACACGCGGGCCCCGGACGTCAGTCCAGCCGGTCCATCGCCATGTCGCCAGCGTCGACGCGCCGCAGCATGCGGTTGAGGTTCTCGGAGTCGAAGCGGCCCGACGACCGGGCGTCGATCAGGGCGTCGCGCTGGTCGGCCAGCACGGCGCGGCGCAGGTCGACGTAGTCGCGCAGCCGCTGGGCGACCCCGTCGTCCCCCTCGCCGGCCCACCGGGTCGTCCGCTCGGGGTGGCTGTCGTCCTGCACCTGGTCGAGGACGACGGGCTCGAGCGCCCGCCCGTCGAGGCCGTCGTCGGCGACCTCGGCGCACCGCGACGCCGCGACGTCTGCCAGCATCTGCGACAGCGCCGCGAGCTGCTGGCGGTCGATCTCGCGGCGGTCGGACTCGACCTCGAGACGTCGCACGACCCACGCCAGCGTCCCGCCCTGCAGCACCAGCGACGACACCGCGACGGTGAACGCGACCAGGATCAGCAGCTCACGCTGCTCGAAGCCCGTCGGCAGCGTCTGCGCCGCGGCGAGCGTCACGCTCCCCCGCATGCCGGCCCAGACCAGCACCGCCCCCGCGCGGCGGTCGAGGCGTTCCTCCTCGTAGAACCGCAGGTCGGCCTCGCGGCGGGTGACCATCTGGTGGATGCGCCGCAGACGGTGGGCGGGCAGGGCCGACGACTCGTCCGACGCGAGGTAGTCGCGCACCCGGTTGAGCCGCGGCTCGACGGTCCGCCCGGCCCCCTGCCGCGCCTTCAGCAGGCTCCACAGCAGCGCCACGACGTACAGGCCGCGCACCGCCAGCAGGATCCCGAGGCACAGGGCGCTCAGCACCGCGAGCCGCCGGAAGTCGCCGTCCTCGGACCGGAAGTCGTCGAGCAGCGGGCCCAGCTCGAGGCCCATGAGCAGGAACACGCCGCCCTCGAGCAGGAAGGCGACCGTCCGCCAGTTCACGGCCTCGGCGAGCCGGTCCTGCGCCCTCAGCACCGACGGCCCCCAGTAGCCCGTGACGAGGCCCGTCGTGACGACCGCGACGAGGCCTGACGCGCCCAGGTGCTCGGCGGGGGCGTAGGCGATGAACGGGACGGCGAACGAGATCGCGGTGTTGACCGTGGCGTCGTGCAGGCGGGCGCGCACCGCGACGCTGGCGGCGCCGACCACCAGCCCGACCACCGCCGCGACCGCGATCGCCACGACGAAGTCGACCGACACGTCGAGCACCGACACCGAGACGCCCGTGGCGGCCACGGCGGACCGCAGCAGCACGAGCGCCGAGGCGTCGTTGATCATGCTCTCGCCCTCGAGCACCGTGACGAGTCGCGGCGCGACCCCCGTGCGCTTCACGATCGAGGTCGCCACGGCGTCCGTCGGGCTGACGATCGCGCCGAGGGCGACCCCCTCGGCGAACCCCAGCCCGGGCACGAACGTCTCGACGACCCAGCCGATCGCGAGGGCCGACGAGACCACGACGACGATCGAGAGCCAGCCGATCGACCTGAGGTCGCGGCGGAAGTCCATCGCCGGCATGTTGACCGACGCCGCGTACAGCAGCGGCGGCAGCACCCCGGCCAGGATCAGCTCGGGCTCGGGCTCGATGCGCGGGACACCGGGCACCAGCGCGAGCAGGACCCCCGCGCCCACGAGGACGAGCGGGGCCGCGACGCCGACCTTCGGGGCCAGCACCGACGCGGCGACGATGACGGTCAGGGCGAGCACGCCGAGGATCGTGAGGTCCATGACGTCGATCGTGCCACCGGACGCTGAGAGGTCGCTGTCAGCGGCCGCGGACGCCGTCAGCGCCGTGACAGCGTCGTGCCAGCGGCGCGGCGCACCGTGGGGGCATGACCAACCACGCGATCCACGCCGAGGGGCTCACGAAGCGCTACGGCACCACCACGGCACTCGACGGCATCGACCTCGCCGTCCCCGAGGGCACCGTGCTCGGGGTCCTCGGACCCAACGGCGCCGGCAAGACCACGGCCGTCCGCATCCTCGCGACGCTCCTGCGGCCCGACGCGGGACGGGCGACGGTCGCCGGGCACGACGTCCTCGGGGACCCCGACGCCGTCCGCCGATCGATCGGCCTGACGGGCCAGTACGCCTCGGTCGACGAGCAGCTGAGCGGGCGCGAGAACCTCGAGCTCTTCGCCCGGCTGCTGGACTTCACGCGCCCGGACGCCCGGGCCCGCGCCGCCGAGCTCCTCGCCCAGTTCGGCCTCGACGACGCCGCCGACCGACGCGCCAAGACGTACTCCGGCGGCATGCGGCGCCGCCTCGACCTCGCCGCGAGCCTGGTCGGGCGGCCCGCCGTGATCTTCCTCGACGAGCCGACGACGGGCCTCGACCCCAGCAAGCGCGACGACGTCTGGAACATGGTCCGGCTGCTGACGTCCGAGGGCACGACGGTGCTGCTGACGACGCAGTACCTCGAGGAGGCCGACGCCCTGGCCGATGCCATCACCGTCATCGACCTGGGCCGGGTCATCGCCCACGGGACGGCCGCCGAGCTCAAGCAGGTCGTGGGCGGCCGCTCCCTGCAGGTCCGCCCGGCCCACCTCCGGGACGTCGCCGACATCCGCGCCGTCCTCAGCCGTGTCACGGGCCGTCCGGTCGGCGAGCCCACCCGCGGCCTGCTGACCGCCCCCGTCGAGGACGAGCAGCAGTTCACGAACGTCGTGGTCGACCTCGCCTCGCGCGGCATCCCCGTCACCGAGATCTCGCTGAGCCTGCCGAGCCTCGACGAGGTCTTCTTCACCCTCACCGGCCAGGGCGCCCAGGCGTCCGCCACCGCCACCGCCACCGCCAAGGAGCTCGCATGACCACCATGACCGTCCCGCAGGTCGCGCAGCCGCGCCCCCCGTCGTCCCTGCCCTGGCTGCGCCACTCGCTGTCGCTGGCCGGCCGCTCGGTCAGGAAGATGGTGCGCCACCCCGAGCAGTTCTTCGACGTGACGCTGCAGCCCGTGCTGTTCCTGATCATCTTCGTGTACGTGCTGGGCGGGGCCATCGCCGGATCGACGCAGGACTACCTGCAGTTCGTCCTGCCCGGCATCCTGATCCAGACCGTGCTCTTCAGCACCATCGCGATCGGCGTCAACCTCAACACCGACATCAAGGAGGGCGTCTTCGACCGGTTCAGGTCGCTGCCGATCCCCCGCTCGGCGCCGCTCGTCGGGGCCACGATCGCCGAGTGCCTGCGGTACGCCATCACGATCGGCGTCACGATGGTCGCGGGCTTCGTGATGGGCTTCCGCACGTCGACCTCGCCGGTCAGGATCGTCGCGGCCATGCTGCTGGTGCTGTTCTTCGCGTGGTGCATGTGCTGGATCGCGATCTGGCTGGGCATGATCATGCGCGAGGCCGGATCGGTGCAGGGCATCGGCTTCCTGGCGCTGTTCCCGCTGACGTTCGGCTCCAGCATGTTCGCCGCCACCGACACGATGCCGGGCTGGCTGCAGGCCTGGGTCAGGATCAACCCGGTGACGCACCTGACCGACGCGATGCGGGGCCTGCTGACGGGCGGCCCCGTCGCGCAGGACGCGCTGATCGCGCTCGGCACCAGCGGACTGATCCTGGCGGTCTTCGCGCCGCTGGCCGTGCGGGCCTACCGCACGAAGGCCTGACGACGGGGGCCCCGGCAGCCTTAGCGCTCGGCGCCGAGGCTGCCGAGGATCGCTCGGGGAGCGACCTCGCGGAGGTACTTCCGGGACGGGCTCCTCGGCAGCTCGACCGTGATGACGGCGCCCGAGCGGTGCTTCGCACGGAACCACATCGAGTACGTGCCGAAGCACCGCGAGAAGCAGTCGAAGGCCTTCTGCGGGAGCCGGACGCGCGACGCGAGCCGCTTGGCCCAGGCCCGGTTGCCGGTGTCGCGGACGTCGATCCCGTTCAGCGGCTGGTGGTAGCTCACGGTGTACGTCGGGTCGATCTCGTTCGCGAGGTCGCGGACGGCCCGCGTCTCGGGCTCCGAGAACGCCCGGCGGCCCGAGTTGGTGGCTCCGCCGATCTTGCGCCACTTCGCCCCGAAGTTGCGGTTGAGGTCGACGCCGTGGGCGTTCTGACGCCTGTTGCTGGCGTAGCCGTCGGGGTTCACGACGGGGACGACCCAGATGTCGGCGCCGGAGATCGGCCGGCCGTCGCGCAGGTTGCGCAGCGTCTGGATCGAGCCCTTCTCGTCGCCGTGCATCGCGGCGAGCAGCAGCACCTTCTTCTTCGACGACGGATCGCCGAGCCGCCACGCGACGATGTCGCGGCCCTTGACGCTGTGCCCGATGACGCGCGTCTCGACGACGGCCGGACGCCTCGGGTCGGCGGTGGCCGGCGATCCCCCGACGACGGTCGCCGCCAGCGGTGCGACGAGCGCGACGGACAGCGACCAGACCCCGAGAGACTTCATGGGCCCCATCATCGCAAAGGTCGACGGGCCCCGCCGGGGACGACCAGCGCGACGGCGGCCTGCTGGTCGAGCGCCGCGCCCTCCGACCGCAGCCGCTCCAGCTCGTCGGCACCCAGGCTGCGTCCGAGGGCCTCGACGAGCACCGCGACGTCGCGGTTCGACCGGTCGGCACGGCCCCGGATGGCGGCCGACGCCCCGAGCAGGCGGGCCGCCTCGCGGTCGCGGCCGTTCCGGTGGGCGAGCACGGCCGCCGCGGCGGCGACCTCGGCCAGCACCGGCATGTCCCTGGTCGCCACGCCCACCCGGGCCGCCGACTCCAGCTGCCGGTCGGCACCCGCCAGGTCTCCCACCCCGGCACGCGCCAGGGCCAGCAGCGACCCCACGAGCGCCTCCATCTGCCCGCTGCCGAACTCCGACGTCGGATCGCGGTGTGCCAGGACGTGCTCGAGGTGGACGATCGCCTCGGCGTCGCGACCGACGACGTGCTCGAGCGCGGCGAGGTTCATCCGCGCGACGGCCTCGTGCCGGCGGTTGCCCGACGCCGCGGCGCGCGCGAGGGCCGCCTCGAGGTCGCGACGCAGGGCGACCATCGCGTCGGCGTCGGCGACGGCCAGCTGCAGGCCGACGACCCTCATGGACGAGAAGTCGGCGTCCTCCGTCGCCCCGAGCTCGACCAGCAGCGGCAGCGCCTCCCACCACGACGCGAGCGCACCCGCGACGTCGCCGTCGAGGGCCTGGATCGTGGCTCTCTGCATCAGGCCGATCGCCAGGCCCCACCGGTCGCCGATCGTGCGGAACGCCTCGATCAGCGGCCCGACGAGCTCGACGGTCTCGTCGAGCCGCCCGGAGTTGTCGAGCGTCACGACCTGCAGCAGGTCGATCATCGCCAGCGTCCAGGGGTCGTCGCCGAGGTCGAGCTCGCGGTCGCCCGCGACGCCGAAGAAGTCCAGCGCCGCCATCACGACGTGGACGACGGGGTGGTCGGGGTGGTGCTCGTCCCAGAGCGCCAGCACCCGCTCGACCGGCTCCCGCCACGCGGCGTCGGGCCCCGTGTCGAACTGGGTCGCCGCGAGGATGCCGGCGATGCCCAGCGCCTCGAGGCAGATCTCGCTGGCGGGATCGGCCGTGCCCGGCAGGTCGAGGACCGTCGTCGCCCACTCGAACGACTCCTGGTGCTGGCTGCGGATCGACCAGTACCACCCGAGACCCGTCACGAGACGCCCCGCGCGAGCGCGGTCGCCCCGGTCGATCGCGAACCGCAACGCCGCCATGACGTTGCCGTGGTCGGCGTCGAGGCGGTCGAGCGCCTCGACCTGGTCGGCGCCCCGCAGGGCCTCGGCCTGCGCCTCGACGAGCGCCACGAAGTGGTCGAGGTGCCTCTCGCGGACGGTGTCGGCCACGCCGCGCTCGATCAGGCGCTCGACGCCGTACTCGCGCAGCGTCTCGAGCATCCTGAACCGCGGTGTGCTCCCCCGCACCGCCACCAGCAGCGACTTGTCGGCCAGCGACTCCAGCAGCTCCTCGGTGTCGGCGCCGCCGTCGTGCACGGATGCCGCGCTCTCGACCGTCACGCCGCCCGGGAAGACCGCCAGGCGCTCGGCGAGCAGGCGCTCGTCGTCGTCCAGCAGGTCCCAGCTCCACTCCACGACGGCGCGCAGGGTCCGGTGACGCGGCAGGGCGGTCCGGCTCCCCCCGGTGAGCAGGCGGAAGCGGTCGGACAGGCGGGCCGCGACCTGGCCCGCCGTCAGCGTGCGCAGGCGGGCGGCCGCCAGCTCGATCGCGAGGGGCTGGCCGTCCAGCCGTCCGCAGATCTCGCGCACGGCCGGCAGCGTCGTCTCGGTCAGCTCGAACGACCGGTCGACGGCCTGGGCCCGCAGCACGAACAGCTGGATCGCGCTGTGGGTCCGCGCGGCCTCGACCGGGTCGTCGGCGGACGGCATCGTGAGCGGGCTGAGCTGGTAGGCGTACTCGCCGATGATCCGCAGCGGCTCGCGGCTCGTGGCGAGCACCCGGAGCCGGGGCGCGTGCGACAGCAGGTCGTCGGCGAGCCGTGCCACGGCGTCGACGAGGTGCTCGCAGTTGTCGAGCAGCAGGAGCCCCTCGACGTCGCGAGCCGCCTCCAGCAGCCGGCTCCGCTCGTCGGGGCGGGGCGCGGTGGGTGGGCGATCGATCACTGCGACCTCCAGCAGCCCCATGCCCGAGAGGACGGCCCGGACGATGCCGTCGTCGCCCGTCACGGGGGCCAGCTCGGTGAGCCAGACGTCCTCGAACCGGTCGAGCGTCGCGCGGGCGGTCTCGATCGCCAGACGGGTCTTGCCGGCACCGCCCGGACCGAGCACCGTCACGAGACGGTGACTCCCGAGCGCGGACCGCAGGTCGTCGATGGCGCCCTCGCGCCCGACGAACGACGTGAGCCCGGCCGGCAGCGCCGCGCGAGCGCGCGGGGCCCGGCGGTCGCCCCGCAGGATCGACACGTGCAGCTCCTGCAGCTCGGGGGACGGATCGGCCCCCAGGTCGTCCGCGAGCGCCGTGCGGAGCCGCTCGTACGCGGCGAGCGCCTCGCCCGCCCGTCCGTTCGCGACCAGCGCCGTCAGGTGCAGACGCCACAGCCCGTCGCGGTAGGGGTGAGCCGCGGTCAGGGCGGCCAGCTCGGCGACGACCGTCGGGTCGGAGAGCACCCGCGCCTCGAGCGCCGACTCGACGGCCGTGAGGCGGAGCTCGCCGAGCCGGCCGGCCTCCGCGGCGACGAACGGGACGTCGAGGAGACCCGCGAGCGCCTCGCCGCGCCACACGACGAGCGCCTCGTCGCAGCGTCCGGCCGACAGCAGTCGCTCGAACTCGGCCACGTCGACGGCGCAGTGCAGCACGTAGCCGGCCGACGTCAGGTCGAGCGTGCCGTCCGGCAGGCGACGCCGGGTGCGCGACACGACCGACTGCAGGGCGTTGGTCGCATCGGCCGGCACCTCGTCGCCCCACAGGTCGTCGATCAGGGTCGGAGGGCTGACCGGACGTCCGGCCGCCAAGGCCAGACGGGCCACCAGGGCGCGGCTGCGCGCGCCGCCGAGGTCGACCTCACGGTCGTCGACGCGCACCCGCAACGGTCCGAGGAGGTCCACCTGCACGTGGCCATTCTGCCCCTCCCCACCCACGCCCGAGTCGCGAGTGGTGCGGGGTGGACGTTCTGGGACGGCGTGTCCGACCACATCGCACCACTCGCGGCCCGGAGTGCGCCGCTCGATCAGGCGGCCGACCGGACGTACGCGCCGGGCGTGACGCCGAGGGTGCGGCGGAAGTGCCGGATCAGGTGCGCCTGGTCGTGGAAGCCGACCGTCGTCGCCACCTCGGCGGCCGGCATGCCGTCGAGCAGCAGGCCCCGGGCGCGGTCGACGCGGCGTCCCGTCACGTACCGGTGCGGTGGCAGCCCGTACTCGCGGCCGAAGGCGCGGACGAGGTGGGTCGCGTGGGTGTCGAGGTCGTCGGCCAGCGACTCGAGCGTGGGCGCCTCGACGAGGTCGCGGTCGAGCAGGTCGCGGACCCGTCGGGCCAGGCCCGGCTCCCTGCCGTCGCGCGGCACCCCCGCGGAGCGGTCGAGGTGCGCGACCATCCGCTCGGAGACCATCGCGAGCCGGGTCTCGGCCTCGAGCTCGTCGCCCGGACGCGCGAGTGCCCCGTGCAGGGCGGCCACCGACCGGACCAGCTCGCCGTCGTCGAGCGTGGGACCGGCGACGGCGGCACCGGTCAGACCCAGCGGCAGCCACCGCTCGTCGAGGTAGATCACGCGCTTGTCGAACCCCGTCGGCGAGACGGCCCTGCCGTCGTGCGGCACGTGCGGCGGCAGCAGGGTCACCGATCCGGCCGGGGCGTCGAGCGGGCGGCGCTCGAGCTCGTAGGACACGCCGCCGGTGTCGACCAGCAGGACGGTCCAGAGGTCGTGGGTGTGGGCCGGGTAGGCGTGCTCGGTGAAGTGCGCGTGCAGCACCTCGCCGACGCCCGGGACGTCCGGCCGCCAGGCCCGCACGCGCTCGTCCGACGTCATGTCAGGAACGTACAAGACCGCTCGGCCCCGCCTCACCGAGGCTGGACGCATGGACACCCCCGAACCCATCCGATTCGACACCAAGGTCGCGGTGCTGCTGCGCGACGACCTCGAGCAGTGGCAGGCCCTCAACGTCACGGCGTTCCTCGTCAGCGGCGTCGCCGCGCACGTCCCCGACCTGATCGGCGACCCGTACGAGGACGCCGACGGCATCGGGTACCTCGCGATGATCCGGCAGCCGGTCGTGGTGTTCGAGGGCGATGCCGAGCGGCTGACCTCGGTGCACGCCAAGGCCGTGTCGCGCGGGCTGGCGACGTCGGTCTACACCCGCGAGATGTTCGCGACCGGCAACGACCGCGACAACCGGGCCGCCGTGCGCGCCGTCGCCACCGCCGACCTCGACCTCGTCGGCATCGCGGTGCACGGCCCGAGGAACGCCGTCGACAAGACGTTCAAGGGCGCGGCCCTGCACCGCTGAGTCAGATCAGCCGACGGTCGTTGGCCCAGCGGGTCAGCTCGTGACGGCTCGACAGCTGCAGCTTGCGCAGGACGCTGGAGACGTGCGTCTCGACGGTCTTGACCGAGATGAACAGCTCCGTGGCGACCTCCTTGTAGGCGTACCCGCGGGCGATCAGCCGCATGACCTCGCGCTCGCGGGCCGTCAGCCGGTCGAGGTCCTCGTCGACCTGGGCGACCTCGATCGTCCCGGCGAAGGCGTCGAGCACGAAGCCGGCGAGCCGGGGCGAGAACACCGCGTCGCCGGCGGCCACCCGCGTGATCGCGTCGAGCAGCTCGGACCCCGAGATGTTCTTGGTGACGTAGCCCCGCGCGCCGGCGCGGATGACGCCGATGACGTCCTCCGCGGCGTCGCTGACCGACAGCGCCAGGAAGCGGACGTCGGGGTGGCGCACGTGCAGGCGCCTGATGACCTCGATCCCGCCGCCGCCCGGCATGTGGACGTCGAGCAGCACGACGTCGGGCGTCGTCGCGGCGATCAGCGCGACCGCCGACTCGACGTCCTCGGCCTCGCCGACGACGTCGAGGACCCCGTCGACCTCGGACCGCACCCCGGTGCGGAACATCGCGTGGTCGTCGACGATCGCGACGCGCAGGGTGGTCATGAGGGGGGTCCTTCGGTCGGGACGGGCTCGGGTGCGCGGACCGGCACCCGCAGGGCGACCTCGGTGCCCTCTCCGGGACGGCTGCGGATCGACGCGGTGCCGCCGTGGCGCTCGACCCGCCCGACGATCGAGGCCCGGACGCCCATGCGGTCGTCGGCGATCGTGCCGGGGTCGAAGCCGCGTCCGCGGTCGCGCACGAACACCTCGGCGGCCCGGCCGTCGGCCTCGGCGTAGACGTCGATCCGGTCGACGCCCGCGTGCTTGGCGGCGTTGACCATCGCCTCGCGGGCGGCGCGTGCGAGGGCTGCCATGTCGTCGTCGAGGGGCACGTCGCCGACCGAGATCAGCTCGACCGGCACGTGGTGCGCGTCCTCGACGTCGGCGGCCGCCGAGCGGAGCGCCGCGAGCAGCGAGTCGCCGGGGCGCTCGTCGTTGCCGTAGAGCCAGTCGCGCAGCTCGCGCTCCTGACGCCGGGCCAGCGTCGCGACCGCCGCGGAGTCGTGGGCGTTCTTCTGCAGCAGCGCCAGCGTCTGCAGCACCGAGTCGTGCAGGTGCGCGGCGACGTCGGCGCGCTCCTGCGAGCGCACGCGCTCACGGCGCTCGTCGGACAGGTCGCCCATGAGGCGGACGATCCACGGCCCGAGGATCAGGCCGAGCCCCAGCACCGCGATGACCAGGGCGGAGGCGAGGCTGACGGCAGCTCCCCAGCCGCCCTCCTTCGTCACGAGGTAGATCGCGGCGAGCGCCACCAGACCCGTGCCGGCCGCGACCCGCGAGGCGAACGCCCACCCGCGGGTCTCGCGCATCCAGCGTCCCCACGCGACGTCGTCGAGCTGGCGCCACACCACCGCGACACCGACGACCGCGACCAGCAGAGGGCCGAACAGGCCGTCGTCGAGGCCGCGCCCGGTGGCCTGGATCAGCAGCAGCACCCCGACGCCGATCGCGCCGAGCGCCACGGTCTGGGCGATCTCGGTCGGCCCCGTGCGGGTGCCGTCGCCCCGCAGCCCCCGCCGCGTCGCCGACTCGAGGCCGGGCGACAGCTCGGGGCGCTGCAGGGGCAGCAGACGCCACAGCAGCAGGTAGGCGACGACGCCGACGCCCTGGAACCACGTGGCGACGACGAAGGCGAGGCGGACGGAGAGGACCGGCACCCCGAGGTGGTCGGCCAGTCCCGTCGCGACGCCGCCCACGAGCCGGCGGTCGGCCGGTCGGCGCGCGCGGCGGTACGGGTAGGACGTCACCGGACGATCGTCACACGCTCGTGCACCCCCGCGCCACCAGGATCGTCCCCGGCACGCCCCCCGGTCACCCCGAGGTGGTCGGGGACGGATTCAGGGTCGTACCCGATGCGCGACACCGGCCCGCTCGAGCACGATGGGCCCATGGACGACACCCAGCACCTGCCCCCGCCGCAGCAGCCCCCGGGCACCCCTCCCCCTCCGCCGGACGACGAGTTCGACCCGCGACGCCTGCGCACCGTCGCCGACGTGCAGCGCTCGTCCGACGACCGCGTCGTCGCGGGGGTGTGCGCCGGAACGGCGCGGTACCTGGACGTCGACCCGGTCGTGGTGCGGGTCGTCGTGGCGGTGCTGACGATCGCCGGGTTCGCGGGTGCGATCCTCTACGTCGCGGCCTGGATCCTGCTGCCCTCCGACGACGCCGAGAAGAGCCTTGCGGCCGAGTGGTTCAGGCTCGACCGCAACGAGCCCCAGGTGAGGGTCGCCGGCCTCGTCGGTGCGGCGGTCCTCGCGGTCCTGTCGATCGTCGGCGACAGCAGCTGGGCCTGGTGGGGCGACACGGCGTGGTGGCTCGTCCCGTTCGCCCTCGTGCTCTACGTCGTGTGGCTGCGCCCCCGGCGGCGACGGCACGCCCGTGCGGCGACGGTCGCGGCCTTCCCGGCCGGTCCGTCCGCCGCGGGCGTCGACGCGACGGCGCCGCAGCCGACCCCCACGCCGACCGGGCCGGCCCGCGCGCCCCGCTCCCCCGCCCTGGTCGTCCTGACGACGTCCGTCGCGGCGATCGCGCTCGCCGCGACCTGGATCTACGACGAGACGCAGCGGGACGTCCACTGGACGACGTACGTCGCGGTCGCCCTGGCCGTCGTCGCCGTGGGGCTGCTGGTCGGGACGGTGGTCGGCGACGGCGGACCGCTCATCGCGATCGGCCTCGCGCTGGCGGTCACGCTCGCGATCGGCTCGCTGTTCCCGAGCGGCCGCATCGGCTCGCAGACCCCGACCCCGACCGTCGCGGCCGACGTCAGACCGACGTACCGGCACGGCGTCGGCGAGCTCGAGCTCGACCTGACCCGGGTGTCCGACGTCGAGCGGCTCGCCGGCCGCACCATCTCGATCGACGCCGGCATCGGCCAGACGACGGTCGTCGTGCCCGACGGGCTGCCGGTCGACGTCGACGCGCACGTCCGCGCCGGCCAGATCGACCTGTTCGGACGCCTGGAGGACGGCACGGACGTCTCGCTCGCCGACGTCGCGGACCGGCCGGACGGCTCGGCCCTGAGGATCGACATCGACCAGGACCTCGGTCAGGTCGAGGTGATCAGCCGATGAACCGCCACCCGTTCCGGTGGGGAAGCCTCGCCTTCTCGATGATGTTCCTCGCCGCGGTCGGCCAGTGGGCCGTGTGGCGCGGCGACCTGCTGACGTCCCGCCAGCTCAGCCTCACCGCCGCGGGGGTGCTGATCGTCCTCGGACTGGTCGGCGTCGCCGCCACGCTGCGGCAGGCCCGCCCCGCACCTGCCGTCACCCCACCGACCCTCGAAGGAGACGATCATGACGAAGCAGCTCACCCGGTCCCGTGACGACCGGTGGATCGCCGGGGTGTGCGGCGGCATCGCCGACTACACCGGCACCGACACCTCGATCGTCCGCGTCGTCCTGGTCGTGTGCACGGTCCTCGGCGCCGGGTCGCTCGTGCTCGGCTACGTCGCGGCCTGGGTGCTGGTGCCGCGGCGGCCCCGCCACGACACCGTGAGGGCGCAGGCTACTGACGCTCCAGCCACAGGGACCGGGCCCGCACCGCGGTAGCGGTGTAGTCGGAGAACACCCCGTCGACCCCCGCGTCGAGGAACGCGAGGTACTCGCCCACGGCGTCGCCGTGGGCGGCCTTGTCCCTGCTGGTGCGCAGGTCGGTGGGCAGGAAGTTGTTCTCGTCGCGCATCGTCCAGATGTGCACGACGAGGCCCAGGTCGTGGGCGCGGCGCACGAGCTTGGTGGTCTTGGCCAGCCGCGCTCGCAGGTCGCGCTTGATGACCTGGCTCTTGTTGGGGCCGATGCCGTCGGCGTAGGCCGCGATCTTCTCGAGCTCGGGCGGCTTGCGCATCGCCCAGTAGGTGCGCGGGTCGCCGGCGGCCCGCAGGTCGAACGGAGCACCCACGCGGTCCATCAGCTGGATCAGCGTCACGGGTGTGCGGTCGCGCAGGGCCCGCAGGTTGCCGGTCTCCATCGACTGGATCACGATCCTGGCGCCGGCGTGGTTGAGCCCGCGGCGTTCGAGGGTCTCGACGAGCAGGTCGTCCAGGTCGAGCCCGAGGCCGGCGAAGTACGTCGGGTGCTTGGTCTCGACGTAGACGCCCACGGGCTCGTCGCGCCCCTCGGTACCCGCCTGCTCGGCGATGTCGAGCACCTCGTCGAACGTCAGGATCTGCTCGGTGCGGGCGAGGGGGATGTTCTGCGGCCGCAGCTGGGGCAGGCGCTCGCGGACGCGCAACGTCTTGAGCTCGGCCAGCGTGAAGTCCTCCGTGAACCAGCCGACGTACGGCACGCCGTCGACGACCTTGGCGACCTTGCGGTCCGCGAACTCCGGACGGCTCGCGACGTCGGTCGTGCCGCTGATCTCGTTCTCGTGGCGCACGACCAGCACGCCGTCACGGGTCGCGACGACGTCGGGCTCGATGTAGTCGCAGCCCTGCTCGATCGCGAGCAGGTACGACGGCCGCGTGTGCTCGAGCCGCTCGCCGGGCACGCCGCGGTGGCCGATCACGATGGGTGGCGTCGGGGAGGACACCCGTCCATCAAAGCGCAGTCGGGGGCTCCTGTGGGGTCTCGCGGACGAGACGTACGGCACCGTCGCGGCGTGGGTCGGCGGCCGCGACCATCGCGTCGTCGCCCGCGAGGCCCTTCGCCGGACGGCGGAGCGTCGCCGAGACCCCGCCGTAGTACATCGTCAGGTCGGTCTCGACCTTGACGACCTCGTCGGGACGGCCGGCCCGGTGCACGTGGACCCGCGGGTGGTCGATGGCCTCCTGCAGGCCCAGCCCTCCGTTGACGAAGCCGGCGATCGCCTGGACGACGGCGGTCGTGATGCGGTCGGCGCCGGGCGAGCCGATCGCGAGGGCCGAGCCGTCGACGTGGTGCCCGACCGTCGGCGCCATGTTGGAGAGCAGCCGCGAGCCGGGCGCGAGGCCGTGCAGACCTCGGGCGTTGAGCTCCTGCTCGCCGAGGCAGTTGTTGAGCCAGATGCCGGTGCCGCGGGCGATCATCCCCGAGCTGTAGCCCGACGACACCGTGACCGAGCACGCGCCGCCGTCGCTGTCGGTGGCCGAGACGTGCGCCGTCGAGCCCGACTCCAGCACCGCGAGGTGGTCGCGGTCGACGAGCGCGAGGAAGGCTCCCGCGTCGCGCGCCAGGTCGTCGCTGACGTCGAGGACGTCGAGCCGGTGGCCGAGGACGGCCCGTTGCACGCGCACGAGGTGCTCGACGTCGCCGTCGTCCCACGGGCCGTGCGGCCGTCCGTCGAGCAGGCGGAGCATCGCGGTGACGCAGACGCCCCCGACCGACGGGGGCGGGTTGGTGCCGAACGTCCAGTCGCCCACGCGGCTCAGCAGCGACGGGCGGACGACGGGGCGGTACTCGGCGAGGTCGGCGGCGCCGAGGATGCCGCCGCGCCGGATCACGTCGTCGCTGACCAGCCGCGCCAGCTCGCCGGTGTGCAGGGCGGCGGACCCGTCGGCCGCGATCAGCTCGAGGGAGGCGGCCAGGTCGGGCACGACCACCAGACCGGTGCGGATCGCGCCGTCCTCGTCGTGCACCGCCGCACGGCTCTCGTCGTCCCAGCCGAAGATGTCGTCGTGGACGTACTCGAGGTAGTACCGCGACGCCGAGCTCAGCCGGAAGCCGCGCCTCGCGACCTCGATGGCGGGTGTCACGAGGTCGCGCCACGGCAGGCTGCCCCAGCGGCGGTGGGCCTCCTCGAGCGCCGCGACCGAGCCGTGCGCCGCGACCGAGCCCGCACCGATCGTGATCGTGACGCCCCCGCCGTACTCGGTGTCGACGTCCCACGTGCCGCCGCCGAGGGCGCGCCCGCGACCCGGCATGTCCATCCACCCGTCGACGGTCTGCGGGGCGCTGCCGTCGGGCGGCTGCACCGTGACGAAGCCGCCCGAGCTCAGCGAGACCAGCCCCACCTCGTTGACCATCGTCACGAGCACCGCGGCCACCGCGGCGTCGACCGCGTTGCCGCCGGCGCGCGCGACCTGCTCGCCGGCGTCGGCGGAGGCTTCGTTGGGGGCGGCGATGGACACGTCTGGCACCAGCGAAGGCTATCTGTCGCACGCGTCGGCGCACGCCGGATGTTTGGGGAGCCGCCGTCGGGGGCAACCACCTCCATGACGTTCAGCGACGCACTGGCCCGCTTCACGGCCGTCCTTGCCTCCGTGCAATCGCTCGACACCCTCCAGGAACGGCTGTGCGAGGCGTGCCGTCTCCTCCTCGACGCCGACGGGGCGGTCATCACCAGCGAGACCGTGCCCGACGGACGGACGACGGTGGCGTGGACGCAGCTGCTGTCGCGCCGGCTCGAGTCGCTCCAGGACTCGAGCGGCGAGGGCCCGCTGATCGAGTCGCTCGCGACCGGTGAGGTCGTCGTCGGCGACTTCTCGCCCGGCACGGACGACGACCGGTGGCCCGCCCTGCGGCGCGAGATCGCCGCGCTGGGGTTCACCGGTGCGTTGATCGCGATCCCGCTGCGGTCGGAGCTGGCGCTGCGCGGCGTCCTCATGGCGCACCGCGAGGGCCTCCCACGCGGCACCGATCCCGGCGACGCGCGGTTCCTCGGCGCCGCGGTCGGCACCGCGGTGCTGCAGAACCCCGCCATCGGAGCCCAGAGCCACGTGTTCGCCGAGGTGCTGCCCGACCGGGACGTCGTCCACCGCGCCACGCACGCCGTCGAGGTCGCGGCCGGCGTCCGCTACGAGGACGCCCTGGCCCTGCTCAGGGCCATGGCCTTCGCGCGGGGCGAGGAGCTCGGCACGGTCGCGGCGGCCGTCGTCGACGGCCGCCTGACCCTCGCACCACCCCGCTGAGGAGGGGGTCAGCCGCCGTCGAGGGCCTTGTCGAGGTTGGTCGCCGCGCTGATCAGGGCCAGGTGGGTGAACGCCTGCGGGAAGTTGCCGAGCTGGTCGCCCGTCGTGCCGACCTCCTCGGCATACAGGCCGAGGTGGTTGGCGTAGGTGAACATCTTCTCGAGCGCGAGCCGCGCGTCCTCCAACCGTCCCGCGCGCGTGAGCGCCTCGACGTACCAGAACGAGCACAGCGAGAACGTGCCCTCCTCGCCCTCCAGCCCGTCGGGGCTGATCGACGGGTCGTAGCGGAACACCAGGCTGTCGACGACGAGCCGGTCCTCGATCGCGTCGAGCGTCGACAGGAACTTGGGATCGGCCGACGACAGGAACTTGACCATCGGCATCAGCAGCACGCCGGCGTCGAGGGCGTCGCCGTCCTCGGTCTGCGTGAACGCCCGCAGCTCGCTGTTCCACGACCTGTCCATGATCCGCTCGTAGATCTCGTCGCGCACCTTCGCCCACGCCGAGATGTCGCCCGGCAGACCGCGCTGGCGCGCCATGCGGATCGTCCGCTCGATCGCGACCCAGCACATCAGGCGCGAGGTCGTGTGGGCCTGCGAGCCCGCACGGGTCTCCCACATGCCGGCGTCCTCGCGGTCCCAGTTCTCGCACACCCAGTCGACGACGCGGGTGACGTCGGACCACGCGTCGCTGCTGATGCCGTCGCCGTACTTGTTGAACAGGTAGACCGAGTCGATCAGCTCGCCGTAGATGTCGAGCTGCAGCTGGTCGACCGCGGCGTTGCCCACGCGCACGGGCCCGGAGTCGCGGTAGCCCGTCAGGTGGTCGAGCATGAACTCGTCCTGCGGCTGGTTGCCGTCGATGTCGTAAAGCACCCGCAGCGGTCCGAGACCGTGGTCCTTGTCCTCGCCGAGGCGCTCCGAGAGCCACACCATGAAGGACTTGGCCTCCTGCGTGAAGCCGAGTCGCAGGAGCGCGTAGAGGCTGAAGGCCGCGTCGCGCATCCAGACGTAGCGGTAGTCCCAGTTGCGGTCGCCACCGATCAGCTCGGGCAGGCTCGTGGTCGGTGCCGCGACGATCGCGCCGGACGGCTCGTGCGTCAGCAGCTTGAGCGTGATCGCCGACCGGTTGACGGTCTCGCGCCACCGTCCGCGGTAGGTCGACTGCGACAGCCACGTGCGCCAGAACGACAGGGTCGCGTCGAACAGCGAGGCGGTGTCGTCGAGGTCGGCGTCGTCGAGCTCGTCGTCGTCGTCCAGCACCTCGAGCACGAACAGCGCGACCTCGCCCTCGGCCAGGTCGACGTCGGCCGTCACGCACCCGCCGTCGACCGTCAGGTCGGACGTCGCGCTGAGACCCAGGCGGACCCCGTCGCCGGTCAGGACGACACCGTGCTCGAGCGTCTCGGCCTCGCACGTCGCGCGGGCGTAGTCGGGACGCGCGTCGAGCCGCATGTGCACCGTCGTCGAGCCACGGACGGCCATGACGCGCCGCACGAGCCGCTGACGGTGGTCGGGGTCGCCGGGCTGCAGCACCGGCATGAAGTCGTGCACCTCGACGACGCCGTTCTCGGTCAGGAACCGCGTCGCGAGCACCGCCGACTCCGGGAAGTAGAACTGCTGCGTGCGCACGGCCCCGTCGGCCGGGGCGATCTTCCACGAGCCGCCGTTCTCGCGGTCGAGGATCGACGCGAAGATGCTCGGCGAGTCGAAGCGCGGCGCGCAGAACCAGTCGATCGTGCCGTCGGTGCCGACGAGTGCTGCGGTGCGCAGGTCGCCGATCAGCCCGTGGTCGGCGATCCCCGGCCAGTCGGGGCCGGTCTCAGGCATCCGGCAGCCGCCAGCCGCGCTCGCCCGGCAGCTCGAGGGCGTCGTCGGGTCCCCACGAGCCCTTGGCGTACTGCTGCGTCTTCGGCGGGTCGTCGAGCACGGGCTGGCAGATCTGCCACAGACGGTCGACCTCGTCGGAGCGGGTGAACAGCGTCTGGTCGCCCCGCATGACGTCGAGCAGCAGGCGCTCGTACGCCTCGAGGGGCGTGTCGCCCGGGTCGTCCTGCGACAGGTCGAGGTGCAGCGACGAGTCCATCAGGTCCATCGTCGGGCCGGGGCGCTTGGCGTGCAGGTCGACCGTGATCTTGGGCGAGTCGGTCAGCTCGAGCACCAGCTCGTTGGGTCCGTAGGCGTTGTCGCCGAAGCGGCCCATGGGCGGCGTGCGGAACGTCAGGGTGATGGTGCGTCGGGTCGCGCCGAGCGACTTGCCGGTGCGCAGGTAGAACGGGACGCCCTGCCAGCGCTCGGTGTCGACGTACGCCTCGAGCGCGACGAACGTCTCGACCTCGGAGTCGGCGTCGACGTCCTCCTCGTCGCGGTAGCCCTCGTACTGGCCGAACACGACGCGCTCGGGGTCGAGGGGACGCATCGCGGCGAAGACCTTCGACTTCTCGTTGCGCAGCGCCAGCGCGTCGAGGTGGACGGGCGGCTCCATCGCGACGAAGCCCAGCACCTGGCTGAGGTGGGTCGAGATCATGTCGCGGAAGCAGCCGGTCGACTCGTAGAAGCTGCCGCGGCCCTCGACCGTCAGCTCCTCGGGGACGTCGATCTGCACCGAGCAGATGTGGTCGCGGTTCCAGGCCGGCTCGATCAGCCCGTTGGCGAAGCGCAGCGCCAGGATGTTCTGCACCGCCTCCTTGCCGAGGAAGTGGTCGATGCGGAAGACCTGGTCCTCCGTCACGACGTCCTTGAGCGTCGCGTCGAGCTCGCGGGCCGTCTCGAGATCGGTGCCGAACGGCTTCTCGATCACCAGGCGCGCGTCGTCGGCCAGGCCCTCGCGACCCAGCATGCCGATCATGGGCTCCATCGCCGACGGCGGCACCGACAGGTAGATGAGCTTCTTGGCGTCGTCGCCGAGACCCGAGAGGGCCTCGTCGACCGCGGCCGCGAGGTCCTTGCCGTCGTCGGCGTCGGACGTCTGGAACGTCAGCCGGCCCAGGACGTCGTCGGCGACGCCGGCGTCGAGGTCGTCGACGAACTCCTCGAGCGACGACCTGATCTTCTCGCGGAACTCGTCGTCGGAGCCGGGCGAGTGGCGGCCCGATCCGATGATCGCGTAGTCGTCGGGCAGACGGGAGGCGGCGGCGAGGCGGTAGATGCCGGGGAAGAGCTTGCGCTTGGCGAGGTCGCCGGTCGCGCCGAAGAGGACGAAGACGTGCGGGGCGGGGGTCTCTCGCGCCGGCGTCTCGGGGTCGGAGGTCGTGTCGTCGGGGGTCTGGGTGTCAGTGGCCACGATGCCAGCGTAGGCACCTGCGCCTGAGCCGCAACGGGAGATTGTCGGCGACCGGCAGGGGTACTGCCCACCGCATGAGCCACGACTACGACTACCTCATCATCGGCGGCGGCATGACGGCCGACACCGCCGCCAAGGGCATCCGCGAGATCGACGCCGACGGCACGATCGGCATCGTCGGCGAGGAGTCGACCGCACCGTTCCCGCGGCCCGCGCTGTCGAAGAAGCTCTGGACCGACGACGACTTCTCCGAGGACGACGCCGCACTCGACACCGTCGACGAGACCGGTGCGACGCTGCACCTCGGCGCCCGCGCCGACACGATCGACCGGGACGCCAAGAGCGTGACGACCAGCACGGGCGACACCTTCGGCTACCGCCGCCTGCTGCTCGCGACGGGCGGGCACCCGCGGCAGATCCCGGGGCTGACGCCGAGCGACCGCGTCATCTACTACCGCACGCTCGAGCACTACCACCGCCTGCGCGCGGCGGTCGCCGACCACCCGCACGTCGCGGTCGTCGGCGGCGGATACATCGGCACCGAGATCGCCGCCGCGCTCGTGCAGGACGGCAGCACCGTCACCCTGATCCACCCCGACGACGTGCTGGGCTCGCCGACGTTCCCGTCGGTCGTCGCCGACGAGATCCAGGCGATGTTCACCGACGCCGGCGTGACGGTGCACGGCGGCGCGAAGGTCGACGGCGGGTCGACGTCACCAGACGGCGTGCGCCTCGACCTCAGCGACGGCACGACGGTGACGGCCGACCTGGCCGTGATCGGCCTCGGCATCGAGCCGGCCGGCGTGCTGGCCCGTCGCTCGGGCCTCGAGACGTCGTCGGACGGCGGCATCGTCGTCGACGAGCGCCTCACGACCGCCGACCCCGACGTCCTGGCGGCAGGTGACGTGGCGGAGTACCCCGACCACATCCTGGGCCGCCGCCGCGTCGAGCACGTCGACAACGCCAACGAGATGGGCGCGGCCGCGGGGCGCATCCTCGCCGGCTCGGACGAGGTCTACGACCACACCCCGATGTTCTACTCCGACCTGTTCGACGCCTGGTACGAGGCGGTCGGGACGCTCGACGCGAGCCTGCGCACCGAGGTCGTCGACAAGGAGGACGGCGGCAAGGTCGTCTACTACGTCGACGGCGACGAGGTCGCGGGCGTCCTGCTGTGGAAGGTCGGCGACGGCGTCGAGCCGGCCAAGAAGGTGCTGGCGGCGCACACCGTGCCGGACTCCTTCACCGACCTGATCTGAGCACCGACCAGACCTGAGGTCCGGCCTCAGCCGAGGTCGCGCAGCAGGTCGCCGACCACGTCGGCGACCTGCTGCGGCGACTCGAGGGCCGTCAGGTGGCCGGTCGACCCGAGCACGACCAAGCGGGTCGGGCGGTCGCCCCGCACGGCGAGCATCTCCTCGCCGCGCTCGGGCGGCGTCGCCTCGTCCTCGGCGCCGAACAGCAGCACGACCGGTCGGTCGAGCTCGCGCAGCGTCGTCGTCGTGTCGGCCCTGGCCGCGATGGCGCGGGCCATCCAGGCGACGCCGTCGGGGTCGGCCGCGGAGATCGTCCTGCGCAGCCCCTCGACGAGCTCGGGCTGCTCGCGGTGCGCCGTGTCGCCGAGCCCCTCGTCGGCGCTGTCGGCGACGGCCTCGGTCGATTGCGACGACTCGACCTCGTCCGCGACGTCGCGCCGCTCGTCGGGCACGTCGGGCTCGATGCGACGGGTCGTCGTGCTGCCGAGCACGAGCGCGGAGACCCGGTCGGGCGCCTGCGCGGCGAGCTGCAGCGCGGCGTAGCCCCCCGTCGAGATGCCCAGGACGACCGCCCTCTCGACGTCCAGGTCGTCGAGCACCCCCGTCACGGCGTGCGCGACGGCGTCCATCGTCGGTGCCTGCGACGGCACGGGGCTGCGCCCCAGCCCCGGCAGGTCGATCGCGACGACCCGTGCCGTCCCGGCGAGCAGGGGGACGAGGCGGTCGAACATGACCGAGTCGAGCGGGAACGCGTGCAGCAGGACGACGACGTGACCGCCCCCGCCGTGGTCGACGTGGTGGACGACGGGGGCGGGGGCGGGGGCGGACACGGACGCGTCAGATCGTCGCGACGGAGCCGGAGTCGACGCGGTAGTTCGACCCGTTGACGAAGCTGGCCAGGTCGGAGCACAGGAACGCGACCACGGCGGCGACCTCCTCGGGCTCGCCGCGGCGGCCGAGCTCCATGTAGGGGCGCTCCTCGTCGAGGAAGCTCTCGATCGCCTGGTCGGTGTCGGTGCCCAGCTCCGTGGCGCGCTTCTCCATCATCGCGTCGGTCATCGGGGTGCTGATGAACGCGGGCGACACGCAGTTCACGAGCAGGCCCTCCTTGGCGTACGTCCGCGACAGGCCCTTGGCGAACGCCAGGATGCCGGCCTTCGCGGCGCAGTACGGCAGCTCGTCGTCGTACGGCTGCACGGCGTCCTCCGACGCGAGGTAGACCGCACGGCCCCAGCCGCCCGAGCGCAGCGCGGGCAGGAAGGCACGGGTCAGGCGGATCGGGGCGAGCAGGTCGGTCGTCAGGGTGTCGACCCATCCCGCGTCGTCGATCTCGTGGAACAGGCCCTGGGCCCCCGTCACGCCGGCCGACTGCACGAGGATGTCGATGTCGCCGACGGCCTCGGTGACGGCGTCGCGCAGCGCGAAGATCGACTCGACCGAGTCGAGGTCGGCGGCGATCGCGTGCAGGCGCTTCTTGGGGGCGTCGAGCTTCGCGGCGGCCTCGTCGAGGGAGTCCTGGTCGCGGTCGGACAGGACGACCGTCGCGCCCTCCTCGAGCAGGAGGCGGGCGGTGTGCCAGCCGATGCCGGAGTCGCCGCCGGTGACGAGTGCGATGCGTCCTGAGATGCCGAGATCCACGGTGTGCCTTTCGATGGGGTTCGCCGGCGGAGTACCCCACTACCCGCCGGCGACACCCGGCGAGCGGCAGACGATCAGTCGGTGTCGGGCTCGTTGTCGAGCGAGATCCAGTCGGACGACTTCTGCCGGGTCTTCTGCCCGTCCTTGTTCACCACGAGGGTGCCGTCGTACGCCAGGACCGTGTAGCGGGTCGAGCCGTCCTTGGCCGCGAACGCGTCGAGCTGCGACTCGTAGGTGCCGGGGAGGTCGACGACGTCGCCGCCCTTCGGCTGCGTCACGAACCGGAAGTCGGCGCCGGAGCTGTCGCGACCGCAGATCGACGTCTTCGCGCCGGACGTCGTGGTCTTGTAGAGGATCACGGGGTAGGAACCGCCGCAGGCCAGGCTCAGGCCGGACTTCTCCTGCTCGGGCTGGGTCACCGGGGCGACGCCGCAGTCGGGCAGCAGGGAGTCCTTCTCGGTGCCCTCCTCGTTGAAGACCGTGTCGGGCCCCTCGCACGTCGGACCGCCGCCCGGCGTGGGGGTCGGGGTGGGCGTGGGGGTCGGGGACGTCGTGGTCTGCTCGGGCGTCGGGGTCGACGTCGTCGCGGTGGCCGTCGGCTCGGTGGCGGTCGCCAGCGGCTCGGCCTCGTCGTCGCCGTCGAGGCGCAGCACGGCCACGACGACCACGGCCGCCACGACCAGCAGGACCATGACGATGGCGACGTACTTGTTCCGCGGGAATGCGGACTGACTCACGGTGGTGCCTTCCGATCGACTGCGATCGAGCCTAACAACCGCCGGCCTCCCGCCCTACGATGGAGGCCCGTCGACCAGAGGAGAACGATCGTGCCGGTGCTCGGAGTGGGCGGAGTCTTCCTGCGGTCGCAGCACCCGGATGCGTTGAGCACCTGGTACCGCACCCACCTCGGCGTCGGCCCGGGCCTCGCCGCGCCGTCGGCGGGCGAGGCCGACGAGTGGTCGTGGCGGACGGAGGGCGGTCCGCTGGTGTTCGCGCCGTTCCCCGCCGACACCGACTACTGGCCGGGCGCCCAGCAGGTCATGCTCAACCTGCGCGTCAGCGACCTGGACGGGCTGGTCGTGTCGCTGCGCGCCGCGGGGGTCGAGGTCGAGACCAGGGACGAGTGGGACTCCTCCGAGACGGGCCGGTTCGCGCGCGTCCACGACCCCGACGGCAACGCCGTCGAGCTGTGGGAGCCCCCGGCGGCCTGAGCGCGGTCCGCGGGAGTCGCGGCTACTTGCGCAGGTACCGGTAGGCCATCACGCACACCGCGAACACGATGAACAGGGGCAGCGCCCACGGCCCGTCGATCCCGCCGGCCCCGGTCGAGTGCGTGAGCGTCGACAGCGCGTGGGGCATCAGCATGGCGTGGAGCCTACTCGCGGTCCCGCGCCTCGACATGTCCGCGCAGGACCCGCGGACGTCGGGCCGCCCGGCTCACTCCCACTCGATGGTTCCCGGCGGCTTGCTCGTGATGTCGAGGACGACGCGGTTGACCTCGTCGACCTCGTTGGTGATGCGGGTCGAGATCCGCTCGAGCACCTCGTACGGCAGGCGGCTCCAGTCGGCCGTCATGGCGTCCTCGCTCGAGACCGGCCGCAGCACGATCGGGTGGCCGTAGGTGCGGCCGTCGCCCTGCACGCCGACCGAGCGGACGTCGGCCAGCAGCACGACCGGGAACTGCCAGATCTCGCCGTCCAGGCCCGCCGCGGTGGTCTCCTCGCGGACGATCGCGTCGGCCTCGCGCAGGATCGTCAGACGCTCCTCGTCGACCGCGCCGACGATGCGGATCGCCAGGCCGGGGCCGGGGAACGGGTGCCGTCCGACGATCGCCTCGGGGATGCCGAGCTGACGGCCGACGTCGCGCACCTCGTCCTTGAACAGCGTGCGCAGCGGCTCGATCAGGCTGAACTCGAGGTCCTCGGGCAGGCCGCCGACGTTGTGGTGGCTCTTGATGTTCGAGGCGCCCGCTCCCCCGCCCGACTCGACGACGTCGGGGTAGAGCGTGCCCTGCACGAGGAACTTGACCGGGGCACCCGGCGTCGCGAGCACCTCGCGCTCGGCGGCCTCGAACACGCGGATGAACTCGCGGCCGATGATCTTGCGCTTCTGCTCGGGGTCGGAGACGCCGGCCAGGAAGCCGAGGAACTGCTCCTTGGCGTCGACGACCTTGAGGTCGACGCCCGTGGCCTCGACGTAGTCCTTCTCGACCTGCTCGGCCTCGCCCTGGCGCAGCAGGCCGTGGTCGACGAAGACCGCGGTGAGCTGGTCGCCGATCGCGCGCTGCACGAGGGCCGTCGAGACCGCGGAGTCGACACCGCCCGACAGCGCGGAGATGACGCGGGCGTCACCGACCTGCTGGCGGATCAGCTCGACCTGCTCCTCGACGATGTTGCTGCTCGTCCACGTCTGGCGGCAGCCCGCGATGTCGACCAGGAACGTCTCGAGGACGCGCTGGCCGTGCTCGCTGTGCAGCACCTCGGGGTGCCACTGCACGCCGGCGAGGCGACGGTCGGTGTCCTCGAACGCGGCGACCGTCGCGCGCGGCGAGCGGGCGTTGACGCGGAAGCCCTCGGGCGCCGCGACGACCTCGTCGCCGTGCGACATCCACGACGTCAGCGACTCGGGCAGGTCGGCCAGCAGGGTGCCGGGCTCGAGCACGCTCACGCTGGTGCGTCCGTACTCGCGCTGGCCGGTGTGGGCGACGGTGCCGCCGAGGGCCTGGGCCATCGCCATGAAGCCGTAGCAGATGCCGAAGACGGGGGTCTCGGCCTCGAACATCGCCGCGTCGAGCTGCGGTGCGCCGGCCTCGTAGACCGAGGACGGACCACCCGACAGGATGATCGCGGCGGGCTTCTTGGCGAGCATCTCGTCGACCGGCATCGTGTGCGGGACGATCTCGGAGTACACCCGCGCCTCCCTCACCCGACGGGCGATGAGCTGGGCGTACTGCGCCCCGAAGTCGACGACGAGGACAAGGTCATGATCGGGGGTCACGGGAGCCACCCTATCGGGCGCCGAGCGCGCGAAAAAATTACCGTGACAACCTCGTAACCCCGGTGTCGGAGCGTCGTTTTACACGGTGGATCTAACAACACTCCCTCCCGTTAGATCATGTGCTGCTCCTCGTGGCACAACAGGACCCGGCCCGTGGACTCCCTCCAGGCCGGGTCCTGTGCGTGGCGCAGGGCTTCGCCCTGCCAGCGACTGCGTCCCCCACTCGCTGGCGCTCGCGGGAGGTGCCCCCAGCTGCCGCGCTGCGCGCGGGGCCACTGTCTCGCTCGCTGCGCTCGCTCGACCTGTGGTGGCGTTCTGTGGTCGAGCGAGCCTTCGAACCCTGCGCGCTAGCTGACGCCGACGATGGGCAGGCGCAGGGCCGCCGGGGCGTCGTCGGGGACGACGGGGCTCTTGGGGGCGATCGGCTCCATGCGGCGGTACGGCTCGTCGATCGACGGACGCAGGTCGGTCTCGCCCTTGTTAGGCCAGTACGACATCGCGCGCTCGGTCTGCGCCGTGATCGTCAGCGACGGGTTGACGCCGAGGTTCGCCGTGATGGTCGAGCCGTCGGCGACGTGCAGGCCCGGGTGGCCGTAGAGACGCTGGTATGGGTCGACGACCCCCGTCTCGGGCGAGTCGCCGATCGCGCAGCCGCCCATGAAGTGCGCCGTCAGCGGCACGTTGAAGGGCTCGCCGATCGTGCCGCCGGGCGTCCCCTTCATCTCGTCGGCCATGTGCTGGACGGCGCGGTGTCCGGGCTCGATGAACGACGGGTTCGGCGCCCCGTGGCCCTGGCGGGACGTGAGCCGGCGACGGCCGGTCAGCCCCCGCTTGGTGTACGTCGTGATCGAGTTGTCGTGCGTCTGCATGACCAGCGCGATGACGGTGCGCTCCGACCAGTGCCGCAGGTCGTACAGCTTGAAGAGCTTGGTCTTCTGCTTCCACATCTCGCGCAGCCACACCCGCCAGCGGGGCGTCGAGCCACCGCCGTCGGTCAGGACGGTCTGCATCAGCGACATCGCGTTCGAGCCCCTGCCGTAGCGGCACGGCTCGATGTGGGTGTGCTCGTCGGGGTGGAACGAGGACGTGATCGCGACCCCCTCGCTGTAGTCGACGTCGTTGCCGTCGGCGATCGAGCCGAGCAGCGCCTCGGAGTTGGTGCGGGTCAGCAGGCCGAGGCGCTGCGACACCCGCGGCAGCGAGCCCGTGTCGCGCATGCGGTGCAGCAGCTTCTGCGTGCCCATCGTGCTGGCCGAGAAGATGACCTGCTCGGCCGTGATGGTGCGGTGCGGCCGGAACCGCCTGTTCGTGCGACGCGTCTCGACCTCGTACCCGCCGCCCTCCCGCGGCCGGACGGCCGTCACGGTCGTCATCGGGTGCACCTCGGCGCCGGCGGACTCGGCCAGGTACAGGTAGTTCTTGACCAGCGTGTTCTTGGCGTTGTGGCGGCAGCCCGTCATGCACTCACCGCAGTTGGTGCAGCCCGAGCGGGCCGGCCCGGCACCGCCGAAGTAGGGATCGTCCGCGGTCTCGCCGGGGTCGGCGCCGAAGAACACGCCGACGGGCGTGTGGTGGAAGGTGCCGCCGACGCCCATCTTCTCGGCGACCTCGCGCATCACGGTGTCGGCGGGGGTCACGTGCGGGTAGACCGTGACGCCGAGCATGCGCTTGGCCTGGTCGTAGTAGGGCTCGAGCTCGGAGCGCCAGTCGGTGATGTGGCCCCACGCCGGGTCCTGGTAGAACGGGTCGAGCGGCTCGTAGAGCGTGTTGGCGTAGACCAGCGAACCGCCGCCGACGCCGGCGCCCGACAGGATCAGCACGTCCTTGAGCTTGTCGATGCGCTGGATGCCGTAGCAGCCCAACTGGGGCATCCACAGGAACTTGCGCAGGCGCCAGGAGTTCTTGGCGAAGTCGGCGTCCTCGAAGCGCTTGCCGGCCTCGAGCACCGCGACCCGGTAGCCCTTCTCGGTCAGCCGCAGCGCCGAGACGCTGCCGCCGAAGCCCGAGCCGATGATCAGGACGTCGTAGTCGAATGCCGTGTCACGGGAGCTCATACCCCGAGTATGACACCGGCGATGTCACATCGCTACTGGTCGGTAACGACCGTGTCGACCCCCACACCGGGCTCAGGCGAACAGGCCCTCGCCCCAGTACCCCTGCGGACCGACGCCGGGCGGGCACGCGAACAGACCCGAGCCGACGTGCACGATGTACTCGCTCAGCAGATCGTTCTGCAGGCCCGCCAGCGAGCGCTGGATGCGGACGAACTGCGCCTCCGGATCGCGCTGGTAGGCGATGAAGAACAACCCGGCCGACAGCTGGCCGAGACCGTTGGAGCCGTCGACGAAGTTGTACCCGCGACGCAGCAGCTTGGCGCCGCCGTTGGTGTCGGGGTGGGCCAGGCGCAGGTGGGACTTCATGTCGATCAGCGGCTGGCCGGCGTCGTCCTTGGCGTCGAAGTCGATCGCGGCGAACTCGTCGCCGCCCGACAGCGGGCCGCCCGAGCCCTTGGCCCGGCCGACGATCGTCTCCTGGCCGTTGAGGGGCTCGCGGTCCCAGGTCTCGATGCGCATGTCGATCTTGCGCGACACGAGGTACGAGCCGCCCGTCATCCAGGCCGGACCGTCGCCGTCCTGCACCCACACGAAGTCCTCGACGTCCTTCTTCTCCTCGACCTTGATGTTGGCCGTGCCGTCCTTGAAGCCGAACAGGTTGCGCGCCGTGACCTGCGCCGTCGACGTCGACGACGTGCGGCCGAAGCCCATCTGCGAGTAGCGCACCGAGGCGCGCCCGAAGGCGATGCGGGCGAGGTTGCGGATCGCGTGCACCGCGATCTGCGGGTCGTTGGCGCAGGCCTGGATCGCGATGTCGCCGTCGCTGATCGCGGGGTCGAGCCGGTCGCCGGAGAACCCCGGCATCACGACGAGGCGGTCGGGCAGCTGCCCGTCGAGACCGAAGCGCGGCGCCCCGGAGGCGTCGACGAACAGGCTGCGGCCGAACCCGATCGTGACGGTCAGCCCGGACGGCGGCAGGCCGAGGGCCTCGCCGGTGTCCTCCGGCGGCGAGTAGGGCGCACCGGCGACGGCGCCGAAGTCGCCGATGTCGTTGCCCTGCGCCATCTGCCGGGCAGCCTTCGTCCAGTCCTTCAGCAGCGAGACGAGGTCGTCGCGCTCCTCGGTCGTCATGTCGAAGACCGCGAAGTGCAGGCGGTCCTGCGCCGGCGTGACGATGCCGGCCTGGTGACGCCCGTCGAAGTCGATCGGCAGGGCGTCCCGGTCGGGGACGACGGCGACGGGCTTGTCGCCCACCGCGTACCCGGCGCCCGCGCCGAGGGCCCCGACCGTCAGCGCGCCGACGCCGGCCGCTCCCAGCAGCTTCCTGCGGGAGAGTCCGGCGGCGGGCGTCGTGTCGCGGTCGTTCACGTCGGTCAGTGTCTCAGGAGACCGGGTGTCAGGCCGACTTCGCGACGACGGCGGCGACCTTGCTGATCGGCTCGCTGAGCGCCGCGACGGAGTCGGACAGCTGCTTGATCTGCTGCTCGGTCAGCTGGTCGTAGAACGTCCACTCGCCCGTGCTCTTGTCCTGGTACTGGTTGAGCTCGGTGTCGAGCGCCGCGAACTTGGCGTCGATGTCCTTGACGAGGTCGGGGTCCTGGTCGATCAGGACCGGGCGCAGCGACGAGATGGCGGCCTGCGAGCCCTCGATGTTGGCCTTGAAGTCCCACAGGTCGGTGTGGCTGAACTCGTCCTCCTCGCCTGTGATCTTGCCCGTCGCGACCTCGTCGAGCAGGCCCTTCGATCCCTGGGCGAGCTCGAGCGCCGTCAGCGGGGCGTCCTGGCCCTTCGCGACGATCTGCTTGACGTTCGACAGCAGCTGGTCGGCGTACGGGTCCATGCCCTCGGTGTTGCCCTCGACCCACAGCTGCTTCTCGATGCGGTGCCAGCCCGTGAAGTCGACGCCCTCGGCCTTCGCATCGGGCTCGCGCCCGTCGGTGATGGGGTCGAGGTCGCCGAACTGCTCGGCGACGGGCTCGATGCGCTCCCAGTAGGTGCGGGCGATCGGGAACAGCTTCTTGGCCCCCTCGACGTCGCCGGCCTTGACTGCGTCGACGAACTCGGTCGTCTTGACGACCAGGGTGTCGGACTGCGACTTGACGTAGCGGGCGTAGCTGTCGGCGGCGGCCGTGAGCTCCTCGGAGTCCGACAGCGGCGCGGTGGCCTCGCCCGTGACGGTGAGGGTCTGGCGGATGCCGTCGCCGATCATGCCGGGCTTGCAGGCCCCCTCGTAGGTGCCCTTCGGCAGGTCGACGATCAGGTTGCGGGTCAGGCCGGGCCCGACGTTCTCGACCTCGCCCATGATGCGGTCGCCGTCGGCGTACACGTAGAACTCGGTGACCTTGGAGCCCGCGTTCGTGACCTTGAACGTCGACGGTCCGGCGTCGAGCTTGCTGGCCGAGACGGTGCAGTCGGAGTCGGTGGCCTTGACCGTGAGGGCGCCGGAGGCCGACGAGGTCTCGGACGGGTCGGACGCGCAGGCGGCGAGGCCGACGGTGGCCAGTGCGGCGATGCCGACCGAGGCGAGGAGCTTGTTCATGGGTCGTCCTTCGTGTCGAGGCTGGCCGACGTGAGGCTAGCCTCACCATGCTAAGGCACACCTGACCGCGGCGAACAGCACGCGGACGTGTGACGTGCACCGTGCGGGCGCGGACGTGGTTCCATGCGTCGCAAGGTACTGCTACCTTGTGACGCATGGAACCGGGAGCGCTGTCGCAGCTGCGCCGTGGTGCGCTCGAGTACTGCGTGCTGGCGCTGCTGCAGGACGAGCCCCGCTACGCCGTCGACCTCGTGACCGAGCTCGGGCGGCACCCGTCCCTGGTCACGAGCGAGGGCACGATCTACCCGCTGCTGTCGAGACTGCGCAAGGAGGGCCTGGTGCTCACCGAGCAGCGGGAGTCCGAGCAGGGACCGCCCCGCCGCTACTACCAGCTGACCCGTGACGGGCGCCGTGCGCTCGACCGGTTCGAGACCGACTGGCGAGCATTCCGCGACGCCGTCGACGAGACCCTCCGGAAGGACACCCCATGACGACCCCACCCCTCGCCCGCGGATACCTCGACGACCTGCGCTCGGTCGCCGCCGAACGGCTCGGCTCCCAGCGGGCCGACGAGCTCGTCGCCGACATCGGCGAGCACCTGGAGGCAGCCGTCGCGGACGGCCGGTCCGTCGAGGACGTGATCCAGCGTCTCGGCAGCCCCGCCGACATCGTCGCCGCCGAGCAGCCCGCGCCTGCCGCTCCCCCGTCCACGGCGCCCGCCGCCCGGCTCCGCGCCCAGGAGATCATCGCCCTGGTGCTGCTGCTGGGCGGCATCATCGTGTTCGTGATCGGCTGGGTCGTCGGCGTCGTCCTGCTGTGGACGTCGGACCGGTGGTCGACCCGCGACAAGCTGATCGGGACGTTCCTGTGGCCCGGCGGCCTCGGACCCCTGCTGATCGTCGGCGGGTTCGCCACGTCCGGCTCGTCGGAGATCCAGTCCTGCGCGGGATCGACGTGCACGACGGTCACCGAGACCACCGGACCGCCCGGCTGGGTCGGCCTCGTGGTCGTCGCGGTGCTCGTCGTCGTGCCGGTCCTGACGACGATCCACCTGGCCCGCTCGGCGCGGGTGCCCCGCACCGCCTGAGGTCAGCCCGCCGCGAAGACCTTCTCGAAGCACAGGGAGTACGTGACGGCCTCGTACGGCGCGAACACCGGGATCGGCGTGTACCCGCGCCGCCCGTAGAACGTCAGCGCCGCGTGCTGACGGTCGCCGGTGTGGATGACGATGCGGGGCGCCCCCTCGTCGTCGCGCACGACGCCCTCGACCGCGGCGAGCAGGTCGTCCGCGACCCCGCTGCCGCGCGCGTCCTCACGGACGTACAGCCGCTTCATCTCGAGCTCGCCGGCCAGGTCGCCGTCGAGGCGGCGCAGGCACGCGTGGCCGACCGGGCGCTCGCCGTCGTAGGCGACGAACGTCGCGACGATCGACGACGGATCGATGCCCTCGGACCCGCCGCGGTGGGCGGCGGCGGGGTCGTCGGCGTACAGCTGGTCGCCCAGCATGACGTGCTCGTCGCGCAGCTCGACGGCGTCAGGGTGCTCGAACCCCACCCGGACGAGTCGGTACGGGCTCACCCGACGACGACCTCGACCCGCTGGAACTCCTTGAGGTCGGTGTAGCCGGTCGTCGCCATGGCGCGGCGCAGGGCGCCGATCAGGTTCATCGTGCCGTCGGGCACCGACGACGGGCCGAACAGCACCGACTCGAGGTCGCCGACCGTGCCGATGTCGACCCGGCCGCCGCGCGGCAGGTCAGGGTGCCACGCCTCGGCGCCCCAGTGGAAGCCGCGACCCGGGGCCTCGACGGCCCGCGCGAAGGGTGAGCCGATCATGACGGCGTCGGCGCCGCACGCGATCGCCTTGGCGATGTCGCCGCTGCGCCCGATCGAGCCGTCGGCGATGACGTGCACGTACCGTCCGCCCGACTCGTCGAGGTAGTCGCGCCGCGCCGCGGCCACGTCGGCCACCGCGGACGCCATCGGCACCGCGATGCCGAGCACGGAGCGGGTCGTGTGGGCGGCCCCGCCACCGAAGCCGACCAGCACGCCGGCCGCGCCGGTGCGCATGAGGTGCAGCGCGGCCTGGTAGGTCGCGCACCCGCCGACGATGACCGGGACGTCGAGCTCGTAGATGAACTCCTTGAGGTTGAGCGGCTCGGTCTGGCCCGAGACGTGCTCGGCCGAGACCGTCGTGCCACGGATCACGAACAGGTCGACGCCCGCGTCGACCACGGCGTCGGCGAACTGCTTGGTGCGCTGCGGCGACAGCGCACCCGCGACCGTGACACCGGCCTCGCGCACCTGCTGCAGACGGGCCGTGATGAGCTCGGCCTTGATCGGCTCGGCGTAGATCTCCTGCAGCCGCTTGGTCGCCAGCGGTCCCTCGATGCCGGCGACCTCGTCGAGCAGGCTCTCGGGGTTCTCGTAGCGCGTCCACAGACCCTCGAGGTCGAGCACGCCGAGACCGCCGTGCCGTCCGAGCGCGATCGCGGTGTCGGGGCTCATGACGGAGTCCATCGGAGCGGCCAGCACCGGGAGGTCGAACCGGTAGGCGTCGATCTGCCAGGCGGTCGACACCTCCTCGGGGTCGCGCGTCCGGCGGCTCGGGACGATCGCGATGTCGTCGAAGGAGTACGCCCGACGGCCGCGCTTGGCCGTCCCGATCTCGATGTCTGCCATGCCGTACAGCCTAGTGCGAGGCTCCGTCGGCCCGTGACCTACTGGACCCCGCGCTGGATGTCGTCGAGCGACAGGTCGGTCAGCATGCCCGCCGGATCGGTCGAGCGGCGCACCAGGACGGGCTGGACGTCGTCGCTCTCGCGGGCCAGCGCGTACGGCGTGTCGGCCAGGGCGAAGCGCAGCGCGCGCGACAGCGAGCTGACCCGGGCGTCCGACGGGCTGAGGCGCGGCGCGGCGGCCTTCAGGGCCATCGCGAGCATCGGCAGCGGACCACCCTGGTTGGCGAGCTGGTCGCTGAAGCTGCGGACCGTGTCGTCGGCGAGCACCTTCTCGACGATCTGCTTGTACTCGGCCGGGGAGGCGGCCGGCCCGTCGTGGACGACCTCGATCTCCTTGGCCAGGTCGTGCCACGAGATCTTGGCCTTCTTGGCCGGCTCCTGCCGCTTCTGGGCCTTCTTGGGCTCGGCCTTCTTCTCGGACCGGCGCGGCTCCGGCTGCTTCTCGACCTTCTTGTCGGCGCGCGGCTCGACCGGTGCGACCCGGGCCGGCTGACGGGGCAGCACGGCGGCCGCGGACGACGGGTCGCCCGAGAAGATCGGCTGCAGCGCCGCGGCCGGCGGGACGGGCTTGACCTTGAGGGGCACGTACTGGTCGACCTCGCGCTCGAGCACGTTGTTGACGGGGTGGTCGGCCAGCGTCGCGCCGATGACGTACTTGTCGAGCTCGTGCAGGCGCCGCACCAGGGGCACGAAGTCGCCGTCGGCCGACACCAGGATGAACACCTCGAGCTGGTCGAGGTCGCCGGCGGCCCGCAGGCAGTCGACGACCAGGACGATGTCGGCGGCGTTCTTCTCGGCCTTGCTGACCGAGAACACCTGGACGGTCTCGACACCGGCCCGCTCGACGTCGCGGCGGTAGTCCTCCAGCCCCAGCGCGCCCCAGTCGGCGTACGCGCGGGCCAGCGCGATGCTGCCGGCGCCGGCCTCGCGCGCCGCGGCCGTCTCGAGCTGCTCGAGGATCTGCTCCATCGAGATGTCGGGGATCTCGAGCTTGCCGTACCCCTTGAAGAGGTTCTCGGCGTCGATGAACACGGCCACGTTGCGATTGGTCACCTGAGTGAGGTTATCGCTCGCGGGCCACGCCGGCCCAATCCCTCGCCGTCACGCGGCGCGGCGTGGGCCGGAGCGATCCTGATCGCTCGCCACGCCGCGCAGGACGGCGGCTCAGCGGCTCGAGTAGTTCGGGGCCTCGGCGGTCATCTGGATGTCGTGGGGGTGGCTCTCCTTGAGCGAGGCCGACGTGATGCGCACGAAGCGGCCCTTGTCCTGCAGCTCGGGGATCGTGCGGGCGCCGACGTAGAACATCGACTGGTTGAGCCCGCCGATCAGCTGGTGCGCGACGGCCGACAGCGGCCCCCGGTAGGCGACCTGCCCCTCGACGCCCTCGGGCACGATCTTGTCGTCGCTCGTGACCTCGGCCTGGAAGTAGCGGTCCTTGGAGTACGACTTCTTGCCCCGGCTGCTCATCGCGCTGAGCGACCCCATGCCGCGGTACGCCTTGAACTGCTTGCCGTTGACGAAGATGACCTCGCCCGGCGACTCCTCGACACCGGCCAGCATCGAGCCGATCATGACGGTCTCGGCACCGGCGACCAGCGCCTTGGCGATGTCGCCCGACTGCTGGAGGCCGCCGTCGGCGATGACCGGCACACCGGCCGGCGCGCACGCCAGCGAGGCCTCGTAGACCGCCGTCACCTGCGGGACGCCGCAGCCCGTGACGACACGGGTCGTGCAGATCGAGCCCGGCCCGAAGCCGACCTTGACGGCGTCGGCCCCGGCGTCGACGAAGGCCTGCGCCCCGTCGCGCGTCGCCACGTTGCCGCCGATGACCTGCACGTGACGGGTCGCCGGATCGGTCTTGAGCTTCTTGACGATCTCGAGCAGCATCCGCACGTGCCCGTGGGCCGTGTCGGCCACCAGCACGTCGACGCCCGCCTCGATCAGCGTCGTGGCACGCTCCCACGCGTCGCCGAAGTAGCCGATCGCGGCACCGACCATGAGGCGGCCGTCGCGGTCGTACGACGCGTCGGGGAACTGCTCGCCCTTGACGAAGTCCTTGACGGTGATGAGTCCGGCGAGGCGGCCGTCGCGGTCGACCAGCGGGAGCCGCTCGCGCTTGTGCTTGCGCAGCAGCAGCGTGGCGTCCTCGCGGCTGATGCCGACGTCGCCGGTGATCAGCGGCATCGGCGTCATCATCTCGTCGACCTTCGTCGTGGCCCACTCGGCCAGCGGCGTGAACCGCAGGTCGCGGTTCGTGATGATGCCGAGCAGGTGGTTGTCGGTGTCGACGACCGGCAGGCCCGAGACGCGGTACTCGCCGCAGATGCGGTCGAGGTCCTCGAGGGTCGCCTCGGGACCGATCGTGACGGGGTTGGAGATGATGCCGGTCTGGGTGCGCTTGACGAGATCGACCTGGTAGGCCTGGTCCTCCAGCGACAGGTTGCGGTGCAGGACGCCGAGGCCGCCCTGGCGCGCCATGGCGATCGCCATGCGCGACTCGGTGACGGTGTCCATCGCGGCACTGACCAGCGGGACCTTGAGCGAGATCTCACGCGTCAGGCGCGAGGTCGTGTCGATCTCGCTGGGGTTGAGATCGGAGAATCCCGGCAGCAGCAGCACGTCGTCGTACGTCAGTCCGAGCGGCGCGAACTTGTCTGGAATACCCGTCTGATCCATGCGACCATCGTATCGTTCGTCCCCACCGTGACGGACGCCCTACCGCTCCGGACCCGTCCGGAGCGCTTTCGCGCTGACGGGTTCCCGCCGCAGTTGTACGCTGCGTCCATGGAACGCAAGCCAGGGCGCCCCCGAGCCCTCACCGTCGACGTCATCGCCGCTGCGGCGCTCGAGGACGGAATCGCCACCTTCAGCATGCCCTCGGTCGCTCGCCGCCTCGGCGTCGCCCACTCAGGCCTCTACCGCTACGTCACCGACCGCGACGACCTGCTCGTCCAGGCCCTCGACCGCGCCTTCCTCGCCACCACGTGGCCCGCGGACGACCTGCCCTGGGACGAGCTCCTGCGCGAGGTCGGCCACTCCGTGTGGCGCGCGTGCGACGCGCACCCCGGTCTGGACCGCGCGTCCCAGATGGCCCCCAAGCCCTCGCCGGCCGTCCTGACGATGATGGACGCCTGGGTCACGGCGCTGCGCGACCAGCACTTCGTGCCGGAAGACGCCGCCGTCGCGGTCGAGTTCGTCATCGCGCTCGCCCTCGACAGCTCGGCCCAGATGGCACGCCTCGCGCGCATGGAGCGCGCCCACCTGCGGCGCGACGACATCCCCGTGCTCAAGGCCTACGACAACGACGAGGTGTGGAGCGGGCGCGGCATGTACGACCGCAAGCTCGAGATCTTCNATCGCGGGGCTCGCCGCCCGGCGTCTCGACGCCGAATAGGGGAGCTCCCCCGCCCGGCCGCATCGCCGGTGACGTCCCCCGGGGGACGTCANCCGGCCGCATGATCAGGCGAAGGCGCCGAGGTCGTCGGCCAGACGGTCCATCAGGTCGGCGTACGCCTGGTAGCTGGGCGGGGCGACCGACGTCCACGGCACGTAGGCATCGTCCTGGGCCGCCGTCAGCGTGCCGAAGACCTTCTCGGCCTTGAGCGACGTCAGACCCGCCGCACCGATGCGGTCGTCGTACAGGAAGACGTCGGCGGGGTAGGTGTCGGCCTTCTCCCAGCTGAGGCTCTCGAAGTAGCCGCCCTCGTCGGGGTTGTCCGGCACCGTGATGGGCAGGCCGAGCTCGTCGACCCAGTACGACAGGTCGGGGCTGACCTTCGGGTTCGAGACGTAGAAGAGGTCGGTCGAGTACGAACCGGCCAGGATCGTGCGGTCGCCGAGCTGCTCGCCGACGGCCCTGACCCGGTCGGCCGCCGCCTCGAACTGCTCGTGCGAGGCCGTGACCTTCGCCGAGTCGAGGTCGGCGCCGAGCGCCTCGGCCGCGCGCTCCGTGCCGTCCAGCAGCTCGGGCAGCGTCTTGCCGTCGAAGTCGACGACGAGGATCGGGGCGAGCTTCTTCAGCTCGGTGGCCGACGCCTCGTTGACGTACCAGAGGTCGGGGGCGAGGTACTGGCTCGTGATGACGAGGTCGGGCTTCAGCGCGACGACCTTCTCGACGTCGACGTCTCCGTACTCGCCGCCACCCGTGACGTCCTCGACCGCGTCGACGTCGAGACCGGCGACCTGCGCCGCGTCGCCGTCGGCGCGCAGCGGTCCGAACACGCCGACGATCTTGTCGCCGAGGCCGAGGTCGGTCAGGGCGGCCGCCATCGACGACTGGACGACGAGGCGGTCGGGCATCTCGTCGAGCTCGATCGTCGTGCCGATGTCGTCGGTGAACGAGAACGCGGCGGTGTCGGCCGATCCCCCGTCCGAGTCGGACGAGCCGCAGGCCGCCAGGGTCACCAGGGCTGCTGCGGCCGCTAGGGCGGCGGTGATACGTCGGTTCACAGGTTCTTCTCCAGGGTCGGGCGCCAGTACGAAGGGGAGCCTAACCTAGGTTTGCCTAAGCTGAGGTGTGGGCCTCGTCATAGGCGAACGACACGTGCCCTCCGGCCACGTCGACCTCCGTCAGCTCGACCGCGACGAGCCGGCCCTCGGGGAGGTCGCGACCCGCGCAGCGCGCGACGACGGGGGGCTCGACCAGCATGACCTCGCCGCCACCGCCGTCGTCGTCGGCGCGCACCACGATCGCGTCGAACGACTCCCCCACCCGTCCCGCGAGCTCCCAGGCCTCGGCCAGGTCGATCGCCCCGCGATCGGCCCGCGACGCCCGCTGATCGGACGTCCGCATGGTCTCGCCGAGCGACGGGAGGGCCTCGCGCACCCACGCGGGCACCTCGACACCGGCGCAGATCGCCAGGCAGACCTCGGTGCCGAAGCGGTCGGCCAGGCGCCTCAGCGGTGCCGTGACGTGCGCGTACGGCGCTCCGATGCCGGCGTGCAGCGGCTGCTCGGGCGCAGCCCCGTCGAACGCCTCGTAGCCGGCTCCCCGCAGCAGCCCCGTCGCCTCGCGCATCAGCACGATCGACGCGGGCAGGGCGGGGTCGAGCGCGGCCAGCACCTCCGAGGCGGTGGCCCCCTCGGGCACCGGGACCCCGAGCGTCCGCGCCGTGCGCAGGAAGCCCCGGAGCGCGTCGTCGCCGGCCGCGGGCAGCGTCCGCAGCAGGCCGGTGCCGGCCTCGAGCATGAGCTGGGCCGCGGCCATCCCCGTCAGCAGCGAGACCTCGGCGTTCCACGCGTCGACCTCGGTGCGCCGCGCCATCCGCACGGCCCACGAGTCGCCGCGGGCCACGACCTCCTGCTCGGGCAGCGCGAGCTCGATCGCCCCGAGCGACACCCGCAGGGCACGCCGGGCACGGCCGAGATCGGCCAGCGCCTCGACCGACGGGTGCGGCGTGCCGGCGTCGAACGAGGCCTGCACGCCCTCGTAGCCGAGCCGCGCGACCGACCGGACGCGGGCCCGGCGCACCGTCGCCCGTCCGGCGACACCGTTCTCGTCGACGTCGATCGACCAGAGCGCCGCGCGACGCACCTGGTCGGGCAGGAGGCTCAGCGCGTCCTCCGACAGCACCGGCGGGTGCAGCGGCACGCGACCGTCGGGCAGGTAGATCGTCTGCCCGCGTCGCCGGGCCTCGGCGTCGATCGCCCCGCCCGCGGGGATCACCGAGCCGAGGTCGGCGATCGCGTAGTGCACCCGGAACCCCGTGCCGACCCGCTCGAGGAAGACCGCCTGGTCGAGGTCGCGCGAGCCGGGCGGGTCGATCGTCACGAACGGGACGTCGGTCTCGTCCGGGACGTCGGGCAGCCCCAGCTCGGCGACGACGGTGGCCTCGGCCAGCACGTCGGCGGGGAAACGGTCCGTGGCCGAGGCCGGGGGCAGGTCGAGCTCGGCCCTCAGGGCGGCGAAGTCGTGGGGCACGTCACGACCGTACTCGCCGGGGCACCCGCCCGCCCCACGACGCGGACGGGCCGCCCCCGAGGGGACGGCCCGCCTGTGGTGCGGTCGATGCAGCGCGCGCTACGTCAGTGGTTGTGACCCGCGTGCGCGTCGTCGGCCTCCTCGGCCGGCTTCTCGACGATCAGCGTCTCGGTCGTGAGCAGCATCGCGGTGATCGACGCGGCGTTGGCGAGCGCCGAGCGCGTGACCTTGACCGGGTCGAGGACGCCCTGGGCGACCAGGTCGCCGTAGGTGTCGGAGGCCGCGTTGTAGCCCTCGCCGCTCTCGCGGACCTTGTTGACGACGACCTCGCCGGAGACGCCGCCGTTGCGGGCGATCCACTCGAGCGGGGCGTCGGCACCGATGCGGACGATGCGGACACCGACGGCCTCGTCGCCCGTGAGGCCGAGGTTGTCGTCGAGGACCGAGACGGCGTGGACGAGCGCCGAGCCGCCACCGGCGACGATGCCCTCCTCGATCGCCGCGCGGGTCGCCGAGACGGCGTCCTCGATGCGGTGCTTCTTCTCCTTGAGCTCGACCTCGGTGGCCGCGCCGACCTGGATGACGCAGACGCCGCCGGCCAGCTTGGCCAGGCGCTCCTGCAGCTTCTCGCGGTCCCAGTCGGAGTCGGTGTTCTTGATCTCGGCCTTGATCTGGGCCACGCGACCGTCGACGCCGGCCTTGTCGCCGCCGCCCTCGATGATCGTCGTGTCGTCCTTGGTGATGACGACGCGGCGCGCGGTGCCGAGGGCCTCGAGGCCGATCGTGTCGAGCTTGAGACCGACGTCGGGCGTCACGACCTCGGCGCCCGTGAGGGTCGCGATGTCCTGCAGCATGGCCTTGCGGCGGTCGCCGAACGCGGGCGCCTTGACGGCGGCCGACGTGAACGTGCCCTTGATCTTGTTGACGACCAGCGTCGACAGGGCCTCGCCCTCGATGTCCTCGGCGATGATGAACAGCGGCTTGCCGGCCTGGACGACCTTCTCGAGGATCGGCAGGAGGTCGCTGACCGACGAGATCTTGCCCTGGTTGACCAGGATGTAGGGATCGTCGAGGACGACCTCCATGCGCTCGGTGTCGGTGACCATGTAGGGCGACAGGTAGCCCTTGTCGAACTGCATGCCCTCGGTGAACTCGAGCTCGGTGCCCATCGTGTTGGACTCCTCGACCGTGATCACGCCGTCCTTGCCGACCTTGTCGAAGGCCTCGGCGATGAGCTCGCCGATGTGGGCGTCGCGCGACGACACCGTGGCGACGTCGGTCATGTCCTTGATGTCGTCGACCTCGCGGGCGACCGAGTGGAGCTGCTCGACGACGGCCTTGACAGCGGCCTCGATGCCCTTCTTCAGGCCGACCGGGTTGGCGCCGGCCGCGACGGCGCGCAGGCCCTCGTGGACCATGGCCTGGGCCAGGACGGTCGCGGTCGTCGTGCCGTCACCGGCGACGTCGTTGGTCTTGGTCGCGACCTCCTTGGCGAGCTGGGCGCCGAGGTTCTCGAACGGGTCGTCGAGCTCGACCTCGCGGGCCACCGTGACGCCGTCGTTCGTGATCGTGGGGGCTCCCCACTTCTTGTCGAGGACGACGTAGCGACCCTTGGGGCCGAGCGTGACCTTGACGGTGTTGGCGAGCTTGTCGACGCCGCGCTCGAGTGAACGGCGGGCGTTCTCGTCGAANTTCGAGGATCTTGGGCATGTCAGCCTCTTTCAGGAAATCAATGGGTGCTGCTGGTGGGGGCGTGAGAGCCCCGGCGCCCCACGAGGGGGCGCC
>NZ_LMET01000001.1:296843-1320004 GCF_001426485.1 Aeromicrobium sp. Root472D3 | reverse complement strand
GGGGCGTCAGATCACGAAACGACGGCGAGGACGTCGCGCGCGGAGAGGATGAGGTACTCCTCGCCCGCGTACTTGACCTCGGTTCCGCCGTACTTGCTGAAGATGACCTTGTCGCCCTCGGCGACGTCCAGCGGGACGCGGTTGCCGTTGTCGTCGACCCGACCGGGGCCCACGGAAACGACGATGCCCTCCTGGGGCTTCTCCTTGGCGGTGTCCGGGATGACGAGTCCGGACGCAGTGGTCTGCTCTGCTTCGACGACCTGGATGACCAGGCGGTCTTCGAGCGGCTTGATGGTGACCGACACGTGTCGACCTCCCCTTTCAACGGGTGAACGTTGGACGGTGGTGAGGACGCCGTCGCGGGGGTCGTTCTCACCGGATTTTTAGCACTCTCGAAGGGAGAGTGCCAATACGAAACCTAGCACGACGCTGGCACTCGCCCCAAGGGACTGCCAGCCCGTTTCGCGCTGGGCGAACGTCCTGCGCCCGACACGGCACACTTCTCCCCATGGACCTGGAGACGTTCGAGCAGCTGCTGGCCCCGGACGGTCAGCGGCTGCTCGCCGAGGTGGCCGCACGCGCCGGCGTCGAGAGCGACCTCGGGCTCGGCACGCGGCTGCGCCGGACCCACGAGCCCGGCCTGGTCGCGGCCGCGGTGACGCAGAACCACCTGCGCGGCAGGGCCGCGGCCAAGTTCGGCGCCGATGCACCCCACCTGTTCTTCACGCACGACGCCCTCGAGCAGTCGACCCGCACGACGGTCGCGACGCACCGGGCGTCCCGGCTCGCCGCGGCGGGCGCCACGTCCGTCGTCGACCTCGGCTGCGGCATCGGCGGCGACCTGATCGCGCTGGCGCGGGCGGGCCTCGCGGTCCGCGGCGTCGAGCAGGATCCCGTCCGCGCCGCGATCGCGACCGCCAACCTGCGGGCGCTCGGCCTCGACGGCGAGGTCGTGTGCGCCGACGCGCGGGAGGTGTCGATCGGGTCCGACGAGGTCGCCTTCGTCGACCCGGCCCGTCGCGACGGCCGTGGACGCACGTTCTCGACCGCCGACCTGCAGCCGCCGTGGGACTGGGTGCGCGAGCTGCTCGCCGGACGTGCCGTCGCCAAGGTCATGCCCGGCCTCGCGCACGACGCCGTCCCGTCCGGCGTCGAGGCCGAGTGGGTCAGCGACGGTGGCGACCTCGTCGAGGCGTGCCTGTGGGGCGTCCCGTTCGCGACGACGCGGCGACGCGCGACGGTGCTGCCGTCGGGTGCGACGCTCGTGGTCGAGGGAGGGGCGCCGGAGGTCGCCGACGTCGGCGCCTACCTGCACGAGCCCGATGACGCCGTCATCCGTGCCGGCGCGGTCGGCGAGCTCGCGGCGTCGCTCGGCGGGTGGCTGCCCGATCCCCACATCGCGTACGTCAGCTCCGACGCCGCGGCCGACACCCCGCTGGCCCGCAGCTTCCGGGTCGTCGACGAGCTGCCGTTCCGCGAGAAGCCGCTGAAGGCCGCCCTCCAGGCGCGCCGGGTCGGCACGCTGACGGTCAAGAAGCGCGGCGTCGACGTCGTCCCCGAGGAGCTCGTCCGCCGCCTCAAGCTGAAGGGCCCCACGAAGGCCCTCGTGATCATGACCCGGGTCCGGGGCCAGGGCCGCGCCTTCCTCGTCGAGCGCACCTGACCCCACCCCCCTCCCGGATCCGCGAGTGGTGCGGTCTGGACGTTCTGGGACGGCGTGTCCGACCACACCGCACCACTCGCGCCACGGAATGCACCACTCGCGCGCGACCACGCGGTACCCCCGGCGTCCCCCCGTCCCTAGGGTGGGGGCATGCGGGTCGACCTCAACGCCGATCTCGGCGAGTCGTGGCAGCGCTGGCGCACCGGCGAGGACGTCCTGCTGCTCGACGTCGTGACGTCGGCCAACGTCTGCTGCGGCGCGTACGCCGGCGACGCCGAGCTCATGGCGCAGACGTGCGGGACCGCGGTCGAGCGGGGCGTCGCGATCGGCGCGCAGGTCGGCTACCCCGATCGCGCCGGCTTCGGCCGGGTCTTCGTCGACATGGAGCCCGCCGACCTGACGGACGAGGTCGTCCGCCAGGTGCACGCGCTGGACGACGCGGCCCGCGCGGTCGGCGGCGAGGTCACGTACGTCAAGCCGCACGGCGCCCTCTACAACGCGATCGTCCACCACGAGGCACAGGCCGGGGCGGTCGTCGAGGCCCTGCGCGTGCTCGACCGCCCGCTGCCGCTGCTGGGGCTCCCGGCCTCGCGGGCGCTCGCGCTCGCGGCCGACGCCGGGCTGCCGGTCGTCCGCGAGGGCTTCGCCGACCGGGCCTACACGACCGACGGACGACTCGTGCCGCGCGGCGAGCCCGGCGCCGTGCTGCACGACCCCGCGGACGCCGGCGCCCAGGCGCTGCGGCTGCTCGGCACGGTCGACTCCCTCTGCGTCCACAGCGACTCCCCCGGCGCGCTGCACCTCGCCCGCGCCGTCCGCAGGGCCCTCGACGAGGCCGGCGCCGTCGTCGCCGCCCCATGAGGGTGCTGCCGTGCGGCGACCGGGCCGTGCTGCTCGACTGCGGGTCGCTCGACGAGGCCCGCGGGTGGTTCGCGGCGCTCGACGGACGGGCCGAGGTCGTGCTGGGCGCCCGCACCGTGCTGGTGCGGGGCGAGCCCGCGTGGTGCCGCGACCTCGTCGGTGCCTCGACGCCCCGGACGGTCGACGACGTCGCGCCGGCGACCGTCGAGATCCCCGTGACGTACGACGGTGCCGACCTCGACGAGGTCGCGACGCTCACGGGCCTGCCCGTCGACGAGGTCGTCGCGGCGCACACCGGCTCCCCGTGGACCGTCGCGTTCGGCGGCTTCGCCCCCGGGTTCTCGTACCTCGTCGGCGGCGACGACCGCCTGCGCGTGCCGCGACGCCCGTCGCCGCGCACGTCGGTGCCGGCCGGTTCGGTCGGCCTGGCCGGCGAGTTCAGCGGCGTCTACCCCCGCGAGTCGCCCGGTGGCTGGCAGCTGATCGGCCGCACCGACGTCGTCCTGTGGGACGTCGACCGCCGGCCGCCGGCGCTGCTGCGGCCCGGCGCGCGCGTCCGGTTCGTGGTCGCATGACGCTCGTCGTGGAGGCCGCCGGCGCCCTCAGCCTCGTCGAGGACCTCGGCCGGCCCGCGATGGGCCGCGTCGGCGTGGGCCCGTCGGGTGCCTTCGACCGCGCCGCGGCGCGCCGGGCCAACCGCCTGCTGGGCAACGCCCCCGGGGACGCGGTCGTCGAGACGTTCGGCGATCTCGTGCTGATCGCGGAGTCGGCCCACACCGTCGTCGTGGCCGGCGCGAGCGGCCCGATCACGGTGGACGGCCGACCGGTCGCCTACGGGCGCGCCGTGCGGGTGCCGGCCGGTCGGCGCCTGGCGGTCGGCGCTCCCACCGTCGGGCTCCGCTCCTACGTCGGGCTGGCCGGCGGGATCGCGTCGCCGCGCGTGCTCGGCTCGCGCTCGACCGACACGCTGGCCGGGCTCGGCCCCCGCCCGCTCGCCGTCGGCGACCGGCTCGAGGCCGGCGCGCACCGCGCCGTCCCGGCCCTCGACGACCTCCTCCCGCTGGACCGCGGTGGCGACGTGACCCTCGACGTCGTCCTCGGACCCCGCGACGACTGGTTCACCCCGGAGGCCGTCTCGACGTTCCTGACGGCGGCGTGGCGGGTCTCCGCAGCATCGAGCCGGATCGGCGTCCGGCTCGACGGCGACCCGCTCCCGCGTGCCGTGACGCGTGAGCTGCCGAGCGAGCCGTGCGTGCGGGGCAGCGTGCAGGTCGCGGCGGACGGACGTCCGATCGTCCTCGGCCCCGACCACCCCGTGACGGGTGGCTACCCCGTCGTCGCGGTCGTCGTCGACGCCCACACCGACCGCCTGGCGCAGGTGCGCGCCGGCCGGGTCGTCCGGTTCGCCCGCGTCACCTGACCCGGTGGCGGCGCGGCGAGTGCTGCCGTCGCGTCCTCCAGTGGTGCGGTGTGGTCGGACACGCCGTCCCAGAATGTCCGGGCCGCACCACTCGCGGACTCGCCGGAGGTGGGGTCAGCAGCGCTCCGGGGCGGGCAGGCCCACGTCGACGGGGAGCCGTCCCTGCGCGCGGGCGTCGCCCGTGAGGACGGCGACGAGGGCCCGCATGGCCGGGACGTCGCGGCCGTAGAGCGCGACCTTGGTGGGTGCCGCGCTGCGCGCCAGGCCGTACGGGGTGTCGGTCGACACCACGACGTCCGCGCTGGCGGCCGACACGCCCGGCCCCAGCAGCGCCACCGACGTGCCGGGGCCGATCGGCAGGCCGGCCTCCTGCGCCGCGACCCGGAACGCCGCGACCGCCTCGGACGAGCCCGACGGGCTGACCGACGTGATCGACGGGACGGGGCACGGGTGCGCCACGACCGTCGCGGCCATCGCGCTCAGGGCCTGCGACTCGTCGCCGTGGCTGCCCGGCTCGCCCGGCAGCTCGGGCGACGCCTCGGCGTGCAGCAGGTACGCGATCGTGCGCGCGGCCGAGGCGCGGGCCTGCTGCTCGGGGATCTCGCCCGACCTCAGCGCCGCCAGCACCGCGTCGTACGCCTGCTCGTTGTCGGCGGGCATCAGGGCCAGGTCGCTGCCGGCCTTGATGGCCTCGACGGTCGAGTCGCCGCCCGGGTAGCGCTGCATCACGGCGCCCATGCCCAGCGAGTCGCTGATCACGAGGCCGTCGAAGTCGAGGTTCTCGCGCAGCCCCGTCGTGATGACCTTGCGCGACATCGAGGCGGGCACGCCCTTGTCGATCGCCGCGACGTCGAGGTGCCCCGTCATGATGCCCGGCGCGGCGTCGGCGATTGCGGCCTCGAACGGCTTGAGGTCGTGCGACCTGAGCCGCGCCCGGTCGCTGTCGAGCACCGGCAGCCCCTTGTGGCTGTCGGTCGACACGTTGTGCCCCGGGAAGTGCTTGACCGCCGAGATGACGCCGGCCTCGGAGTACCCGTCGACCGCGGCGACGACGGCCTGCGCCACGACGTCGGGGTCCGAGCCCGCCGACCGGCTGCCGATGATCGGGTCGGCCGGACCGATCGTGATGTCTCCGTCGGGCGCGAACACGGTGTTGTAGCCCGCGGCCCGCAGCTCGGCGCCCGACGCGCGGGTCGCCGCCGTCACCGCCGCCGCACCGTCGGCACCGTGGCCCGCGATCGCGGCGCCCGCCGACATGAAGGTCGGGAACGTCGTGAGCGGATCGGTCAGGCGGGCGACGAGGCCGCCCTCCTGGTCGATCGGCACCATGACCGGGAAGCCGCGACCGGCACCGGCCTCCTGCAGCTGCTGGTTGAACGCCTTGACGTCCTCGAGCGGGTCGTCGGTCGTGACGTCGAGGATCTGCTGGCCCGTGACCATGACGCCGGCGAAGTGTCGGTCGCGCACCAGCGCCAGCGACTGCTCGTTCGAGAAGCTGCGGGCGATGATGAGCTGGCCCGCGAGGTCCTCTAGGGGCAGCGCGTCGGCCTTCTCGACGGCCTCCGCCCGCTCGGCGTCCGTCGGCACCCAGCCGGTCTCGACGGCGGTCTTCTCGTCACGCTGGGCGGCGGCGGACGAGGAGGACGTCGCCGGGCGCGGGTCGTCGTCGCGGCCGGTCCACCACACCGCGCCCGCGGCGACGACGGCCGCCGCGGTCAGCGCCGCGACCGCCGGCAGGGCGCGGCGACGGCGACGGCGGGGGGACGTGTGGGGGCTCGTCACGTCAGGCCGCCACGACCTGCGTGACGGGCATGCCGGAGTCGGCCGGCAGGTCGAGCGACGACGGCGCGATGCCGCGGCGGACGACCTCGGCGCCGAGCGCCGCGACCATCGCGCCGTTGTCGGTGCACAGTCCGAGCCGCGGGATGCGGACCTCGATGCCGGCCCTCGCCGCGCGCTCCTGCGCGTAGTGGCGCAGGCGGGCGTTCGCCGCGACGCCACCGCCGATGATCAGGGTGTCGACGTCGTGCTCGCGGCACGCGGCGATCGCCTTCTTCGTCAGCACGTCGCACACCGCGTCCTGGAACGACGCGGCGACGTCGGCGACGTCGAACGTCCGGCCCATGCGCTGCTCGTGCTGCACGTGGCGGCTGACGGCGCTTTTGAGGCCCGAGAACGAGAAGTCGTAGCGGTGCTTCTCGACGTCGCGGCCCGTCGTCAGGCCACGCGGGAACGCGATCGCCGACGGGTCGCCGTCGCGCGCGACCCGGTCGATGTGCGGGCCGCCCGGGTAGGGCAGGTCGAGCAGGCGGGCGACCTTGTCGAAGGCCTCGCCCGCGGCGTCGTCGATCGTCTGGCCCAGCAGCGTGATGTCGGTGACGATGTCGTCGACGAGCAGCAGCTCGGTGTGGCCGCCGCTGACCAGCAGCGCCGCGACCCGCTCGCCGAACCGGCCGTGCTCGAGCTGGTCGACCGCGACGTGCGCGGCCAGGTGGTTGACGCCGTACAGCGGCTTGTCGTGCGCCAGCGCGAGGGCCTTGGCCGCGGCGACGCCGACCAGCAGCGCACCGGTCAGACCCGGCCCGCTCGTGACGGCGATCGCGTCGACGTCCTGCACCCGGACGCCCGACTCGGCGTAGGCCTGCTCGAGCGTCGGGACCATCGCCTCGAGGTGCGCGCGGCTGGCGACCTCGGGCACGACGCCGCCGAAGCGCACGTGCTGCTCCATGCTCGAGCTGAGCGCGTGCGCCAGCAGCTCGGTGCCGCGGACGATGCCGACACCCGTCTCGTCGCACGACGACTCGATCCCCATCACCAGCGGTTCGCTCACCGGGTCATTGTGCCAGCCGGGCCCGACGGGTCCGGCGCGTACACGACCCGCGGCCGCGCGTGCGGCCGTCCCACCGGCCGAGAACCCGTCGGTCGGGGGGTCGAGCCTGCCTACCGTCAGGGACACCCCCTCCCGACACGAAGGACCGACCCATGACGCGCCAGCTCCACCTCGGCGGCTTCCAGATCGCCTCGAACGTCACGCACTCCCACGCCGCCTGGCGCCACCCCGGCTCCGACCCCGACTTCCTGAACGCCGAGTACTACCACCGCATCGGACGGACGCTCGAGCGCGGCACGTTCGACTTCGTGTTCTTCGCCGACCTGCTGGCCGTGCCGACCAACTACGGCGGTGGGCCCGACGAGGCCCTGCGGCGTGGCACCCAGGCCGCCGCGACGCTCGACCCGACGCTGGTCGCGACCAGCATCGCCGCGGTCACCCGCCACCTCGGCATCGCCGTCACCAAGAGCACGACCTACTTCCACCCGTTCGAGGTGGCGCGCATCTTCGCGTCGCTCGACCACCTCAGCCGGGGTCGCGTGGCCTGGAACATCGTGACGTCCCTGAGCAGCGCGGAGGCCCGCAACTTCGGGCTCGCCGAGGCGCTCGACCACGACCTGCGCTACGACCGCGCCGAGGAGTTCGTCGAGGCCGCCGTCGCCCTGTGGGGCAGCTGGGACCCCGACGCCCTCGTGCTCGACAAGGAGTCGGGGGTGTTCGCCGACCCCGACAAGGTGCACGCCGTCAACCACGACGGCATCTTCTACAAGACCCAGGGCCCGCTGCCGACGCCGGCGTCGCCGCAGGGACGTCCCGTGCTGATCCAGGCCGGCTCGTCGGGCAAGGGCAAGGACTTCGCGGCGCGCTGGGCCGATGCGATCTTCGAGATCGACCCGACGCCGGAGGGTCGCCGCGCGTACTACGACGACGTCAAGAGCCGGGCGTCCGACGCGGGCCGCGACCCCGACCACGTCAAGATCTTCCCGTCGTTCATCCCGTTCGTCGGCGAGACCGAGTCGATCGCCCGCGAGAAGCAGGCCTTCCACAACGAGCTGGCCGACCCCATCTCGGGCCTGCACACGCTCTCGGTGCACACCGACCACGACTTCTCGCAGTACGACCTCGACGCGCCTGTCGAGGACGTCCGGGTCGCCGGCACGCAGGGCCTGTTCGACGTGGCACGGCGCCTGTCGGAGCGCGACAGCCTCACGCTGCGCGACATCGGGGGCCTCTACGCGCAGGGAGTGCTGCTCCCCCAGTTCGTCGGGACGGCCTCCGACGTCGCCGACCGCATCGAGGAGTCGTTCACCGGCGGGGAGGCCGACGGGTTCATCCTCTCGGTCGGTCAGTCGCCCGGCGGGTTCGACGACTTCGTCGACCACGTCGTGCCCGAGCTGCGTCGCCGCGGGCTGTTCCGCTCGGAGTACACCGGGACGACGCTGCGCGACCACCTCGGTCTGGCCGACGCGCCGCAGCCGCAGGGGGCGCCCGCCTGACGCGCCCCGCTACCGTCGGGTCATGACCCGCTCCTCCGACATCCCCGCGACGTTCGACGAGCGCAGCGTGCTGCTGCAGATGCTGCACTACGTGCAGGACACCGCGGTCGTGAAGGTGAGGGGCCTGGACCAGGACCTCGCCCGTGCCGCTCCCCTGCCGTCGTCGCCGCTGATGAGCGCCGCGAACGTCCTGAACCACCTGCGGTGGGTCGAGCGCTCGTGGGTCCAGACCGACCTGCTCGGCGGCGTGGACGACAGGCCGTGGTCGGCCGAGCGTCCCCACGCCGAGATGGAGGAGGGCTCGACGCTGCCGATCGAGGACGTCATCGAGCTGTACGAGCAGGAGGCGGCCCGCACGCGCGCGGTCTTCGCCGAGATCGACCTCGACGTGGTGCGTCGCGGCGACCTGCCTCCGGAGCCCGTGACGGCGCGGTGGATCCTGCTGCACCTGGTCGAGGAGACCGCGCGGCACAACGGCCACCTCGACGTCCTGCGCGAGCTGGCCGACGGCACGACCGGCGACTGAGCCCGCCGACGGCTACTCCGAGATCGTGACCTGCTTCTTGTCGAAGGCGACGTAGTTGCTGTAGTCCTGGCCCACGCGGTCGAAGGACGACGGGATGGGCTCGGGGTACGACCAGCCGCCGTCGGGAGCGACGTCGTCGCCCAGGCCGACGTTGAAGTACTGCGTGTCGCCCTTCCAGGGGCAGTGGTACGCCGTGGGGCTCTTCTCGTACGCGCCCTCGGTGAGGCTCGCGGGCGGGAAGTACCAGTTGCCCTCGATCTTGACGAGGTCGTCGGTGGGCGCCTCCGCGACGACGGTGGATCCGATGACTGCCTTCATGCGCTGCTCCTACTGCTCGGTGTTCCTGGCGGCGCGTCGGGCGGCGCGGGCCGCGTACTCTTCCTCGTCCATCCTCGCAGCCTCGGCCAAGGTCGGCGCGGTGCCGCCGTGACGCGCCGGGGCCCACCACTGGCCCTCGGGGCGCAGGGGGTACTCGGCGATCGCGTGGTCGAGCAGCGCCGACATCGCGTCGCGCAGCACGGCGGTCTCGGCGACGGGGTCGTCGCCCGTCACGGCGATCGGGGCGCCCACGTGCAGGCCGATCGTCTTGCCGCGTCCCCGCAGGTCGGACTCGTGGTCCTTGGTCTTCAGCAGCTGCGTGCCCCACGTGACCATCGGGATGAGCGGGACGCCGGCCTCCGCGGCCATGCGCACCGCGCCGGTCTTGAGCTCCTTGATCTCGAACGACCGGCTGATCGTGGCCTCGGGGAAGATGCCGACGATCTCGCCGTCGCGGGCGTAGCGGACCGCGTCGTCGTACGACTGCTGGCCGTTGTCGCGGTCGACCGAGATGTGGTGGAACGAGCGCATGATCGGCCCGGACACCGGGTGGTCGAAGGCGTCCTTCTTGGCCATGAACCGAACGAGCCGCCCGCTGGGCTGGGCCGCGAGCCCGTCGAAGACGAAGTCGACGTAGCCGATGTGGTTGGCCGCCAAAATCGCGCCGCCCTCGCGCGGGACGTGCTCGGTGCCGGACATCTGGAACGTCATGCCAAGAACCTTGAACAACGTCTTGGCGGTGACGATCGTGGCCGGGTAGGTGAAGTCGCGCATCCGGTCAGGGTAGTGCACACGCGTGCACCCGGCCGGGCTCGGCGCCGGTGCGCGGGGACGGCCGACGAGGGGCCGTCCCCGCGTCGGAGTCAGTCCTCGGGGACGACGTGGACCGCGGCCTCCTCGGCGCTCGCCGCGGCGCCGTCGATGCCGACGTCCTCGCCCACGAGCTCCTTGTCGACGTCCTCGCCGATGCCGCCGTCGGGGTCGACCAGACGCCCGGCCCGCTCGCTGCCGACCTCGCCGTCGTCGAGGTTCTCGGCGGGCGCGGCGTACGGATCGGGCTCGGGCTCCTCCTGGCGCAGCCGCTCGTCGAGCGACTCGCCCTGCAGGGCCTCCTCGGCCGTCGTGCCGAAGCCCTCACCGCGGTAGCTCTCCGGCGGCGAGTAGCCCGAGTCGAGCGTCGCGTCCGGGTCGTCGAAGATCGCGTCCTGGTCGGGGCCTTGATCGTCTTCGGGGAAGGTGTCAGGTGTCTCGGTCATGCTCCCAGCCTTCCACGCCAGCCCTGAGGCGCACGGTGAGCGTCGACCTCGACCTCGACGAGGTGGTCGGGGTGCGCGAAGGCCGTGACCTGCACCATCGTGGACACGGGGCGGATGACGTCGAAGAGCTCGCGGTGCGCTCGCCCGACCTCCTCGAAGTGCGCGATGTCGGTCACGAACATGCGGGTGCGCACGACGTCGGGGGTGTCGAGCCCCGCGGTGCGGACGGCGTTCAGGGCGATGCCGAACGCGACCCTCGCCTGCTCGTACGGGTCACCGACCCCGACCACCTCGCCGTCGACCGTCGCGGTCGTGCCCGCGACCCAGACCGAGCCGCCGACCCGCACCGCCCGCGAGTAGCCCACGACGTCCTCGTAGGGGCTGCGAGAGCTGATGTTCTTCCTCACGGCTGCCTCCTCATCGCCACTCCTGGATGTCGAGCTCCATCACGAGCGCGTCGACGCCGCCGGCGTAGTAACCGCGGCGGGTGCTGATGGTGTCGAAGCCGTGGGCCTCGTAGAGGCCGATCGCGGGACGGTTGTCGGCGGCCACCTCGAGCAGCATGCGTCCGGCCCCGAGGTCGCGGGCGCGGTCGACCAGGTCGGTCAGCAGGCCGCGGGCCAGCCCGCGCCCGCGCGACGCCGGCAGCACCGCGATGCGGTCGAGGTCGGCGACGTCGCCCGCGACCGAGATCGCGCCGTACGCGTCGACGTCGTCGCCCGGGCCGACCAGCACGACGTGCCGCTCGCTGCCCACCTCGTCGGAGACCAGCGTCGCGCTCCAGGCCGAGGCGCCGAAGCAGGCCAGCTCGAGGGCGGCGATCGCGGCGACGTCGTCGCCGGTCGCCGGACGGCTCATGCGCGCTTCGAGACGGTCTGCGGGACGGCGTCGGGACGACGCAGGTAGAGCGGCTCGAGCGGCAGCTCGGCGACGCGCCCCGCGACCACCAGGCCGGCGAGCGCCGCCGCCCGCGGGGCGCCGGCCCCACCCGCTGACCTGAGCACGTCGGCGTAGAGGTGCGCGCCCTGGCCGAACACCGGCAGGTCGGGGTGCTGCGCCGCGAGGTCGGCCGGCCTGAGGACGTGGGGGCCGTCGAGGCGCACCTGGTCGCCTCCGTAGCGCGCCCAGTAGACCTCCTTGCGACGCGCGTCGGTCGCGACGAGGAACTCGCCGCCGACCTGCACGTCGGCCGCCACGACGTCGAGCGAGCACACGCCGTGCGTCACGAGCCCCAGCGTCGAGCCGAGCGTCAGGGCCGTCACGACGCCGACCCGCAGGCCCGTGAACGGCCCCGGCCCGACGCCGACCGCGACATCGGTCAGGTCGCCCATCGCCGCACCCGCCTGCGCCATCGCGTCGCGGATCGCCGGCGCCAGCAGCTCGCCGTGCGCCATGGCTCCCTCGCCCGACGCCTCGCCGACCACGCGCGAGCCGTCGTGGACGGCGACGGTGATGACGGGGGTGGCGGTGTCGAACGCGAGGAGGAGCACAGGGAGAGCCTACGAGTCGGCCGGCGTCGACCCCAACAGCGTCGAGCGCAGCGGCACGCCGACCCACCGCGGGCCGTGCGGCTTGATCGTCACGACCCGCGGATCGACCTCGTCGGGCACGTCGCCGACCTCCCCGTCGTGCGGCGTGCCGAGCGGGTCGATCGGCCGGGGCCCCCGCACCTCGATCCGCAGGTGCAGCCAGCTGTCGTTGAGCTGCTCGGCCATGCCGTCACCCCACTCGACGACCGTCACGGCGGTGTCGGTGGACGAGTCGAGGTCGAGGTCGTCGATCTCGCCGAGGCCGCCGAGCCGGTACGCGTCGACGTGGACCAGCGGGGGGCCCCCGACGAGCGAGGGGTGCGTCCGCGCCAGGACGAACGTCGGCGACGTGACGGGGCCGCGGACGCCCAGGGCCTCGCCGAGCCCCTGCGTGAACGTGGTCTTGCCGGCCCCCAGGTCGCCCGACAGCACCAGCAGGTCGCCGGCCCGCAGCAGCGGGGCGAGACGCGCCGCGAGCCCCTGCATCTCCTCGGGCGTCGGCACCTCCCGCGCGAGCCACAGGGTCTTGCCGAACTCGATGAACGGCTCGTCGCGCCCGACGGGCTCGTAGCGTCGGCGCGACCAGAACTGGACCGTGTCGGGCAGCTCCTCGCGCACGTCGAGCCAGATGCCGTCCTTGCCGCGCTCCTCGGCGGTGTCCTCCGCGACGCCGAGCATCGCCGACGCGACGCCGCGGGCCTGGATGTCGGGGTCGACGCACACGCGGCGCAGGCCCAGCTGGCCCGGGCGCGACTCGTCGAACAGCATCGCGCCCATCGGCAGGCCGCGCCGCTCGACCAGCAGACCGCCGGCGGTGCGCAGGGTCTCGGCGACCGACTCGACGGTCTCGTCGAGGGCCGTGGTGGGCGGGTCGAGCGCCGGGCGGGCCCCGAACGAGCGGTGGATGATGTCGACGATGACGGCCGCGTGCTCGGGGCCGGCCTCGACGACGTTGAGTGCGGTGCCGCCGGTCATGCCATGCCCTCCCGCACCTCGGCCAGGACGCCCTCGATCGCCCGGGTGACGGCCTCGTGCTGCTCGAACATCAGCATGTGCCCGACGCCGTCGAGCTCGATCAGCTCGGCCCCCGGGATCGCCTCGGCGAGCCGGCGGCTGTGCTTGACGGGGGTCAGCAGATCGGCCGTGCCGCCCATCACGACGGTGCGGGCCCGGCCGATCGCGGCGAGGCCGGCCGTCAGGTCGAGCCCCACGAAGTTGGGGTAGAAGTCGGTCAGGACGTGGGTCGGCGCCTCGAGGATCATCTCGTTGGCCATGTCGACGTGGCGCTCGTGGGCGTCCGGGCCGAGCCCCCAGCGGCGGATGACCGAGTAGCTGTTGAACCGGCGCCCCCAGTCGAGCGCCGGGGCGCCCGCCCGCAGCAGCGGGATCAGGTAGCGCAGGCCCGGGCTGCCCTCGCCGCGCATCAGCCGACCGGCGCTCGTGCCGAGCAGCACGACCCCCCTGACCCGACCGCCGAACAGCTCGGGGCGGGTGCCGGCAAGCTGCATGATCGTCATGCCGCCCATCGAGTGACCCACCAGGACGATCGGCCCGCGCGGGACGAGCTGGTCGATCACGGCCGTGACGTCGTCGGCGAGCTCGGCGAACGTCGACTTCTTGCTCGTCGCCCGGCCGGAGCGTCCGTGCGAGCGCAGGTCGACGAACACCATGCGCACCGCGCCGCGCATCGCGAGCCGCTGGTAGTGCCACACGTCGATGTTCTCGACCCAGCCGTGCAGGAACACGACCGTCGGGGTCTTGCGCTCGGCCTCGTCGACCTCGACGTGCAGCGGGACCCCGTCGGCGCTGACGATCGTGGTGCCGTCGCTGCGCACCGAGCCGAACTCGACGTCCTCGCCGCGCCGGCGCCGGCGCCGGCCGCGGGACCGGCCGTTGAGCAGCGTCGCGACGGTCCCGGCGGCCACGAACGCGCCGGCCGTCCCCGCCAGTCTCAGCGTCCTGCTCATGCCATGTCTCCCCTGTAGGTGCGGACCGTGCGGCCACCCAGCCGGGTGACCACCTCGTAGGCGATCGTGCCCGATGCCGCGGCCCAGTCTTCCGCAGTCGGCTCGCCGTCGTGACCCGGGCCGAACAGCGTCGCGACGTCGCCGCGCCGCGCGGTCCGGTCACCGAGGTCGACGACGACCTGGTCCATGCAGACCCGCCCGACCAGCGGCACCCGTTGACCGGCGACCTGCAGCTCGGCCCGGTTCGACGCCGCGACCGCGATGCCGTCGCCGTAGCCCATCGGCACGAGGCCGAGGGTCGTGTCACGCTCCGCCACCCACTGGTGGCCGTACGAGACGCCTGCGCCGGCCGGCACCCGCTTGACCTGGGCGAGCCGCGCGCGCAGCGTCATGACGGGGGTCAGACGGGTCGGGTACGCGAGGTCGGGGGCGGGTCGGATGCCGTACGCCGCGATGCCGACCCGCACGAGGTCGAAGTGCGCCGACGGCCGCGTCAGCGTCGCGGCCGAGTTGGCGAGGTGGCGCAGGGCCGGCTCGACGCCGGCCGCCGCGAGCTCGTCGACGGCCTCGCGGAACACGCGCTCCTGCTCGTCGTTGGCCGGGTGCCCCGGCTCGTCGGCGCACGCGAGGTGCGACCAGACGCCCGTGACCTCGACCCGACCGGCGGCCTGCGCCGTCGCGGCGGACTCGGCCAGCCGGCTCCACTGCTCGCCCCTCGCGCCGTTGCGCGACAGCCCCGTGTCGACCTTGAGCTGCACCCGCGGACGCGTCGGGGCGGCCGCGAGGATCTCGTCGAGCTGCTCGACCGACGACGCCGTGACCTCGACCCCCGCCTCGGCCGCGGCGGCGAAGTCAGCGCCCGGGGCCGCGAGCCAGCACAGCAGCGGCCCGGCGTCGCCCGACGCGCGCAGGGCCAGGGCCTCGTCGACCGTCGCGACACCCAGCCACGTCGAGCCGGCACGGCGTGCGGCACGGGCCATCGCGATGGCGCCGTGACCGTACGCATCGGCCTTCACGACCGTCATGAGGGCCGAGGCCGGCGCGCACCGCGCCAGGGCGGCGATGTTGTCGGCGAAGGCGTCGAGGTCGACGGCGGCCTCGATCTGGGGTGGGGAGGACACGTCACGACCTCCAGTCGCGCACGTCGTCGAGCCGGCCGTCGTGGAACGCCGCCAGCGTGCCGGGCAGCGCCGCGGCGACCGACGTCGCGGTCACGGGCCCGCCGTGGTTGGCGCGGACGCTCGCCGCGCCGTGCAGGAACGCCGCGATGGAGCCCGCGTCGTGCGGATCGGCGCCCGAGGCCAGCAGCGAGCCGGCCAGCCCGGCCAGGACGTCGCCCGAGCCCGCGGTGCCGAGCCACGGCGAGCCCGTCAGGTTGACGCGCGTCGTGCGCCCGGGCGTCGCGACGAGCGTCCTCGACCCCTTCAGGAGCACCGTCGTGCGCCACCGCTCGGCGGCCTCGGTGACGTGCGCCAGCGGCTCGGCCTCGACCGCGTCGCGCCGGGTGCCGAGCATGTCGGCGAGCTCGCCGGCGTGCGGCGTCAGCAGCGCGGGGACGTCGAACGTGTCGGGCAGGTGCTGCAGGGCGCTGGCGTCGACGACGACCGCGACCCCGTCGTCGAGGGCGTCGGCGAGCTGCTGCTCGGCCTCGTCGCCACCGCCGGGCCCGACGACCCAGGCCTGCACGCGCCCGGCGCCCGCGACGACCTCGGGGGCGCGGTCGACGACGCGCCGGCTCAGCTCGGCGTCGCCGACGAAGCGCACCATGCCGGCCATGCCCGTCAGGGCGCCCGCGACGCACAGGTGCGCCGCGCCGGCGTACTGCGACGAGCCGGCGCGGATGCCGACGACGCCGCGCGAGTACTTGTGGCTGGTGGGGGCGCGCAGCCAGTCGAACGTCTCGACCAGCAGGTGGCCGTCGGTGGCCTCGATCGCCTCGATGCTGGGCGCCGGCAGGTGCGGGCCGAGGCCGATGTCGACGAGCCGGGCGATCGCGGTGTCGTCCCACCCCGATGCGCCCGCGGCCGGGCTGACGAGCAGGGCGTTCTTGTAGGTGCCGAACGTGACGGTCGCATCGGCCATGACGTGGTGGGACGACGCGGGCAGCGTCGCGCCGTCGACGTCGACGCCGGACGGCACGTCGACCGCGACGGTGTGCGGACGGGCGCCGGCGACCCACTCGGCCCACTCGGCCGCGCGGCCCGTCAGCCCGGGTCGCGCCCCGATGCCGAACAGCGCGTCGAGGCAGTACCGCTGGTCGCCCGGACCGTCGACGACCTGCGCCCCCGCGGCCGTCGCGGCCGCCAGACCGTCATCGTGCACCCGCCCGCGGTCGAGCAGGCACACGTCGACCCGCACGCCCCGGTCGAGCAGGTGCACCGCGGCGTACAGGGCGTCGCCGCCGTTGTCGCCCGGCCCGACCAGCACCAGCAGCACCTCGCCGGCCGGCACGGCGTCGAGCGCGTCGGCCAGGCCCCGCGCGGCGCGACGCATCAGCTCGCCGTCGGGCAGGCCAGCGGCCAGGGACGCCTCGGCGGCCCGGACGTCGGCGACCGTGTGCGCCGTCAGCACTCGGCCACCACGAAGGCCGTCGCGACCGAGACGTCGTGCGAGATCGACACGTGGATCGTCTCGATGCCCAGGGCCCTCACGCGATCGGGGGCCGCGCCGTGCAGCGCGAACGAGGGCGCCCCCCGGTCGTCGTGGACGATCTCGAAGTCCTGCCACGACAGGCCAGCGGGCGCGCCCATGGCCTTGGCGAGCGCCTCCTTGGCCGCGAAGCGTCCCGCGAGCGACTCGAGCGGCAGGGCCGCCTCGTCGGGCGTGAACAGACGGCTGCGGAGCGTCGGCGTGCGCTCGAGCGACGCGGCGAACCGGGGAAGGTCCACCACGTCCACGCCGACTCCGACGATCGTCACGACGTCCTACTCGACCGTGACCGACTTGGCCAGGTTGCGCGGCTGGTCGACGTCGTGGCCGAGCTGGTGCGCGAACTCGGTCGCGAAGATCTGCAGCGGCACGGTGGCCACGAGCGGCTGCAGCAGCGTCGGGACCTTCGGCAGGCGGATCAGGTGGTCGGCGTACGGGATGACGTCGTCGTCGCCGTCCTCGGCCAGCACGATCGTGCGGGCGCCGCGGGCGCGGATCTCCTGGATGCTGCTGACGGTCTTCTCCTGCAGCTGGTCGCGGCCCTTGGGCGGCACCACGACGAACACCGGGAGACCCTCCTCGACCAGCGCGATCGGACCGTGCTTGAGCTCGCCCGCCGCGAAGCCCTCGGCGTGGATGTAGGCCAGCTCCTTGAGCTTCAGCGCGCCCTCGAGCGCCACGGGGTAGCCCACGTGACGGCCGAGGAACAGGATCGAGCGGGCCCCCGACAGGTCGCTCGCGAGCTTGCGCACCTGGTCGCCCTCGTCGAGCAGCCGCTGGATGCCGGCGGGGACCGCGGCGATCTCGGCCAGGATGTCGTCGATCTCGTCGCCGTACTTGGTGCCCTTGACCTGCGCGAGGTACAGCGCCAGCAGGTAGCAGGCCACGACCTGCGACAGGAAGCCCTTGGTCGAGGCGACCGCGACCTCCGGACCGGCGTGCGTGTAGATCACGGCGTCGGACTCGCGCGGGATCGTCGAGCCGTTGGTGTTGCAGATCGACAGGACGCGGGCGCGCTGCTGACGCGCGTACCGGATGGCCATCAGGGTGTCCATCGTCTCGCCCGACTGGCTGATCGCGACGACCAGCGTGCTCTTGTCGAGGATCGGGTCGCGGTAGCGGAACTCCGAGGCGAGCTCGACCTCGCACGGGATGCGCGTCCAGTGCTCGATCGCGTACTTGGCCACGAGACCCGCGTACGAGGCGGTGCCGCACGCGATGATGACGATCCGGTCGACCTCGCGGAGCTCGTCGTCGCTCAGGCGCATCTCGTCGAGCTGCAGCTGGCCGCCCGGCGAGTGCCGCCCCAGCAGGGTGTCGGCGACGGCCTGCGGCTGCTCGTCCATCTCCTTGAGCATGAACCACTCGTAGCCGCCCTTCTCGGCCGCCGACACGTCCCAGTCGACGTGGTACTCGGTGGTCTCGGCGGGGGCGCCGAAGAAGTCGGTCACGACGATCGCGTCGGGCGTGATCGTGACGACCTGGTCCTGGCCCAGCTCGACGGCGTCGCGGGTGTGCTCGATGAACGCCGCGACGTCGGAGCCGAGGAAGTTCTCGCCGTCGCCGCGCCCGACCACCAGGGGCGAGTTGCGGCGGGCGCCGACGACGACGTCGGGCTGCTCGGCGTCGCAGATCACGAGGGTGAAGGCACCCTCGAGACGTCGGCACACCGCGCGCACGGCGTCGGACAGGTCGGGGGTGCGGGCCAGCTCGTCGTGCAGCAGGTGGGCCACGACCTCGGTGTCGGTCTCGGACAGCAGGTCGTGCCCGGCGCGCTCGAGCTCGGTGCGCAGCACGGCGAAGTTCTCGATGATGCCGTTGTGGACGACCGCGACGCGGCCCGTCTCGTCGAGGTGGGGGTGCGCGTTGACGTCGTTGGGGGCGCCGTGGGTCGCCCAGCGGGTGTGCCCGATGCCGGTGTGCGCGACGGGCAGCGGGTTCTCGGCCAGCTCGGCGTCGAGGTTCAGCAGCTTGCCGGCCTTCTTGGCCGAGTGGATCGTGCCGTCGACGACGAGCGCGACACCGCCCGAGTCGTAGCCGCGGTACTCCAGGCGGCGCAGACCGCCCATGACGACGTCGAGGGCTGAGCGCTGACCGACGTATCCGACAATTCCGCACATGGGACCCAGCCTACCGGCGTCCGGCGCGCGCCCCGGGGATGCGCGGCACCCCGCCGACGTGACGACGCGTACGGGCGCGAGGGGCCTCGTGCGGCACCTGCACCCGCGTGTGGCGAGAATAGCGGTCATGACACGCGAGCACTCCCCGTACGTCGAGCTCGAGAGGGCAGCGTGGGCCGAGCTCGCGGGCGACACGCCGCAGCCGCTCAAGCCCGACGAGCTGGAGCGCGTCCGGGGCATCGGCGACGAGCTCGACCTCGAGGAGGTCCGGCAGGTGTACCTGCCGATGACGCAGCTCATCAGCATGCGGGTGCGCCTGGCCGGGGCGCTCTACGAGGCCACCGAGGAGTTCCTGCACGCACCGCAGTCGCGTCGCACCCCGTTCGTGATCGGCATCGCCGGGTCCGTCGCGGTCGGCAAGTCGACGACGGCGCGGCTGCTGCGCGAGCTGCTGGCGCAGTCGCCCGAGCACCCCGTCGTCGAGCTCGTCACGACCGACGGCTTCCTGTTCCCCAACGACGAGCTGGAGCGGCGCGGGCTGCTCGACCGCAAGGGCTTCCCCGAGTCGTACGACCGCAAGGCGCTGCTGAGGTTCGTGATGGAGGTCAAGTCGGGCGTCGAGGTCGTCACGGCGCCCGTCTACTCGCACCTGACGTACGACCGGACCGACGAGGTCGTCACGGTCAAGGCGCCCGACATCGTGATCGTCGAGGGCCTCAACGTGCTCGCCCCCGCCCGTCCCCGCGGCGACGGCTCCCCCGGTCTCGCGGTCAGCGACTTCTTCGACTTCTCGATCTACGTCGACGCGTCCGGCAAGGACCTGCGCCGCTGGTACGTCGACCGGTTCCTGGCGCTGCGCAAGACCGCGTTCGCCGATCCCGAGTCATACTTCCACCGCTACAGCTCGTTCACCGACGAGCAGGCCATCGAGCGGGCGGGACAGCTGTGGGACTCGATCAACTGGCCCAACCTGCGCGAGAACATCGCCACGACCCGGGGTCGCGCCTCGCTGGTGCTGCGCAAGGGCCCCGACCACGCCGTCGACTGGGTCCGGCTCCGCAAGATCTGACCGCAGCGCTCGACGACGTCAGATCGCGCGGACGTACTCCCCCGTCCAGGCGGTCTGCCGGAAGCCCAGCCGCTCGTTGACCGCGATCATGGGCGCGTTGCTCGCGGCGTTCTCGGTCGTGACGCGGCGGCGTCCCGCGAGCAGGTCGGCCGAGGCCTGCATCGCGCGCACCTTGAGGGCGAGCCCCAGCCCGTGGCCCCGGTGCCCGGGGCGCACGAGCGTGTCCCACTGGTAGACCTCGTCCTCCTGCGGGAACGCCAGCTGGGTGTGCCCGGCCAGGTGCCCGTCGGGCGCCCGGGCGACGACGACCTGCATCACGCGTCCCACCCGCTCGAGGTCGGCCTCGTCCGTGCGGACGCGCTCGGCGTCCCAGTGCTCGTCCTCGAGGCCCGCCTCGCCGCTCGGCGCCTCGGACGTCAGGATGCGCCGCAGCTCGGCGTACTCGTCGACCCACCGGTCGGGACACCGCCCGCGCCACGTCTCGAGCGTGTAGCCGTCGGCGACGACCAGCGGGGGCGGCGTGGCGGGGAGGGCCAGCTCGCGCACGGCGTCGAGGACGTCGAGCCGGAAGCCGCGGGCCTCGGCGAACCACCGTCCGGCGTCGCCCTCGGCGTCGACACCCCACGCGGGCATCGAGAACGCGGTCGTGCGGTCGTGCGCGCGGGCGGTGGCGAGCAGGTGCTCGAGCACCGCGGTGCCGTGACCGCGGCGGCGGTGCTCCGGCGGCACGAAGACCTCGACGAACGCGAACTGCGTGTTGTCCTTCAGCGGCATGACCGCCCACCCGGCGGCCACCGGGACGCCCGCCCCGTCGCGTCCGACCACGGCGACCTTCGTGCCGTACGCGTCGTCGGTCAGGTTGACGCGCTTCTCGACCGCGAGCCACGGCGCGTCGAACGGTCGCGTGGACGAGCGGAGGTAGACGTCGTGGAACGTGCCGAAGGCGTCGGGATCGCCGACGTCGACGACGTGGATATCGGTCATGGGCTCACCCTAGGACGCGCCGAGTGGTGCGAACACGTCGCCGAGTGGTGCGCCGTGGTCGGACACGCCGTCCCAGGACGTCCGGTCTGCACCACTCGCGGCACCGGGCCGGGCGGGGGTCGGGGTCCGGGTCAGCGGGCGAGGGTCGTGCGGACGACCTCGGCGAGGTGCTGGGCGACCGACGTCGCCTCCTCGTGCGTCGCGGCCTCGACCATGACGCGCACGAGCGGCTCGGTGCCCGACTGGCGCAGCAGCACCCGCCCGCTGTCGCCGAGGCGCGACGTCGCGATCGCGACCTCGCCCTGCAGGACCGGGTCGGTGTCGGCCCGCGACTTGTCGACGTCGGGGACGTTGACGAGCACCTGGGGCAGGCGGCGCATGACGGACGCGAGCGCCGACAGCGTCGACCCGGTCTGCTGCATGCGCGCGGCCAGGTGGGCCGCCGTCAGCACGCCGTCGCCCGTCGTGGCGAAGTCGGCCATGATGACGTGGCCCGACTGCTCGCCGCCCATCGTGAAGCCGCCCGCGCGCATCGCCTCGAGCACGTAGCGGTCGCCGACGGCCGTCTGGATGACGGTGATCCCCTCGGCCGTCAGCGCCTGCACGAAGCCGAGGTTGCTCATGACGGTCGCCACGACCGTGTCGTCGACCAGGCGGCCCGCGTCGCGCCCCGCCAGCGCCAGGATCGCCAGGATGTGGTCGCCGTCGACGACCGCACCCGTCTGGTCGACCGCGAGGCACCGGTCGGCGTCGCCGTCGAAGGCGAAGCCGGCGTCGGCGCCGTGCTCGACGACGGCCTTCTGCAGGTCGTCGAGGTGCGTCGACCCGCAGTTGGCGTTGATGTTGAGCCCGTCGGGCTCGGCGTGGATCGTCACGACCGTGGCACCGAGCTGCTCGAAGACCTCGGGTCCGACCCGGTGGGCGGCCCCGTTGGCGCAGTCGAGGACGATCGTGAGCCCGTCGAGGCGGCCGGGGGTCGACTCGACCAGGTGCTTGACGTAGGCCGCGACACCGGCGTGGCTGTCGCCGATGCGACCGACGTCGGCGCCGACGGGCCGGTCCCAGGGCTCCTCGAGGCGGTCCTCGATGAGCCGCTCGATGTCGTCGTCGAGCTTGAGCCCGCCGCGGGCCAGGAACTTGATGCCGTTGTCGGGCATCGCGTTGTGGCTCGCCGAGNCCCCCAGCCGGTGGACGTCGACACCGGCAGACGCAAGACCCGCGACCACCGCGGCCTCCAGGAACTCTCCGGAGGCGCGGGGATCGCGGGCCACGACTGCTGTGGGGCGCTGGTCGGCGAAGGCACCGACCTCACCCAGGACGTGGGCCGCGGCGACCGCGAGGTCGACGGCGAGCTCGGCGGTCAGATCACGGTTCGCGAGACCGCGAACGCCATCGGTGCCAAAGATCCGGCCCACGCGGGATCAGCGCTTGCTGTACTGAGGTGCCTTACGTGCCTTCTTGAGACCGGCCTTCTTGCGCTCCTTGATGCGCGAGTCGCGCGTCAGGAGTCCGGCCTTCTTGAGGACCGGACGGTTGGCCTCTTCGTCGATCTGGTTGAGCGAGCGGGCCACGCCCAGGCGCAGCGCGCCGGCCTGACCCGTCATGCCGCCACCGGTCACGCGGGCGATGACGTCGAAGCGGTCCTGCAGACCGGTCTCGGCGAACGCCTCCTTGGCGATCTGCTGGTGCAGCTTGTTCGGGAGGTACTCCTCGAGCGGCTTGCCGTTGACGGTCCAGACGCCCGTGCCGGGGACGATGCGCACGCGGGCGATGGCCTCCTTGCGGCGACCCGTGGCAGCACCGGGAGCGATCGTCGCCGGCTTGCTGGAGGTCTCGGACGAACCGGCCGTCTCGGAGGTGTACGCGACACCCTCGGAGTTGGTCTGGAACTCGGTGGTCTCTTCGGTGGTGGCGGTCTCAGCCATGATGACGCTTACCTACTCTTTACTGGGAGATCTGCGTGATCTCGAACGGCTGGGGCTTCTGGGCGGTGTGCGGGTGCTCGGGGCCGGAGTAGACCTTGAGCTTGGTGATCAGCTGGTCGCCCAGACGGTTCTTGGGGAGCATGCCGCGCACGGACTTCTCGATCGCCTTGCGGGCGTCCTTGTCGAGCAGGTCACCGTAGGCGATCGACTTGAGGCCGCCCGGGTAGCCGCTGTGACGGTAGGCGAGCTTGTCGGTGCGCTTGTTGCCCGACAGCGCGACCTTCTCGGCGTTGACGATGATGACGAAGTCGCCACCGTCCACGTGAGGCGCGTAGGTGGGCTTGTGCTTGCCGCGCAGGAGCGTCGCAGCCTGGACGGCGAGACGGCCCAGGACGATGTCCTCGGCGTCGATGACGTGCCACTGACGGGTGATGTCAGACGGCTTGGGGCTGAACGTGCGCACGGCGTGACCTTCTCGTTCTTGGGGTGTGGTGGCTGGAAAGCTGCATCCAGCGCTGCGGTGGTCGGCGCCCTGGCACGAGTGGCTGGGCACAACGACACACTAGGTTAACCGGCCGCGACCGAGAAGGTCAAAACGAGCCCCCCTCGACGGCCTCCCGACGGGTCCGGGACCCACCCGCGTGGCGATGAGGGTTCCCTCACGTCTAGGTTGAGGGGAGTTCGGCGACATCACAGCCGCGCTGTTCCTTCACGTCACAGGAGACCCATCGTGACCGAGAACCACACCCTCACAGTCCGCGACAACCGCACCGGCGAGGAGTACGAGCTCCCCATCACCGACGGCACGGTGCGCGCCAGCGACTTCGGCAAGATCGGCAAGACCGAGGACGAGCCGGGCCTGGCCCTGTACGACCCGGGGTTCACCAACACCGCCTCCACCCGCAGCGCCGTGACCTACATCGACGGCGACAAGGGCATCCTGGAGTACCGCGGCTACCCGATCGAGCAGCTGGCCGAGAAGTCCACCTACCTCGAGGTCGCCTACCTCCTGATCCACGGCGAGCTGCCGACCCGCGAGCAGCACGACCAGTGGGTGCACGAGATCACGTTCCACACGTTCGTGCACGAGAACCTGAAGTCGCAGCTCCAGGGCTTCCGCTACGACGCGCACCCCATGGGCATGCTGCTGTCGAGCGTCGGCGCCCTGTCGACGTTCTACCCCGAGGCCCGCAACATCAGCGACCCGCAGGTCCGCCACGACCAGGTCGTGCGCCTGATCGCCAAGATGCCGACGCTGGGCGCCTGGTCGTTCCGCCACGCGCAGGGCAAGCCGTACGTCTACCCCGACAACGACCTGACCTACACCGAGAACTTCCTCTCGATGCTGTTCAAGATGTCGGAGCAGAAGTACAACCCCGACCCGCGCCTGGCCAAGGCCCTCGAGGTCCTGTTCATCCTGCACGCCGACCACGAGCAGAACTGCTCGACCAACGCGGTCCGCTCGGTCGGCTCGAGCCAGGTCGACCCCTACTCGGCCGTCAGCGCCGGCATCGCCGCGCTCTACGGCCCGCTGCACGGTGGCGCCAACGAGGCCGTCCTGAAGATGCTCAAGCGCATCAAGGTGCCCGAGAACATCCCGGCGTTCATCGAGGGCGTCAAGAAGGGTGACGAGAAGCTCATGGGCTTCGGTCACCGCGTCTACAAGAACTTCGACCCGCGCGCGACGATCATCAAGAAGGCCGTCGACGACGTCTTCGAGGTCACGGGCGTCAACCCGCTGCTCGAGATCGCCCAGGAGCTCGAGCGCATCGCGCTGGAGGACGAGTACTTCGTCAGCCGCAAGCTCTACCCGAACGTCGACTTCTACTCGGGCCTGATCTACGAGGCGCTGCAGTTCCCGCCCGAGATGTTCACGGTCCTGTTCGCGATCCCGCGCACGTCCGGCTGGCTGGCCCAGTGGATCGAGCTCGTGGACGACAAGGAGCAGAAGATCGCCCGCCCCAAGCAGATCTACACCGGGGACCGTCGTCTCGACTTCACGGCCGCCGAGGACCGCTGGTCGAGGTAGATCCTCTCCTCCGTCCCACCCCGAGGGCCCCCACCGCGTGCGGTGGGGGCCCTCGGGCGTCTAGCGCACCCGCACGCGCCGCACGACCGACCTGCTGCCCTCGAACGACCCGGTGCCGAGGTACACGACCCTGAGGCGGTGGACGCCCGTGCGACGCAGTCGGGGCGTCTTGACCGTGATGGCGCCGTTGCGCCGCGGCGAGACGTAGGCCGTGCGCACGATCCTCGATCCGTCGAAGACGCGGATGCGGCCGACCGGACGGGCTCCGGACGTCGTCGAGCGCAGCCGCACGCGCACGACCGACCTCCCGCCCGCGCGCACGGTGCGGGCCGAGACCTTCGCCGACACCGTGGTGCCGGCGCGGGCCGGAGCCGCGGCGGCCGCGACGTACCCGAGGTCGAGGACGCCGGCGGTCGCGGCGCTCGTCGAGGGACGCACCATGGTGGGCAGCGTCGACTCGATCTGGGGGCCCGACAGGCCGACCGACGAGAGCAGCGCCGCCGCGCCCGCGACGGCGGGTGCCGCCATGCTGGTGCCCGACACGGCGGCGTACGCCGGCGCGCCGGTCGCCGTCGCGTACGTCGAGATGACGGCCACGCCGGGGGCCGAGACGTCGACGGACGGCCCGGTGTTGGAGAACGACGCGCGGGCGCCGGCGTCGTCGGTGGCGCCCACGGAGATCACGCCGGGGCAGCTGGCCGGCGCGTAGCCCGCCGCGTCGCGTGCGTCGTTGCCGGCCGCGGCGACCACGACGACCCCGCGGCTGCGCGCCGTCGCGATGGCGTTGGAGAGCGTCGAGGTGCACCGTCCCGGCCCGGCCAGCGACATCGTGACGACCTGCACGGGCGACGGATTGGCGGGGGCACCGGCCGGCGGCGACCCGGCCGCCCACAGGATGCCGCGGACGATCGCCGTGTCGGTGCCCGACCCGTCGGCGTCCAGCACCCGCACCGGGACGATCGTCGCGCCGGGGGCGACCCCCGCGACCCCGCGGCCGTTGTCGGCCCGGGCCGCCACGATCCCCGCGACGTGCGTGCCGTGGTAGTCGCCGGGATCGGTCGGGTCGGCGTCGTTCGAGACGGCGTCGTACCCCGCCGCCCACGTGAGGTCGGGGTGCGTCGTGCGACCGGTGTCGAGCACCGCGACGCGGACGTCGGGGCTGCCCTTCGTGCGCTGCCAGAACGCGGGCGCGCGGGTGCTGAAGCCCCCGCCGACCCGACCCGTGTCCCACAGGTTCTTCTGCTGCGGGAACAGCGGGTCGTCGACCGACACCGGCGGGGCGTCGGCGGCCGACCGGACGAAGTCGGGCTCGACGGGGCCCATGCCGGGACGTGACTCCAGCTCGGTCGCGAGCCGCTCGGCGACGTCGCCGGCCACGGGCTCGCCGAACTCGACCACGCGCGTGCCCCCGGGGCCGCGTCCGACGTCCTCGACGACGGCCGCCCGGTCGGCGACCTCGGTGGCGAGCTGCTCGACGGCGGCGCTGCCGCGGGTCGTCGTGACGACCAGGCCCGCCGCCCGGGGCGTCGTGGGGGTGTCGGGGGCACCGACGGCGGCGACGGTGGCCGTGGTCGTCGGCTCCGGCTCGCTCGCCTGGGTGGGCGGCGCGGCGAGCAGCCCGAGGAGCAGCGTCACCGCCGTCGCGGTGGACCAGGACGTGGCGGTGCGCATGGGACTCCCGGAGGTCGGTGGTGGGCCCACGGTAGTCGGCGATCGGCAGGAGGGCAGGACGAACGGGGGCACCGACCCAGCCGGTAGCGTGACGTCGTGCGCCTGCGACTCGACCTGTCCTACGACGGCACCGACTTCCGCGGCTGGGCCACCCAGCCGGGACTGCGCACCGTCCAGGGCGAGGTCGAGACCGCGCTGGCCACGATCCTGCGGCTCACGACGCCACCCCAGCTGACGTGCGCGGGCCGGACCGACGCCGGGGTCCACGCGCGCGGGCAGGTCGCGCACGTCGACCTGCCCGACGACGTCGAGCCCGACGCCCTCGCGCGGCGGCTGCGTCGTCTGCTCCCCGGCGACGTCGCGCTGCGGTCCCTGGCGCCGGCGCCCGAGGGGTTCGACGCGCGGTTCGCGGCGCTCGAGCGACGCTACGTCTACCGTCTGTGCGACGCACCCGAGGGCCCCGACCCCCTGGCGCGCGGCAGCGTCGTGGCGTGGCGCCGGACGCTCGACGTCGACGCCATGAACGCCGCGGCCGAGCACCTGCTGGGCGAGCACGACTTCGCCGCGTTCTGCAAGAGGCGCGAGGGGGCCACCACGATCCGCACGCTCCTCGAGCTGCGGGCCGTCCGCGCGGGCGACCTCGTCGAGACGACGGTGCGCGCCGACGCGTTCTGCCACTCGATGGTGCGGGCGCTGATGGGGGCGCTCGTCGCGGTCGGCGAGGGACGCTTCGCTCCGGCGTGGTCGGGCGAGGTGCTGGGACGCGCCGCCCGTGACACCCGGGTGACGGTCATGCCGGCCCACGGCCTGGTGCTCGAGGAGGTCACGTACCCCGACGACGCGGGGCTGGCCGCGCGGGCCGTCGAGTCGCGGCGGCGGCGCGACGAGTGAGCGTCCGGCTCGCACCGTCACCCCGGCGGACCGGCCCTGACACACTGGAGCCATGGCGGTGACGTGGGACGAGGTCGTGCACTTCGCGTGCACGCTGCCCGACGTGGCCGCGTCGACGTCGTACGGGACTCCTGCGCTGAAGGTCGACGGACGGCTGCTGACCCGCCTGCGCACCTCGCCCGCCGACGGTGGGGCGGGCGAGGTGGTGCTGCGGTGCTCCCTCGACGACAAGGCGGCCCTGGTCGACGGCGACGACCCCGCGTTCAGCACGACGTCCCACTACGACGGGCACGGCTCCGTGCTGGTCGACCTCGGCCGGGTCGACCGCGACGAGCTGTTCGAGCTGGTCGACAGCGGCTGGTACGTCGTCGCCCCGCCCGCCGTCCGCGCCCGGCGCGACGCATGAGCGGGCTGATCGCCGCGATCGCGGCCGTGCTGGCCCTGACCGCGTCACCCGCCCCCGCCCCCTCCCCGCCGCCCACCGCCGCGGTCGCCGACTACCAGCTCGGCGGGCCGTACCGGCCGGCCGCCGACGTCGGCGTCGTCACCCGCGACCGCTCCGAGCGGCCGGCCGCCGGACGCTACTCGATCTGCTACGTCAACTCGTTCCAGACCCAGCCCGGCACGCTGCGCTGGTGGAGGAAGAACCACCCGTCCCTCCTGCTGCGCGACGGCGCGGGACGGCTCGTCCGCGATCCCGGGTGGCCCGACGAGGTGCTGCTCGACCTCCGCACGTCGGCCCGGCGCAAGGCCCTCGGAGACCTCAACCGCGCCTGGTTCGACCAGTGCCGCCGCAAGGGCTTCGACGCCGTGGAGCCCGACAACCTCGACTCGTGGACCCGGTCGGGCCACCGGCTGACGAAGCGGCACGCCGTCGCCTTCGCGCGCCGGCTCGTGCGGGAGGCCCACCGGTCGGGCGTCGCGATCGCGCAGAAGAACGCCCCCCAGCTCAGCCGCCTCGGGCTGGGCTTCGACTTCGCGGTCGCCGAGGAGTGCGAGGTCTACCGCGAGTGCGGCGCCTACACGCGCGTCTACGGCACCCGGCTCATCGAGATCGAGTACACCGACAACGGCCGTCGCGCCTTCGCCCGCGCGTGCGCGGCACGGGCCGGACGTGCCTCGATCCTGCTGCGCGACCGCGACGTGGTGCCCCGCGGCTCGCGTCGGTACGTCTCGCGCAGCTGCTGACGGTCGCGCCGCTCAGGACGGGATGTCGGCCGAGATGACCTCGTCGCCCGAGGCGTCGACGACGCGGAAGGCCGCGGCGTCGTCGAGCAGCACCGACGAGCTCATGTCGCACGTGATCTCCGTGCCGGCGACGCCGACGAACTCGCCGGCCTCGCGGGTGCTGCCGTCGTCGGCGACGACCCACATCCGGAACCGCTCCCCCGCGCGCAGCCCCGTGGCCTGCAGCTTGATCTCGAGGCCCCACGTGTGGTCGACCAGGCCGGCGGTCGCCCTGACGCCCTGCACGACCTGCACCTCGGGCACGGCGATCACGGTCGGGCCGGAGGGCGCGTCGCCGTCGCCCACCACGACGGCGGTGACGACGACCGCGGCGGCAGCCGACGCCACGGCGACCGCGGCGGTCACGAGCGACCCGCGGCGACCGCGCGACCGCGTCGGGAGCGGAGCGGGCGGCAGCGCCCGGCGGATGCGGTCGTCGAGCCCTGCCGGGACGCCGACGTCGACCGGTCGGACGGCATCGGGGTCGACCGACCGCAGCACGCGCGCGATCGGCCCGATCTCGGCGAGCTCGGCGGGGCACGTGTCGCACGTGGTGAGGTGCGCCCGCACCGCGCCCCTCAGCGGGTCGCCGAGCTGGCCCAGCGAGTAGGCACCCAGGGCCTCGCGCAGCTGCTCGTGGTCGAGGTCGTCGAGCCCCGTCACGGCTCGATCACCATCAGGGCCATGGCGCGACGCAGGTGACGCAGCCCGTGGAACACGCGGCTGCGCAGCGTGCTGACCGAGACGCCGAGATCGGCCGCGACGTCGTCGTACGACCGGTCGCGCAGGTAGGTCTCGACGATCGCGGTGCGGTGGTCGTGGCTGATCAGGCCGAGCGCCCGGGTGACCAGGTCGACGTCGGCGAGGGCCGCGCTGTGGTCGCTCATGTGGTCCTTCCCGGGCTGGTCGACGAGGTCCGGCAGGGCGGCGGCCCGCCGCCGGGCGGAGAGGTGGTCGGCGACGACGTTGCGCGCGATGGCGAACAGCCACGTGCGCAACGACGACGTCTGCGGGTCGTACCGGTCGCCGGCCCGCCAGGCCCGGACGATCGTCTCCTGCACGACGTCCTGCGCGGCGGCGTCGTCGAGCAGCCGTCCGAGAGCGTAGCGGTAGAGCTCGGCGCCGTGGAGGGCGTACCCCTCCCGGGCCAGTGCGTCGGGGGTGAGTCGTCCACCACCCGTGTCACCGGCCCGGGAGGGCCTCCACGGTGCCACCAGCGCTGCTCCTGTGCGTCGACGTACGAGGCCGTCGCCCGCTCAGGCAGCGTCCCCGGTCAGCGGGGCTGCGGGATGGCGAGGTCGGCGATGTCCTTGTCGAACTTTGCCACCTTGGTGAACTTCCCGCTCAGCAGGTTGACGCGGTACAGCGTCGCGAGTCCGCCGCCCGTCGGGCGGATCGACGCGAAGCCGGTGTTGTCGGCGGTGCGCGTGCCCGAGTTCGTGCCCACGACGTCGAAGCCCGCGACGGGTCCCTGACGCGGTCCGAACGGGCCCGACACGAGCAGGTTGCCGGAGTTGGCCGGGACCTGCTGCACGACCTGGTCGCGGGTCATGTCGAGGTTGAACAGCGTCGTGCCCGACGAGGGGTCGTTGTCGCTGTTGGTGTAGCCGGCCGCCGTGACGCCCGTCGCGACCGTGCCGTCGTAGTTCAGCGGACCGTCGACCGCGGTCGTGGGCGCGGGCTGCGAGACGTCGTGGCGCAGGTTCTGGCCCGTGTCGCTGATGATGCGCAGGCGGTCCGCGGCGGGGTTGAAGTCGACGCCGAAGTACGTGCCCTCGAGCGCGACGCTGAGCTGCGAGACCTTGCGGACGACTCCGTTGCCACGGTTGACGACGTAGATGCCGCCCTTGTCGCCGACGGCGTAGACCTTGTGGTCGGCCGGACGCTCGTCGATGCCGATCAGGCGGACGTCGCCGACCAGGCCCTTGGCCTGGCCGAGGGCCTTGGTGCGCTTGCCCGTCGTCAGGCTGAACGTCGTCAGGTTCTTGCCGTTGGACGACAGTCCGAGCGCGGACTTGGGGATCGTGGACGTCGCGGCCTGGGCCGATCCGACGGCGGCCAGGCCGCTGCCGGCGGTGAGGGCCGTGACGGCTCCGAGAGCGATGAGATGACGTGTGCGCTGGCGCATGTGTTCCTCCGATGTCCGGGACGGCAACGGTGCCGGCCTCACACGGGTATACCCATCGGGAGGCGTCCGCGTTGACGATCCGCCGGACTTTCTTCGTCGGAGCACTGGGAGACTGGCGTCGTGGCAGACCACTACTTCGACCGGACCCCCTCCAGCGACGACCGCCGCCAGGACGTCACGGCCGTCGTCTGGGGGCGCGAGCTGACCTTCACGACGGCCAGTGGCGTGTTCTCGCACGGCGGTCTCGACAAGGCCACCGCGGTGCTGCTGGGCGCGAGCACTCCCCCGACGTCCGGGGTCGTGCTGGACCTCGGCTGCGGGTGGGGTCCGATCGCGTGCTCGGTCGCGGCCGCCCCCGCCGACGACCCGGCCGGCCGCACGGTCTGGGCCGTCGACGTCAACGAGCGGGCGCTCGAGCTGACCCGGCTCAACGCCGAGCGCCTCGGCGCCGACGTCCGGGCCGTCCTGCCCGACGAGGTGCCAGACGACCTGGTCGTCGACCACCTCTGGTCGAACCCCCCGATCCGCATCGGCAAGCAGGCCCTGCACGACCTCCTGCTGCGGTGGCTGCCCCGCCTCTCACCCGACGGCACGGCCCGGCTCGTCGTGGGCCGCAACCTCGGTGCGGACTCGCTGCAGCGCTGGCTGGGCGAGCAGGGGTGGCCCACCACCCGCATCGGCAGCGAGAAGGGCTTCCGCCTCCTCGAGGTGCGCCGCCCCTGAGCGCACCGCGGCGCCCGCCACCTCGCGGTGACGGGCGCCGGCGGCACGGCTAGCGCCTGACGCGGATCCTCACCGAGTCGGTGCTGGCGCCGAACCCCTTCGACGGGACGAACCTGACGGCCAGGGTGTGCCGTCCCCCGACCTCCGGACGGAACGTGATCGTCGCCCGGCCGTCGACCAGCGCGACGCGCTGGCGGACGGTCCTGCCTCGGTACGTGTACGTCAGCGTGCCGGTCGGCACGACTCCCGGTGCCGAGACCCGGACCTTCGTCGTCAGCTTCCGCCCGGGCTTCAGCGTCCGGGGACTCGCCGACAGCGACGTCCGCGTCGACGCCCTCGCCACGACCGCGCTGCTCGCCGTCGCGGTGCCGGTCTCGTACCCGGTCCTCGACGCCGTCACGCCGAGCGTCACCGAGTCACCCGCGGCGGACGCCGGCACCCTGAACGTCGGACCCGTCGCACCCGCGACGGGCACACCCGCCACGGACCACTGGTAGGCGAACTGCAGGCCGTCGACGTCCCAGCGACCGGGGTCGCCGGCCAGGACCGATCCGACCCTCGCCGTCCCGGAGATGCTCGGGGCCGACGTCGCGACGGGCGCGGCCTTCCTGGCGATCGCGAGCCGGGCCGAGCCGACGACCGGGGTCGTCGTGCTCGACGCCGAGCTCGTCACCGACGTCAGGTCGCTCGCCGTGACGGTCGCGGTGCCGTCGGCGATCGCGGTGAACGTCGCGGTGACCAGGGTGACGTCGTCGCCCGTCGTCGCGGGTGAGGTGCCGAGCTTGGTGTGCGTCACGACGACCTCGCCGGGCGTCTGCCGCTCGTACGTCGCGCCGCTGATCTCCGTGCCGGCACTGTCGCCCACGTAGGCGAGCAGCGCCGGGTCGTAGCCGAGCTCCATCGAGTACGCGTAGACGTCCTCGATGCGGTCGGCGGCCACCGCGACCTCGACGCGGTCGCCGATCGTGACGGTCGCGTCGGAGACCGTGACGGCGTACGGCTGCTCGTCGTCGGCCGCGGCGCCCGTGGCCGCCAGCGCACCGAGCGCCAGGGCCAGGGCGGTGCCGGCGGCCGCCACCGCGGCACCTCGCTGCGTGATCGCGCTCATGGATCGGTCCTGCCTTCCTCGGGTGGTCGTCGCTGCGGTCGTGCCGGGGCGCCTCATCGGGTCAGCCCCGGGTAGCTGGCCGGCGTCGTGCGGTGGTGCGTCGCCTGCTCGTAGGCGTACGTCAGGCCGATCAACGGGCCCTCGGAGTAGTTGCGTCCGAGGAACTCGAGGTTGACGTTGGCGCCGACGATGGGGTTGGTGCCGTCGGTCGCGACCGCCTGGCCCATCGGCACCGTCACGGCGGGCATGCCGCTGTTGGGGCTCAGCCGCAGGTTCGTGCCGATCGTCCCGTAGGTCGAGCCCGTCGGGTAGATCAGGGCGTCGATCCGGTTGTCGTCGAGGATCTTGGTCATGATCGCCTCGCCGTTGGCGATCTCGGCGCGGTGGGTCGCGATGTACGTCTGGTACTGCTCCTCGGTGACCCTGGCGCGGGCCGTGTAGGTCCCGTTGCCCGATCCGTCGGCCGATCCACGGCCCGTCACGACCTTGCCGGACCGCGCGATCTGGTCGAGCGAGCGGTAGGGCACGTCCTTGCCCAGGTGGTCGTCGATGTAGGTCTGCAGGTCGTGCCGGAACTCGTTGGTGCTGCCGCTGGCGTACCCGCCGACGGTCGAGAGGCTGTCGGTCAGCACGACGACCTCGGCGCCCTGGGCCCGCAGGTCCGCGACGGCCTGGTTGAACAGCCGCACGACGGTCGCGTTCGTCCCGATCGTGCTCTGCATGTAGCCCAGGCGCTTGCCCTTGAGCGCCGTCGGGTCGAGGTACGACGTGTAGGACGCCGGGATCCTGCCGTTCGACTCGGACGTGATCGGGTCGGCCGGATCGGCGCCCGCGACGGCGTCGAGGGCGACGGCCGCATCGGTGACGGACCGCGCCATGGGCCCGCCGGTGTCCTGCGACAGCGCGAGCGGCACGATGCCGGACCGGCTCGTGAGTCCGACCGTGGGGCGGATGCCGACGAGCTGGTTGTACGACGACGGGACCCGGATGGAGCCTCCCGTGTCGGTGCCGAACCCGATCGCGCCGAGGTTGCTCGAGATCGACGCCCCCGTGCCGCCGCTCGATCCGCCCGACGTCTGGTTCAGGTTGTAGGGGCTGTAGACCGAGGTCGTGGTGCCACCGACGGAGATCTGCGAGGTCAGGTTGATCGCGAACTCGTCCATGCTGGCCTTGGCCAGGATCACGGCTCCCTCGTCGCGCAGCTCGGCGACCATCGTGGCGTCGTCCGAGGTCTGGTTGGCCTCGAACGCGCCGGATCCGGCGGTCGTGGGCATGTCCTTGGTGTCGTAGTTGTCCTTCAGCACGATCGGGATGCCGTCGAGCATGCTGCGGGGGCCGCCGCGGGCGGTGCGGGCCGCGTCGCTGGCCGCCGCGGCCGTCAGCGCGTCCGGGTTGGTCGTGATGATCGAGTTCAGGTAGCGGTTCGCGAACTGCGCGAAGGGCAGCTTGTCGTACGTCGCGATGCGTTCGAGGTAGTCCCGGGTCAGCTCGACCGAGCTCGTGACGCCGGCGTTCATGGCCTTCTGCATGTCGACGGCTGACGCCTCGACGAGCTCGAACGGGCCGTCGTCGTAGAGGATGCGCTGCGAGAGCCGCGTGACGTCCGCGAGCGTGATGGTCGCGTCGCCGTCGTAGTCGGCCGCCGACACGGCGTCCCAGCCCGCATCGGCCGAGCCGGTGCCGACCGCGGCCGTCAGCCGGTCGAGGTCGGTCCGGTCGACCTGCGAGTCGCCGGTCAGGTCTCCCTGCGTGTAGTACGGGGCCAAGAAGCCGGCCGACGGGGCCTTCTCCTCGGCCGATGCCGCGCCGGTGGCGAGCCCCGTGCCGATCATGGCGAGCGCTGCCGTGCTCACGAGGGCGGCGCGGCGCCGCATCGCTGTGGTGTGTGGTCTCACGTGGGTCCTCTGGTCGTCTCGTACGTCCCCGAAGGGGGAACCGTACGAGCGCGAGGTTGCCCGCACGTTTCGTCCGACGACCTGGCACCCGCGCGCGACGACCGCGGGTGTAACGATCTAGTTTCACGGCGCCCGGCCGGACGCACGAACGCCCGTCACCTCGCGGTGACGGGCGTTCGTGGTGGGGCGGGTGACTACTTGGCGTCGTCCTCGGCCGGGGCGTCGGTCGAGCTCTCGACCGTCTCGGCTGCCGCGGGGGCGTCCTCGGAGGCCTCGACCACGTCGTGATCGGTGCCGAGGTCGTCGGACGGGGCGTCCTCGTCGGCGACGACGGGGGTCTGCTCGGCCTCGACCGGAGCAGCCTCGCGCGAGGCGGACTTCTTCGGCATCTGGTTCTGGGCGCCGAACTCCTTGGCCTCCACGATCTCGATGACGGCCATGGGGGCGTTGTCGCCCTTGCGCGGCGCGACCTTCGTGATGCGCGTGTAGCCGCCGGGACGGGTCGCCATGGCGGGACCGATCTCGGTGAACAGCGTGTGCAGGATGCTCTTGTCACGGATGACCTTGACGACCTGGCGGCGGTTGGCCACCGTGTCGGTCTTGGCCTTGGTGATGAGCGACTCCGCGTAGGGGCGCAGACGGCGGGCCTTGGCCTCGGTCGTCGTGATCTTGCCGTGCTCGAACAGGTTCTGCGCGAGGTTGGCCAGGATCAGGCGCTGGTGAGCCGGGCTACCGCCGAGGCGGGGTCCCTTGGTGGGGGTGGGCATGGTGTGTCTCCAGAATCAATCGGGCTGAGGTGCCGTGGTCGGGCAGTACGTCAGTACTGCTCGTCCTCGGCGAAGCTGGCGTCGTCGTCGTAGGCGTCGATGGCCGCGGTCGGGTCGAACCCGGCCGGGCTGTCCTTGAGCGCGAGACCCATCTCGTTGAGCTTGGCCTTGACCTCGTCGATCGACTTGGAACCGAAGTTGCGGATGTCGAGCAGGTCCTGCTCCGAGCGCGTGATGAGCTCGCCCACGGTGTGGACGCCCTCGCGCTTGAGGCAGTTGTACGACCGCACCGTGAAGTTGAGGTCCTCGATCGGCAGGGCCAGGTCGGCGGCGAGCTGCTCGTCGACGGGGCTGGGGCCGATGTCGATGCCCTCGGCCTCGACGTTGAGCTCGCGGGCCAGGCCGAACAGCTCGACCAGGGTCGAGCCGGCCGACGCGATGGCGTCGCGGGGAAGGATCGACTTCTTGGTCTCGACGTCGATGACGAGCTTGTCGAAGTCGGTGCGCTGCTCGACGCGGGTGGCCTCGACCTTGTACGTCACCTTGAGGACCGGCGAGTAGATCGAGTCGACCGGCATGCGGCCGATCTCTTCGTCACCGGACTTGTTCTGCACGGCCGAGACGTAGCCGCGGCCACGCTCGACGACGAGCTCGATCTCGATCTTGCCCTTGGCGTTCAGGGTCGCGATGTGCAGATCGGGGTTGTGGACCTCGACACCGGCCGGGGGCTGGATGTCGGAGGCCATCACGGCGCCCTCACCCTCCTTGCGGAGGTACATCACGACGGGCTCGTCGTTCTCGGACGAGACGACGAGCTCCTTGAGGTTCAGGATGATCTCGGTGACGTCCTCGGTCACGCCGGGGATCGTCGAGAACTCGTGCAGGACACCGTCGATCTTGATCGAGGTGACGGCCGCACCGGGGATCGACGACAGCAGCGTGCGACGCAGCGAGTTGCCGAGGGTGTAGCCGAAGCCGGGCTCGAGGGGCTCGATGACGAACCGCGAACGGAACTCGTCGACGACCTCTTCGGACAGGGCGGGGCGCTGGGCGATCAGCATGTGGTGTTTCCTTTCCGGGCCGACCTCTATTTGAAGGCTCGGGTCGCGCGCTGGTCACCCCTGCAGGGGTGACCAGCGACTGGGGGGATCAGATCTTGGAGTAGAACTCCACGATCAGCTGCTCCTGGATCGGAACCGTGATCTGCTCGCGAACGGGCTGGGCGTGGACGAGGATGCGTCCGCGCTCGGGGGCGACGTCGATCCAGCCGGGGACCGTGTCCTTGTCGTGGGTCTCACGCGCGACGATGAACGGCGTGGTCTCCAGCGACTTGGGCTTGACGTCGATGATGTCGTGCTTGCTCACCTGGAACGACGGGATGTCGGTCTTGACGCCGTTGACGATGAAGTGCCCGTGGTTGACGAGCTGACGGGCGTGACGACGCGTGCGGGCGAAACCGGCCCGGTAGACGACGTTGTCGAGGCGCGACTCCAGGATCTGGAGCAGGTTGTCACCGGTCTTGCCGGGACGACGCGACGCGAGCTCGTAGTACTTGCGGAACTGCTTCTCGAGCACTCCGTAGGTGTAGCGCGCCTTCTGCTTCTCGAGCAGCTGGTTGCGGTACTCCGACTCCTTGACGCGCGCGCGGCCGTGCTGGCCGGGAGGGTAAGGACGCTTCTCGAAAGCAGCGTCACCACCGACGAGGTCGATGCCGAGACGGCGCGACTTCTTGGTGAGAGGTCCGGTGTAACGGGCCATGGGTGATAACTCCTAGGACTGTGTGTTCAGGGCAAGCGGTCGTCAGAGACGACGGTGCTTGGGGGGACGGCAGCCGTTGTGGGGGCTGGGGGTCACGTCGGAGATGGTGCCGACCTCGAGGCCGACTCCGCTCAGCGACCGGATCGCCGTCTCGCGGCCCGAACCGGGGCCCTTCACGAAGACGTCGACCTTCTTCATCCCGTGCTCCATCGCCTGGCGACCGGCCGACTCGGCGGCCATGCCGGCCGCGAACGGAGTCGACTTGCGCGAGCCCTTGAATCCGACGGTTCCGCCGGAGGCCCAGGAGATCACGGCACCGGTGGGATCGGTGATCGTGACGTGGGTGTTGTTGAACGTGCTCTTGATGTGGGCTTCGCCCGCAGCGACGTTCTTCTTTTCCTTGCGGCGGACCTTCTTGCCAGCTGACTTAGGAGGCATGCGCTATCACTTCTTCTTTCCGGCGACGGTGCGCTTGGGGCCCTTGCGGGTGCGCGCGTTGGTCTTGGTGCGCTGGCCACGAACGGGCAGGTGCGCACGGTGGCGACGGCCCTGGTAGCTGCCGATCTCCATCTTGCGGCGAATGTCTGCCGTGACCGTGCGACGCAGGTCGCCCTCGGTCTGGTAGTTCGCCTCGATGTGATCGCGGAGCGCTACGAGGTCGTTGTCGTCGAGCTCGTGGACTCGCTTGTCCGGGCTGATGCCGGTTGCTGCGAGGGTCTCGGTGGCGCGGGTGCGGCCGATGCCGAAGACGTACGTGAGTGCGATCTCGATGCGCTTTTCGCGCGGGAGGTCGACTCCTACGAGGCGTGCCATGTAGGCGATTCCTTCCGTTCTGCGAGGTGTGGTCACCTGATGCGTCCCGGCTGCCTCCCAGGTCTTCGGTGACCTGGAGCCGGGCCCCGGCCTACGCTTCCGGGGGTGACCCGCCGCGGTCCGGTCGGGTGGACCGGGTGCGACGGGAGCGTTCAGATGTTGCGTGCTGCTCTTGCTGTGAAGCGGATGTGCCTGCTCAGCCCTGGCGCTGCTTGTGGCGCGGGTTCTCGCAGATCACCATGACGCGGCCGTGGCGACGGATCACCTTGCACTTGTCACACATCTTCTTCACGCTCGGGTTGACCTTCATCGAGATTCTCTCTCTTGGGGATCGATGCGTGGATGTTGAGGTGGAGCGGTCTTACTTGTAGCGGTAGACGATGCGTCCGCGGGAGAGGTCGTACGGCGAAAGCTCCACCACGACCCGGTCCTCGGGAAGGATGCGGATGTAGTGCTGACGCATCTTGCCGCTGATGTGCGCGAGGACCTTGTGACCGTTGGCCAGCTCCACACGGAACATCGCGTTGGGAAGAGCCTCGACCACGGCACCTTCCATCTCGATGACGCCTTCTTTTTTCGCCATGACCTCTTCTTTGGTTGCACTGCCTGTGATGTCACTGTGATGCTGTGTGGCTCCGGCCGGGACGCACCCCGCACGCCGCCGGAGCGGGTGTCGTGACATGGGTGTGCGCGCCTGAAAAGGCCGACTCCCGATTCTACGCCCACGGGGGCGGCAGACTCAAATCGCCCCGGCCCCCGCGTCCGCGACCGGCAGGCTCCCCGGGTCCTGCTGTCAGCCGGCTGGGACCTCGTCGGGAGGTCTGAACCCCGCCTGGCCGGGGCCGTGGCGGTCGATCAGGCGCGACAGGACGATCGCGGTCTCGGTGCGGTCGACGTTGTCGGTCTCGACCCGGACGCGCTCGAGCGCCCGCTCGAGATCCCGCACGTCCTTGGCCACGATGTGCAGGATCGCGTCGGCGGCGCCCGAGACCGTCGCCGCGGCGTGCACCTCCGGCACGCGGCCGAACGCCGCGCGCAGCTCGTCGGGCGAGATCGTGCCCTTGCAGTGCACCTCGACGTAGGCCTCGGTCGTCCAGCCGACCAGGTGCGGGTCGAGGATCGCGGTGAACCCGGCGATCACGCCGTCGGCGACCAGCCGGTCCATGCGCCGCTTCACCGCGGGCGACGACAGGCCGATGCGGTCGCCGATCGCGGCGTAGGTGGCCCGGCCGTCCTCGAGCAGGCATCCGATGAGCTGGCGGTCGAGATCGTCCATGAGACCAGTCTTGCAAGAATCCTTCATCGGTTCCATCACTACGCAAGATATCGCTGCACCGAAGGGCATTTCGGATTCGTCGGCGTCCGCCCGCCGCCCCTACGCTGGGTCCATTGCGCAGAGTCACTGCCTGAGCTCACCCCCGGAGGCCTCACCTTGACCGTTCTCGACACCCGATCAGCAGCAGCCCCCCTCCCCGTCGAGGCGATCCGCGCACCGCGCCCCCGCCACTACCTGATGTGCACGCCGTCGCACTTCGAGGTCGCGTACGCGATCAACCCGTGGATGGACGTCACCGTGCCGGTCGACGTCGATCGGGCACGCCTGCAGTGGGAGGTCCTGCGCAACACGTACCTGAGCCTCGGGCACCGCGTCGACCTGATCGACCCGCTGCCCGGCCAGCCCGACATGGTCTTCGCCGCCAACGGTGGCCTGGTCATCGGCGGACGGGCGTACGGCGCCAAGTTCCGCCACCCCGAGCGCGCCGCCGAGGGCGGCGCCTACGCCGCGTGGCTGACGGCCAACGGCTACCACGTGACCGAGCCCGGCCGCACCAACGAGGGCGAGGGCGACTTCCTGGCGCTCGGCTCGATGGTCCTGGCCGGGACGGGCTTCCGCACGTCGCTCGAGGCGCACATCGAGGCCGCCGACGCCCTCGACCGTCCGGTCGTCTCGCTCGAGCTCGTCGATCCGCGGTTCTACCACCTCGACGTCGCGATCGCGATCCTCGACGACGGCAACGGCCAGGCCCCCGCGGACATCGCGTACTTCCCCGGCGCGTTCAGCCGGCACAGCCAGCGGACGCTGCGCGACCTGTTCCCCGACGCGATCATCTGCTCCGAGGCCGACGCCCTCGTGCTGGGGCTCAACGCCGTCAGCGACGGGCACCACGTCGTGCTGCCGACGGCCGCCACGGAGCTGGCCGCGAGCCTGCGCGACCGGGGCTACACCCCCGTGCCGGTCGACCTCGGCGAGTTCATCAAGTCCGGCGGGAGCGTCAAGTGCTGCACGATGGAGATGCACCGCTGACGACGGTCCGGGGCGGGTCCGCACGATGATCTCGCCTCATCGAGTCACACGCGCCCCATCCGTCACGTAGAGTGTCGGCGTGTCGCACACCCGGATCGCACTCGTCGTGCTATTTTTCGCCGCCCTGCTCGTGCCGATCGCTCCGGCGCAGGCGGCGTACACCGTGCTGTGCACGACGTACACGGGGTGCAGCGGCAAGGGCTACTCGCACGCGGGCTACGCCTCGGCCAGGAACACGAGCTACTGGAACATGTACACCGGCACCAACTGCACCAACTACGTCGCGTACCGGCTCATCACGACCAACGGCATGTCGACCAAGCGCCCCGCGCCCGGCGTCGGCAACGCCCGCGACTGGGGCACCGCGATGGCGTCGGTGACCGACTCCAAGCCCGCGGTCGGCGCCGTGGCGTGGTGGGGCAAGACCGGCAACCACGTCGCCTACATCGAGAAGGTCGTCTCCTCGACCGAGATCTGGGTGTCGGAGTCCAACTGGAGCGGGGCCTTCGACTGGCGCAAGATCACCAAGGACGGCAAGGGCTGGCCCGACGGGATCATCCACTTCACGCCCCCGGCCCCCGCCAGCACGTCCCAGCCGGCGATCAACGGCGCGCCCACGGTCGGCAGGTCGGTGAGCGCGTCCGTCGGCTCGTGGAACCCCACCCCCGACAGCTACGGGTACCAGTGGCTGCTCGACGGCTCGCCCGTCGCGGGGGCCACCGCCAAGACGTTCGCCCCGACGTCGTCGATGCTCGGACGCTCCCTGAGCGTCCAGGTCTCGGGCTACCGCTCGGGCTCACCCGCCGTCCGCACGGTGTCGGCGCCCGCGGTGGTGTCCCCCGGCACCCTGACGTCGACGGTGGCGCCGTCGGTCACCGGCAGCGCGAAGGTCGGCCAGACGCTGACCGCGTCGCCCGGCACCTGGTCCCGCAAGGACGCCGTGCTCACCTACCAGTGGTTCTCCGGCGCGACCGCCGTCAACGGGGCGACCGGCTCGACGTACGCCGCTCGGTCGGCCGACGCCGGCCGGGCCCTGGTCGTCCAGGTGACGGCCACGCGCGCCGGCTACACCTCGGCGACGGCCGTCTCGCGGCCCACCGCCGCCGTCGCCGCGGGCACCCTCACCCGATCGTCCGCGCCGGGCATCAGCGGGACCCCGCGGGTCGGCTCGCCGCTCACCGCGTCGCCCGGCTCGTGGTCGCCCACCGTCACCGCGTCGTACCAGTGGCTCGCCGGCGGCACCGCCGTCTCGGGAGCCACGGCGCAGACCTTCACACCCACGAGCCGCCAGCGCGGCCAGACGATCCGCGTGCGGGTCACGGCCAAGCGCCCGGGCTTCGCCTCGCGGACGGCCACCTCGTCGTCGACGTCGGCGGTCGCCACCGGACGCATCACGCTGTCGTCCGGCCCCCGCATCACCGGCTCCCCCGGCGTCGGGACGGTCCTCAGCGTCTCGCCGGGCACCGTGTCGCCCTCCGGCGCCTCGGTCCGCTACCAGTGGCTGCGCGACGGCAGGGCCATCTCGGGCGCCACGGGGCGCACCCGCAAGGTGTCGAAGACCGACGTCGGACGGCGCCTGTCGGCCACCGTCACCTACAAGGCCTCGGGGTACACGGCCCTGACCGCGACGACGCCGGCCGTCCGCAGGACCCGCACGGCGTCGTCGATGTCCGTCAGGGCCGTCGCCGGCGGCAGCGGCCGGATCGCGTTCACCGTCACGGTCAGGGCGACCGGCTCGGCGCCGCTGTCGGGATCGCTCACGGTCGTCGACCCGGCCGGCCGCACCCGTGCCGTCAAGGTCACCAAGGGGCGCGCGACGTTCACGCTGACCCGACAGGCGACCGGCCGTCAGACGTACCGGCTCGGCTACGGCGGCACCTCGCGCGTCGCCTCGACCGAGAAGACCAAGACCCTCACGGTGCGCTGACGCCGCGGCGTCACTCCTCGGAGTCGAACAGCACCTTCCAGGAGCCGTCCACGCGCTCGACCTGCCACGTCTCGGCGTCCTGGCCCGCCCCGAGGTCGGCCGTGACCGACGAGCTGTCGTCGACGACCTCGCCGGCCGACAGCGACACGTCGTCGAGGTCGACGCCGTCGTCGGCATAGCTGCCGCGCAGCGTCCCGACCTGCTCGCAGTCGACCAGGTCGGGCGTCACCACGACGTCCTGCACGTCGGGGCAGCTGCCGTCCTCGAGGGCCGCCATCAAGCGCGAGACGGCGTCCTCGGGGCTCGTGGCCCCCGACCCCGCGTCGGATCCGCAGGCGCTCGCCAGCAGCAGCGCGACGGTGGCGGCTGGTGCGGCGAGGATCCTCATCCGGTCAGTGTCCCCCATAGGGCACGCCCAGCGCAGCCAGTCGCTCACGGCCGCCGTCGAGCGCCGTCAGCACCCACGTCCCGGTGTCGGTCAGCGTGAAGGTGTGCTCGAAGTGCGCCGCCCGCGAGCCGTCGGTCGTCACGACGGTCCAGTCGTCGGCCAGCGTGCGGGTGGCACCACCGCCGAGGGTCACCATCGGCTCGACGGCCAGGGCCATGCCCTTCACGAGCTTGGGACCGCGCCGCGGACGTCCGTAGTTGGGCACGTCGGGCGCCTGGTGCATCGCCGAGCCGATGCCGTGGCCCGTGTAGCCCTCGACGATCCCGTAGTCTCCGGCGGCGTCGACGGCGGTCTCGATCGCGTGGCTGATGTCGCCCACGCGGCCACCCAGCGCGGCCGCCGCGATGCCGCGCCACATCGCGTCCTCGGTGACGCGCATCAGGGCGGCGACGTCATCGGGCACCTCGCCGATCGCGATGGTCGTCGCGGCATCGCCGTGCCAGCCGTCGACGATCGCCCCGCAGTCGATCGAGATGATGTCGCCGTCGCGCAGCACCCGGGAGCCGGGGACGCCGTGCACGACCTCGTCGTTGACCGACGTGCAGATGACGCCGTCGAAGCCGCCCTCGCCCGAGGGGCCGTGCGCGCCGTAGTGCAGGAAGTTCGACGTGGCGCCCGCGTCGAGGATGTGCTGGTGCGCCATCGCGTCGAGGTCACGGGTCGTCATGCCGGCCCGCGCCTCGGCGCGGAGCAGCTCGAGGGTGCGTCCCACGACCAGGCCGGCCTCGCGCATCGTGGCGATCTGGTCGGGGGTCTTGATCTCGATGCCGCGGTCGAACATCAGCGGCCCGAGCCTACGACGGGAGGGCGGCGTCGATGCGGCGCGAGACCTCGTCGACCTCGCCGACGCCGTCGACCTTGATCAGCAGACCGCGCGATCCGTAGACCTCGAGCAGCGGGGCCGTCTCGGCGGTGTAGACCTCCTGGCGGTGCCGCACGACGTCCTCGGTGTCGTCGACCCGACCGGACGTCTCGGCGCGCTTGAGCAGCCGCTGGATGAGCTCCTCGGGATCGACGACGAGCTCGATGACGCCGTCGAGCGGTGCGCCCAGCTCGGCGAGGATGCCGTCGAGCGTCGAGACCTGGTCGACCGTGCGCGGGTACCCGTCGAGGATGAACGCCTCGGTCGCGTCGGACTGGGCCAGACGGTCCTTGACCATCGCGTTGGTGACCTCGTCGGGCACGTACTCGCCCGCGTCCATGAAGCGCTGGGCGGTCTGCCCGAGCTCGGTCTGGTCGCGGACGTTCGCACGGAAGATGTCGCCCGTCGAGATGTGCGCCCCACCGATGCGCTCGGCCAGTCCGACGGCCTGTGTTCCCTTGCCCGCCCCCGGCGGGCCCATGATGAGGAGTCGCATTTTACTTCAGGAACCCTTCGTAGTTGCGCTGCTGCAGCTGGCTCTCGATCTGCTTGACCGTGTCGAGGCCGACGCCGACGATGATCAACAGCGTCGTGCCGCCGAACGGGAAGTTCTGACTGGCCCCGATCGCCGCGATGGCGATCATCGGGATCAGCGCGATCAGGCCGAGGTACAGCGCACCGGGAGCCGTGATGCGGCTCAGCACGTAGCCCAGGTAGTCCTGGGTCGGGCGACCAGCACGGATGCCGGGGATGAAGCCGCCGTACTTCTTCATGTTGTCGGCGACCTCCTCGGGGTTGAAGGTGATCGACACGTAGAAGTACGTGAAGAACACGATCAGCAGGAAGAACGTCGCCATGTACAGCGGGTGGTCGCCCTTGACGAAGTTGTCGTTGATCCAGGTGGCCCATGGCGCACCCGAGTTGNCCTGGTTGACCTTGAGCGGGATGTACGTCGAGGAGCCGCCGAACATGCGACGCCCGACCATGCGCTTGGCGTACTGCACCGGGATGCGGCGCTGCGCCTGCTCGATGAAGATCACCGCGGCGACGATGACCAGGCCGATCGCGATGACCGCGACGAAGGTCGTCCAGCCCTTGGTCTGCTTGATCTGCCACATGGCGCCCGGGAACGTCGCGACGACCTGCGTGAAGATCAGGATCGACATGCCGTTGCCGACACCGCGGTCGGTGATGAGCTCGCCCAGCCACATGATCACGGCGGTTCCGGCGACCATCGTCAGCACGATCAGCAGGAACGACAGGATGCTGTCGGGGTTGTAGAGCAGGGGGCGGCCCTGCTCGGCGCCGCCGAACAGGTTGCCGCTGCGGGCCAGCGCGACGATGCCGGTCGCCTGGAGGATCGCCAGGCCCAGCGTCAGGTAGCGCGTGTACTGCGTGATCTTGGTCTGCCCGGCCTGGCCCTCCTTCTTGAGGGCCTCGAGCCGAGGGATCACCACGACGAGCAGCTGCAGGATGATGCTCGCGGTGATGTAGGGCATGATGCCCAGCGCGAACACCGTCAGCTGCAGCAGGGCACCGCCGGAGAAGACGTTGATCAGCGCGAACAGGCTGCTGTTCTCACCCGTCGAGGCGGCCTGGACGGCGTCCTGGACGTTGCCGACGTTGATGCCCGGCGCGGGCATCGTCGAGCCGAGTCGGAACAGGACGATGACGAACAGGACGAAGAGGATCTTCTTCCGCAGGTCGGGCGTCCGGAAGGCGTGGACGAAGGCGCTGAGCACCGTGATCCTCCTCGTGCACTTGCGTGCGTGGGTAGAACGGACAAAAGCGGGCTCTCGCCCGCGGTGTGACTCTAACAGTCACCCAGAACGGCGGAACCCTCCGAGGGAGGATTCCGCCGTTTCAGGATCACAGCACGGTGGTGGAACCGCCGGCTGCTTCGATCTTGCTCTTGGCCGAGGCGGAGAACTTGTTCGCCGTGACCTGGACCTTGACGGTGATGTCGCCCTGTCCGAGGACCTTGACCGGACGACCCTTGCGGACCGCTCCGTTGGCGACCAGCGACGCGACGTCGATGTCACCACCATCGGGGTAGAGCTCGTTGATGCGGTCGAGGTTGACGACCTGGTACTCCTCGCGGAACGGGTTCTTGAACCCCTTCAGCTTCGGCAGTCGCATGTGGATGGGAACCTGTCCACCCTCGAAGCCGGCGGGAACCTGGTAGCGGGCCTTGGTGCCCTTGGTTCCGCGTCCGGCCGTCTTGCCCTTCGAGGCCTCACCGCGACCCACGCGGGTCTTGGCGGTCTTGGCTCCGGGGGCGGGGCGCAGGTGGTGCAGCTTGAGCGCCATGATCAATCAACCTCCTTGAGGTCCACGAGGTGCGGGATGGACTCAGCCATGCCGCGGATCTCCGGACGGTCTTCCTTGACGACGACGTCACCGATCCGCTTGAGACCCAACGAACGCAGCGTCTCGCGCTGGTTGGGCTTGCGGCCGATGCCCGACTTGATCTGGGTGACCTGGATCTTCGCCATCAGACACCCGCTCCGGCGTCAGCCTTGGCCTTGGCCTCGGCGATGCCTTCCTTGCCGGCCCGCAGCAGGGCCGCCGGGGCGACCTGCTCGACCGTCAGGCCGCGACGCGATGCGACGTCCTCGGGCGACTCGAGCAGGCGCAGGGCCGCCACGGTCGCGTGGACGATGTTGATCGCGTTGGACGAGCCCAGCGACTTGCTGAGGACGTCGTGGACGCCAGCAGCCTCGAGCACGGCGCGCACCGGGCCACCGGCGATGACACCGGTACCGGGCGATGCGGGACGCAGGAAGACGACACCGGCCGCCTTCTCGCCCTGCACCGGGTGCGGGATCGTGCCCTGGATCCGGGGGACGCGGAAGAAGGACTTCTTGGCCTCTTCGACACCCTTGGAGATCGCGGTGGGAACTTCCTTGGCCTTGCCGTAGCCGATGCCGACCTGACCGTCGCCGTCGCCGACGATCACGAGGGCGGTGAAGCTGAAGCGACGACCACCCTTGACGACCTTGGCGACACGGTTGATCGTGACGACCTTCTCGATGTACTGCGACTTCTCGGCGCCGCGACCGTTGTCACGGCCCCGTCCGCCTCCGCCTCCGCGGCGCTGCTGCCCGCTCATGCGGCACTCCTCACGATTGAGAGAATTTCAGTGGTGTTGACCTTCGTCATCAGAACTCCAGTCCGCCCTCGCGGGCGCCGTCGGCCAGAGCCGCGACGCGTCCCGCGTACTTGTTGCCGGCGCGGTCGAAGACCACGGTGGCGACACCGGCGGCCTTGGCGCGGTCGGCCACGAGCTCGCCGACACGCTTGGCCTTGGCGGTCTTGTCACCGTCGAGCCCGCGCAGGTCGGCCTCCATCGTGGACGCCGATGCCAGCGTGTGTCCCTGGAGGTCGTCGACGACCTGGGCCACGAGGTGCTTGTTGGAGCGGGTGACGACGAGGCGCGGACGCTCGGCCGAGCCGTGGATCTTCTTGCGACCACGGATCTGGCGGCGCAGACGCGATGCCGTACGACCCTTGACGCTCTTGTTGTGCCTGATCGAGATAGCCATGGACTACTTACCAGCCTTTCCGACCTTGCGACGCACGTGCTCGCCGGCGTAACGGACGCCCTTGCCCTTGTAGGGCTCGGGCTTGCGGATCTTGCGGATGTTCGCGGCGACCTCACCGACGGCCTGCTTGTCGATGCCGATGACCGAGAACGCGGTGGGCTTCTCGACGGCGAACGTGATGCCCTCGGGCGCCTTGACGACGACCGGGTGGCTGAACCCGAGCGCGAACTCGAGCTCGGTCGGGCCCTTGAGCGCGACGCGGTAACCGACGCCGACGATCTCGAGCTTCTTCTCGTATCCCTCGGTGACGCCGACGACCATGTTGCTGATCAGCGTGCGCGAGAGGCCGTGGAGGGCCTTGCTCTTGCGCTCGTCGTTGGGACGCTCGACGGACAGTGCGCCGTCCTCGTCCTTGGCGACCGTGATCGGCTCGGCGATGGTGTGCGACAGCTCGCCCTTGGGGCCCTTGACGCGGATGTCCTGGCCCTCGATGGTGACCTCGACGCCGGACGGGATCGTGACGGGAATCTTGCCGATGCGTGACATGTGTCAGACCCCTCTCACCAGACGTAGGCGAGGACTTCTCCGCCTACGCCCTTCTGGTTGGCCTGGCGGTCCGTGAGCAGACCCTGGCTGGTCGAGATGATGGCGACACCGAGTCCGCCGAGCACCTTGGGAAGTCCGGTCGACTTCGCGTAGACGCGAAGGCCCGGCTTGCTGATGCGGCGGATGCCGGCGATCGAGCGCTCGCGGTGCGGGCCGTACTTGAGGGTGATGGTCAGCGTCTTGCCGACCTCGCCCTCGGCGGGCTCGGCGACGTCGATCGACGTGATGTAGCCCTCCTGCTTCAGGATCTCGGCGACGCCGGCCTTCAGCTTGGAGTAGGGCATGGCCACGCTGTCGTGGTACGCCTGGTTGCCGTTGCGGACACGCGTGAGCATGTCTGCGATCGGATCGGTCATTGTCATTGCATGTGTTCCATTTCTCGCCGCGGTTTCCGTCTCGTCCTCGGGCTGTCGAGCGAGCTCGACGGGAGTGGGAGGGGACCTACGACGTGTGAGGGGTATGTGGTGCCGAGAGGCCTGGTGCTACCAGGAGCTCTTGGTGATGCCCGGCAGCTCGCCGCGGTGCGCCATCTCGCGCAGGCAGATGCGGCACAGGCCGAACTTCTTGTACACCGAGCGGGGACGGCCGCACCGCTGGCAGCGGGTGTAGCCGCGCACGGCGAACTTGGGCTTGCGCGCGGCCTTGACCTTGAGACCAGTCTTCGCCATGTCAGTTCTCCTTGTAGGGGAAGCCGAGCAGCTTGAGCAGCGCGCGCCCCTCGTCGTCGTTGGCCGCCGTCGTGACGACCGTGATGTCCATGCCGCGCGAGCGGTCGATCTTGTCCTGGTCGATCTCGTGGAACATGACCTGCTCGGTCAGACCGAACGTGTAGTTGCCGCGGCCGTCGAACTGCTTGGGGCTCAGGCCGCGGAAGTCGCGGATGCGGGGCAGCGCGAGCGTCAGCAGACGGTCGAGGAACTCCCACATGCGGTCGCCGCGCAGCGTGACGTGCGTGCCGATCGGCATGCCCTCGCGCAGCTTGAACTGGGCGATGGACTTGCGGGCCTTGGTGACCTGCGGCTTCTGTCCCGTGATGGCGGTGAGGTCGCGGATCGCGCCCTCGATCAGCTTGCCGTCGCGGGCGGCCTCGCCGACGCCCATGTTGACGACGATCTTGGTGAGGCCGGGAACCTGCATCACGTTGTCGTAGCCGAACTGGTCACGCAGGGCCGGGAGGATCTCCTCGCGGTACCGCGTCTTCAGACGCGGTGCGGCCGTGGCGGTCGTGGTGGTGGTGTCGTCTGCCATGTCAGATCTCCTTTCCGGTCTTCTTGGCGATGCGGACGCTGCGCTGGGCCGAGTAGGTCGAGCCGTCGGGACGCGTCTTGGTGACGTCGTCGCGGCGGTAGCCGACACGGGTCGGCTCCTTGTCGGCGAGCAGCATGACGTTCGAGATGTGGATCGGCGCCTCGCTCGTGATGATGCCGCCCGAGCCGACGCCACCAGCCTGCGAGGGCTTGGTGTGGCGCTTGACGCGGTTGACGCCCTCGACGATGACGCGATCGTGCTCGGCGAGGACCTCGATGACCGAACCGGTCACGCCCTTGTCCTTGCCGGCGATGACCTTGACCTGGTCACCCTTGCGAATGCTGACGGTGCCTTTGCGGGCCATGTCAGAGCACCTCCGGTGCGAGAGAGATGATGCGCATGAACTTCTTGTCGCGAAGCTCACGGCCGACGGGGCCGAAGATGCGCGTGCCGCGCGGGTCTCCGTCCGCCTTGAGGATGACGGCTGCGTTCTCGTCGAACTTGATGTACGAACCATCGGGACGACGGCGCTCCTTGACGGTGCGCACGACGACAGCCTTGACGACATCGCCCTTCTTGACGTTTCCGCCGGGGATGGCGTCCTTCACGGTGGCGACGATCGTGTCGCCGATGCCCGCGTAACGACGGCCCGAGCCACCGAGGACACGGATGCAGAGGATTTCCTTCGCACCGGTGTTGTCGGCGACCTTGAGTCGAGACTCCTGCTGAATCATCTGTCGTCTCCTACTTGGCCTTCTCGAGGATCTCGACGATGCGCCAACGCTTGGTCGCCGAGAGCGGACGGGTCTCCATGATCAGGACCCGGTCGCCGATGCCGGCAGCGTTGGACTCGTCGTGAGCCTTGAGCTTGATGTTGCGTCGCAGGACCTTGCCGTAGAGCGCGTGCTTGACGCGGTCCTCGACGTTGACCACGACGGTCTTGTCCATCTTGTCGCTGACGACGAGACCCTCACGGGTCTTGCGCGCGGTGCGATCGTTGGTCACTGTCTCTGCCTTCTTGTCGTCGCTCATGCCTCTGCCCCCTCGACGATGCCGAGCTCGCGCTCACGCATCACGGTGTAGATGCGGGCGATGTCCTTGCGGACCGCGCGCAGGCGGGCGGTGTTGTCGAGCTGACCCGTGGCGTTCTGGAAGCGCAGGTTGAACAGCTCTTCCTTGGACTCGGCCAGCTTCTCGGCCAGGTCCTCGGCGCTCACGGCGCGCAGCTCGGCGGCGGTGGTCACTGCAGCCATCACAGGTCACCTGTCTCTCGGGAGATGAAGCGTGCCTTCATGGGCAGCTTGTGGATCGCGAGGCGCGTGGCCTCGCGGGCGGTCTTCTCGTCGACGCCGGACAGCTCGAACATGACGCGGCCGGGCTTGACGTTCGCGACCCACCACTCGGGCGAGCCCTTGCCCGAACCCATGCGGGTCTCGGCGGGCTTCTTGGTCAGCGGGCGGTCGGGGTAGATGTTGATCCACACCTTGCCGCCACGCTTCATGTGACGCGTCATGGCGATACGAGCGGACTCGATCTGGCGGTTCGTCACGTACGCAGCGCTGATGCACTGGATGCCGAAGTCGCCGAACGCCAGCTCGGTGCCACCCTTGGCGGCGCCGCGACGAGCGGGGTGGTGCTGCTTGCGGTACTTGACCCTACGGGGCATCAACATCAGGAACCCTCCCCTGCAGGAGTAGCGGCGACGGCCTCGGCGGGTGCCTCGGCCGGAGCGGCAGCAGCGGCGTCGGTCGCGGCGGGAGCGGCCTCGTCGCGAGCGGGACGCTCGGGACGACGCGCGCCACCGGCGGCTCCGCCACGGGCGGGACGACGGTTGCTGCCGGGCGCGGCTGCGCGCTTGGCCGCCTCGGCCTCACGCTCGGCGCGGGTGCCCGCGACCTCGCCCTTGTAGATCCAGACCTTCACGCCGATGCGGCCGAAGGTCGTCTTGGCCTCGTAGAAGCCGTAGTCGACGTCGGCGCGGAGCGTGTGCAGGGGCACGCGGCCCTCGCGGTAGAACTCCGAGCGCGACATCTCGGCGCCACCGAGGCGGCCCGAGCACTGGATCCGGATGCCCTTGGCGCCCGAACGCATCGTCGACTGCATGGCCTTGCGCATCGCGCGACGGAACTGCACGCGACCCGAGAGCTGCTCGGCGACGCCCTGGGCCACCAGCTGCGCGTCCATCTCGGGGTTCTTGACCTCGAGGATGTTCAGCTGCACCTGCTTGCCCGTGAGCTTCTCGAGGTCGCCGCGGATGCGGTCGGCCTCGGCGCCACGGCGGCCGATGACGATGCCGGGACGAGCGGTGTGGATGTCGACGCGGACACGCTCACGCGTGCGCTCGATCTCGACACGGCTGATGCCCGCGCGGTCCATGCCCTTGGTGAGCATCTTGCGGATCTGGACGTCCTCACCGACGTAGCTCTTGTAGAGCTTGTCGGCGTACCAACGGCTCTTGTGATCGGTGGAGATGCCGAGTCGGAACCCGTGAGGGTTGATCTTCTGTCCCACTATCGGTTCCCGCCCTTCTTCTTGGAGTTCTTGGAGGCAGCGGCGAGGCGCTTGCCCTCGACGAAGTCGGCCGGCTGGACGACGACGGTCAGGTGGCTGCTGCGCTTGAGGATGCGGTTGGCCGCACCCTTGGCGCGCGGACGCCAGCGCTTCATCGTCGGACCCTCGTCGACGTGGACCGTCGTGATGATCAGCGAGGAGCGGTCGAGGCCCTCGGTCGACTCGGCGTTGGCAGCAGCGCTGTCGACGAGCTTGTAGAAGACCTCGGCGACGGCCTGCGGCGCGAACTGCAGGGTGGCCAGGGCGTTGTCCACGGACTCGCCGCGGATCAGGTCGCCGATGCGGCGCGACTTCTGCGCGGTGACGCGCACGAACCGCGCCACGGCGAACGCGCCGGGCTCGTCGCCCAGCAGGCGCTCGCGACGCGCGCTGATGTTCTCACGGGTAGCTGCACTCATCGCCTCTTCGCCTTCCGGTCGTCCTTCTCGTGACCGCGGAACGTGCGGGTCGGGGCGAACTCGCCCAGCTTGTGACCCACCATCGAGTCCGTGATGAACACGGGCACGTGCTTGCGGCCGTCGTGCACGGCGATCGTGTGTCCGATGAAGGACGGCAGGATCATCGAGCGGCGCGACCAGGTCTTGATCACGGTGTGCGTGTCGGCCGCGTTCTGGACGTCGACCTTCTTCTCGAGGTGCCCGTCAACGAACGGACCCTTCTTCAAACTGCGTGGCATATCGATTCTCTCCTGGTTCCGGCTCAGCGGCCGGACTTGCGGCGGCGGACGATCTGGGAGTCGCTGGCCTTGCGCTTGCGCGTGCGGCCCTCCGGCTTGCCCCACGGGGAGACGGGGTGACGTCCACCGGACGTCTTGCCCTCACCACCACCGTGCGGGTGGTCGACCGGGTTCATGGCGACACCACGGACGGTCGGGCGCTTGCCCTTCCAGCGGTTGCGGCCTGCCTTGCCCCAGTTGATGTTGGACTGCTCGGCGTTGCCGACCTCGCCGATCGTGGCGCGGCAGCGGACGTCGACGTAGCGCATCTCGCCGGAGGGCAGACGCAGCTGAGCCTTGGCGCCCTCCTTCGCGACGAGCTGGACGCGGACGCCGGCCGAACGGCCCATCTTCGCGCCGCCACCGGGGCGGAGCTCGATGTTGTGCAGCAGCGTTCCGACGGGGATGTTGCGCAGCGGCAGGTTGTTGCCGACCTTGATGTCGGAGCCGACGCCGGCCTCGACGGTCATGCCCTGCTTGAGACCCTCGGGCGCGATGATGTAGCGCTTCTCGCCGTCCGCGTAGTGCAGGAGCGCGATGCGCGCCGTGCGGTTGGGGTCGTACTCGATGTGGGCGACCTTCGCGGGGACGCCGTCCTTGTCGTAGCGACGGAAGTCGATGATGCGGTAGGCGCGCTTGTGTCCGCCACCCTGGTGCCGCGTCGTGATCCGGCCCTGGTTGTTGCGGCCACCCTTCTTGGGCAGCGGCTCCACCAGGGACTTCTCCGGCGTGGTGCGGGTGATCTCGGCGAAGTCGGCGACGCTGGAGCCTCGGCGGCCCGGCGTGGTCGGCTTGTACTTGCGAATAGCCATGTGTCCTCAGTCCTCAGGCGCTCGGCGTCGAGAAGATGTCGATGCTCTGACCGGCAGCGACACTGACGATTGCTCGCTTCGTGTCCTTGCGCTTGCCAAGACCCGACTTGGTGCGACGGGTCTTGCCCTTGCGGTTGAGCGTGTTGACCGCGGTGACCTTGACGCCGAAGATCTTCTCGACGGCGATCTTGATCTCCGTCTTGTTGGCGTCGGGGTGCACCACGAACGTGTACTTGTTGTCGTCGAGCAGGCCGTAGCTCTTCTCGCTGACGACCGGCGCGATCAGAACGTCGCGGTGGTCCTTGTAGATCGTGCTCATCAGGCGTCTCCTGCCTTCGTGAAGCCGGCGGCCTCGGCCGTCTCGGCGGAGTCGAACCAGACCTCGGCGACCGTCGAGTCGTACCACTGGGTGTCGGGCTCGTGGTACTTCATCGAGTCCTCGTTGCCCTTGATCTCGTGGCCCTTGGGAGCGTTGCCGCTCTTGAGGGGCGCCTTCGAGCCCGGACCGTAGGGCTGCGTCGCGGTGCCCGTCGCCTTGGCCGGCTTGGCCTCGGCGGCCGGGGCCTCGTCGGCCTCGGCGGCGGGGGTCTCGACGACCGTGGCCGCAGCGGCCTTCTTGGCGGGCGTCTTCTTGGCGGCAGCCTTCTTGGGAGCGCCGGGAGCCTTGTCGTTCTTGGACACCTCGGTCGCGTGGGCGCTCAGCGAGACCGTCTCGACGCCCTCGGTCGAGCGCGCCGCCACGAAGGCGTCGAACGCGGCCTGCGTGAAGATCAGGTCGTCGGCCTTCAGCACGTCGTACGTGTTGAGCTGGTCGAACGTCAGGATGTTCGCGTGGTCGTGGTTGCGCAGGCTCAGCGCCGTCACGGTGTCGTCACGGTCGACGACGATCAGGACGCGGGGGCGCGGCGTGAGCTCGAGCAGCGTCGCCAGCGCGAGCTTCGTCGACGGCTTGTCGCCGCCCACGATGCTCTCGACGACGTGCAGGCGACCCGTGCGAGCGCGGTCCGAGAGGGCTCCGCGCAGGGCGGCGGCCTTCATCTTCTTGTTGGTGCGCTGCGAGTAGTCGCGCGGCGTCGGGCCGTGCACGATGCCACCACCGTTGTACTGGGGTGCGCGGATCGAGCCCTGACGGGCGCGGCCGGTGCCCTTCTGGCGGTAGGGCTTCTTGCCACCGCCGGACACCTCGCCCCGCGACTTGGTGCTGTGCGTGCCCTGGCGAGCCGCCGCGAGCTGCGCGACGACGACCTGGTGGATCAGCGGGATGTTCGTCTGGACGTCGAAGATGTCGACGGGCAGCTGAGCGTCGATGGTGTTGACCATGATCGTCAGGCTCCCTTCACTGCAGAGCGGATGACGACGAGGGCACCCTTGGGGCCGGGAACCGCGCCCTTGATCAGGATGACGCCCTTGTCGGTGTCGACCGCGTGGACCTTGAGGTTCTGGGTGGTGACCTGCTCGGCACCCATGTGACCGGCCATGCGCAGACCCTTGAAGACGCGACCCGGGGTGGCGCAGCCACCGATCGAGCCGGGCTTGCGGTGGTTGCGGTGCGCGCCGTGCGAGGCGCCCACGCCGTGGAAGCCGTGACGCTTCATGACGCCGGCGAAGCCCTTGCCCTTGCTGGTCGCGGTGACGTCGACGACGTCGCCCGCGGCGAAGATCTCCGGGGAGATCTCCTGGCCCAGCGTGTAGTCGGAGATGGCCTCGGTGCGGATCTCGACGACGTGACGACGCGGCGTGACGCCGGCCTTCGCGAAGTGGCCGCTGACCGGCTTGTTGACCTTGCGGCCGTCGATCTCGCCGAAGCCGACCTGGACGGCGGAGTAGCCGTCGGTCTCACGCGTGCGGATCTGCGTGACGACGTTGGTGTCGGCGGCGATGACCGTGACGGGAATGATCTTGTTGTCGGCATCCCAGACCTGGGTCATGCCGAGCTTGCGGCCGAGGAGGCCGCGCGTGGTGGCTGTGCTGGTGTCGCTCATTGGTCGCTGGCTCCCCTCAGAGCTTGATCTCGATGTCGACGCCGGCCGGCAGGTCGAGGCGCATGAGCGAGTCGACTGTCTTGGGCGTCGGGTCAATGATGTCGATGAGACGCTTGTGCGTGCGCATCTCGAAGTGCTCGCGGCTGTCCTTGTACTTGTGCGGCGAACGGATCACACAGAACACGTTCTTCTCGGTGGGCAGCGGCACCGGTCCTGCGACCTTGGCGCCCGTGCGCGTCACCGTGTCGACGATCTTGCGCGCCGACGAGTCAATGACCTCGTGGTCGTAGGCCTTGAGCCGGATACGGATTTTTTGTCCCGCCATGCTCTCGCTTGTCCTTTACGTTCGTTCGCTTCGCAGTCTCGCCCCGGATCGAGGGAGAAGGGCTCCTCCCCACCGCCGACCCCCGAGGTCGGGCGTGTCGCGGCCGTTTGAAGAGCATGCGTCACACACGTGTCGAGTTAGGTGGTTGGACCCGCTTCAGCGGGACAAGCTCGATCTCAGTTTCGGTGTCGCGTCATGGATCGGCGTGAGAGGCCGGACGAACGACACCCCAGCGATCGAGCCGGAGCAACCGAACTATTCTGACAGACCCGTGGCGTGAAAGACAAATCGGTGTCGTCTCAGGGGACGGGACGCGTCACGCGGGCGTCCGCGACCTGCCTACCGTGGAGGGATGACAGCCCTTCTCGGACCCGCTCCCACGTGCGCCCTGCCTCCCCCGCAGGAGGAGGCGCCCCCCGTCCAGCGCGGACCGCTGATCGGCGTCGCCGTCGTCTCGGTCGCGCTCGTGTCGGTCGTCGGCAGCCAGCACGGCGCCAAGTTCGCCGTGCTGCTCGCGCTCGGTCTCGGCCTCGGTGTCGCGCTCTTCCACGCCCGGTTCGGCTTCACGTCGGGCTGGCGCCAGCTCGTCGCGGTCGGCAACGGCGCCGGCGTGCGGGCGCACGCGCTGCTGCTCGGCACCGCGGCGACGCTGTGCATGCTGCTGCTGGCGTCGGGCACGGGCCTGTTCGGATCGACCCCGCAGCCGGCGGGCGGTCAGATCGGGGTCGCGCTGCTGCTGGGCTCGTTCCTGTTCGGCCTCGGCATGCAGCTGGGTGGCGCGTGCGCGTCCGGCACCCTGTTCGCCGTCGGGTCGGGGCAGTCCAGCGTGCTCGTGACGCTGCTCGGCTTCATCGTGGGCTCGGTCCTCTACACATGGCAGTTCGGCCTGGTCGACGACCTGCCGACGTTCGAGCCCGTGCTGCTGCAGGACCACGTCGGCTACGGCGGCGCATGGGCCGTCACGATCGCCGCACTGCTGGCGATCGTGGCCGGAAGCCGCGCCTACCAGGCGCGGCGCAATCCCCCGCCGGCCGGACGTCCGCCCACGGCCGCGGGGGTCGCGCGGGTCTGGCGCGGCTCGTGGCCCATGCTGACCGGCGCCGTCGTGCTCGCGGTGCTGGCCGCTGGTGTCCTGCTGGTGTCGGGCGGCATCTGGGGCGTCACGAGCGCCTTCGGGCTGTGGGGCGCCAAGGTGCTGCAGCTCGTCGGTCTGCACCCCGAGCTCTGGTCGTTCTGGCAGCAGCCGGGGCAGGCCGAGCAGCTCGCCGGCCCGGTCCTGGCCGACAAGAACTCCCTGACCAACATCGGCATCATCCTGGGCGCCGCGATCGCCGCGACCCTGGCCGGCGTCTGGTCGTTCCGTCACCGATTCACGGGCAAGGAGGTCGCGGCCGCGTTCATCGGCGGCATCCTGCTGGGCATCGGCGCCCGGCTCGCCTCGGGCTGCAACATCGGCGCCTACCTGGGCGGCATCTCGACCGGCAGCCTGTCGGGCTGGATCTGGGGAGCGGTCGCCCTGGCCGGGACGTGGGTCGGGCTCAAGCTCCGCCCCCTGTTCGGGCTCGGGGTGCCGCGGTCGGACGACAGCATCTGTTGACGCCCGCCCGACCTCGGTGCACGGCTGTCTGAAAGGCTGTCCGCGTCCTGCGCGGGGGTAAAGGGCCCTCGTGCGACCAACGAACGAGGTTGTCCACCATGAGCAAGACCATCCGACGCTCCCTCGTCGCCGCGACGGCGGCCGCGCTCCTCGCGGTCTCCGCGTGCGGAGGCTCCGACAGCAGCGGCGACGAGGCCGCCACGACCCCCGAGACGTCCGCGACCACCCCCGCCGCCCCCGAGACGACGGACGCCCCGGACGCCCAGCAGGCCGAGCTGCCGGTCGACCAGACGATCCAGGACGACGTGCTGGGCGACACCGTCAAGATCACCGGCATGGTCCGCGACTTCCAGGCACCGTCGCGCACCAACATCCCCGACGGCGGCGGCGAGTGGGTGCTCCTCGAGCTCGACACCGCGGCCGGCGACAAGTTCAGCGGCGGCATCCAGGGCGGCTTCACGCTGTACCAGACCGACGACGAGCTGGCCGGCTCGACGACGGGCATCATCGACGACGACATGACCGCGGCCGGCTTCACCCCGTGGGAGACCGCGAGCGCCGGCGAGCGGACGACCGGCTGGGTCGCCTTCCAGGTCAACACCCGCGCGGACGCCTACCAGCTGCAGTACAAGCGGCTGGCCGCCAGCGTCATCGGCGGCGGCGACCCGATCCCCGAGAAGATCTGGACGATCGAGCTGCCGGCGTCCTGACGGTCCGACCGCCCGGCACCCCGGCGAGGGCCCGGTCCCCCACTGGGGGGTCGGGCCCTCGCGTGCGTCTCAGTGGTGCACGTGGTGCTCGGAGTCGCGGTGCCCGGCGGGCTCGATCTGGAACGTCGAGTGCTCGACGTCGAAGTGCTCGGCCAGGCAGCCGCGCAGGCGGTCGAGGACGGCGTGGGCCTCGACCATCCCGGTCACGTCGTCGTCGACGACGACGTGCGCGCTCATGACCGGCATGCCCGAGGTGATGGTCCACACGTGCAGGTCGTGGACGTCCTTGACCCCGTCGGTGCCGACGATGTGGTCGCGCAGCTCGGCCAGGTCGACGTGCTCGGGCGTCGACTCGAGCAGCACCTCGACGACGTCGCGGAGCAGCGAGACCGCACGCGGCACGATCATCGCCGCGATCGTCAGCGACGCGATCGCGTCGGCCGCGTACCAGCCCGTGAGCAGGATGACGACGGCCGACACCAGCACGGCGACCGAGCCCAGCGCGTCGCCCACGACCTCGAGGTAGGCGCCCCGCACGTTGAGGCTCTCCTGCGAGCCGCCCCGCAGCAGCACCAGACCGACGACGTTGACGACCAGGCCCGTCGCACCGGCCACGAGGATCAGCCCACCGTCGAGCTCGGGGGCGTCGCCGAAGCGGCTCACCGCGCTGGACGTGACCCACACCGCCAGGCCCAGCAGGATGAGTCCGTTGAGGCCTGCCGCGAGGATCTCGGTGCGCTGGTACCCGAACGTGCGCCGCGAGCCCGGGCCTCCCCCGCGCTGCGCCACCGTGATCGCCGCCAGCGCCATGACGATGCCGAACGAGTCGCCCAGCACGTGGCCCGCGTCGGCCAGCAGCGCGAGGCTCCCGGTGATCGCCGCGACGACCGCCTCGACCACGAGGACACCCAGCGACAGTGCGAGGACGATCGCGAGGCGCCCTCGATGCTGCACCCCGGTGCCGTGCGCGTGGTCGTGTCCCATGGCTATGAGGCTAGGCCCCCGTCGCGTCATCCGCGACGACGGTGTCCACCCACAGGACGCCCATGACAACCACTCCCGACACCACGGTCCGGACACGACGAAGGGCCCCGCCCCAGCCGAAGCTGGGACGGGGCCCTCGTCGTGATCGGGTTCAGCCGTCAGGTGACGGCCGGGATCACTTGTTGATCTTGGTGACGCGACCAGCGCCGACCGTGCGTCCACCCTCACGGATGGCGAACCGGAGTCCGTCCTCCATGGCGATGGGCTGGATGAGCTCGACGCTCATCTCGGTGTTGTCGCCGGGCATGACCATCTCGGTGCCCTCGGGCAGCGTGACGACGCCGGTGACGTCCGTCGTGCGGAAGTAGAACTGCGGACGGTAGTTGTTGAAGAACGGCGTGTGACGGCCACCCTCCTCCTTCGACAGGATGTAGACCTGACCCTCGAACTCCGTGTGGGGAGTCGTGGAACCGGGCGCGATGATGACCATGCCGCGCTCGACGTCCTCGCGCTTGGTACCGCGCAGGAGCAGTCCGACGTTCTCGCCGGCCTGACCCTCGTCGAGCAGCTTGCGGAACATCTCGATGCCCGTGACCGTCGTGGTCTGCTTCGTGTCGCGGATGCCGATGATGTCGACCGTGTCGGTCACCTTGACGATGCCGCGCTCGATACGGCCCGTGATGACGGTTCCACGACCGGTGATCGTGAAGACGTCCTCGACCGGCATGAGGAACGGCTTGTCCGTCTCACGCGGGGGCATCGGGATGTAGTCGTCGACGGCCTGCATGAGCTCGAGGACCGACTCGCCCCACTTGGCGTCGCCGGCGAGGGCCGGGACGGCCGCCACCTTGACGACGGGGACGTTGTCGCCGTCGAAGTCCTGATCGCTCAGGAGCTCACGGACCTCGAGCTCGACGAGCTCCAGGATCTCCTCGTCGTCGACCATGTCGCACTTGTTGAGCGCGACGACCATCGCGGGCACGCCGACCTGCTTCGCGAGCAGCACGTGCTCACGCGTCTGGGGCATGGGGCCGTCGGTGGCCGCGACCACGAGGATCGCGCCGTCCATCTGAGCCGCACCGGTGATCATGTTCTTGACATAGTCCGCGTGACCCGGGCAGTCGACGTGCGCGTAGTGGCGGTTCTCGGTCTGGTACTCGACGTGCGAGATGGAGATCGTGATGCCGCGCTGCTTCTCTTCCGGCGCCTTGTCGATCTGGTCGAAGGCCGAGGCCTCGTTCAGGTCGGGGTACTTGTCGTGCAGCACCTTGGTGATCGCCGCGGTAAGAGTCGTCTTACCGTGGTCGATGTGACCGATGGTGCCGATGTTCATGTGCGGCTTGGTCCGCTCGAACTTCGCCTTAGCCACGTGGGGCTCCTTCTTCGAATTGGTTGCTGTTGAACGCCGTCGGATACTCGCGGCACGAGTACCTCAGGCCATCTTATGAGATGGACCGCTGTTACTCGCCGCGGGCCTTTTTGATGATCTCTTCCGCGACGTTCTTGGGAACCTCCGCGTAGGAGTCGAACTGCATCGAGTATGACGCACGGCCCGAGGTCTTGGACCTCAGGTCGCCCACATACCCGAACATCTCGGAGAGGGGGACGATCGCCTTGACGATCTTGACGCCGCCCATCCCTTCCTCCATGGCCTGAACCTGGCCACGGCGAGAGTTGAGGTCGCCGATCACGTCGCCCATGTAGTCCTCGGGCGTGGTGACCTCGACCGCGAACACGGGCTCGAGGATCACCGGATCGGCCTTGCGAGCCGCTTCCTTGAACGCCATGGAACCGGCGAGCTTGAAGGCGAGCTCCGAGGAGTCGACGTCGTGGTACGCGCCGTCCTCCAGGGTCACCTTGACGTCGACCATCTGGTAGCCGGCGAGGACACCGAACTGCATGGCGTCCTGCGCACCCTGGTCGACCGACGGGATGTACTCGCGGGGCACGCGGCCACCGGAGACGGCGTTGTCGAACTCGTAGCCGCCCTCGCCGCCGGCGAGGGGGCCCGTGGGCTCGATCGAGATGATGACCTTGGCGAACTGGCCCGAGCCACCCGTCTGCTTCTTGTGGGTGTAGCTGACGTTCTCGACCTTGCGCTTGATGGTCTCGCGGTACGCGACCTGCGGCTTGCCGACGTTGGCCTCGACGTTGAACTCGCGCTTCATGCGGTCGACGAGGATGTCGAGGTGGAGCTCGCCCATGCCGGCGATGATCGTCTGGCCGGTCTCCTCGTCGGTGTGGACCTGGAACGTCGGGTCCTCCTCGGCGAGGCGCTGGATCGCGGTGCCCAGCTTCTCCTGGTCGCTCTTGGTCTTGGGCTCGATCGCGACCTGGATGACCGGCGCGGGGAACGTCATCGACTCGAGCACGATCTGGTTCTGCGGATCGGCGAGCGTCTCGCCCGTGGTGGTGTCCTTCAGACCCATCACGGCGACGATCTGGCCGGCGCCGACCGAGGCGATCTCGGCGCGCTTGTTGGCGTGCATCTGGTAGATCTTGCCGATGCGCTCCTTGCGGCCCTTCGTCACGTTGATGACGGTCGAGCCGGCCTCGAGGCGACCGGAGTAGACGCGCAGGTAGGTCAGCTTGCCCAGGTGCGGGTCGGACGCGATCTTGAAGGCGAGGGCCGCGAACGGCTCGCTCTCCTCGGGCTTGCGCGTGTCGGTCTTGCTCTCGTCGCGGGGGTCGAGGCCCGTGATGGCGCCGACGTCGATCGGCGACGGGAGGAAGTCGATGACGGCGTCGAGCAGGGGCTGGACGCCCTTGTTCTTGAACGCCGTGCCGCACAGGACGGGGTTGAGCTTGGCGGCCAGCGTCGCGCGACGGATGGCCGGCTTCAGCAGCTCGGGGGTGATCTCGGCGCCGTCGAGGTAGGCCTCGGCGAACTCGTCGTCCTGGTCGGCCAGCGTCTCGATCATCTCGGTACGGGCCTCGGCGGCCTCGTCGACGAGGTCGGCGGGGATCTCCTCGACGGTGTAGTCCTCACCGATCGCGGTCTCGCCGCGCCAGACCAGCGCGCGGTTGCCAATCAGGTCGACGACGCCGATGAAGTCGCCCTCGGCGCCGATCGGCACCTGCAGGACGAGGGCCGTGGCGCCGAGGCGCTCACGGATGGTCTTGACGCAGTAGTCGAAGCTGGCGCCGGTGCGGTCGAGCTTGTTGACGAAGCACATGCGCGGGACGCCGTACTTGTCGGCCTGGCGCCAGACCGTCTCGGACTGCGGCTCGACGCCGGCGACACCGTCGAACACGGCGACCGCACCGTCGAGGACGCGCAGGTTGCGCTCGACCTCGACGGTGAAGTCGACGTGCCCGGGGGTGTCGATGATGTTGATCTGGTTGTCCTTCCACCAGCAGGTCGTCGCGGCCGACGTGATCGTGATGCCGCGCTCCTGCTCCTGCTCCATCCAGTCCATCGTGGCGCCGCCGTCGTGGACCTCACCGATCTTGTAGTTGATGCCGGTGTAGAACAGGATGCGCTCGGTCGTCGTGGTCTTGCCGGCATCGATGTGCGCCATGATGCCGATGTTGCGGACCCTGTTGAGGTCGGTGGTGATGTCGGTTGCCACGAGTGTGATCGCTTCCTTTGGTGCGGATGCCCCGCCTGCCCGGTGTCATGGGCGAGACGAGAGGTGGAGGTGGTGCTGACTTACCAGCGGTAGTGGGCGAACGCCTTGTTGGCCTCGGCCATCTTGTGCGTGTCCTCGCGCTTCTTGACGGCGCCGCCGAGGCCGTTGCTGGCGTCGAGGAGCTCGTTCATGAGGCGCTCGGCCATCGTCTTCTCGCGGCGCGAGCCGGCGTAGCTGACGAGCCAGCGCAGGGCCAGGGTGTTCTGGCGGGTCGCGCGGACCTCGATCGGCACCTGGTAGGTGGCGCCGCCGACGCGTCGGCTCTTGACCTCGATGGCGGGCTTGACGTTGTCGAGCGCGCGCTTGAGCGTGATGACCGGGTCGGTGCCCGACTTCTCACGGGTGCCCTCGAGGGCGGTGTACACGATGCGCTGGGCGACCTGCTTCTTGCCGTCGACCAGGACCTTGTTGATGAGTGAGGTGACGAGCTGGCTCCCGTAGACGGGGTCGGTCTCGACGACGCGCTTGGGCGCGGGTCCCTTACGAGGCATTACTTCTTCTCCTTCTTGGCGCCGTACAGGCTGCGGGCCTGCTTGCGACCCTTGACGGCCTGCGTGTCGAGGGCGCCACGGATGATCTTGTAGCGAACGCCGGGAAGGTCCTTCACACGGCCACCGCGCACGAGCACGATCGAGTGCTCCTGCAGGTTGTGGCCCTCGCCGGGAATGTAGGCAGTGACCTCGGTACCGCTCGACAGCTTGACACGCGCGACCTTGCGAAGCGCGGAGTTCGGCTTCTTGGGGGTCGTGGTGTAGACGCGGGTGCAGACACCGCGTCGCTGGGGCGAACCCTTGAGCGCGGGAGTCGTCGTCTTGACGACCTTGCGCTGGCGGCCCTTGCGGACCAGCTGGTTGATCGTGGGCACTACAAACTTCCTTCTTCTGGCTGGCGCGAGCCATGAGTCGTGATGCACTCGCCACCGTGCGATCCGGCAGGATGCGTGCACCGGCCTGATGAGTTCAGGCACAGAGGAAAATACTACCGGGCTCCCCCGCCTCGAAACAAATTCAGGTCCCGATCGCGCTCGTCGTTCACGACACGTTCACGGCGTGGTCGGCCCGGCGAGCAGCGCCACGGCGTCGTCGCCCCGGCATCGCACGCGGTCGGCCGGGACCCGGTGCCACAGCGCGAGGTAGAGGTCGGACGCCCGCCCCGTCACCGTCTGGTCGACGTCGGCGGTCGTGGACGGCAGCAGCACCGGGGTCGCCGCCACGTCGTCGGCGGGCGCGACGACCCACGACGCGTCGACGTCGTCCGCGACGAGGCGCACGCGCGACCTCACGTCGGGACGGTCGCCCCGTGCGGTCATGCGGGGGAAGAAGACGCGCAGCACCTCGTCGACGCCGTCGGCGGCCAGGGCGGCCGGCACGTCGGTGCGCGACGCGTCGTGGCCCAGCGCCTGCAGGACGTCGACAGTGTGCACCGTCACCTCGTGCAGCTGGCGCCGCGGCCAGAACGCCGCCGTCTCGTCGACCCGCGAGAAGTTGGGGACGGGCTCGGACGGGTCGACGGCCCGCAGGGCGGCCACCAGCGCGGCGGCGGTCGCGGCGTACCAGTCGGCGAGGTCGCCCGGCACCACCGGCGCCGACGGCTCGGCGAGGCGCTGGCCGCTCAGGACGATCGAGGCGGCCCACCGGTGCACCGTGCCGGCGTGCAGCACGAGGTCGCGGACGGTCCACGGCGCGCACGCCGGGACGGGCTCGTCGCCCGACGCGTCACGCACGAGGGCCGCGAGACGCCCGACGGCCTGCTCGAGCGGTGCCAGGTGGTCGGTCGTCACGCGCTCAGTGTGCCGCACGGCGGTCGAGCAGCTGGGCGAGGTGCACCGCGTCGACCGAGACCAGGTCGTCGAGCTGCGTGCGGCACGAGAAGCCGTCGGCGACGACGACCGTCCCGGCGGGGGCGTTGCGCACGGCGGGCAGGAGCTGCTGCTCGGCGACCGCGACGGAGACCTCGTAGTGCCCCTTCTCGACGCCGAAGTTGCCCGCCAGCCCGCAGCACCCCGACACCCGGTCGATCGTCGCGCCGGTCGCGGTCATGATCGCCATGTCGGCCTCGAAGCCCAGCACCGACGCCTGGTGGCAGTGCGGCTGGACGACGAGCGTCGTGCCCGTCAGGTCGGGCGGCGTCCAGCCGTCGGTGCGCTGCAGCAGCTCGGACAGCGTGAACACGCCGGCCGCGACGTCGACGGCCCGCGGGTCGTCGACGAGCTCGACGGCGTCGGACCGCAGCACCGAGAGGCACGACGGCTCGAGGCCCACGACGGGGACGCCCGCCGCGACGTACGGGTGCAGCTGCTCGATCGCGCGGCCGATCATCTCGCGGGCCGTGTCGAGCTGGCCGGTCGTGATCCACGTCAGGCCGCAGCACTGGGGTCGCGCGAGCACCTCGACGTCGTAGCCGGCGCCGTCGAGCACGCGCAGCGCCGCCTCTCCCCCGGCGGTGGAGAAGAACTCGGTGAACGAGTCGGCCCACACCACGACGCGGGGACGTCCCTGCTCGAGCACGGGGCGCGCCACGCGGGTGAACCGCTTCGTCGCGAACATCGGGAGGCTGCGCCGCTGGTCGACGCCCGCGACCCACCGGGCGAGCGAGCGGACGCCGGGCGTGCGCAGGCCGAGGTTGGCCAGGCGCGCGATCGGCGACGTCACGCGGGCCCAGAACGGCAGCCTGCCGAGGACGTAGTGGCTGCGCGGCCGCAGGCGCCCCTTGTAGGACTGGTGCAGCACCTCGGACTTGTAGCTCGCCATGTCGATGCCGGTGGGGCAGTCGTTCAGGCAGCCCTTGCACGACAGGCAGAGGTCGAGCGCCTCGTGCACCTCGGGGGCTCGGAAGCCCCCGGTCACGAGCCGGCCGTCGATCATCTCCTGCAGCACGCGGGCACGGCCGCGCGTGCTGTCCTTCTCGTCGCGCGTGGCCTGGAACGAGGGGCACATGACGCCGTTGGAGCCCTGGTTGTCGGCGATGCACTTGCCGACGCCCGTGCAGCGGTGCACGGCCTTGCCGAGGTCGCCGTCGTCGTGCAGCAGGCGCAGGCCGAGTCGGCGCGACAGCTGCTCGCGCCCGGGCGAGCGGATCGACTCGGGGCCGCGCAGGTCGGCATCGACCGCGGCCGGACGCACCAGGACCCCGGGGTTGAGCAGGTCGTCGGGGTCGAGCACGGCCTTGACCCGCTCGAACAGCCCGATCGCCTCGCCGGAGTACATCAGCGGCAGCAGCTCGGAGCGCGCACGACCGTCGCCGTGCTCGCCCGACAGCGACCCGCCCAGCGCGGCGACCTGCGTCGCGGCGTCGACCAGGAAGCGACGGAACAGCTGGTGGCCGCCGTCGGCGTCGAGCGGGAAGTCGATGCGGATGTGCACGCAGCCGTCGCCGAAGTGCCCGTACGGGACGCCGTCGAGGTCGTTCTGCCGGAGCAGGGCGTCGAGCTCGCGCAGGTACGTGCCGAGCTTCTCGGGCGGCACCGCGGCGTCCTCCCAGCCCGAGAGGGCCTTGCCGGGCAGCGTGCGGGTCGCGAGACCCGCGCCCTCCTCGCGGATGCGCCACAGCACGGCCTGCTCGCCACCGTCCGTCACGACGCGGTGGTCGACCGCCGAGGCGGCCCGCGCGGCGCGGACGACGGTGTCGGCGACCTCGGCGGGGTGCTCGCCGGAGATCTCGACGAACAGCCAGCCCTGGCCGCGGGGCAGGTCGGGGACCGTGCCGCGGTGGGTGCGGTAGACGTCGACGATGCGCGAGTCGAGGCCTTCGCAGGCCGTCGGGCCGAACGGCAGCAGCGACGGGACGTCGTCGGCCGCCTCGGCCATCGAGGCGTAGCCGAGCACGAGGATCTGCCGCACGGGCGGGTCCTCGACGAGGCGCACCGTCGCCGACGTCATGGTCGCGAGCGTCCCCTCGGTGCCGGCCATGAACGTCGCGACGTCGAAGCCGTTCTCGGGCAGCAGGTGCTCGAGGCTGTAGCCGGAGACCTGGCGGCCGAACCGGCCGAACTCGGTGCGGACCGTCGCGAGGTCCGCACCGACGACGTCGCGCAGGGCGTCGAGCGTCGGCGAGGACGTCGTCGCGCCGCGGCCGAGCGTCAGCTGCTCGCCCGCCATCGTGACGACGTCGAGCCCGACGACGTTGTCGGCCGTGCGTCCGTACGCGAGCGCGCGCGAGCCGCACGCGTTGTTGCCGATCATGCCGCCGACGGTGCAGCGGGTGTGCGTCGACGGGTCGGGGCCGAACCGCAGCCCCAGCGGCGTCGCGGCCTTCTGCAGGACGGCGTGGACCGCACCGGGGTCGACCCGGGCCGTGCGGGCCTCGACGTCGATCTCGTGCACGCGGTTGAGGTGCCGCGTCAGGTCCATCACGACACCGCTGCCCACCGCGTTGCCCGCGATCGACGTGCCGGCCCCGCGGGACGTCAGCGGGGTGCCGGTCACCCGGCAGGCCTCGACGGTCGCGAGCACCTCCTCGACGCTGCGGGGACGCACCACGACCTGCGGGACGACGCGGTACAGCGAGGCGTCGGTGCTGTAGAGCGCCCGCGTGAGGCTGGAGTCGTCGACGTCGGCGACCCCCACCCGACGCAGCTCCCCCACCACGTCAGTACTGATCGACGTCACCGTCATCGTCTCTGTCCCAACCGTGAGTGGCCCGAGCACGGTCGGCCGAAGGCCGACAGCCGTGCAGCGGCGAAGCCGCGCCCGAGCGCGACGAAGGAAAGCGTCATGGCTACTACCAGAGCTCGATCGACTGGTCGAGGATCGACGCGACGTCGTCCTCGCGGACCTCGAGCGGCGCCGTGGCCAGCAGGCGCTGCTGCTTCATGGTGCCCTCGACCAGCGCGTCGACGTCGTCCTCGCCGAAGCCGACGGCGCCGATGCCCGACGGGATGCCGACGTCGCGCATGATCTGCGCCAGCACCTGCGGCAGGAACTCGGCCGGGTCGTCGGGGCGGACGGCGTCGGGCGCGAGCAGCTCGGCGGCCCGGACGTGACGCTCGGGCGACGCCTCGAACGTGAAGCGGAAGGCAGCCGGTGCCGTCAGCGAGACCGCCATGCCGTGCGGCACCATCGCGTGGTCGGCGTCGTAGCCCTCGGGACGGAACTCTCGCACCTGACCCGCGATCGGGTAGGCGTTGGCGTGCGGGATGTGGACGCCGGCGTTGCCGAAGCCGAGGCCCGCGAACGTCGCGGCCATCGCGACCTCGGTGCGCGCCGCGAGGTCTCCGCCGTCGCGGACGGCCGTGCGGAACGACCCGGCCATCAGGCTCAGGGCCTTCTCGGACCACATGTCCGCGATGGGGTTGGAGCCGCAGTACGGGACGCGCTGGTCGGCCTGCTTGCGCTCGTACGACGTGAACGGCCTGGCGGTGTAGCTCTCGAGCGCGTGGCACAGGATGTCGAGCCCCGAGGCCGCCGTGACCCCGGCGGGCTGCGTCAGCGTCAGCTCGGGGTCGACGACCGCGAGGGTCGGGCGCAGGCGGGCGTGCGAGATGCCGGTCTTGACGTGCTGGCTGACGACGTCGAGCACGCAGATCGTGGTGCTCTCGCTGCCGGTGCCCGTCGTGGTGGGGACGGCCACGAGCGGCAGGAGGGCGTTCCTCGGCGCGCGGGCCCGCCCGACCGGCGCGTTGACGTAGTCCATCAGCTCGCCCTCGTTGGTCGTCAGCAGGTTGACGGCCTTGGCGGTGTCGATGCTGCTGCCGCCGCCGACCGCGACGATCGCGTCGAACGGCCCCTCGGACCGGGCGAAGGCGATGGCCTCCTCGAGGCTCGCGTCGGTCGGCTCGACCCGTGACCGGTCGAACACGACGGCCTCGATCGACGCCGCCCGGAGCGCGTCGGCGATCTCGTCGGGGGCACCGGTCGCGGCGACGCCGGGGTCCGTCACGACGAGCACGCGGCGCGCGCCCAGCTGCGCCAGGTCGTGGCCGAGCTCGAGGCGTGCGCCCACCCCGAACTTGAGGCCGGGCGCACCGTAGGTGAAGACCGATTCGGGGTGCTGGGGCTGGAAGGTCATGTGTGCTCCTGGGGTCCGACGCGCCTCGAGACTAGCATGCTACTGCGTCGACGGCAGGGGCGTCGCGGATCGCCCCGGCACGTACAGGTGGTCGCGCAACGACGCCGACCACTGCCGGCCGTCGACGGTCGCCCCACCCACCTGCTCCATCAGCAGCGTCGCGGTGCGCACCAGGTGCGCCTCCATGTGCGCTGCCGCCGCCTCGGGGTCGCGGAGCGCGATCGCCTCGACGATCGGGGCGTGCTCCGCCGCGAGCTCGACCATGCCGCGCGAGCGGCGGATCGTCGACGCGCCCCGCGACTGGATCGAGTCGCGGAGCGTCGCGATCTCGGCCTGCAGGCGGGCGTTGCCCAGCACGCCGGCGATGGACTGGTGCAGGGCCCGGTCGTGCTCGGTGAAGCGCGGCTCGTCGTCGGCGGCGGCGTGAGCGCGCATGTGCTCGAGCTCGGCGGAGATGGCCGCGACCGTCGGGGCGTCGGCGCGCGCGGCCGCGAGCGCGGCCGCCGGCACCTCGAGCATCAGCCGCAGCTCGAAGACCGCGCGGACGTCGTCGACCGTCACGCCGCGGATGCGCACCCCGCGGTTGCGCTCGATCGTCACGAGCCCGATGTCGGCCAGCCGCAGCACCGCCTCGCGGACCGGCGTGCGCGAGACCTCCAGCAGGTCGGCGAGCCGGTAGATCGAGTGCAGCGAGCCCGCCGGGAACTCGCCCGTCACGATCGACTCGCGCAGCGACGCGAAGACGCGGTCGGCCGTCGTGGTGCGAGTCATCGTGACCGCCGCCCTTCCCGTCGCCGACGTCGTCGGACGTCCCGGCGCCCGTCCGTCCGTGGGCCTTGGCCCGAAACGATATCGTGTGGTGTTGGTGCGCCGGACGACGTCGCGGGACGACGTCATCGCGCACCGACGACTCGTCCTCCGGCGGACCACCGCGGGCGGACATCGACGAGAGGATCTCGACATGGCCCGGACCTTCCGGCTGGCGGTGTCCGCCGTGGCGCTGATCGCTCTCGCCGCCTGCGACAGCACGGCCTCGAGCGACGGCGACGGTGACGGCACGACGCCGACGGCGACCGCGAGCACGACCGCCGCGCCCAACCTCTCCGACCACGAGTCGGGCCCCGAGAGCCCCATCGGCTACGGCCTCTACGTGCCCCAGGGCGCGACGCAGCTCGGCCCCCTCTTCCGCTACCGCAGCTCGCGGCTCATCGCGGCCTACCGCCCCGAGCTGCAGGCCCTCGAGGCCCAGCGCGCGGCCGAGGCGGCCGAGAAGGTCGCCGAGGACGAGGCCAACGGCACGCCGTCGCCGAGCCCCACGCCGACGCCCACGACCCGTCCGAGCCCCGACTCGTTCAAGCTGATCGGCGACGACGCGCCCCGCCCCGACACCTCCATCTCGCTGATGCGCATCGACGGCGACCCGACCGACGTCGTGCGCCGCGTGCTCGCGCAGATCGACGCCGCGATCCCCGACGCGAACCTCGTGCTCGACGACCTCTCGCAATACTGCACGTCGCAGGACCGCCGCGTCACGGGCTGCCAGGTCGTCGCGCGCGGCATGACCGAGGGCGAGCGCGAGATCCGCGTCACGATGTCGGTCGACGCCGGCGACCTCGCGACCCGCACGGCCTCCCCCGGGTCGATGACGCGCCCCGTCATGCAGCTCACCGCCGAGTACGTCGGCGACCCGCGGGCCGGACAGCTCGGACGCGACACGGGCAAGCTCGAGGACGTCACCGACATCGACGACCTCCCCGACCGCTCGGGCCTGATCTGGCCCCAGATGGACCTCGACGCCGACACCTCCACGCCGCTCGTCAACGGCTGGACGGCGCCCGAGTCGGCCACGCTGCTGCTGAGCGGCAACCGCCCGGCGTTCGTCGCCATGACGACCGAGCGGGCGGTCGACGCCGACCAGATCGCCGAGCAGTACGCCGTGGCCAACAGCCGCAAGGGCACCGTCACCAAGGACGTCGTCGAGGACCTCAACTCGGTCAGCACGATGTACGCGGTGCGCACCAAGGACGGCTCGATCGCCCGGTCGGTCTACATCCTGTCGGCGCGCGGCAACTACACGGCGCTGTTCTACACCCCGGCCACGAACTGATCCGCGTGGGCGAGCGCGTGCTCGACCATCGGCAGGACGGGCGACACGGCCGCCCCCACGTCGGCCACCGCGACCCAGCGCGCGACGTCGGTCGTGCCGCCGACGTCGACGACGTGCGGCTCGACCGTCGGGTCGACCTCGACGGCGTAGAGCAGGTGGACGCCGTGGTAGTCCTCCCACCGGTCGTCGCGTCCCTCCGCGACGACGTGGACGTCGTGCACGTCCACGAGCCGTGACGAGATGGCCTGCAGGCCCGTCTCCTCGTGCAGCTCGCGCACGACCGCGTCGTGGGGCGACTCGCCGTGGTCGACCCCACCGCCCGGCAGCGTCCACGACCCGGCGGGGTAGCCGACCGGCGAGATGCGGGTCAGCAGGATGCGCTCGCCCACGATGACCACGGCGTAGGCACCCAGGCGCTGCGTGCGGGTCGCGTCGGTCACGGGGGCCTCCTGGGGCGTCGTCGCCGATGTCGTCTCTCGCTTCGGCGAATTCGGTTCAGGCTATTAGAGTCGTGCACGATGAGTGCCCTCGACCCGCTGCCCGTCGCCACCGCTCCCCCGAAGGAGCGCGTGGCCTACCTCGACAACGCCCGGTACTGGGTCATGCTGCTGGTCGTCATCGGTCACTCGCTCACCGAGCTCGTCGTGATGGACTCCGCGCGCGGCGTCTACACGTGGATCTACTCGTTCCACATGCCGTTCTTCATCCTCATCTCGGGCTACACGGCGCGTCACTACATCGGCGACTTCCGGCAGATCCGCCGCATCGTGAGCACCCTGATCGTGCCGTACCTGCTGGTCGAGCTCAGCTTGCAGCTCATCACGCGCCACTACGACGGCACGCCGGAGAACCTGATGATCCTGTCGCCGCAGTGGCTCGGCTGGTTCCTGGCGGCGCTGTTCATCTGGCGCATCACGACCCCGATCTGGCGCGCGCTCAAGTACCCCATCACGACGTCGATCGTGATCTCGCTGCTCGCGGGGCTGATCGAGATCCCCAACGTCCTGGCGCTGCCCAAAGTGCTCGCGCTGCTGCCGTTCTGGGTCATCGGCCTGCACATGAACCGCGAGGTCTTCATGCGCCTCGGCGACGTCCGCATCCGCATCGTCTCGGTCGTCGTGCTGGTCTCGTCGTTCGTCGTGTGCCAGCTCTACGCCGGCACGTGGACGACCCAGTGGCTGCTGTGGAAGGACCGGTACTCCGAGGACCCGCTGTTCGCCGGTCCCTGGGACGGCATGATGACGCGCGGCTCGCTCCTGCTCGTCGGCGCCGTGCTGACGTTCGCGACGCTGTCGCTGATCCCCCGCGGTCGCTCGATCACGACGGTGCTCGGCGGCCGCACGTTCTACTGCTACCTGCTCCACGGGTTCATCATCATCCTGCTCGACCGCCAGTTCGACCTGTGGGCGCGTCTCGAGCAGTACGGGGCGGCCTCGGTCGTCGGGTGCATGGTCGTGGCGGTCGTCGTGGCGAACCTGCTGATGACCAAGCCCGTCGCGACGCTCTTCCGTCCGCTGTTCGAGCCCCGGCTGACGTGGCTGTTCCGCGAGGCCGAGCCGCCGTCGGTGCGCGTGCCGGCGTCGTCGGTCGAGCCCACGACCGCCTCGCCGCCGACGGACACCAAGCCGGCGCCGACCTCGTGACGCGGCGCCCGGGCCGCGCGGTCTCCGCCCTGGTCGCCGCCCTCGTGCTCGCGGGTTGCCGGGCACCGGCCGATCCGCCCGACCGGGACGCACGCGGCCCCTCGCACGACACGGGCACCGCGGCGGACCTCCTGGTCGCCGACCCGTGCGCCGACCTCGTCGTGATCGGCGCCCGCGGCTCGACGCAGGACGTCGGGCGCAACCTCGGCGTCGGCACGGAGGTGCGCGTGACCGTCGAGCAGCTGGCACGACGGCTCCACGCGCGCTCCGGCACCACGGTCCACGTCGACCCGGTGCGGTACGACTCCGCGGCGACCCCGACCGCGGCGGGCTTCCTGCGCAACACGGCCGCCGGCGGCGCACTGGCCCTGCAGCGCCTGTCCACGCTGGCCGACCGCTGCCCCGACAGCCGCTTCGCCCTGGTGGGCTTCAGCCAGGGTGCCCACGTCGTGCACACCGCGGCGACGTCGGTGCCGTCCGCCCTGGTGCCGCGCGTCGTGCTGGTCGCGATGATCGCCGACCCGTCGCACAACCCGGACGACCCCATCGCCCGGTACTCGTACGCTGCCGAGCCGACGCCGGGCCACGGGCGGCTGGGGGCCGGGCCGCGCATCCCGGACGACCTCAGGCGTGCGGCCATCAGCTTCTGCGTCGCCGGCGACGCGATCTGCAACGACCGCGGCGCGCCCGGCTCGGGCCAGTCGCCGACCCACCAGCACTTCTACGAGAAGACGTCGACCGCCCGGGTCACCGCCGACCGCCTCGACCGCGTGCTGCGCGCGCAGGGCGTCTGACCCGTCGGCGGCCGCACGGTCGATCGGCGACGACGCCCGCGCACGACGAAGCCCCCGGCCGAGATGGCCGGGGGCTTCGTCGTGACGTGGTGCTGTCGGTCAGCTGTTCTCGTACGACGTGAAGTCGAAGTCGTCGAGCTGGACGGGCGCAGCGCCCGTCTCGCCGAAGCCGTAGTCGTAGTCGCCGTAGCCGGTGACGGCGTAGGCGGCCTGACGTGCGGCCTCGGTCGGCTCGACCCGGATGTTGCGGTAGCGGTCGAGACCGGTACCCGCCGGGATGAGCTTTCCGATGATGATGTTCTCCTTCAGACCGCGCAGCGAGTCCGACTTGCCGTGGATGGCGGCGTCGGTCAGGACGCGGGTCGTCTCCTGGAAGGAGGCGGCCGACAGCCACGACTCGACGGCCAGCGAGGCCTTCGTGATGCCCATCAGGACCGGACGACCGGAGGCGGGGGTGCCGCCCTCGGCGACGACGCGCCGGTTCTCCTCCTCGAACTTCGCACGGTCGACCAGGTCACCGGGGATGAGCTGGGCGTCGCCCTGCTCGATGACCGTGACCCGACGGAGCATCTGGCGAACGATGATCTCGATGTGCTTGTCGTGGATGGCCACACCCTGCGAGCGGTAGACCTCCTGCACCTGGTCGACCAGGTGCTCCTGCGCACGACGGACACCCAGGATGCGCAGGACCTCCTGCGGATCGGGCGTGCCGTGCGTCAGCATCTGTCCGACCTCGACGTGGTCGCCGTCCTGGATCAGGAGACGAGCACGCTTGGTGACGGGGTACTCCAGGACGTCCGAGCCGTCGTCGGGGGTGACGACGAGCTTGCGCGTCTTGTCGGAGTCGTCGATGACGACCCGTCCGGCCGACTCGGTGATCGGCGCCTTGCCCTTGGGCTGACGCGCCTCGAACAGCTCGACGACGCGCGGCAGACCGTGCGTGATGTCGTCACCGGCCACACCACCGGTGTGGAAGGTACGCATCGTCAGCTGCGTGCCGGGCTCACCGATCGACTGGGCCGCGATGGTGCCGACGGCCTCGCCGATGTCGACGAGCTTGCCGGTGGCCAGCGAGCGGCCGTAGCACTTGGCGCACGTGCCGGCCTTGGCCTCGCACGTCAGGACCGTGCGGACCTTGATCTCCTCGACGCCCTCGGCGATCAGGCGGGCGATCTCGACGTCGCCGAGCTCACCGCCGGCCGGGATCAGGACGTCGCCGTCGGCGTTCGTGACATCGGTCGCCGCGGTGCGCGAGTAGGCCGCCGTCTCGACGTTCTCGGCGGCGGTCAGACGACCGTCGTCGAGCTTGGTCGCGATGACCTGCTTGAGACCGCGCTCGGTGCCGCAGTCCTCCTCGCGGATGATGACGTCCTGGCTGACGTCGACGAGTCGACGCGTCAGGTAGCCCGAGTCGGCGGTGCGCAGGGCCGTGTCGGCCAGTCCCTTGCGGGCGCCGTGGGTCGCGATGAAGTACTCGACGACCGACAGGCCCTCGCGGAAGTTGGCCTTGATGGGACGAGGGATGATCTCGCCCTTCGGGTTGGCCACGAGTCCACGCATACCGGCGATCTGACGGACCTGCATCATGTTTCCGCGGGCGCCCGAGTGGACCATCATCCAGATCGGGTTGTCCTCGTCGAAGCCCTTCTCCATCTCGGCGGACACCTCGGCCGTGGCCTGGGTCCAGATCTCGATGAGCTCCTGTCGACGCTCGTCCTCGGTGATCAGACCGCGGTCGAACTGCGTCTGCACCTTGGCCGCCTGGGTCTCGTAGCCACCCAGGATCTCCTGCTTGCGCGGGGGCGTCACGACGTCCTCGATCGAGACCGTCACGCCGGAGCGGGTGCCCCAGTGGAAGCCGGTGTCCTTGAGGTTGTCGAGGGCGTTGGCGACGTCGACCTTGCTGTAGCGCTCGGCCAGGTCGTTGACGATGACGCCGAGCTGCGACTTGCCGATCTGCTCGTTCACGAACGGGTAGTCGTCCGGCAGCGCCTCGTTGAAGATCGCACGACCCAGGGTCGTCTCGAGGATCTGGCCCTCGATGCGGATCTTGACGTGGCTCTGCAGCGAGATCTCGTGACGCTCGAAGGCCATCATCGCCTCGGGGACCGTGCTGAACGCGCGACCCTCGCCGATGTGCCCCGAGCGCTCGAGCGTCAGGAAGTACAGGCCGATGATCATGTCCTGGGTGGGCATCGTGACGGGACGACCGTCCGACGGCTTCAGGATGTTGTTCGTCGACAGCATCAGCACGCGTGCCTCGGCCTGGGCCTCGGCGCTCAGCGGCAGGTGCACCGCCATCTGGTCACCGTCGAAGTCGGCGTTGAACGCCGAGCAGACGAGCGGGTGGATCTGGATGGCCTTGCCCTCGATGAGCTGCGGCTCGAACGCCTGGATGCCCAGACGGTGCAGCGTGGGCGCGCGGTTGAGCAGCACGGGGTGCTCGGTGATGACCTCTTCGAGGACGTCCCACACGACCGGACGGGCCCGCTCGACCATGCGCTTGGCGCTCTTGATGTTCTGCGCGTGGTTCAGGTCGACCAGACGCTTCATGACGAACGGCTTGAACAGCTCGAGCGCCATCTGCTTGGGCAGACCGCACTGGTGCAGCTTGAGCTGCGGGCCGACGACGATGACCGAGCGGCCCGAGTAGTCGACGCGCTTGCCGAGCAGGTTCTGACGGAAACGACCCTGCTTGCCCTTGAGCATGTCGGAGATCGACTTGAGCGGGCGGTTGCCCGGTCCCGTGACGGGACGACCGCGACGGCCGTTGTCGAACAGCGAGTCGACGGCCTCCTGCAGCATCCGCTTCTCGTTGTTGACGATGATCTCCGGCGCGCCGAGGTCGAGCAGGCGCTTGAGCCGGTTGTTGCGGTTGATGACGCGGCGGTACAGGTCGTTGAGGTCGGACGTCGCGAAACGGCCACCGTCGAGCTGGACCATCGGGCGCAGCTCCGGCGGGATCACCGGGACGGCGTCCAGCACCATGCCGGCCGGGGCGTTGTTGCTGCCACGGAAGGCCTCGACGACCTTGAGACGCTTGAGGGCGCGGGTCTTCTTCTGGCCCTTGCCCGTCGCGATGATCTCCTTGAGCGACTCCTGCTCGGCGTCGAGGTCGAAGTCCTGCAGACGCTTCTGGATCGCCTTGGCGCCCATGAAGCCCTCGAAGTACTTGCCGAAGCGGTACGTCATCTCGCGGTAGAGCAGCTCGTCGCCCTCGAGGTCCTGGACCTTGAGGTTCTTGAAGCGGCTCCAGACCTCGTCGAGGCGGTCGATCTCGCGCTGGGCGCGGTCACGACGCTGCTTGGCCTCGCGCTCGGCGGAGTCCTTGACCTTGCGCTTGGCGTCGGCTTTGGCGCCCTCGTCCTCGAGGGCCTTGAGGTCCTCCTCGAGCTTCTGCATGCGCTCGTTGACCTCGTTGTCACGACGGCTCTCGAGCTGCTTGCGCTCGAGGTCGATCTTGGCCTCGAGGCTCGACAGGTCGGCGTGGCGCGCGTCCTCGTCGACCGTGGTGATCATGTAGGCCGCGAAGTAGATGACCTTCTCGAGGTCCTTCGGAGCCAGGTCGAGCAGGTAGCCCAGACGGCTCGGGACACCCTTGAAGTACCAGATGTGCGTGACGGGAGCGGCGAGCTCGATGTGGCCCATGCGCTCACGGCGCACCTTGGACCGCGTGACCTCGACGCCGCAGCGCTCGCAGATGATGCCCTTGAAGCGCACGCGCTTGTACTTGCCGCAGTAGCACTCCCAGTCCCGCGTGGGACCGAAGATCTTCTCGCAGAAGAGTCCGTCGCGCTCGGGCTTGAGCGTGCGGTAGTTGATCGTCTCGGGCTTCTTGACCTCGCCGAACGACCATCCGCGGATGTCGTCGGCGGTCGCGAGACCGATCCGGATTTGATCGAAGAAGTTCACGTCGAGCACGTTGGTCTTCTTTCCCTTTCAGAGGTTCTTGCTGATGGTGGATGAGTGTCTGAGTTCTCGAGGCCGACCGGCCTCGCGCTGAGGTGGAGCTGGAGGAGCAGGCTCCACCTCAGGCGACCGACTCAGACTTCTTCCACGCTGGAGGGCTCGCGCCGGGACAGGTCGATGCCGAGCTCTTCGGCGGCGCGGAAGAGATCCTCTTCCGCGTCGCGCATCTCGACAGCGGTTCCGTCGCTCGAGAGCACCTCGACGTTGAGACACAGCGACTGCATCTCCTTGACGAGAACCTTGAAGGACTCCGGGATACCCGGCTCCGGCACGTTCTCGCCCTTGACGATGGCCTCGTACACCTTGACGCGTCCGAGGATGTCGTCGGACTTGATGGTCAGGAGCTCCTGCAGCGCGTACGCCGCTCCGTAGGCCTCGAGGGCCCACACCTCCATCTCACCGAAGCGCTGTCCGCCGAACTGCGCCTTACCACCCAGGGGCTGCTGCGTGATCATCGAGTACGGACCCGTGGAGCGTGCGTGGATCTTGTCGTCGACCAGGTGGTGCAGCTTGAGCAGGTACATGTAGCCGACCGAGACGGGGTCGGGGAAGGGCTCGCCGGTACGACCGTCGAACAGCTTCGCCTTGCCGTCGCGCTTGACCATGCGCTCACCGTCGCGGTTCGGCAGGGTCGAGGCCAGGAGTCCCTGGATCTCGTCCTCGCGCGCACCGTCGAAGACCGGCGTGGCCACGTTGCTGTCGCGCGGGGCGCGGTCGGCGCCGATCGCGCGCAGGCGGTCGGCCCACTCGTCCTTCATGTCGGTGATGTCCCAGCCGGTCTTGGCGACCCAGCCGAGGTGCGTCTCCAGGACCTGTCCCACGTTCATGCGTCCGGGGATGCCGAGCGGGTTCAGGACGATGTCGACCGGCGTGCCGTCCTCGAGGAACGGCATGTCCTCGACCGGGTTGATCTTGGAGATGACGCCCTTGTTGCCGTGACGGCCGGCGAGCTTGTCACCGTTGGAGATCTTGCGCTTCTGGGCCACGTAGACGCGGACCAGCTGGTTGACGCCCGGCGAGAGCTCGTCGCCCTCGGCGGAGTCGAACACCCGGACGCCGATGACGGTGCCGGACTCGCCGTGCGGGACCTTCAGCGAGGTGTCGCGCACCTCGCGCGCCTTCTCGCCGAAGATCGCGCGGAGCAGGCGCTCCTCGGGGGTCAGCTCGGTCTCGCCCTTGGGCGTGACCTTGCCGACGAGGACGTCACCGTTGCCGACCTCGGCACCGATGCGGATGATGCCGCGCTCGTCGAGATCGGCCAGCATCTCCTCGGAGACGTTGGGGATGTCGCGCGTGATCTCCTCGGGGCCCAGCTTGGTGTCGCGGGCGTCGACCTCGTGCTCCTCGATGTGGATCGAGGTCAGCAGGTCGTCCTGGACGACGCGCTGGGACAGGATGATCGCGTCCTCGTAGTTGTGACCCTGCCAGGGCATGAAGGCGACGAGCAGGTTGGTGCCCAGCGCCATCTCGCCCTCGTCGGTGCAGGGGCCGTCGGCCAGCGGCGTGCCGACCTCGACGCGCTGACCGTGTGCCACCAGCGGACGCTGGTTGGTGCAGGTGCCCTGGTTGGAGCGCTTGAACTTGGCCAGGCGGTACGTGAAGTACGAGCCGTCGTCCTGCATGATCTCGATGGCGTCCGCGGACACCTCGTTGACCACGCCGGCGACCTTGGCGACCGTGACGTCACCGGCGTCGACGGCGGCACGGAACTCCATGCCGGTGCCGACGAGCGGCGCGTCGTTGCGGATCAGCGGGACGGCCTGACGCTGCATGTTCGAGCCCATCAGGGCGCGGTTCGCGTCGTCGTGCTCGAGGAACGGGATCAGGGCCGTGGCCACCGACACCATCTGGCGCGGCGAGACGTCCATGTAGTCGACGTCGGCGGCGGGACGCAGCTCGGCCTCGCCGCCCTTCTGACGCACCAGGACCATGTCCTCGGCGAAGGTCGACTGCTCGGTCAGGACCGAGTTGGCCTGCGCGACGATGTAGCGGTCCTCGTCGGTCGCGGTCAGGTAGTCGATCTGCTCGGTGACGGTGCCGTCGACGACCTTGCGGTACGGGGTCTCGACGAAGCCGAACGAGTTGATGCGGCCGTACGAGGCCAGCGAGCCGATCAGACCGATGTTCGGTCCCTCGGGGGTCTCGATGGGGCACATGCGGCCGTAGTGCGACGGGTGGACGTCGCGGACCTCGTAGCCGGCGCGCTCACGCGACAGACCACCCGGTCCGAGGGCCGACAGACGACGCTTGTGCGTCAGGCCCGCGAGCGGGTTGTTCTGGTCCATGAACTGCGACAGCTGGGACGTCCCGAAGAACTCCTTGAGCGCCGCGACGACCGGGCGGATGTTGATCAGGGTCTGCGGCGTGATGGCCTCGACGTCCTGGGTCGTCATGCGCTCGCGGACGACACGCTCCATGCGGGCCAGGCCCGTGCGGAGCTGGTTCTGGATCAGCTCGCCGACCGACCGCATGCGGCGGTTGCCGAAGTGGTCGATGTCGTCGGCCTCGACGATCGTCGAGCCCGCGGCGGTCTCGAGCTCGGTCTCGCCCGCGTGCAGCGCGACGATGTACTTGATCGTCGACACGATGTCGTCGATCGTCAGCGTCTGCTGGTCGAAGGCCTCGTCGGCGCCGAGCTTCTTGTTGATCTTGTAGCGACCGACCTTGGCCGTGTCGTAGCGCTTGGCGTTGAAGTAGTAGTTGTCCAGAAGGGTCTGGGCAGCTTCGCGGCTCGGCGGTTCGCCCGGACGCAGCTTGCGGTAGATGTCGAGCAGCGCGTCGTCCTGGCCGACGGTGTTGTCCTTCTCGAGCGTCAGGCGGATCGACTCGTACTGGCCGAACTCCTCGAGGATCTGCGCCTCGGACCAGCCGAGGGCCTTGAGCAGCACCGTGACGCTCTGCTTGCGCTTGCGGTCGAGGCGGACGCCGACCATGTCGCGCTTGTCGATCTCGAACTCGAGCCACGCACCACGCGAGGGGATGACCTTGGCGGTGTAGATGTCCTTGTCGGACGTCTTGTCGGGCGTGCGCTCGAAGTAGACGCCGGGCGAGCGGACCAGCTGGGACACCACGACACGCTCGGTGCCGTTGATGATGAAGGTGCCCTTGTCGGTCATGAGCGGGAAGTCGCCCATGAAGACGGTCTGGCTCTTGATCTCGCCGGTCTCGTTGTTCATGAACTCGGCCGTGACGAACAGCGGCGCGGCGTACGTGACGTCGCGGTCCTTGCAGTCGTCGACCGAATACTTGGGGGGCTCGAACCGGTGGTCGCGGAACGACAAGCTCATCGTCTCGGAGAAGTCCTCGATCGGCGAGATCTCCTCGAAGATCTCCTCCAGACCGGACTTGGTGGACACGTCGGTGCGGCCGGCTGCAAGAGCGGCTTCGACACCTTCCTGCCACTTCTCGTCGCCGATCAGCCAAGCGAAGCTGTCGGTCTGCAGAGCGAGAAGCTCCGGGACCTCGAGGGGTTCTGCAATTTTGGCGAACGAGATACGGCGGGGCTGAACAGATGCGGAGGTGCGCGAGGCGGCCAAGAGGGGTCCTTCCAAGGGCTCGCAGGCGGGTGGCTCGTGAGGTCGTGCTCCGCGCACGCCAATCGACCCCGGTCAAGGGGCGCCTGTCCGACTCGATCAGGAGAAGGGCAGGACAAGGCGAGCGCGAAAGTTCAGTGTAACCCGGGAGCCACGCCGAAGCAAGGGCGGGCCTTGACAACGGGCCGCAAATAGGTGACGCTATTTGGCTTTTCGCTCCGACTCGACGGTTTCGGCCTGCAACGGCAACGAATACACGAGGCCGACGTCAGTCCGATGGCGTCACAGGGCGCGGATGTTCGCGACGCGCCAGCCGTCGTCGCCCTTGACCATCGACACCTTGATGCGGTTCGCGAAGACCGTGGGCTGCGTCGCGTCGCCCACGAGCCGCGCCTGGTCGACGAACACCAGCACCTCGGCCTTGCTCGACGAGCAGTCGTCGCCGCACGGCAGGGCGGCCGCCTCGCGCGCGGCGGCCTCGACCACGATCTTGCGCTGGGGCGCGAGCTCGGTCAGGGCCGGAGCGATCTTGTCGAACTCCTTGGCGAACGTCGGCGTCATGAGCGCCTTCGAGGCGGTCAGGTGCTGGTCGAGCTCGTCGTACCGGTACGAGAAGATCGTCTCGGCCGCGCTCGCGGCCGCCGACGACGCCTGGCGGTCCGTCGTGTCGAGGTCGTCCGACGCCCCCGGGGGGTTGACGAGCAGGAACACGCCCACGACCAGCGAGGCCAGCGCCAGCAGGGTCGCCGGGACGAGCCACAGCAGGTCGCGCCGGGCGGGCCGCGACCCCGGGCGCTCGACGTAGGTCGACCGCTCGGCCGACGCCGCCGATCGCGTCGGCACCTTCGGGGCGAGCGGACGCGCGACCGTCGGGCGGCGGGCGGCCGGGGCCGCGGCGGGTGCGGCCTCGGTGGCCGGCGTCTCCTCCGTGGTCGGCGCCGTCTTCACGTTCGGGGTCTTCTTCGCGCTGGGGGTCTTCTTCGCGCTCGGGGTCTTCTTCGCGCTCGGGGCCTTGGTGACACCGGCGCCCGCTGCCGGCACGGGCTTGGGGGCGACCGGCTTGCGGGCGACCCTCTTGGCCGGGGTCTTGGCGGCCGGGGCCGCGGGGGGAGCCTCGCCGGCGATGCGCCGGCGCCGGACGGGTCCGTTCGACTCGCTCATCACTGACCTCCGTCCGTCGTCGGTGCCGGTGTCGTGGGCGCCGGCGTGGTGGGCGCGGCGTCGCTCGGGACCGGCGTCGTCGCGGACGGATCGGTCGGGGCAGGTGTCGCCTGGGCGTCGACGGAGGCGACGCTCTCGAAGTTGGACACGAGCCACTCCCCCTTGGTCTGCGTGAACGTGACCTTCCAGCGGAAGAAGCGCTTGACCGCCGCGGCGTTGTCCGTGTTGGTGATCGAGGCGTCGACCGCGACGATCGCCGTCGCCGAGTCCTGGTCGATGCTGTCGATCGCGACGCCCTGGACCTTCGCGTCGCCGCTCTTCTGCTGCTTGGTCTCGAGCGCTCCGAAGACCGCGTTGGTGATCTCGACGAACTGCTTGTCGTACGCCGGGGTCAGCAGGCCCTTCAGGCGGGCCTGGTAGTCGGCCAGGTCGGCGACGTCGTACGTGTTGTACGCGACCGCGAAGTCGTTGGCCCGCGAGGCCACCTGGTTGCGGGCCGCCCGGTCGTCGTCGTCTCCGCCGATCCGCGGCAGCACCAGCGCACCCACGAGCGCCAGCACGAGGCCGAGGGCGAACGTCCCGGCGAGGATGCGGATGACGAGGGGGCGGGCGGACCAGCCGGTCAGCGGGTCACCGGATCGCTCAACAGCCACTTCCAGGAGTCCTTTCCGGTTGCCGTGGGGCCGTCGTGCGTGACGTTCCCGGCGGCGGAGCGGCGCAGCTCGGTCTTCGACGGCTGGCGCGCGATCGTGTTGTCCTCGACCTTACAGTCCGTGTTCACGTCGAACGGGATGTCGCCGATCTGTCCCTCGGGCTGACGCTTGCGGTAGCCCGAGGCGTCGCCGCCGTCCTTGACGTAGGAGCAGGTGGGGGTCGTGTCGGTCAGCACCAGGCCGAACTTGGCGTTGTACTCACCCGTCTCCTTCGAGCCGGCCGTGTCGGGCACGAGTGCCGTGAACGATCCCTCGAGCAGGTAGGGGTACAGGATGAACACGGCCTGCAGGCCGAGCACGTTGTCGGCCAGCGGCTTGTTGGCGATGACCAGGTCGCGCACGGCGTTGCCGAGATCGGTGGAGTTCTCGTCGACGACGGCGTCGACGGTCGCCGCCGCGTCGCCACCCTTGTCGAGCAGGCGTCGCAGGTCGGGGTCGGCGTCCACCAGCGTGCCCGACAGCAGCGCCAGGTTCTTGGAGAACGTCGCGATCGAGTCGCTCTTGTCGATCTGCGTCTGGAGCACGCTGTCGGAGTTGCGGATCAGCGAGCGCGTCACGTCGATGTTGTCGTCGGCGGCCTTGATGAACTCCGAGGAGGTGTCGAGGATCCGCGCGAGGTCGGGACCGGCCCCGTCGAAGGCCTGGCCGAGCTCGTCGACGACGGTGCGCAGGTTGTCGGTGTTGACCGACGTGACCACGTTGTTGACGTCGACCAGCAGGGTCGTGGTGTCGATCGGGATGCGGGTGCGGTCCTGCGGGATCGCCGAGCCCGCCGCGAGGTACGGCGCCGTCGCCGACCGGGGCTGCAGGTCGATGTACTGCTCGCCGATCGCGGACTTGTTGGCGACGATGGCCTCGACGTCGGCCGGGATCTGCGGGGCGCTCTTCTCGATGTCCATCGTGGCGCGGACGCCGCCGGCCTCGAACTGCAGGCGGCTGACCTTGCCGACCGCGATGCCGCGGTACGTGACCTGCGCGCCGGCGAAGATGCCGCCGGAGTCGCTGAACTGCGCCGAGATCGGGTAGCTGCGGTCGACGACCAGTCGGTCGAGCTGCGCGTAGCGGCCTCCCACGAACGTGCCGCCGATGACGGTCACGATCGCGAAGATGATGAGCTGGATCTTGGTCAGCCTGGTGATCACGGGGCCACCGCCGGTTCGATGAAGAGGGCTTCGAGGTCGGCCGATGCCGCGGAGGCCGCCGGTGCCCGGCAGGTGCCGAACAGCGAGCACAGGAAGCCGCCCGACGACGAGCCCGAGGACGGGGACGTCGTGGGGGCCGGGGTCGTCGCCGCGCTCGACGGCTGGCCGCTGCCGCCACCGCCGCCGGATCCGGAGCCGCCGCCCGAGGAGGGCTGCCCCAGGCCCGGGAGGCCGGAGCCGCCCGGCATCAGGTCGTTGACGAGGTCGCGCAGACCGTCGGTCGGATCGGCGCCCGGGTCGAGCTGCGGGACGTCAGGCGTGGCCGGGACGTCGGACGCGCTCGGCGAGGTGCCGGCCGGCAGGACGTTCGTCAGGTCGAAGTCGCCCAGGATGTTGGTCAGCTGCTCGACCCCGAGGTTGAGCTTGACCGACAGGTTCGCGAAGTCGCCGAAGCAGGCGCCTTCCTTGATCTCAGCCTGCCCCGGTGCCTTGTCCTGGCAGCGTCCGGTGGCGGCGGCGACGCTGCCGCCGACGAAGCCGTCGGTGAACGGGAACGACAGCAGCGCCTGCGTCGACGTCGCGAGGTCGTCGCCGGCCCGCGTCAGGTTGGTCAGCGTCGGCACGAGCGCCTTCAGGTCGGCGACCGTGTCGGCCTTGGAGTCGCGGATGACACCCGTCGCGACGTCGCCCAGACGGTCGAGCGACTGCAGCAGGCCGACGAGCTCGTCGCGCTGGTCGTTGACGACCCGCAGCGCCTCGGGCAGCTCGTCGAGCGCACCCGTGATGGCGTCGGTCTGGTCGTTGGCCGCGATCGAGAGCCGGTTGACCTTCTCCAGCGACGTCAGCAGCGCTTCCTTGTTCTGGTCGAGCTGGCCGATGAACTCCGACGTCGTCGACACGAGCTCGCGGATCTCGGGCTCGTTGCCGCCCAGCGCGTTGTTCAGCTCGCGCACGATCGTGTTGGTCTTCTCGAGGCCGCCTCCGTTGAACAGCAGGGACGCGGCACCGAGCACCTCCTCGACCTCGGGGTTGCGGCCCGAGCGGTCGAGCGGGATCTCGTCGCCGTTGCCGAGCGAGCCGACCGCACCGTTGGTCGGCGGCGCCAGCGAGACGAACTTCTCGCCCAGCAGGCTGGTCTGGCGGATCGTGGCGATCGCGTTGTCGGGCAGCTCCGCGTCACGGTTGATCTCGACCGTCACGAGGGCCGTCCAGCCCTCGAGCTCGATGTCGGTCACCTTGCCGACCGCGATGTCGTTGACCCGCACGGCGCTCTGCGGCACGAGGTCGAGGACGTCGCGGAACTTGATCTTGACCGAGTAGGGGTCGTTGCCGAGGTCGGCACCGCCCGGCAGCGGCAGCTGGTACGGCGAGAAGCCGCAGCCGCTGAGGACCAGCGTTCCGGCCAGGGCCATCACGCCGCCGACGATCCGTCGTCTCATCACTGCACCGCCAACATGTCGGCGACCGAGGAGTTGACCTTCTCGATCCGGGGAGCGGGGGTCGTGCTGGCCGCCGCGGCGCGGGGCAGGTCGGTCGAGGCCGCGCCCGGGGTGGCCGCACCGCCGGTCAGCCCGCCGGTCAGGCCGCCCAGGAGGTCGGTCAGCGCCGAGCAGCCGGTCTCGGTGGGGGCCTGGCCGAGGATGTTGCACAGCAGGCCCGCCGGGTCGCCGAGCGTGCCGGAGATCAGCTCGGGGATGTCGGCCCGGGTGTCGAGCGTGCCGGTCGTGCCGTTGTACGCCAGCGCGACGTTCGACAGGGCCGTGGGCGCCGCGATCGTCGCCTGCTCGAGCTCGTCCTTGCGCTGGGCCAGGACGTTGGCCAGCGAGGCGATGTTGTCGACGTTGCCGCGCAGGGCGCTGCGGTTCTCCTTGACGAGCCCGTTGACGTCGACCAGGGCCTTGCTGAGCGCCTCGAGCGTGCCGGCGAGGTCGTCGCGTTCGCCCGCCAGCACCGTCGAGACCTCGGCGGTGCTGTCGTTGAACGCCCGGACCGACTGGTCGTTGGTCTTGAGCAGCGTGACGAAGTCGTTGACCTCGCGCAGGCCGCCGAACAGCTCGTCCTTGTTGTTCGACAGCGTCGTGCTGAGCTTGCCGAAGTTCTTCAGCGTCTCGTTGAGCTGGGCGCCCTGGCCGTCGAGCTGGGCCGCGGTGCCGTCGACGAGCTGGCTGAGCGGACCCTCGGCGGCGCCGTCCTTGGGCCCGAGGGCGACCGAGAGGTCGTCGAGCGACTGGTAGACCGCGTCGAGCTCGACCGGCACGGCCGTGCGCTCGACCGGCAGGAAGGCGTCGTCCTTGAGCGTCGCTCCCCCGTCGTAGGCCGGTGCGAGCTGGATGAAGCGGTCGCCGACGATCGAGGGCGACACCACGACGGCCTTGACGTCGGCCGGGAGCTTCTGCTGGCCGTCGTAGGCGATCTTGACGCGGACGACCTGACCGCGCGGCGTCAGGCTCTCGACCGTGCCGACCTTGACGCCGAGGATCTTGACCTCGGAGCCCTTGTAGACCGAGTTGGTCTGGTCGAAGTCGACCGTCAGGTAGCGCTTGCCGTCGCCGTTGTTGAGGAACAGCAGGGTCGCCGCGATCAGCAGCAGGACGATGACGGCCACCAGGACCTTGGAGAAGCCCGCGAAGCGCTGGGCGATGGACGAGTTCGTCATGGCGTGGCCACCTTCGGCGTCAGTGCATCGGTGAGCTGTTCGCCCAGCCCCGACAGCGACGTCAGGCCGCCGAGGTAGGTGTCGAACCACGGGCCCGTGCCGAGCGCGTTGGCGAACACCGTCGTGAAGCCCGGGTAGACGCGCAGTGCCTCGTCGATGCTGGCCTCGTTCTTGCGGAGCATGTCGGTCACGGTGTCGAGCTGCTTGAGCGCGGGCAGGAGGTCCGACTTCGTGTCCTTGACCAGCCCGCGCAGCTGGGCCGAGATGGTCTGCGTCGACACCAGCAGGCGGTGGATCGAGTCGCGCCGGGCGCTGATCGCCTGGAACAGCGTGTCGGCGTCCTTGAACAGCGTGACGAGCTGGTCGTTGCGGCTGTTCAGCACGCTCGAGACCTTCTTGAGGTTGACCAGCAGCGTGTTGATCTGCTCGTCGCGCGCCGCGAGGTTGCGGGACAGGTCGGACACGCCCTTGATGGCCCCGCGGAACTCCTCGGGCGTCTGGGCCGAGATCTCGCCGAGCGTCGTGAGCGCCTCGGACAGCTGCGGGATGTCGAGCTGGTCGGTCGTGCGGCTCAGGTCGGAGAAGGCCTGCACGACGTCGTACGGCGCGACGGTGCGCGCGAGCGGGATCGTGCTGCCCTTGGCCAGCTGCCCCTTGCCCTCGGGGGTCAGCGCCAGGAACTCGGCGCCCAGCAGGGTGCGGATGCGGATGTCGGCACCGGTCTGCGGCCCGAACCGGGTGCCCTTGTCGATCTTGAAGGTCACCCGCACCTTGTTGCCGTCGAGCTCGATGTCCTGCACCTTGCCGACCGAGACGCCGGCGACGCGCACCTCGTTGCCGGTCTTGAGCGAGCCGATCTCGGCGAACTCGGCGTGGTAGACGTCGCCGCTGCCGATGATCGGCAGGCGGTCGGCGCGGAAGGCGCCGAGCATCATGGCGGCGATGATCGTCAGGCCGATCAGGCCGATGATCACGGAATTGCGTTCGCGGAAGGGCTTCATCGGTCGTACCCCGGCTGGTCGCATCGTTGGCCGCCGACCTTGACGCCGGGGCCGGTGAGGTCGAGCTTGGTCTCGGGGACGATCGTCGTCGGACCGAGCGTGATCGGCGGGATGGTCAGGCTCCCCTTGAGCTCGCAGAGGTAGAAGTTGAACTCGCTGCCCGACGACGCCAGCACCCCGAGCTTGGAGGTCTTGATCGGCAGGATCTGGATCGCGTTCGAGATCGTCGACAGGTTGCGGTCGGACGACAGGTTCTTGGTCAGTCCGTTCAGCTGCTTGATGTCCTCGGTCAGCGCCGGACGTCCCTGCACGAGCAGGTCGGACGTCTCGTCGGTGAGGTCGGAGATCGAGTCGACCGAGTCGAGGATCGCGTTGCGGTCGTCCTTGAGCCCCGTCACGAACTGCTGCAGCGTGTCGATCGTGTCGGTCAGCTCCTGATCGCGCGAGCCGACCGTGTCGAGCACGGTGCTGAGGTTGGTGATGACGTCGCCGATCAGCTGGTCGCGCCCGGCCAGGGTGCTGGTCAGCGACGACGTGCGGGCCAGCAGGTTCTCGACGTTCCCGCCCTCGCCCTGCAGGGTCTGGACGATCTCGAAGGCCAGCTTGTTGGTGTCGTCGGGCGACAGCGCCTGGAACACCGGCTTGAATCCGTTGAGCAGCACGTTGAGGTCGAGCGCCTCCTTGGTGCGCGACTCCGGGATCGTGCTGTCGGGCTTGAGCACTGTCTTGGCGCCGTCGGCGCCCTGCGTCAGCGCGATGTACCGCTGGCCCACGAGGTTGCGGAACTTGATCGTGGCGTTGGTGTTGGCGGTCAGCGGGACGTCGGAGTCGACGCCGAACGTGACGCGCGCCCGGTCGCGGTCGACGATCTCGATCTTGGAGACCGAGCCGACGGCGACACCGGCGATGCGGACGTCGTCGCCCTTGGCCATGCCCGTGACGTCGGAGAAGATCGCCCGGTACTGGTTGCGGTCGCCGAACGAGCCGTTGCTGAGGGTCAGCGCGAGCACGAGCGTCGACAGACCGGTGAAGGCGAAGAAGAAGCCGAGCTTGACGGCCGCTCCCATGGACTCGCGATCGATCTGCTTCATCGGGCGGTCACCGCCGCTCCTCGCAGGACGGGGCTGATCATCAGCGAGCCGATGTCGGGGACGTCGGTCGGCGACATGCCCAGCGAGGCGCCCAGGAAGACGTTGAGCTCGTCGCGCTCGCTGGCCGAGTCGACGCCCTCGGCGCTCGGCTTGACCAGGTTCTCGAGCTCGAGGCTCGAGGCCGCCGTGCGGTTCTGCGCGAAGTCGCCGTCGGCTCCGACCGAGCCGAACTTGGAGTGCGCCCGCTTGACGCCGACGAGCTTGTAGACGTCGGCCGGCACCGTGAACGGGTTGGCCTGCGACGACACCTTCTCCTGCTGCGCCCGGCCCTTGTTGATCTCGTTGAGGTCCAGGCACGAGGGGGACGCGGCGTTGTCGGCGTTGATGTCCTTGCCGTTGCGGGCGCCCGGGCCCGACGACGCGCGGTCGAAGTCGGCCTTCGACACGTCGACGTTCTCGTTGGCGCTGTAGGCGTTGGGCTGCTCGATCAGCTCGACGTCGATGTGCAGCGTGCCGCCGCGGAACGCGCTGTCGAGACGCGGGATGAGCGTCGACATCGACTTCAGGAAGCACGGGAACGTGACGGAGTAGTCGCCCACCATCTCGAGCACGGGTCGGCTCTCCTTGGCCAGGCGCTTGAGGTTGTCGCCGTTGTCCTGCGTGAACGTCGTCAGGGTGTCGGCCAGGTGCGTGCCCTCGTCGAAGAAGGCGGCCAGCTGGGCCTTCTTGGCCACGATCGTGTTGCCGGTGACGACGGTGTTGCGCAGCACGCGGCCGAGATCGGGCAGCGCCGCGGTGTAGACGTCCGAGACCGTGCCGAGCTTGGTCAGGTCGGTCACGAGCTGGGGCACGTCGGGGTTGACCTTCTTGAGGTAGGAGTTGGCCGTCACGAGCGTCTCGCCCAGCTGCGTGCCACGACCGTCGAGGGCCGACGAGACCGCGCTGAGCGTGTACGACAGGCTCGCGGGGTCGACGGCCTCGAGCAGCGGGTAGAGGTCGTTGAGCAGCGTCTCGACCTCGATCGGCACGTCGGCCTTCGTGATGGTGTCGCCGGCCTGCAGCGTCTGGCCGCCGTCGGTGCCGCCGGTCGGGGGGATCAGCGCGACGTACTTCTCGCCGAACAGCGTCTTCGGCACGAGCTGGGCCGTGACGCCCTTCGGGACGCTGTCGATGAGCTTCGGGTTCATGCCGAGGACCAGCTTGACGCCGTCGCCGTCGGGCTCGACCTCGCGGACCTCGCCGACGATCATGCCGCGCAGCTTCACGTCGGCGTTGCGGGGCAGGTTGACGCCGGTCGTGTCGGTCGTGAGCGTCACGTTGTCGTAGTCGACGAAGGCCTTGGTGAAGAAGGCGTACGTGACCCACAGGAAGAAGATCACCATCGCCACGAAGGCGGCGCCGAGGATCTTGAGCGACGAGGGGCGCTCGAGGACGGGAGTGCGTGCCATGGGTCAGCCTGCCAATCTGACGGTCACGTTGGTTCCCCAGATCGCCATCGAGGCGAGCAGGTCGACCACGTTGATGGCCACGATCGAGGTGCGCACGGCCAGGCCCACGGCCACGCCGACACCGGCGGGGCCACCGCTGGCGTAGTAGCCGTAGTAGCAGTGGATCAAGATCACGACGACCGCGAAGATCAGCACCTTGGCGAACGACCACAGGACGTCGCTGGGCGGCAGGAACGTCGTGAAGTAGTGGTCGTACGTGCCGGCGCTCTGGCCGTTGATGCGGGTCACGGTGAGCCTCGTCGCGAAGTACGACGACAGCAGGCCCACGATGTACAGCGGCACGACGGCGATCAGGCCGGCGATCACGCGGGTCGTGACCAGGAAGGGCATCGACGGGATCGCCATCGTCTCGAGGGCGTCGACCTCCTCGCTGATGCGCATCGCGCCGAGCTGGGCGGTGAAGCCGCAGCCCACCGTGGCCGCCAGGGCGATGCCGGCGACGATCGGGGCGATCTCACGGGTGTTGAAGTACGCCGACACGAAGCCGGTCAGGGCCGACGTGCCGAGCTGGTCGAGCGCCGCGTAGCCCTGGATGCCGACCTCGGTGCCGGTGAAGAAGCACATCGCGGTGATGACGCCGACGGTTCCGCCGATGACCGCGAGCGAGCCCGAGCCGAGGGTGACCTCGGCGAGGAGCCGCAGGATCTCCTTCTTGTAGTTGGTCAGCGTGCGCGGGACCGACTTGACGACCCGGATGTAGAACAGCATCTGCCGCCCGAGGCCGTCGAGGGCCCCGGCGGGCTTCTGGTAGATCGCTGCGAGATTGGCCACGATCACATCCCCTTCGGTGGGACGAGCTGGATGTAGATCGCCGAGATGAAGAAGTTGACGATGAACAGCAGCGTGAACGTGATGACGACGGCCTCGTTGACGGCGTCGCCGACGCCCTTGGGGCCGCCCTTGGCGTTCATGCCCTTGTAGGACGCGACGATCGCCGCGAGGAAGCCGAAGATCAGCGCCTTGACCATCCCTTGGTACATGTCGGGCAGCTGGGCCAGCGCCGTGAACGAGGCCAGGTAGGCGCCCGGTGTGCCGTCCTGCAGGACGACGTTGAACACGTAGCCGCCCGCGACGCCGACGACCGTGACGACGCCGTTGAGGAACACCGCGACGAGCATGCAGGCCAGCACGCGGGGCACGACGAGTCGCTGGATCGGGTCGATGCCCAGCACCATCATGGCGTCGAGCTCCTCGCGGATGCGTCGTGCGCCGAAGTCGGCCGCGATCGCCGATCCGGCGGCTCCGGCGATCAGCAGCGCGCAGGCGATGGGCCCGGCCTCACGGACGACCGCGAGCACGGCGGCCGAGCCGGTGAACGACTGCGCGCCGAACTGCTTGATCAGCCCGCCGACCTGCAGCGCGATGACGGCGCCGAACGGGATTGCGACGAAGGCCGTCGGCACGATCGTGACCTTGACGATGAACCAGGCCTGGAGCAGGAACTCCTTGAGCTGGAACGGTCGGCGGAACAGCGCGACCATGACGTCCAGGGCGAACGCGAAGAGGTTGCCGGCGACCCGTGCGGGCCCGGTGACGACGCTGACGCTCACGCGGTGACAGCCTCGGCGTCACGGGCGAACGACCCGGGGGGCGGGGTGACGCCGTTGTCGCGGCACCAGGCTCCCGGCTCGCGCTGACCGCGGCGCGGACGACCGTCGGACGTCTCGAGCTGCATCGGGACCGGCGGCAGGGCCGGCATCGCGATGCCGGCCTCGGAGGCCAGCTCGGAGGCGTCCTTCTCCTCGCTCATGCCGATCGGGCCGACGGTCTGCGCGTTGAGGAACTGGGCCACGACGGGCTCCTCGGACGTCAGGAGCATCTCGCGGGGGCCGAACATCGCCAGGTGCTTGTGGTAGAGCAGGCCGATGTTGTCGGGCACACGGCGGGCCGTGTTGATGTCGTGGGTCACGATCAGGAACGTCGCGTCGATCTGCGCGTTCAGGTCGATGAAGAGCTGGTTGATGTACGAGGTGCGCACGGGGTCCAGACCCGAGTCGGGCTCGTCGATCAGGAGGATCTCGGGGTCCAGCACCAGCGCACGGGCCAGACCCGCGCGCTTGCGCATGCCGCCGGAGATCTCGCCGGGCAGCTTGCGCTCGGCGCCGACCAGACCGGTCAGCTCCATCTTGTCCATGACGATGGAGCGGATCTCGGACTCGGACTTGCGGGTGTGCTCGCGCAGCGGGAAGGCGACGTTGTCGTAGAGGTCCATCGAGCCGAACATCGCGCCGTCCTGGAACAGCACGCCGAACAGCTTGCGGATCTCGTAGAGGTCCTTCTCCTTGCAGTTCGCGATGTCGACGCCCTCGATGAACACGTGGCCCGAGTTGGGCTTGAGCAGACCGATCAGGGTCTTGAGGAACACCGACTTGCCGGTGCCCGAGGGGCCCAGCATCACGGAGATCTCGCCAGCCGGAAGCGTCAACGTGACGTCGTTCCAGATGACCTGGCTACCGAACTTCTTCGTCAGACCCTCGACGACTACTTCAACGCCCACGGACGGCCCCTCCTTGCTTACCGCGGATGCCGGACGATGCCGGCAGGACTTCCCCCTGCCCGCGCTGCATGTGATCGCGGACACAGAACTAACGAGAGAACGCAACCTGGGTTACGCCCTCCGGTCCAGATGGTGACTCGCCGGTAACCATCGCGGACCTCAGGAACATACCCCAGGTAACTCCGAGTCACAATCGTGACCGGAGTCACGCCCAGACTACGAGACGATCCGCGCCACCACCGGATGAACTCGCACATCGGGACCTCGTGCCCTGGTCCGGACATGACGAACGGGGCGCCCCTTCCGAAGAAGGGACGCCCCGCTCAGTGTGTCAGCTGCAGGTCACTTGACCGTGACGCTGGCGCCGGCGGCCTCGAGGGCCTCCTTGGCCTTGTCGGCAGCTTCCTTGTTGGCCTTCTCGAGGACGGGCTTCGGCGCACCCTCGACGAGGTCCTTGGCCTCCTTGAGTCCGAGACCGGTGATCGTGCGAACTTCCTTGATGACCTGGATCTTCTTCTCGCCGGCACCCTCGAGGATGACGTCGAACTCGTCCTGCTCGGCGGCGGCGTCGCCACCGGCAGCGCCGGCCGCGGCGGGGGCCGCAGCGGCAGCGACAGGAGCGGCCGCGGTGACGTCGAACGTCTCCTCGAACTCCTTGACGAACTCGGAGAGCTCGATGAGGGTCATTTCCTTGAATGCATCCAGCAGATCGCCGGTGCTGAGCTTCGCCATGGTGGCGTCCTTCCGTTATGAGACCCCGAGGGGGTCCCGATGTGAATCGGGCGTTCAGCCCTCGGTCGTCTCGGCGTCGGCAGACGCTTCGACAGGTGCGGCGTCGGCGGGTGCCTCGGCCGGGGAATCGGTCGCCTCGTCGGCCGCGGGGGCCTCGTCGGCGGCTTCGGCTGCGGGCTCGGCGCCTGCAGCCAGGATCGACGGATCGCCCTCGGCCTTCGCCTGCAGGGCACCCAGCACACGGGCGGCCTGCGACAGCGGGGCCTGGAACAGCGATGCGGCGTTCGAGAGGCTGGCCTTCATGCCACCTGCGAGCTTGGCGAGGAGGACCTCGCGCGACTCGAGGTCGGCCAGCTTCGTGATCTCCTCGGCGGAGAGGATGTTCCCGTCGAGGAACCCTCCCTTGATGACGAGGGGGGTGTTGGCCTTCGCGAAGTCGCGCAGACTCTTCGCTGCCAGCACCGGATCGCCCTTGATGAAGGCGATCGCGGTCGGACCGACGAGCAGCTCGTTGTCGAGCTCCACTCCGGCGTCCTTGGCGGCGATCTTGGTCAGCGTGTTCTTGGCGACGGCATAGTTCACGTCCTCACCGAGCGAGCGGCGCAGTTCCTGCAGCTGCTTCACGGTGAGACCGCGGTACTCGGTGAGAACTGCGCCGTTCGACTCACGGAAGTTGTCCGCGAGCTCGGCAACGGCAGCAATCTTTTCCGCGTTGACCATGGGTCTCCTTCCAGCACATGGGTCCGTACCTCGACTGCGATCCCATGTGCGTACACGGGCCCGACACGAAAAAACGTCCCGGGCACAGGGCCACGGGACGCAACGTGCTGCATCTGGTTCGTGATCCTGCGCGGGCCGCCCTTCCGGGCGCTTCGAGCGACTCGTGGAGTCACCAGCCAGCGGTCTTCGGCACCTTCAGGATAGGGCACCGCCCACGCCCCGACCAAATCGCCCCGTCGGCGGGACGGCTGCGGACGCAGGACGCCCCCGCGGCCACGGGGGCTGCGGGGGCGTCCGGGTGACTCGCGGGCGTCAGGACTCGTCGGCCGCGTAGTTCTTGGTGCGGTTGGGATCGACGGGGACGCCGGGACCGTTGGTCGTCGACACCGTGATCTTCTTGACGTAGCGACCCTTCGAGCTGGCCGGCTTGATGCGCAGGACCTCGTCGAGGGCCGCGCCGTAGTTCTCGGCGAGCTGCTCGGCCGAGAACGAGGCCTTGCCGATCACGAAGTGCAGGTTGGCGTGACGATCGACGCGGAACTCGATCTTGCCGCCCTTGATGTCGCCGACGGCCTTGGCCACGTCGGGCGTGACGGTGCCCGTCTTCGGGTTCGGCATCAGGTTGCGGGGGCCGAGCACGCGACCCAGGCGACCGACCTTGCCCATCATGTCGGGCGTCGCGACGACGGCGTCGAAGTCGAGCCACCCGCCGCTGACCTTCTCGACCATGTCGTCCGAACCGACGAAGTCGGCTCCGGCCTCACGAGCGGCGTCGGCGTTGGCGCCGGTGGCGAAGACCAGGACCCGTGCGGTCTTGCCCGTGCCGTGCGGGAGGTTGACGGTGCCGCGCACCATCTGGTCGGCCTTGCGGGGGTCGACGCCCAGACGCATGGAGACGTCCACCGTCGAGTCGTACTTCTTGCTGCCCGACTCCTTGGCCAGCGTCGTGGCCTGGAGGGGGGTGTAGAGGTTGTCCTTGTCGATCTTCTCGGCGACCTCGCGGTACGCCTTGCTGTGCTGTGCCATCTCTGGTGATCCTTCTTCGTCGTGACCAGTCGTGGTCGGTACGGGCCCAGCCGGCCCTGCCACTAGTGGTGCGGTGTGTGGTGCGAGGCGGACGTCAGTCCGTCGTGACGCCCATCGAGCGGGCGGTGCCCTCGACGATCTTCATCGCGGCGTCGATGTCGGTCGCGTTGAGGTCGGGGAGCTTGGTCGTGGCGATCTCGCGGATCTGGTCCTTGGAGATCTTGCCGACCTTGTCGGTGTGCGGCACGGCCGAGCCCTTGCTCAGACCGGCGGCCTTCTTGATCAGCTCGGCCGCGGGCGGCGTCTTGGTGACGAAGCTGAAGGTGCGGTCCTCGTAGATCGTGATCTCGACCGGGACGACGTTTCCGCGCATGGCTTCCGTGGCCGCGTTGTAGGCCTTGCAGAACTCCATGATGTTGACGCCGTGCGGGCCGAGCGCGGTACCGACGGGCGGTGCCGGGTTGGCCATACCGGCCTGCAGCTGCACCTTGACGATGGCTGCGACTTTCTTCTTGGGAGGCATTTCTCGGGTCCTTTTGATGAGTGGTGCTGGTGGTGCGTGGCCGAGCGGGGCTCAGCCGGCGCGTGCGGGCGGCTCAGACCTTCTGGATCTGGGTGAAGCTGAGCTCGACCGGGGTCTCGCGACCGAAGATCTCCACGAGGGCCTTGACCCTCTGTGCATCGATGTTGATCTCGGTGATGGTCGCGTGCAGCGTGGCGAACGGTCCATCGACGACCATGACGGAGTCCGCGACGGCGAAGTCGGAGAACTCGACCTTGGCGGCCTTCGTCTGCTGCTGGTCGGGGGCGTCGGCCGCGGTTGCGACCTCGGCCTCCACTGCCGGGGCGAGCATGCTCTCGACCTCGGCAAGACTGAGGGGCACGGGCTGGTGGGAGTTGCCCACGAAGCCCGTGACGGACGGGGTGTGGCGCACGACGCCCCACGACTCGTCGGTGAGGTCCATGCGGACCAGGACGTAGCCGGGCAGGACCGTGCGCTTGACCAGCTTGCGCTGGCCGTTCTTGATCTCGGCGACCTCTTCGGTCGGGACGACGACCTCGAAGATGAAGTCCTCGGCGTTGAGCGAGGTGACCCGGTTCTCGAGGTTCGACTTCACGCGCTTCTCCATGCCGGAGTACGTGTGGACGACGTACCAGTCGCCGATCTGGCTGTACAGACGGTCCTTGAACTCCTGCAGGGCGTCGACCGGCGCGTCCTCGGCGGACTCGTCGTCGCCGGACTCGTCGTCGGCCTGCTCGGTGGAGGACTCGATCGCGTCGTCGTCCTGGACGACGGGCTCGGCGGCCTCGGTCGCGTCGACGCCGGACGTCTCCTCGACGGGAGCGTCGATGGAGTCCACGTCGACGTTGTCTTCGTAACCTTGAGTCACTGTGATCCTTTGATGCGGGTGGGTGCCGTGAGGCGGGGCGGGGCGTCGGCCCCGGCTAGGCGAAGATCTTGAACGACAGCTGGCCGAAGCCGTAGTCGAGCCCGGCGACGATCGCCATCATGACGAGCACGAACACCAGGACGACCCAGAAGTAGTTGACGACCTGCGGACGCGTCGGCCAGACCACCTTGCGGAGCTCGGCGATCACCTGTCGGTAGAACGTGATCGGCGACGTGCGTTTGCCGGACGTGCCGGCCAGCTCGTGACGGTCGCTCACGGGACTCCTTCGTACTTCTCAAGATGCTCGGTGTGTGATGTCGCGGTGTCGTGATGTCTCGCAGGGCACGAGGGACTTGAACCCCCAACCTTCGGTTTTGGAGACCGATGCTCTACCAGTTGAGCTAGTGCCCTCAGTCAATTTCGCTCGTCGCCGCACCCACTTGCGGGCATGACGATTCAGAGTGAATATTCACCGGTCCGTCAAGTGTACGCGGTGGCACGTCGCCTCGTCGAACCGAGGCGCGGCGACCGCGCGCACGGCGACTGGCAGGATGGCCGGATGCAGGATCGAGCGGACAGGATCACCCGATGACCGACGGCGCGACGCCGGGTCGCGACGCCGTCCGCCCCCTGGCGGCCCTGCCCAAGGCGCACCTGCACCTGCACTTCACGGGCTCGATGCGGCACGGGACGCTGCTCGAGCTCGCCGAGCGCGACGGCATCCGCCTGCCGCCCTCGCTGACCGACGAGTGGCCGCCCGAGCTCAGCACGATGGACGAGAAGGGCTGGTTCCGCTTCCAGCGCCTGTACGACGTCGCCCGCTCCGTGCTGCGGACCGAGGAGGACGTCCGCCGTCTCGTGCTCGAGGCGGCCCTCGACGACGCCGCCGACGGATCGGTCTGGACCGAGATCCAGGTCGACCCCTCGGGGTACGGCGCCCGGTTCGGCGGCATCACGGCCTTCACCGACCTGGTCATCGACGCGGTCCGCGAGGCCGGCGAGAAGGCCGGCATCGGCATGGGTCTGGTCGTCGCGGCCAACCGCACCCGTCACCCCCTCGACGCCCGCACGCTGGCGCGGCTGGCCGCGCAGTACGCGGGGCGCGGGGTCATCGGCTTCGGCCTCTCGAACGACGAGCGGCGCGGCGACACGACGGCGTTCGGACCGGCCTTCGCGATCGCCGAGCGCGCCGGGCTGGCCCTCGTCCCGCACGGCGGCGAGCTGCGCGGGCCCGCCCACGTCACGCAGTGCCTCGACCACCTGCACCCCCACCGGCTCGGTCACGGCGTGCGCGCCGCCGAGAGCGAGGCGGTGCTGGGGCGTCTGGCCGAGTCGGGCGTCGCGCTCGAGGTCTGCCCGACGTCCAACGTCTCGCTCGGCGTCTACGCGACGCTCGAGGAGGTGCCCGTCCGCACGCTCACGGCGGCCGGCATCGACGTCGCCCTCGGCGCCGACGACCCGCTGCTGTTCGGCTCGCGCCTCGGAGGGCAGTACGCCGTCCTGCGCGCCGCCCAGGACTTCTCCGACGTCGAGCTGGCCGAGCTGGCCCGCATGTCGATCCGTCGGTCGTACGCCCCGTCCGACCTCGTCGCGGCGTCGCTCGCGAACGTCGACACGTGGGTCGCCGGCGGCGACGGCGACCTTCCCGCTCCCGGCTGACCGCGGCGCCCGAGACCGTCCGGGCGCACCTGCCCTGTGGCAGGCTGACGCCATGAGCGAGACACCCCGACCCGGTGACGCCGCGGGCGACCCGTCGCCGTACGCGCAGCAGCCGCCCGCGGGATCGGCCTACCCGCCCCCGACGCCCGGCGCCGGCTTCCCTCCCCCGCCGGGCGCGTACCCCTACGCCCGCCGCAAGCACAACGACGCGACGACCGCGATGGTGCTGGGCATCGTCTCGGTGTCGGGAGCGTTCATCTGCGCCGTGCCGGTGCTCATGGCGCCGTTCGCCTGGTACATGGGCGCCAAGGCCGAGCGCGAGATCGACGCCAGCAACGGTGCCCTCGACGGACGCGGAGAGGCCTCGGCGGGCAAGATCCTGGGCATCATCGGCACGGTGCTGCTGGTGCTCGCGATCGCGGCGATCGTCGTCCTGGTCGTCCTGTCGATGACGGTCGACGGCTTCTGGGACGACGACTACGACTCGTACGAGTCGGTGGTCGGCGCGCTCGGGTCGCTGTCGACCCGCTAGAGCGAGCAGCCCACGAGCACGGGCTCGTTGACGAGCGTGACGCCGTAGGCGCGCTGCACGCCGTCACGGACCTCGCGGGCCAGGTCGAGCAGCGCCGCGGTGGTGCCGTCGCCGCGGTTGGTCAGCGCCAGCGTGTGCTTGGTCGACAGCGCCACGCCGGCCGAGCCGTGACCCTTGACGAAGCCCGCGTGGTCGATCAGCCAGGCGGCGCTGGTCTTGACCGATCCGTCGGGCTGCTCGAAGCGCGGCGCGTCGGCGGGCAGCGCCGCGGCCTGGTCGGGCGACAGCAGCGGGTTGGTGAAGAACGAGCCGGCGCTCCACGTGTCGTGGTCGGCGGGGTCGATGACCATGCCCTTGCCGCGGCGCAGCGCCAGCACCGCGTCGCGCACCGCCGCGGCGGACGCCCGGTCGCCGACCTCGATGCCGAGCGCGCGGGCCAGCTCGCCGTAGACGACCGGCGTGCCGAGGTCGCCGAACGCGAGCTGGAACGTGACCGACAGGACGACGTACCGCTGCGGCTCGGCCTTGAAGCGACTGTGGCGGTAGGAGAAGTCGCAGTCGGCGGCCGCGAACGTCCGGATGCGGCGGTCGTAGCGGTCGTACGTGCGGACCGAGGCGATCGTCTGCGAGACGTCCTGGCCGTAGGCGCCGACGTTCTGCACGGGGGTAGCGCCCGTCGAGCCGGGAATGCCCGCGAGCGCCTCGACACCGACCCACCCCTGCTCGACGGCGTGGGCGACGAACACGTCCCACGGCTCGCCGGCGGCGACCGTGACCGTCGCGCCGCTGCACGCGTCGCCGTCGACCGCGATGCCCCGCGTCAGGACCCGCACGACCGTGCCGTCGACGCCGTCGTCGGAGACCACGAGGTTGCTGCCGCCGCCGACGACCAGCAGGGCGTCGCCGGCCTCGTCGGCGATCCGGACGGTGTCGACGAGGTGCTGCTCGGAGGTGGCGTCGATGACGGCCCGCGCGGGCCCTCCCAGGTGCAGGGTCGTCAGGTCGGCGAGGCGCATGGCGGCGACGCTAGCAGGCAATGACGAAGGCCCCCGGCTGCCGTCAGCAGCGGGGGCCTTCGTACCGGACACCAGGGTCAGCGGGTCTCGCGGTGCAGCGTGTGGCGCTTGTCACGCGGGCAGAACTTCATCAGATCCATGCGGTCGGGATCGTTGCGACGGTTCTTCTTGGTGATGTAGTTGCGTTCCTTGCACTCGGTGCAGGCCAAGGTGATCTTGGGACGAACGTCTGAGCTCTTGCTGGCCACGGGGTGCCTCTTCTTGGTCGATGTCGCTGACGTGGTGCCGGTGTGTTGCCGTGCCGGTGTCGAAGTGCCGGTGTGATCGTGCGGTAGCTGGGGCGGGACTCGAACCCGCGACCCCACGATTATGAGTCGTGTGCTCTAACCGACTGAGCTACCCAGCCACGGACGCGAGTTTCCTCTTGCCCGACGGACTCGCGACCCTGCGGGCGCAGTGCTGCGATTCCAGAGCCCCTTTACGGAATCGAACCGTAGACCTTTTCCTTACCATGGAAACGCTCTGCCGACTGAGCTAAAGGGGCGTGCCGACGCTCAAACATACAGGGTCGCGGGCCCGGACACGAAATCGGGGGTCGAGGTTCGTCGACGTCCCGTCCCAGGGCCCGGGAACCCGGCGAATTCCGGCCTCACGCCGTGGCCGCCGCGAGCCGCGACGGCCAGGCCGGGCCCTCGTAGACGAAGCCCGTGTAGCCCTGCACGAGGTCGGCCCCGGCCGCGAGCCGTGCCCGGACGTCGTCGGGCGTCGTGACGCCGCCGACCGCGATGATCGCGAGGCCGTCGCCGACCCGCTGCCGCAGCCGCACGAGCACCTCGGTGGCCCGCTCGGCCAGCACCGGGCCCGAGAGACCGCCCGCCCCCGCCGCGTCGACGACGGACCGCTCGGTCAGCAGCGACGCGGGACGCGCGATCGTCGTGTTGGTCGCGCTGATGCCGTCTAGGCCCAGCTCGAGCGCCAGGTCCGCCACCGCGTCGACGTCCGCGTCGGCGAGGTCGGGCGCGATCTTGACCAGGAGCGGGACACGGCCGCCCGGCGTGCGGTCGGCGACGTCCTTGACGGCCGCGAGCAGGGGGCGCAGCTCGTCGACGGCCTGCAGGTCGCGCAGGCCGGGGGTGTTGGGCGACGACACGTTGACGACGAGGTAGCTCGCGAAGGGCGCGAGCAGCCGGGCGCTCTCGACGTAGTCGGCGACGGCGTCGGCCGGCTCGACGAGCTTGGTCTTGCCGATGTTGACCCCGATGACGGCGTCGCGCCCCGCCGCCGTCCGGCGCAGGCGGTGCAGCCGGGCGGCCACCTCGGCGGCGCCGTCGTTGTTGAAGCCCATGCGGTTGACGATCGCGCGGTCGTCGACCAGGCGGAACAGCCGGGGCCGTGGGTTGCCGGGCTGGGCGCGGGCCGTGACGGTGCCGATCTCGACGTGGCCGAACCCCAGCGCCAGCAGGCCGGGGACGGACCGTGCGTTCTTGTCGAAGCCCGCCGCCAGCCCGAAGCCGTTCGGGAACTCGATGCCCATGACGGTGCGGGGCGCACGGGTCTGCGCGAACGCGTGACGCGTGACGGGGCGGCCCGCACGGATCGCGAGGAAGCCGCGCTCGTGCGCCTTCTCGGGGTCCATCGAGCGGAAGACGACGTCGAACAGGGTGCGATAGACCACGACCGCAGCGTATCCGCCCCGGGCCCGGGGCGGACCGCAGCACTCACGGTCGGATGTCGCCCCGCGCCGTGGACGTCAGGACGGCTGCGGCGGACGGTGTCGGCGTGGGAGCATCGCCGTGTGAGCCAGCCCACCGCAGCGTCGTCCCACGTCGCCGACGGCCACGACCTGATCCGCGTCGTGGGGGCCCGGCAGAACAACCTCAAGGACGTCAGCGTCGAGCTGCCCAAGCGGCGGCTCACGGTCTTCACCGGGGTCTCCGGCTCGGGCAAGAGCTCGCTGGTCTTCGCGACGATCGCCGCGGAGTCCCAGCGCATGATCAACGAGACGTACAGCGCGTTCGTGCAGGGCTTCATGCCCTCCGCGGCGCGACCCGACGTCGACGTGCTGTCGGGCCTCACCACCGCGATCGTCGTCGACCAGGAGCGCATGGGCTCGGACCCCCGCTCGACCGTCGGCACCGCGACCGACGTCAACGCGATGCTGCGCATCCTGTTCAGCCGGTTCGGCGAGCCGCACGTCGGCGGCCCCCAGGCGTTCTCGTTCAACGTCGCGTCGATGACCGGCGCCGGGGCCGTCACGGTCGAGAAGGGCGGTCGCGAGACCAAGGAGCGCCGCAGCTTCGCGGTCGTCGGGGGCATGTGCCCGCGCTGCGAGGGCTGGGGCACCGTCAACGACATCGACCGGACGGCGCTGTACGACGAGACCAGGTCGATCAACGAGGGCGCCCTGACGATCCCCGGCTGGAGCATGGACGGCTGGCAGGGGCGCATCCTGCGCGGCGTCGGGCTGTTCGACTGCGACAAGCCGATCGCGTCGTTCACGGCCGAGGAGCTCGATGCGCTGCTCCACCGCGAGGCCACCAAGATCACGGTCGACGGCATCAACCTGACGTACCTCGGCATCGTCCCGCAGATCAAGAAGTCGTTCCTGAGCAAGGACGTCGAGGCGATGCAGCCGCACGTCCGTGCCTTCGTCGAGCGCGCCGTCACGTTCACGACGTGCCCCGACTGCGACGGCACCCGGCTGAACGCGCTCGCCCGCTCGTCGACGGTCCGCGGCAGCAGCATCGCCGACCTGTGCGCGCTGCAGATCAGCGACCTCGCGACGTGGATCCGCGACACCGAGGCGCCCGGTGCCGAGCCGCTCCTCGAGGCCATCGCGGCGACCCTCGGCTCGTTCGTCGACATCGGGCTGGGCTACCTGTCGCTCGACCGTCCGGCGGGGACGCTGTCGGGGGGCGAGGCGCAGCGCACCAAGATGATCCGCCACCTCGGCTCGGCGCTGACCGACGTCACGTACGTCTTCGACGAGCCGACGATCGGGCTGCACCCGCACGACGTCGAGCGGATGAACCGGCTGCTGCTGCGCCTGCGCGACAAGGGCAACACCGTGCTCGTCGTCGAGCACAAGCCCGAGGCCATCGCGATCGCCGACCACGTCGTCGACCTGGGACCGGGCGCCGGTGCCGCCGGCGGCGAGATCGTCTTCGAGGGGACGCTCGAGGGCCTGCGCGCCGCCGACACCCTCACCGGCCGCCACCTCGACGACCGCGCCACCCTGAAGGACGAGGTGCGCTCCCCCACCGGCGCGCTCGAGGTGCGGGGCGCGTCGACCCACAACCTGCGCGACGTCGACGTCGACGTGCCGCTCGGCGTGCTGACGGTCGTCACCGGCGTCGCGGGCTCGGGCAAGAGCTCCCTGGTCCACGGCTCCCTGCAGGGCCGCGAGGGCGTCGTCGTGATCGACCAGACCCCGATCAAGGGCTCGCGCCGCAGCAACCCCGCGACGTACACGGGTCTGCTCGACCCCATCCGCAAGGCGTTCGCGAAGGCCAACGGCGTCAGGCCCGCGCTGTTCAGCGCGAACTCCGAGGGCGCGTGCCCCGTGTGCAACGGGGCCGGCGTCGTCCACTCGGACCTCGGCATCGTCGCGGCCGCACCCGCGCCGTGCGAGGCGTGCGAGGGACGACGCTTCCAGGCCGAGGTGCTGGCGTACCGGTTCGGCGGCAGGACCATCGACGAGGTGCTGACGATGTCGGTCGACGAGGCCGAGCGCTTCTTCGCCGACGGCGACGGACGTCTGCCCGCCGCCCACCGGGTGCTGGAACGGCTCGCCCGCGTCGGGCTCGGCTACCTGACGATCGGCCAGCCGCTGACGACCCTGTCGGGCGGCGAGCGGCAACGGCTCAAGCTCGCGGTGCGGATGGCCGACGACGGCGGCGTCTACGTGCTCGACGAGCCGACGACCGGTCTGCACCTCGCCGACGTCGAGCAGCTGCTGGGCCTGCTGGACGGCCTCGTCGACTCCGGCACGTCGGTCGTCGTCATCGAGCACCACCAGGCCGTCATGGCGCACGCCGACTGGATCATCGACGTGGGGCCCGGAGCAGGCCACGACGGCGGGCGCATCGTCTTCGAGGGCACGCCGCGCGACCTGGTCGCCGACGGGTCGACGCTGACGGCGCGTCACCTGGCGGCGTACGTCGGAGCCTGACCGGGCGGTTTCGCGCCCGCGGCACGGGGGTACGTTCGGCGCATGACCGAACCTGCGAACGACCCCCAGACCACCCCCGTCGACGCCGACGGGCAGCCCGCCGTCGCGCCCGACACCCAGAGCGACCCGGCCCTCGACAACGGCGACTCGACCGATTGGTCGTCCGAGGGCGGCGCGGCGACCGAGGGCCCCGCGACCGACACCGACAACGACGACGTCAGCGGCTCCTGAGCCGTCCCGACCACTCGCCCCGGCGCCTCCTCGACGACACGGGGGCGCCGGGGCGAGCTCGGGCGTCGGGCTAGAGCTTCGCCTCGTCGATGTCGTCGCCCGCCTTGCCGCGGATGATCGTCTGCAGCATCGCGCTGGCCGCGCCGATCGCTCCGAGGCCGAAGAACGCGTACACCCACGCGTCGCGGAGCACGTCGGCCTGGACGAGCACGATGCCGATGATCGCGACGACCACGGCGGCGACCGAGACGATCAGCCCGATCGACCACCGACGGTTGAGGTCGTGACGCTTCTGCCTGCGGGTTCGAGATGCCATGACGCCCACCTACCCCACGCGGCGCCGTCCCAATCGTCCTGACGGGGTCGAGGACCCTACTCGGGCCGGGCGTTGGCGTTGCGCTGCACCACGATGGCCTCGGCGACGGCGTGCAGGCGGCGGTTCTCGTGCTGCGAGATGCGGCGCAGGAAGTCGAAGGCGGCATCGGCGTCGATGTCGAACTTCTGCATCAGGATGCCCTGGGCCTGCGCGATCGTGGTGCGCGACTCCAGGGCCGTCTCGAGGCCCGCCGCCCGCTCGGCGGCCGCGAACGCCGTCGTGGCGTGCGCCGCGAGCACCTCGGCCAGCTCGACGTCGGCCGGGGTGAACGCGTGGACGCGGTCGGCGTAGACGTTCAGCGAGCCGTAGCCCCGCTCGCGGGTGGCCAGGCGCACGCCGATCGCGCTCAGGATGCCGATGTCGACGACGGCCGGACCCCACCGGGGCCAGCGCGGGTCGTTCGCGACGTCGTTGGCGACGTACGTCGCGCGGCCCGTGATGGCGTCGAGGCACGGCCCCTCGTCGAACTGCGACTGCAGCTGGTGGGCCTGGTCGACCCGCTCGGTCGTCGCGGCCGGGGTCTCGACCTTCTGGCGCGTCACGACGCGCATGACGCCGGCGTCGTCGGCGTCGAGCACCAGGCGCGCGTAGTGGCTGACCCGCTCGAGGATGCTCCGTGGATCACGGTCCTGCTCGAGCTCGAGCGCCATGTCCGCCAGGACGCGGGGACCGTCCATGTCGATCGCCCTCCTTCTGCACCGCCGGCACGTGCCGGAACGTCGCAACGATCCTATGCCGGTCCGGGCGCTCCCGCTGACGTGGGCAGAGGCCGTGCCCTAGTCCGCACGCCCTCTGCCCACTTTCCGCCAGGTCGCCGCTGTGTGCTCAACGGCCACCACACCCTCTTGGTTACCCACTGGCACCGGCCTGAGACACGTCGCCGGTTGACGGTCCCCCATCCGGGTACCTGATGGACGCCCAGTCGAGCACACGGCCGGAGCAGCCCGAACCCCGAGGAGCATCCTCATGGCCCACCTCCTGCCCGTCCCCGCGTCGACCCGTCCGCGAGCGTCGTCGTGCTGACGCCCAAGGGTCGCGGCTCGCTCAGCGAGACCGCCTTCCAGGCGATGCGGTCGACGTCGCCCGACTACTCGCCGCTGCTGTCGACCCCCGCCGACGACGCCGAGGACCTCCACGTCACGCTGTGGGCCCTGCACGAGCTGCACTACCGCGGCTTCGAGGACGTCGACGACGACCGCGAGTGGCAGCCGGAGCTCATCGCCCTGCGCCGCTCGCTCGAGACGACGTTCGAGCGCACCCTGCGTGACCGTGCACCCGACGCTTGGCCCGAGGGCGACTTCGCCGACGCCTTCTTCGCGTACGTCGCGTCGCACGACGGCGCCTCGCTGGCCGCGCAGGTGCAACGTCACACGACCCACGAGCAGACGCTCGAGCTGCTGCGCATGCGCTCGATCTACCACCTGAAGGAGTCCGACCCGTCCGCGTGGCTCGTGCCGCGGCTGCCGGACCGCACCAAGGCGGCGCTGATGGAGCTGCAGTTCGACGAGTACGGCGGCGGCGACCCGACGCGGCTCCACGCGACGCTGTTCGCGCGCGGGATGGACGACTGCGGGCTGCGCGACGAGTACGGCGCCTACATCGACGACGTGCCGCTCGAGGTGCTCGAGGAGAACAACGCGATGTCGCTGTTCGGCCTGAACCGTCGTCTCCGCGGGGCGTCGCTGGGTCACCTGGCGGCGTTCGAGGCGACCAGCAGCATCCCGTCGCGCCGCATGGCGCAGGGGCTGCGGCGCCTCGGCCTGCCCGACTCGATGGCCGAGTACTACGACGAGCACGTCGCGGCCGACGCGGTGCACGAGCAGCTGGCGGTCCGGACGATCTGCGGGTCGCTGCTCGACGAGGAGCCGGCGCTGCGCGACGACATGTTCCTCGGCGCGTTCACGTGCTTGGACCTCGAGGACCGCTTCGCGCGGCGCATGCTCGAGGGGTGGGCCGCGTGAGCGACGACGAGCAGGGCGGCGAGCACCCCACCGTGATCCTCTGCGCGGGCGGCCCGATGCTGCTGCGCGGCGACCACGTGATCGAGGACGCCGACGGCGTGCGGCACCGCACGACCCGTCCCGTCAGCGCGGTGTGCCGCTGCGGCAAGTCGTCGATGCAGCCGTGGTGCGACGGCACGCACAAGCTGATCCCCGACAAGTCCCGCCCCTAGCCCCCGATCGCCGACGAGTCACCCACGCCCGCCGACGAGTCACCCACGCCCGCCGACGAGTCACCCACGCCTGCCGACGAGTCAGTCATGCCCGGCCGCGAGTCACCCGGAGTGACTCGCGAGCGGGTCCAGGTGACTCGTCGGCGGGACTGCGTGACTCGTCGGCGGGACTACGTGACTCGTCGGCGGAGCTCGACCAGCACGCCGCGCTCGAAGACGCGGGTCTCGGCGGTGCGCAGGCCGGACCCGCCCTGCCGCAGGTGCTCGTCGAGCGCTCGCACCTGGTCGGACGTGCCGACCTGCAGGATCGCGGTCCCGCCCGGCAGGAGGTGACGGCCGATGACGTCGCAGCACGTGCGGGCCAGGTCGAGACCGTCGTCGCCGCCGTCGATCGCGATCGACGGGTCGTCGGGGAACTCCCCGATGCCGGCCGACGGGACCCACGGCGGATCGGCGACGACGACCGCGAACCGCTCGTCGTCGCCCAGCACCTCGTCGATCCGCCCGTGCCGGACGCTCACGCGATCCGCCAGTCCGGCCCGGTCGACGTTGGCGCGGGCGAGCTCGACGGCGGCCGGGTTGAGGTCGACCATCACGAGCTCGCGCCGCGAGGCGGCGACGGCCGCGAGCCCGATGTGGCCCGCGCCGGCGAACAGCTCGAGCACCCGACCCTCCGGGGCCGTGCCCGCGACGTCCGCGGCCCACCGCGACTGCGCCAGCGTCCAGGGGCGGGGGCGCAGCACGCGGTCGTCGAAGGCGATCGTGAGCCCCCCGAAGTCGAGCTCGGAGGCCGCGCCGGCGCCGGTGATCAGTGCTCCCGCAGCATCGTCACGAGCTCGGACTTCTTCTTGTCCGAGTAGCCGCTGAGGCCGAGCTCCTTGGCCCGCGCGCGCAGGTCGTCGACGGTCCAGTCGTCGTACGACCCGGACGCCCCGCCCTTCGCGCCCACGGACCCGGCCGAGCGGCCCTTCTGCGCGGCGGCGTTCGAGATGCGGGCGGCCCTCTCCTTCGACGCGCCCTGGTCGCGCAGCGCCTCGTACATCTCGGGCTTCTTGAGGCTCGGGTCCTTCTTCGGGGGCATCGTGACTCCTTGGGCGGTCGGTGGGTGCCGGACGGCCCGTACCCACCGCGCCCCGCCGTACGCACCCCGGGACGGTTTACCGGTCGGCCCAGTGGGCACGACGGCACCATGACGTCACGCACCGACACCACGACCGCGCCCGAGCCGTCGAGCCCCGGCGACAACCCGGGCCAGCTGCCCACCGACCCCGACACCGAGGGCAACCCGGTGACCCCGCCCAACCCCGCGGAGAACCCGACGCGCGCCTGAGCGCGCCGGCCGGTCAGCCCGGGCCGGGACGGTCGTCGCTGCTCAGGATCACGCGGTCGCGCCCCGTCGCCTTGGCCTCGTAGAGCGCCCGGTCTGCCCGGTCGATCGCGTCGGCCAGGTCGGTGCCGTCGTCGGCGGCGGCGATGCCGTAGCTGACCGTCGGGAACGGCATGCCGTTGGGCGTGGCGGTCTCGCGCAGACGTCCGCTGATCTGGCCCGCGATCTGCTCGGCGCGCGCCGTCGGCACGTCGGGCAGGAAGATGATGAACTCCTCGCCTCCGTAGCGGCCCACGAGGTCGGACGACCGCACGATGCCGCGGCACGTCGCGGCGAAGGCCTGCAGCGCGTAGTCGCCGGCCGGGTGACCGTAGGTGTCGTTGACGGCCTTGAAGAAGTCGAGGTCGGCGAGGATCAGCGAGCCCTGGGCCCCGCTGCGGTTCTTGGCGCGCCACTCGGCCGACGCCTGCCGCATGAACTCGGTGCGGTTGAGCAGCCCCGTGAGCCCGTCACGCGTGGCCTGCGAGCGCAGCTCCTCGGTCTCGCGCTCGTAGCTGAGCGACGTCATGCTGAACGAGATCGCCGCGAGCAGCACGGTCGTGACGAGCGTCGTGACCTCCGAGCCGAAGTAGCGCTCGAACACCTCGCCGTCGGGCCCGACCCACACGAACGACACGAACCGCATCGCGTAGAACGCCGAGAACCCGCCGGACATGATCGCCAGCGTGCGCACGGCCGGCGAGAACGTCGCCTCGCGCCGCAGCAGCTCGGCCGGGCTGGGTCGCACGAGCCACAGCTCGCGCGACGCCAGCGCGACCGTCAGCGACATCGAGGCCAGCATCACGGCGCCCCCGGCCCACGTGTTCGTGGCCGGGTCGTCGAGCACCGCCGCGACGGCCGTCACGGCGGGACCCGTCGCGAACGGTGCCCACTGGAACCCGCGGCCGCCCAGGGCACGGGTCCCGCCCCACACGCTGCTCGTCCCGGCGACGAGCAGCGTGCTGCCGAGAGGGTTCGCCCACACCTGCTGCGACGTCCCGTCGAGCAGGTAGGCGACCGACCCGGCGACGAACAGCCCCAGGGCGGCGCACCACCACGCGCAATACGTGGACCGGCTGGTGCGGTACGAGACGAAGTAGAACAGGACCAGCATCGTCAGGGCGACGACGCCGAACGCCACGCGGAGCGATGTCGTGTCGAGCCCCATCGCCGTCCACCCCCGTCGCGCGCCGTCCCCGTCGACCACGATTCTGTCACGGCCGCCGGTGTGTCAGCGCCGATGTGACACCGATCGCGTCACGCCTTGTCCTGCATGCTCGACCGCGCGTCGTTGCCCTGCTCGCCGGCCTTCGGGTCGAGCTCGTCCTGCTTGTCGTGGACGCCCTGCTCGATGCGGCCGCCGAGGTCGTCGTCGATCTGGCGCCAGTACGCGAAGGCGCGAGCCAGCACCGCGTCGCTGACCCCGTTGAGCAGGTGCCCCACGACGTTGTCGACGAGCCGGTCGCGTGCGGCGTCGTCCATGACGTCGCGGACCAGCGTGCCGGCCTGCGTCCAGTCGTCGTCCTCGGGACGCAGCGTGTAGGCCGCGCGGACCATCTCGCCGTCGGAGCGCCAGCGTCCGCCGTCGTCCGTCAGGCTCGGATCGGCCGCGGGGCCGCCGTACGAGTTGGGTGCGTAGACCGGATCGGTGACGTTGTCCATCCGCATCGCGCCGTCCTTGGAGTAGCTGTCGACGGGCGACTTGGGACGGTTGACGGGGATCTGCCGGTAGTTGACGCCCAGCCGTGCGCGGTGGGCGTCGGAGTAGCTGAAGCCACGGGCCAGCAGCATCTTGTCGGGCGACAGGCCCGTCCCGGCGACCGAGTTGTTGGGCTCGAACGAGGCCTGCTCGATCTCGGTGTGGTAGTCCGTGACGTTGCGGTCGAGCGTCAGACGGCCCACCTCGTGCAGCGGGTAGTCGTCGTGCGGCCAGACCTTCGTCAGGTCGAAGGGGTTGATGCGGTAGGTCTTGGCGTCCTCGAACGGCATGATCTGCATCTTGAGCGTCCAGCTGGGGTGCTCGCCGTCGCGGATGTGCTCGAAGAGGTCGCGCTGGTGGTAGTCGGTGTCGGCCGACGCCATCTGGTCGGCCTCGTCCTGCGTGAAGAACTCGATGCCCTGGTCGGTCTTGAAGTGGTACTTCACCCAGAACTGCTCGCCCTCGGCGTTGATCCACGAGTACGTGTGGCTCGAGTAGCCGTTCATGTGCCGCCACGTGCGGGGGATGCCGCGATCGCCCATGAGCCACGCGACCTGGTGCGCCGACTCGGGCACGGCGGTCCAGAAGTCCCACTGCATGTCGTGGTCGCGCAGGTTGTTGTCGGAGCGGCGCTTCTGCGAGCGGATGAAGTGCTGGAACTTCATGGGGTCGCGGATGAAGAAGACCGGCGTGTTGTTGCCGACCATGTCGAAGTTGCCCTCGCTGGTGTAGAACTTCAGCGAGAAGCCGCGGGGGTCGCGCCACGTGTCCGGGCTGCCGCGCTCGCCGGCGACGGTCGAGAAGCGCGACAGCACCTCGGTCTTGGTGCCGGGCTGGAACACGGCGGCGCGCGTGAACGCACTCACGTCGTGCGTGACCTCGAACGTGCCGAACGCGCCGCCTCCCTTGGCGTGCGGCTGGCGCTCCGGGATGCGCTCGCGGTTGAAGTTGGCCATCTGCTCGATCAGGTAGTGGTCCTGCAGCAGCAGCGGACCGTCCGGGCCGACCGACAGGGAGTACTCGTCGCTCGCGACGGGGACTCCCGCGTCGGTCGTGGTGGGACGGGGTGCGGGGTCGGTCATGGGGTGCGGTCCTTCCGAGACGTGGAGCGGTGTCGGCGGAGGTACCCCGTCGTCGGCGGCCGAACCGGTTTGGTCCGGCGGCCCCCGGGTACCGTGCCGCCATGAGCGAGACGACGGACGACGTCCGGACCGCGGGTACCGATGCCGACCACGCCGAGGTCACGGTGGGGCCGAGCCTCAGCGAGGTCGACGCCGAGGTGCGCGCCAAGCTGACGGGTCAGCCGGTCGCCGCGATCGCCGAGCAGGCCGAGCAGGCGTTCGCCACGATCGGGGTGCGGCTGACCGGTGAGCAGCTCGCCGACTACGCCGACGCCGTCAGCACGGGCTCGGCGTTCGCGCTCGAGCCCGTCCCCGAGGGCTGAGCCGCACGCCCCGGTCCCAGCCGCACCCTGCTGACGGCGTCCTCGCGCAGGTCGCCGCCCGGTTGTACGCGCTTCCGCCGCGGGAGTTCGTCGCGTCGCGCACGGCCGAGGTCGCCGCGCTGAAGCAGGCGGGCGACGCCGACCGGGCACGTGCCGTGGCCGCGCTGCGGAGGCCCGGCGTCGCGGTGGGGCTCGTCAACGCCGTCGTCCGGGAGCATCCCGGGCTGGAGGACGAGCTGCGGGACGTCGGCAGGCGTCTGCGCGCCGCGAGCGTCGGCGGCGACCCCGACGACGTCCGTGCGGTCGACCGCGAGAGACGGACGACGATCCGGCGCTGCGTCACCGCCGCCGAGGAGGTCGCCGACGGCTGGGGCGCCCCCGCGAGCGCCGCGACCCTCCGGGACGTGGAGCAGACGTTCTGGGCCGCCCTCGTCGACGTCGCCGCGTTCGCGACGGTGCGCGGAGGTGCGTTGCTGACGCCGCTCGCACCGAACGGCTTCGGCGACGTGGACGTGTCGGGGGCGTCGGCCGTCCCGGTGGACGTCGAGGAGGACCCACCGGTCGCACGGCGGGCGCCGAGACCGCGTCAGGAGAAGCAGACGGAGGCGGTCCAGGACGTGCCCGACGAGGGTGCCGTCGACGACGAGGCGCTGGTCGCGGGGCGGGACCAGGTCGCCACGAGCGAGCACGACCTCGACGAGGCCCGGCGCGCCGCGGTCGAGGCGTCGGAGCGGGCGGCGGCGGCCGGAGGGCGGGTGGTCGACCTCAAGGACGAGCTCGCCGCGGTGCGTCGCCGACTCGTCGAGGTCGAGGGCGAGCTGCGGGACGCCGGCACGGAGGAGCGTCGGGCGTCCGCCGGTCTCAAGGACGCCGAGCGGGTGCGCCGCACCGCGGGCGAGGCGCTGGAGCGCGCCCGCCGCGCGGCGCGGGCCCTCGATCCCTGACCCCGCGGCTCACCACGCCGGCGTGGTAGACCCAGTCCGGGCGCAGCACCCCGCATCCCGGCGCCGCAACCCGTGTCCGGGCATGGCATGCCTGCCCTGCCCGGAACCGACATCCCCTGCCGGCGTGGTGAACCGACGACGGGGGTCAGTGGACGGCGCGGTAGCCGATGCTGCCGGCGGCCAGGCCCAGCGCGATGATCACGACGCCCGGGACCCACGCGCTGACCAGCAGGAACGCGAGGCCGGTGAGCGCCACGACGAAGCCGATCAGGGTCAGCAGGACGGCGGTCTGGGAGTCGATCTTCGGCACCCCACCACGGTAGGCCGATCGCCCAAGGCGACCGGCCCGCCGGGCGTCCGTCACGGCTTGAACAGGACCTTGATGGCCCCGTCCTGCTTCTTCTGGAACATCTCGTAGGCCGCGGGGGCCTCCTCGAGCGTCAGGTGGTGCGTCGCGAACGACTCGAGACCCAGCGGGTCGGACGAGTCCTCCGCGAGCGGCAGGAGGTCGTCGATCCAGTTCTTGACGTTGGCCTGGCCCATGCGCAGCGACAGCTGCTTGTCGAAGATCAGCTGCATCGAGAACGGGTCGGCCGCACCGGCGTACACGCCGCTGATCGAGACCGTGCCCCCGCGCCGCACGGCCTGGAACGCCAGGTCGAGCGCCGCCAGGCGGTCCGTGCTGGCGTTCGTCATGAGCGGGCGCGACAGGGCCTTCGGCAGCAGGCCCACGACCTTCTGCGCGGCCTCGGCCACGCCGGACCCGTGCGCCTCCATGCCGACGGCCTCGAGCGCCGCGTCGGCACCGCGGCCGCCGGTCAGCTCCTGCACCGCCGCCACGGCGTCGCCCGCCAGCAGGTCGATCGTCTCGACGCCGAGCGAGGCCGAGCGCGCCAGGCGCTCGGGCACGAGGTCGACCCCGATGACCCGGACGCCGCGCAGCATCGCGATGCGGGCCGCCATCTCGCCGATCGGGCCGAGGCCCACGACGAGCAGCGTGTCACCCGCCGAGACGCCCGAGTACTCGACGCCCTGGTAGGCCGTCGGGGCGACGTCCGACAGGTACACGAACCGCTCGTCGCTGTAGTCGCTCTCGATCTTGATCGGCCCGTAGTTGCCGTGCGGGACGCGCAGCAGCTCGGCCTGTCCGCCCGGCACCGCGCCGTAGAGGTCGGTGTAGCCGAAGAGCGCCGCGCCCATGCCGTACTCGCGCACCTGCGTCACCTCGCACTGCGTCTGCAGGCCGCGCGAGCACATGAAGCACGAGCCGCAGGCGATCTGGAACGGGATGACGACGCGGTCGCCGATCGCGAGGTCCGTCACGGCCGAACCGCGCTCGACGACACGTCCCATCGGCTCGTGGCCCAGGATGTCGCCGGGGTGCAGGAACGGACCGAGCGGGTCGTACAGGTGCAGGTCCGACCCGCACAGGCCCGAGGTCGTGACCTGGATGATGATGCCGTCCGGCTCGACGATCTTCGGGTCCGGGACGGTCTCGACGCTGACGTTCCTCTTGCCCTGCCAGGTCAGTGCGCGCACGGATGATCTCCTTCGTCGTGGTGTCGCGGCACGCTGCGCGCCGCGGGACCGTCACATGCCCGGCAGCGCCGGTTTCATGCACACCGACCCGCGATCGGCCGATGTGACGAGGGACGCGGCCAGATCGGCCCCGACGCCCTCGGGCACGCGGGACACGTGCCGGGCGGACGTCGTGACGGGCACGCGGTCGTCCCACACGGGTGCGGCCCCCTGCGCCACGAGCCGGCCGACCAGGTCGGCGTCCTCGTGGGCCGGCAGGTCGCGGAAGCCGCCCGCCTCGAGGTACGCGCTCCCGCGCACGCCGAGACTCGCGCCGTGCACGTGCCCGTGCGAGCCGCCGTCGGCGCGCACCGCGTAGTCGGCTCCCCAGCGGGGGTGGAGACCTCGATCGACCTCCGTCAGGCCGATCGTGCCGAGGAAGACGTCGGCGCACCGGGACGCCTCGAGCTGCGCCGGCAGCCAGCCCGCCGGGACGGCGCTGTCGGCGTCGGTCGTCGCGATCCACAGGCGGTCCGGGGCCGACGTCCGCCCGAACGCCCACTCGCAGCCCACGCGGCGGGCCGCGCCGACGTTCGCGGCGTCGATCTCGACCACCTCGGCCCCCGCGGAGCGGGCGAGGGACGCCGTCGCGTCACGGCACCCGTCGGCCACGACGACGACCTCGACGCGCACGACCGGGTGCAGGACGGCGACCGCGACGGCCGACGTCAGCACGGCGCCCACCGCCGCGGCGACGCCGTCCTGCTCGTCGCGCGCCGGGATCACGACCACGACGACGTCAACGTCGACGTCGACGTCACGCATGGGCCAGCACCTCGAGCCGGAAGTCGGTCTCGACGTGCTCGACCACGGCCACGAGGTCGTCGCCGACGCGCATCTCGGCGTGCGCGACGTCGCCGGTGCAGGTCGCGACCTCGAACGGGTGGCGCCAGTGCACGAGCACCAGGTGGCCGTCCGGCGCGAGGCTCTCGACCGCGGCGGCCCGCACCTCGAGCCGCTCGGCCGCCGACAGGTAGTACAGCAGCTCCGACAGCACGATCAGGTCGAACGGGCCGTCGGGCCAGTCGTCCGGCACCCGTCCTCGCGCGAACGTGACGTGATCGGCGCCGACCGTGGCGCGGGCGCGCGCGAGGGGGCTCTCGACGGGGTCGGTCGCGACGAGCTCGTCGCACCGCGTCGCGAGCTGGCGGGTCAGCACCCCGATCGAGCACCCCGGCTCGAACGCCCGCGCGTAGCGCAGGCGCGGCAGGGCCGCGAGCGTCAGGTCGTACTTGCGCTGCTCGTAGTGCCGCTCGGCGAGCTGCCACGGGTCGGCGGAGTCGGCGTAGAGCTGCTCGAAGTAGTCGGGGGCGGTCATGCCACGACCGCCTCGGGCGCGAGGGACGCATGCCGCTGCAGCGCCTCGTCGACGACGGCGGTGTCGGCGGGGTGCGGGCTCAGGGCCCGCACCTGGGTGCCGAACGCCGCCATCGCCTGCCGCTTGCGGTGGCGCCCCCGCGACGTGCACTCGAGGCGACGCACCGACGCCATCCACTCCTGGTCGGCGGGCACGGTCCAGGCCCAGGTCCAGATCGGCATCTGCCACAGCACCGCGGTCGGCGGGCAGACCTCCGCCACCACCTGTCCGAGGGCGTCGTGGTCGGGGTGCCCGTCGTGGGCGAACGGGGCCAGCACGAGGGAGGCGTCCCGCAGCACCGGCTCGACCAGGCGCCGCAGCTCGTCGCGGGCGGCGTCGAGCCCGCCGTCTGGCAGCCGGAGCCGCCGGACGTCCGGCTGCTCGAAGCCGAGGCACCGCAGCGCCGCGAGCAGCTCGCCGGGCCGGCGGGCCCGCAGCTCGTCGGGCGTGATGGTCGGGCTGCCGGGGTGCGACGCCTCGCCGTCCGTCGCCGTGACGAACACGACCTCGCGGTGGGTCTGCTCCGACAGCCAGCCGCCGACGGCCAGCACCTCGTCGTCGGGGTGCGCCGAGAGCACCACGACCCGTCCGCCGGGGTCGGCCGGTGGGTCGATCGGCATGCCCTCGAGGCGCCCTCGCCACAGATCAGTCATCGTCGTCTCCCCCGTCCTCCTCGGTCGTGCCCGCGACGGGCAGGGAGCCCAGCCGCGCCAGGTCGCGCTCGGCGTGGTGCTGCCGGACGAACACCTGCAGGTCGGCGACGTGCTCGGCGTGCCGCGCGTCGAAGGCCAGCGGGGCGGGGCCCAGGGCCCGGCCGACGTGCGCGATCGTCGACGCGACGACGTCCGCGACGTGCGCGCGCACCGACAGCGCCAGCCGCTCGAGCTCGTCCTCGTCGTCCGTCCCGCGGTCGAGCCGTGACGCGGCCGCCTCGAGCGCCAGGCCGGCCACGTCGAGGGACGCCCGCACGGCGCCCAGGTGCGCGAGGCCGTGCGGGTCGAGCCGCGGTGCGCGGTCCTCCAGCGTCCGGGCGACGCCGTGCGCCCCGCCCAGCCAGCAGGCGGCGATGCCGATCGCGCCCGCCCAGAAGCCGGGACGACCGACGTAGTCCCCCGGCCCGCCGACGGCCCGGGCGGCCACGTCGTGCAGGTCGAGCGTCCGCGTGTCGGCCCGGCGCATGCCGGCGCCCTGCCAGGCGGGCCCCTCGCCGTCCGTGACACCGGGGTCGTCGAGCGCGATCGCGAGCATCCGGGGGCCGTCCGCCGACTCCGCGGTCACGAGCGCATGGGTCACGAGGCCCGCGCCGGAGCAGAACGCCTTCGAGCCCGACAGCCGCCAGCCGTCCTCGTCGTGGGCGTCGCGCGTCGCGGTCAGCACCGCGAACGGCGGCTCGGCCGCCCAGACGGCCCACAGCTCGCCTGCCTCGGGGGCGCGGCCGCCCAGCTCGTGCAGGATCGCGACGGCGTCGTGGTGCGGCTCGACGAGCTTGGCCAGCGGCAGGTCGTCGGCGGCCAGCGCCGCGAGCATCCGCCACCGCCGATCCGTGTCGCCGCCGCCCGGCAGCGGCCACGACGGCGTCGTGCGGGAGCGGACGTCCGCCGTCGTGAGCGGCGACCGGCCCGTCACCGGACGGCCTCGGGCTGCCGCGGACCGCGCTCCGTCACGACGTACGTGCCGTCGTCGAGACGTCCGACGAGCCCGCTCCGCTCGAAGGCGTCGAGCCATCCGCCCATCGGCCAGCGTCCCCACGTGTCGTGGAAGATGCCCGCGTTGCGGACGATGTCGAAGACGTGCTCGACCGGCGGCGAGCTCACGGGGTGGTGCTGGTGGAACGCCCGCGCCGCCCCGACCCACGCCACGCCTCGTCCGGCGGCGGCCGCGCGACGCGCGAAGTCGGTGTCCTCTCCCCCGTAGCCGACGTAGCGCTCGTCGAACCCGCCGATCGCGTCCCAGGCCCGGGCCCGGAGCGCGAACGACAGCGACCAGAAGAGGTCGTGCCCCCGTGTGTCGCGCTCGATCGCCCCGGGAGCGGGGGCCGGCCGCGCCGCGTGGGGCTCGGCGAGCCGGTCGAGCGTGTCGAGGTCGTAGTCGTCCTGGCCGTCCGGGAGGGGCGGCAGGTAGGCGACGGGCCCGCACAGCAGGTCGTCGCACGTCGTCGGGTGCCCCGCGGCGGACGCGTAGGCGGCCACGAGCTCGGGCGCGGGGATGCAGTCGACGTCGAGGAACACCAGGACGTCCGCCCCCGCGTCGACCGCCGCCCGGGCCCCGACGTTGCGGGCGTGCGCCAGCGGGAGCCCCTCGGCGCGTCCCTCGACGGGAACGACGACGCGCTCGAACGGCCCCTCGTCGACGGCCGCCACCGACGGGTCGTCCATCGCGACGACGACGTGCAGGTCGGGCGGGCGGGTCGAGCGCAGCAGGCCCTCGTGCTGGCGGGCGAGGTGCCGCGACCGTCCGTGGACGATCGTCACGGCGACGACGTTCACGACCACGTCCCCGACGACCGGGCGGGCGCGGGAACGCGTTCGAGCTCCTCGCAGATGACCTCGGCGAGACGCCCCGCTCCCCCGCCGTCGTTCCAGGCCGACCACCCGGATCCGTCGAGGGCGGCGGTGCGCGTCAGCAGCTCGTCCCAGCCGGTCTGCGGCAGCTCGGGGCACACCGTCACCGGGAACCGCCCGTCGGTCGCGAGCACGGCCGCCATCGCGTCCTGCTCGCGGAACGGCCGGGGGCGCGGCACGACGACGGCAGGTCGCCGGGCCGCCGCGACCTCGGCGATCGCGTTCTGGCCCCCGTGCGTCACCACGACGTCCGCGGCGCACAGCACGTCCCACGGGTCGTCGACCCAGGCGTCACCGGCCCCCAGCACGTGCCACGTCCAGGAGGGCGTCTGCTGTCGTGCCGCGTCGACGTCCCACGACGTCTCGTCGCCCAGGCCCGTCAGCACCACGACCGTCCGGCCGTCGGGAGCGGGCGGCGCCGGCGCCGGACGGCCGTCGAAGCGCGACAGGCCCCCGACGCACGTCAGGCGGTCGCGGTGGGCGTCGAGCCCCGTGACCATGCCCGTGACGTCGGCGGGCCACGCCCCGACGATGCGACGCGCGACCGAGTGGACGAGGTCGTGCGCCGCGTCGCGGCGGTCGCCCGGCAGCACCATCGTCACGACGGGCGTGCCGTGCAGGCGGGCGAGCAGGCTGACCTCGGCCGAGACGTCGACGACCATCAGCGACGGCTCGACGGCGGCGATCCACGACGAGATCTCGGCCATCCGCGCCGTGAGCCCACGGTCCAGCTCCGGCACCCAGTGCAGGCGACCGCGGGCCGTCACGTCGACCGGGGTCGCGCCCTCGTCGTCGCGCGGCAGCTCGAGCCACGGTCCGCTCCACTCCCGCGGCCTGGGCAGCGAGCTCATGCCGACCACGACGGTGTCGGTGGCCGCGGCGACCGACAGCGCGCGGTGCAGGTGTCCGCGGCCGTGGTGGTGCACGTAGTAGCCGATCATGCGGCCACCACCTGACGGGCGCGGGCGTAGACGTCCTCGTAGGCCGAGATCATCCGTCCGACGCCGAGGTCGGCGACGGCGTGGCGCCGCACCACGCGGCGGTCGGCAGCACGCGCCAGGACGATCGCGGTGGCCAGCGAGTCGACGTCCCCCGGACGCGCCAGCGCCCCCGTGCCGGGCACGACGATCTCGCCGAGCGCGCCGCGGTCGAACGCCGCGACGGGGGTCCCGCAGGCCATCGCCTCGGCGGCGACCAGGCCGTAGGGCTCGTCCCACATCGGCGAGACGACCGCGACCGCCGCGCGTCCCACGAGGTCGATCAGCGCGTCGGAGCCCAGGTGGCCGAGGTGGCGGACACCGGGGCCGAGCAGCGGACGGACCTCGCGGTCGAAGTACGCCTGGTCCATGCACGGTCCCGCGAGGTCGATCGGGATGCCGGCGCGCAGCGCGGCCAGCGCCGCCAGGTGGGGCGCCTTCTCGGGCACCATGCGCCCGCTCCACACGGCGCGGTCGCCGCCGGGCCCGGCCCGCCAGCGGTCGGTGTCGATCCCGTTCAGGACGACCTCGGCCGTCACGGCGTGCTGCCACGCGTCGGCGGTGTGCCGGCTGACCGCGACGAAGCGCGTGTCGCCACGGCTCACCTGCAGGGCCGACTCCAGCCACGGGACGGGCGGGGTGTGCAGCGTCGAGACGACCGGCAGGTCGACCATGCCGGCCATCGCGATCGGCAGGTGGTGCAACGAGTTGTTGTGGATCACGTCGAAGCGCTGCGGACCGGTGCGCGACAGCTCCAGCATCAGCGAGAGATAGGCGTGGTGCTCGCGCATCCACTCGTCGGGCGTCGCACCGACGTCCTGGCGGGCTGCCGCGCTGGGCTCGAACGGACGCACCGCGAGGTCGCTGACGTCGAACCGCGGGTCGGACCCGGGCGCCGCGAACACGCTGACCTCGTGGCCGCGCCGGCCGAGGTGCTCGGCGAGCGTCGCAGTGTGCGCCTCCAGACCGCCGTGGAACGGCTCGCGGATCGGGAACCGGCTCGACGCGATGAGGCACACCCTCATGGGCGGGCCGCGGTGACGACGGTGCGCGGGGCGCGACGGGACGGCCGCGGGGGCGGCAGGAGCGAGGACGGACGGGCGAGGTGGGCCGCGTGCAGCATGGGGTCCTTCGAGCGAACAGCGAGGTGGTGAGCGACCTTCAGCACTCCGCGCACCCGTACCCGGACCGCCCGTCTTCAATCAGCGGTGCCGGCCTTGCGTGACCGGGGGGCGCGTGCAACGCTGGAGGCAATCAGCCGGTTGAAGACCCAGCCGCACGCACGTGCCGCCAGAGAGTTCTTCATGAGCCACTCCACCGACGTCTCCGACCAGATCGTCGCCGACCTCCTCCATGCCATCCATCGCGCCGACGGCGTCCACGAGCGCGAGCTGCTCGAGGACCAGCTGGTCCGGTCGTGCCTGCCGCTCGCCGAGCGCCTCGCCGCCCGCTACCGCAACCGCGGCGCCGACCACGACGACCTGACGGCCGTCGCGAACCTGGCGCTCGTCCACGCCGTCCGGCGCTTCGAGCCGTCGCGCGGGACGTTCCACGGGTTCGCCGTCGCCACGATCCTCGGCGAGATCAAGAAGCACTTCCGCGACCACTGCTGGATGATCCGGCCGACCCGCTCGGTGCAGGAGATGCAGCCGCGGGTGCGGGAGGCACAGCAGGAGCTCCTCGAGCAGGGACGCGAGTCGACCCGCGAGCTCGTCGCCGCCCGCCTGGGCGTCCCGGTGTCCGAGGTCGGCGAGGCGATGGCGGCGTCGAGCCACTACGCACCGCAGTCGCTCGACGCGCCGTCGGGCGTCAGCGGTCGCCCGCTCGTCGAGACGGTCCAGGGGGACGGCGACGCCTTCGGGGCGGCCGACGACCTCATGACCGCGGCCCCGGGCTGCGCGTCGCTCACCGACGACGAGAAGCACCTCCTGCGCCTGCGCTTCTACGAGGACATGACGCAGCAGCGGATCGCCGAGGAGGTCGGGGTCAGCCAGATGCAGGTGTCGCGGCGCCTCGCCTCGATCCTGGCCAAGATCCGCACCGGTTCGCAGATCGCCGGCGCGGCCTGACCCGTCGCGACACGCGCGGCCCGACCCCGTCCGGTTTGACCCGGGCGGGGTTGGGCACGTCCGGGTCATGAGCATCGACACCGACCGCCCAGAGCTCCGCGACGGCTTCCCCGCCCAGCAGCAGGAGCCGCCCGGACTGACGTCCGCGATGGACCCCCTGCCCGACCACGGCGACGACAGCTACGTCGGGCACGGACGTCTGGAGGGACTGCGCGCGCTCGTGACGGGCGGCGACTCCGGGATCGGCCGCGCCGTCGTGCTGGCCTACGCCCGCGAGGGTGCCGACGTCGTCTTCACGTACCTGCCCGAGGAGAAGTCCGACGCCGACGCCGTCGTGGAGTCCGTCGCCGACACCGGCCGACGCTGCATCGCGCTCGAGGTCGACCTGCGCTCGAGCGCGGCGTGCGACCGGCTGGTCGCCGACACCGTCGAGGCCCTCGGCGGGCTCGACGTGCTGGTCAACAACGCCGCGTTCCAGATGGCCCGCGAGGAGGACGTCGAGAAGCTGACCGACGAGCGCATCTCGCGCACCCTCACCACGAACCTCGAGGCGCTGCTGTGGATGACCCGTGCCGCCGTGCCCCACCTGGGCGAGGGCGCGTCGATCATCAACGTCTCGTCGGTGCAGGCGTTCGACCCGTCGACGACGCTGCTCGACTACGCCGCGACCAAGGCCGGCATCAACAACCTGACCGTCAACCTCGCGGCCCAGCTCGGCCCCCGCGGCATCCGCGTCAACGCCGTCGCGCCGGGACCCATCTGGACCCCCCTGCAGCCCGCCACGCAGACCGTCGAGAAGCTCGAGGTCTTCGGGCAAGAGACCCCGCTCGGGCGGGCCGGCCAGCCCGCCGAGGTCGCCCCGGCCTTCGTCTTCCTGGCGTCGTCCGCCGAGGCCAGCTACGTCTCCGGCACGGTCCTCGGGGTGACAGGTGGCAAGCCGGTCTTCTGATCCGGGATCGGCCGAGCGTCCGGCACCGAGGTGTGTGACGATCGTTCGTGCCGGTGGAGCAGACCGCCGGTCAGGCGAGGGGGGCGACGTGTCGCTGCTGGAGTTCGGCATGGTGCCGATGCTCGCCCGACCCGTCCCGTCGCTGCCGGCCGAGGCCGATCTGCCGGGCGGCTGCGTGTACGAGCCCAAGTTCGACGGCTACCGCGCGATCCTGTTCATGGCGGGTGGCCGCTGCCGCATCCAGTCCCGGCACGGGCACGACATCACGTCCGCCTTCCCCGACATCGTCGCGGCGGCCGAGATCGAGCTGCCCGACGGCGTCGTGGTGGACGGCGAGATGGTCGTGTGGGGCGAGGACGCGTACGACTTCATCCAGGTGCAGCGCCGCCTCACCGGTCCGCCACGGGTGCTGGGCCTGAGCCCCGCGTCGTTCATCGCCTTCGATCTGCTGATGTGGGACGACGACGACCTGCGCGGCCAGACGCTGACCGAGCGGCGCCGCATGCTCGACGTCGTGCTGGTCGACCACCTCATGCCGTTCCAGGTCGTGCCGCAGACGTCGGACCGCGCCGTGGCCGCGTCGTGGATCCGCGAGTACAGCCGCAACGAGATCGGCATCGAGGGCCTCGTCGTGAAGGGGCGCGACACGACGTACACGTCGGGGCAGCGCGGCTGGCTCAAGCTGCGCTTCCAGGACACGTCGGAGGCGGTCGTGTGCGCCGTCGTCGGATCGCTCGAGCAGCCCGAGCGGCTCGTGCTCGGCACCCCGGGGGCCGCCGGCTACGACATCATCGGCTGGACGCACCCCATCAGCGCCAAGCAGCAACAGGACGTCGCCGAGCTGATCGCGCCGCGCGACCAGGAGCTCGACCCGCGCGTCGTGGCGGCCGCGACCGAGACGGGCCGCGAGGTGCACCCCGTGCAGCCGACCCTCGTCGTCGAGACGTCCGCGCAGCCCGAGCGCGACGCCCTGCGCTGGCCCGTGTTCGAGCTCGTCCGCGTGCGCCCCGACCTCGGCCCCGACGAGGTCGGCGACCCGGTCGGCTGACCTGCTCCTGCCCCTGCGCCCCGGTTTGCTGCCGGACGGCCCGGGTATGCACCGGCGTCCGCACGTCGCGGACGTCGAGAGGAGCACCATGACCCAGCAGGAGCCCACCGGGATCATCGGCAAGGCCAAGGACGCCGCCGCAGAGGTCGTCGACGAGATCTCGTCCGCCGTCGGCGGTGCCGCCCCGATCATCCCGGGCACGCCCGGCAGCGGCACGCCCACGATCGACGAGCCGACCGAGCCGCACGACCCGCTGCCGCCGAAGCCCGCGCAGCACGGACCCGTCCCCCACTCGCCGACCGGCGCCCCGTCGAAGGACGGAGAGCTCGCCGCGGCCCAGCAGGGCGCGTACCTGACGACCGCCACGGGCGTGCCCCTGCGCGACACCGACCACTCGCTCAAGGCCGGGCCCCGCGGGCCCGTCCTGCTGCAGGACCACCACCTGCGCGAGAAGATGATGCACTTCGACCACGAGCGCATCCCCGAGCGCGTCGTCCACGCCCGCGGCGCCGCCGCCCACGGCGTCTTCACGTCCAACGGCGCCGCGACCACGCTGACGCGTGCGGCCTTCCTCGCCGAGGGCGCCAGCACGCCGGTCTTCACGCGCTTCTCGACCGTGCTGGGCTCGCGCGGCTCGGCCGACACGGTCCGCGACACCCGCGGCTTCGCCGTGAAGTTCTACACCACCGAGGGCAACTTCGACCTCGTCGGCAACAACATCCCCGTGTTCTTCATCCAGGACGCGATCAAGTTCCCCGACGTCATCCACGCCGGCAAGCCCCACCCGGACATCGAGGTCCCGCAGGCGCAGAGCGCCCACGACACGTTCTGGGACTTCGTGTCGCTGCACACCGAGGGCCAGCACCACGCGCTGTGGAACATGTCCGACCGCGGCATCCCGCGCTCGTACCGCATGATGGAGGGCTTCGGCGTCCACACCTTCCGGCTCGTGAACGCCGACGACGAGACCACGCTGGTCAAGTTCCACTGGAAGCCGCGCCTCGGCGTGCACTCGCTGACGTGGGAGGAGGCGCAGCTCGCCGCCGGCGTCGACCCCGACTTCCACCGCCGCGACCTCGCGGACGCGATCGAGTCGGGCGCACACCCCGAGTGGGACCTCGGCGTGCAGGTCTTCCCCGACACCCCCGACCAGATGTTCGAGGGCATCGACCTGCTCGACTCGACCAAGCTCGTGCCGGAGGAGCTCGCGCCGGTGCAGGTCATCGGCACCATGACGCTCGACGCCAACCCGGGCAACTACTTCGCCGAGACCGAGCAGGTCGCGTTCCACGCCGGGCACTTCGTGCCGGGCATCGACGCGACGGACGACCCGCTGTTCCAGGGCCGCCTGTTCTCGTACCTCGACACGCAGCTCACGCGCCTGGGTGGGCCGAACTTCGACCAGATCCCGATCAACCGTCCGCACGCGCCCGTCAACGACATGCTGCGCGACGGCTACCACCAGGACGCCGTCCACACCGGCATCGCGCCGTACAGGCCGAACTCGATCGACGGCGGCTGCCCGTTCCTGGCCGGCGAGGACGTCAGCGCGTTCATCGACGTCCCGCAGGCCGTCGAGGCGTCGACCAAGGTGCGGGCCGCCCCGGCGTCGTACGACGACCACTTCAGCCAGGCCCGGCTGTTCTACCTGAGCCTGACCGACGTCGAGCAGGCGCACGTCAAGCAGTCGTACGCCTTCGAGCTCGGCAAGTGCTACGAGCAGGCGATCAAGGAGCGGCAGCTGCTGGCGCTCGCCAACATCGACGCCGACCTGTGCCAGAAGGTCGCCGACACCCTGGGCCTGCCGGCCCCGGAGCCGACGATCCCGCTGACCGACGAGGTGCCGAGCCCGGCCCTGTCGCAGATCGGCGACACGTGGCCCGTCGACGGACGCATGGTCGGCATCGTCGTCCCGGACGGCCTGGACGACCTGAGCGGCGTCCGCGAGGTGCGCGACGCGGTGTTCGCGGCATCGATGGTGCCGCTGGTCATCGCCTCGCACGGCGGCGTGCTCGAGGACGGTCACGGCGACCCGGTGACGGTGCAGCGCACGTGGCTGACGGTCCGGTCGATCGAGCTCGACGCGATCGTGCTGGCGGGAGCGCCCGCCGCGGCACCCGACGCCGACCCGTCCGCCGACGTGAAGGCGGCCGCCCCGAGCACCGGCACGCTCGAGCCGCGCGCCGCGCTGCTGCTGTCGGAGGCGTACCGACACGGCAAGGCGCTCGGAGGCTGGGGCGACAGCGTCGCGGCCCTCGAGGCCAGCGGCCTGCCCGCCGCGCCCGCCGGCGTCTACGTCGGCGACGACGCGTCCGACGTGATCGCGCACCTCGTGACGCTGCTCGGCAGCCACCGCGTGTGGGAGCGCTTCCCGGCCTGACCCGGCCTGACCCGGCCGCACGGCACGACAGGAGGGGCTCCCGCGATCGCGGGAGCCCCTTCGTCGACGTCGTCGCCGGGGTCAGAGGATCGGCTTGCCGCCCGTCACGGCGATGCGCGCGCCGGAGACGTAGGACGACTCGTCGGACGCGAGCATGACGTACACGGGTGCGAGCTCGGCCGGCTGTCCCGGACGGCCCATCGGCACCTGCCCGCCGAAGTCCTCGACCGCGTCCTGCGGCATCGTCGCAGGGATCAGCGGCGTCCAGATCGGCCCCGGCGCGACGCTGTTGGCGCGGATGCCGCGGTCGGCCAGCAGCTGCGCGAGCCCCGCCGTCATGTTGGCGATGCCGGCCTTCGTGACGTCGTACGGGATGAGCTGCGGCACCGGCATGTCGGAGTTGATCGACGACGTGCCGATGATCGACGAGCCCGACGGCATGTGCGGCAGCGACGCCTTCACGAGGTGGAACATCGCGCTGAGGTTGGTCGCGATGACCCGGTCCCACTCCTCGTCGGGGATCTCCTCGAACGTCTCGCGGAACATCTGCACCGCGGCGTTGTTCACGAGCACGTCGACGCGCCCGAACGCCGCGACGGTCCGCGCCACGATGTCGCGGCAGTGCGCCGGGTCGGCGAGGTCTCCCTTGACGACGACCGCGGTGCGGCCGGCCCGCTCGATCCACTGCCGGGTGTCGTCGGCGTCGTCGTCCTCGTCGAGGTGCGCGATCACGACGTCGGCACCCTCGCGGGCGTAGGCGATCGCGACGGCCTTGCCGATGCCGCTGTCGCCGCCCGTCACGATCGCGACCTTGCCCAGCATGCGGCCGGTGCCGAGGTACGACGTCTCGCCGTGGTCGGCGAGGGGCCTCAGCTCGTCCTCGTGACCCGGCAGGTCCTGGGCGGGTGAATCGGGCATGCGTCCTCCTGGAGTGCCGTCCCCGGGTGGGCGCGGTCAGGCGCCCGGTACCCGCTGGCCGCGCGCCCACACGGTCGGTCTCAGCCGCCCGTGACCTCGAAGACGCGGTCCATCCGGGTGATCTCGATGATGCGGGCGACGGGGTCGGACAGGCGCGTCAGCAGGAGGTGCCCACCGGCCCGATCCTGCTGCTTCTTGATGCCGAGCAGCGCCCCCAGCCCGCTGGAGTCGACGAACTCGACGCCGTGCAGGTCGAGCACGAGCGTGCGGTGGGACACGTCGAGGTCGTCGACGGCCCCCCTGAGCTCGTCGGTCGTCTGCGTGTCGATCTCGCCGCCGACCGCCAGCACCGTGCGGCCGTCGACCTCGTCGCTGCTGAACGTCAAGCCGGTCATGACACTCCTCCTGTCGCGGACGTCCACGTCCGGGCGCTCCACACGCACTTGCCGCGGCCGGTCGGCCGCATGCCCCACTCGTCGGACAGGATCTCGACGATGCGCAGGCCCCGCCCGTGCTCGTCGTCGTCGTCCGGGTCCTGCGGGCGCGGCAGGTGGCTCGCCGCGTCGTCCTGCACCTCGAGCACGACGCGGTCGCCGTCGAGCTGCAGCCGGACGTCGACGGGTGCGCCACCGTGCACCATCGCATTGGTCACGAGCTCGCTCGTCACGAGCGCCAGGTCGCGCTGCACGCCGTCGGGGACCCGCCAGCGCTCCAGGTGCTGCTGCACGAAGTGCCGCGCCTCGGCGACCGTCGCGCGGCCGGTGTCGCGGTGCATCGACATCGACACCGCGTCGTCGGTCGAGACGGCCCGCGCGATCAGGATCGCGACGTCGTCGTCGGGCCCCTGCGGCAGGAGCGCCTCGACGATCCCCTCGGGCACCCCGAGCAGCGACGTCGTGCTGTGCCAGTCGATGTGCCGCTCGAGCGCCGCGATGCCGTCGTCGATGTCCTGGCCGCGGTGCTCGACCAGGCCGTCGGTGTAGAACACGATCGTGGCGCCGGTCGGCAGCGCGGCCTCCTCGGTCGCGACGTCGCCGTACCCGGCCCCGAGCGGCGGTCCGCCCGCCGTCAGGCGCTGCACCACGCCGTCGCGGTGCGCCACCAGGGGCGGCAGGTGACCGGCGTTGGCGTAGCGGATCGTCTCGGCGGCGGGGTCGTGGACGGCGTAGACGCACGTGACGATCTGGTCGCCCACGAGGTCCTGCACCAGGACGTCGAGGTGCTGCATGATCTCGTGCGGGGGCAGGTCGAGGGTCGCGAAGGCGCGCACGGCCGACCGCAGCTGACCCATGACGGACGCGGCACGGACCCCGCGCCCCATGACGTCGCCCGTCACGAGCGCCGTGCGTCCGCCGCGCAGCTCGATGATGTCGTACCAGTCGCCGCCGACGTAGGTGCCCTCGACACCGGCCCGGTAGTACGTCGCGACGTCGAGGTGGTCGAGGTCGAACGTCTCGGCGGGCAACAGGCTGCGCTGCAGCTCCTCGGCGATCGAGTGCTCGCGCTGTGCGGCCTCGTCGCGGGCGCGGGCCGCGGCCAGGGCCTGCTCGGCGGCCCGCTGCTCGGTGATGTCCTGCATCGAGCCCTGGAGCATGACGGGCGTGCCGGCGTCGTCGCCGAGCAGCGCGGCGCGGACCGCGACGAGCCGCACCTCGCCGTCGGGCCGGACGATGCGCTGGTCGTAGGCCGTCATCTCACCGACCTCGAGGGCCGCCAGGTCGGCGGAGACCCGGGGGGCGTCGTCGGGGTGCACCAGGTCGGCGATCGCCCCGGGGAAGCCCATCGCCTCGAACTCGGCACGATCGCGCCCCAGCAGTCGCAGGAGCTCGTCGGATCCCGAGATCGTGGAGGCGGCGAAGTCGACCTCCCAGCTGCCGACCTTGGCCAGGCGTTGCGCCTGGTCGAGCAGGGCCTCGCTGCGCTCGAGCGTCGCGCGGATGCGCCGCACGCGGTCGAGCTCGAGGTTGACGCCGACGCGCGCCAGCAGCTCGCGCGCCGCGAACGGCTTGACGAGGTAGTCGGCGGCCCCCGCCTCGAGGCCCTCGACCGTGCCCTCCTCGCCCGCGCGGGCGCTGACCATGATGACCGGGATGCTGGTCGTGCGGGCATCGGCCTGCATCCGCTGCAGCAGCCCGAAGCCGTCGAGCCGCGGCATCATGACGTCCGTGACCACGAGGTCGGGCACGTCGTGCCGCATGTGGTCGAGCGCGTCGACGCCGTCGGAGGCGGTCGTGACCTCGTAGCGGTCGCGCAGCAGGTCGGCGACGTACGCGCGCATGTCGGCGTTGTCGTCGACGACCAGGATGCGGGCGACGTCCTCGGACGGCGGGCCGACCGGGGGCGTCGCGGCGTCCGTCGCCGGCTCGAGCCAGCGCGACGCCTCCGACACGAGCGCGGACGGTGCCGTCGCGCCAGCGGTGCGCGGCTGGCGGGTCTCGCTGATCTCGGCGGACGGCAGGTGCGCCCGGCCGAGCGGGATCGTGACGGTCATCTCGGTGCCGACGCCGAGCTCGCTGCGCGCCGACGCCGATCCGCCGTGCAGGCGTGCCAGCTCGGCGACCAGGGCCAGCCCGATGCCCGAGCCCTCGTGCGTGCGCGAGACCTCGTTGCGCCCGCGGTGGAAGCGCTCGAACAGGTGCGGGAGCTCGTCGTCGGCGATGCCCGACCCGGTGTCGCGGACCGCGAGCAGGGCCTGCCCCTCGTGCTCGCGCAGCGTCACCGCGATGCCGCCGTCGAACGTGAACTTGAAGGCGTTCGACATCAGGTTGAGCACGATCTTGGCCCAGTGCTCGACGTCGACGTAGCAGGGCCCCGACATCTCGTCGGCCTCGAACGTCAGCGACAGGCCCGCCTGCGCCGCCGCCGACTCGAACATCATGACCAGCGGCTCGGTGACGCGCCCCAGGTCGACGACCTCGAACTGCGACGTGATGCCGCCGGCCTCGAGGCGCGAGAAGTCGAGCAGGCTGTTGACGAGCTCGAGCAGTCGCTGGCCGCTGCGGTGGATGACGTCGAACCGCCGCCGCTGGACGTCGTCGGCGGCCAGCGCGGGATCGTTCAGCGCATCGGACGTCGGGCCCAGCAGCAGCGTCAGCGGCGTGCGGAACTCGTGGCTGACGTTGGTGAAGAAGTCGGTCTTGGCCTGGTCGAGGCGGGCCAGGGTCTCGGCGCGCTGCTTCTCGCCCTCGAACGTGCGCGCCGCGTTGATCGCCGCGGACAGCTGCCCCGCGAACAGGTCGACGAAGCCCGTGTAGGCCTCGTCGACGGGACGGAACGGGCTGAGCCCGGCGACGAGGAACCCGTAGGCGTCGGACGTCGCGGGATCGACGAACGGCACGAGCAGGGCGTGCGTCGGACGCCGGCCCCAGTCGCCGACGGGAGGCTCGTGCGGCAGCGCCGACAGGTCGACGAGGGTCTGGCGACCGGCCATCGGCTCGGCGACGGGCCAGACGGCCGATCCGCCGTCGAGCCCGATCGTCGAGGGCGCGAACGGGTGGTCGTCGTCGACCCCGGCGCCACAGGCCCGGACGAGCCGCTGCTGCTCGGGGTCGACGAGGTACACCAGGCCGAACGGGATCGACAGCGGGTCGGCCGTGATCTGCTCGCACGCGGCCGCCACCGCCTCGGCCTCGGTGTGCCGACCCGTCGTGCGGGCGCCGAGGTCGCGCAGCGTCGTCATGCGCCGGGTCGAGATCGTCTGCTCCGTCACCTCGCTGACGACGCACAGCAGGCCCTCGACGTGCCCCTCGTCGTCGGCGAGCGGGCTGTACGAGAACGTGTGGTAGGTCTCCTCGACGAATCCGCGCCGCTGGAGGAACAGCATGAGCGACTCGTCCCAGGTCGCCTCGCCCGACTCCATGACGGTGCGCACGCGGGGCTCGATGTCGTCCCAGATCTCCGACCACACCTCGGACGCCGGTCGCCCGAGGGCCCAGGGGTACTTGTCGCCCAGCGTGTCGCGGCGGTAGGAGTCGTTGCAGAAGAATGTCAGCTCCGGTCCCCACGCCATCCACATCGCGAACTTGGACGACAGCAGGATGCGCACCGCGGCCTTGAGGCTGACCGGCCAGCTCTCCGGATCGCCGAGCGGGGTCGACGACCAGTCGACGGCCGAGAGGTCGCGCCCCACCTCGCTGGAGGTCCAGGTGCTGCGCATGCTCGTCCCGCCGTCCGATCGCGTGGGGGCAGCACGGCCGGGCGGCCAGCGCGACTGCTTCACGGCTGCGACACGATTATGCCGATTGACGGACGTCAGCGCACGACGGACCTGCCGATCCGTCACATGAAGATGGCGGGCGCGCCCGTCTGCGTGAGCCGGGGCCCGCCGTCCTCGTGTGCCTGGGGTCGTCGTCGGACCGGATCGAGGACCCGGTCTTCGCGACCACGCTTGGCGTACCCGCCCCCGGCCGATCGAAACATCGGCGATGTCACGTCGTGCCCCCGTGGCGTCGCCCGCGCGGTTGTTTCGCCGTGACCCCACCGGGTATCGGCGGACCATGACCGACACGACCACGCGGACGTCCGCGGACCCCGACGACGACCGCAAGCCCGACTCGCCGTCCGACCTGCACCGACGGTCGTGGATCTACGTCGGACGCAAGACACTCCGGGAGTTCTCGAAGGACCAGTGCACCGACCTCGCGGCCGCCCTCACCTACTACGCCGTGCTGGCGCTGTTCCCCGCCCTCGTGGCGCTGGTCTCGATGCTCGGCGTGTTCGGGCAGGGGCGCTCGACCGTCGACGCGCTCCTCGAGATCGTCGACCAGGTGGGGCCCGCGTCGGCCGTCGACAGCCTGCGCCCCACGATCGAGGGGCTCGCGACGTCGCAGGGGGCGGGCCTCGCGCTGGTGCTCGGCCTGCTCGGAGCGCTGTGGTCGGCGTCGGGCTACGTCGGCGCGTTCGGACGGGCCATGAACCGCGTGTACGAGGTCGGCGAGGGCCGGCCGGTCTGGAAGCTGCGCCCGCTGCAGCTGCTGGTGACGCTCGTGTCGCTCGTGCTGGTCGCCGTCGCCGCGGCCTCGCTCGTGCTGACCGGGCCGGTCGCCGAGGCCGTCGGCGACCAGATCGGCCTGGGGTCCACCGCGATCCTCGTGTGGGACGTCGCCAAGTGGCCCGTGCTGCTGGCCGTCGTGGTCGTGATCGTGGCGGTGCTCTACTACGCGACCCCCAACGTCAAGCAGCCGAAGTTCCGCTGGATCAGCGTCGGCGCGGTCTTCGCGATCGTCGTGTGGATCCTCGTGTCGGCGGCGTTCGGCCTGTACGTGGCGATGTTCTCGAGCTACGACAAGACGTACGGCTCGCTCGCGGGCGTCATCGTCTTCCTGCTGTGGCTGTGGCTGACCAACCTGGCGCTGCTGTTCGGCGCGGAGCTCGACGCCGAGCTCGAGCGCGGACGCGAGCTGCAGGCCGGCCAGCCCGCCGAGGAGACGATCCAGCTGCCGCCGCGCGACACCCGGACCATCGACAAGGCCGCGGCCAAGCACCGCGAGGACGTCGCCGACGCCCGCGAGATCCGGCAGGACGCCGAGGTCGAGGCCGACGACCGCAGGCGCGGGAGCGACGGGTGACGGGCCGGACCGGTCGACGGCCGGGATTCGTCGCCGTCGCACCGGGTACGGGGTGGCGACCGAACCCCGCACCCGAGGAGCACCCATGACCGAGACACCCGACACCACTCCGCAGGCCGACGAGGGCCAGAACGACCCCGTCGACCCCGTGCAGGAGGGCGCGCCCGCGACCGGCCCCGAGGCGCCCGTGCCGCCGGGCGGCTCGACCGACGACGACGCCTGACGCATCCGTCACGCCACCCCGCCCCGCCCCCGCCGAGCGCTCGTCTCGACGGGGGCGGTGCGCGGTCAGCGCAGGAGACCCCCGGTGGCCCGACGCACCCGGGCGTGGGCGATCGCGGCGCGTGCCGCGTTCATGCCCGGCGCACCGTGCACGCCGCCGCCGGGGTGGGCCGAGGCCGATCCCAGGTAGAGCCCCCGCACGGGGGTCTCCGAGCGGCCCAGGCCCGGCACCGGCCGGAAGATGAGCTCCTGGTGCAGCTGTGACGTCCCCCCGTTGATCGCCCCGCCGATCAGGTTGGCGTCGCGCTGCTCGAGCTCGCGCGGGCCCAGCACGCGGCGCGACACCACGGTCGAGCCGAAGCCCGGCGCCAACGCCTCGATGCGCGCCTGCATGCGGTCGGCGAACCGCTCGCAGTCGTCGCGGTCCCACACGCCGCGCACGCTCCCGTCACCGGCGTCGCCGACCGAGTGCTGCGGCACGTGGGTGTACGCCCAGAGCGACTCGGTGCCGGCGGGCGAGCGCATCGGGTCGGACGTCGTCATCTGGCCCGCCAGCATGAACGGCGCCGCCGGCACCGTGCGCGCGGCGACCTGGCCGTGGGCCTCGGTCATCTGCTCGACCGAGTCGGCGACGTGGAACGTGCCGGGCGCGTGCGGGGGCGCGGACGCCCACGGGACCGGACGGTCGACGGCCCAGTCGACCTTCACGGTCGACGGGTCGAGGTCGAACGACCTCATGGCCTGACGCGTCCGCGCCGGCAGGTCCTCCGGCGCGAGCAGCCGGCCGTACAGGTGCGGCGCGACGATGTCGGCGACGACGGCCCGCCCGGCCGCGAACCTCTCGCCGTCGCGGGTCAGCACCGCCGTGGCACGACGGTCGGTGACCTCGACGCGGACGACCTCGGCGGCGTAGCGGATCTCGCCACCGAGCGACTCGAACCGTCGTCGCAGGGCGTGGGCCAGCTGGCCCGCGCCGCCCTCGGGCACGGGGAAGCCGACGGTCTGCCCCAGCATCGACATCAGGATGCCCATCAGCCCCGACCCGGGAGCGTTGAGGGGGATGTCGGCGTGGCCCGCGTTGCCGGCGATGACGAGCCGCGGCCCCACGCCCCCGAAGCGCGACAGGCCGACGTCGGTGGCGGGCGTCAGCATGGTCTTGACGAAGTCGAGCCCGCCGACGCTGCGCAGCCTCGCGAGCGCGCCGATGCCGTTCCTGACGGGCGGGAACGGCGACAGCAGGGCCTTGATCATCTGGTCGCCGATGCGGTCCCACTGCCCGCACAGGTCGAGCCACGCCTCACCGTCCCCGGCGTGCGCCGCGTCGAACAGCCCGGCCGTGACCTCGCGGTCGCGGTGCAGCATGCCCCAGCTGCCGTCGCGGAGGGGGTGCCCCAGCACGGCGGGGGCGTGCACCCACGTCAGGCCGTGCCGCTCGAGGTCGAACGACCGGATCGTGGGCGACGCCTCGGCCAGCGGGTAGAACGCGCTGAACGTGTCGTGGACGAAGTCGGGGTGCACGTCGCGGTCGCTCTTGACCGCGCCGCCGACCTCGTCCTGCGCCTCGAGCACCAGGACCGACCAGCCGGCGTCGGCCAGGTGGTTGGCCGCGACGAGGCCGTTGGGTCCCGCGCCGATCACGACGGCGTCGTGCCCGTGCGATCCGCTCATGCGGCGGACCCCCTCGACCCCCGGCGGCGCGCGAGGGCGACGAGGTTGCGGACGATCCCGACGTACGGGTTGCCCTGCTGGCCGTGCAGGCTGTTGCCGGCCTCGACCGACGACAGGACGTTGCCGGTCGTCGGCGCGACGGGCGTCGTCACCTCCATCGCGCCGACGCGGAACAGCGGTCCGATCAGGCGGTCGAACACGCCCGGGAACGCGCTGAAGCCCATCCGCACGACGTCGTTCGACCGGTTGACCTGCGTGCGCGCACGGGGGCGGTCGATGCGCTTCAGCGCGATTCGCGCGACCTTCTCGGGACCGGCCAGGGGCGGCGGCGGACGTCCGACGAAGCCGTCGTACGTCGCGGCCTGCTCGTAGATCGGGGTGTCGACACCGCCGGGCGACACGTAGGAGACGTGCACGTGCCGCAGGTCGCGGTTCTCGACGTGCAGCTGGCGGGCCAGGGCCCGCACGCCCCACTTGCTCAGCACGTACGGGCTCATCGACGGCACCGCGATGTGCCCGATCAGCGAGCCGATCAGCACCAGCGACCCCGCGCGCTGCTGGCGCAGCACCGGCAGCGCGTGGCGGGAGACGTTGACCGATCCGATCAGGTTGGTGCGCAGCACGCCGTCGAAGACGTCGGCGGGGATCTGCTCGGTGCGTCCGTATGCCACGACACCCGCGGAGTGCACGACGGCGTCGAGGACGCCGTGGCGCTCGACCACCTGCGCGAAGCAGGCCGCGACCGCCGCGTCGTCGCCGACGTCGGTCGGCACGACCATGACCGACCCGGCACCGCGGTCGCGGCACTCCTGCGCCACGACCTCGAGGGTCGAGGCGCCGCGGGCCACGAGCACGACGTGGTCGCCGGCGTCGGCGGCCTGCAGGGCCGTCGCGCGGCCGATGCCGCTCGACGCCCCGGTGACGACGATGACCCGCGCCGCCCGCGTCACGGCTTGTTCTCGGCCAGGTAGGCCAGCCGGCGCAGCGTCTCGGAGTTGCGCCACTTCAGGGTCAGGCCCTTGAGCGGCTCGGGGACCAGCGTGCCGGGCCCCGCGACGGCCTCCTCGCGGATCGTGACCTCGGTGTGGGCACCCGATGCCACGAGCTCGATCTCGACCTCGGCCTCGCCGATCGGCCACCCGCGGGCACGCAGGCGGATCAGGCGCTCGGGGTCGAGCTCGACGACGCTGGTCGTGTCGTCGATCAGCGCGGGCCACACGCCGACCGAGTGGTGGATGCGGGAGTCGACGGCCGGGAAGGCGTCGTCGACCTCGCGGACGCGCGTGGCGCCGACCACCCACAGCGGGTAGGTCCATCCGTCGGTCACGATCTCCCACACGCGGTGCGGGGTCGTGCGGATCGTGCGGGTGTTGGTGCTCATGCGCGTCGCGTACCCGAACCCCCCTCCCCCAACCCCCTCGGGCACGTGGTCTCGATCTCAGCGAATTCTCAGACGATCCGGCTTGAACACGTCGCGTGCCGGTGTCTATAAAGGTGCCGTAGTTGAGTCACATCGACTCAACCCCCAGGAAGGAGATCTGACATGACCGCGATGACCTTTGATCCTTTCGCCGAGCTCGACCGCCTCGCGGGCGGCCGCAGCCCGCTGCGCACCGGCCCCCGGGCGGTCCCCGTCGACCTGCTCAAGGACGGTGACCGTTACGTCCTGACGGCCGATCTGCCCGGGGTCGACCCGGGCTCGATCGACATCGACCTCGACGGTCACCCGCTGACGATCCGCGCCGAGCGCACCGCGGCCACCCACGAGGGCGCGCAGTGGATCGCGCAGGAGCGTCGCACCGGCAGCTACGTGCGCCAGTTCACGCTGGGCGACGGTGTCGACACCGACCGCATCTCGGCGACCTACGACCACGGCGTGCTGTCGCTCGTGGTCCCGCTGAGCGAGCGGGCGCGGCCACGCAAGATCCGGGTGAGCGAAGCCGACGAGCCGGCCTCGATCGGCGCCTGACGCCGCACGGGCCCGACGGGGTCCGGCCGATACGCTCGGTCGGACCCCGTCGGACGTCCCGGCGCCGCCGCGCGAGGAGGACCCATGACCGATCCCACCGACCACCCGGACGAGTCCCAGCCCTGGAAGCCGGGCCCCAACGCCCCCGAGGGCGGCTGGCCCGACGACGACCTCGTCGACGAGATGTCGGAGGAGTCGTTCCCCACCAGCGACCCGCCCTCGACGTGGGCGGGCGACGACCGGGGCTGACGTCGCACCGCCCGCGGCGTCAGGCGAGCAGCGACTCGTACAGGCGCCGGTGCGCCACGGCGACCTCGAGCCGCTGCCGCTCGCGGTCGGCGACCGTCGCGGCGGGCTCGGCGCGCACCAGCGCCCGACGCACGGCGGCCTCGAGCGTCGACTCGTCGAACAGGTCCTCGTCGAGGAGGTACGTCTCGACGGGCCCCTGGTCGGCGTAGTAGCCGCACGACGGCGCCACCACCGCGGTGCCGACGTCGCGGCACGCCTCGAGCCACCCCGAGTGCGTGCCGAACCGGTAGGGCAGCACCGAGACGTCGAGCGACGACAGGTACGCCCACAGCTCGTCGTCGGTGAAGTACTCGTGGACCCGCAGGTCGATGCGGTCGCCGAGGTCGTGGACGAGCCCGGCCAGCTCCGCGTCGTACGCGCGCCCGCCCGGCTCGAGCAGCTCGGCGTGCCCGTTGACCTGCAGGACCGCACCCTCGATGCCCTCGACCGCCCGCACGAGCGCCGGCAGGACGATGCGTGGGTCCATGCCGGCGCGGACGCTCTTGAGGTGCAGCCCGACCCGGGCGGTCCGTCCGGGTCGGGAGGTGCGTCCCGCCTGCAGCTGCGCCATCTGCTCGACCTCGACGACGTGCGGGTGCGCGATCACGGTCGGCCACCGGCCCCACCGCCCCGCGATCTCCGCGGCGGCACCGCGGGTCAGCGTGACGAGTCCCTGCGCGGCCGGCACCAGCACGTCGAGCTGGGCGTCGTGCTCGCGGCGGTCGGCGTGGTGCGGGTTGCGCAGGTCGTGCACCGTCAGCACCAGGGGCTTGCCGTGCGTCCGCAGCGCGTCGACGAGGTCGGCCAGCTCGGCGGGCGTGCGGGCGTCGAAGCCGAAGTGCACGTGGAAGACGTCGAACGACTCGTGGTGCCGGTGCACCCACGCGGCGGCGAGCATCGTCGGCGGCCACCACTGCGACTGCTCGGACCGGCCCGACGTCGGCGGGTCCGGCAGGCGGACGACGCCGTCGTCGACCCCGTCGGGCGCGGAGAGGTGGCGGACGTAGACGTGCGAGGCGGGCACCGACGCGACGCGGATGACCGTCGCTGCGCGACGTGCGGGCAGGTCGGCGGTGAGGGTGGGGCTGGGCATGACGGACTTCCTGGTCGATCGACGACAGGCGACCTTCTGCACCCGGCGCAGGTGCGTACCCGGAACGCCGCACGGCAACCGGCCCGCGCGGCGGTGACGTCGCGGGCTGATCCGGTGACCCGGTCGGGACGAGATCCGTTCGATCCCGCCCCGAGCGGACGAGCGCCGGGTACGCCCTAGTCGCGCCCCTGTCGACCGCTTCGCGCAGGACCGCCGCTGTGTTCTCAACACCGGCCCTGTCGCCACGGTACGCCCCGCCACCTCGCGGTCGGGCATCCCGCGGGCGACCCGGCCCCTATCGCGCGATCAGAGCCCGTCGGCCAGCCGGTGGTAGGCCTGGTTCCAGCGCAGCTCCTGCAGGAACCGCCGCGGCTCGGTGTCGGCGTCGATGTGGACGAGCTCGGTGCGCAGGATCTCGGCCAGGTCGTCGAAGGCCTCGATGCCGACCGCCGTCGTCAGCACCGTGTGGTGCGGGCCTCCGGCCATCAGCCAGGCCTCCGCGGAGGTCGGCAGCGACGGGTGGGGCTGCCACACGGCGCACGCCACGGGCAGCTTCGGCAGCGGCTCGTCGGGCTCGACGAGGGTCACGTCGTTGGCCGTCAGCCGGAACCGGTCGCCGAGGTCGGACAGGCCGACCACGATGCCCTCGGCCGGATCGGCGACGAACGTGAGCCGCACGGGGTCCTCGCGGCCGCCCATGCTGAGGGGGTGCGCCTCGGCGCTGGGCCGCGACGCCGAGATCGTCGGGCACACCTCGAGCATGTGGGCGCCGAGGGCCTTCTGGTTGCCGGGCTCGAGGTGGTACGTGTAGTCCTCCATGAAGGACGTGCCGCCGGGCAGCCCCGCGGCCATGGTCTTGGTGACGCGCACCAGCACCGACGTCTTCCAGTCGCCCTCGCCGCCGAAGCCGTACCCGTCGGCCATGAGCCGTTGCACCGCGATGCCGGGCAGCTGGCGCAGGCCGCCGAGGTCCTCGAAGTTGGTCGTGAAGGCGCCGAAGCCGCCCGCCTCGAGGAAGCGTCGCAGGCCGACCTCGAGCTGCGCCGCGTAGCGCAGCGTCTCGTGCCGGTCGGCGCCCACCTGCAGGTCGGGGGCGATGTCGTAGAGGTCGGCGTACTCGGCCACGACCTTGTCGACCGCGCCGGGCTCGACGTCGTCGACGACGTCGACCAGGTCGTTGACGCCGAACGTGTTGACCGAGACGCCGAACCGCCGCTGCGCCTCGACCTTGTCACCCTCGGTGACCGCGACGTCGCGCATGTTGTCGCCGAACCGGGCGAGCCGGAGCGTGCGCATGTCGTGCGCCGCCGTCGCCGCCCGCGCCCACGTCGCGATGCGTCCACCGACCGCCGGGTCGCTGACGTGCCCCGCGACGGTCTTGCGCGGGACGCCCAGACGCGTCTGGACGAAGCCGAACTCGCGGTCGCCGTGCGCGGCCTGGTTCAGGTTCATGAAGTCCATGTCGATCGTCGACCAGGGGATGTCGCGGTGCCACTGCGTGTGCAGGTGCAGGAACGGCTTGCGCATCGAGTCGAGGCCCTGGATCCACATCTTGGCCGGGCTGAACGTGTGCATCCAGCCGATCAGGCCGACGCACGAGTCGTCGGCGTTGGCCTCGAGCATGACGCGCCGGATCGCGTCGGCCGTCGTCAGGACGGGCTTCCACACGACCGGCACGGGGATGCGCTCGTCGCCGTCGACCATCGCCGCGACCTCGCGCGACTGCTCGGCCACCTGGGCGAGGGTCTCGTCGCCGTAGAGGCTCTGGCTGCCGGTGAGGAACCAGACCGTGCGCGGGGTGGTCGACGGATCCTGCTGCGTGCTCATGGGCGATCTCCCTCGGGGCACATCACTGCCCGTAGACGTTCTGGTAGCGGTCGAACAGGTGCGAGACCTGGCGGTCGGGGATGGCGACGGGCTCGCCGAGCTGGCGCGCGACGTGGACGGTGCGGGCGACGTCCTCGCACATCACGGCCGCCTTGACGGCCGAGCGGGCGTCCTTGCCGATCGTGAAGACGCCGTGGTTCTGCATCAGCACCGCCGGCGACCTGCTGCCCTGCAGCGTCTCGACGATGCCGCGGCCGATCGAGTCGTCGCCGATCAGCGCGAACGGGCCGACGGGCACGGGCCCGCCGAACTCGTCGGCCATCATCGTCAGGACGCACGGGATCGGCTCGCCGCGCGACGCCCACGCCGTGGCGTACGTCGAGTGCGTGTGGACGACGCCGCCGACGTGGGGCAGGTGGCGGTAGACGTAGGCCTGCGCGGCGGTGTCGGAGCTGGGTGCGAGATCGCCCTCGACGACCACGCCGTCGAGGTCGCACAGCACCATCGACGCGGGCGTCAGGTCGTCGTACGAGACGCCGCTGGGCTTGATGACCATCAGGTCGTGCCCCGGCACGCGGGCCGACACGTTGCCGGCCGTCCAGACCACGAGCTCGTAGCGGGTCAGCTCGGCGTGCAGCGCGCACACCTGCTCCCGCAGGGCACGGATCGTCGAGGTGACGTCTGCGGTGACGGTCACGAGGTCTCCCCCTGTGCCGCCCCGGCTCCGGCGCGGCGCTCCTGACGTCGGCGGACGGCCCGGCGACGTGCGTCGCGCAGGCGGTGCATGACGTCGTCGCCACCGCGACCGAAGTGATCGTGCAGCGCGGTGTAGTCGGCGAACAGCAGGTCGTACGCCTGGGCGTCGACCTCGTTCGGGGTGACCACACCGCGCCGCACCGACCCCATGGCCTTCGCGGCGGCGCGTATGTCCGCATACGCACCGGCCGCGACGGCGGCATGGAGAGCAGAGCCCAGCGCGGCGCCCTGCTCGGACCCGACGACGGACAGCGACAGGCGCGTCACGTCGGAGTACACCTGCATCAGCAGGGGGTTCTTCGACAGCCCGCCGGCGATCACGAGCTCCTCGACGGGGACGCCGGAGGAGGTGAAGGCCTCGATGATCGTGCGGGTGCCGAAGGCCGTGGCCTCGATCAGCGCGCGGTACACGTCCTGCGGCCGGGTGGCCAGCGTCTGCCCGACCACGAGGCCCGAGAGCTCGTGGTCGACCAGGACCGAACGGTTGCCGCTGTGCCAGTCGAGGGCGAGGAGGCCGTGCTCGCCGACCTCCTGCTCGACGGCCAGCGCCGTGAGGTGCTCGTGGACGGACCGGCCCAGGGCCGCGGCCTCGTCGTGGACGTACGGGGGCACGCCGTGCTCGACGAACCAGCCGAAGATGTCGCCGACCCCGCTCTGCCCAGCCTCGTAGCCCCAGCTGCCGGCGACGATGCCGCCGTCGACGACGCCGCACATGCCCGGCACCTCGCGCAGCACGCCGGCACTGACGACGTGGCACGTCGAGGTGCCCATGATCGCGACCATCTGGCCGTGGTCGACGGCCTGCGCGGCGGGGGCGCTGACGTGCGCGTCGACGTTGCCGACGGCCACCGCGATGCCCTCGGGCAGACCCGTCCAGGCGGCGGCCTCGGCCGTCAGGCCGCCGGCTCGCTGGCCCAGCTGGCCGATCGGCTGCGCGACCTTGTCGTCGACGAAGCCCGCGAAGGCGGGGTCCAGCGCGGCGAGGAAGTCGGCCGACGGGTACGAGCCGTCCTGCAGGATGCCCTTGTAGCCCGCGGCGCAGGCGTTGCGCACGTACGTGCCGCACAGCTGCCAGACGATCCAGTCGGCGGCCTCGACCCAGCGGGCGGTGCGGGCGTAGGTGTCGGGGTCCTCGTCGAGCAGCTGCAGGCCCTTGGCGAACTCCCACTCCGACGAGACGAGCCCGCCGTACCGCGGCAGCCAGGCCTCGCCGCGCTCGCGGGCGAGCTCGGTGATGCGATCGGCCTGGGCCTGCGCCGCGTGGTGCTTCCAGAGCTTGACGTAGGCGTGCGGGCGCGCCGCGAGGTCGTCGACCTCGTTGAGCGGGGTGCCGTCGGCGAGGGTCGGCACCATGGTGCAGGCCGTGAAGTCGGTCGCGATGCCGATGACGCGGTCGGGCGCGACGCCTGCCTCGGCCAGGGCCGCTGGCACCGCGACCCGCAGCACGTCGCGGTAGTCGTCGGGCACCTGCAGCGCCCAGTCGGGGGCGAGCTCGACGGGTCCGGCGCCGGTCAGGTGACCGGGGATCTCGCGGTCCATGACGGCGTGCCGGTAGGGGTGCACGGCGGTGCCGAGCTCGACGCCGTCACCGACGCGCACGACCAGCGCACGTCCCGACAGGGTGCCGTAGTCGACGCCGACGACGTACGTGGCGTCGTCGTCCCGCGTCCGGTCGGCGGTCACGGGGTCCTCCTGGGCTCGGCGGGACGGACCCCCGTGCTGGTGCGCACGACGAGCTCGGGCTCGATGAGCCGCTCGAGGTCCTCGTCCTCGCCGCTGATCGCGGCGTGGAGCACCGCGATGGCACGACGGCCGACCTCGGCGAAGTTCTGGCGCACCGTCGTGAGCGGCGGGATCAGGTAGCCCGACTCGGGCGAGTCGTCGAAGCCCACGACGCTGACGTCGTCGGGCACGCGGACCCCGGCCTCGTGCAGCGCCCGCAGCAGGCCGATCGCCATCTGGTCGTTGGCCGAGAACACCGCCGTGACGTCGCGCGACCGGGCGATGCGGGCGCCGAGCAGGTAGCCGCGCTCGGCGGTCCAGTCGCCGACCAGCAGGGGCCCGGGCTCGAGCCCCGCACCCGTCAGGGCGTCCTGCCAGCCCTGGCGGCGGGCCTCGGCCTCGGTCCAGTTCCCGGGTCCGCTGATGTGCGCGATGCGGGTGTGGCCGAGGGCGATCAGGTGCCGCGTCGCCTCGAGCGCGCCGCGGTGCTGGTCGACCCCGACGGCCGACGGTCCCCGCGACAGGTCGCCCTCGACGACGACGAGCGGGACGCCCGGGTCGTGGCGGCCGATGACGTCGAGCGCCTCGTGCTGCGCCGCGATCATGACGATGCCGTCGACCGACTGGCGCATCAGGTGGTCGATCGCGCCCGTCAGGCCGGTGCTGGTGATCTCCTTGAGGCTCACGGACCCGGCGAAGTAGCCGGCCTCGCGGGCGGCCTCCTCGATCGTGCGCTGGATGCTGGTGGGGCCGTACAGGCCGGTCTCGGTGCTGATGATGCCGATCGTCGACGAGCGACGCGTCACCAGGGCGCGGGCCGCCGTGTTGGGCCGGTAGCCCAGCTCGGCGATCGCCGCCTCGACCTTCGCGCGGGTCGCCGGCTGGACGTTGGGCAGGCCGTTGACGACCCGCGAGACCGTCTGGTGCGAGACCCCGGCCAGACGGGCGACGTCGGCCATGACGGGGGCGTGGGAGCCGTTCGAGCGCAGGGTCATGACTGCCTCCTCGAGAAGAAGCGTTGCATGACGACGAACACCAGCAGCAGGACGCCGATCGAGATCTTGGTCCACCACGAGCTCAGGGTGCCGTCGAAGGAGATGAAGGTCTGGATCGCGCCGAGGACCAGGACGCCCAGCAGCGATCCGACGACCAGCCCGCGCCCGCCGGTGAGCAGCGTCCCGCCGATCACGACCGCCGCGATGGCGTCGAGCTCCATGCCGACGGCGTGCAGGCTGTAGCCCGACAGCATGTAGAGGGAGAACAGCAGGCCGGCCAGGGCCGAGCAGAAGCCGCTGATCGCGTAGACGCCGACCTTGACGCGGGCGACGCGCAGGCCCATCAGCAGGGCCGAGGCCTCGCTGCCGCCGACGGCGTAGACGGTCCGGCCGAAGCGCGTCATGTGCAGCACCCACGCCGCGACGCCCACCACGACCAGCGCGATGACGGCGGTGTACGTCAGGTAGACGTCGCCGGGCAGCGTGATGGTGGCGCTCGACAGCGAGCCGAACAGGTCGTCGCGGATCGGGATCGACTCGACGCTGATGAGGTAGCAGAGCCCGCGGGCCAGGAACATGCCGGCGAGCGTCGCGATGAACGGCTGGATCTGGAAGTAGTGGATCACCAGACCCATCAGCAGCCCGAGCAGCGTGCCGACGGCCAGCACCGTCACCATGCTGAGCACGGGAGGCCAGCCGGCCCGCAGCGTCGCCGCCGCGATCATGGTCGACAGCGCGACGACCGAGCCGACGCTGAGGTCGATGCCGCCCGTCAGGATCACGAACGTCATGCCGACGGCCAGGACGATGAGGAATGCGTTGTCGACCAGCAGGTTGACCAGCACCTGGGGCGAGGCGAACCCCTCGTAGCGGATCGACCCGACGCCGAACATGCTGACGAACAGCACGAACGTGGCGATGACGGGCACGAAGCGCTGGGGCGGGCTGTACCCCTTGACGCGGTCGACCCACGAGGTCGACCCGACGGTCACGGCGCTCATGCGACACCTGCCTTCACGGGGGCCGCGGCGGGACGGCGGTTCACCGCGAGGGCGGCCCGCGCCTGCGGCGACTGGAGGAGGCACACCACGATCACCGCGACGGCCTTGAAGAGGTAGTTGGTCTCGGCCGGGATGCCGATCGTCGGGATCGTCGTGGCGAGCGTCTGGATGAACAGCGCGCCCACGAGCGTGCCGGTCAGCGAGAACCGCCCGCCGGCCAGCGAGGTGCCGCCGATCACGACGGCGAGGATCGCGTCGAGCTCGATGAACAGCCCCGCGTTGTTGGCGTCGGCGGCGCTGGTGTTGGACGCGATCATGAGCCCGGCGATGCCGGCGCAGAACGCCGCGAACACGTACACCGTCCAGATGATGGTGCGCGACCGGACGCCGGCGAGCCGCGCGGCCTCGGGGTTGATGCCGACGGCCTCGATCAGCATGCCGAGCGCCGTGCGGCGGGTCAGCACGGCGGTGATGCCGAGCACCACGAGCGCCACGATGATCGCGACCGGCAGGGTCGCGACGAAGCCCGCGCCCAGGCGGCGGAAGGCCGGGTTGTTGACCGTCGTGATCTGGCCGTCGGTGACGAGCATCGCCAGGCCGCGACCGGCCGTCATGAGCACGAGCGTCGCGATGATGGGCTGGATGCCGAGCACCGAGACCAGGAAGCCGTTCCACAGGCCCAGCAGCACGCACACCGCGAGCGCGGTCGACATCGCGACGATCGCGGTGCCGGTGGCGCTCTCCTGCGAGGAACCGGCGATCGACGTGCACGCGACGGCACCGGCGATCGCGGCGATCGCGCCGACCGAGAGGTCGATGCCGCGGGTCGCGATGACCAACGTCATGCCGAGCGCGACGAGCAGCACGGGGGCGCCGTTGCGCAGGATGTCGACCAGGCTGCCGTAGAGGTGGCCGTCCTGCATGCGGATCGAGAAGAACGACGGCGTGGCGACGACGTTCACGACCAGCAGGACGACCAGCGCGAGGACGGGCCACATCAGCTGGTGGCGCACCAGCGGGCGGAGATCAGGCACGGGAGGCCTCCTGGTGGGGGACGGCGCCGGCGGCGTCCGCCGGACCGGGCGAGGACGCCTCGCCCGCGATGATCTGCAGGACGTCGGCGACGTCGAGGTCGACGTTGTCGCGCTCGGCGATCTTGCGGCGGTCGCGCATCACGACGACGCGGTCGCTGAGGCGCAGGACCTCCTCGAGCTCGGCGGAGATGAACACGACCGACATGCCGTCGCGGGCCAGCTCGGCCACGAGCTGCTGGATCTGCGCCTTGGCGCCGATGTCGATGCCGCGGGTCGGCTCGTCGAGGATCAGCAGCTCGGGCTCGGTGATGAGCCAGCGCGCCAGCAGCACCTTCTGCTGGTTGCCGCCGCTGAGGTTCCTCATCATGGCCTGCGGATCGGCCGGACGGATGTCGAGCGCCTCGATGTACTTGGCCACGAGGGCGTCCTTGGTGCGCTGGGGCACGGGACGCATCCAGCCGCGCGACGCCTGCATCGCGAGGATCATGTTGTCGGCGATCGACAGCTCCCCGATGATGCCCTCGGCCCGGCGGTCCTCGCTGGAGAAGGCGATCCCGTGCTCGATCGCGGCGCGCGGACCCTTCAGCCGCACGCGCCTCGACCGCACCTCGACCTCGCCGGTGTCGGCGGAGTCGGCGCCGTAGAGCAGCCGCGCCAGCTCGGTGCGTCCCGAGCCGAGCAGGCCCGCGACGCCGACGACCTCGCCGTCGTGCAGCGTCAGGTCGGTGGCCTCGAGGCTGCCCTTGCGACCGAGGCCCAGCACCGTCATGAGCGGCGCCGGCTCGGGAGCCGCCGGATCGGCCGGGGTGCGGTCGATCCGGTCGAGCACCTCGAGCTCGCGGCCGATCATCTCCTGCACGAGGCTCAGCTGCGTCATGTCGGCGGTCAGGTGCTCGGCGACCAGGCGGCCGTTGCGCAGCACCGTCATGCGGTCGGAGATCTCGAAGACCTGGTCGAGGAAGTGCGAGACGAACAGGATCGCGACGCCGTCGGCGCGCAGGGTGCGCATGACGTCGAACAGCCGGCTCACCTCGTCGGCGTCGAGGCTCGAGGTGGGCTCGTCCAGGATCAGCACGCGGGCGTCGATGTCGACGGCGCGGGCGATCGCGACGAGCTGCTGGATCGCGATGGGGTGCTCGTCGAGCTGCGACCGCGCGTCGATGTCGAGGCCCAGGCGGTCGAGCACCTCGCGGGCGCGCTGGTTCATGCGCCGGGTGTCGATGCGGCCCAGGCGGTGCGGCTCGCGGCCGAGCATCATGTTCTCGGCGACCGTGAGGTTCGTGCAGAGGTTGACCTCCTGGTACACCGTGCTGATGCCGGCGGCCTGCGAGGCGAACGGGCCGGAGAAGCTGTGGGGGGTGCCGTCGACCGTGATGGTGCCGGCGTCGATCGAGTAGACGCCGGTGAGGGCCTTGATCAGCGTCGACTTGCCGGCGCCGTTCTCGCCCATCACGGCGTGGATCTCGCCCGGGAGGAGCCGCAGGTCGACCCCGTCGAGCGCCTTGACGCCCGGGAAGCCGATCGAGATGCCCGTCATCTGCACGACGGGGGTCGGCTGGCCGACGCCGGTCGGCGACGGGCCGGTCTCGACGGTCGTCTGCATCATGTCTCCTTGGTGGTCCGGGTCCCGGGGGCTCGCGGGCGCGAGCCCCCGGGTGGGTGGTGGTCGGTACCGGCGGTCAGTACTGGCGGTCGGCCAGGACCTGCTTGGCCGTCTCCTGGTCGAAGGCCGTCTCCTCGGTGACGACGCGCTGGGGCACGTCCTCGCCGGCGACGACCTTCTTGGCGAGGTCCATCAGCTGGGGACCGAGCAGCGGGTTGCACTCGACGATGTAGTTGATCTTGCCCTCGGACAGCGCGGTCATGCCGTCCTTGACGGCGTCGACCGTGATGATCTTGATGTCCTTGCCCGGCACCTTGCCGGCCGCCTCGATCGCCTCGATCGCACCGAGTCCCATGTCGTCGTTGTGGGCGTACACGACGTCGATGCCCTTCTGCGACTTCAGGAACGACTCCATGACCTTCTTGCCGCCGTCACGGGTGAAGTCACCCGTCTGCGACGCGACGACCTTGATCGTCGGATCGGCCTTGGTGGTCTCGGCGAAGCCCTCCTTGCGGTCGATCGCGGGAGCGGCGCCGGTCGTGCCCTGCAGCTCGACGACGTCGATCGAGCCGTTGCCGTCGACGTCGGAGTCGGCGGCGTTGTCGACCAGCCACTGGCCGGCCTTCTCGCCCTCCTCGACGAAGTCGGAGCCGAGGAACGTCTCGTAGAGGCTGTCGTCGTCGGAGTCGACCGACCGGTCGGTCAGGATCACGGGGATCTTGGCGCGCTTGGCCTCCTGCAGGACCGAGTCCCAGCCGGTCTCGACGACGGGGCTGAACGCGATGACGTCGACCTTCTGCTGGATGTACGAGCGCAGCGCCTTGATCTGGTTCTCCTGCTTCTGCTGCGCGTCGGAGAACTTGAGGTCGATGCCGGCGGTCTTGGCGCTGTCGCGGATCGACGTCGTGTTGGCCGAGCGCCAGCCGCTCTCCGCGCCGACCTGGGAGAAGCCCATCGTGATGTCGTCCGAACCGCCCGAGCCACCGGAGCCGCCCGAGCCGGCCCCGTCCGAGCTGCTGCTTCCACATGCCGCGAGGCCACCGATGAGGGCTGCGCCCGCCGTGGCCGTCAGGATCTTCTTGAACACTGTCTTCCTCCATCTTCGGGAACCCCGGGCCGACGGCGAGGGGCTGTGTGGCGGGCGGACTCCGGTCACACGAGGCGGGCTGATCGCTGTGACCGGCATCACCTTGGAGTCGATTGTTAACGCTCACAATTGCCCTGTCAACCATGTGGGCGAAAAAATGTGAGCGTTAACATCTCCGATGCGTCCAGACCACCCCGCAGGGCCGCGCCGGCGGGCCGCCTAGAGGGTCGGACGCACGGACGTGCGCCGCAGGACGTCGTCGACGACCGCCGCGAGGTCGACGCGCTCCCCCGCGACCGCGCGCTGCCGGTCGGCGCCGGTGCCGTCCCGCACCAGCCGGGCCAGGCCGGCCTCGACGAGCGGGCGGTCGCCCGCGAGGTCGAGCGCGGGGCCGATCGTCCGCAGCAGCGATCCGACGACGTCGGACGCGGGGTGCGCCTCGCCCGTGAGGGGGTCGAGCAGCGACCCCGCGAGTCCGTCGCGCCGGGCCAGCCAGCGGGCCGCCCGGAGCTGCTCGACGCGCCACACGGGTGCCCGCTCCCCCGCGCGCCACTGCCGCGCACAGGTCTCGACCAGCGCGCGCACGACGCCGGCGACGACGACCGTGTCGGCCAGGTCGGTGCACACGTCGGCGACGCGCACCTCGACGGTCGGGAAGTCGCGCGCCAGGCGGGCGTCGAAGTAGACCATCCCGTCGTCGAGAGCCGCCCCGGACGCGATCAGGCCCGCCACGGCGCGTCGGTAGCCCGCGGCGTCGCCGAACGGCTCGGTGGCCCCCGCGGTGGGCCAGGCCTCCCAGACCTCGGCCCGCCAGCTCGCGAACGACGTGTCGACGCCGAGGTGGAAGGGCGACCCCGCCGACATCGCGAGCACGACCGGCAGCCACGGGCGGAGCCGGTCGACGATCGCGACCGCTTCCTCGTCGTCCGACACGTCCACGTGCACGTGCATGCCGCACACGAGGGCGTCGCGCGCGACCCGTCCGTAGCGGGCCATCATCGTGCGGTAGCGGTCCTTGGGCGTGACGTCGCCGTCCGCGTCGAGCACGACCGGCGTCGGCATCGCGGCGAGGCGGGCCCCGACCGAGGAGGCCGCCTCGGCGGCCGAGGCCCGGGCCCCGGCGAGGTCGTCGAGCAGGTCGGCGACCGCCAGCCGGGGGCTCGACTGCGTCTCGACCTGCTGCAGGAACAGCTCCTGCTCGACGTCGCCCTCGTCCGCCCCTCCGACGGCCCGGTCCGACGACCCGACCAGACGGCGGGTGCCGGGGTCGACCAGGAACATCTCCTCCTCGACGGCCAGCTTGCGAGGCGTCACCCTCGGCGCGCGGACTGCTCGAGCCGGATGTCGCCCACCCCGTGCCGCACGACTGGCTCCATGTCCGCCCCTCCCCGGGCCCCGGCGCGTCCGGTGCCCGGGCCCGCCGTACCCGCGCGGGCCGGTCCCATGCGGCGACCCGCCGCGGGCGTCGGCGCACCGACCGGCCCTAGGACGCGGACCGGACCCAGCGCGCCGTCAGGAACGCCGTGAAGCTCGTGATGGCGGGGGCCGTGATCTTGGCGGCCACGTCGTCCTTGATCAGGATGTCCTCGGCGCCCAGCAGCCGTCCCGTCTCAGGACTGACGATCAGCACGACACGGTACGAGGGCTCCGACTCCGGGAACAGCGAGATGCCCAGGCCCGTCCGTCCGGCGCGGTCCTTCACGTCGCCGAGCAGGCGGTAGGCGCTCGTCTCGGCCATCAGGCTCCAGAAGGCCGCGTCGACCCGGGCCGGCACGACGTAGATGTTGTGCAGCTCCAGGATGTGCACGTACAGGCACATCGGCCGGTCCGGCCGGTCGCGCGATGCGCAGCCGGTCAGCTCCAGGAGCGCCGTGCGCAGCTTCGACCGGTCGGTCGGCAGCCGGTCGAGCGCCGCGGCGTCGATCTCGCCGGCGGGCTGCGTCACGTCGCCCCGGACCGGGAGCGAGTCCCAGCCGCCGGGCCGACTGAGCCCGCGTCCACTGTCGTCGAGCGGGTCGTCGACCTTCTCGACGCTGCGTTGCGCGCCATCGCTCGTCAGCCACCGCTGGAGCAGGGTCGGTATGACCTCGGGCTCCTCGTCACCGCCGACCGTGGCGCTCAGGAAGAAGTTGTCCGAGACGGTGTACTGGACCGACCCCCCGCGAGCCGGCTCGACCTGTTCGGCCGCCGTCTCGGAGAGCGACCGCAGGGTCTCCCGGGCGTCCTTGCCGGGCGCCGTCGCGATCTGCTTCGCCGAGGCGTACTCGTAGCTCAGGATGGGCACGGTCGAGGCGGCCGCGCCGTCGGGCTGCCACGGCTGGAAGACGCCCAGCACGAACACGCTCACGGCGGCGACGGAGCTGACCACGGCCGCCAGGACCCGGCGGCGCCGGCGCCGCCTCGCCACGTCGACCTCGGACGGCCCGTCGTGACGGGCCAGCAGGTCGTCGGCCGAGGGGAACGCGAGGCCGTGCCGGGCCGGGTCGACGTCGGCGTGCAGCCCCGCCTTCTCGGCGGCCCGGCGCAGGCGCGCGAGCTCCTGCTCGGGATCGACCGGTGTCTCGTTCATGCCCTCTCCCCCCTCTCGGACAGGATCGGCGTGCCGAGGTGCTCGGCCTCGAGCGCCTCGAGCCTGCGGCGCAGGCGCAGGACGCGCGTCGTGTACGCCGAGGTCGAGATGCCCATGAGCCGTGCCCCGTCGGCGGTCGACAGCATCTGCACGAAGGCGACGGTCATGAGCCGCTGCTCCGACGGCTCGAGCGATCGCCACACCCACCGGCCGTACTCGGTGTCGGCGACCACCTCGGCGACGTCGGGGTTCACGGGGTCCTCACGGTCGGCGTAGTCCTCGATGAATCGGTTGTCGTGGTGCTTGCGCGTGACCCTCTGCCCTTCTTGCAGGACCTGGTTCCTCGCGATCCCCATGACCCACGGGGCCCACTCCTCGGGTCGTTCCGGGCAGGCGTCGCGCTTGCGCAGCACGACCTCGAAGGTGCTGTTGACGACGTCCATCGCCTGCTCGGGCGACAGCCGCCGGGCGGCGAACGAGAACACCGCCTGCTGGAGCCGTGCGTAGAGCGCTCTGAAGTCCTCGTCGCTCACGCCCGCAGGATACGTGAGGCGCAGCTCAGGTCTCGGCAGGTCGTGGCCGTCGACAGGAACCTGCGAGTCGCCGGTGATCCGGCGCCCCCGAGTGCGATGAACCACCACGGGGGTCGTCGAAGCACCCCCGGGGCCCACGCACAGAGGAGTCGTCACGACCATGAACACCGCAGCAGCCGACTGGTACCCCGACCCGCGAGCACCCGAGGGCGGACTGCTCCGCTACTGGGACGGGTCGACGTGGACCGAGCACGTCCGGGACGCGCCCTCGGCACCGGACCCCGCCGCCGAGGACCCGTCCGCCGCCCCCGGCCGCTCGGTGCCGGTGCTCGGCGCCAGGAGGCTCGCCCGCGACCTGATCGAGGAGAACGACCTCCTCGCGGCCGACAACCGGCGCCTGCGACGGGCCGTGGAGCACTACGGGATCGAGGACGTCGTGGGGCGCACGATCGCCCTCGACGACCTCGAGGCCGAGATCGGCGTGCAGCGGGCACGGCTCGAGGGACTCCTCGAGCACGTCAGGAGCCTCGGGCTGGCCCTCGCGAGCGATCGGCCGTCCCCGCTCTGAGCGCTGCACGACGAAGCCCCTGACCCGCGTCGTGGCGGGTCAGGGGCTTCGTGTCGTGCTGTGGCAGGTGCAGGGTTCGAACCTGCGTAGGCTGAGCCGTCTGATTTACAGTCAGATCCCTTTGGCCACTCGGGCAACCTGCCGGGCGTTGCCGGGGCAACGACGAGCAAGCCTAGCGCAGCCGATTAGGCTGAGAGAAATCAGACCCGCCGCAACGCTTCAGGAGCACCCTTCATGGCCGACTCGTCCTTCGACATCGTGAGCAAGATCGATCGCCAGGAGGCCGACAACGCGCTCAACCAGGCGGTCAAGGAGATCCAGACACGCTACGACTTCAAGAACACCGGCGCCGAGATCACGTGGAGCGGCGAGTGGGGCATCGAGATCACCGCCAACGCCGACGAGCGCGCCCTCGCGGTGCTCGACGTCTTCAAGGACAAGCTCATCAAGCGCGGCATCTCGCTCAAGGCCCTCGAGGACGGCGAGCCCCGCCAGTCGGGCAAGGACACCAAGCTCAACTGCACGTTCGGCGAGGGCATCAGCCAGGAGCAGGCCAAGAAGGTCTCCAAGCTGATCCGCGACGAGGGTCCCAAGGGCGTCAAGGTGCAGATCCAGGGCGACGAGCTGCGCGTCACGAGCAAGAAGCGCGACGACCTGCAGGAGGTCATCGCCCTGCTCAAGGGCGCCGACCTCGACTTCGCGGTGCAGTTCACGAACTACCGCTGAGCCCCACCCCGCCGGCGCGCCGCCGGGGTCAGGGCAGGTGCGACAGCAGCAGGTCGGGCCAGGCACTGAGGACGACCAGGGCGGCCGCCCCGATCAGCACCGTCGACTTCGCGAAGCGCACCGAGATCGGCGGTGACGGGCTGACGTACGGCTCGCCGACCGGGCGCTCGCACAGCGTCACGACGAGCCGCAGGTAGTACGCCAGGCCCAGCATGACGTTGACGCCCATGATGATCGCGAGCCACACGTGGTCGCCGTCGACGACGGGGCGGATGACGACGAACTTGGTCACCAGGCCGATGACGGCCGGGGGGAAGCCCGCCAGCGTCAGGGCCGCCATGACGAGCGGGACACCCATCCACGGGTCGTTGCGGGCCATGCCGCGCAGGTCGTCGAGCCGGGTGCTGCCCCGCAGCCTGAGCACGACCGCCAGGGCGGCGAAGGCCACGAGGTTGGCCAGCGCGTACACCGCGACGTACTGGGCCGCGGCCGGCAGGGCGTACGACGACGAGACGACCGCTGCGGGCGCGACGAGGAACCCGGCCTGCGCGACCGACGACCACGCGAGCAGGCCGATCGCATCGTCCTGGCGCAGCGCGCCGACGTTGCCGACCGTCATGGTCAGGGCCGCCACGACCGCGACGACCGGCTGCCAGTCGTCCTGCGCCGCCGGCAGCGCGACCGACAGCAGCACCAGCAGCGCGCCGAGCGACGCGGCCTTCGAGACCGCCGACAGGAAGCCCGCGACCATGACCGATGCGCCGCCGTAGGCGTCGGGCACCCAGAGGTGGAACGGCACGGCGCCGAGCTTGAACAGCAGGCCCACGACCGTCATCACGACGGCGACCGACACCACGCCGTCGGGCACCGCCGGGTCGACCAAGGCCCGGCCCAGCAGTGCGTAGTCGAGCGTCCCCGTGACGCCGTACAGCAGCGAGACGCCCATCAGCGTGACGGCCGTCGACACCACCGAGACGAGGAAGAACGTCCACGCCGCCCTGATCGCGTCGCGGTCGCCCTGCCGCAGCCCCACCAGCGCGATCGACGGCAGTGAGAGCAGCTCGAGGGCCACGACCAGCGTCACGACGTCGCGGGCACCGACCATCAGCAGCGCGCCGGCGGCCGCGCTCATCAGCAGGAAGTGGTACTCCCCCGGCGGCATGGCGTTCTCGAAGTTCATGACGTTGGAGGCCACGACGACGAACAGCGTCCCGACCAGCACGACGAGCGAGAACGCGAACGGCGTGCCCGTCGCGTCGCCCCGCACCAGCTCGGCCGTCGCGACGACCCCGGCCACGGTCGCGGGGAGGCCCGAGCCCAGCCACGTGCGGCGCGGGTAGAAGGCGTCGACCATCAGCGCGACGAGCGCGCCGACCAGCACGATCGTGGCGGGCCCGGCGACGGTCCAGTCGATGGGGATCGTCATCGCGCCACCCCGACGTACACGGGACCGTAGAGGTCGAGCAGCAGCTGCGGCACCAGGCCCAGCACCACGACGACCGCGACGAGAGCGCCCATCACGACGACCTCGCGACGTCCGAGGTCGCGGTCGGCCTCGAGCGCCGACGGCTCGCCCTGCGCCAGCAGCCGGACGGCCCGGACGACGTACGCCGTCGTCAGGGCGATGCCGACCAGCGCCAGGCCCAGGGCCGTCCAGGCCACGGGCCTGGTCAGCACGGAGCCGACGTCGTAGGCGGCGCGCAGCGAGAGCACCTCGCCCCAGAAGCCCGCGAGGCCCGGCAGCCCGAGGCTCGCCACGGCCGCCAGCACGAACGTCGCCGCCAGCCACGGCGCGCGGCCGTAGAGGCCGCGCCCGATGCCGGCCATCGACGTCGTGCCGTAGCGGTCCTTCATCGAGCCGGCGGCGAAGAACAGCAGCCCCGTGATGACGCCGTGCGCGACCGAGCCGAACACCGCGGCGGCCAGGCCCGCCTCGCTGCGGGTCGAGATCGCGAGCACGACGAAGCCCATGTGACCGATGCTGGAGTACGCGATCAGCCGCTTGAGGTCGTCCTGCGCGTAGCAGGCCAGCGCCGACCAGACGATGCCGACGGATCCCGCGACCGCGAGGTACGGCGCGACCACGCCGAGGTGGTCGGACGGCAGGACGAACACGATGAGCCCGTACGTGCCGAGCTTGAGGAACACCGAGGCCAGCAGCACCGACCCGACGGTGGGCGCCGAGCTGTGGGCGTCCGGCAGCCACGTGTGCAGCGGGACGACGGGCGTCTTGACCGCGAAGCCCAGCGTGATCAGGACGATCGCGACGGCGGTCGGCCGCAGGGCCGTCAGCTCGAGGCTCCCGCCCTCGACGGCCGCGACGACGATGCCGACCAGCAGCAGCGCCGATCCCGTCACGGTGAACAGCAGGAACCGCGTGGCCGCTCGGTGCGCGACGTCGCGGTCGGCGTCGGACCACCACGCGATGACGAACCACATCGGCACCAGCGCGAGCTCGAAGAACACGAACAGCAGGAGCGCGTCGAGCGAGCCGAACACGCCGAGGGCCGAGGCGCCGATCACGAGCACCAGCCCGACCAGGGCCGGCGAGGTGTCGTCGGCGACGAGCCACAGGCAGCACAGGACCGCGATGAACGCCGTCATCAGCGCGAACGGCCACGACACCGCCGTCAGGCCGAGGTGCAGGCGGGCGCCGACCGGTTCGATCCAGGCGACGTCGACCTCGCCCGAGACCCCCTCGCGGCCCTCCCAGACGGCGGCCACGAGCACCAGTGAGACCGTCGTCGCGGCGACCCCGATCCACGCGGCCGCCCGTCCGGACACGAACCGGCGGCCGAGCACGAGCAGCAGCCCCACGACGAAGGGGACGGCCAGGGCGGCGACGATCATCGCAGCACCACCCCGACCACGACGATCACGACGACGCCGACCGCCAGCACCGTCGCGTAGCGCTGGACGTTGCGCGTCTGCGCCAGACCGAGCCCCCGCGAGACGACGGCCACGAGGGCCGCACCGCCGCGCGGGTAGACGTCGACGGCGTCGCGGTCGAGGTCGACGACCCCGCGGGCGAGCGGTGCGGCCGCGGCCGGGACCCACCGCGAGAACGGCCGGTCGAGCCACAGCTCGGACGTCAGCGGCGCCGGCGACCGGTCGAGGGCCGATCCGCGCCGCGCCAGGAGCAGCACGGTCGCCACGCCGGCCCCGGCGACCGCCGTGCTCAGCAGGCCCGTGCCGAGGTGGAGCGGCTGGCCGACCGACAGCGCGAACGTCGCGACGGCCAGGACGACCAGGGGGCCCGTCATGGCGGGCGGCTGCTCGCGCACCTCGTGGTCGGCGCGGTCGGCGCGGTCGGCGCCGACCGGGCCGAGGAACGTCAGCACCCACAACCGGGTCGCGTAGGCGGCCGTCACGAACGTCGTCACCAGCGCGACGACCAACAGCGCCCGGGCCACGCCCGGCGCGAGCCCGTGGTCTCCGTCGGTCGCGACCTCGATCGCGTGCAGCACCGAGTCCTTCGTGAAGAATCCCGCGGTCGGCACGAGGCCCGCGAGCGCCGCGAAGCCGATCGTCATGGTCCAGAACGTCACCGGCATCGAGCGCCGCAGACCGCCCATCGCCGACAGCGCGCTCGACCCGACCGCGAGCATCACGCAGCCGCAGCCGAGGAACAGCAGCGCCTTGAAGACGCCGTGCGACACCAGGTGGTCGAGCCCCGCCTCGGCGCCGCCGGCCGCGACGGCGGCGAGCATCAGCGCGAGCTGGCTGACGGTCGACCACGCGAGCGCCCGCTTGAGGTCGGACGAGGTGAGCGCGAACAGCGCCCCCATCAGCATCGTGACCGCCGCGCCGCCCGCCATCAGCGTCAGCACGAGCTGCGAGTCGGCGTAGAGGAAGAACAGCCGCGACGCGAGGTAGACGCCCGCCGCGACCATCGTCGCGGCGTGGATCAGCGCCGTGATCGGCGTCGGCCCGGGCATGGCGTCGGGCAGCCACGTGTGCAGCGGGAACTGCGCCGACTTGCCGATCACGGCGACCAGCACGAGCAGCCCGATCAGCGTCGCGTGACGCGTGCCGTCGGCCTGCGCCACCTGGGCGCCGACGATGTCGTACGTCCCGTACGTCTCGCCGATCACGATGATCGCCATCACCAGGCCGAGGTCGGCCACGCGGGTGACCAGGAAGGCCTTCGCGGCACCCGTCCGGGCCGGCGCCGTCTCCCACTCGTGACCGATCAGCAGGTACGAGCACAGGCCCATGACCTCCCACCCGACCAGCAGCACCCACAGGTTCGTCGTGCCGACGACCGCGATCATCCCGAGCAGGAACAGCACGATGACCAGCGCGTACGAGCGGTAGCGCGGGTGACGACCCAGGTACGCCGTCGAGTAGATCTGCACCAGCAGGCCCACGCCGACCGCCAGCAGCACGATCTGCGCCGCCTGCGGGAACAGGAACAGGTCGGGCGACAGCGACGGCAGCGGAGGATCGACGCCGGGGCGGCTCGCCCCCACGTAGCGCCCGAAGTAGCCGTGGCGCATCACCTCCGGGACCGCCCAGACCGCGACGACGACCGCGAGCACCGCCGTCAACCCCACGTACCCCCACCGCCGGCTCATCGCCCCACCTCGTCGACGTCGACCGTCCGCACCGCGCGGAACAGCGCCAGGACGATCGCGAGGCCCAGGCCGATCTCGGCCGCGGCCAGCGCGATCGTGAACAGCGTCAGCACCTGGCCGGTGTGCAGCGCGTCGGCGAACCACGCGTCGAAGGCCACGAGGTTGAGGGTGACGGAGTTCAGCATCAGCTCGACCCCCAGCAGCACCAGGACGGCGTTGCGGCGGGCCAGGACGCCGTACACGCCGATGCCGAAGAGGGCGGACGACAGCAGCAGGGGGTACAGCAGCGACATCAGCGATCGGATCCCGACCGTGAGAGGACGATCGCGCCGACCAGCGCGGCCAGCAGCACGCCGCTGAGGATCTCGAACGGCAGCACCCAGTCGGTGAACAGCGCCTCTCCGATCGAGGCCGCCGTGCCGATGCGACGCCCCTCGATGCGCTCGCCCGCGAAGCCGGCGACCATCGTCGCCCCGAGGCCGACCGCCGCGACCAGGCCCAGCACCGCGGCCGTCCACCGGTTGCCCGTGACCTCCGCGGTCGTCCGCCCGCTCTGGCGGGTCAGCATCAGCGCGAAGATCACCAGCACCACGACCGAGCCGACGTAGACCAGCACCTGCACCCATGCGACGAACTCGGCCGTCATCAGCACGAAGCAGCCGGCGACGGCCCCGAGCGTCACGACGAGCCACAGCGCCGCGTGCACGAGCTGGGGGCTCGTCATCGCGAGCACGGCCGAGCCGACCGCGAGGAGCGACAGCACGACGAAGACGACCTCGGTGCCGTTCACAGCCCCTCCTCGGTCGCCCGCGTCCGCTCGTACGCGTCGAGCTCCTTGCCCTGCTCGGCGCCGGGGTCGAGGGCCTGCGGGGGCGGCACGGTGTCCATCCACGTGCGCAGGCGGTTCATGTCGTGCGTGAGGTCCTTCAGGTCGCCCTCGGCGTACGCGAACTCCGGCGACCAGTGCAGCGCGTCGAACGGGCACACCTCGATGCAGATCGAGCAGTACATGCAGATCGAGTAGTCGATGTCGAAGCGGTCGAGGACGTTCTGGCTGCGGTCGCGCCCGCCGTCGGTCGCCGCGGGGATGACCTCCTTGTGCGAGTCGATCGTGATGCACCACGACGGGCACTCGCGGGCGCACAGCATGCACGAGGTGCAGTTCTCCTCCTGCAGCGCGATGACGCCCCGGCTGCGCGGCGGCAGGTCGGGCTCGACGTCGGGGTAGTGCGCCGTGACGCTGCGCCGCGTCAGGTTGCGCCACGTCACGCGCAGGCCCTGCCACAGGCCCCTGCCGTATGCCTTCACCACACCACCACCACGGTCGTCAGCGTGACCTGCGCCAGCGCGAGCGGCACGAGCACCTTCCACGCCAGCACGTTGACCTGGTCCTCGCGCAGCCGCGGGTAGGCCACGCGCGCCCAGATCACGAGGAACGAGACGCCGACGATCTTGAGCAGCGTCCAGGCCCAGCCCAGCTGCTCGGCCCACGGCCCGGCCCACCCGCCGAGGAACAGCACCGTCGTCAGCGCCGCCAGCACGACGATGCCGGCGTACTCCGCGAGCAGGAACATCGCGAACCGCATGCCGCCGTACTCCGTCAGCGGGCCCATGACGAGCTCGGCGTCGGCCAGCGGGGCGTCGAACGGGGGACGCTGCAGCTCGGCCAGCCCCGCCACGAAGAACACCACGAGGCCCGGCAGCTGCACCACGAGCCACCACGGCTCGAAGGCGTCCGCGATGCCGACCAGCGACAGGGTGCCGGCGAGCATCGCGGCGCTGGCCGCGGCGAGCACCATCGGCAGCTCGTACGACATCAGCTGCGCCGCGACCCGCATGCCACCGAGGTAGGAGTACTTGTTGCCGCTGCCGAGGCCGCCCATCAGCGTCCCGAGCACGCCGACGCTCATCGCGGCCAGCACGAAGAACAGACCGAGGTCGAGGTCCTGGCCGATCAGCACGCCCTGGCCGAAGAACGGGCCGAGCGGGATCGCGACCATCGCCACGAGGTACGGCACCAGCGCGACGGCCGGCGCCAGCTCGAACACGCGGCGGTCGGCCGCGGCAGGCGTGATGCTCTCCTTCTGGGCGAACTTGACGCCGTCGGCGACGAGCTGCGCCCAGCCGTGGAAGCCGCCGGCCGCCATGGGGCCGACGCGGGCCTGCATGTGCGCCATCGCCTTGTGCTCCATCTGCCCCACCAGCAGCGGCATCGTCAGGAACGCCCCCAGCACGACGAGGCACCGCAGCAGCACGTCGAGCGCCTCACTCATCGCGCGCCCCCTTCAGCCAGTCGTCGGGGACGCCCGGGGGCCTGACGCGCCGACGGCCCGGCGAGTGCGCCGAGTCGGCGTCGCTCTCGCCCGGCTCCTTGGCACCCGGCCAGGCCTTGGCGACGCGCGACGCGAGCACGAACTCCTTGCGCAGCGGGTGGCCCTCGAAGCCGTCCGGCAGCAGCAGCGGGTCGAGCTCGAGCGGTTCTCCCGCCCGGACGAACGCGATGCCGAACATCTCGTGCGTCTCGCGCTCGTGCCACGCCGCGCCCGCGAAGACGTCCGCGACCGACGCCACCGACGGTGCCGCGCGGTCGAGGTGGGTCGCCAGCAGCAGGTGCTCGAGCGCCGGTGCCAGTCGCGCGACGTGCAGCACGAGCCGGAAGCCCCCGGGGTGCTCGTCGACGGCCGACAGCCAGTCGAAGTACGTGAACCCGTCGGCCCGCAGGCCCGCGACGGCGTCGTGCCAGTCGCCGACCTCGACGACGCGGTGCGGCGGGCCGAACGGGTTCGACGCGAGGCTCACGGGGCCTCGATGCGCGGGCTGAGCAGCGACGTGGCGGGGCGGGCGTAGCGCTCGGCGAGGTTCTCCCCCGCGATCTTGTGCTGCAGCTGCACGATGCCGTCGAGCAGCGCCTCGGGCCGGGGCGGGCAGCCGGGCACGTAGACGTCGACGGGGATGATCTGGTCGACGCCCTTCGTGACGCAGTACGAGTCCCAGTAGGGGCCGCCGGAGTTGGCGCACGACCCGAAGCTGATGACGTACTTGGGCTCGGGCATCTGGTCGTAGAGCCGCTTGATGGCCGGCGCCATCTTGTCGGTGACGGTGCCCGAGACGACCATCAGGTCGGCCTGGCGGGGGCCCGGCGCGAACGGGATCACGCCGAGGCGGATGAAGTCGTGGCGCGACATCGACGTCGCGATGAACTCGATCGCGCAGCACGCCAGGCCGAAGTTGAACACCCACAGCGAGTACTTCCGGCCCCAGTTGAGCAGGTAGCGCGCGGCCTTGAGGGCGGCCTGCGAGCCGGCGCCGAGGCTCGTGGCACCGTCGGGCGGCGCGAGGGTCGGCATGGGCAGGTCGACGGCTCCGGTCACGTCCACGACAGCACGCCCTTGCGCCACGCGTACGCCAGGCCGATCGCGAGGACGCCCACGAAGACGCCCATCTCGACGGCGGCCGCGTGCCCGATCTGCTCGAGCACGAGGGCCCACGGGAACAGGAACACGGCGTCGACCGCGAAGATCACGTAGAGGAACGCGTACACGTAGTAGCGGACCGTCGACTGCGCCCAGCCCTCGCCGACGGGGTCGACGCCCGACTCGTACGTCGTGCGCTTGTCGCGCGACGCGACCTGCGGTCGCAGGAGCCGGTTGACGCCCAGCATCGCGGTCGCGAGCAGCAGTCCGACCACGACGATCGCGCCGACGGTGGCGTACCCCGGCAGGTACGTGTCGTCGAGGAGGGCGCGCATGGGCACCACTCTAGGCGCGCCGGCGCCCGGCGGCGGCGTCCGTGCCGCCGCGACGCGCGCCGGCCGACGAGGGTCGCGCCCACGGCCACGTCAGCAGCGCCCACACCGCGGCGACGATCGCGATCTCGAGGACGACGTACAGCGGCCACGGGCCGAGGTGGTCGAGCAGCGAGGCGTTCCGGGGCAGGCGGTTGAGGTAGCCGTAGTTGGTGCCGGCCACGACGTTGAAGGCGTAGGCGGACACGGCCCACGCCAGGGTGACCACGACGGTCAGGCGGTACGTGCGCCACGTCGGCACGATGCGCAGGCCGACGACGAGGAAGAACGACGCCCACACGATCAGCACGTGCATGCCCCAGAACATCAAAAACCTGGGCTCGGGGAAGTCGGAGGCGAGGTCCGGCGTCAGCATCCCCTGCGTCGTGAGGGTGATGCCCCACAGGTAGGTGATCGTCGAGGTGACGCGGTGACGGGTCCACAGGGCGTGGGCCGCGACCATCCAGGCGAGGTCGCACAGCTGGAGGGGCAGCGACGTCTGGAGGTTCCACTCGTCGGGGGTCAGCTGCAGCACCTGCAGCGGGATCGTGACGCACAGCAGGACGATCGCGAACGTCCGGCGGACGACCTGCTCGTGCGGGCCGCCGGCCAGCCGTCGCCCGGCGACGATCGCGACGGCGACCCCGATCATGAAGATCGCGAGCACCGTCAGGTGCGACGAGCCGTAGCTCTCGAACCGTTCGTCGGCCAGCATCATGCGGCGAGGCTAGTCGATCGCGGGCCGCCGCGGCAGGGATCGGGAGGCCGGGCGGTGAGCGTCCCGCCCGGCCGTCGGCGTCAGCCCTGGGCCTTCTCCGACACGTGGTTCCACTGCTCCCAGGTCGCGAGGCGCTTCTCGTAGTCGGCCTTGGCGATGCCGAGCGGCGCGGTGCCGAAGAACACCCGCAGCGGCGGCTCGGCGGCGTCGACGACGTCGAGGATCGCGGCGGCGGACGCGTGCGGGTCGCCGGGGGTGGCGTTGCGCGAGCTGCGCTGCTCCATCGTCTTCTGGCGGAAGTCGGCGTAGGCGGGGTTCTCCTGCGAGTGCGAGGCCGAGTCGCCGCTCCAGTCGGTCGAGAACCCGCCCGGCTCGACCAGGGTGACGTGGATGCCGAAGTCGGCGACCTCCTGGGCCAGCGCCTGCGAGAAGCCCTCCAGGCCCCACTTCGACGCGTGGTAGATGCCGACGAGCGGGAACGCCGAGATGCCGCCGATCGACGACACCTGGATGATGTGGCCCGATCCCTGCTCGCGCAGGAACGGCAGCGCCGCCTGCGTGACCCAGAGGGCTCCGAACAGGTTGGTCTCGATCTGCGCGCGGGCCTCCTCCTCGGTGATCTCCTCGATGAAGCCGAAGTGGCCGTAGCCCGCGTTGTTGACCACGACGTCGAGGCGACCGAAGTGGTCGTGCGCCCGCTGGACGGCGGCGACGTCGGCGGCGCGGTCGTTGACGTCGAGGGCGATCGGCAGGATCGCGTCGCCGTACTTCTCGACGAGGTCGTCGAGGGAGTCGGTGTTGCGCGCCGTGGCGGCCACGCGGTCACCGCGCTCGAGGGCGGCGATGGCCCACTCGCGGCCGAATCCTCGCGACGTGCCGGTGATGAACCAGGTCTTGCCAGTCGTGTCAGTCATGCCCTCGACGCTACGACCTGGAGCGCGCTCCAGCGCAACTCGAGACCGGGGACGTCATCACGTCGGTATCCGGGTCGGCGCACCCGTGATGACGTCCCGGGCCGGCCCTACGGCACGCGCAGGAACGTCACCGCGAAGTCGGCGTCGTCGGCGAACGGGACGAGGTCCCACGTCGCGAACCGCTGCTCGTGGACGAGCCCGGCCGCCTCGGCCGCGGCGTCGAAGTCGGCGACCGACAGCTCGCGGTCGGTCGCGAACCCCAGCACGACGCGGCCCCCCGGACGCACGTGGCGCCGCAGCGACTCCAGCACCCGCTGCTCGGTGCCGGGCGCCACGAACACCATGACGTTGCCCGCCACGACCGCGAGGTCGAACGGGTCCTCGTCCAGGTCGAGCGTGCTGAGGTCGGCCACGAGCCAGCGCGGACCCGGGTGGTCGTCCTGCGCCGCCTCGATCAGCACGGGATCGGCGTCGACGCCGACGACGGTGTGGCCGCGCGCGTGCAGCACGGCGCCGACGCGTCCGGGGCCGCAGCCCGCGTCGAGCACGCGCGAGCCCGGCGGGACGATCGCGTCGATCAGGCGCGCCTCGCCACCCAGGTCGGCGCCCTCGTCGTGCAGCGTGCGGAATCGCTCGACGTACCACTGCGAGTGGCCGTCCTTGGTCTCGCTGAACCAGCGGGGAACGTCGGTCATCGCACCATCGTCCACCAGGCGTACGCTCACCGCGTGGACGACTCCCGCCGCGGTGTGCCCCTCGGGGTCGCGGCCTACCTGTGCTGGGGCTTCTTCCCGCTCTACTGGCCGCTGCTGGAGCCCGCGGGATCGCTCGAGGTCCTGGCCCACCGCTTCGTCTGGTCGATGGTCTTCGTCCTCGTCGCGATCACCGCGATGGGACGCTGGGGGGCGTTCGCCGCGATCGCCCGCGACCGTCGCCTCATGCTGATCCTGACGGGGGCCTCGGTCACGATCGCGATCAACTGGGGCGGTTTCATCTACGGCGTGACGAACGGCCACGTCATCGAGACGTCGCTCGGCTACTTCATCAACCCCCTGGTCACGGTGCTGCTGGGCGTCTTCGTCCTCAAGGAGACGCTGCGCCCCGTGCAGTGGGTCGCGATCGCGATCGGCGCCTCCGCGGTCGTCGTGCTGACGGTCGACTACGGGCGCCTGCCGTGGGTCGCGCTGCTGGTCGCGTTCTCGTTCGCGATCTACGGCTTCCTGAAGAAGAAGGCCGACCTCGGGGCGTTCGAGGGCCTCGGCATGGAGACCGCGATCCTGTTCCCCGTCGCCCTGGCGTTCCTGGTCGCGCTGCAGCTGCGCGGTCAGCTGACGTTCGGCCACGACGGCCCCGGCAACGCCGCGCTGCTGATCGGCACCGGCGTCGTGACCGCGATCCCGCTGCTGCTGTTCGGCGCCGCGGCGACGCGTCTGTCGCTCACGACGATCGGCCTGCTGCAGTACCTCGGGCCCATCATCCAGTTCCTCGTCGGGCTGACGATCTTCGGCGAGGACATGACCGCCGCCCGCTGGGCCGGGTTCGTCCTGGTCTGGCTGGCGCTGGTGATCTTCACCGCCGATGCCGTGAACAACCGTCGCCGGCTGCTCGGGCGCACCGCCGAGGCCTCCGCGATCTAGCCCGACCGTCCGGAGGCGGCCGCCGAGTGCTGCCTCCCAGCCGTCGAGCGGTGCGGCGTGGACAGACGCGCCGTCCCAGGATGTCCAGACCGCACCACTCGCGGACCCGGGGGCGGACCGGGGCGGGGCTAGCCCAGTCGTGTGGCGACGGTGTCGCAGAGCTCCTGCAGGGCCGCCCGCGCGGACGACTCGGGCAGCGTCGCGAGCAGGGCGCTGGCGGCGTCGGCCTCGGCCTGCACGTAGGCGCGGGCCTCGTCGAGCGCGGGGTGCGCCCGCAGTAGGGTGAGGGCCTCGGCGTGCTCGGCGTCGTCGGTCAGCGGCTTCGACAGCAGCGTGCGCAGACGGTCGTCGGCCGCGTCGGTCGACCGCAGGGCGATCAGCGTGGGCAGCGTCGGGACGCCCTCGCGCAGGTCGGTGCCGGGTGTCTTGCCCGACTCCCCCGTCTCGCTCGCGACGTCGATGACGTCGTCGGCGAGCTGGAAGGCGGCCCCGACGCGCTCGCCGAACTCGGTCAGCGTCTGCTGCACCTCGTCGGGCGCACCCGCCATCATGGCCCCGAAGCGGGCGGCGGTCGCGATGAGCGAGCCGGTCTTGTCGGCGACGACGCCGAGGTAGTGCTCGAGCGCGTCCTCGTCGTCGTCGGGTCCGATCGTCTCGCGGATCTGGCCCTGGACGAGCCGCGAGAACGTGCGCGCCTGGATGCGGACGGCGTCGGGCCCGAGGTCGGACACCAGGTCGGACGCCTGCGCGAACAGGAAGTCGCCGACGAGGATCGCGACCGAGTTGCCCCAGCGGGAGTTGGCGCTGGGCGCACCCCGGCGGATGTCGGCCTCGTCCATGACGTCGTCGTGGTACAGCGTCGCGAGGTGCGTCAGCTCGACGACGACGGCCGAGCGGGCGACCTCGGGGCGGGCGGGGTCGCCGAACTCGGCGGCCAGCATCGTCAGCAGCGGCCGGAACCGCTTGCCGCCGGCGGTGAGCAGGTGCGACGCGGCCTCGGCGACGAGCCGGGACGGGCTGTCGACGGCGTCGACGAGCTGACGCTCGACCTCGTCGACTCCGCCTGCCACCCGCGACTCGAGGGCTCCGTCGGTGAACGAGACACCCAGAGTGGTCACGCAGAGCTCCTAGCCGAAAGATCCTTGGTCGTGGTCAGCGCACGAACGCTCCCGCGTGCTGGGCGAGATCCAGCACCGGTCCCGGAATGATACCGAGTGCGACGGTGCCGACCACCGCCACGACGATGACCACGGTAGTCAGCGGGCTGGGGACCGCGACCGTCGGGCCGTCGCCGACCGGATCGGTGAAGAACATCAGCACGATGACCCGCACGTAGAAGTACGCCGCGAGGGCGCTGATCAGCACGCCGATCACGACGAGCCACCAGAACCCGCCGGAGTACGCGGCGCTGAACACGCCCCACTTGCCGATGAACCCGCCCGTCAGCGGGATGCCCGCGAACGACAGCATGAACACCGCGAACGATCCCGCCAGCAGCGGCGACGTGCGGCCCAGCCCGGCCCACTTCGACAGGTGCGTCGTCTCGCCGCCGGAGTCGCGCACGAGCGTCACGATCGCGAACGCGCCGATCGACGACAGCCCGTAGACCGCGAGGTAGAACAGGATGCTCGACACCGACGTGACGCGGTCGGAGCCCGCGACGCCCGCGTACACGCCGACGAAGCCGACCAGCAGGAAGCCCGCGTGCGCGATCGAGGAGTACGCCAGCATCCGCTTGACGTCGGTCTGCGAGATCGAGACGACCGCGCCGAGGAACATCGTGACGATCGCGATCGCCACGATCGTCGGTCGCCAGTCCCACTGCGCCCCGCCGAAGCCGACGTAGAACACGCGCAGCAGCGCCAGGAAGGCCGCCGCCTTGGTGCCGGCCGCCATGAACGCCGTGACGGGTGTCGGGGCGCCCTGGTAGACGTCGGGCGTCCAGGTGTGGAACGGGGCGGCACCGATCTTGAACAGCAGGCCGACCGCCATCAGCGCGATCGACGCCAGCAGCAGCGTCTCGCTGTCGGTGCGGTTGGTGACCGCGGTGTCGATCGCCGACAGCTCGAAGCTGCCGGAGTAGCCGTAGGCCAGCGCGATGCCGTACAGGAAGAAGACCGACGAGAAGGCGCCCAGCAGGAAGTACTTGAGCGCGGCCTCCTGGCTCAGCAGCCGGCGTCGGCGGGCCAGCCCGCACAGGATGTACAGCGGCAGCGACAGCACCTCGAGCGCGACGAACATCGTCAGCAGGTCGTTGGCGGTCGCGAACAGCATCATGCCGACCAGGGCGAACAGCGCGAGCGGGAAGATCTCGCTGTGCTCGAGTCGGCGCTGGACGGCGTCGGCCTCGGCGGGCGAGCCGGGGGCGTCGGCGGCGCGGCCCGTGAAGGCGCTCAGCCCGCCCTCGAGCCGGCGCTCCGCGAACAGCAGCATGCTCAGCAGCCCGAAGACCAGCAGGATGCCCCACCCGAAGACGCCGGGGCCGTCGATCGACAGCGCGCCCTCGGCGGCGACCTGGCCGCGCGCCGTCAGGGACGCCTCGACGCGGTCGAGGTCGGTGTAGACCCAGACCGTGTCGGCCAGCGCGGCGACGATCGCGCCGCAGGCCAGCACGGCCTGGGCGGCGAAGCGGCTGGAGCGCGGCCAGAAGGCCTCGACCAGCACGCCGACGATCGCCGCGCCCACGACGATGAGCAGGGGTGCGATCAGCGAGTACTCGATGTCGGCGGCGGGGATCGGCGGCAGGTCGGTGGCCGCCGCGAGGGTCGAGATGCTCATCAGTGGCCTCCTTCCTGCTCGGACGGGACGTCGATCGGGGTCGGTGTCCTCGGGGTGGGATCGGTCTTGCCGAGGTGGGTCACGACGGCGTCGACGGCGGGGTTGATCGCGGTCAGCACGGGTTGCGGGAAGAAGCCCAGACCGATGATCAGCATGATCGCGGGCGTCAGTGCGGCGATCTCGCGCGGCCGCAGCTCGGTGACGCCCTCGGCGCCCGGCGCCAGGGGGCCCGTCATGGTGCGCTGGTACATGATCAGGATGTACAGCGCCGCGAGCACGATGCCGAGCGTCGCGACGGCCGCGGCCGGGATCGAGACCGTGAAGGTGCCGGCCAGCACCAGGAACTCCGAGACGAACGGGGCCAGGCCGGGCAGCGACAGGCTCGACAGGCCCGCCAGCAGCAGGACGCCCGACATGATCGGGGCGATCCGCTGCACGCCGCCGAAGTCCGAGATCCTCGCCGACCCGCGCCGCGACACCATGATGCCGGTGACGAGGAACAGCGCCGCGGTCGAGAGGCCGTGGTTGAACATGTAGAGCGTCGAGCCGGCCATCGACGTCGACGTGAACGCGAAGATGCCGAGGATGATGAAGCCGAAGTGCGACACCGACGTGAACGCGATGAGCCGGCGGATGTCGTCCTGGCCGATCGCCAGCAGGGCGCCGTAGACGATGCTGACGACGGCGAGCGCGATGATGACGGGGCTGGCCCAGTCGGCCGCCTCGGGGAACAGGTTGAGGCACCACGTGATCATGCCGAACGTGCCGATCTTGTCGACGACGCTGACCATCAGCACCGACGTGCCGGGCGTCGACTCCTTCGCGGCGTCGGGCAGCCACGTGTGCAGCGGCCACAGGGGCGCCTTGATCGCGAACGCCGCCATGAAGCCCAGGAACAGCAGCCGCTCGGTGGTCTGGCCCATGTCGAGGTTCTTCAGGTCGCTCAGCAGGTACGAGGCATCGCCCTGGCGCGAGCTGACGACGTACAGGCCGACGATCGCGGCCAGCATCAGCAGGCCGCCGACGAGGTTGTAGATCAGGAACTTGACCGCCGCGTAAGAGCGGCGGGGCCCCCCGAAGCTGCCGATCAGGAAGTACAGCGGGATCAGCGTCGCCTCGAACAGGACGTAGAACAAGAACACGTCCATCGACATGAACGCCCCGAGCGCCAGCCCCTCGACCGCGAGCATCCACGCGAAGTAGGCGTGCGTGCCCTTCGGGTCGGGCAGGCGGTCGTCGAACGAGGCCAGCACCACGATCGGCACGAGGATCGTGGTCAGCAGCACCAGCGTGATCGCGATGCCGTTGACGCCGACGGCGTAGTGGGCGCCGAAGGCCGCGATCCAGGTGTGCTGCTCGGTCATCTGGTAGCCGCCGTCGCCGGGCTCGTACTGCGCCAGCACGGCCAGCGACAGCACCAGCGTCGCGAGCGACACCGCGAGGGCGACGACCTTGGGACGCATCTGACCGCCCGTGGCGGAACCGCGCGGCAGGACCGCGAGCACGAGGGCGCCCACGATCGGGGTCGCGGCGAGGATCGAGAGGATCATGCGAGGGTCACCGCCAGGAGGCACAGGACGACGATCGCGACACCGGCGAACATCGTGAGGGCGTAGGAACGGACGTAGCCGGTCTGCGGCTTGCGGAGGAGCTGCGAGGTGTCGCCCAGCCGGTCGGCCAGGCCCGTCACGAAGCCGTCGATCCCCTTGCCGTCGAACCAGACCAGGAACCGGGTCAGGTGCCGGGTCGGACGGACGACGACGGCCTCGTTGAGCTCGTTGCCGTACAGCTCGTGGCGGCCCGCGCGGGCGAGGAACGACACCGAGCCGTCGGCGGGGGTCTCGGCGGCCACGGGACGGCGACCGTACGTGAGGAAGCCCAGCGCGACGCCGGTCGCGGCCACCAGGGTGATGATCAGCGTCAGCACGATCGCCGGCACCGCGAGCTCGTGGTGCTCGGCGTGCCCCGTGACGGGCTCGAGCCACTCCACGATCCAGTCCCCGACCAGCAGCACGCCGCCCAGCAGCGAGAGGGCACCGAGCGCGACGAGCGGGACCGTCATGACCTTGGGCGACTCGTGGGGGTGGACGTCGTCCTTCCAGCGGGCGTCGCCGAAGAACGTCATCATCATGAGGCGTGTCATGTAGAACGCCGTGACGCCGGCGCCCAGCAGCGCGCCGAGACCGACCCACAGGTTCTCGCCGAAGGCCGTCTCGATGATCTTGTCCTTGGACCAGAAGCCCGAGAAGCCGGGGAACCCGATGATCGCGAGGTAGCCGAGGGCGAACGTCGCGAACGTCACCGGCATGGCCTTGCGCAGCCCGCCGTAGTGGCGCATGTCGACGTCGTCGTCCATGCCGTGCATGACCGATCCGGCGCCCAGGAACATGTTGGCCTTGAAGAAGCCGTGCGTGATGAGGTGGAAGATCGCGAACGGGTAGCCCGCCGGGCCGAGGCCCGCCGCGAGCATCATGTAGCCGATCTGGCTCATCGTCGAGCCCGCCAGCGCCTTCTTGATGTCGTCCTTGGCGCAGCCGATCCACGCGCCGGCCAGCAGGGTCACGAGGCCCACCACGATGACCGCGGTGCGGGCGACCTCGGACGCGTCGAAGATCGCGTTGCTGCGCACCACGAGGTAGACGCCCGCGGTGACCATCGTCGCGGCGTGGATCAGGGCCGAGACGGGGGTCGGGCCCTCCATCGCGTCGAGCAGCCAGCTCTGCAGCGGCACCTGCGCCGACTTGCCGCACGCGCCGAGCAGCAGGAGCAGGCCCAGCGACGTCGTGACGGCGTCGGTCGCACCGGGGGCGGCGGCGTTGACGGCCGCGATCGCCGAGGTGCCGAACTGGGCGAACATCAGCATGATCGCCAGCGCCATGCCGATGTCGCCGACGCGGTTGACGACGAACGCCTTCTTGGCCGCCGCGGCGGCGCTGGGCTTGTGCTGCCAGAAGCCGATCAGCAGGTACGACGCCAGTCCGACGCCCTCCCAGCCGAGGAACAGCACGAGGTAGTCGCCGGCCAGCACGAGCGTCAACATCGCCGCGATGAACAGGTTCAGGAAGGCGAAGAAGCGCCGTCGCCGCTCGTCGTGCTCCATGTAGCCGATCGAGTACACGTGGATCAGGGTGCCGACGCCCGTGATCAGCAGGACGAACAGCGCCGAGAGCTGGTCGTAGACGAAGCTCATCTCGACGTGGAAGGTGCCCGTGTCGATCCAGGTGAACAGCGAGACGGCGTGCGACCGATCCTCGGCGTCGTGGCCGAGCAGGGCGGCGAACAGCACGACGCCGAGCACGAACGACGCCGCGGACGCCGCCGTGCCGATGAGGTGGCCGAAGCGGTCGGACTCCTTGCCCCAGATCAGCAGGAGGGCGCCGGAGGCGAGGGGGATGGCGATGAGCAGCCACTGAAGATCGAACACGTCGTCCAGCGCTCCTAGGACTTCAGCAGGCTCGCGTCGTCGACCGAGGTCGTCCGCCGCGTGCGGTAGATGGAGATGATGATGGACAGGCCGATGACGACCTCGGCCGCCGCGACGACCATGACGAAGAACGCCGCGAGCTGGCCGTCGAGGTTGCCGTGCTGGCGCGAGAAGCTGACGAACGCCAGGTTGGTGGCGTTGAGCATCAGCTCGATGCACATGAACACGATGATCGCGTTGCGCCTGACCAGGACGCCGACGGCACCGATCGTGAACAGGATCATCGACAGGGTGATGTACTCGGTCACTTGCCCTCGCCCTCCTCGTCGTCGGCGCGGTCGTCGGAGGCCGGGTCGAGCCGGCGGGCCATGTCGTCGACGGCCTCGTCGTAGCCCGAGCGCACCTGGCCGCGACCGATGATGCTCTCGGAGATCGACGCCTCCAGCGGCGTGCCGTCCGGCAGCAGCGCGGGCGTGTCGACGGCGTTGTGGCGGGCGAAGACGCCGGGCGTCGGCGCGTTGCCGGGGTGGACGCCCCGCTCGGCGTAGTCGCGCAGGCGCTGGCGGGCCAGGTCGGCCTGCGAGCGCCTCGGCAGCAGGCTCTCGTGGTGGGCCATGACCATCGCGCCGAGGACCGCCGTGATGAGCAGCGCCGCGGTGAACTGCACCGCGAGGACGTACGGACCGAACATGAGGGCCGCGAGGCCCTCGACGTTGCCGTCGGCGTTGGCGGCCTTCAAGCCCGTCGTCGGCGAGACGACGGCCTGGCCGACGATCGTCACCATCACGACGCCGAAGGCCAGGCCCACGGCCGCCGCGGCCAGCCGCTGGCCGCCGATCGTCTCGCGCAGCGACTCCGAGGTGTCGACGCCCACCAGCATCAGCACGAACAGGAACAGCATCATGATCGCGCCGGTGTAGACGATGATCTGCACCGCGAACAGGAACGGTGCGCCCTGCGCCGCGTAGAGGATCGCGAGGCTGATCATCACGACCGCCAGGCCGAGGGCCGCGTGCACGGCCTTGCGGGCGAACAGCAGCCCCAGCGCGGCGATCACCATGACCGGCGCCAGGATCCAGAACGTCGTCACTCCCCGCCCCCCGCTTCACCGGTCGGGCCGCTCGACACGTCCACGATGGGCAGCTGCTTGCCGCGGTAGTAGTCGTGGTGGTCGTCGCTGATCATCATCTCGTGCGGCGGCTCGACCATGCCGGGCAGCAGCGGCGCCAGCAGGTCGCCCTTCTCCCAGATGAGGTCGGCCCGGTTGTCGTTGGCCAGCTCGTACTCGTTGGTCATCGTCAGCGCGCGGGTCGGGCACGCCTCGATGCACAGGCCGCACAGGATGCAGCGCAGGTAGTTGATCTGGTAGACGCGGCCGTACCGCTCGCCGGGGCTGTGACGTCCCGAGCCGTCCGGCTCGTCGGTGTTGGACGCGCCCTCGACGTAGATCGCGTCGGCGGGGCACGCCCACGCGCACAGCTCGCAGCCGATGCACTTCTCGAGGCCGTCGGGCCAGCGGTTGAGCTGGTGACGTCCGTGGAAGCGCGGCGCCGTCGGCACCTTCGTGAACGGGTACTGCTCGGTCACGGGCTTGCGGAACATCGTGCGGAACGTCACGCCGAAGCCGGCGATCGGGTCCCACAGGGTCTCCTTGACCGGATTCGTCATGACCTCACCTCTTTGGTGTCGTCGGTGGCGGCGGACTCGTGCTCGGCGCGCTGGCCGGGCATCGGCGGGACGGGGTAGCCGCCCGCGAAGGCGTCGAACTCGACCTCCGCGGGCTCGGGCGGCTGCTTCTTCTCGGGGATGAAGAACGTCAGCACGGCCAGCACGCCGACCACGATCGCGACGGGCACCAGGACGTCCTGGTCGAGCATGTCCTCGGACCTGAGCTTGCGGATGAACGTCACCGCCACGATCCACGCGAGCGAGATCGGGATCAGGATCTTCCAGCCGAAGCTCATGAACTGGTCGTACCGCATGCGCGGCAGGGTGCCGCGCAGCCACACGAAGACGAAGATGAAGAACAGGGTCTTGCCGAAGAACCACAGGATCGGCCAGTAGCCCGTGTTGAAGTAGCCGTCGTCGATCTGGCCGATGCCGAACGGGGCGCGCCAGCCGCCGAGGAACAGCGTCGTCGCGAGCGCCGAGACCGTGACCATGTTGATGTACTCGGCCAGGAAGAACAGCGCGAACTTCAGCGACGAGTACTCGGTGTGGAACCCGCCGACGAGCTCGCCCTCGGCCTCGGGCAGGTCGAACGGCGCGCGGTTCGTCTCGCCGACCATCGCGATGCAGTAGATGACGAACGACGGGAACAGCGGGATGAAGTACCACAGGTCCGACTGGGCGGCGACGATCTCGGACGTCGACATCGAGCCGGCGTACATGAACACCGACACGAACGACAGGCCCATCGCGACCTCGTACGAGATGACCTGGGCGCTCGAGCGCAGGCCGCCGAGCAGGGCGTAGATCGAGCCGGACGACCAGCCGGCCAGCACGATGCCGTAGACGCCGATCGACGTCACGGCCAGCACGTACAGCACCGCGACGGGCAGGTCGGTCAGCTGCAGCGGGGTGACGGTGTCGGTGAACGGGATCGTCACCTCGGGGCCGAAGGGGATCACGGCCCACGCCAGGAACGCGGGGATGACGGCCAGGATCGGCGCGATGATGTAGACCGCCTTGTCGGCGGCCTTGACGACGATGTCCTCCTTGAGCGCGAGCTTGACGCCGTCGGCGAGGCTCTGCAGCAGGCCGAACGGGCCGTTGACGTTGGGACCGATGCGGTGCTGCATCTTGGCCACGACGCGTCGCTCGAACCAGATGTTGAACAACGTGTACACCAAGAGGAACACGAAGATCAGCACCGACTTGAGCGCGACGACCCAGAACGGGTCGTTGCCGAACAGCTCGCTCATGCGTCACTCCTTCCGGTCGCCAGGGAGGCCGCCCGCGGCCGACCGTGAGCGAAGCGAGGCGACCCGGGACGAGGCATCACAGCGGCGCCCCGGCCGTGAGGGTGACCCGGTCGCCGAACCCGGCACCGAGGGCGGCGCGCAGGTTGACGCCCGAGTTGGTCGGCACCCACACGACGCCGTCGGGCAGATCGGCCACCTCGGTCAGGAACGTCGCGCTGCCCGCGGCGGTCGAGATCGTCGCCGGCCCACCGGGGTCGACGTCGAACGCGCCCAAGGTGGCACCACTGGCCCGCAGGACCGCCGGACGTGCCGTGGCCTTGAACTGCGCCTGGCCGTCCTGGCCGCGTCCGTCGTCGACCATCAGCCGCCACGTGTCGAGCACGACGGTGCCCTTCTTCGGCCGTGCACCGGTCTTCGGCTCGACGGCGGGACGTTCGGCGCGCGAGCCGTCCCACGGCCCGAGCTCGGTCATGGCGCGGCGGGCCGACGCGACGGTGCGGAAGCCCAGCGGCTGCCCCATCTCCTCGGCGATCCCCGCCAGCACGCGGATGTCGGTCAGCGAGGCGGGCTGGTGCAGGACCGCCTCGAACGTCCGCAGGCGGCCCTCCCAGTTGACGAAGGTGCCGGGCTTCTCCACGACGGGGGCGATCGGCAGCACGACGTCGGCCAAGGCCGTCACGTCGCTGTGCCGCACCTCGAGGCTCACGACGAAGCCCGCGGCCTCGAGACCCGCGCGGGCCGCGGCGGGATCGGGCAGGTCGTCGAGCTCGACGCCGCCGACCAGCATCGCCCTGAGCGTGCCGGACGCCGCGGCGGCGAGCATCGCGGTGGTGTCGCGCCCCCTCGTGGCGGGGACGGACCGGACGCCCCAGGCGGCGGCCAGGTCGGCGCGCGCCTCGGCGTCCGCCAGCGGGCGCCCGCCGGGCAGCAGGGTCGGCAGGCACCCGGCCTCGACCGCGCCCCGCTCACCGGCGCGCCGCGGCACCCAGGCCAGGCGCGCCCCGGACGTCTCGGCGGCGGACAGCGCCGCGCTGAGGCCACCGGCGACCGACGCGAGTCGCTCGCCGACCAAGATGATCGCGCCGGCGGGCAGGTCGAGGGCCGCGAGGGCGGCGGGCTCGTCGCCGGGCGCGGTGCGCACCAGCTCGCCCGACATCTTGCGCAGCCCCCGCGTCGCGTGGCTCGCGATCGCCACGACCCGCAGGCCGTGCGAGCGGTGCGCCTTGCGCAGCCGCAGGAAGATGCTGCCGTTCTCGTCCTCGGGCTCGAAGCCGACCAGGACGACGGTCGACGCCTTCTCGAGGTCGGCGAACGTGACGTCGAGGTGCGTGGCGGCGACGTGCGACGCGAGGAAGGCGGCCTCCTCGGCCGAGTGGGCCCGCGCGCGGAAGTCGATGTCGTTGGTGCGCAGCACGGTGCGCGCGAAGGTGCTGTACGCGAAGGCGTCCTCGGCCGTCAGGCGACCGCCGGTCAGCACGCCGACCTTGCCGCCCGCGGCGGCCAGACCGCGCCCCGCGACGGCGAGCGCGGCGGGCCACGACGCGACCTCGAGCTCACCGGTGTCGGCGCTGCGCACCAGCGGCGTCGTGAGCCGGTCGCCCTGCGTCGCGTAGGTGAACGCGAAGCGGTCCTTGTCGGTGATCCACTCCTCGTTGACGTCGGGATCGTCGCCCGCGAGGCGGCGCATGACCTTGCCGCGCCGGTGGTCGACGCGGATCGCCGAGCCGCTGGCGTCGTGCTCGGCGATCGACGGCGCCGACACGAGGTCGAACGGCCGGGAGCGGAACCGGTAGTCGGCGCTCGTGAGCGCGCCGACGGGGCAGATCTGGATCGTGTTGCCCGAGAAGTACGAGCTGAAGGGCTCCTCCTCGTAGATGCCGACCTGCTGGCGGGCGCCCCGCTCGACCAGGGCGATGAACGGGTCGCCGGCGATCTGCTCGGAGAACCGGGTGCAGCGGGCGCACAGCACGCAGCGCTCGCGGTCGAGCAGCACCTGCTCGGACACCTTGATCGGCTTGGGGAACGTCCGCTTGGTCTCGGTGAACCGCGACTCCCCCTGCCCGTGGGTCATGGCCTGGTTCTGCAGCGGGCACTCCCCGCCCTTGTCGCAGACGGGGCAGTCGAGGGGGTGGTTGATCAGCAGGAACTCGAGGTTGCCGCGCTGCGCCTTCTCGGCGACCGGCGACGTGACCTGGGTCTTGACGACCATGCCGGCCGCGACCTCGATCGTGCAGGACGCCTGCGGCTTGGGGAACCCGCGGCCGTTGCCGGCGTCGGTGATGTCGACCAGGCACTGCCGGCACGCGCCGACCGGGTCGAGCAGCGGGTGGTCGCAGAAGCGCGGGATCTCGGTGCCGATCAGCTCGGCGGCGCGGATCACGAGCGTGCCCTTCGGGACGCTGACCTCGACGTCGTCGATCGTCAGCGTCACGAGCTCGACGGGAGCCTGCGTGTCAGGCGTCGCCTCGATGGTCATGATGCCCTTCCCGTCTCGGTCGCCGGGGAGGCCGCCTGCGGCCGACCGTGAGCGGAGCGAGGCGACCATCCGCCGGCTGCGAACTCACCCGAGCCCGAACGCCCGCCACGCCTCGGTCGCTCGTCCCTCGCTCCCTCACGGTCGCTGCGCTCCCTGGCGAGCGTCGCCGTGGTGATCATGCCGTCACCTCTTCCTGCCGGAACAGCATCGACGCCGCGGGCGGGAACAGCTCGCTCGACGGCGTGTGCAGGCCGGCCTCGAACTCGTCGCGGAAGTGCTGGATCGCCGACGTGATGGGGCTCGTGGCGCCGTCGCCCAGCGCGCAGAACGAGCGTCCGAGGATGTTCTCGCACAGGTCGACGAGCAGGTCGATGTCGCCCTCGCGCCCCTGCCCCTCGTCGAGGCGCTGCAGGGTCTGCACGAGCCACCACGTGCCCTCGCGGCACGGGGTGCACTTGCCGCACGACTCGTGCTTGTAGAACTCGGTCCAGCGCAGCACGCACCGCACCACCGACGTCGTCTGGTCGAAGATCTGCAGGGCGCGGGTGCCGAGCATCGAGCCGGCCGCGCCGACCGACTCGTAGTCGAGCGGCATGTCGAGGTGCTCGGCCGTCAGCAGCGGCGTCGACGAGCCGCCGGGGGTCCAGAACTTGAGCTCGCTGCCCTCGCGCATGCCGCCGCCCAGGTCGATCAGCTGGCGCAGGGTGATGCCGAGCGGGGCCTCGTACTGGCCGGGCCGGCGGACGTGCCCCGACAGCGAGTAGATGACGAAGCCCTTCGACTTCTCGGTGCCCATCGAGGCGAACCACTCGTGGCCGCCGCGGACGATGGCGGGCACCGACGCGATCGACTCGACGTTGTTGATCACGGTGGGGCTGGCGTAGAGGCCCTCGACGGCGGGGAACGGGGGTCGCAGGCGGGGCTGCCCGCGGCGGCCCTCGAGCGAGTCGAGCAGCGCCGTCTCCTCGCCGCAGATGTAGGCGCCGGCCCCGGCGTGGATCACGAGGTCGATGCCGACACCGCTGCCGAGGATGTCCTGACCGAGGTAACCGGCCTCGTAGGCCTCGCGGCACGCGGCGCGGAGACGGCGGATGACGTGCAGCACCTCGCCGCGGACGTAGATGAACGCCTGCTTCGCGTTGATCGCGTGGGCCGCGATGATGACGCCCTCGATGAGGGTGTGCGGCGTCGCCATCATGAACGGGATGTCCTTGCACGTGCCGGGCTCGGACTCGTCGGCGTTGACGACGAGGTACTTGGGCTTGGGGTTGTCCTGCGGGATGAAGCCCCACTTCATGCCGGTGGGGAAGCCCGCGCCGCCGCGACCGCGCAGGCCCGACTCCTTGACGAGCTCGACGACGTCGGCGGGCGCCATCGCGAGGGCCTTCTCGAGCGCCCGGTAGCCGCCGGTGCGGCGGTACTCCTCGAGCGTCCAGGCGCGGTCGGTGCCCCAGTCGGCCGTCAGGACCGGCGTCAGCAGATCAGTCATCGTTGCCCTCCTCTGCCGTGTCGGCGGGAGACTCCTCGATGAGGGTCTCCGTGCCGGCGCGGGTGGTGTCGGCCTGCTCCTCGGCCTCCTGCTTGGTGTCGGCGACGCCGGCGGTCGACCCCTCGGCGTCGAGGCTCGGAGCCGTCCAGCCGCGCTCGCGGGCGATCTCGAAGCCGGCGAGCGACGCCCCCGCGGCCGTGGGGCCCTCGTCGACGCGGCCGTCCTCGAAGCCCGCGATGACCCGCTCGGCCTCGCGCCAGCTGGTGATCGTCGCGCCGCGCGTCGCCTGCACGGGCTCGCCGGCCCGCAGCCGGTCGACGACCTCGATCGCCGACTCGGGGGTCTGCTGGTCGAAGAACTCCCAGTTGACCGTCATGACGGGGGCGAAGTCGCACGCCGCGTTGCACTCGATGTGCTCGAGCGTCACGCGCCCGTCGTCGGTCGTCTCGTCGTTGCCGACGTCGAGGTGGCTCTTGAGCCGCTCGAAGATCAGGTCGCCGCCCATCACGGCGCACAGGGTGTTGGTGCAGACGCCGACGTGGTGCTCGCCCATGGGCCGGCGCTTGTACATCGTGTAGAACGTCGCGACGCCCGACACCTCAGCGGCGGTGATGCCGAGGATGTCGGCGCACACCTCGATGCCATCGTTGGTCACGTGGCCCTCGGCCGACTGGATCAGGTGCAGCATCGGCAGCAGCGCGCTGCGCGCGTGCGGGTACCGGCCGGCGAGCTCGTGCAGCTCACCCATGGTCACGTCGGACAGCGTCACTAGCGATCAACCCCGCCCATGACCGGGTCGATGCTGGCGACGGCGACGATGACGTCGGAGATCATGCCGCCCTCGCTCATGACCGACGTGCCCTGCAGGTTCACGAACGACGGATCGCGGAAGTGCGCGCGGTAGGGGCGCGTGCCGCCGTCGGAGACCAGGTGGCAGCCGATCTCGCCGCGCGGCGCCTCGACAGCGCCGTACGCCTGGCCGGCCGGCACCCGGAAGCCCTCCGTGACGATCTTGAAGTGGTGGATCAGCGCTTCCATCGACTCGCCCATGATGTGCTTGATGTGCTCGGCGGAGTTGCCCTGGCCGTCGGCCCCGACGCTGAGCTGCGCGGGCCACGCGATCTTCTTGTCGGCGACCATGACCGGCAGGCCCTCCATGCCGGCGAGCCGCTCGGTGGCCTGCTCGACGATCTTGATCGACTCCCACATCTCGTCGAGCCGGATCCGGAAGCGCCCGTAGGCGTCGGGCTCGTCGCGGGTCACGACGTCGAAGTCGTACGTGTCGTAGCCCCAGTAGGGCTGCTTGCGGCGCAGGTCCCAGTCGTAGCCGGTCGAGCGCAGCACCGGGCCGGTCAGGCCGAGCGCGAGGCAGCCCGCGAGCTCGAGGTGGCCGACGCCCTTGAGGCGTCCCTTGAAGATCGGGTTGGCGTTGCAGAGCGCGGCGTACTCGGGCAGGCGCTTCTTGAGCAGCGCGACGGTCGAGCGGATCTTCTCGATCGCGCCGTCGGGCAGGTCCTGGGCCACGCCGCCGGGACGGAAGAAGGCGTGGTTCATGCGCAGGCCGGTGATCATCTCGAACAGGTCGAGGATCAGCTCGCGGTCGCGGAACCCGCACGTCATGACGGTCAGGGCGCCGATCTCCATGCCACCGGTGGCCAGGCACACCAGGTGCGACGAGATGCGGTTGAGCTCGAGCAGCAGCACCCGCATGGCCTGGGCCTTCTCGGGGGCCTCGATCTCGAGCAGCTTCTCGACCGCCATGACGTAGGCCGCCTCGTTCGAGAACGGCGCGACGTAGTCCATCCGGGTGCAGAACGTGACGCCCTGCGTCCAGGTGCGGAACTCCATGTTCTTCTCGATGCCGGTGTGCAGGTAGCCGATGCCGGCCCGCGCGTCGCGGACGGTCTCGCCGTCGATCTCGAGCACGAGCCGCAGCACGCCGTGCGTCGACGGGTGCTGGGGGCCCATGTTGATGACGAGGCGGTCGCCCTGCAGGTCGGAGACGTCGATCGTGTCCCAGTCCTGGCCCGTGACGGTGAAGACCGGGCCCTCGGTCGAGTCGGTCGTGCCGGCGTAGGGATCTGTCGTCTGGGTCATGAGTAGCTCCTGCGCTGGTCCGGCGGCGGGATCGTGCCGCCCTTGTACTCGACCGGGATGCCGCCCAGCGGATAGTCCTTGCGCTGGGGGTGCCCGGGCCAGTCGTCGGGCATGAGGATGCGGGTCAGCGCGGGGTGGCCGTCGAACTCGATGCCGAACATGTCCCACGCCTCCCGCTCCTGCCAGTCGGCGGTCGGGTAGATCGGGACGACGCTGGGCACGTGGCGGTCGTCGTCGGGCGTCGTGGTCTCGACCCGGATGCGACGGTTGTGCGTCATCGACAGCAGGTGCAGGACGACGTGCAGCTCGCGCCCCGTCTCGTGCGGGAAGTGCACCGCGCTGATGCTGGAGCAGAACTCGAAGCGCAGCACGGGGTCGTTGCGCAGGTGGGTCACGGCCGGCAGCAGCAGCTGGCGGCGGACGTAGAAGGTGATCTCGCCGCGGTCGACGACGACCTTCTCGATCGCGCCCTCGAGGCCCGCGCCGCCGGCGAAGCGGTCGGCGACCTCGTCGAACCAGCCGCCGTAGGGGCGCTGGCTCGGGCCGGGCATGACGACGGGACGGGTCAGGCCGCCGAACCCGCTGGTGTCGCCCGTGCCGTGCGCGCCGAAGGCACCTTCGCGGACCTCGACGACCTCGAGCTCGGTCACGTCGGCCCGCACGAGGTTGTCGTGCGACTCGTGCGAGACGTCCTGCGACCGCGTGCCGGCGTCGCGGGCGTCGCGGTCGCCTCGGGGATCGGTCATCGTGCGCCACCCCTCATCGCATGAGCCCCTTCATGGCGGAGGTCGGTGTGGCCAGCAGCGCCGTCCTCTCGTCCTCCTTGATCTCGGCGAGGCGGTTCGAGCCGAGCTTGGTGTGCTGGATCTGGTCGTGCAGCTTGAGGATCGCGTCGATCAGCATCTCGGGACGGGGCGGGCAGCCGGGCAGGTACATGTCGACCGGCACGACGTGGTCGACGCCCTGCACGATCGCGTAGTTGTTGAACATGCCGCCCGAGCTGGCGCAGACGCCCATCGCCAGGACGTACTTGGGACCGGCCATCTGGTCGTAGATCTGCCGCACGACGGGCGCCATTTTGTTGCTGACGCGGCCCGCGACGATCATGAGGTCGGCCTGGCGCGGCGAGGGCCGGAAGACCTCCATGCCGAAGCGTGCCGAGTCGAACCGGGGCGCGCCGAACGTCATCATCTCGATCGCGCAGCACGCCAGGCCGAACGTCGCGGGCCAGAAGGAGGCCTTGCGCATGTAGCCGGCCAGCCCCTCGACCGTCGAGAGCAGGACCCCGCTCGGCAGCTTCTCTTCGAGACCCATCAGGTCCACTCCATTCCGCCGCGGCGCCACTCGTAGGCGTAGGCGATCGTGACGTTGACGAGGAACAGCATCATCGCGAAGACCGCGAACCAGGACATCTGGTCGAAGGCGACGGCGAAGGGGTACAGGAACACGATCTCGATGTCGAAGACGATGAACATCATGGCCGTGAAGAAGTACTTGACGGGGATGCGTCCGCCGCCCTCGGGCAGGGGGCTCGGCTCAATGCCGGACTCGTAGCGGTCGAGCTTGGCGCGGTTGTAGCGCCTGGGACCCGTCAGCGGCGCGATCGCCACCGAGCCGATCGCGAACAGCGCCGCGAGACCCCCGAGCACGAGGATCGGCGTGTAATCCGTCACGGGACCTCCCGGGCCTGGACCGACAGAGCGAAGAACCACTGTGATCGTGCGCTTGTGAATTGCTTCACAACGTGATCACGGTCTCACCCTACGCCCGCCTCGGACCAGGTGTAACTTAGGTCACACTAAGTCAGGCTGTCGCGTCCGCCCGTCCCTCGGGGAGGGCGCTCAGGGCTTGACGGAGTGGTGCAGCGCGACGATGCCGGCCGACAGGTTGTGCCACTCGACGCGACCCCAGCCCGCCTCGACCATGCGCAGCGCGAGGCCCTTCTGGTCGGGCCACGCCCGGATCGACTCGGCGAGGTAGACGTACGACTCCGGGTTGGACGACACCGCGCGTGCGACGGGCGGCAGCGCCCGCATGAGGTAGTTCGTGTAGACCGCGTCGAACGGGCCCCACGTCGGCGTGCTGAACTCGCAGACCACGATGCGTCCGCCCGGACGCGTGACGCGCAGCAGCTCGCGCAGGCCCGCGATGGGGTCGACGATGTTGCGCAGGCCGAACGAGATCGTGACGGCGTCGAACGTGTCGTCGCCGAACGGCAGCCGCATGCCGTCGCCGGCCGTGAACGGCAGGTCCGGACGGTCGCGCTTGCCGACCTCGAGCATGCCGATCGAGAAGTCGCACGGCACGACGGTGGCGCCGGCGTCGGCGAACGGCTGGCTCGACGTGCCGGTGCCCGCCGCGAGGTCGAGGATCAGCTCGCCCGGCATCGGTGCGACGAGCTCGACGACCCGCTTGCGCCAGCGACGGTCCTGGCCCATCGACAGCACGTCGTTGGTCAGGTCGTACTTCTCGGCGACGCCGTCGAACATCCGCGCGACGTCGTGGGGCTGCTTGTCCAGGCCGGCTCTGCTCACCGCCCGATCCTACGACCACCGCAGCACCCTCGCCGTCCGGGCCGCGGCGCGACGCCGGGGTCCCGGGTGTCTGACGCGACACATCACGAGCATCCCCCCGGGGCCCCGCGTAGACTCAATCGATGTGAGCAGTCCCGCCGTCGACCCCGAGATCGGTCCCCTCGTGGTCCGGTCCGCGCCGGTCGGCGACCCCGGTGAGCTGCTCTCGCTGCTGCCCCCCGACGACGCGTTCGCGTGGGTGCACGGCGGCGACGGGCTCGTCGGCTGGGGACGCGCGACGGAGCTGCGAACGTCCGGCGCGAACCGCTTCGCCGAGGCCGCCGAGTGGTGGCGCGAGCTGTCGTCCCACGCCGTCGTCCGCGACGAGGTCGACACCCCCGGCTCGGGTCTCGTGGCCTTCGGCTCCTTCACGTTCGCCGACGCCGCCGAGGGCAGCGTCCTGGTCGTGCCCGAGGTCGTGGTGGGACGCCGCGACGGCGTCGCCTGGGTCACGGTGATCGGCACGGGCATCGCCGCGACCCCCGCGGTCTCCCCCACGACGCCCCCGCGCCAGCCGTCGGGCGCGACGTTCGTCGACGGCCCGGTCGACGGCGACGCCTGGAAGGCCCTGGTCGCCGAGGCGGTCCAGCGCATCCAGGCCGACGACCTCGACAAGGTCGTGCTGGCGCGCGACCTCGTCGCGACGCTCGACGAGCCCCTCGACGTCCGCGCTCCCCTGGCCCGCCTCGCGGCCGACTACCCCAGCTGCTGGACGTTCCACGTCGACGGCTTCTTCGGGTCGACGCCCGAGATGCTGGTGCGTCTCGAGCGCGGCCTCGTGACGTCGCGGGTGCTGGCCGGCACGATCCGCCGCACCGGCGACGACACGCACGACCTGGCCCTGGCGGGCTCCCTCGCGCGGTCGAGCAAGGACCTCGAGGAGCACGAGTACGCCGTGCGCTCGGTCGCCGACTCGCTCGCCCCCCACTGCACGAGCATGAACGTGCCCGAGACGCCGTTCGTGCTGCACCTGCCCAACGTCATGCACCTCGCGACCGACGTCACGGGCGTCATGAAGAACGGGGCGAGCGCCCTGACGCTGGCCGCGTCGCTGCACCCGTCGGCGGCGGTCGGCGGCACCCCGACGCCCGACGCGGTCCGCCTGATCGACGAGATCGAGCGGCTCGAGCGCGGCCGCTACGCCGGACCCGTCGGCTGGATCGACGCCCGGGGCGACGGCGAGTGGGGCATCGGCCTGCGCTCGGCGCAGGTCGAGGACGACGGCCGCACGGTGCGGCTGTTCGCGGGGTGCGGCATCGTCGCCGACTCCGTCCCGGCCGACGAGCTCGCCGAGTCGAGCGCGAAGCTCATCCCCGTCCGCGAGGCGCTGACCTCCTAGCGGTGGATCCGTGCCTCCAGCGACTGACCCATGATGCGGGCGGCCAGCAGGCGGTGCAGGCCGTCGAGGTGCCACCACCCGTTGCCGTCGTCGACCTCGAAGACCCTGGCGGGCTTGAGCGTCTCGCCCGCGTCGAGCCGCGTCAGGTAGTAGCTGACCTTCGCGACGCCGACGAGCTGCTGCGGCGTCATCACGACGGTGTGCGGGCCCAGCACGACCGAGTCGCCGGTCGCCGCGGGCGCCCGCTCCTGCTTGAGCTGCAGGGGGCCGGCGAACACGACCGCGAGCCACAGGAGGCGCCGGGTGCTGACGACCTTGTCGTCCTTGGTCATGCGGATGAACTCGTCCAGCCGCTCCATCGAGTCGTCGTCGAGGTCCGTCGGCGGGCCGGCCAGCTTGGGGCCGAGCCTCGGCAGACGCACCGCGACGCCCTCAGCCGGCCGTGACCGCGGAGAGCGTCGGCCGGCGCGGCGCGAGTCCGTCGCCGGACGACGTGCCCGTGAGCCGGCGCCTGACCCACGGCCCGGCGTGCGTGCGCGCCCAGTCGAGGTTGGCGGCGCGGCGGTCGGCCGCCGACAGCACCGGACGCTCGTCGAGCGGCAGCGGCTGCAGGTCGTGCTCGAGGCCCAGGGCGTCGAGCACCGCGATCGCCATGCGCTGGTGACCGGCCGACGACATGTGCATGCGGTCGCCGTCCCACAGGCGGTCGTCGCGGTAGTCGCGCAGGCGCCAGAAGTCGACCAGCGTCGCCCCGTGCCGGTCGGCGACCTCGCGCACCAGCTCGTTGTAGATCGCGAACCGTCCGCGCAGCGCGCCGAAGACCGGCGAGCCGCCCGGGTCGTACGCCGTGAACACGACGACGCGGGCACCGGATGCCGCGAGTCGCCCGATCGCGTCGTCGTACACCTCGATCAGGCGGTCGACGTCGATGCGGGGCCGCAGGACGTCGTTGGCCCCGGCGTAGATCGTCACGAGGTCGGGCGACATCGCGACCGCGGGCTCGACCTGGTCGGCCACGATCTGCAGCAGCTTGCGCCCGCGGATCGCGAGGTTGGCGTACTGGACGTCGTCGCCGGCGAGCTGCGCGGCGACCCGGTCGGCCCAGCCCCGCACACCGTTGGGACGGGTCTCGTCGGGGTCGCCGACGCCTTCGGTGAACGAGTCGCCGAGGGCGACGAAACGGTGGTAGGTCACGCGGCCAGCGTAGCCCTCAGTCGTCGAGCAGGCCCCTGCGGCGAGCGATCGCCGCCGCCTCGGTGCGGCCCGCGGCGCCGAGCTTCGCCAGGATGTTGGAGACGTGCACCGACACGGTCTTGGTGCTGATGAACAGCCGCGTGCCGATCTCGCCGTTGCTGCGACCCGCGGCCACCTGCTGCAGGACCTCGCGCTCGCGCGGCGTCAGGTCGACGTCGGCGCGGACGGGTCGGGGCGCGAGCCGGTCGAGCTCGGCCAGCAGGGGGCGCGCGCCGAGCGCGACGGCGGTGCCGCGGGCCTCGGCGACCAGCCCGGCACCCTCCGCGTCGTCGCCCGACGCCAGCAGCACCGCCGCGAGCCGTGCCGACGAGCGGGCCGTCTCGTAGGGGTCGCCGAGCCCGACGAACCCTTCGCGCACGGCGCGCCAGGCCGCGACCAGGTCGGCCGACGACGCGGTGCCGGGACCCGATCCGGCGAGCCAGTGCAGGCGGTCGACCTCGGCGTGCGCCCGCGCCTGCCACGCGAGCCCCTCGGGCCCGAGCGGCTGGGTCGTCCGGGCGGCCCGCTCGACGTCCGCGAGCAGCTCGGGCACCTGGTCGACGAGCAGCTGCTGCTCGGCACGGTCGAGCGTGCGCACCGCGCCGGCGTACTGCCCGACGAGCAGCGCGACGAGCCGGATGCGGGCCGGGAAGTCGGGCTCGTCCCACGAGCGGGTGTGCAGCTCGACGAGGTCGTCGTAGTGACGCCGCGCCGCCGCCAGGTCTCCACCGGCGCCGGCCAGCTCGACGAGGGCCGACGTGCCGTGGATCGCCGACGCCTGGTCGTGGCGCCACAGCGCCCGCTGCGGCAGCGTGCGCTCGATCTGGGCCGTGTCGCCCCGCCCGGCCGACACCAGCAGCGACACCGCCGTCAGGTAGGCGTCGAACTCCGGCGGGGCGCCCGCACGGACCGCCCCGAGCTCGAGCGCCTCGTCCCAGCGCCCCCGCATGAAGGCGACCAGCACGCCGAAGAACCGGCCGTCGAAGCCGTACGGGCCCCACGACCACCCCGTGCGGGCGGCGCGGCGCCGCTCCTCGTCGAACGTCTCGGCGGCGGCGTCGAGCTCGCCGGCGTTGAAGTGGACGAAGGCCATCTGGTTGAGGCCCCGCAGCTCGCCCAGCACGTGCCCCGAGGCGCGGGACGCGTCGATGAGCTCGCGGAACGCCTGCATCGTCTCGTGCGAGCCGTCGCCCGACCGGGCCAGCAGCCGGGTGACGGTGGCCTTGGCGTCGAAGATGACGGCCTCGGCGCGGGTCGCCTCGCCGATCCGCAGCGCCTGCTCGCCCCACTGCGCGGCCTCGCGGTCGCGCCGCCGGTTGGCGAGCACCCGTGCCCGCAGGGCGGCGACCTCGCCGCGCAGGACCGTCGGCTCGTCGGGCACGACCTGCGTCGCGCGGACGCTCGCCTGCTCGGCGTCGGCGTCGAGGTTGGCGAAGTAGCTCGTGTTGCCGATCGCGACGAGCAGGCGCCCGTGGCAGTCGCGGTGGACGTCGGTGGCCAGGCCCGCGAGGTGGTCGCGCAGCAGCCCCAGCGCGCGCATCAGCTGACCGGACGTGACGAGGGCGTTGGCGGCGGCGATCACGAGGTCGATCTCGTCGGTGTCGCCCGGGGCCGCGTCGATCAGGTCGAGCGCCCGCTCGTAGTGCTGGGCCGCCTCGTCGTAGCCGGCGACGCGACCCGCGGCCTCGGCGGCGCGCACCGTGGCCGTGAAGGCCGTCTCGCGCTGCCCGGCGGCCAGGGCGTGGCGGGCGACCGTCGCCGGCGGGGCGTCGTCCGGGAGCGCCTCCAGGAAGGCGGCGTGGATGCGGCGTCGCTCGCCCGGCAGCAGGTCGTCGCGCAGCGCCTCGCCCAGCAGGGCGTGGCGGAACACGTAGTCGTCCGACCCGGTGCGGCGCAGGACCTTGTGGTCGACCGCCGCGACGAGGGCGTCGTCGAGCTCGTCGTCGCTGAGCCCCGCGGCCGCCGCCAGGGCCGTGAACCCCTCGCGCCCGTCGGTGACCGACGCGGCCCGCACGAGCCGTCGAGCACCGTCGTCGAGGCGCTCCAGGCGCACGAGGAGCAGATCGCTCAGGGTCTCGGGGAGCGACGAGCGGTGGTCGGCGAGGCCGGCGTCGAGCAGCTCCTCGACGAAGAAGGCGTTGCCGCCGGCCCGTTGCACGACAGCGCGCAGCGCCTCGGCCGGCAGCTCGGCCGTGGAGCGGACGCGGGCCAGGTCGGCGACGTCGGCGTCGGCGAGCGGCTCGAGCTCGACGCGGCGCACCCGCGGAAGCCGCACCCACTCGCTCAGCGCCTCGCGCAGCGGGTGGCGTCGGTGCAGGTCGTCGGCGCGATAGCTGACGACGACGTGGACCGCCCCGTGGAAGCCCTGGGCGAGGACGTAGCGGATCAGGTGCCGCGTGGACGCGTCGGCCCAGTGCGCGTCCTCGATGACCAGCAGGACGGGACGCTCGGCGGCCAGCGAGTCGAGCGCCGCGACGACCGACGCGAACAGCTCGGCGCGCTCGACGCCGGGGCCCGGGGCCGCCGACGGCCGCGGCAGGAGCGGACCGAGGGCCGCGAAGCGCTCGGCGAGCACGTCGCGCTCGGCGTCGGACAGGCCCGAGAAGGCCTCGGCGAACGGCTGGTAGGGCAGCGCGCTGTCGCCCAGGTCGAGGCAGTGGCCCGCCATGACGCGGTGGCCGGCCCCGCGGGCCGCGGCACCGAGCTCGCGCAGCAGGCGGGTCTTGCCGATGCCCGCGTCGCCGCCGAGCAGCACGACGTCGCGCGCCTCGGGAGCCGTGACGCCCGCCAGGCCCAGCAGCTGGTCGAGCTCGCGCGTGCGACCCACCAGCCGCGTCGACGGAGCCCGGGTGTCAGCCATGCCGACCATCATGGCCGACGCCTCGGACGCTCCGGGCACGTCCGTCACACCTGACCCGATCGACCCGTCGCCCAGGCCGCGAGCCGCAGCACGAGACCACGGCGGGAACGGGTCCGACCGGACCGTCGGATCAGGCTGGGCGTGGCGCGGGAGTCGCGGTCGATCGTCATGCCCCCACGCTCGCACCGCGGGACGTCGCCCCGCATCGGACGATCTCCCTAGACACGGGCCGCAGGTGCCTCAGATCGTCCCAGCCGATCGTCCCGACCACAGGCCGAGCGAGCGCAGCGAGCGAAGGCAGACGCCCGGGCGTCAGCCCGGCTGGCGCGAGGGACGAGCGCCGGGTGCGGCGACGAAGGAGCCGCGCGTCACTTGAGCGTCTGCTTGCCGCCGTGCAGCAGCGTGATGAGCTGCGCGACGCGGCCGTCCTCCTTGGCGCCCCGCTCGAACGACGTCAGCATCATGACGGGCTTGAACTTCTGCCGCGTGATGGCCTTGGCGTACGTGAACTCCTTGAGGCCGTCGGGCCCGTGGATGCGGCCGAAGCCCGACTGCCCGACGCCGCCGAACGGCAGGGTGGGCACGCCGGCGAAGGCGATGACCGAGTTGACCGACGTCATGCCCGAGCGGATGCGCCGGGCGATCTCCATGCCCTGCTTCTTGGAGAACACGGCGCCCGCGAGGCCGTACGACGTCGCGTTGGTGAGCTCGACGGCCTCGTCCATGCTGCGGACGGGGTTGATCGCGAGGGTCGGGCCGAACGTCTCCTCGGTGATCTCGGTCGAGTCCTCGGGCACGTGGGTCAGGATCGTCGGCTGGACGAAGCGCTCGCCGACGGCGTCCGAGCCACCCAGCGCGACGTGCGCGCCCTTGGCGATCGCGTCGTCGATGTGGCTCTGGATGACCTTGAGCTGCGACGGCATCGTGATGGGGCCGATCTTGGCGCCGGCGTCGGCGCCCGCGCGCAGCCCCTTCGCCTGGCCGAGGATCTCGGTCATGAACGAGTCGAAGACCTTCTCGTGGACGTAGACGCGCTCGGTGCCGATGCAGGTCTGGCCGGCGTTCGACATGCCGCCCCACAGCGCCGCCTCGGCGGCCTTGGCGAGGTCGGCGTCCTCGTCGACGATCAGCGAGTCCTTGCCGCCGGCCTCGATGATGACGGGGGTCAGGTTCTCGGCGCACGCCGCCATGACCTTCTTGCCGGTCGGGCCCGACCCGGTGAAGGCGAGCTTGTCGACGTCGGCGGTGCACAGGGCGCTGCCGGTCTCGCCGAGGCCCGTGACGACCTGCAGCACGGGGCGACCGTGCACGACCTCGGTGAACGTGTCGGCGAGCCACTGGCCCACGCCGGGCGTGTACTCGCTGGGCTTGAACACCACGGTGTTGCCGGCCGCGAGGGCGTAGGCGATCGAGCCCATCGGGGTGAAGACGGGGTAGTTCCACGGCCCGATGACGCCGACGACGCCGAGCGGCTTGTACTCGACGGTCGACGCCTGGTTGGCCATCAGCAGGCCCGACCTCACCTTGCTGGGCCCGAGCACCTTCTTGGCATTCTTCGCGGCCCACGCGACGTGGTCGATCGCGAGGATGATCTCGAGCTGCGCGTCGCCGTGCGGCTTGCCGGTCTCGCGGTGCGACAGGTTGGCGAGCTGCGCGATGCGGCGCGTGATGACGCTGCGCCACGTCAGCAGGTGCTCGGCGCGCTCGTCGAAGCTCAGGGCCCCCCACCAGCCGGCGGCCTCGCGGGCCCGGGCCACGGCGGCGTCGACGTCGGCCTTGGACGTGACGGGGTGCGTGCCGACGAGGTCGCCGTTGGCGGGGTCGAGCGAGTCGAACGTGTCGACGGGGGCGTCGGCGGAGGCGGTGGCGGTGGGGTCGAGCGTGGCGGTCATCGTGGCTCCTGCTTCTAGGCGGTGCGGATCAGGTCGGCGCACTTCTCGCCGATCATGATGGTGGGTGCGTTGGTGTTGCCGCGGGGGACGCGGGGCATGACCGAGGCGTCCGCGACGCGCAGTCCGTCGACGCCGTGGACCTTGAGCTCGGGGTCGACGACGCTGCCCTCGACCGTGCCCATCGCGCACGTCGCGACGGGGTGGTACAGCGTCTGGCCCAGTGCGCCGATCGTGTCGATGATCTCGTCGTCGGTGGGATCGGCGGACGCGGGCATCCACGGCTCGTCGAGGTAGCGGGCGATGGGGCCCTCGCGCAGGATCGCGAGCGCGCGCCGGTAGCCGCCGATCATCGCGTCGAGGTCGGCACGGTCGTCGAAGTAGCCGGGATCGATCGCGGGGTGCCACGTCGGATCGGCCGAGCGCAGCGTGATGCTGCCCTTGCTCTGCACGTTGACGAGCGTCACGGCGGTCGTCAGGGCCCGGCGCGTGGGCTCGTGCATGCCGTTGTCGTAGAAGCCCGTGGGGGCGACGTGCAGCTGGATGTCGGGGACGTCGAGGTCGTCGCGGGAGGTGAAGAACGCCCCGGTCTCGGCGACGTTGGAGCCCAGCGGCCCCTTGCCCGTCGCCCGCCACTTGAGCAGGTTGCCGAGCCCCAGCATCTCGGCGACGTCGGTCGTGTCCTTGGTGTAGCTGAGGATGCCCGAGACGGGGTGGTCCTGCAGGTTCTGCCCCACGCCGGACGACTCGACGACGACGTCGATGCCCATCTCGCGCAGGTGCGCCCCCGGGCCGATGCCCGACAGCATCAGCAGCTGCGGGCTGTTGATCGCACCGCCGCTGAGGACGACCTCGGCGTCGGCGCGCACCTCGAACGTCTCGCCGCCGCGCGTGTAGGCGACGCCGACCGCGCGGGTGCCCTCGAGCAGGATGCGGGTCACGAAGGCCTCGGTCAGCACCGTCAGGTTCGGCCGGTCCTCGGCGGGGTGGATGTAGGCGTCGGCGACCGACCAGCGCCGCCCCTTCCTGCACGTGACCTGGTAGAGCCCGATGCCCTCCTGCGAGGCGCCGTTGAAGTCGGGGTTGCGCTTGAGGCCGGCGGCGACGCCCGCCTCGACGAACGCGGTGCTGAGCTCGTGGTCGTACTGGCGGTCCTCGACGTGCAGGGGCCCGTCGGTGCCGTGGAACGGGTCGCCGAGCCGGGTGTTGGACTCGGCCTTCTTGAAGTACGGCAGCACGTCGTCGAAGCCCCAGCCGTCGGCCCCGTAGCCGTCGCGCCACTCGTCGTAGTCGGCGTGGTTGCCGCGGATGTAGATCATGGCGTTCATCGACGAGCAGCCGCCGAGCGCCTTCATGCGCGGCCAGTAGGCGCGCCGACCGGCGAGGTGCTTCTGGTGGGTCGTCTCGTAGTTCCAGTCCCACTTGGTCTTGAACAGCGTCGAGAAGCCCAGCGGCATGTGGATCATCTCGTCGTCGTCCTGCGGTCCCGCCTCGAGCAGCAGCACCGAGACCTGCGGGTCCTCGGTGAGCCGGGCGGCGATCACCCCACCGGCGCTGCCCGATCCGATGACGACGTAGTCGAAGGTCGAACTAGCCATGGGCCCTCTTCCAGCTGGTGACGTGGGCCACAAACCTACTGCGAGTATGTCCGTGACACAACAGGTGTCAGCGATCCAGGACGGCCCGGATCGACGCCCCGATCCGCGCGTCGAGCTCGCGACGACCTGTCCGGTCGACGGGCACCTCGAGCACGCGGATGCCGGGGACGTCCTCGGCGAGCGCGGCGGGCAGCGCGGCGACGTCGACGAGGCGGTGCGGCACGCCGTAGCCGCGGCACAGCGTGCCGATGTCGGCGCCCGTCGGCGTCGCGAAGACTCTCTCGAACGAGGCCGCGAAGTCGGGGGCGCCCTGCTCGAGGGTCGTGAAGATGCTGCCGCCGTCGTCGGACGCCACGACGACGGTCAGGTCGGGCCGCGGCTCGCCGGGACCGATCAGCAGCCCGTTGCTGCCGTGCAGGAACGTGAGGTCGCCGACGTAGGCGATCGCGCGGCTCGACGGGCGCCCGAGGGCCGCGCCGATCGCGCTCGACAGGACGCCGTCGATGCCGGCCAGCCCCCGGTTGGCGATGATCAGCCGCTTGCCGCCGACGGGGTAGGGCCGCGCGACGAGGTCGAGGTCGCGGACGGGGCTCGACGAGCCGACGAACAGCAGGCCGCCGGGCGGCACGGCCGCGTTGACGGCCCGCGCGACGTCGTAGGGCGTGCCGACCGTCAGGTCGTCGACGACGGCGGTCGCGAGCGCGTCGTCGGCGAGCCACTCGTCGAGCCACGACGACTCGTCGACGCCGCCCGCCGCGACCCGGTCGACGAACGTCACGTTCGGGCCGGCGGGCACGGGGAACGTCGCCTGCGTGCCGACGTGCACGACCGGGACGTCGGTGCGCGCCAGCAGCCGGGCGACCGGACGCGTCAGCGTCGCGTGGCCGAGGCTGACGACGCGCTCGATGCGGCTCGCCAGCGGCGAGTGGACCAGCAGCTGGCGGTACGTCACGAGGGCCTCGCCGTTGCGCGAGCCCGACGACGGCTCGGCGAGCAGCGGCCAGCGGGCGTCGCGGGCCAGGACGCGGGCGGGCTGCCGGGCGTCGTCGCCGGCCACGACGACGGTGCGCGGGCCGATGTCGAGCACGTGGGGCTCGCCGTGCTCCTCACCGCGCATCGTCCGGTCGGGCGGACCGTGCGGCTCGAAGCCCCACTCGACCGGCTCGAGGAGGGGTTCGTCGAGCTCGAGGTTGAGGTGCTGGACGCGTCCCGACAGCTCGTCGACGCGGTCGGTGAACGGCACGCCCGGGAAGATCTCGCGCTGGTCGGTCGTCTGGTTGGCGCCCGTGCCGCGCAGCCGTGCGGGCCGGTCGGCCGTCACGGCGAGCACCGGGACGTCGGCGTGCAGCGCCTCGAGCATCGCCGGGTGCAGGTTCGCGACCGCCGTGCCCGACGTCGTGACGACCGGCACGAGCCGGTGCGAGCCCTTCGCGAGGCCCAGCGCGAGGAACGCGGCCTCGCGCTCGTCGACGCGCACGTGCAGCCGCAGGACCCCGGCCCGCTCGGCCGCGAGCAGGCCCACCGCGAGCGGCCCCGAGCGCGACCCGGGCGACAGCACGGCGTCGCGCACGCCGAGCGCGGCCAGCGAGTGGATCAGCCGCCGCGCATCACCCGAGGCGCTCATGCCAGCACCGCGCGGACGGCCGAGAGGCGGGCCTGCCAGCGGGCGTCGGTCTCGCCGTCGGCGGCGACCCGGTCGTAGGCGGCGAGGTCGAGAACCTGGCGCCCGACCGGCAGGAATCCGTCGACCGGGACGAGCGGGGACGCGACGACGTCGCCGTCGAGCAGCGACGTCGTGGCGAGCCCGCACGCGTACGGCAGCTCGGGCAGGGCGGCCGCCAGCGCCAGGCCCGCCGCGAGGCCGATCGAGGTGTCGACGGCGCTGGACACCACGACGGGCAGACCGATCCGCTCGGCGATGCGCAGGGCCGCGTGCACCCCACCGAGCGGGGCGACCTTCAGCACCGCGACGTCGGCGGCCTCGAGCTCGGCGACGCGGAACGGGTCGTCGGCACGACGGATCGACTCGTCCGCCGCGATCGACACCCCCACGCGCCGACGGACTGCGGCGAGCTCCTCGACCGTCGCGCACGGCTGCTCGACGTACTCCAGCCCGCGGCTCGCGAGGTCCAGGGCCGCGATCGCGCTGACCGCCTCGTCGACCGTCCAGCCGCCGTTGGCGTCGACGCGCACCCGGCCCCCGGGGCCGATGGCGTCGCGCACGGCCTCGACCCGGTCGACGTCGTCGGCGAGCGTCTGGCCCCGCTCGGCGACCTTGACCTTGGCGGTGCCGCACCCGCTGGCGCGCACGATGCGCGCGGCCTGCTCGGGACCGACCGCCGGGACGGTGCAGTTGACCGCCACGCGGTCGCGGACGGCGGCGGGCCACGGGCGCTCGGCGGAGTCGATCGCCGCCGCGAGCCACGGCGCGCTCTCGCGGGCGTCGTAGTCGAGGAACGGGCTGAACTCGGCCCATCCGGCCGGCCCCTCGATCAGCATGCCCTCGCGCCGCGTGATGCCGCGGAACGTCGTCGGCATCGGGATCGAGAAGGTACGGGGCTGCACGAGTGGCAACTTACCGCCACCGTCCTACGTTGGAGACATGACTCGTATCGCCATCGTCGGAGGCCACGGCAAGATCGCCCGCCTCCTCATCCCCGTCCTGGTCGACGCCGGCCACCAGCCCGTCGCCCTCGTCCGCAACCCCGACCACACCTCCGAGCTGCAGGACCTCGGCGCCGAGGTCGTGCTGCTCGACATCGAGAAGTCCGACGACGACGACTTCGCGCAGGCCTTCACGGGCGCCGGAGCCGTCGTGTTCGCCGCCGGAGGTGGCGGCGACGGCAGCATCGAGCGCAAGAAGACCGTCGACCTCGGTGGCTCGCTCAAGTCGATCGCCGGGGCCACCGCCGCCGGCGTCCGCCGCTTCGTCCAGATCTCGGCGATCAGCGTCGACGAGCCCCTGGGCGACGACGTCGAGGACTCGTGGAAGGCGTACGTCGAGGCCAAGCGCGAGGCCGACGTCGTGCTGCGCGCCAGCGACCTCGACTGGACGATCATCCGTCCGGGCGGTCTGACCGACGACGACGCGACGGGTCAGGTCACGCTGGCCGAGACGGTCGAGCGCGGCGAGATCCCGCGGGCCGACGTCGCCGCCGTCATCGCGGCCGTGATCGAGGACCCCACGACCCACGGCAAGCAGTGGGAGGTCGTCGGCGGGTCCACGCCGATCCCCGAGGCGATCGCCGCAGCGGTGGGCTAGCGACCCGTCCCCGCCCCAGGCGGTGAGCTGGCGACCTGTCCCGGACGTCGAAGGGTCGCTGGCTCACCGCCGCCGGAGCGCGACGCGGTCGACCTTGCCACCCGGCAGCAGCGGCAGCGCGGCGATCGGCACGATTTCGCGCGGGGCCCAGGTGCGGGGCAGGCCGGACGCCTCGACGCCGTCGCGCACGACGTGCAGCGGCGGGGCGTCGGCGCCCGCGTCGGGCACGACGAACGCCACGACGCGGGCGCCCCACTCGTCGTCGGGCACGCCGAGCGCGATCGCGTCGCGGACGCCGTCGAGACCGCGCAGCGCCCGCGTCACCGCCGGCAGGCCGATGTTGACGCCGCCGCTGATGACGACGTCGTCGGAGCGCCCCGTCACCCGCAGGCGGCCCGCGGCGTCGATCGTGCCGAGGTCGGCGGTCGCGAACCAGCCGTCGCGCAGCACCCGGGCGGTCGCGGCCGCGTCGGCGTAGCCGTCGAACAGCACCGTGCCGCCGACGTGCACCTGCCCCGTGTCGTCGACCCGCAGCCGCACCCCGTCGAGCGGCACGCCGTCGTACACGCAGCCGCCGCTGGTCTCGCTCATCCCGTACGTCCGCACGACGCGCACGCCGTCGAGTGCGTCGAGCAGCTCGGGAGGCGCCGCGGCACCGCCGATCAGCAGCGCGTCGAGCGACCGCAGCGCGTCGACCTGGCCCGCCTCGACGAGCCGGTGCACCTGCGTCGGCACGAGCGAGGCGTAGCGCCGGTCGCCGGGGATCGCGTCGATCGCCGCCGCCAGGCCGTCGTGCTCGTCGACGAGGACGGGGTCGAGCCCGGCCAGCGCCGACCGCACCAGCACCTGCAGCCCACCGACGCCCGTGACGGGCATCGCGAGCAGCCACCCGCCGGGGCCGCCGAGCCGCTCGAGGCTCGCGCGCGCCGACGACGTGACGGCCGCGTGCGACAGGATGACGTCCTTCGGCTCCCCCGTGCTGCCGGACGTCCGGACGACGACCGGGTCGCCGCCGTCGCGCACCCACGCGCGAACCAGCGCGTGGACGTCGCGCGGCGCGCCCGCGACGGGCCGCAGCGACGCCGTCACGTGGGCTCGCCGGGCACGGCCGGCAGCGGCAGCGGGCGCTTCAGGTAGACCCACGGGAACCACGTGGAGCCGATGCGCTCCCACCCCTTGGCCTCGAGGTCGCGCATCTTGCGGCTGCCCACGACGGCCCGCTTGTGCTCCCACTGCGTGTCGGACTTCTCGACGTCGTGGAACAGCGGGCCGAAGCCGATCGAGTGCCAGCCGTGCCGCCCCCACAGGTCGAGCTGGTCCATCTCGTTGAACGCCGTCAGGCCCACGAGCTGCCGGTGCTCCCCCGCCTCCGGCAGGTGCCCGTCACCGGGATCGGGCGCGGACGACGGCTTGTGCCCGAACCGCTGCTGCGCGGCCTGGCGGGTCATGCCGAGGGCCGAGCCGATCGCCTCCCAGCTCGACCCGGCGGCGCGGGCCGACGTCACGGCCGAGCGCAGCAGGCGTCCGGTCTCGTCGTGCGCACGGCGCGTCAGCAGCACGAGGTCGAGGTGCGCCGACGGCTCGGTGTCGAGCCGTCGCTCGAGGGACGGGTCGAGCCGGGCGACCGCGCGGGCGATCAGGTCGGAGAACTCGGCGTCGTCGATGCTCATGCCGTCAAGCCTAGATTGACGCACCTGAGGCGTCAACACGAAATTGACACGCGAGGGGGTGGCAGACTTGCCGCCCATGACCACCTCGTCGCCGTCCCCCGTCCAGCTGTGGGTCGCCGGCTCGCGCCCACGGACGCTGCCCGCCGCCGTCGCGCCCGTCCTGGCCGGCACGGGCGCCGCGGCGTACGCCGACTCGGTCGTGTGGTGGAAGGCCCTGCTGGCGCTCGGCGTCTCGCTGGCGCTGCAGATCGGCGTCAACTACGCCAACGACTACTCCGACGGCATCAAGGGCACCGACGACGACCGCGTCGGCCCGCTGCGCCTCGTCGGCTCCGGGCTCGTCCCCGCCCGCTCGGTCAAGATCGCCGCGCTGGGCTTCCTCGGGCTGGGGGCCGCGATGGGCCTGGTGCTGGCCGCGACGACCACGTGGTGGCTCCTGCTCGTGGGCGTCGCCGCGCTGGGGGCCGCGTGGACGTACACCGGCGGGCCGTCGCCGTACGGGTACCGCGCACTCGGCGAGGTCAGCGTGTTCGTGTTCTTCGGGCTCGTCGCGGTGCTCGGCACGGCCTACGTGCAGGTCGAGGAGGTGACGGGCGTCGCGGTCGCGGCGGCCGTCGGCGTCGGCGCGCTCGCCTGCGGCATCCTCGTGGCCAACAACCTGCGCGACATCCCCACCGACAGCGTCACGGGCAAGCGGACGCTCGCGGTCGTCCTGGGCGACTCCGGCACCCGCCGGCTCTACGGCCTGCTCGGGTTCGTCGCGCTCGCGATGCTGGTGTGGGCCGCGTTCTCGACGCCGTGGGCCCTGCTCGGGCTCCTGTGCCTGCCGCTGCTGGGCCGCGGCGCCGCCACCGTCGCGTCGGGCGCCAGGGGCATGGCGCTGATCCCCGTCCTGCGCGACACCGGGCTGGCCGAGCTGGTCTACGCCGCGGGGCTCGCGATCGGCCTCGCGATCGGCGCCTGACGTGCTGCGGGTCGCCGTGGTCTCCGACACGCACGCGCCGCGGTTCTGGAAGGCGCTCCCGCCGGCCGTGGCCGAGCACCTCGAGGGCGTCGACGTCATCCTGCACGCGGGCGACGTCTGCGTGCCCTCGGTGCTCGACGAGCTCGCCGCCCTGGCACCCGTGCACGTCGTGGCGGGCAACAACGACGGTCCCGACGTCGTCGCATGGGGCGCGCCCGAGACCCTCGAGGTCGAGCTGGACGGGCTGCGGGTCGCGATGATCCACGACAGCGGCTCCAAGGACGGGCGCGCCCGGCGCATGCGCCGCCGCTTCCCCGACGCCGACCTCGTCGTGTTCGGCCACTCCCACATCCCGTGGGACACCCAGGACGACGGCCAGCGCCTGTTCAACCCCGGCTCGCCGACCGACAAGCGACGTCAGCCGCGCGGCACGATGGGCCTGCTGGTGATCGACGACGGCCGACTCGTCTCGGCCGAGATCGTGCCCGTCACGCCGTGACGGGGACCGCGGGCAGGACGCCCGTCGACGCGAACTCGTCGAGGGCCGCCGCGTACGGCGCGATGTCGATGCCCTTCGCGGCCAGCCACGCGTCGTCGTAGTACGTCTGCTCGTAGCGCTCGCCGCCGTCGCACAGCAGCGTCACGACGCTGCCCTCGCGCCCCTCGTCGCGCATGTCGCCGATCAGCTGCAGCGACGCCCACACGTTGGTGCCGGTCGAGCCGCCCACCAGACGTCCGAGGATCGCCGAGACCCATCGCATCGTCGCGATCGACGCGGCGTCCGGCACCTTGACCATGTCGTCGATGACGCCGCCGACGAACGACGGCTCGACCCGCATGCGTCCGATGCCCTCGATGCGTGAGGGCCGATCGGTCGTCACGTCGGAGCTGTCGGTCTCCCAGCCGCCGTAGAACGCGGAGTTCTCGGGGTCGGCCACCGCGACGCGGGTGTCGAAGCGGCGGTAGCGCACGAACCGTCCGATCGTGGCGGACGTGCCGCCGGTGCCGGCGCTGACCACGATCCACGTGGGGCACGGGTGCGGCTCGGCCGACAGCTGGTCGAAGATCGACTCGGCGATGTTGTTGTTGCCCCGCCAGTCGGTCGCCCGCTCGGCGTACGTGAACTGGTCCATGTAGTGCCCGCCGGTCTCGTCGGCGAGGTCGCGAGCGACGTCGTAGACCGTGCCGGGGTCGTCGACCAGGTGGCACCGGCCCCCGTAGAACTCGATCAGCGCGATCTTCTCGCGGCTCGTCGACGACGGCATGACCGCGACGAACGGCAGCCCGATCAGCCGCGCGAAGAACGCCTCGCTGACGGCGGTCGAGCCGCTGGACGCCTCGATGACGGTCGAGCCCGGACCGATCCATCCGTTGCACAGCGCGTACAGGAACAGCGAGCGCGCCAGGCGGTGCTTGAGGCTGCCGGTCGGGTGGACCGACTCGTCCTTGAGGTACAGGTCGATGCCGGGCACCGGGATCGGCAGGACGTGCAGGTGCGTGTCGGCGCTGCGGTTGGCGTCGGCGTCGACGCGCCGGATCGCCTCGGCGATCCAGTCGCGGCTCTCAGTCGATGTCTTCGGCACGACGAGACTCCTCGATGCGCTCCGTCATGCGGGTGGCCCGTTCGTGGACGTTGAGGGCCAGCTTGTCGCGCAGGCCGGCGAGCAGGAACACCGAGATGACCGACGACACGACCAGCGAGATCAGCAGGACCCAGATGTTCGTCACGGCCGTCGACTCCAGCCAGATCTGCGCCAGCAGCCAGATGATGACGAAGCACGCGGCGAAGACCGCGAACCGCGCCAGCGTGTAGGTCCAGAATGCCTTCATGCCGCCACCCTAATCGGTCGGACCCCATCGCCGGCCGTCCGGTTGTGACCGCCCGGATACGGTGGCGTCATGGGTAAGGCGCTGTTGGTGGTCGTTGCTGTGGTGCTGGTCGTGTACGCGATCTTCGACCTCCTCGCGACGCCCAAGGGGCAGGTGCGCGTGCTGCCCAAGATCGTGTGGTTCGTGCTGGTCCTCGTGCCGTTCGTGGGCCCGCTGCTGTGGATCTTCGTGGGCCACGGGCGCCAGGCCCCGCCCCCGCGGCAGCGCGGCGCGGGCGACGGCAACGGCGGCGGCTGGACCCCTCCCCCGAGCCCCCGCGGCCCGGACGACGACCCGGACTACCTGCGGGGTCTCTGACCGGACGGGGCGTCAGTCGTCCCAGCGGAACAACCGGCTCGCGACCGCGGTCACGACGACCGCGAACCCGAGCAGGATCAGCATCGGCACGACGGCCGACGACGGGCCCTCGCCGCGCACCATCGTGTCGAGCATGCCGTCGTTCAGGTGCTTGAGCGGCAGGACCTTGCTGATCGCCGTGACGTAGCCGGGTGCGCCGTCGAGCGGGAAGAACGACCCCGACAGGAACGCCATCGGCAGCACGACGAAGTTCGCGATGCCGACCGCGGCCTCCTCGCTGCGCGCCACGGCCCCCGCGAGCAGGCCGATCGCCATGAAGGCCAGCGTCCCGCACACCAGCAGCGGGACGATCATGGGCCACGAGCCCGTCAGCCGGAGCCCGAACAGCGCGACGCCGACGCCGACGAAGATCGCCGCCTGCACGATCGCGATCGCGATCGACACCGCGACGCGGGCCAGCACGACCGAGCGGGTCGGGATGGGGGCCAGGCGCAGACGGCGCAGCAGCCCGTTGCGGCGCCACACGACCAAATTGGTCGCGGCGCCGAACGTCGCGCCCGACGCGATCGCCCAGCCCATCAGCCCGGGCGTGTAATACTGGATGGACTTCAGCGAGTCGTCCTCGACCTGGTCGGTCGTGAGGCTGAAGCGCGGCACCTGCCCCGTCTCGGCGAGGTTGGCGGACTGCACGATCGCCTCGAACGTCCCCCGCACCGTCGCGGCCTGCACCTGGTCGGCCTGCGAGTACCGCACGACCAGGCGGTCGCCGTCCTGGCGGATGACGGCGTCGGCGTCGCCCTTGCGCACCTGCTCGAGGGCGTCCTGCTCGTCGGACGACCGCGTGACGTCGAGGCTCTCGTCGAGGGCCGCACGGACGGCCCTCGGCGCGTCGTCGAGCACCGACACCGCGCCGATCTGGATGACGTCGGACCTCGACGCGCCCTGGTCGGTGAAGATGCCGCCGAACAGCACGAGGAACATCAGCGGGAAGATCACGGCGAAGAAGAACGCCATCTTGTCGCGGAAGAAGCCCTTGAGCATCGCCCGGGCCAGGCTGCGGAAGGCCCTCATGCACGGTACTCGCGACCCGTGAGCTCGAGGAACACGTCCTCGAGGGACGCGCCCTTCACGCTGAGGCCGTCGAGCGCGTCGCGCCGGGCAAGGGCCGTCAGGACGCGCGACGGGTCGCGGGTCGTGATCGTCGTACCGGAGTCGTCGTCGGTGACGGGGTCGTCGCCGGCCAGCGCGCGGGCGTCGGAGACCGGCAGGGTGCCGGGGGCGAGGCTGATGCGCACGGGGGCGTCGAGGCCGCGCACCAGCGCGGCGGGGGTGTCGAGCTCGAGGATGCGCCCGGCGTCCATGATCGCGACGCGGTCGCACAGCACCTCGGCCTCGTCCATGTGGTGCGTCGTCAGCACGACGGTGCGGCCCGAGTCGTTGATCGAGCGCAGGACGTCCCAGAGGTTGCGGCGGGCCTGCGGGTCGAGGGCCGCGGTCGGCTCGTCCAGGAAGACGACCTCGGGGTCGTGGATCAGGGCGCACGCGATCGACAGGCGCTGCTTCTGCCCGCCCGAGAGGTCCTCGGTGCGGACGTCGGCCTTGTCGACCAGGCCGACCTGCTCGAGCATCTCGGCGGTGCGCCCCGGGGCGACGCCGTAGAGGGCGCCGAACGTGTCGAGCTGCTCGCGGGCCGTCAGCCGCTCGAAGAACGACGACGACTGCAGCTGGACGCCCATCCGGCGCTGCAGCTCGGGCTCGCGGCGCCACGGCTCGTGCTCGCCGATGCGCACGGTGCCGGACTGCGGCCTGCGCAGCCCCTCGATCATCTCGAGCGTCGTGGTCTTGCCGGCGCCGTTGGGGCCCAGCAGCCCGAAGAACTCACCGGGGGCGACCGTGAAGCTGACGTCGTCGACCGCCCGCACGTCGCCGTACGTCATGACGAGCCCCTCGACCCTGATCTCGACTCCCATGAGCCCAGACCCTAGCCGGGTTCCCCCGGTGCTCGCAGTTTCCCAGGTTCACCTGGGATTCTTCAGACCCGAGCGAGGTCTTCCGGGTGAACCTCGGAAGCTGTCGGGGTCCACCTGGGAAACCGACACCGCGCCCCGGGAGCAACCGGGGTGACGTGCCGGCTCGCGGGGTCACCCCGGTTCCGGCGATGGCTCTCCGCCGAGACCCAGGTTCACCTGGGAAACTGCGGCGGTGCGCGCCCTACTTGGCGTAGGAGTGCATGCCCCCGACGAAGAGGTTGACGCCGACGAAGTTGAACACGAACGTCGCGAAGCCGATGAGGGCCAGGATCGCGGCGGCCTTGCCCTTCCACCCGGCGGTCGCGCGGGCGTGCAGGTAGCCGGCGTAGACGACCCAGGTGATGAACGCCCAGACCTCCTTGGGGTCCCAGCCCCAGTAGCGGCCCCACGCGTACTGCGCCCAGATCGGCCCGGCGATCAGGGCGGCGAACGTCCAGATCGGGAACGCGAACGCGTGCACGCGGTACGCGACCTGGTCGATCTTGGCCGACGCCGGGATGCGCCACAGGAAGCCGGTGCGCTGGTCCTCCGGGGTCGTGCGCTCGGCCCGCGACTTCACGAGGTACAGCACGGAGGCGGCGGCGCCCACGAGGAACGCCGAGCCCGAGATGATCGCGCCGAGCACGTGGATCACGAGCCAGTACGAGTGCAGCGCGGGCACGAGCGGACCGGCCGGCACGTAGACCATCGCGGACGCGCCCAGCACGACGGTGCCGAAGCCCGTGATGATCGGGCCGACCCAGTCGATCTCCCAGACGCGCACGAGCACGAGGTAGGCGACCACGGCGGCGAGCGTCGCGGCGCAGCCGAACTCGTACATGTTGCCCCACGGGACGCGCTGGGCGGCGAACCCGCGCGTCACGACGCCGACGGCCAGGACGAGCGCGGACAGCGTCGTCAGCGACAGCCCGATGCCACCGGCCATGTCGCTGCGCTCGACGGGGTCGCTGCTGCCGGACGGCGCCTCGGACCCACCCGCCGTGACGAGCTCGCGCTCACGCTCGGGCGCGAGGTTGCGGGCGAAGCCCCACTGCGCGACGTAGGCGACGAAGGCCAGCGCCAGGATGCCCGTCGCGGAGGCGACCGCGTAGTTCGAGATCTGCGCCAGGGTCTCCAGGGTCATGCCTTCTCCTCGGTCTTCTCCCCGAGCGCGTCCTTGAACCGCTCGAGGAAGTCATCCAGGTCGGCCGGCAGGTCGTCCCGGGGGACGCGGTCGAGCACGGCGACATCCACCACGGTACGTGAGCCCTCCCGACGCGTGCGAATCCACGTGCGACGGGGCTTGACGGTCAGCGACACCATGAGGCCGAGCAGCCCGGCCACGATGCCGAACAGCGGCACCTTCACCAGCGGCGACGAGCTGATCTGGAACCGCGCGAACTGCCGCAGCTCGGTGAACTCGATCGTGCCGCCGTCCGGCAGGTCGGCGGTCATGCCGGGCTGCAGGCTGATGCGGACGTTGGCGTCGCCGTTCTTGTACTGCGTCATCTTGGACTTGTCGAGGATGAACACCGACTGCGACCGTCCGTCGTCCAGGCCGAGGTCGCCGTGCCACACGTTCAGGCCCACGAGCGGGTTGGCCGCCGCGGGGTGCGCGGACGTCGAGAGCTCCTGTCCGTCCTGCGTGACGGCCGTCGGCAGGAAGAAGCCCTGGAAGCCGAGCTGCTCGGGCTTGGCGTCGGGCACCTTGATGATGCCGTTGGACGTGTAGGTCGGATCGGCCGGCAGGAACGGGACGGCGTCGTCGAACACGACGTCGCCCTGGGCGTCGGTGATCTTGAAGACCGGCGCGTAGCCCTGGCCCAGCAGGTAGATCGACGTGCTGCCCACCGACAGCGGGTGGTTGACCGTGATGTCGAAACGCCGGTCGGCGTCGCCCGGGCGGGCCGTGTAGGTGCCCGCGGCCCGGAACTCGCGCGGCGCCCCGGCCTGCGGGCTGCCGAACGGCTGGAACCGGGCCGTGACCTGGTCGAGGGTCAGGGCGAACGGCGGCAGGTCGTCGGTGCTGAACAGCGTGCCGGAGCTGAACTCGTCGTACTGCGGCAGCGAGTTCGCGAACTGTCCGCCGTCGTCGGTCACGATGACCGAGCCGCGGTAGCCGTAGAGCGTCCCGACCGCGACGCCGATCAGCACCACGACGATGCTGACGTGGAAGACCAGGTTGCCGGCCTCGCGCAGGAAGCCCTTCTCGGCGCTGACCTCGCGCACGTCGCCGTCGCGGTCGACGACGTCGACCCGCGACCGTCCGAGCGCCTCACGGGCCGCCGCGACGACCTCGTCGGGCGTGCGGTCGGTCTCGAACGTCGACGACGCCGGCAGGCGGGCGAAGTTGCGCGGCGCCCTGGGCGGGCGCGCGCGGACGGCCTTGAGGTACACGAACGAGCGCGGCAGGATGCAGCCCACCAGCGACACCATCAGCAGCAGGTACACCGCGCTGAACCACGGCGAGCTATACACCGCGAACATGCCGAGCTTGTCGAGGAACGGCGCGAGCTGCGGGTGGTCGAGGAAGTAGTTCTCGACGGCCCGGGCGTCGACGCCGCGCTGCGGGTACAGCGATCCGGGGACCGCCGCGATCGCCAGGAGCAGCAGCAGCATCAGCGCCGTGCGCATCGACGTCAGCTGGCGCCAGAACCACCGGGTGAACTCCCGGCGACCCAGCGCCGGGACAGCGTTGTCGCTCATGCGGCCTCACTCATATCGGTGCCTCGAATCCGTTCACCCAGGTCTGCATGTCGCTGACGAGGTCGGTCCACAGACCCGTCACGAGCATGATGCCGACCGCGATCAACAGGACTCCCCCGACGACCGACACGGCGCGCTGGTGGCGGCGGAACCACGAGACGGCGTGCATGAACCGGCCGAACCCCAGCGCGGCCAGCACGAAGGGGATGCCGAGACCGAGGCAGTAGAACAGCGTCAGGAAGGCGCCGCGCGACGCCGACGCGTCGTCGGTCGCCATCGAGAGCGCCAGGACGGCGCTGAGCGTCGGGCCGATGCACGGCGTCCACCCGAGGCCGAAGAAGACGCCGAGCACCGGCGCCATCGCGAGGCCGACCGCGGGGACCGCGTGCACCCGGACGTCACGCTGCATCAGCGGCACGAGGCCGATGAAGGCCAGGCCCATCAGGATCACGAGGACGCCCGTGACGAGCGTCAGCGTGTCCTGGTGCTCGGCGAGCCTGAGCCCGATCGAGCCGAACAGTGCGCCACCCAGCACGAACACGGCGCTGAAGCCCGCGACGAACAGCACCGCGCCGGCCAGGAGGCGGCCGCGGCGGGCCGTCTCGAGGTCCTGCGCGGCGACGCCCGAGATGTACGACAGGTAGCCGGGCAGCAGCGGGAGCACGCACGGCGAGAAGAACGACAGCAGTCCGGCGACCGCTGCCACGGGGACGGCGAGGAGCAGGTTGCCCGACAGCGCCGTCTCCCTGAACCAGTCGGTCACGCGGTGCTCTTCTGGACGTCGTCGATCAGGTTCGCCAACGTCGACGCCGAGATCTTGTCGATGACCCGGGCCGCGACCCGTCCCTCGGAGTCGATGATCCACGTGGTGGGGATCGCGAGGGTCGGGAGGCTGTCGTTGAAGCCCAGCTCGAGCTTGCCGCCCTGGTCGGCGAAGCTCGGGTAGGTGATGCCCTTGTTGCGGTTGAACGCGATCGCGCTGGTCGGGTCCTTGGTGCGGGTCAGGATGCCGACGAACTGGACGTCCTTGCTCGCGTACTCCTGGGCCACCTCGTCGAGCGCGGGGGCCTCGGCGCGGCACGGCGGGCACCACGGGCCCCACAGGTTGACGACGATCGTCTTGCCGGCGAAGTCGGCGGTCGAGAGCGGACGCCCGTCGAGCCCCTCGCCCTCGAGCACCGGCGCCTTCTCGCGGTCGGCGGCGTCGACCGTCGTGATCGCCTCGGAGCCGTCGCCGGACACGAAGCCCGTCGTGGTGCCGCGGTTGCCGGCCCCGCTGCACGCCGACAGCGTCGTCACGACCAGGACGGTCGCGACGGCCGCGAGGGCGCGGGCTCCCCGGCGCGTCGCCACGTCAGGCTCCGCCGACGACCTTGCCGCGCAGCGGCTCGGGCAGCAGGTCGCGGGCGGGCTCGCTGTAGGTGACGCCGATGAACTCGTCGCCGTCGAAGTACAGGCTCGTCAGGCTCGCGAGCGTGCACTGGCGCTTGCGCGGGTCGTGGACGAACGTCTTGCGCTCGAAGGCGCGGCGCGCGATCCAGACCGGCAGCTGGTGCGAGACGATGACGGCCTCGTGGCCGCGGGCGGCCTCGCGCGCGTCCTGGACGGCCGACTGCATGCGGGCCGCGATCTCCGTGTAGGGCTCGCCCCACGAGGGCCGGAACGGGTTGCGCAGCATCCACCAGTTGGAGGGGTTGCTGAACGCGCCGTTGCCGACGCCGACGGTCTTGCCCTCGAAGAGGTTGTCGGCTTCGATGACCCGCTCATCCGTCACGATCGGCACCTCGAGCAGCTGCGAGAGCGGGGCGGCGGTCTGCTGCGCGCGCTCGAGCGGCGACGCGACCATGTGCACGATCTCGTTCTTCGACAGGAACTCCGCCGCCCGGGCCGCCATCTGGTGGCCGAGGTCGGACAGGACGAACTCGGGAAGTCGTCCGTAGAGGACGCCCTCGGGGTTGTGCACCTCGCCGTGGCGCATCAGGTGCACGATCGTACGTTCGGACATGGGGTCCTCTTCTGCTGGACGGGACGAGCTTCTCGGACGGGGGTGCTTCTCGACGGGGGGCGCCGGCTCAGGTCGCAGCGGTGGCGCGGGCGGCGGCCTGCGCGGCGGCGGGCAGCGCCTCCGCGATCCTAGTGAGTGCCTCCTCGCCGTGGGCCGCCGAGACGAACCAGCACTCGAAGGCGCTCGGCGGCAGGTACACGCCGGCGTCGAGCATCGCGTGGAAGAACGGCTTGTACCGCCAGGCCTCCTGCGCCTGCGCGCCCGCGAAGTCGGTCACGGGGGCGTCGACGCCCCAGAAGACGCTGAACATGTTGCCGGCGTTCTGCAGGGTGTGGGCGACGCCCGCGGACGTCAGCGCGTCGGTGACGAGGCGCTGCAGCTGCCGTGAGGCGTCGTCGAGCCGCGCGTACGCGTCGGCGTCGGCCAGGCGCAGCGTCGTCAGGCCCGCGGTCGTGGCGATGGGGTTGCCCGACAGCGTGCCCGCCTGGTAGACGGGGCCCGACGGCGCGAGCTGCTCCATGACGTCGCGGCGACCGCCGAACGCGGCGGCCGGGAAGCCGCCGCCCATGACCTTGCCGTACGTCACGAGGTCGGGCGCCCAGCCCTCGCGCTGCCCGTCGAGGCCCCAGTGGCCCGACCGGGTCACGCGGAAGCCGGTCATGACCTCGTCGCTGATGAACAGCGCCCCGTGGCGGGCGGTGACCTGCGACAGGAACTCGTTGAAGCCGGGCTCGGGCGGGACGACGCCCATGTTGCCCGCCGCCGCCTCGGTGATGAGGCACGCGATGGCGTCGCCGTGCTCGGCGAAGGCCGCCTCGACCGCGGAGCGGTCGTTGTAGGGCAGCACGATCGTGTCGGCCGTGACGTGCGCGGGCACGCCGGGCGTCTCGGGCAGGCCGAGCGTCACGACGCCCGAGCCGGCCTCGGCCAGCAGGGCGTCGACGTGACCGTGGTAGCAGCCCGCGAACTTGACGATCTTGTCGCGACCCGTGAACCCGCGGGCCAGACGGATCGCCGACATCGTCGCCTCGGTGCCCGACGAGACCATGCGCACCATCTCGGCCGACGTCCGTGCCACGATCTCCTCGGCGAGCAGCACCTCGGGCTCGCTCGGCGTGCCGAACGACGTCCCGCGCGCGGCGGCCGCACCGACCGCCGCGATGACCTCGGGGTGCGCGTGGCCCAGCAGCATGGGTCCCCACGAGCCGACCAGGTCGACGTACCGCCGACCGTCGACGTCGGTGAGCCAGGCGCCCTCGCCGGACGCCATGAAGATCGGGGTGCCGCCGACGGCGCGGAAGGCCCGGACCGGCGAGTTGACGCCGCCCGGCGAGACTGCTTGGGCGCGCTCGAACAGGTGCTGCGAGGCAGGAGAGGGAGTCACCCCACCATTGTCTCGCGCAGGCGAAATGGCCGCGACGGCGGCGTCGGACCGGCGTAACCTTCGCGGGGTGCGCGTCGTTGACGATGTGTTCTGCGCCACGACCGGACTGGCAGGCCGCCCCGGCCTCCGGTAACATCGGTTTACTGTCTGGCACGAACGCGGTGTCGATCTGGGAGGGTGTGACATGGGGGCTCGTAAGCTGACGCGCTGGCAGAAGGCCGGCGCCCTGGTGCCGATGGCCGTGCTGGTCGGCGCGTGGGGGGCCGCGCTCGGCAACTCGGGCCTGGCCACGGCGTCCGACGACGTCTCGGCGGCCGAGATCCCCGACGTCCCGGCCACGGCGTTCGAGCAGCCCGCCAGCGTGCAGCAGGCGCCGGGCGGTGTCGACCAGAAGGCGGGTGCCGCGGGCACCGTCGCGACGCTGTCGACCAACGGCATCCCGTCCTCGGCCCTGGCGGCCTACCGCCGCGCCGAGACGCTGCTCGGCAAGGCCGACAAGGCCTGCAACCTGTCGTGGACGCTGGTCGCCGCGATCGGCCGCGTCGAGTCCAACCACGGCCGCACCAACGGCAACTCGCTCGACACCAAGGGCATCGCCCAGCCCGGCATCTACGGCGTGCCGCTCGACGGCAAGGACGGCCGGGCGCGCATCGGCGACACCGACAGCGGCGCGCTCGACAAGAACGCGGTGCTCGACCTGGCGGTCGGCCCGATGCAGTTCATCCCCGGCACGTGGCAGTCGGTCGGCGTCGACGCCGACAACGACGGCAGCAAGAACCCGCAGAGCATCACCGACGCGGCCACCTCGGCCGGCATCTACCTGTGCGCCGGCGAGGGAGACCTCTCCGATCCCGCCGACGCCGCCGCGGCGGTCAAGCGCTACAACAACTCCGACGCGTACGTCGACCTGGTGCTGAAGATCGCCGCCGCCTACGCGCAGGGCGACTTCACCAAGTCACCCGACGGCATCTCGACCTCGCCGATCCTGACGTCGTCGGCCAACGACCAGACCCTGACGCCCGCACAGCGCGCCAAGGCGGCCAAGACCCAGCGGTCGGCCGACAAGAAGTCGTCGGGCGGCGGCACCTCGAAGGGCTCGAAGACGCCCTCGGCCGGCCCCACCGGCGGCACCGGGTCGGGCGGCGGCGGCAGCACGCCCTCGTCCGGTGGCGACGGTGGCGGCTCCGGCGGCGGCTCGTCCACCCCGTCGCCGTCGCCGACCAAGACGCCCGGCACCCTCGGTGGAGGCGTCCAGGACGGGGTCAAGGACACGCCGCTCGCGCCGGTCGTCGAGCCCGTCACCGACCTGCTGTCCATGACCGAGGCGACGCTCCGGTGCGGCCTGCAGTACCCGCTGGGCCTCCCGAAGGACAAGTACGACGCCTGCGTCTACGACCTGACGCACTGATGGATTCCGACCACCACGACGAGGGCCCCGGTTCTGCCGAACCGGGGCCCTCGTCGTCCGTCAGCGACGTGCGTGCGCGTCAGCGCCGCAGACGGGTCGCCAGCTCGGTCGCCCAGTACGTCAGGACGATGTCGGCGCCGGCCCGCCGGATCGACACGATGATCTCGTCGATCGCGCGCTCGCGGTCGATCCAGCCGTTCGCGGCGGCGGCCTCGACCATCGCCAGCTCTCCCGAGATGTTGTAGGCAGCGACGGGGACGTCGACCGCGGCGCGCACGTCGGCGATCAGGTCGAGGTACGACAGCGCGGGCTTGACCATGACGATGTCGGCGCCCTCCTCGATGTCGAGCAGGGTCTCGCGGATCGCCTCGCGGCCGTTGGCCGGATCCTGCTGGTACGTCTTGCGATCACCCTGCAGCGACGAGTCGACGGCCTCGCGGAACGGGCCGTAGAACGCCGAGGAGTACTTGGCGGCATACGCCAGGATCACGGTCTCGTCGTGCCCCGCGTCGTCGAGCGCGGCACGGATCGCGCCGACCTGGCCGTCCATCATGCCGCTGGGGCCGACGACGTGCGCCCCGGCCTCGGCCTGCACGACACCCATCTGCGCGTAGATCTCGACCGTCGCGTCGTTGTCGACCCGTCCCCGGGCGTCGAGGACGCCGCAGTGGCCGTGGTCGGTGAACTCGTCGAGGCACAGGTCGGCCATGACCAGCAGGTCGTCGCCGACCTCGGCGCGCGCATCGGCCAGCGCGACGTTGAGGATGCCGTCGGGGTCGAGCGCACCCGACCCCTGCGCGTCCTTGTGCTCGGGCAGGCCGAACAGCATGACGCCGCCGAGGCCGAGCTCCGCGGCCTCGGCGTAGGCCCGCCGCGCGGTGTCCCGCGTGTGCTGGACGACGCCCGGCATGCTCGCGATCGGGCGCGCCTCGGTGCGCCCCTCGGCCACGAACATCGGCAGGACCAGCTGCGACGGCTGGACGTGCGTCTCGGCCACCAGCCGCCTCATCGCCGGCGACGAGCGCAGGCGACGAGGACGGTCGGCGGGAAAGGACACCCCTACGCCTTGCGGCGGGTCGAGGGCCGCTTCTGCGACGGCTTCGTGACCGGCTCGCCGGCCTCGACGAAGCCGAGGCGACGCGCGGCACCGAACTCGGCCAGGGCATCGGCCAGCACCTCGACGGACGGCGACTCGGCGACGACGTCGACCCGCAGGCCGTGCTCCTCGGCGGTCTTGGCCGTCGCGGGACCGATGCACGCGATGATCGTCGACGTGTGCGGCTTGCCGGCGATGCCGACGAGGTTGCGCACCGTGGACGACGAGGTGAACATGACCGCGTCGAACTTGCCGGTCTTGATCGCCTCACGCGTCGGCGCCGGCGGCGGGGCGGCCCGGACGGTCCGGTAGGCCGTGACGTCGTCGACCTCCCAACCGAGGTCGATCAGGCCGGCGACGAGCGTCTCGGTCGCGATGTCGGCGCGCGGCAGGAACACCCGGTTGATGGGGTCGAGCAGCTCGTCGAACGGCGGCCAGTCGTCGAGCAGGCCACGGGCCGACTGCTCGCCGGACGGGATCAGGTCGGCGCGGATGCCCCACGTCGCGATGGCCTCGGCGGTCTTGTCGCCGACCGCGGCGATCTTCAGGCCCGAGAACGCGCGCGCGTCGAGGCCGTACTCCTCGAACTTCTCGCGGACGGCCTTGACGGCGTTGACGCTCGTGAACGCGATCCACTCGTAGCGCCCCTCGACGAGACCGCGCACGGCCTTGTCCATCTGCTGGGGGTTGCGAGGCGGCTCGACCGAGATCGTCGGGACCTCCTCGGAGATCGCGCCGAAGCCGCGCAGGCGCGAGGCCAGGCCGGCGGACTGCTCCTTGGTGCGGGGCACCAGGATGCGCCAGCCGTACAGCGGCTTGGTCTCGAACCACGACAGCGCCTCGCGCATCGTGACGACCTCGCCGACGACCGTGATGGCCGGCGCGGTCATGCCGGCGGCCTTGGCGTCGGCGGCGATCTCGGCCAGCGTCGAGACGACCGTGGTCTGCTCGGTCGTCGTGCCGACCCGCGTCATCGCGACCGGGGTGTCGGGCTTGCGACCCGCGTCGACCAGTCCGCTGGCGACCTCGCCGATGCGGGCGACGGCCGACAGCAGCACGAGGGTGTCCTCGGTCGCGTGGTCGGCCCAGTTGACCGACGAGTCGCCGACGCTGACCACGGAGTACTCGCGGTGCGTGCGGTTGGTCAGCGGCACACCGGCGTACGCCGGGACCGCCGAGATCGACGAGACGCCGGGGACGATCTCGAAGCCGATGCCGGCCTTGCTGCAGGCCGCGGCCTCCTCGGGTCCCGTCGCGTAGGTGAACGGGTCGCCGGCGATGAGGCGCACGACCGTGGCACCGGTCTTGGCGTGCTTGACGACCAGGCGTCCGCGGGCCGCGTGGGTCAGCGGCTCGCCGTCCTCGCCGATGCCCCCGTCGACGATCTCGGCCCCGTTGGTCACGAGCGCCGACTGCTCGGGCAGCTCGGTGATGACGACGTCGGCCTGGGCGAGCAGCTCGGCCGCGCGCACCGTGAGGAGGCTCGCGTCACCCGGTCCGGCGCCGACGAAGCTCACGTGGCCGCGGGGGGCCTTGCGTGCGCTCGTCGTGGACGGTGCGTCGGGTGTCGCGGCTTCTCGAGTCGCAGTGGTGATGGTCACTGTGGTCCTTTTCTGAGTCTGTCAGGGGGTCAGGAGGTGGCGGCGGCCACGAGGGCGTCGGCACCTTCGGCGAGCATCTCGACAGCAAGACGTTCACCGACCGCGGCGGCCTCGGAGGGCAGGCCGGTCGCGGACAGTCGGATGGTGGGCGAGCCGGAGACGTCTCCGACCACGGCACGAAGCCAGAGCTCGTCGCCGTGATCGCCGTCGGCGATCTCGGCCAGGGCTCCCACCGGGGCACTGCAACCAGCCTCGAGGGTGGCGAGGAGGCTTCGCTCGGCCGTCACGGCAGCACGGGTGTCGCTGTCGTCGAGGCGTTCGAGCAGGCGGGCGGTCACGTCGTCGTCGACGCGGCACTCGCAGGCCAGGGCTCCCTGCCCGGGGGCGGGGAGCATCTGGAGGGGATCGATGACCTCGGTGGCCTCGTCGGCGCGACCGAGGCGCAGCAGGCCCGCGTGGGCCAGCAGGACGCCGTCGAGGTCGCCGGGGGCGACCCGGCCGATGCGGGTGCCGACGTTGCCGCGGATCGCGACGACGTCGACGCCGAGGCCGAGGGCGTTGAGCTGGGCCTCGCGGCGCGGGGAGCCGGTGCCGACGCGCGAGCCGTGGGGCAGCTCGCCGAGCGTCAGCCCGTCGCGGGCGACCAGGACGTCGCGCGGGTCCTCGCGACGCGGGATCGCGGCCAGCACGAGGCGCGGGTCGGGTGTCGTCGGCAGGTCCTTGAGCGAGTGGACCGCGAAGTCGACGTCGCCGCGCACGAGCGCCTCGCGCAGCGCCGCGACGAACACGCCCTGGCCGCCCATCGAGGCCAGCGGCGCGGTGCTGCGGTCTCCCTCGGTCGAGATCGTGACGAGCTCGACGTCGACGTCGCACTCGGCGCGCAGGCGGTCGGCGATCATGCCCGACTGGGTCAGCGCGAGGGCGCTGGCGCGGGTGCCGAGGCGCAGGCTCGGACGGTTCGTGGACGTCATGCCGTGTCACCGGCCCGCGTGACGGCGTCGACGGCCTTCTGGTCGAGCGCGAACAGGTCGGCCAGCGCGTCGGCGTACGTGAGGTCGGCGGGCCCGTCGATCAGCTGCTGGACGCGCACGGTCGGCGCGTGGATGAGCTTCTCGGCGACGCGGTGCAGCGCCTTGCGGACGTCGGCCCGCTCGTCGTCGGTCAGGTTGGGCAGGCGCGACTCGATGCGTGCCTGCTCGGCCGCCACGATGTCGGTCGCCATGGTGCGCAGCGCGATGACGGTGGGCGTGATGTGCGAGGCGGCCTTGGCGGCCAGGAACGTGCGCACCTCGGACTCGACGATTGACTGCACCTGCTGCACGTCGGCGGCGAGCTCGGCGTTGGCCGCGGCCTGCGACAGCACGACGAGGTCGATCAGGTCGATGCCCTCGAGGTCGCGCACGTCCGGGTCGACGTCGCGCGGCAGGGCGAGGTCGATGACCGACATCGGACGTCCGCCGGCGGCGCTCGCGATGCGGTCGCGGTCGAACACGACGCCGCTGGCGCCCGTGCAGCTGATCAGGACGTCGGCGGCCGCCAGCTCGACGTCGAGGGCCTGCCAGCGGACGGCGCTGACGCCGAACGTCGCGACCAGCGCGTAGGCGCGCTGGTACGTGCGGTTGGAGACCATGATGCGGTGCGGGTCGACCCCGCGGTCGACCAGCGTGCGGACCGCGAGGCTCGCCATCGTGCCGGCACCCGCGACGAGGAAGCGCGTGTCGGGGGCGTCGACGACGTCGCCCGCGGCGTCGAGGCCGGCCGTGACGATCGAGGGCGCGAGGCGGTCGATGCCCGTCTCGGCGTGGCCGCGCTTGCCGATGCGCAGGGCCTGCTGGAACAGCGCGTTGAGCGCCGACCCGACGGTCGACTCGGCCTGCGCGGAGTGCAGCGCCTCGCGCACCTGGCCGAGGATCTGGCTCTCGCCGAGGATCATCGAGTCCATGCCGGAGGCGACGCCGAACAGGTGCGCGACGGCCGCCTCGTCGAAGTGGACGTAGACGTGGCGCACGAACTCGTCGCGGTCGAGGCCCGAGAGATCGGCGAGCAGGCGCGAGACCTCCTCGACGGCACCGTGGAACCGCTCGGCCTCGACGTAGATCTCGACCCGGTTGCACGTCGAGATGACGACCGACTCGGTGACGAACGGCGTCTCGAGCGCGAGGTGCGAGAGCTTGACCGCGGCGTCGACGTCGAGCGAGGCGTGCTCGAGGACGTCGATCGGGGCCGACTTGTGGGACATGCCCACCACCAACACGCTCATACGCCTACTTCCTTGCCGGTTGCGTCCCTGCTGGTCTTGCGCTGCTCGTGGTACGCCAGGATCTGCAGCTCGATCGAGAGGTCGACCTTGCGGACGTCGACCCCCTCGGGCACCTGCACGAGGGCGGGTGCGAAGTTCAGGATGCTCGTGATGCCGGCCGCGACGAGCCGGTCGGCGACCTCCTGCGCGGCCGCGCCCGGCGTCGCGATGACACCGATCGAGATGCGTCGCTCGGCGACGATCGCGCCCAGCTGGTCGACGGGGCTCACGACGATGCCCGACACCTCGGCGCCGACGCGCGCGGGATCGGCGTCGACGAGGGCGGCCACGCGGATGCCGCGCGTGCTGAAGCCCTGGTAGGCCGACAGCGCCGAGCCCAGGTTGCCGACGCCGACGATGACGACGTCCCAGTCCTGCGTCTGCCCCATCTCGCGGGCGATCTGGTAGCGCAGGTACTCGACGTCGTAGCCGACGCCGCGGGTGCCGTACGAGCCGAGGTACGACAGGTCCTTGCGCAGCTTGGCGGGGTTGACGCCGGCCTGCTCGGCCAGCTCGCCCGAGGCGCAGGACAGCACTCCCTGCTCGGCGAGCGCGTTGAGCGCACGCAGGTAGACAGGCAGACGGGCCACGGTGGCATCAGGGATGCCACGGGCAGTTCCGTCGGCGAGCCGAGGGCTGCGAAGTATCGTCACGGTGCTCCTGCGCCGCGATGCTGGGGATTATCCCTTGCGGGACGGGCATCGGGTGCCCCGTCAGTTTAAGAGTTTGTGAACGTCGGAACCAAATCGAGGGACGCGGCGGTGGCCCAGGTCACACCGGGCGACGCCTCGCGAGCGCGGCGCCGAGCCGCACGGGATCGACGCGCCAGAAGTCGTGCTGGGCCCCGTCGACGAACGTGACGGGGACCTGCTCGGTGAAGCGCGCCCGCAGGTCGGGGTCGTCGTCGATGTCGACGCGCACCCAGTCGTCGCCCGTGCCGGCGCACACCTCCGCGACCTGCTGCTCGGCGACCTCGCACAGGTGGCACCCCTGGCGGGTGTAGACGACGACCCGCGCGTCGCCGGAGTGCGCGATCACGCGTCGAGGCCCAGGGTCTCGCTGCGGGCCAGGGCACGCAGCCGACCCTTGGCGACCTTGCCGGTCGCCGAGTGCGGCAGCCCCGTGACGACGATCGTGCGTCGCGGCTGCTTGAACCGCGCGAGCCGCGTGCGGCAGTGGGCGTCGACCGCCTCGAGCAGCGTCGTCTCGTCCGGCGCGTCGCCCGCGGGGACGACGAAGGCCACGACGGCCTCGCCGGTCTCCTCGTCCGGCAGGCCCACGACGGCGACCTGACCGACGCCGTCGACCTCGGCGATGACGTCCTCGACCTCGAACGGGTACACGTTGAAGCCCGAGACGATCACGAGCTCGCGCAGCCGGTCGACCAGGGTCAGGTCGCCGTCGTCGTCGAGGTAGCCGACGTCGCCCGTCGGGTACCACCCGTCGGCGTCGGGGCCGTCGACGCCGTCGGGCCAGTAGCCCGAGAAGAGGTTGTCGCCCCTGACCCAGATCTCGGCCGGGTCGCCGGGCGCCGCGTCGACGCCGCCGCCCTCGACGATGCGCAGCTCGATGCCGGGCAGCGCGCGCCCGACCGTCCCGTGCTTGATGTGGTTGTCGGTGTCGCGGGGCGAGCCGTGCGTCGTCGCGATGACGGGTGCGGTCTCGGTGAGCCCGTAGCCCTGCTCGATCTGGTGGCCCGACGACTCGCGGAAGGCCTCGGCCAGGTCGGCGTCGAGCGCCGACGCCCCCGACAGGATCGTCGTGACGTGCGCGAGCTGGGCGCGCAGGTCGTCGCGGCCCGCCCACGCGGCGATGACCGGCGGCGCGAGCGGGAGGTTCGTGACGCCCTCGGCCGCGATCAGGTCGAGCAGGCCGCTGGGGTCGAAGCCGTCGACCAGCACGACCGTCGCCCCTTGGCGCACCGCCTGGCCGAGCACGCAGTTGAGCCCGTAGATGTGGAACATCGGCAGCAGGCCGAGGCACACGTCGTCGGGCGTCATGGCGGGCGGCGTCAGCCGCGCGATCTGCTCGGTGTTGGCGATCAGGGCCCGGTGCGTCAGCATCGCGCCGCGCGGCTTGCCGCTCGTGCCCGACGTGTAGAGGACGACCGCGAGCGCCTCGGCGTCGGCGGGGGCGGCCGGGGCGGCTCCGGACGCGTCGGCGAGGAAGCGCTCGAACGACGTCTCGTCGTCCCGCGGCTCGGCCCCGTCGACCACGACGCTGACCCGGTGGTCGTCGGTGAGGGCCTCGCGGACCTGGCTGACGCCGGCCTCGTCGCACAGCACGACGCGGGCCATCGAGTCGGCCAGCATGCGGCCGATCTCGCGGGTCGTCGAGCGCGGGTTGATCGGCACGGCGACCATGCCGCCGCGCAGGATGCCGTAGTAGGCGATCGGCAGGTCGACGCGGTTGGCCATCACGACCGCGACGCGCTGCCCGGCGACCAGGCCCCGCCCCGACAGGGCGCGCGCCACGGCGTCGACGGCCTCGTCGAACTGGCGCCACGTCACCTCACGCCGGGTGTCGCGGTGCTCGATCAGCGCGACGCCGTCCGGATCGGCCGAGGCGGCCGCATGCAGGTAGTCGCTGACATTCACCGTCACGCGTCGAGTCAACCACAGGTCGACCGGGCGAGAGGGCGTTAGGCTCGGCCGCATGGGACGGGACGGAACACCCGAACGGCAGCGCAACCTGCAGTCACGCTCGCTGCTCGCGGGGCAGGCGGCCGCGGCCTCGTCGCAGATGGAGCGCGAGCTCACCGCCTCCCAGGACCCCACCGCCGCGGCGTTCTTCGACGTCGACAACACGATCATGCAGGGCGCCTCGATCTTCCACCTCGCCCGCGGGCTGCACCGGCGCGAGTTCTTCACGACGGGCGACCTCGTCCGGGCCGCCTGGCAGCAGGCGTGGTTCCGCGTCGTCGGCAGCGAGGACCCCGAGCACATCGCGAGGGCCCGCGCCACGGGGCTGGCCTTCATCGCCGGTCACAGCGTCTCCGAGCTCGAGGAGATCGGCGAGGAGATCTTCGACGAGCACATGGCGGGCAAGATCTGGCCCGGCACGCGCGCGATCGCCCAGTGGCACCTCGACCGCGGCCACCGCGTGTGGCTCGTGACGGCCGCGCCGGTCGAGATCGCGCAGGTCATCGCCCGCCGGCTCGGGCTCACGGGCGCGCTCGGCACGGTGTCCGAGCACGTCGACGGCGTCTACACCGGGGCGCTGGTCGGCGAGATGCTGCACGGCGAGGGCAAGGCCGTCGCGATCCGCCAGATCGCCGAGCGGGAGTCGCTCGTGCTGGACGACTGCTACGCCTACTCCGACTCGAGCAACGACCTGCCGATGCTGTCGCTCGTCGGCCACCCGTGCGCGGTCAACCCCGACTCGACGCTGCGCGCCCACGCCAAGTCCAACGGCTGGCGCATCCGCGACTACCGCACGGGCCGCAAGCTGGCCCTCGTCGGGGGCAAGGGGGTCGTGGCGGCCGTCGCGGCCGGGGGCACCTGGCACGCGCTGCGCAGAAAGAATCGTTGATTTTCACTGACTTTGGTCCTAACTCCGGGTTACGCTCTCCCTGATCAGGGGAGGGCCTGTGAGTTCACGGTGGAGTCATCTGCGCGACGTCATGTCGCTCGCGTTGTCGATCCCTGACGACCGGTCGCTGCAGATCGCGCTCGCCGTGGCCGACTCCCCCGCGTACGCGCCGTCGTCCGGCGGCCCGCCGCCGCGCGACGACCTCGACCCCGAGGCCACCCGCCTGCGCGCCCTCGTCGACCTCGCCAAGGAGGGCGACGCCGAGGCGTTCGGCCAGCTGTACGACCACTACGTCACGGGCGTCTTCCGGTTCGTCTACTACCGGGTCGGTTCGCAGCAGCTCGCCGAGGACCTCACGAGCGAGACGTTCGTGCGGGGACTCCGGGCGATCCAGCGCTTCACGTGGCAGGGCAAGGACTTCGGAGCGTGGCTCACGACGATCGCCCGCAACCTGATCGCCGACCACTTCAAGTCGAGCCGCTCCCGCCTCGAGATCGTGTCCGAGACGATCCCCGAGGGCACGTCGCACGCCGCGAGTCCCGAGCAGGAGGTCCTGTCCCTCATCTCCAACGAGATGCTGTTCGAGGCCGTCAGCGGACTGCCGCCCGAGCAGCGCGACTGCATCCTGATGCGCTTCATCCAGGGACTCTCGATCGCCCAGACGGCTGCGGCCCTCGGCCGCAGCGAGGGGGCCATCAAGCAGCTCCAGCTGAGGGCCGTGCGGAGCCTCGCGAAGTCGGTCCCGGAGGACATCCGATGAGACACCATGACAGGACGTTGGTCCCCCTCACTTCACGTAACCTTCACCCCGCCGGCGTCGTTGGTCATGTCAGCAGCCACCCACGCTCAGCAGTGAGGACCCCATCATGATCGGCCGTCGCTCCCACGACGATGCCCAGTCGTTCGACGACGCCTTCACCGGGCGCCCGCCGAGGGACGAGCACATCGCCGAGCTCGTCCGCTTCGCCGAGACCCTGTGCGAGGCCGCAGTCGTCGAGCCCGGTGCCGCGTTCCGCTCGTCGCTGCGTGCCCAGCTCATGACCGAGGCGCAGACCGTGCTGGTCCCGATGCCGTCGACGCCGAGGCCCGCCACCGCACGGGTCGACGAGTCGCGGCCGGTGCGTCGCCGCGTCGCCACCGTGACGGCGGCCCTCGTGACGTCCGCGGGCGTCGTGGGGCTCGTCGCCTCCAGCGCCTCGGCGGTCCCCGGCCAGATGCTCTACCCCGTCAAGCGCTCAGTCGAGTCGGCCGAGCTCCTGCTGCACCGCGACGACGCCTCCCGCGGATCGTTCCAGCTGGCGCAGGCCTCCGAGCGGCTCGCCGAGGCGCGCACGTTGAGCGCCGAGGGCGGTTCGGCCAGCGACATCGCCGACACGCTCGACGACTTCACGACGACCGCCACGGCGGGCTCGAGCAGGCTGTTCACCGACTACACGTCGCACGGCGCGCAGGACTCCGTCGAGCGGGTCAACGACTTCGCCGCCGCATCGAGCCTCGACCTGGCCGAGCTGTCGTCGCAGCTGCCCGAGGGCCTCGACGATCCGTTCGCCGCGGCATCGGCTGCGGTGACCGATCTCGCCGGCGAGGCGGTGACGCTGTGCGCCAGCTGCAGCCCCGCCGACGTCGACGCCCTGCTGTCGCTGGCCGCGCTGTCGCAGAAGGCGCCGTCGGCGCCCGCCGCCACGCCGGCCGCCGCACGCGACGACGCGTCCTCGACCCCACGCCCGGCCGCCACGCCGGCGCCGGTCGCGCCGACGTCGGCGCGTCCCAGCAGCACGCCGGCACCATCGCCGTCCAAGCGTCCGTCGGCCACGACGACGACGCCGCCGGCGGCTCCGCTCGCACCGCTGACCGACCCCCTGCTGGGTGGTCTGCTCGGTGACGAGGACCAGGTCGGGCTCGTCCCGGGCCTGGTCAACGGCCTCCTCGGCACCCCCCGGCAGTAGCCGGATCGCACCACGCAGGTCGGTGGTTCGCCCGCGTGGCGACCACGGGCCGAGCGAGCGCAGCCTAGAAGAACGCGTTGCCGCGCTCGACGAGCAGCTTGTAGAGCGTTTGTTGGATCGTCTCGCGCACCTGGTCGGTGACGTTGAACAGCAGCATGGGGTCGTCGGCGGCCTGCGGCTCGTAGGCGTCGGTGCGCACGGGCTCGCCGAACTCGATGATCCACTTGCTGGGCAGGGGCACGAGGCCGAGGGGGCCCAGCAGCGGGAAGAAGGGCGTGATCGGCAGGTACGGCAGGCCGAGCAGGCGGGCCAGCGACGGCACGTTGCCGACGAGCGGGTAGATCTCCTCGGCGCCGACGATCGAGACCGGCACGATCGGCACCTGTGCGCGCATCGCGGCCGAGACGAAGCCGCCGCGTCCGAAGCGCTGCAGCTTGTAGCGCTCGGCGAAGGGCTTGCCGATGCCCTTGAAGCCCTCGGGCCAGACACCGGCCAGCTCGCCGCCGCTCAGGAGACGTTCGGCGTCCTCCTGGCAGGCCAGCGTGGCGCCGACCTTGCGGGCCACCTGTCCGACGACGGGCAGTGCGAAGACGAGGTCGGCGCCGAGCGGGCGCAGGTTGCGTCCGGCGTACTTCTTGACGGCGTAGCCCGTGATGAGGCCGTCGAGCGGGACGGTGCCGGAGTGGTTGGCGACGAGCAGGGCTCCCCCGTCCTCGGGGATGTTCTCGACGCCGCGCACCTCGAGGCGGAACCACTTCTCGGCGATGGGCTCGATCGCGGCGGTCAGCACCTGCGCGATCTCGGGGTCGAAGCCGAACTCGTCGACCTCGTAGGAGCCGCCCAGGCGCTTGCGCACGGTCGACAGCAGCGTCGCGACGCGTGCCTCCCAGTCGGAGCCCAGCACCCGCTGGGCGGCCTCGATGACGGCCACGAAGATCTCGTCGATCGGGATGCCGGCCGACAGCGGCGCTGCGCCGGCCGTGCGGGTGCGGCGCGCGGCCTCCTCGGCGGCGGCAGCCGCGGCGGCGGCGGCGTCCTCGTCGGTCACGGCCCGCAGACGGGGCTTGGTCGGGCGCTCGCCCGTGGGGGGTGCCGTCGTCTTCTTCGCCGCGGTCCTGCCGCCGGCGGCGGCCTTGCCGCCGGCCGTCGTCTTGCGGGGGGCGGCGGCCTTCTTGGCACCCGCAGCCGGGGAGGTGGGCGTGGCCGGCGACGCGGGGGCCTTCTTGGCCTTCGCGGCCGGCTTGCGCGCCGCGGTGCCGCCGGCCAGGGCCCGCGCGGCCGTCGACGGCGACGTCTGCCGGTTGCCGCGCCCGGGCGTGCCGCCCGAGCCGATCGTCGTGCGGTCGTCGTTCACGCGCGCCTCCCCAGGCCGGACAGGATGCCGGGACGCAGCGCCCGGCCGAAGTCGTCGAGGGTCTCCTCGGACGTGCGCTGCAGCTCGTAGCCGAAGATGTCGCGCAGCGCCGAGGTGTCGACGGCACGACCGAAGGTCAGCAGACGGTGCAGGTCGGGCGGGATGTCGGAGCCCATCGCACGCACGAAGCGGCGCGCCGCCGGCGCGAAGCCGAGCCGGGGCATCGGCACGAGCGGACGTCCGAGGCGGCGGGCCACCTGGCTCAGCAGCACGACGCCGTCGCCGGCGGCGTTGAACGTGCCCGGGCGGTCGTGCTCGACGGCCTCGCCCAGGATCGACAGCGCGTCGTCGAGCGACAGGAACTGCAGGCGCGGGTCGAAGCCCAGCACCGACGGCAGCACGGGGTTGCTGAAGTAGTTGCGCAGCGGGGTGTCGACCTCGGGGTGCAGGACCTGCGCGGCCCGGATCGTCGTGATGATGACGTCGGGGCGTCGTCGGGCGAAGCCGCGGACGTACGACTCGACCTCGACGATGTCCTTCGGGAAGCCCGAGCGGACGCCGCTGCGGGCCAGGAGTGACTCGGTGAACATCGCCGGGTCGCGGGGCGACGACCCGTAGACGGCGGCCGACGACCCCAGCACGACCTTGCCGACCGTGCCGGACCGCTGGCACGCGGCCAGCAGCTGCATCGTCCCGATGACGTTGAGCTCCTTGCCGCCGACCCGCCCGCGCTGCGGGGGGTTGACGTCGAGGTGCACGACGGTGTCGACGTCCTCGACCGCGATGACCTTGCCGATCACGGGGGTGCGGATGTCGGCCCGCACGAACTTCATGCCGCCGAGGTCGACGTCCGGGAGGATCGTGTCGATGCCGACGACCTTGTCGATCCCGGCGGCCTCACCGAGCTCGACGAGCCGGCGGGCCACCAGGGACGCGAACGAGCCAGCCACGCCTGTGACAAGGACGACCCGGCTCATGACGGTGTGGGGCTACTTGCCCAGACGGCGACGCTGCACGCGCGTGCGCTTGAGCATCTTGCGGTGCTTCTTCTTCGACATCCGCTTGCGCCGCTTCTTGATGACTGAACCCACGGGTCACAACTCAATTCTTGTCGGCCGCGCGCACGCGGCATGCTTCGTCCAACACGGTGTTCGTCTGAGACGTGGTGCCACGCTCGGCGGGACATGGCCGCATGGCCTGCGCCCCGGGTCGTGGCTAGCGATCAGCCTACACGGCGGGTGCGGGGACCGCCGATGCCGACCACCGGCCGGCGACGGGCGGGATCGGGCGTCGGCGACGCTCAGCCGGCCTCGAAGTAGGACTTGCCGAGGAAGGCCGTGACGGCGTGCTCGGGGACGCGGAACGATCGACCGACGCGGACGGCCTCGAGCTCGCCGGAGTGCACGAGACGGTAGACCGTCATCTTCGACACGCGCATCTGACTCGCCACTTCGGCGACGGTCAAGAACGTCGGTCCGGGCGCCACGTCACCACCTGCTTCCTGAGGGGCACGCGCGCTCTCTGGCTTCCCCACCAGAGAAACAGCGCGCGTGCCTTCGACGAGACTAGTGCCTCGCGACACTTCCGCGACAGTAGTTGTCCAAATTGACCGAAGGCCCGGCAGGAGAGGCCGGATCGGGGCTCACGGCAGGGGGTCGAGACCGTTCAGCGGGAAGACCGCCTCGCGGGTCGCGTGGATCGAGCGGTCGAGCCAGCTCGCGGGGTCGTAGCCCTGCTCCCACGCCCGGTAGCCGACGGCCCGGCCGTCGGTCATGCGCAGCGGTCCGGGTTGTCCGCGCATCTCGGCGATGCGCTCGCGCCACCGCTCGGGCGTCTCGGCCCGAGGGTCGAGCGGCGTGCCGGCGACGATCGCCATGAGGTGGGCCCAGGCGCGCGGCACGACGTCCATCACGGCGTAGCCGCCACCGCCGGTCGCGACCCACTTGCCGCCGCACACCTCGTCGGCGAGGGCCTTGAGCGCCAGGTAGGACGCCCGCTGCCCGTCGACGCTGAGCATCAGGTTGGTCAGCGGGTCGTCCATGTGGGAGTCGCAGCCCTGCTGCGTGACCAGGATGTCGGGGGCGAACTCGCGCACCAGGGCGGGCACGACGGCGTGGAAGGCGCGCAGCCACCCCGCGTCGGACGTGCCGGGCGGCAGGGGGATGTTGACGGCCGATCCCTCGGCTCCCTCTCCCCCGGTCTCGGTGGAGAACCCCGTGCCCGGGAACAGCGTCTGGGGACCCTCGTGGATCGAGATCGTCAGGACCCGCGGATCGTCCCAGAACATCGTCTGCACGCCGTCGCCGTGGTGGGCGTCGACGTCGACGTACACGATCTTCTCGGCGCCGTTGTCGAGCAGCCAGCGGATCGCGAGCGCGACGTCGTTGTAGATGCAGAAGCCGCTCGCGCTCGTGGGCATCGCGTGGTGCAGGCCGCCGCTGATGTTGATCGCGCGGGGCGCCTGCCCCGTCCACACCCGCCGCGCCGCCTCGACGCTCGCGCCGGCGACCAGCGCGCTGGCCTCGTGCATGTGGGCGAACACCGGGTTGTCGTCGCCGCCGAGGCCGACCGACAGGTCGGTGTACGTCGGGTGGTCGCTGAGCTTGTGGACCTTCTCGATGTAGCTCGCGGAGTGAATCAGGTGGAGCTCGTCGTCGGTGGCCGGGGCCGCGCCCACGACCTCGAGCCCGTCGACGATGCCGAGCTCGTCGGCCAGGGCCATCGTGAGGTCGACGCGCACGGGCGCCATGGGGTGCGTGCGGCCGAAGTTGTACTGCAGGAACTGCTCGTCGTAGACGATGCAGGCCCGATCCGGCGCGTGCCCTGTGGCCTCGGTCATACCGATGAGCCTATGCCGGGCCCGACAGCTCGGCGGACCGGGCTGCCGCGGCGGCGACGCCGGCCACGAGTCCGTCGCGGACCCCGCGCTCGTCGAACGTCGTGATCGCGGCGTGCGTCGTGCCGTTCGGCGAGGTGACCCGGCGGCGCAGCTCCTCGGCCGTCTCGTCCGACGTCGACAGGAGCTTGGCGGCACCCACGAGCGTCTGGGCCGCCAGGGCGCGGGCCGTCGGCTCGTCGAGCCCCTCGGCGACGCCGCCGGCGATCATGGCCTCGGCGAGGTAGAAGACGTAGGCCGGTCCGGAGCCCGACACCGCCGTGACGGCGTCCTGCCGGCTCTCGTCGACGACGACGACCCGTCCGCCCGACTCGAGCAGCGCCACGACGGCCGCGAGCTGCTCGTCGGTGACGGACGCCCCGGGCGAGACGCCGAACATCCCCTCGCCCACCAGCGCGGGGGTGTTGGGCATCGCGCGGACGACCGCGACGCCGTCGGGCAGCGCCGCCGTCATGGCGTCGATGCGGATGCCGGCCGCGAGCGACACGACGGTCGCGGACGGCCGGACCGACGGGGCGATCTCGTCGAGCAGCGCCGGGACGTCCTGCGGCTTGACCACGAGCAGGACGACGTCGGCGTCGGCGACCGCCTCGGCGTTGCCCGTCACCCGGACGCCGTACGCGTCGCGCAGCTCGGCGGCGCGCTCGGCGCGCTTCTCGCTGATGACGACGTCGCCGGCCGCGTGGCCGGCCGACAGGATCGCCGACAGGAGGGTCTCGCCCATGACGCCGGCACCGAGGATCGCGATCCGTTGACTCATGGCCCTCACCCTAGTGTCGGGCGGCGGGCGGACGGGTCAGGTGCTCGCGTGCAGGCGCGTGAAGGCCAGCGCCTCGAGGAGGTCGACCTCGCGCTCGGCCTGGTCCTTGGCCTTGCGGGTGTTGATCTCGACCACGATCTCGCCGTCGAAGCCCGAGGCCGCGACGGTCTCGAGGAACTCGCGGCACGGCTGCGTGCCGCGCCCCGGCACCAGGTGCTCGTCCTTGGCCGATCCGCTGCCGTCGGCGATGTGCACGTGCGCGAGCCGCTCGCCGGCCGCCCGCGCCATCGCGACGGGGTCGTCGCCGGCCGTCGAGCTGTGCGACAGGTCGAGCGTCACGTGCGCGTAGTCGTGCTCGACCGGGTCCCACCCGGGTGCGTAGGCCTGGAACTCGCGCTTGCCGGTGCGCCACGGGTACATGTTCTCGACGGCGTACGTGATGCCGTGCCGGGCCTCGAGGTCGGCGATGCCCTCGACGAACGTGCGGGCGTAGTCGCGCTGCCAGCGGAACGGCGGGTGCACCACGACGACGGAGGCGCCGACCTCGTGCGCCATCTCGGCGCTGCGGTGCAGTTTCTCCCACGGGTCGGAGCCCCACACGCGCTGCGTGACCAGCAGGCACGGCGCGTGCACCGAGACGACCGGCATCTCGTGGAACGCGCTCAGGGCCTTGATCGCGGTGATGTCGGCGCTGACGTCGTCGATGCCGACCATGACCTCGACGCCGTCGTAGCCGAGCCGTGCCGCGGCCTCGAACCCGCTGGCCGTCGACCCCGGGTAGACCGAGGAGGTCGACAGGGAGACGCGGATGGGGACGGGCACGCCCCCAAGAGTAGGACGGACGACCTCAGAGGGCGTCGAGGTGCTCGAGCAGGACGCCCTCGCGCAGCGCCCACGGGCAGATCTCGAGCTCGGTCAGGTCGAACAGGTCCATCGCGGCCTGCGCGACGATCGCGCCGGCCTGGATCTGGTGCGCCCGGTCGATCGAGACGCCCGGCAGCCGGCCGACGTCCTCGGGCGACATCGTCCGCAGCTGGTCGACCAGGTGCGAGAGGTCGTCCTTGCGCAGCACGCGCCGCACGTAGCGGCCGTCGGACGACGGCGCGGCGCCGCAGATGCGCGCCAGCGACCGGAACGTCTTGCTCGTGGCGACCGCGCGGTCGAACGTCCCGCCCCGCAGGATCGCGCCGGCCTCGTCGGCGATGCGCGAGCGGACGTGCAGCCGCAGCTCGGCGTTGCTGCGCCCGGCGGCGAGCCACTCGCGCGTGAGGCGTCCGGCGCCCAGGGCCATCGACTGCGCGATGTCGGGCGTCTCGTCGGCGCCCGCGGCGATCTCGAGGGAGCCGCCGCCGATGTCGAACACGCCGAGCCGTCCGGCCGACCAGCCGAACCAGCGACGGACCGCCAGGAACGTCAGCCGGGCCTCGTCGGGGCCGGCCAGCACCTGCAGGTCGAGCCCGCTGGCCCGGTTGACCGCCGCGATGACGTCGTCGACGTTGACGGCGTCGCGCACCGCCGACGTCGCGAAGGCCAGGATCGTGGTGCAGCCCTTGTCCTCGGCCTCCGACCGCGCCTCGACGGCGTACTTCACCAGGCGGCTGATGCCCTCGGGCGTCATGGCCTGCTCGGCGTCGAGGTGCTCGGCGAGCCGCAGCGGCTCCTTGTAGGAGTGGGCCGCGACCGGGGGGCCACCGCGGAACGCGTCCACGACCAGCAGGTGGCCGGTGTTGGAACCGATGTCCAGGACGCCCATGCGCATGGGCACCATCCTCGCACCCCCGCGATGCACTGCCGCACGCGGCAAGGCCGCGTAAAGTGCGTGAGATGCCAGAGGTCGAGCTCGGATTCCCCCGGACGTTCGTGGAGTTCACCAGTCCCACCGACCCCGACGAGGTCTTCCGCTGCGACCTCACGTGGCTCACGTCGCGCTGGACGTGCATCTTCGGGCAGGGCTGCCCCGGCATCTACGAGACCAGCCCCGACGCCGGCTGCTGCACGCTCGGCGCGCACTTCTCCGACGACGACGACGTCGAGCGCACGCGCGCCGTCATGGAGCAGCTGACGCCCGCCCAGTGGCAGCACCACGACGAGGGACGACGCGGCGGCTGGACCGAGACCGACGACGAGGGCGACCTCAAGACCCGCGCGTTCGAGGGTGCCTGCATCTTCCACAACTCGCGCGACTTCGAGGGCGGCTACGGGTGCGCCCTGCACGGCTTCGCGCTCGACAACGACCTCAAGCCGCACACCGTCAAGCCCGACGTGTGCTGGCAGCTGCCGCTGCGCCGCCAGTTCCGCGACGTCGACCGCGGCGACGGCAGCACGTACACCGAGACGCAGATCGGCGAGTACACCCGCCAGGGCTGGGGACCGGGTGGCGCCGACCTCGACTGGTACTGCTCGTCCAACACCGAGGCGCACGTCGCGCCGGAGCCCGTCTACGTCACGAACCGCGACGAGCTGACGGCCCTGATGGGCGAGGCCGGATACGCCGAGCTGGCCCGGTATTGCAGGCAGCACGAGGTGCGCGGCGCCAATACACCACACCCCGCCGACCCCGTCCGATGACCCCCTGACGCAGGCCCGGTGCGGGCTGGGTCAGAATGCCGTATGCACCTCGACCACGTCTCGTTCGCAGCCGGCCCCGACGGCCTCGCCGGCACGACCGCCGAGCTCGGCCGGCTCCTCGGTGCCACGTTCCTCGACGGTGGTGCGCACCCCCGCTTCGGCACGCGCAACATGATCCTGCCGCTGAGGAACCAGCAGTACCTCGAGGTCGTCGAGGTGCTCGACCACCCCGCGTCCGACAAGGCCGCCTTCGGCAAGGTCGTCCGCGAGCGCTCCAACGCCGGTGGCGGCTGGATGGCGTGGTGCGTGTCGGTCGACGACATGACCGAGGTCGAGCGGCGCATCGGACGCCACGCGGTGCCCGGCAACCGCCGCCGTCCCGACGGCTTCAACCTGCAGTGGCGCCAGATCGGCACCAGCAGCATGCGGGCCGACCCGCAGCTGCCCTACGTCACGGCGTGGGACATCGACCCGTCCGAGCACCCGTCGCAGATGGCCGAGTCCGAGATCGAGCTCGTCGCGCTCGACATCGCCGGATCGCCGCAGCGGCTGTCCGACTGGCTCGGCGAGCCCGCGGTCGACGCCCTCGAGACGATCGACGTCAACTGGACCGCCCCGCACGGGCTGCCCGGCATCATGGCGGCCACGTTCCGCACGCCGACCGGCGACGTCCGCATCTGACGCACGCCGGGGGTCGGGCTACGAGAGGCCGACCCGCTGCTGGTGCGCCAGCTCGAGCTGCGGAGCGACCTCGGTGAGGTGCCCCCGGCGCCACAGCGAGTGCACCCACACGGCGGCGAGCACCGAGCCCAGTGCGCCGAGCGACATGTCGCTGAGCGTGTCGGCGTAGGCGCCGAGGCGCTCGGGCGACCAGCGCAGGAAGGCGAAGTACTCGGCGATCTCCCACACCAGCGCGGCGCTGACGCCGAAGGCCAGGGCACGCTCGACGACGGCCCCGAGGCTCGACGAGCGGTGCATCGTCAGCAGGATCACCGCGGCGGTCAGGAGCCCCGTGTTGACGAAGTGCACCCAGTTGTCGAACGAGTCGACCGAGTCGTACAGGTTGAGGACGTTGCCGAAGATGTCGGCGAAGCACGCGAACGTCACCAGGAAGTCGGCGACCCACGGGAACGAGGCCCGCTGGCGCCACCACGTGAACCAGATGAACGGGATCGCGAACGCCGCGACGGGGTAGCCGATGACGCGCGGCACGAGCCCCTTGCCGTCCATGTTGCCGAAGCCCGGCACGAGGATCGCGAGCCCCAGGAGCAGCACGAGCCCCGTCTTCGCCGCGATGTCGGCGGACCTCAGGACGGGCGGCGCGGGATACCGCGTGGCCATGGCGACAGACGACATAGGAGGAGTTTAGGGGGCGGACCCCCTCGTCGCCGCCACCGGACGACCGGGCGATGTCCGACCCCCCGCCTAGGCTGACGGCATGGCCAGCACCAAGACCGTCCGCCCCGCCTACGTCTGTGCCGAGTGCGGGTGGACGACCAGCAAGTGGGTCGGCCGCTGCGGCGAGTGCCAGGCGTGGGGCACGGTCGACGTCGCGGCGCCGGCGCGCACCGGGCGCACGCAGGCGGCACCCGTCACGACGCCGGCCGTGCCGATCAGCCAGGTGCAGGTCGAGTCGGCCCGGTCGGTCGGCTCCGGCATCGGCGAGCTCGACCGCGTGCTGGGCGGCGGCGTCGTGCCCGGCGGGGTGCTGCTGCTGGCGGGCGAGCCCGGTGTCGGCAAGTCGACGCTCCTGCTCGAGGTCGCGGCGCGGTGGGCGCGCGCCGGGCGACGCACGCTCTACGTCTCGGGCGAGGAGTCGGCCGCTCAGGTGCGGCTGCGGGCCGAGCGCACCGGCGCCGTCGACGACAACCTCTACCTCGCGGCCGAGACCGACCTGGGCGGCGTCCTGACGCACGTCGAGACCGTCGCGCCGTCGCTGCTGATCGTCGACTCCGTGCAGACGATCGGCTCGGCCGACGTCGACGGCGTGCCCGGCGGGGTGACCCAGGTGCGCGAGGTCGCGTCGGCGGTCATCCAGCGCGCCAAGCGCGACGACATCGCGACGCTGCTGGTCGGCCACGTCACCAAGGACGGCTCGGTGGCCGGGCCCCGCGTGCTCGAGCACCTGGTCGACGTCGTGCTGCAGTTCGAGGGCGACCGCAGCTCGCGCCTGCGCCTGCTGCGCGCCGTCAAGAACCGGTTCGGCCCCGTCGACGAGATCGGTTGCTTCGACCTGGTCGACGACGGCATCGTCGAGGTGCCCGATCCCACCGGACTGTTCGTGTCGCGCCACGAGAAGCCCGTCGCCGGCACGTGCGTCACCGTCACGATGGAGGGTCGTCGGCCGCTGCTCGCCGAGGTGCAGGCGCTCAGCGTCGCCTCGTCCACGCCGTCGCCGCGCCGCACGTCCAGCGGTCTCGACTCCTCGCGGGTCGCGATGATCCTGGCGGTGCTGACCAAGCACTGCGGGCTCAACCTCGGCCAGCTCGACGTCTACACCGCCTCGGTGGGCGGTGCCCGCCTGGTCGAGCCCTCGGTCGACCTCGCCGTCGCGGTCGCGACCCTGTCGGCCGTGTCGGGCCTCGCCGCCCCCAACGACCTCATCGCGATCGGCGAGGTCGGGCTCGCGGGCGAGGTGCGCAAGGTCAGCAACCTGTCCGCCCGGCTGCGTGAAGCCGAGCGCATCGGCTTCCGTCGCGCCGTCGTGCCGGCCGGCTCCGAGGGGCTCGACGCGTACTCCGGCCAGCTGTCGATCCAGGCCGTCCACACGATCGGCGAGGCGATGCTCTGTCTCGATGAGTCACCCAGGGCCCCGCGCCCCGTAGACTGACCGCGATCCGGGCCCGTCCGGGCCGATCGAGGAGGACGTGTCATGGCTACTGCCGCCGAGCGCCACGCGGCGACGCTCGACGCATCCACCCGCATGCGCGCGACGCTGTCGTCGGTCGCCCCGGGCACCTCGCTGCGCGAGGGGCTCGAGCGCATCCTGCGCGGGCGCACGGGAGCTCTCATCGTGATCGGCCACGACAAGAGCGTCGAGGCGATCTCGACCGGCGGCTTCCGGCTCGACGTCCCCTTCACCGCGACGGGGCTGCGCGAGCTCGCCAAGATGGACGGCGCGATCGTGCTCGACAAGGACGCCAGCCGCATCGTGATGGCCGGCGTGCACCTGATGCCCGATCCGTCGATCCCGACCCAGGAGACCGGCACCCGGCACCGCACCGCCGATCGCGTCGCCCGCCAGACCAACGTCCCCGTCATCTCGGTGTCGGCCTCGATGCACATCATCGCGCTGTACCTCGACGACCTGCGGCACGTGCTGGAGGACACCGGCGCCGTCCTGGGCCGCGCCAACCAGGCCCTGCAGACGCTCGAGCGGTACCGCAACCGCCTCGACGAGGTCAGCGACGCGCTGTCGGCCCTCGAGATCGAGGACCTCGTGACGGTGCGCGACGTCTCGGCGGTCGCCCAGCGTCTCGAGATGGTCAGCCGCATCGCCGGCGAGATCGACACGTACGTGCTCGAGCTCGGCACCGACGGACGTCTGCTGGCGCTGCAGCTCGAGGAGCTCATCGGCGGGGTCGACGCCGAGCGCGAGCTCATCATCCGCGACTACATGCCCACGGGGCGTCGCGCCCGCCCGCTCGAAGCCGTCCTGGCCGAGCTCGCGGCGATCGAGTCGACCGACCTGGTCGACCTCGGCGGCGTGGCCCGCGCGCTGCGCATCGGCACCGAGGAGACGCTCGACGGTCCCCTGGCGCCGCGCGGCTACCGCCTGCTCGCCCGCATCCCCCGTCTGCCGATCCCGGTCGTCGAGGGTCTCATCGAGCACTTCGGCTCGTTGCAGAAGCTCCTCGCGGCCAGCATCGAGGACCTGCAGAACGTCGGCGGCGTCGGCGACCTGCGCGCCCGCGGGGTCCGCGAGGGCCTCTCGCGGCTCGCCGAGTCGAGCATCCTCGAGCGCTACGTGTAGCTAGTCGGCGGGTGTGACCGGGGGCTCGTCCGAGGGCTGCTCGGGCGTCCCGGACGTCGCGGCGTCCGGCGCGGGCGTCGTCGGCGCGGCCGGGTCGGGGGTCGCGGGGGCGGCGGGCGGCGCCGTCGTCCTGGCCGGGGCCGGACGCGCGTCGAGGGAGAACTTCGTCTCGCCCGGCTCGCCGCCGAGGGTGCCGATCTGCAGCGTGTAGGTGCCCGGTGCGGCCCAGCCCTGGTTGCTGGTGCAGTTCGAGCCCGATCCCCGGCCCGTCCACTGCACCGTCGACAGCGTCGACCACTGCGGCGACAGCTGCACCGGGGCGCTGAGCAGCGACGTCTTGCACACCGTCGAGTCCCACACGGGGGTGCCGTTGGCGCTGATCACGGCGATCGCCTCGGCGTCGTCGGGCTGGAGCGTGCAGGCCGTCCCCTGGGTCGAGCTGACGACCAGGCCGATGTCGACGGGTCCCTTGGTGAGCTGCCCGGGCCGGACGCTGGGCGTGATGCGCACCTTCTCGGGGTCGCACGGCGTCGCGGCCGAGACCACCGCGACGTCGACGAGCCCGTCGACCGTCTGCACCGGCGCGGCCGGGGTCGTGGGCACGGTGGTCGTCGCCGACGCGCGCGCCGTCGGGGTGCCCGACGCCGTCGCGGGCTCGCCGTCGTCGTCCCCGCCGGTGAGCTGCAGGACGCCCCACACGATCGCGATGACGACCGCGACGAGCAGCAGGCGCCGTCGCCAGTAGATCTCTGCTGGCAACCGGCGCTGACTCACGGTGCCACGATAGGCGGCGACGCGCGCGTGCGAAGATCGACGCGCCATGACGTCGCCCACGCCCCTGCCCCGGTCCGTCGACCCTGCGCTCCTGCACGACCGCATCACGGCGTGGTTCGCCACGGCCGCCCGCGACCTGCCGTGGCGTCGCGGGGTGTCTCCGTGGGCCGTGATGGTCTCGGAGTTCATGCTGCAGCAGACGCCCGTCGCCCGGGTGCTGCCCGTCTACGAGACCTGGGTGCGACGCTGGCCGACGCCCGCCGATCTCGCCGCCGAGCCGGCCGGCGAGGCGGTGCGCGCCTGGGGCCGCCTGGGCTACCCGCGACGGGCCCTGCGTCTGCACGCCGCCGCGACCGCGATCACGCAACGGCACGGCGGCGGCGTGCCGACGTCCCGCGACGAGCTGCTGGCGCTGCCGGGCGTCGGCGACTACACCGCGGCCGCGATCACCTCGTTCGCCTTCGGAGGCCGGGCCGTCGTGATGGACACCAACATCCGGCGGGTCTTCGCGCGCGTCGTCGAGGGCGTCGAGTTCCCGGCGCCCGCCGTCACCGCCGCGGAACGGCGGCTCGCCACGTCCCTCCTCCCGGCCGACGACGCCCACGTGTGGGCGGCCGCGACGATGGAGCTGGGCGCGCTGGTCTGCACCGCGCGGTCGCCGCAGTGCGGGGTCTGCCCCGTGGCCGACGCGTGCCGCTGGCGCGCGCTCGGGCATCCGGCGCACGAGGGCCCGGCCCGGCGGGGCCAGTCGTGGGAGGGCACCGACCGACAGTGCCGCGGACGGCTCCTGGCCGTGCTGCGCGACGCGACCGGTCCCGTGCCCACAGCGGCCCTCGACGCCGCGTGGCCCGAGGCGGCACAGCGTGACCGGTGCCTCGACGGGCTCGTCGCCGACGGATTGATCGAGCCGGTCGGCGACGACGACGGGTTCGCGCTACCCGGCCACCGCTGACGCGAGGTCGTGCACGACGGCGCGCGCGACGTCGGCGTCGTCGAGGGGGCCGTCGAGCATCAGTCCGTTGAACGTCGCGTCGACCAGGGCCGCCAGGCGAGGGGCCTCCCCGTCGGCCGCACCGGAGGCCCGCAGGTGGTCGGCGATGGCGTCGAGCCACACTGTGTTGGACCGGCGCACCGAGGTCGCGTACGGCTCTCGTCCGAACAGCCCGAGCGCGGCGGCCTCGACGTACATGCGCTGGCACCGCAGCAGCGGACCGGACGTGAACACGTCCCACAGCCCGGTGACGGCCCGGGCCACGGACGCCGCCGGCGGCAACGACCTGATCACCGCGATCGACCGGTCGTTCGAGACGTCGAGCACGGCGTCGACGAGCTCGTCCTTCGATCCGAAGTGGTAGATCAGCATGCGGTCGCTCGTGCCGATCGCGGCGGCGAGCGGACGCAGGCTGAGCCCGATCAGCCCGTGCTCGAGCGCGTGGTCGGTGGCCGCCTGCGCGAGCTCGTCCCGCTTGCCCATGCCCTCAACGTAGCACCTGCTACAGTCTTGTAGCGCTCGCTACACACCTGACAGGACGTCCCATGCTCGTCGCCGCCGCCCTCCTGGCCGTCGCCATCACCTCCGAGGTGCTGGCCACCGCCGCCCTGCCTCGGGCCGAGGGGTTCACCGACCCCCGCTGGACCGCCGCCGTCGTCGCGGGCTACGCGCTGTCGATCTGGCTGCTGACCCTCGTCGTCCGGCAGATCCCGGTCTCGGTCACCTACGCGATCTGGGCGGGGGCCGGCACCGCGGCCATCGCGGTGGTCGGCGTCGTGTTCCTCGACGAGCCGGTCACGGTGCTCAAGGTCGTCGCGATCTCGCTGATCATCGCCGGCGTCGTGCTGATCAACCTGCAGGGCTCGCACGCCTGACCCGGGCACGACGAAGCCCCCGCCGCCAGGTGGCGACGGGGGCTCGACGTGCGGTGACTAGTCGCCGCTGGGGGCGCCGGCCTCGACAGCCGGGGGCACGTCGGGCATCTCGAGCTCGAGCTCGGCCTTGCCGCGGCCCTCGAACGTGAACACCGCCTCGGCACCCTCGCCCTCGACACCGACCAGGACGATCTGACCGGGGTGCAGCTCGCCGTAGAGCAGCTTCTCGGCCATGACGTCCTCGATCTCGCGCTGCACCGTGCGGCGCAGCGGACGGGCACCCAGCACCGGGTCGAAGCCACGCTTCGACAGCAGGTCCTTGGCCTCCATCGTGAGCTCGATGTTCATGTCCTTCTCGGCAAGACGCTTCTCGAGGGACGCGATCATCATGTCGACCATCTGCAGGATCTCGTCCTGCGTCAACGGCGGGAAGACGATGATCTCGTCGACACGGTTGAGGAACTCGGGCCGGAAGTGCTGCTTGAGCTCGATCGAGACGCGCTCCTTCATCTTGTTGTACGACCCCGCGGTGTCGCCGGCCTGGCTGAAGCCCAGGTTGACGCCCTTGGAGATCTCTCGCGCACCGAGGTTGGTGGTCATGATGACGACGGCGTTCTTGAAGTTGACGACGCGTCCCTGACCGTCGGTCAGGTGACCCTCCTCGAGCACCTGCAGCAGCGAGTTGAAGATGTCGGGGTGTGCCTTCTCGATCTCGTCGAACAGCACGACGGAGAACGGCTTGCGGCGCACCTTCTCGGTGAGCTGACCACCCTCCTCGTAGCCGACGTAGCCGGGAGGCGAGCCGAAGAGGCGCGAGACGGTGTGCTTCTCGCTGTACTCCGACATGTCGAGCTGGATCAGGGAGTCCTCGTCGCCGAACAGGAAGTTCGCCAGCGCCTTGGACAGCCACGTCTTGCCGACGCCCGAGGGCCCGGCGAAGATGAACGATCCACCCGGACGCTTGGGGTCCTTCAGACCCGCGCGCGTGCGGCGGATGGCCCGCGACAGGGCCTTGATGGCCTCGTCCTGGCCGATGACCCGCTCGTGCAGCTCGGCCTCCATGTTGAGCAGACGGCTCGACTCGGCCTCGCTGAGCTGACCGACGGGGATGCCGGTCGCCTTGGCGAGCACCTCGGCGATGAGCTGCTCGTCGACGACCGCGACGGTGTCGAGGTCGCCGGACTTCCAGGCCTTCTCGCGGTCGACCTTGGCCGTGATGAGTTTCTTCTCCTCGTCGCGCAGCGAGGCGGCGGCCTCGAAGTCCTGCGCGTCGATGGCCCCCTCCTTGCGGCGGCGGACGTCGGCGATCTGGTCGTCGAACTCCTTGAGCTCGGGCGGCGTCGCCATGCGGCGGATGCGCAGACGGGCGCCGGCCTCGTCGATCAGGTCGATCGCCTTGTCGGGCAGGAACCGGTCGGAGACGTAGCGGTCGCCCATCGTCGCCGCGGCCACGAGGGCCTCGTCGGTGATGGAGACGCGGTGGTGCGCCTCGTAGCGGTCACGCAGGCCCTTGAGGATCTCGACGGTGTCGCTGACCGAGGGCTCCTCGACGACGATCGGCTGGAAGCGACGGTTGAGGGCCGCGTCCTTCTCGAAGTGCTTGCGGTACTCGTCGAGCGTCGTCGCACCGACGGTCTGCAGCTCGCCGCGCGCCAGCATCGGCTTGAGGATGCTCGCGGCGTCGATCGCGCCCTCGGCGGCACCCGCACCGACGAGGGTGTGGATCTCGTCGATGAACAAGATGATGTCGCCGCGGGTGCGGATCTCCTTGAGCACCTTCTTGAGGCGCTCCTCGAAGTCGCCGCGGTAGCGCGAGCCGGCCACGAGCGCACCGAGGTCGAGCGTGTAGATCTGCTTGTCCTTGAGCGTCTCGGGCACGTCGCCGCGGACGATGTCCTGCGCGAGGCTCTCGACGACGGCGGTCTTGCCGACGCCGGGCTCACCGACGAGCACCGGGTTGTTCTTGGTGCGTCGCGACAGCGTCTGCATGACGCGCTCGGCCTCGTCGGCCCGGCCGATGACCGGGTCGAGCTTGCCCTCGCGGGCGGCCTGCGTCAGGTTGCGACCGAACTGGTCGAGGACGGCCGACGAGCTGGGCTGGCTCTCGCTGGGCGCACCGGCGGCCTCGGCCTCCTTGCCCTGGAAGCCGCTGACCAGCTGGATGACCTGCTGGCGGACGCGGTTCAGATCGGCGCCGAGCTTGACGAGCACCTGTGCGGCGACGCCCTCGCCCTCGCGGATCAGGCCGAGCAGGATGTGCTCGGTGCCGATGTAGCTGTGGCCGAGCTGCAGGGCCTCGCGGAGGCTGAGCTCGAGGACCTTCTTGGCACGCGGCGTGAACGGGATGTGCCCGCTCGGGGCCTGCTGGCCCTGGCCGATGATGTCCTCGACCTGGCCGCGGACGGCCTCCAGCGAGATGTCGAGGCTCTCGAGCGCCTTCGCGGCGACGCCCTCGCCCTCGTGGATCAGGCCGAGGAGAATGTGCTCCGTGCCGATGTAGTTGTGGCTGAGCATGCGCGCCTCTTCTTGGGCGAGCACGACCACGCGACGAGCACGGTCGGTGAATCTTTCGAACATTCTTCCCCCTGGGGTGGAGTATCCGACCAGTTTAGTCGGCTCTGGAAATCCGCGCGCCGGATGCCCATTGCTTAACCCAACCGTCATGCCGTCCCGGACGTTCCCCCGTTCGCCGTCGGCGTAACCGGCCTCTTCAACCGCCGCGGGTCACTCGGCGTCGAGGTCGGCCTCGACGAGGGCGGCGATGGTCTCGACGGCGGCGGCGTCGTCGGACTCGACGACGACCTCGGTGCCGTGGCCGGCCCCCAGCGTCATGATCATCAGGGCCGAGCCGGCGTCGACGGCGTCGCCGCCGACCAGGGCCAGCGTCACGGGCACGTCGATGTCGGCGGCGGCCGCCGCGATGGTTCCGGCGGGACGGGCGTGCAGTCCGACGGACGAGCCGACGGTCACGGTCTTGCTGGGCATGGGTGCTCCTCTGGTGCGGGTGGGTGGTGGGTGAGGGTGGCGCGGACGGTCAGACGCGCGCGGGGACGGGTGCGGTCTCGTCGGCCGCGGCGACGTCGGCGTCGGCAGCGGACCCGCCGCGTCCGCCGAGCTGCTTGAGCGCCGTGACGGACAGGGCGCTGATGACGGTGCCGACCGCGATCGCCACCAGGAACCACAGCACCTGGTCGACCGCGAAGAACACGAAGATGCCGCCGTGGGGTGCCGCGAGGGTCACGCCCGCACCGGCCGAGATCGCACCGGCCACGCCCGAGCCGAGCATCATCGACGGGATGACGCGCAGCGGGTCGGCGGCGGCGAACGGGATCGCGCCCTCGGTGATGAAGGCGGCGCCGAGCAGCCAGGCCGCCTTGCCGTTCTCGCGCTCCGAGGACGTGTAGAGCCCGGGGCGCAGGGCCGTCGACAGCGCCATCGCGAGCGGCGGCACCATGCCGCCGACCATCACGGCGGCCATGATCTTGACCTCGGTGCCACCGGCGGCGATCGCCTCGGCCGTCAGGCCGGTCGTGGCGAAGACGTACGCGGCCTTGTTGACGGGGCCACCCATGTCGAAGGCCATCATGGCGCCGAGCAGGAGTCCCAGCACGACGATCGAGCCGCCCGACAGGCCGTTGAGCCAGTCGGTCAGGCCGTCGGTGATGTCGGCGATCGGGCGACCGAGCACCAGCAGCATCAGCATGCCGGCGATGATCGTCGTCACGAGCGGGATGATGACGACGGGCATGAGTCCCGACAGCCAGCGCGGGGCCGGACGCTTCGCGATCTGGTGCGCGATGAGTCCGGCGATGATGCCGCCGACGATGCCGCCGAGGAAGCCCGCGCCGATCTGGTTGGCCAGGAAGCCCATCACGAAGCCGGGCGCGATGCCCGGGCGGTCGGCGATCGCGTAGGCGATGTAGCCCGCGAGCGCCGGGACGAGGAAGCCGAACGCCCACGAGCCGAGCAGGAACAGCAGGGCGCCGATGTACGTCATGAGCGAGCTGCCGAACAGGGCGTGGTCGCCGGCCGCGGGCAGGTTGCTCAGCGTGTTCTCGGACAGGATCTTCGAGGCGGGGTCGCCGGCGACGTCGTAGCCCGCGAGGAGGAAGCCCAGGGCGATCAGCAGACCGCCCGCGGCGACGAACGGGATCATGTAGCTGACGCCCGTCAGCAGCCACTGGCGCAGGCGCAGGCCCCATCCGCCGGTGTCGGAGGCGCGCTCGTCGGCGGACGCGGCGACGCCGCCCTCGACGCGGCGGGCGCGGGGGTCGGTCGACGCCGCGACGGCCTCGGCGATCATCGCGGTCGGCTCGTTGATGGCGCGCTTGACGCCGCTCACGACGACCGGCTTGCCCGCGAAGCGGGCCTGGTCCTTGACGCCGACGTCGGTCGCGAAGATCACGGCGTCGGCCGCGGCGATCGTCTCGGGCGACAGGGGCTTGGCGCCCGATGAGCCCTGCGTCTCGACCTGCAGCTCGACGCCGTCGGTCTGCGCGGCCTCCTGCGTCAGCGAGTCGGCGGCCATGTAGGTGTGCGCGATGCCCGTGGGGCACGCCGTCACGGCGACGATGCGGGTGACGGCGGGCGCGGCGGCAGCGGGAGCGGCAGGAGCCGGGGCGGCGGCGGGCGCCGAATCGGCGACCGGGGCCGGCGAGACGACGTCCTCGACCAGCGCGACGATCGCGTCGGCGTCGGGGGCCGAGCGCAGCGCCGCCGTGAAGTCGGGACGCACGAGGGCGCGGGCCAGCGACGAGAGCAGCTTCAGGTGCTCCTGGCCGCCGCCGGCGGGCGCGGCGATGAGGAAGACCAGGTCGGCAGGCGCGTCGGTCGCACCGAAGTCGGCGCCGGGCACGAGACGCGCGAAGGCCAGCGTCGGCTCCGTGACGGCCTCGGAGCGGCAGTGCGGGATCGCGATGCCGCCGGGCAGGCCCGTGGCCGACTGGGCCTCGCGGGCGAGGGCGTCGGCGACGAGCTGCGAGGCGTCGGTCGCGCGACCGGCGTCGGCGACCTTCTGGGCGAGGGCGGTGATGACGGTCTCCGCATCCTCACCCAGGGCGGTGTCGAGGCTGACGAGATCAGCCGTGATGAGTGATGACATGACCATCCTTCTGGTTGTGGTGTGACGGGTGCTGCACGTGCGTGACGGAGACCGCGGCGAGCGCCGCGACGTCGGACGGACCGGGTGGCGTCGAGCCGGCGAGGGCTGCTGCCGCGCTGCCGTGGCGCACGGCGGTCGACAGGCAGCCGGGCGCGTCGTGCCCGGCGACCTCGGCCAGCAGGTAGCCGGCGAGCGAGGAGTCGCCCGCGCCGACGGTGCTGACGGGGACGATCGGGGGCGACGCCGCGAACCACGAGCCGTCCGCGGTGGCCAGCACGGCGCCGGAGGCGCCCAGCGTCAGCAGCACCGCGGCGGGCCCGAACTCGCGGCGGACGCGCTGCGCGGTCTCGGCGGCCAGCGCGGGGTCGGCCTCGATCGCGTCGGCGTCGCCGCCGACCAGCTCGACGACCTCGTGGGCGTTGGGCTTGACCAGGTCGGGGGCGCCGGAGGCCGCGCCGAGCGTCGCGAGCAGCGGGGCGCCGGACGCGTCGACCGCGACCCGCGCTCCCCCGGCCCGCAGCGTGCGGGTCAGGACGGCGTACCAGTCGTCGGGCACGCCGGGCGGCAGAGAGCCCGACAGCACGACCCACGCGACGCCGGCGGACGACTCGACGATCGATCGCGTCAGGCGGTCGAGCTCGTCGGCCGACAGCTCGGCGCCCGGGGCGTTGAGCTTGGTGGTGGTGCCGTCGGCCTCCGCGAGGGTCAGGTTGACCCGCACGCGGCTGCGCGTCGGCACCGCGACGTGCGCCAGGCCCGTGGCCTCGACGGCCGTCACGAACGAGTCGTGGGCCGGGGCGGGGAAGATCGCGGCGACCTCGTGGCCGGCGGCCGCGACGACGCGGGCGACGTTGACGCCCTTGCCCCCGGGCTGGTCGACCGGGGCGCCGGTGCGGCCGACGACGCCGCGGACGAGCGGCTCGTCCAGCGTCAGCAGACGGTCGATCGCGGGGTTGGCGGTGACGGTGACGATCATGCGAGCACGACCTCCATCCCTGTGTCGCGCAGGCGGGCGACGCACTCGGCGGGGGCATCGGTGTCGGTGACCAGCACGTCGACCGACGTCAGGGCGGCGAACGTGACGAGGTAGTCGGTGTCGAGCTTGCTGGAGTCGGCCAGCACGACGGTGCGGGCGGCACGCGAGACGATCGCGCGCTTGACCGCGGCCTCGCCGAAGTCGACGGTCGTCAGGCCGCGCTCGACCGACAGCCCGTTGGCACCGACGAAGGCGACGTCGACCCCGACCGTCTCGTAGGCCGCGACGGTGCCGGCGCCGATCGCGGCACCCGTCGCGCCGCGCACGTGCCCGCCGATGACGTGCAGGTCGACCTGCTCGAGGCGCGACATCTGCGCCGCGGCGGCGATGCCGTGCGTCACGGCGGTGAGCGAGTGCTCGTCGGGCAGGACGTCGATCAGCGCGGCGGTCGAGGTGCCGGCGTCGACGATCATGCTGCCGTCGACGGGCGGCAGGAACGCGAGGGCGGCCGACGCGATGCGCTGCTTCTGCGGCGACTGCCGGGCCTCGCGCTCGCGCAGGTCGAGCTCGACGGCCTGCACCGACGTCCGCGCGACGGCGCCACCGTGGACGCGGCGCGCGATGCCGCGGCGCTCGAGGGCCGCGAGGTCGCGCCGGACGGTCTCGCCGGACACGCCGAAGTCGCCGGCCGCGTCGAGGACGCTGACTCGTCCGTGCTGCTCGAGGCGCTGGGCCAGCGCTGCTCGTCGTTCTGCGGCGTACACGCGCCCTCCTCGTCTCGTCGTCATCATGTGTGTGGATTTGTGTGGTTTTTTGTTGATATCTGTTGTTCTACGCGGTAACGTCCCTCGAAGTCAAGGGGTTCGGACACATTTCCTCACGTTCGCGTAGCCCCGCTCACAGGTGGCACGACGCAGGAACCCGATCCGTAGGAGAGATGCATGAGCAGCAGCGGAACACCCGTCGTCCCGGGCGTCGGCACCGGTCCCGTCGTCGTGACCGCCGAGCGCGTCGAGGCCCCCGCCGACGAGCCGCACGTCGACCGCGACACCACCGTCGCCGCCGTCACGACCGCCTGCGCGACGGTCGCCGACCGCCTCACCGCGCGGGCCGGGCACGCGTCCGGCGCCGCCGCCGAGGTGCTGCAGGCCACCGCGGCGATGGCGCGCGACCGCGGCCTGGCGACCTTCGTCGGCCGGCACGCCGACACGTCGGGCCCCGCGACCGCCATGACCGCCGCCGTCGCCCAGCTGGCCACGATGTTCGAGTCCGCGGGCGGCCTGATGGCCGAGCGGGTCACCGACCTGTACGACGTCCGCGACCGGGTCGTCGCCGAGGTGCTCGGCCTGCCCGAACCCGGTGTCCCGAGCCCCGACGTCCCGTCGGTGCTGTTCGCCGACGACCTCGCCCCCGCCGACACCGCGGGCCTCGACCCCGCGCGCATCACCGCGATCGCGATCCGCCTGGGGGGCGCAACGAGCCACACCGCGATCATCGCGCGCCAGCTCGGCATCCCGTGCGTCGTGGGCGTCCGCGACCTGCCGCTCGACGGATCGTCCACCACCGCACTGGTCGACGGGACGACCGGCGAGGTCGTGCTCGACCCCGACGCGGCCGACGCCGCCGCACGAGCCGCCGCCGACGCCGAGCGCCGGGCCGCGAGCGCCGCCTGGACGGGCCCGGGCGCGACGCTCGACGGCCACGCCGTGCAGGTCATGGCCAACGTGCAGGACGCGGCGGGTGCCGTCCGCGCCGCCGCCGAGCCGGTCGAGGGCTTCGGCCTGTACCGCACCGAGCTGAGCTTCCTGGACCGCTCGTCCGAGCCGACCGTCGACGAGCAGGCCGAGATCTACCGGGCCGTGCTCGACGCCGCCGGCGACCACAAGGTCGTCGTGCGCACCCTCGACGCGGGGTCGGACAAGCCGCTCGCCTTCGCCGACATGGGCACCGAGCCGAACCCTGCCCTCGGCGTGCGCGGGCTGCGCATCGCCACCGAGCGCCCCGAGCTGCTCGACCACCAGCTCGACGCGATCGCCGCGGCCGCCGCGCAGTCGTCGGCCGACGTGTGGGTCATGGCGCCGATGGTCTCGGTGGTCTCCGAGGCGGTCGACGTCGCGGCACGCATCCGCGAGCGCGGGCTCACGGCCGGCGTCATGATCGAGACGCCGTCGGCGGCGCTCCTGGCCGACCGCCTGCTGCAGCACGTCGACTTCGTGTCGATCGGCACCAACGACCTCAGCCAGTACACGTTCGCGGCCGATCGCATGGCGGCGTCGCTGAGCCACCTGACCGATCCGTGGCAGCCCGCCCTGCTGACGCTCGTGGCGTCCGTCGCGGGCGCCGGCGAGCGCGCCGGCAAGCCCGTCGGCGTGTGCGGCGAGGCCGCGGCCGACCCGCTGCTGGCCTGCGTCCTGGTGGGGCTCGGCGTCACGTCGCTGTCGTGCGCGGCCAGCGCCGTGCGCAGCGTCGGCGCGATGCTCGCGACCGTCACGCTCGAGCAGTGCCGCGCGGCCGCCGAGGCAGCCCTCGCGGCGGACGACCCCGCCGACGGACGCGCCCGCGTCCGCGCCGCCCTCGCCTGAGCCGCTACTCGGCCCGCGTCGTCGGGAAGAGGATCGCGTCGCGGATGCCGATGCCCTGCAGCAGCATCACGAGGCGGTCGACGCCGAAGCCGAGGCCGCCCGCGGGGGGCATGCCGAACTCGAGCGCGCGCAGGAAGTCCTCGTCGACGTCGTTGGCCTCGGGGTTGCCGGCCGCGGCCTGACGGGCCTGCTCCTCGAGCCGCTCGCGCTGGATCACGGGGTCGTTGAGCTCGGAGTACGCCGGGGCCAGCTCGACGCCGTTGATGATGAGGTCCCACGCCTCGACCAGCCCGGGCGTCGTCCGGTGCTTCTTGGCCAGGGGGCGCACCGACTCGGGGTAGTCGCGCACGAACGTCGGCTGGATCAGCGTGTGCTCGACGAGCTTCTCGTACAGCTCGAGCACGATCTCGCCGGCGTCCCAGCCGTCGCGCAGGGCGACGTCGTGGGTCGCGGCGAGCGCCACCAGCTCGTCGACGGACGTCGAGGTGTCGACGGTGCGGCCGACGGCCTCGCTGACGAGGTCGTGCACGGTCGCGTGACGCCACTCGGCCTCGAGGTCGATCTCGGACCCGTCGCGGCCCGGCACGACGGTCTTGCCGACCGACCGGGCGGCGTCGAGGACGAGCTCGCGGGTCAGCACCGCCATCGTGTCGTACGAGCCGTAGGCCTCGTAGGCCTCGAGCATCAGGAACTCGACGTTGTGGGTGTTGTCGACGCCCTCGTTGCGGAACGTCTTGGCCATCTCGTAGACCTTGTCGATGCCGCCGACCAGCGCGCGCTTGAGGTGCAGCTCGAGCGCGATGCGCAGCAGCGCCGGCTCGTCGAAGGCGTTGACGTGCGTGCGGAACGGACGCGCCGCGGCACCACCGTTGGTGTGCTGCAGCACGGGCGTCTCGACCTCGACGTAGCCGAGGCGGTCGAGCGTCGAGCGCAGCGACTGCATGACCTTGGCCTTGACCCGGACGTTGTCGCGCGCCTCGGGCCGCACGATCAGGTCGACGTACCGCATGCGGCTGCGTGCCTCGTCCGACAGCGGGGCGTGCTCGTTGGGCAGGGGGCGGACGGTCTTGGCCGCGAGCAGCCACGACGTCGCCATGACCGACAGCTCGCCGCGCTTGCTGGTGATGACCTCGCCCGTGACGGCCAGGTGGTCACCGATGTCGACGGTGGCCTTGAACGCCGCGAGGCTCTCCTCGCCGACGCCGCCGAGCGAGATCATGGCCTGCAGCGGCGTGCCGTCGCCCTCGCGCAGCGCGACGAACACGAGCTTGCCGGTGCCGCGGACGAAGATGACGCGTCCGGCGACCGTGACGGTGTCACCGGTCAGCGTGTCGGGCCCCAGCGCCTCGGCGTCGTACGCCTCGACGACCTCGCGCAGCGTGTGGGTGCGTCCGACGACGACGGGGTACGGCTCCTCGCCGCGCGCGATGACCTGCTCGCGCTTCTCGAGGCGCACCCGCATCTGCTCGGGCAGCTCGTCCTCGGGGCTCTGGGTCAGTTCGCTCACGAGGAGCAAGCCTAGTGCGGTGGGATCGACGCGGGTGCGTCAGCCGTGGTTCTTCTCGTGGATCAGCCGCAGGCCCGTCAGCGTCAGGTGCGGGTCGCGGGTCGTGATGGTCTCGCAGTGCTCGACGACCGACTCCGGGAACGAGCCCGTCGCGATCACCGTGACGTGCTCCGGGTCGACGTCGAGCGAGTCGATGATGCGCGACACCAGACCGTCCACGAGCCCCGCGAAGCCGAACACGATGCCCGACTGCAGGGCCTCGACGGTGTTCTTGCCGATGACGTCGCGCGGCACCGCGAGCTCGACGCTGCGCAGCTGGGCGCCCCGCCGCGACAGGGCCTCCAGCGACAGCTCGACGCCGGGGGCGATCGCACCGCCGATGTAGCGGTCGTCGGAGTCGACGACGTCGAAGATCGTCGCCGTCCCGTTGAGGTCGACGACGATCGCGGGGCCGCCGTAGAGCTCGGCGGCGGCGAGCGCGTTGACGATGCGGTCGGCGCCGACCTCGCGCGGGTTGTCGGTGTGGATCGGGATGCCGGTCCTGACCCCCGGTCCGACGACGGCGGTCGGCAGGTCGGCGTAGTAGCGCTCCTGCAGGGCCCGCAGCTCGACCAGGATCGTCGGGACGGTGCAGCACATCGCGACCGCGTCGATGCCGTCGATGCCGGCCCGCGCCGTCAGGCCCGTCACGAGCACCTGCCACTCGTCGGCCGTGCGACGCTCGTCGGACGACACCTGCCAGTGCTCGACCAGCTCGTCGCCGTCGAACGCCCCGATCGTCGTGTGGCTGTTGCTGACGTCGAGGCAGAGCAGGATCATCGCGAGGCGACGAGCGGGTTGTCGACGACGTCGCCGCGCGTCAGGCCCGAGCCCGGCAGCGCCTCGGCCGGGTCGGCGCCGGTGCCGACGACGCGGTTGTCGCGGTCGACGAACACGACGTGGGGCTCGAACGTCCGGGCCTCGGCGTCGGGCATCTGCGCGTACGCGATCAGGATCACGAGGTCGCCGGGGTGGACGAGGTGGGCCGCGGCGCCGTTGATGCCGATGACGCCCGAGCCGCGCTCCCCCGCGATCGTGTAGGTCTCGAGCCGGTTGCCGTTGTCGATGTCGACGATGTGCACGAGCTCGCCCGGCAGCAGGTCGGCCGCCTCGAGCAGGTCGAGGTCGACTGTCACGGAGCCGACGTAGTGCAGGTCGGCCTGCGTCACGGTCGCGCGGTGGATCTTGGACTTCATCATGGTGCGGATCACGAGGGGCCTCCGAGCGTCAGGGCGGTGTTGTCGAGCAGACGTGGCCGGCCCACGCGGGCGGCCACGAGCAGGCGGGCGTCGGAGCCGGCCACGGCCGGTCCGAGCTCGGGATCGGTCAGGACGAGGTAGTCGAGGTCGAGGTCGGCCGAGACGTCGTCGAGCACGGCGTGGGCCGCCGCGAGCACCGCGTCGGGGCCGCGCGGGGCTGCCTCGACCCCTGCGCGCAGGGCCGCCGAGATCGAGGCCGCGGTGCGCCGCTCGTCGTCGCCGAGGTAGCGGTTGCGCGAGCTCATCGCGAGCCCGTCCGGCTCGCGCACCGTCGGGCAGCCCACGACGTCGACGCCGAGCGCGAGCTCGCGCGCCATCTGCCGCACGAGCGTCAGCTGCTGGTAGTCCTTCTCGCCGAACACCGCGACGTCGGGGCGCACCAGGCCGAACAGCTTCGACACGACGGTCAGGACGCCGCGGAAGTGCGTGGGCCGCGAGGCCCCCTCGAGCACCGAGCCCAGCGGCCCGGGGTCGACCGTGACGGTGTCGACGAGCCCGGACGGGTACATCGTGGCCACGGTCGGGGCGAACACGACGTCGACGCCCGCGGCGGCGCACCGCTCGAGGTCGGCCTCGAACGTGCGGGGGTAGGCGTCGAAGTCCTCGCCCGGCGCGAACTGCGTCGGGTTGACGAAGATCGACGCGACCAGCGTCTCGCCCAGGGGCCGGGCGTGCTCGAGCAGCCGCACGTGGCCGTCGTGCAGCGCCCCCATCGTGGGCACGAAGGCGACCGAGGCGGAGCCTCCGCGGGAGTCGGCGAGCTCGGCCCGGGTGCGGGCGACGACGGGTGAGGTCACGGTCAGAACCCGGCGGCGATGTGCGCCATGGTGTCCCAGTCGGCCTCGTCGAGCACCTGGCGGATCGTGCCCGCCGTGGCGGCGTCGAGCCGGTGGTCGGCCTCGGCGCGGCGGGCCGTGGCGCGGGCGAGCTCGAGGTACGCGTCGACCGTCGCGTCGTCGACGTCGGACGCCGCCAGGGCGTCGACGTGGGCGCGGATCGTCGTGACGTCGCCGCGCACGACGGGCCCCGTCAGCGCGGCGTCGCCGTAGGCCAGGACGTTGTCGAGCGCCGCGGTCAGCAGGGGGCGCAGCACCGCGGCGGGATCGGCCGCGCCGGCCGTCCGCAGCAGGTCCATCGACTGCGCGACGAGGGTGACGAGGTGGTTGGCGCCGTGGGCCAGGGCCGCGTGGTAGAGCGCGCGGTCGGACTCGGCGACCCACATCGGGACGCCGTGCAGCGCCGCGACGAGCTCCTCGGCGAGCGGACGGTCGGCGTCCGCGGCGGTCAGGCCGAACACGGGGCCCCGCTCGAGGTCGACGGCCGTGCCGGTGAACGTCATGGCGGGGTGGAAGGCGATGGGCCGGGCGCCCAGACGGGTCAGCGCCGCGAGGGCGTCGAGCCCGTGGCGTCCGCTGGTGTGCAGGACCACCTGCCCCGGGCGGACGGCACCGGAGGCGGCGAGCTCCTCGGCCACCGCGATCAGGCTGTCGTCGGGCACCGACAGCACGAGGACGTCGGCGGCGGCGGCCACGGCCTCGGGCTCGAGCACCGGGACGCCCGGCAGCAGCGTGCTGATCCGCAGCCGCGAGGCCTCGGACCGTCCGCTGACGCCGACGACGGGGTAGCCCGCGGCGCGCAGGCGCGCGGCGAGCACGGAACCGACCTTGCCGGCTCCGACGACGCCCATGGAGGGACGCATCATGGTGGCCTTCTCTCGTCTCCGCGTTCCAGTCCCTGACGGGTACCAGACTCATTGACGTCTCCAGCATATCGCTCGCCCCCCGGAAGGCCATGGGGCCGCCGAGTGCGCTGGGTCACATCGTGGCGCCGGGGGTCAGCGCGGGATCGGCGCCGTGACGGTGCCGGTGCGGTCGCCGTCCTGCAGCGTCACGGTCAGCGTGCGCGGTGCGCGTCGGCCCACCCCCCGCAGCGTCACGGTCCACCCCGAGCGCGCGTATCGACGCTGCGCCCCCTGCCGCGACGTCGCGACGTGCGGCTCGCCGTCGGGCACGACGTCGACCAGGTCGCCGTCGGTCTTGACCGACAGCGACGGGTCGTCGAGCTCGAGGTTCGGGAACCACGCGGCGACGTCGAGCACGAGGTCGGGCCCGTCGCGCCGGGCCGAACGGACGACGGCGCGCGCCGCGGTCTGCTCGGCCGTCAGGACGTACACCTCGGGCCGGACGTCGTCGACGCCCCAGCCGGGCAGGTGCACCGTGAGGCCCGCGGGCTCCGGGCCCGACGGGTGCATCTCGGGCTGCATGCCCTCGGCCCGCACGAAGCGCCACACGGCCGCCCGGTCGCCCGCGGCCAGCAGGGCGTGCAGCACGCGGTACTGCGCCGGCACCTCGGTCGCGTAGCGGTCGGGCGGGGCCGCCGCGACGATCTGCGGCACGCGCTCGACCAGGGCGTCGAGGTAGGCGTCGTCGGCCCGCTCGAGCTTCAGCAGCGAGTTCGGGACGTTGTGGCGCAGGTACTGCAGGATGCGCTCGTCGCGGGCCACGGGCAGGGGCGCCAGGATCTCGAGCACCGCGTCCATCGCGTCGTGACGGGCGTGGACGGCGGCGGCCGTCACGTGCCCCTGCGAGATCGACGTCTCCATGCGGCGCCACGTGTACGCCGGGACGGAGGTGATGTCGAGCGTGCGGGCCCGCAGGAAGGCCTCGGCCGCGACGCGCTGGTCGCCCGCCAGCAGCACCGTCGGGTAGACGAAGCCGTGCTCGTCCCAGAACGCCCGGCGGAAGATCTTGCCGCCGGGGATCGCGCTGACCAGCACGTCGGGGCGCTCGGCCAGCGTGACGCCCTCGGCGGGACGGGCGTGCACCGCGCGGATCCACGGGGCGGCCGGACGCACGACGTCGCCCTCGCGCCGCTGGTACGGCATCACCGCGACGTCCGAGCCGCTGCGCCGCAGACCGTCCATCGCGACCTGGATGCCGCTGCGGGTGACGGTGTCGTCGGAGTCGACGAAGGTCAGGTACTCGCCCGTCGCGGCGTCGGTGCCGGTGCGCCGCGCGACCCCGACGCCGCCGTTGGGCTGGCTCAGCACCGTGACCTGCGGGTTGCGCGCGGCGAACGCCTGCACGACGGCGAGGCTGTCGTCGGTCGAGCCGTCGTCGACCACCACGATCTCGACGTTGCGGTACTGCTGGTCGAGCACCGACTGCAGCGACTCCTCGACCAGGTCGGCCGCGTTGTAGACCGGGACCACGACGCTCAGCAGGGGGCTGTCGCGGTTGCGCCACCGCCGCCGGACGGCACCGACGGCTGCCCGCGCACGTCGACCGCTGTTCGTCACGCGCCGAGCATAACGAGGGGGTCTCACCCGGGCGTCCCCGTGCCATAGATTGGCGCCGTGGCGGCGCACCTGGTTCCGTGGCGGACGGCGTGGGACGCCGCGCTGTACGGCGACGACGGCTTCTTCCGCACGTCGAGGCCCGCCGACCACTTCCGCACCAGCGCCCACGTCGGGACGTTCGCGGTCGCGGTGGCCGAGCTGGCCCGCCGGACCGGCGCGGCGACCGTCGTCGACCTCGGCGCCGGGGGCGGCGAGCTGCTGACGGCGCTGCACGGGCTGCTGCCGGGCGTCGCCCTCGTCGGCGTCGAGATCGCGCCCCGCCCGCCGGCGCTGCCGGCCGACGTCGCGTGGACGTCCGCGCTGCCCGAGCGGGTCACGGGTCTCGTGGTCGCCAACGAGTGGCTCGACAACCTGCCGTGCACCGTCGTCGAGCGCGACGACGACGGCGTCGACCGCGAGGTGCTTGTCGACCCGGCCACCGGCGAGGAGGCTCTCGGCGACGTCCACGACCCCGGCTGGACGCGCCGGTGGTGGACGCCCGGGGCCGCCGGCGAGAGGTCGGAGGACGGCGCGCCGCGCGATGCCGCGTGGGCCGACGTCGTCGCCCGCGTCGACGGTGTCGCGGTCGCGATCGACTACGGCCACCTGGCCGGCGACCGTCCCCCGTTCGGGACGCTGCGGTCGTACCTCGGCGGGCGCGAGGTCGACGTCCGTCCCGACGGCAGCCGCGACGTCACGGCCCACGTCGCGGTCGACGCCGTCGCGGCGGCGGTCGGCGGACGTCTCGTGCGCCAGCGCGACGCCCTGGCCGAGCTGGGCGTCGACGGCGCCCGTCCGCCCATCGACCTCGCGCGCTCGGACCCCTCCGCCTACGTCCGCGCGCTCTCGCGGGCCGGCGAGGCCGCCGAGCTGACGGCCCGGGGCGGCCTCGGCGACTTCTGGTGGATCGTGACCGACACCCGGCATGGAACACTGACCGCATGACCCGGTTGCTGATCCGTTCCGGCAAGGACCCGTTCACCCCGGTCGTCGCCGAGTCGACCCTGACCCAGGACGTCTTCAACAGCAACAGCGGCAACTACCTCTTCCAGCACTCCATGTGGCGGACGCTCTCGGTCGACGGCGCCGAGCTCGTGTCCAACTCGACGCTCTCGGAGCGGGTGTCGCCCCGGCCCGGCGACGCCGCCCGCATCAACGACGAGTTCGACCACTTCGTGATCCCGATGGCCAATGCGTTCCGCACCGAGTTCGAGCCGCGCCTCGCCCGCCTCGCCGAGCTGCTCGAGGGCGTCAGGATCCCCGTCACCGTGACGGGGATCGGGGCGCAGGCGCCGCACGGTCACGGCATCGAGGCGCTCGCGCCCGTCGACGACACCGTCAGGAAGTTCGTGGGCCTCGTGCTCGACCGGTCGGCGTCGATCGGGGTGCGCGGCGAGTTCACGAAGTCGTACCTGCTGAGCCTGGGCTTCCCCGACGACGCGATCGACGTCATCGGGTGCCCGTCGCTGTTCCTGCACGGGCGCGACTTCAGGGTCGACAAGCGCGTCGACTCCCTGACGTCCGACAGCCCCCTCGCGCTCAACCTGACGCCCGAGGTCGCCGGCATCGGCGCCTTCGCGACCACGCAGGCCGAGCGCCACCCCCACCTGACCTACGTCGGCCAGGACGCCCACGACCTGCGGATGCTGCTGTGGGGCGTGCCGTTCCCGCACGTCGACGACCCGCTCGTGCCGGTGCACCTCGAGCACCCGCTCTACCAGCAGGACCGCATCCGCCTGTTCCTCGACACCTGGCCCTGGTACGACTTCATGGCCACGCAGCACTTCGCGTACGGCACCCGCTTCCACGGCAACGTCGCCGCGCTGCTCGGCGGCACCCCGGCGCACCTGCTGGCGCACGACTCGCGCACGCTCGAGCTCGCCGAGTACCACCGCATGCCGTACACGATGATGCCGTCGTTCGAGGCCGACGTCAGCGCCGAGGAGCTCTACGCCGCGACCGACATGTCCGAGTTCAACGCCGAGCTGCCCCGCGGGTTCGACCGCTTCACGGCGTTCCTCGACCGCAACGGGCTCGAGCACGTCCACACGCCGGGCAACGGCACGGGCGACTTCGACCAGCGCCTCGCCGCGGCGTCGTTCCCGCCGCCGGTGCACCCCATCATCGCGGCCGACGGGCACGAGATCGCGTCGCGCCTGCAGTGGCTGCGCGACGGCATGGTCCTCGACATCACCCGTCACCCGCAGGCGTACGAGCAGCCGTGGGCCCACCCCGCGTGGACCGGCGCGGGCAGCCGCCACGAGAGGCTGCACGAGAAGGTCCGGGCGCAGGCCGGCGAGATCGAGACCATCAACGCGCGGCTCGAGATGATCGAGCGGGGATCGCCCTACATCTCGGCCCGCCGCATCGGCAGCTGGTTCAAGCGGTTGCTGCGCCGCTCATGACCGAGGTCACCGCCAGCGTCGGCACGGGCTTCGCGACGACCGACATGGTGCTCAACATCGGGCCGCAGCACCCCGCGACCCACGGCGTCCTGCGGCTGCGCCTGACGCTCGACGGCGAGCGCGTGCGGGCGTGCGAGCCGATCGTCGGCTACATGCACCGCGGTGTCGAGAAGCTGTTCGAGGTGCGTGACTACCGGCAGATCGTCGTCCTGGCCAACCGCCACGACTGGCTCAGCGCCTTCTCCTCCGAGCTCGGGGTCGTGCTGGCCGTCGAGGACATGCTCGGCATGGAGGTGCCCGAGCGGGCGACGTGGCTGCGCACGCTGCTGGCCGAGCTCAACCGCGTCCTCAACCACCTGATGTTCCTCGGGTCGTACCCGCTCGAGCTGGGCGCGATCACGCCGGTCTTCTACGCGTTCCGCGAGCGCGAGACGATCCAGGAGGTCATGGAGGAGGTCTCCGGCGGGCGCATGCACTACATGTTCAACCGCGTCGGCGGCCTCAAGGAGGACATCCCCGCGGGGTGGACGGGTCGGGCGTCCGCCGCGATCGCGACGGTCCGCTCACGGCTCGCCGAGCTCGAGGACCTCGTGCTCGGCAACGAGATCTTCCGTGCCCGCACCGTCGGCGTCGGCGTCCTGTCGCCCGAGCTCGTGCAGGCCTACGGCGTCTCGGGACCCATCGCGCGGGCGTCGGGCCTCGACCTCGACCTGCGCCGCGACGAGCCGTACCTCGCGTACGGCGAGCTGCAGGACGTCCTGCGGGTGCCCGTCATGACCGAGGGCGACTGCCACGCGCGGTTCTCGGTGCTGCTCGAGCAGACGAAGGTGTCGCTCGACCTCGCCGACGCCTGCCTGACGCGGCTGGCCGGGCTCGCGCCGGGGCCCGTCAACGTCCGGCTGCCCAAGATCCTCAAGGCCCCCGAGGGGTCGACGTACGTCTGGACCGAGAACCCGCTGGGGCTCAACGGGTACTACCTGGTCTCGCGCGGCGAGAAGACGCCGTGGCGGCTGAAGCTGCGCACGGCCTCGTTCAACAACGTCGCGGTGCTGCCCGAGATCGTGTCGGGCACCGTCGTGGCCGACCTCGTCGCGATCCTCGGCTCGATGTTCTTCGTCGTCGGCGACATCGACAAGTAGCCCCGCCGGGCCGGCGTCGTAGGGTCGGGGCATGGCCGACCACCGCGAACCGACGCCCATCGACGACCTCGCCGAGCAGTGGCTCGAGACGATGCTCGAGCTCACCCCCGAGCTGCACGTCCACCTCGGGCGTCCCGGCCGGGAGTCCGACTACACCGACCACTCCCCCGACGGGGTCGCCGCACGCGCCGACGCCGCCCGGTCGATGCTGGCGCGGGTGCGCGACGCGCGACCCGACGACCCGACGGACGTCGTGACGCAGGCCGAGCTCGTCCGCACCCTCGGGCTCGAGCTCGAGCAGATCGAGGCGGGCTTCTAGCAGCGCGACCTCAACGTCATCGCGTCCCCCGGCCAGGAGCTGCGCGACGTCTTCGACCTGATGGACACGTCGACGACGGACGGCTGGGAGCACGTCGCCCGTCGCATGCAGCACCTGCCGGGCGCGATGGCCGGCTACCTCGACTCGCTGCGCATCGGCATCGCCGCGGGCAACGTCCCCGCCGTCCGCCAGGTGCGCGAGGTCGCCACGCAGGCACGCAAGCAGGTGGGCGGCGACAGCTTCTTCGCGAGCCTCGCGGCCCGCGCGGACGTCCCGCCGAGCCTGCAGGCCGATCTCGACGAGGGAGCGCGCGTCGCGTCCGAGGCGTACGGGCGGCTCGCGGAGTTCCTCGAGCGCGACCTCGCCCCGCACGCCCGCGAGGCCGACGCCGTCGGCCGCGAGCACTACGCGCTCGCGTCACGGGCGTTCGTGGGGGCCGAGATCGACCTCGACGAGACGTACGAGTGGGGCATCGACGAGCTGGCGCGCATGGTCGCCGAGCAGGAGCGCATCGCCGACCAGGTCCTTCCCGGAGCGGGCGTCGCCGAGGCGATCGCGCATCTCGACGCCGACCCGTCCCGCAAGCTGCACGGCACCGAGGCGCTGCAGGCGTGGATGCAGCGCACCAGCGACCAGGCAGTCGCCGACCTCGGCCGCACGCACTTCGACATCCCCGAGCCCATGCGACGGCTCGAGTGCATGATCGCCCCGACCGACGAGGGCGGCATCTACTACACGCCGCCGAGCGAGGACTTCGAGCGCGCCGGCCGCATGTGGTGGAGCGTCCCGGCCGGCATCACGGAGTTCGACACGTGGCGCGAGCTCACGACCGTCTACCACGAGGGCGTCCCGGGCCACCACCTCCAGTGCGGGCTCGCGACGTACAACAGCGCCGAGCTCAACGGCTGGCGCCGGCTCAACTGGAACTCGGGCCACGGCGAGGGGTGGGCCCTGTACGCCGAGCGCCTGATGGCCGATCTCGGCTACCTCGACGACCCCGCCGACCGCCTCGGCATGCTCGACGGCCAGCGCATGCGCGCGGCCCGCGTCGTCCTCGACATCGGGGTGCACCTGCAGAAGCCGAGGCCCGACGGCAGCGGCACGTGGACCGGCGAGGACGCCTTCGGGTTCATGGCGCAGCACGTGAACATGAACGACTCGTTCGTGCGGTTCGAGGTCAACCGCTACCTCGGCTGGGCCGGGCAGGCGCCGTCGTACAAGGTCGGCCAGCGCATGTGGGAGCAGCTGCGCGACGACTGGGTCGCGGCGCAGGGCGAGCGCGCCGACCTGAAGGAGTTCCACCGCCAGGCGCTCTCGGTCGGCAGCATCGGCCTCGGCACCCTCCGCGAGACCCTCCTCGGCTGACGCCCGTCAGGGGGCGGTGACGCCCTCCTGGGGGTCCTCGTCCTCGTCGTCGGGCAGGCGGCACGCCCGCTCGAGCAGCAGCGCGGCCACCATCAGCAGCAGGCTCGCGATCGCCGCCGCGAGGCCGCGCACGAAGCGCTCACGGCCCAGCGTCGCGTCGAGCGCGTCGAGGAAGGCCAGGGCGTACCCGCCGTAGTAGCCGCCGACGAGTGCCCCGACGATCGCGCTGGCCTTGGCCAGCGCCAGCATGCGGATGCCGTGGTCGACGGCGATCCGCTCGTGCCGGCGGTGGAGCGTCTGCCACGTGCTCCACGCGAACATCCCGACCACGACGGCGCCGGCCAGGAGCGTCAGCGGGGCGATCCACCCCAGGCGGGGCGGGTTGCCCCCCAGACGCACGACGAGGGGCGGCGTCAGCCGCCCGGCGACGACGCCGACCGCGAGCAGGACGGCGACCAGCAGCGCCGGGGTCGGCTTGGCGATCACAGGATGATCTCGAGGTCCTCACGCTTGACGACGCCGCTGACGTCCACGTCGCCGATCAGGTCGGCGACGAAGCCCTTGCCGGGGATCTCGCCCTCGGGGTCGACCTCGAGCCACGGCACGAGCACGAAGCCGCGCTCGTGGGCGCGCGGGTGCGGCAGCACGAGCTGCTCGTCCTCGGCGACCCGGTTGCCGACGACGATGACGTCGACGTCGAGCGTGCGCGGCGCGCCCGGCTCGGAGCGCTCGCGGCCGAACGCGTCCTCGATCGCGAGCGCGCGGTCGAGCAACGTGTGGACCGTGAGGGTCGTGTCGATCAGGACGACGGCGTTGAGGAACTTGCCCGAGCCGTCGGGGCTGCCGACCGGCTCGGTCTCGTAGACCGACGAGATCGCGACGATCGTGACCTCGGGGGTGTCCTCCAGCGCGGAGACGGCCCCCTGCAGCTTGTCGATGCGATCGCCCAGGTTCGATCCGATCGCCAGGACGGCCTGCCGGATCGGACGCATGCCGCCCGTCATCGTGTCGGCGTCCAGCACGTACGGGGTGGGCGCTTCGGTCACTGTCTGCTCCGCTCTATCGTGACGGCGACGTCGTGGAACGTCACCGCGATGGGCGCTTCGGGCTTGTGCACCGTCACGCTAACCCATCGGACCGGCTCTTCGGCCAGGCACAAGTCCACCATACGGAGCGCGACCGTCTCGATGAGGTCGACGGGGTCGCTCACGATGGCGTCGTGGATCTGCTGCGCGAGCACCCCGTAGTGCACCGTGCGCGTCAGGTCGTGCTCGCGCGCCGCGGGCCCGAGGTCGAGACCCAGGCTCACGTCGACGACGAATGTTTGCCCGTTCTTCTTCTCCTCGTCGAACACGCCGTGGTGTCCGTGCGCCGAGATGCCGATCAGGTCGATGCGGTCGAGACCGTCGGGAATGGCCATTCAGTCGTCCTCCTGCATCAGCTCGGCGATCGGCGAGGCGTGGCGGGACCAGAACTTCCACCCGCCTCCGGTCCTGACCACGATACTGGTGCACACCGCACGGCCTCCCGCGAAGGCGTCGGGCGACGACATGCCCTCGCCCGACAGGATGTTCTCGGTGCACACGATGACGGCGGTGTCGGGCTCGTCGGCGCCGCGCGGCAGCATCACGACGTCGACGTCGGTCAGGAAGAACTGGATGTAGCCGACGTTGGCCATCAGGACGGTCCACGACCGCAGCACCTGCGCCGTGCCCCTCAGCGGGACGGCTCCCGGGTGCACGCACGACGTGTCGGGGTCGTCGACCCACAGCGACGCCATCAGGTCGACGTCGCCGGACTCGACGGCGTCGTAGAACAGCCGGTGCACCTCGAGCGGCTGGACGGTCATCGCCGGCCCGACTCGGCGGCGAGCCGGGACGCGACGCGCACGGCGTCGGCGGACGACCGCGCGTCGTGGACGCGGACGCACCACGCGCCGGCGGCGGCGGCGAGGGTCGACACGGCGGCCGTGGCGTGGTCGCGCTCGCCGGCCGGACGCGGTCCGTCGGGCCCGGCGAGCAGCTCGCCGAGGAAGCCCTTGCGGCTCGCGGCGACGAGCAGGGGGAAGCCCATCGCGACGAAGGCGTCGAGGTGGGCCAGCACGGTCCAGTTCTGCTCGCCGGTCTTGGAGAACCCCAGGCCGGGGTCGACGATGACGCGCGACGGGTCGACGCCGGCCGCGAGCGCCGCGTCGACCTGCTGGCCCAGCTCGGCACGGATGTCGGCCACGAGGTCGTCGTAGTGCGTGTGGTTCTGCATCGTGGCGGAGTGCTCGCGCCAGTGCATCAGCACGACGGGCGACCCGACCTCGGCGGCGAGCGCCATCATGGCGGGATCGGCCCGTCCGCCCGACACGTCGTTGATGATCGTCGCCCCGGCCTCGAGCGCCCGGCGCGCGGTCGCCGCGCGCATCGTGTCGACCGAGACGCGGACGCCCTCGGCGACGAGCCCCTCGATGACCGGCAGCACCCGGCGGGCCTCCTCGTCGGCGTCGATGCGCAGCGCCCCGGGACGCGTCGACTCGCCCCCGACGTCGACCAGGTCGGCCCCGTCGGCCACGAGCTCGACGCCGTGGCGGACCGCGGTCGCGGCGTCGAGCCAGCGTCCCCCGTCGGAGAACGAGTCGGGCGTGACGTTGACGACCCCCATCACGAGGCACCGGTCGTGGTCGGGCACGGGCGGCCTAGCGTGCCGTGATGAGGCCCATGGCCTCGGCGCGGGTCGCGGGATCGCGCAGCTGGCCGCGGACCGCGCTCGTGACGGTCTTGGCGCCGCCCTTGCGCACGCCGCGCATCGCCATGCACAGGTGCTCGGCCTCGAGGACGACGATGACGCCCTTGGGCTTCAGGATCTCGACCAGCGACTCGGCGATCTGCGTCGTGAGGCGCTCCTGCACCTGCGGACGCCGCGCGTAGACGTCGACCAGGCGGGCGAGCTTCGACAGACCCGTGACCCGGCCGCCCTCGGCCGGGATGTAGCCGACGTGGGCGACGCCGAAGAACGGCACCAGGTGGTGCTCGCACATCGACCACAGCTCGATGTCCTTGACCAGCACGAGCTCCTCGTGGCCGACCTCGAACTCGATGTTGAGCACGTCGGCGGCGGTCTGGTCGAGGCCGGCGAGCAGCTCGTCGTACGACTTCGCGACCCGCATCGGCGTGTCCCTGAGCCCGTCGCGGTCGGGGTCCTCGCCGATCGCGAACAGCAGCTCACGGATCGCCGCCTCGGCGCGGGGACGGTCGACCGTCACGTCGGCTCGCCCGTGCCGTGGACGTCGGGCCCCGCCGGCGGGGGCGCGTCGACGCCCGCGTCGGGGCCGATCACGATCGGCGTGCCCCGATCGGCGTTGTCGCGGTACGACTGGCCCATGATCGTGTCGACGGGCGGACGCGTGTCGGGCACGCGCGACTCCGACCCGGTCCAGGCCGGGCGGACCTCGCGGCGACGCAGCGGCTGGAAGATCGCGGCGACCTGCGCCTTGTCGAGCGTCTCCTTCTCGAGCAGCTCGGTGACGAGGGCGTCGAGCACGTCGCGGTTCTCGTGGAGGATGTCGAAGGCCTCCTGGTGCGCGAACGTGATGAGCTTGTTGATCTCGTCGTCGACGATCGCGGCGACGTTCTCGGAGTAGTTGCGCGCGTGGCCGATGTCGCGGCCCAGGAACGGCTGGCCCTCGTTCTCGCCCAGGCGCACGGCGCCGAGACGCTCGCTCATGCCGTACTGCGTGACCATCGCGCGGGCCACGTTGGTGGCCTTCTCGATGTCGTTGCCGGCACCCGTCGTGGGGTCGTGGAACACGAGCTCCTCGGCGGCGCGCCCGCCCAGCATGTAGGCGAGCTTGTCGAGCAGCTCGGCGCGCGTCTGGGAGTACTTGTCCTCGTCGGGCAGCACCATGGTGTAGCCCAGCGCCCGGCCGCGCGGCAGGATCGTGATCTTGTGCACGGGATCGCTCTGCGGCAGCGCCGCGGCGACCAGGGCGTGCCCGCCCTCGTGGTAGGCCGTGATGCGCCGCTCGTTCTCGTTCATCAGGCGGGTGCGCTTCTGCGGGCCCGAGATGACGCGGTCGATGGCCTCGTCGAGCGAGGCGCTGTCGATCGTCTTGGCACCGTTGCGGGCCGTCAGCAGGGCCGCCTCGTTGAGGACGTTGGCCAGGTCGGCGCCGGAGAAGCCGGGGGTGCGGCGTCCGATCGCCTCGAGGTCGACGCCCGGCGCGATGGGCTTGCCCCGCGAGTGCACCTTCAGGATCTGCGTGCGACCGGCGAGGTCGGGGGCCTCGACGCCGATCTGGCGGTCGAAGCGGCCCGGACGCAGCAGGGCCGGGTCGAGCACGTCGGGGCGGTTGGTGGCCGCGATCAGGATGACGCCGCCGCGCACGTCGAAGCCGTCCATCTCGACGAGCAGCTGGTTGAGCGTCTGCTCGCGCTCGTCGTGGCCGCCGCCCATGCCGGTGCCGCGGTGGCGACCCACGGCGTCGATCTCGTCGATGAAGACGATGGCCGGCGCATTCTCCTTGGCCTGCTCGAACAGGTCGCGGACGCGGCTCGCGCCGACGCCGACGAACATCTCGACGAAGTCGGAGCCCGAGATCGAGTAGAACGGGACGCCGGCCTCGCCGGCGACGGCGCGGGCCAGCAGCGTCTTGCCGGTGCCGGGCGGACCGTACAGCAGGACGCCCTTGGGGATCTTGGCCCCGACGGCCTGGAACTTGGCGGGCTCCTGCAGGAACTCCTTGATCTCGCCGAGCTCCTCGATCGCCTCGTCGCAGCCCGCGACGTCGGCGAACGTCGTCTTCGGGGTGTCCTTGCTCATGAGCTTGGCCTTGGACTTGGCGAACTTCATGACGCCGGCGCCGCCGCCCTGGCTGCGGCTGAGGAAGTAGATCAGCAGGCCGAAGATCAGCAGGATCGGCAGGAACGAGATGAGGAAGGAGCCGATGAACGACTGCTGGGGGACGTCGACGTCGAAGGTCTTGAGCTTCTTGTCGGCGACGGCGGTCTCGGCCTGCTGCACGAGGCGCGCGCCCTGGTCTCCGAGGTACTCGGCCTTGACCTTGGTGCCGTCGTCGAGGGTCGCCTGGATCTGCTGGTCACCGTCGATGAACTTGACGTCGCGGACCTTGCCGGTGTCGAGGTAGGTCACCATCGTGGCGGTCTTGATCTGCTTGAACCCGTCGGCCGACGACGAGACCGAGACGACCGTGATCACGACGATCGTGATCAGCGCGATCCAGACCCAGGGGCCCTTGAAGAGGCGTTTGAAGTTCATGTAGCGGCGTGGATCGGGTCCACTCCTCCTCGGGTGCTGGTCGGTAGTCGAACGGTACACGGGGCGCCGCTCATCAGTTGAACGCGCTCAACCGCCGTCATCGTTCCCGAGCGGAGTTCGCCGACAGCGAACTGGGCCCTATGAATACACGTGGGGCGAGAGGGTGCCGATGCAGCGCAGGTTGCGGTAGCGCTCGTCGAAGTCGAGGCCGTAGCCGACGACGAAGGCGTTGGGGATGTCGAAGCCGACGTACTTGACCTCGACCTCCATCTGCTGCGCGTCGGGCTTGCGCAGGAGCGTCGCGATCTCGACCGACGCGGGCCCGCGCGAGCGCAGGTTCGTGATGAGCCACGAGAGGGTCAGGCCCGTGTCGATGATGTCCTCGACGATCAGGACGTGCCGGCCGTTGAGGTCGGTGTCCAGGTCCTTGAGGATGCGCACGACGCCGGACGACTTGGTGCCCGAGCCGTACGACGACACCGCCATCCAGTCCATCTCGACGTGGCGGTGCAGGCTGCGGGCCAGATCGGCCATCACCATCACGGCGCCCTTCAGCACGCCCACGAGCAGGAGGTCCTTGCCCTCGTAGTCGGCTTCGATCTGGCGCGCCATCTCGGAGAGGCGGGTCGTGATCTGCTCCTCCGTGAAGAGGGTCTGGTCGAGCTCGAGGTCACCTTCGACATGCGTCTGGTCCACGGGATCAGCCTCCCACAGGGGTGGCTGCGAACGTCAGGGAAGTCCCCCCTGACGTCCTGGCACGGGTCACGCTCACCCGTCCGGGCAGCTCGATGCGCCGCTGCCCGTGCCAGTCGGTGACGAGCCGGTCGAGCTCGAGGAGGTGGGTCGACGACAGCTCGTCGGCCGAGGCGCCGGCCTCGAGGGCGATGCGCCGCAGCACCCGCGACCGCAGGGCCCCGGGCAGCGCGGCGAGCACCGCGACGTCGTGGGGCTCGGCGACGTCGGCGGCGAGCGCGTCGAGCAGCGCGCCGTCGGCGCGCACCTGGTCGGCGGTGCGGGCCAGCGCCTCGGCGACGCCTCCCCCGAGGACGTCCTCGAGCACCGGCACGACCTCGGCCCGCACGCGGGAGCGGCGGAACGCGGGGTCGACGTTGTGGGGGTCGCTCCACCACTCGAGGCCGGACGCGCGGCAGATGCGCTCGGTGTCGGACCGCCGCAGCGTCAGCAGGGGCCGGCGCCACAGGCCGTCGCGGGGCGCCATGCCGGCGATCGAGCGCGGGCCGGAGCCGCGGCCGAGGCCCAGCAGGACCGTCTCGGCCTGGTCGTCGAGGGTGTGGGCGAGCAGGACCGCCGCGGCGCCCGCCTCGTCGGCGGCCGCGGCGAGCGCCGCGCGGCGCGCGCTGCGGGCGGCGGCCTCGGGGCCACCCGTCCGCCCGACGTCGACGCGCCGCACGGTCGCCGGCACCCCGACCGACGCCAGGCGTCGCACCGCGGTGGCCGCGACCTCGTCCGACCCCGGTTGCAGCCCGTGGTCGACGACGACGGCGGTCAGCGCGAACGACTCCTGCCCCGCGACGAACTCCGTGACGGCCGCGAGGGCCAGCGAGTCGGCGCCCCCGGAGACGCCGACGACGAGGGGCGAGCCGGCCGGGAGGTCGGCGAGCGCCCGCCGCACGAGGTTGCGTCCCGTCGCGACCGCGGGATCGAGCGCACCGCCCACGTCGGGCCTAGCCGTGCACGCGCGTGATCCACGCGGCGGGATCGAGGATCTCGGCCTTGCCGGGGAGCTGGTCGGGACCGGCCCACACCTGGTTGAAGCCGTCGAGGCCGACGGTGTCGATGACGTGCCGCACGAACGTCGCCCCGTCGCGGTACTGGCGCATCTTGGCGTCGACGCCGAGCAGGCGTCGCAGCATGCGGTCGAGCGGGCTCGCGCCCGCCCGCCGCTCGGTGAACTTGCGCCGGATCTCGGCGACGCTGGGGATGACCTCGGGGCCCACGCCGTCCATCACGACGTCGGCGTGGCCCTCGAGCAACGACATGATGCCCGTCAGCCGGTCGACGATCTCGCGCTGCCGGTCGTTCTGGAACACCTCGCTGAGCGACGCGTCGGAGTCGCCCTTGACGATGCGGACGACCTCGCCGAGACCGTCCGACATCATCGACGCCACGGCCGACGAGTCGAGGTCGGTCGCCTCGATGAATTCGTCGATCAGCGACGTCATGTGGCCGCGCATCCAGTCGACGGCGGTGAACTGCACGCGGTGCGTCTCCTCGTGCAGGCACACCCAGAGGCGGAAGTCGTGGGGGTCGACGCCGAGCTTGCGCTCGACCTCGACGACGTTGGGGGCGACGAGCAGCAGCCGTCCGCCCTCGCCGTCGGGCCCGGTCCAGAACGGGTCGAACTGGCCCAGCACCTTCGACGACATGAACGACATCAGCGCGCCGACCTCGGCGCCGCTGACCTTGCGGCTGATCGAGCCCCCGAGGCGCGACGACCCCTTGCCGGCCGCCGCGAGCCGGGCCTCGACGGGGTTCATCAGCAGCTCGAACGTGCTCAGGTTGGCCTCGACCCAGCGCGGCCGGTCGATCACGAGCACGGGGGCCGTGGCGGAGCGGGCGTGCAGGTCGCTGAACTCGCGGACCGGTCCTTCGGAGCGGGCGGCGCCCTCGCGCAGCTCGGCGACCGCCTCGGCGGCCTCCGCGGCCGACAGGTCGGGGCCGGGGCGCGACAGCTTCGTGGCCGTCGCGAGCGCGAGGTTCCAGTCGATCATGCGCCAACCGTACGCCCGCCCCGGTCGCCAGGGAGGCCGCCCGAACCACCCGGTCGCCAGAGAGGCCGCTGCGGCCGAGCGTGAGCGAAGCGAGGCGACGTGACGCAAGCCCGATCGCTGTANACGGGCCCCCACTCGCTGCGCTCGCGGGAGGTACCCCCAGCTCCGCTCCCTGGCGAACGAGGGCATGCGGTCGCCAGGGAGGCCGCTTGCGGCCGAGCGTGAGCGGAGCGAGGCGACGTGACGCAAGCCTGATTGCTGTGGTCCGCCTCGGGCTTCGCCCTCACGGTCGCTCCGCTCCCTGGCGAACGGAGCTTGTCGGTCGCCAGGGAGGCCGCTCGCGGCCGAGCGTGAGCGGAGCGAGGCGACGGGACGCAAGCCTGTCAGCTGTGGTTCGCCTCGGGCTTCGCCCTCACGGTCGCTCCGCTCCCTGGCGAACGACCACTCGGTCGCCAGGGAGGCCGCTTGCGGCCGAGCGTGAGCGGAGCGAGGCGACGGGACGCAAGCCCGATCACAAGGNCCTCACGGGCCCCCACTCGCTGCGCTCGCGGGAGGTACCCCCAGCTCCGCTCCCTGGCGAACGGTCGCGGCACCCGGTCTACGCGCAGGAGCAGGTGGCGATCGCGGCGGTGACCTCGTCGAGGGCGGCCTGGGCCTGCAGTGGCTGGTCGCGGTCGGAGTCGTCGCTCATGACGGCGAACAGCACGGGTCGCCCGTCGGCGTCGATCGCGTAGCCGGCGAGGGAGTGGATGCCGGTCAGCGTGCCGGTCTTGGCCCGCACCGAGCCCCGCGCGGTCGCGAGCCCGGCGAACCGGTCGACGAGCGTGCCGGTGAACCCGCTGACCGGCAGGTCGGCCAGCAGCTCGGACGTGCGCGACGACCCCGTCGCCCTCTGCAGCGTCCGGACGAGCGTCGTGGGGCTGATGCGGTTGTCGCGCGACAGCCCGCTGCCGTCGCCGAGCTTCAGCCCGTCGGTGGGGATGCCCGCCGACGTCAGCGCCGCGGCGACCGCCTCGGTGCCGCCGTCGAACGACGCGGCACGCCCCGAGGCGAGGGCGAGCTGACGCAGCACGACCTCGGCCGCCTCGTTGTCGCTGACGCGCACGAGCGTCTCGACGATCTGCTCGATCGTCGCGCTGCGCACCTCGCCGACGGGCTGCGCATCCGCCGCGGCGACGGTGCGGGACGGTTCTCCCGTGACCGTGACGCCCCGATCGGCCAGCAGCCCGGCGAAGGTGCGGGCCGCGTCGGCCGACGGGTCGGCAGCCCGCACGCCATTCGTGACGGCCTGGTCGACCCACAGCGCGCTGACCCGGGTGACGATGTTCGCCGTCACGTAGTCGGGCTCCCACGCGGGGCTCGCGTCGGGGCCCGTGAACAGCGAGTCGTCGTAGCCCAGCGTCACCGACGTCGTGCCGGACGCCTCCAGCGCCGCTGCGGTGCGACGCGCCAACGTCGTCAGGTCGGCCTGGAAGACCCGGTCGTCGACGCGACGGGCCGGCTTGGTCGACAGGTAGGGGTCTCCCCCGCCGACCAGCACGATCCCGTCGCCCGAGCGGACGACGGTCGTGGCGAACCGGGTGCCCGGGTCGATCGTCGAGAGCGCCGCGAACGCGGTCAGCACCTTGGTCGTCGACGCCGGGGCGTACGCGCGGTCGGCTCCTGCCGCGTAGATCGGCGTGCCGTCGGTCGAGACCGCCGCGAACCCGACGCGGGAGCCCAGCGCGGGGTCGTCGAGCGCCGGGTCGACGGCGGCCGCGAGCTTGGCGGGGTCGATCTGCCCGGTCGCGGCGGTCGTGGCGTCCGGCACGGCCGAGGCGGGCTCCTCGCGCAGCGCGAGGCCCTCGGGCGGGACGACGTTCGACGGTCCGCAGTCGCCGTCGCAGATGAAGCGGTTGAGGTCGCCGCGCCCCCACAGGGTCGTGCCGAGGGCCACCACGAGGACGACGACCAGCACCGGCAGGGCCAGCACCGTGACGCCGGCCACGACCCTGCGTCCTCGCTGACCCGTCACATGCGCCAGACTATAGAGACCCCCGTCGCGCCATCACCCGGTGCGACGCACCCCATCATCAACCGCCGGAGGCACCCGTGATTTTCGACGTCACCGTGGAGATCCCCAAGGGCAGCCGCAACAAGTACGAGGTCGACCACGCGTCGCACCGCATCCGTCTTGATCGCACGCTGTTCACCGCAACCCAGTATCCCGCGGACTACGGTTTCATCGACGACACCCTGGGCCTGGACGAGGATCCCCTCGACGCCCTCGTGCTCCTGTCGGAGCCGACGTTCCCGGGCTGCGTCATCTCGTGCCGCACGATCGGCATGTTCCGCATGACCGACGAGGCCGGCGGCGACGACAAGGTCCTGTGCGTCCCGGCCAAGGACCCGCGCCAGGAGCACCTGCGCGACATCCACCACGTGCCGGAGTTCGACCGCCTCGAGATCGAGCACTTCTTCACGGTCTACAAGGACCTCGAGCCCGGCAAGTCCGTCGAGGGCTCGACCTGGACCGGACGCGTCGAGGCCGAGGCCGAGATCCAGGCCAGCTACGCCCGCTTCAAGGACAACGGCGGCTACTGAGGATCGAGGGAGGACACGCGGCGCTCAACACCGGTTGAGCGCCCGCGTCCGATCTAGCATTTCCCGATGCCCGCTCGCCTGCCGTCCCCCGTGCCGATGAGGCTCCTCGTCGCGACCCTCGGGGCGCTGCTGCTGACCGTCGGCCTGGTCTCGCCCGCCCAGGCGCGGCCCGCGAAGGTGCCGGTGCCGTACGTCACGGCGGCCTCGCCGCACACCCTGACCGTCACGTGGCCCGCGGTCGCCGGCGCTCGCCGCTACACCGTCCACGTCGCGTCGAGCCCCTCGAAGGCGGCCCGCTCGACGTTCCGCACGCACTGGTCGCACGGGCGTCGCACGTCGCTGAAGGTCAAGAACCTGCGCGCCGACCGCCGCTACTGCTTCACGGTGCAGGCCGCGGGCCGGGGCGGCGGCGGCCCGCGGTCGGCCGCGGCGTGCAGCTACACGCTGCGCCGACCCGTCCGTCTCGACAGCGCCAAGGTCTCGGTCGCGACGTTCAACGTCTGCGCGTGGGCGCCCAACTGCAAGAGGTGGACCAAGCGGCGCGAGAACGCGATCGTCCAGCGGATCGTCGACGCGGACGCCGACGTCGTGGGCCTGCAGGAGGTCACGTCGAAGGCCGACCGGCTCACCAAGCGTCTCGAGAAGCACGGCTACCTGCGCTACGCCGCCCCGCAGCGCAAGGTCGACGAGGCCATCTTCTACCGTGCGTCGGCCGCCGACCTGGCGGTCGCGACCCGGCCGGCCCGGCAGTGCGAGGTCGAGCCGTACCGAGGCCCCGACAGCACCGTGGGGTGGCGGTTCCCTCGGCACCTCGACGAGGCCACGCAGCAGTGGTACGTCTACCAGGGCAGCGGCTGGCTGACCGAGGAGCCGGTGTGCCGCGACCGCCTGCTGCCGCTCGAGCAGGAGGGGCGGATCAGCTCGCCGTCCGGCGCGACGGGCGTCTGGGCCGCGCTGCGGCTCAAGCGCAACGGCCAGACGTACGCGTTCGTGTCGGCCCACCTCTCCCACGGACCGACGACGGCGGCCGCCCGCCTGCGCGGCCGCGAGACCAAGCACCTGATCCGCTCGACCCGCGAGGCCGTCGGCGGCCTGCCGGTCATCTACATGGGCGACTTCAACTCCTACCGCGGCGGACCGGGCGGCGACCCGCCCCGCCGCGTCATGTCGAACCGCGGCATGACCGACACCTACGACGCGTCCGCTACCTACACGCGCCCGTACGTCAGCAGCTTCAACGGCTGGGACCGCAAGGTCGAGACCCTCGACTACTGGGGTGGCCACATCGACCGCATCTTCATCCCGAAGCGCATGAGCTCGACGTCGTGGCGGGTCGAGGCGCGGACGAAGAAGCGTCGCTACGTCGGCACCCAGGCGTCCGACCACAACCTCGTGCGCACCACGATCCTGCTGCCCTGAGGGACGATCAGGCGCACACTGGTGCCATGAAGCGCTCGCCCCTGGCCGCGGCGACGATCGTCGCCGCCACCGTCGCCCTCGTCCTGCCGCTGCTCGCCGCGGCGCCCGCCACCGCCGCGGAGCGGCCCGAGCTGCGCGTCACGGTCGTGCAGTCCGGGCTGCAGCACCCGTGGGACCTCGCGTTCCTGCCGGACGGCTCGATGCTCGTGACCGAGCGCGACCGCAAGCGCCTGACGCTGCGCACCCCCTCGGGGCGCACCCGGACGATCTTCACGGCTCCCCGCAACATGTGGTCGGGCGGCGAGACCGGGCTCATGGCCGTCGAGCCGGCCCGGGACTTCGCGTCGACGCGCGAGTTCATGACGTGCCACGGCTACCGCAAGGGCGGCGTGCAGGACGTCCGGGTGGTGCGGTGGCGCCTCAACCGGGCCGCGACGTCGGCGACGTACGTGCGCACGCTCGTCTCGGGGCTGCCGTCGACGAGCGGGCGGCACGGTGGGTGCGCCCTCGTGACGGGGTCGGGCCAGCAGCTCTACATCGGCACCGGCGACGCCGCGGTGGGTCGCAACCCGCAGCGGCTCACGTCCGGTGGCGGCAAGGTGCTGCGCGTCGACGCCCGGACGGGCCGGGCCGTGCGGTCCAATCCGTTCACCCGCAGCTCGAGCCGCATGAAGCAGCGCGTGTTCACGTACGGGCACCGCAACGTGCAGGGCCTCGCGCGTCGCGGCGACGGGACGATCTGGTCGGTCGAGCAGGGCAGCTACCGCGACGACGAGGTCAACCGGTTGTCGAAGAAGGGCAACTACGGCTGGAACCCGGTCCCCCGGGCCGCGGGTGACGCCACCTACAACGAGGGCGCCGACTCGCCCATGACCGACCACCGGCTGCGGGGCGGGCAGAGGTCGGCGAGGTGGCGCTCGGGCGCGACGACGATCGCGACGAGCGGCGGGACGTTCGTGACCGCCGCGGGCTGGAGGGGCTGGAAGGGCTCCCTGGCGGTCGCGACGCTGAAGGACGAGTCGCTGCGCCTGCTGCGGTTCAGCCGGTCCGGCTCGCTGCGCGAGACCTGGACGCCCGCCGCGCTCGACGGCACGTACGGGCGTCTGCGCGCCGCCGTGCAGGGGCCCGACGGGGCGCTCTACCTGACGACGTCGAACGGCTCGGACGACAAGGTGCTGCGGGTCACCGCGCGCTGAGGGCTGCGGTCAGGGCCGGGAGCCGCGCAGCAGCGCGCGCATCGTGTCGGCGAAGACGCTGACGTCGATCGAGTGGTCGAGCGAGCGCAGCGTGCCCAGCCCGATGCCGAGGCTCAGCAGCGTCGTGGCGGCCTGGTCGGCGTCGACGACGTCGTCGAGCCCCGCCTCGGTCGTCACCTGTCGCACGAGCTGCGCGATCGCCGACCGGATGGCCCGGTGCCGCTTGACGAGCTCGGTCGCGACGTACGGGCTCTGGCGGGCGATCGCCCCGAACTCGACCTCGAGCGCGGTCCAGCGGGGCTGGCCGAGCCCCTCGCGGGCCCACGCCGCGAAGGCCTCGATGCGTCCGTCGAGGTCGGTGTCGCGCGTGAACGCCTCGACGACGCCGGCGATCTGCTCCTCGTGGATGCTGTCGAGCACCGCCATGCACAGCTCCTCCTTGCCGGAGAAGTTCGAGTACACCGCGCCCTTCGAGAAGCCGGCACGCACCGCGACCTTGTCGAGCGACGTCGCGGCGTAGCCGTCGGCGAGGAACATGTCGCGCGCCACCTCGATGAGGCTCTCGCGGGTCTGCGCCTGGCGCTCCGCCCGCGTCGTGCGGGCTCCGTCGACCGTCACAGCTGCTCCTTCTCGATCGGACCGGGGTGGTCCGAAACACTCTTGCAGACCAATCAGATACCGATAGTATCTGAACGGTGATCACCAAGGACATCGTCATCATCGGCACAGGGTTCTCCGGCATGGGCATGGCCATGAAGCTGCGCGCGGCCGGCCGCGACGACTTCGTCGTGCTCGAGAAGGCCGACGACGTCGGCGGCACGTGGCGCGACAACACGTACCCCGGCTGCGAGTGCGACATCCCCAGCCACATGTATTCGTTCTCGTACGAGCTCAACACCGACTGGAGCAAGAGCTTCTCGGGTCAGCGCGAGATCCACGAGTACATGCGCGGCGTCGCCGACGAGCAGGGCATCCGCCCCTACATCGACTTCGGCGTCGAGGTCACCGGCGCGTCGTGGGACGAGAGCCGCCAGCGCTGGACGGTCCGCACGGCGTCGGGCGACGACTACGAGGCGCGCTTCGTCGTCGCGGGCGTCGGCGGGCTGCACATCCCGAACGTCCCCGAGATCACCGGCGCCGAGACGTTCGCCGGCCCGCGCTTCCACTCCGCGCAGTGGGACCACTCGGTCGACCTGAAGGGCAAGAGGGTCGTCGTGATCGGCACGGGGGCCAGCGCGATCCAGTTCATCCCGATCATCGCGCAGGACGTCGCCTCGCTGACGGTCTTCCAGCGCACTCCCCCGTGGGTGCTGCCCAAGAAGGACAAGCCGACGCCCGAGTGGCGCAAGAAGGTCTTCGCGACCGTCCCGGGCGCCCAGCGGGCCTACCGCGACGTGCTCTACTGGGGCCTCGAGGCGCGCGCGATCGCGTTCAACGGGCACCTGAACGTCCTGCCGTTCGCCGAGAAGATCGTCAAGCGGCACCTTGAGAAGTCGGTGCCCGACCCCGAGCTGCGCGCCCGGCTCACCCCCGACTACCGGCTCGGGTGCAAGCGCGTGCTGCAGTCGAACACGTACTACCCGACGTTCACGCGCGACAACGTCGAGCTCAGCACCGACGGCGTCCGCGAGATCGTCCCCGAGGGCGTCGTCGACGCGCACGGCGTCCTGCACGAGGCCGACGTCGTCATCTACGGCACGGGCTTCCACGTCATCGACGCCTTCGACTACCTCGACATCAAGGGACGGGGCGGCGTCGACCTGGCGTCGCAGTTCCGCGAGGGCGGCGTCGAGACGTACATGGGCATGATGGTCAACGGCTTCCCGAACCTCGCGTTCATGCTGGGCCCCAACACGGCGCTCGGCCACAACTCGGTCGTGTTCATGATCGAGCAGCAGACCAAGTTCGTGATCCGGCTCCTCGACGAGATGGACGGCCTGGGTGCCGCCGCGGCCGAGCCGACCAAGCAGGCGCAGACGGCGTTCAACGAGGAGATCCAGCGCCTGGTCGAGAAGGGCATCTGGACGCAGGGCGGCTGCACGAGCTGGTACCTCGACAGCCACGGCAAGAACCGCACGATCTGGCCCAAGTTCACGTTCCAGTACTGGTGGGAGACCCGCAAGGTCAACCACCCCGACTTCACCTGGGAGCAGGCCGCGTAGACCGAGCGAGCACAGCGAGCGAGCGTCGGAGCGCGCTAGGGAGCGCAGCGACCGTGAGCGCCGCGCGGCGAAGCCGCCAGCCTGCGAAGCGTGGTGAGGCGCAGGGCTCGCCCGACCCCGCGAACCCACCGACGTCGCTTCGCTTNGGCCGCAAGCGGCCTCACTAGCGACCGAGGGCTGCGCTCACGCTCGGCCGCAAGCGGCCTCACCAGCGACCGTGGGGGCGTCAGCGCGGACCGACGGCGGTGACGGTGACGGCGGCCTCGCCGATCTCGTCGCTCTCGGCGAGGTCGACGGTCGCCGAGATGCCCCAGTCGCGGTCGCCCTCGGGATCGTCGAAGGTCTGGCGGACGGTCCAGGTGTCGGGCCCCTCGGTCACCATGAACAGCTCGGGGCCCCGCGAGCCGGGCCCGGTGCCGATGTTGGTAGCGAAGCCCGTGACCGCGGGGTACTCCTCGCGGTAGTCGGCCATCGCGTCCATCCACGCCTGCTCGTCCCAGTCGGAGTCGGGCTCGAGCGCCGCGAGCTCGGCCCAGCGTCCGAAGGCGGCGAGCTCGACGCGGCGGAACATCGCGTTGCGCACCAGCACCCGGAACGCGCGGGGGTTGCCCGTGACGGGCCGCGGCTTCTCGCTGGCCATCGCCTGCGGACGCACGTCGAGCGGGTCGGTGCCGGGGTTGATGAGGTCCTCCCACTCGTCGAGCAGCGACGAGTCGGTCTGCCGGACGAGCTCGCCGAGCCACTCGGTGAGGTCCTCGAGCTCCTCGTTGCGCGCCCTCTCCGGCACGGTGCGGCCGAGCGTCTTGTAGACGTCCGACAGGTAGCGCAGCACGAGCCCCTCCGAGCGGGCGAGCTGGTAGTCGCCGATCAGCTCGGAGAACGTCATGGCCCGCTCCCACATCTCGCGGACGACCGACTTGGGCCGCAGCTCGTGGTCGGCGACCCACGGGTGACCGCCGCGGTACGTCTCGTACGCCGCGGTGAGCAGCTCCTCGAGCGGCTTGGGGTGCGTGATCTCCTCGAGCAGCTCCATCCGCTCGTCGTACTCGATGCCGTCCATCTTCATCTCGTTGATCGCCTCGCCGCGGGCGCGGTGCCGCTGCGCGTTGATGATCGGGCGCGGGTCGTCGAGGGTCGCCTCGACGACCGAGACGACGTCGAGGGCGTACGTCGGCGACTCGCGGTCGAGCAGCTCGAGCGAGGCGACCGCGAACGGCGACAGCGGCTGGTTGAGCGCGAAGTTGGCCTGCAGGTCGACGGTCAGGCGCAGCGTGCGTCCCTCGTCGTCGGGCGGGTCGATCCGCTCGACGACCTCGCCGGCCAGCAGGGCGTCGATGATCTCGTCGACCTGCGCGAGCATCCGGTCCTGCGAGTCCTCCGACTCGCCGCTCTCACGCAGCAGGCGCTCGAGGGACGCGCGGGCGTCGCCGGGTCGCGAGACGACGTCGAGCACCATCGCGTGGCTGACCTTCATGCGCGACACGAGCGGCTCGGGGGTGCCGGTCGACAGCTTCTCGAACGTCCCCTGCCCCCACGACACGAAGCCCTCCTGGGGCTTCTTGCGCTGGATGCGCTTGAGCTTCTTGGGGTCGTCGCCGGCCTTGCGGACGAGCCGGGCGTTCTCGATCTCGTGCTCGGGCGCCTCGACGACGACGTGTCCGATCGTGTCGTAGCCGGCGCGTCCCGCGCGGCCGGCGATCTGCTGGAACTCGCGCACCTGCAGCTGGCGCTGGCGGACGCCGTCGTACTTCGACAGCCCGCTGAACAGGACGGTGCGGATCGGGACGTTGATGCCAACGCCGAGCGTGTCGGTGCCGCACACGACCTTGAGCAGGCCCTGCTGCGTCAGGGTCTCGACCAGACGGCGGTAGCGCGGCAGCATGCCGGCGTGGTGCACGCCGACGCCCATGCGGATCAGCCGCGACAGGGTCTTGCCGAACGCCGACGAGAACCGGAAGTCGCCCAGCGCGTCGGCGATCGTGTCGCGCTCCTCGCGGGTGGCGACCTTGATGCTGGTCAGCGCCTGTGCCCGCTCGAGCGCCGAGACCTGCGTGAAGTGGACGACGTACACCGGCGTCTGGCCCGTCTCGATGAGCTGCTCGAGCGTCTCCTGCACGGGCGTCGAGACGTACTCGCTGACCAGCGGGACGGGCCTCTCGGTGGACGTGACGACCGCGGTGTCACGGCCGGTGCGCCGGGAGAGGTCGCCCTCGAGCCGCGTCGTGTCGCCCAGGGTCGCCGACATCAGCAGGAACTGGGCGTGCGGCAGCTCGATCAGCGGCACCTGCCACGCCCAGCCGCGGTCGGGGTCGGCGTAGAAGTGGAACTCGTCCATGACGACCAGGCCGATGTCGGCGTCGGCGCCCTCGCGCAGCGCCATGTTCGCGAGGATCTCGGCGGTCGCCGCGATGATCGGCGCGTCGGCGTTGACGGCCGCGTCGCCCGTGACCATGCCGACGTTCTCGGCCCCGAAGATCTCGCACAGGTCGAAGAACTTCTCGCTGACCAGCGCCTTGATCGGCGCGGTGTAGACGCTGCACTCGCCGCGGGCCAGCGCAGCGGCCATCGCGCCGGTCGCGACCAGGCTCTTGCCCGAGCCGGTCGGCGTCGCGAGGACGACGTTGGAGCCCGCGACGCACTCGAGGATCGCCTCGTCCTGGGCGGGGTACATCGTGAGCCCGCGGGACTCGACCCACTCCGTGATCGCGCCGTACACGGCGTCCTCGTCGTAGGCGGCCCCGGTCTTCGGCAGCAGGTCGATGAGGCGCATCGCACCATTGTCGCGCGTGCGGCGGTGCGTCAGGCCCCCGCCTGCACGCGCAGGCCCTGCAGCAGCATGTCGAGGCCCGACCGGAAGACGTCCGCGTCGTCGTGCCGCTCGAACTCGTCGGCGATCTGGTGCAGGAACGGGAACTCGTCGGCGTCGTAGGCGCGCCACCCGTCGGCGTACGCCTTCAGGAACTCGGCGGGCTCGAGACCGCTCTCGAAGAACTCCTTCGGCGGCGGCTGCGCCATGTCGACCGCGACGCCGACGACGTAGCTGACGATCGACGACACGGCGTGGAACCGCTGCTGCGGGCTGAGGTCGAGGCGCATGACCTGCTGGCCCAGGCGCTCGAACAGGCGGATCGAGTTGGTCTGCACGCCGGTGTTGCGCATCAGGAAGCTGCCGAGCCACGGCCTGCGCACCATCTCGTCGAACATCGCGAGCGACACGGCGCGCAGGGTGCCGATCGGGTCGGAGTCGTCGACGAGATCGTCCGTCCCGGCCAGCACGCGCCCCATGACCTCGTCGGTCGCGCGGTCGAGCAGCTCGTCCTTGCTCGACACGTACCAGTAGATGCTGCCGACCCCTCCGCCGAGACGCGCCGCGAGCGCCCGGAAGGTCAGGGCGCCCTCGCCGTCCTCGTCGAGCAGCGCGATCGACGCCTCGACGACGTTCTCGAGCGAGTGCGTCACGCGGGGGCGGCGACCGGTCGGCATGACCCCATCCAATCACGCCGTTGCTCTTTCTCGAACAGTGTTCTATAGTTCGAACGTCGTTCGAGAGTCGAACGGTGTTCGATACTCAGGAGGTGCCGCATGAGCGACACGATCTCGTCCGCCCCCGCGGCGTCCCACCGCTCGATCCGCTCCGCGGCGATCCCGCTGGCGGCCCTGTGCCTGGCCTTCTTCGTCGAGATGGTCGACAACACGCTGCTGACGATCGCGCTGCCCACGATCGCCCGCGACCTCGGCAGCGGGACGACGGCCCTGCAGTGGGTCACGGGCGCCTACTCGCTGACGTTCGGCGGGCTGCTCCTGACCGCGGGCGCCGCGGCCGACCGCCTCGGACGGCGACGCGTGCTGCTGACGGGCCTGACGGCCTTCGGGCTGATCAGCCTGTGCGCGATCGCGGTCTCGACGGCAGGAGAGCTCATCGCCCTGCGGGCCGTCCTCGGCCTCGCCGCGGCGATGATGGCGCCCGTCACGATGTCGCTGGTCTTCCGGCTCTTCGACGACGAGGCCCTGCGGATGCGGGCCATCACGATCGTCATGGTCGTCGGCATGTCGGGGTTCGTCCTCGGCCCCCTGCTCGGCGGCACGGCCCTGACCCACGTCGGGTGGGAGTGGCTGCTGGTCGTCAACGCGCCGATCGCGCTGGTCGCGTGGATCGGCGTCCGGCTCGGCGTCCCGGAGGACCACCCGGACGACCTGACGCACGACGCGCTCGACCTGCCCGGCGCACTGCTCAGCATCGCCGCGATCGGCCTGGCCTGCTACACCCTGACCAGCGGCGTCGAGCACGGCTGGCTGTCGGTCGCGACGATCGGCTCGGCCCTCGGTGCGGTCGCGGCGGCCGTGGCGTTCGTCCGGCACGAGCGGCGCACCGCCGCGCCGATGCTCGACCTGCGCCTGTTCTCGAGCGGCACCGTGCGCGGCGCGGCGATCGCCCAGATCGGGACGTCGATCGCGATGGCGGGGGTGCTGTTCGGCCTGATCCTGCACTTCCAGTACGCGTACGGCTGGAGCCCCGTCCGCGCGGGACTGGCCAACCTCCCCCTGATCGTGACCATGATCGCCGCGACGCCCCTCTCCGAATGGTTCGCGCGACGGTTCGGGCACCGCGTCGCGTGCCTGATCGGCGCGGGCCTGCTGGCCGGCGCGCTCGCCGGCCTGGCGTGGGGCGTCGAGCACGGCTACCCCGCGATCGCCGTCGCGATGGTCGTCATGACGATCGGCCTGCGCACCGTCATGACGATCTGCGCCGTCGCGCTCGTCAGCGCGATGCCGGCCAACCGCACGTCCGTCGGGGCCGCCCTGAACGACACGGCCCAGGAGGTCGGCACGAGCGTCGGCACCGCGATCATCGGGACCCTCATCGCGGTGCTGGTGACCTCGCAGCTGCCCGCGGGCACGTGGAGCGGCGAGCTGGTCGCCTCGTTCTTCCACGGCGAGCGCATCGCCTACGCGGCCCTCGCGGTCGTCGTCGGGCTGGTCGCCGCGGGCGGGGCCCTCACGCTGACGGACTCGCGGGCGACCGACGAAGTTCGCTAAGCAAGCGCTTAGGAGTGCGCTATCGTCGCACCATGAAGGCGATCCAGATCACATCCCTCGACGGCCCCGAAGCGATCGAGCTGCGCGACGTCCCCGATCCCGTGGCCGGCCCCGACCAGGTGCTGATCCGCGTCCACGCCGCGGGTGTCGCGTTCCCCGAGGTGCTGCAGTCGCGCGGGCTCTACCAGATGAAGCCCGGCCTGCCCTTCACCCCGGGCGCCGAGATCGCCGGCGAGGTCGTCACGGCACCCGAGGGCTCGGGCCTCGAGGCGGGCGACCGGGTCGCTGCGCTGTGCCTGCTGGGCGGATTCGCCGAGCTGGCCGTCGCCCCGGTCACCGAGACGTTCCCGCTGCCCGACGCCGTCTCGTACGAGCAGGGCGCGTCGGTCATCTTCAACTACGGCACGGCCTACTTCGCCCTCGTCGAGCGCGGGAAGCTGCAGCCCGGCGAGTCGGTGCTGGTGCACGGCGCCGCCGGCGGCATCGGCACCGCGGCGATCCAGGTCGCCAAGGCCTTCGGCGCGGGGCGCGTCGTCGCCGTCACGTCGACCGCCGAGAAGGGGGCCGTCGCGCTCGAGGCCGGCGCCGACGAGTTCGTCCTGGCCGACGGCTTCAAGGACTCCGTCGTCGCGGGCGGCAAGGTCGACGTCGTCGTCGACCCCGTCGGCGGCGACCGCTTCACCGACTCGCTGCGCAGCCTCAAGGACGACGGGCGGGTGCTCGTGATCGGCTTCACCGCGGGCGAGATCCCGACCGTCAAGGTCAATCGCCTGCTGCTCAACAACGTGTCGGTCGTCGGCGTCGGGTGGGGCGCGTACGTCCTGCAGCGTCCCGGCCACATCGCGACCGAGTGGGCCGCGATGGAGCCCCACCTGGCCAGCGGAGCCCTCTCCCCCGTGGTCGGGCCGACGTTCCCGCTCGCCGAAGCCTCCAAGGCCCTGCTGACGCTCGACGAGCGTCGTGCCACGGGCAAGGTGCTGCTGACCCCCTGACTCAGCGGCGGAACCGCGCGACGGGGTTGACCAGGGTGCCGGCGAACAGCAGCGAGTCGGCCTGGTCGGCGAGGTCGACCATCTGCCGGGTGTCGCGCAGCTGCAGCCGGTTGAGGCACGAGTGCGCGAACTCGGGCGCGAACAGGTCGATGCGCGCGAACGCCTCGGCCAGCTCGGGATGATCGGCCTGGTGGTCGGCGATGCACTCGGCCACCAGGGCCCAGAACTCGTCGGGCGCCAGCAACCCGTCCTCGGCGAGGATCGCGGCGAGGAACCGCAGGAACCCGTCGAACACGTCGGTCAGCACCGACAGCGGCTTGACCTCGGCGGGGACGTCCGCGCGGACCCGCTCGACCTCGGCGGGCAGCTCGAGGTCGCCCATGACGGCGACCTCCTCGCCGATGTCCTTCATCAGCACCCGCGTCGGCACGTGCCCGTCGAGCACCAGGACCAGGTTCTCGCCGTGCGGCATGAACGCCAGCTCGTAGCGGTGCAGGCAGTGCACGACGGGTCGCAGGTACGCCCGCAGGTAGCGACGCACCCACGTCGTGGCGTCGAGCCCGGACGCCCGCACCAGCGCGACGGCGTACGACGCGCCGTCGCGGTCGCGGTGCAGCAGCGACGCCATCGTGGCGAGCCGCTCGCCGTCCGCCAGCCGGGCCTCGGGGCTCTCGCGCCACAGCGCCGCGATCATCTTCGTGTACGGCGACGGCGTGCCGAGCCGGTGGTAGGCGTCGCCGGTGTAGCCGATCGCGGCCCGCTCGCGCAGGACGCCGAAGCCGCCCGCCACGAGCTCGTCGTCGGACGCCACGAGGTCGGCGACCCAGTCGTTGATCGCGGGCGTGGCCCGCATGTAGCGCGGCGACAGCCCCCGCACGAACCCCATGTTCTGGATCGACAGCGCCGTCTTGACGTAGTGGCGGTCGCGGCGGGACGTGTTGAAGTACGTCCGGATCGACTGCTGCGCCTGGTACTCGTCGTCGCCGCGGCCGAGCAGCACGAGGTCGTCGCGGCCGAGGTCGGCCGCGAACGTCACGGCGATCTTGTGCTCCCACTGCCACGGGTGCACCGGCACGAGCAGGTAGTCGGACGGGTCGAGGCCGCGTCCGTGCAGCGTCCCCGCGAAGCGACGACGGGTCGACGGGTCGAGCTCGCCGGTGTAGAGCGACTCCTCGTCGAGGCCCTCCCCGAGCGACAGGTGGGCGAGGCTGCGCCGCGCGGCGACCCACACGACCGCGAATCGCGATCCCGTCTCGGGCGCGTACGCCGCGTGCTCGGCCAGCGAGAAGCCGATGCGGCCGTTGTTGGCGACGAACGCCGGGTGCCCCTCGGTCATCGCGGCCTCGATCGCCTGGAAGTCGGCACCGACGAGGTCGCGCGCCGACGTCGTGGCGTGCACGTGCTTCCACGCCGACCCGGCCAGCGTGCTGCTGATCTCCTCGAGGTACGTCGGCAGCAGCCCGTCGGGGATGCCCAGCACGTCGGCGTGCTCGACGACGAAGGCGAGGGCGTCGACGTCGGCGGGCTCGCCGTCGACCGTCCGGACGATCGACCACGGGCCGACGACCCAGTGGTCGAGGTCGTACCGGTGGGCGTGGAACAGGTAGTGCGAGCGTCCGTCGGGCGAGAACAGCTCGTGGTCCGGCCCGACCGGGCGGGGGTCGAGCAGCCGCTCGTGCGCGAACTCGCCGATCGCCTTGGCGACCAGCATCCGGTGCGCTCGGCCCATCGGCCCGGGCGACAGGTGCGCGGCGACGTCGTGCGGCCCGCGGCCGAGGGCGCTGCGCTCGAAGTCGTCGCGGGTGCACACGCTCAGGGCCGCGACCTTGTCGGACAGCTGCACGTGCCCCACGACCGTGAACCCGGCGGACGCGTTGAGGGCCGCGATGGGCTCGTTGCGGACGTCCGGCTCGACGACGACGCGGTGCCGGCGCGGGTCGTCGAGGCACAGCTCCATGACCGTGCGGAACACCGCCGAGGTGAACCCGCTGCGTGGCCGGTCGGTCGGTGCGACCAGCACGTGCATGCCGATGTCGCCGAGCCGCCAGTCGTAGCGGCCGGCCAGCTCGCTGTGCTCGGGGTCGTACGTCTCGGCGAGGAAGGCCGGCTCGCCGTCGACGCGGCCGAGCCACGCGTCGTGGTGCCGATCGGCGACGATCGCGGCGTACGCGTCCCAGACGTCCTGCACCGAGGCGTCCTGCATGCCCCAGAACACCGACCGGGGGTGCGTGACCCAGGCGTGCAGCACGTCGCCGTCGCGGTCGACGTCGACGGGCTCGATCGTGACGGTGCCGACCTCGGTGCTGCGCGACAGCAGGACGTCCGCGGTCGTCATCGGGCCACCCCCGCCGGACGGCGGGCGAGGTCGAGCGGCACCCCGAACTCCTGGAACGCGACGTGCCGCTCGACGAGGTAGACCTCGCGCCCCGTCAGGCCGCGGATGATGATCGAGTTGCGGTAGGCCCCCATGCCCAGGTCGGGCGCGATGAGGCCGTGGGTGTGCTCCTCGGCGTTCTGCACGTAGATCTCCTCGTCGTCGTGGTCGATCGTGTAGTCGGCGGCGACGTCGTAGCGTCCCCGGTCGTCGAAGCGGATGCGCCCGGCGATGCCCGACACGAACGCCGGCACCCGGGCGCGGTAGCCCGTCGCGAGGACGAGCCCCTCGGTCTGCAGGTCGAGGGGCTCGTCCAGCTCGGTGTGGCGCATCGCGAGCGCGTAGCGGCCGGCCGCCTCGTCCCACGACGCGTCGGTCAGCTCGGTGTTCGTCAGCAGCCGCGTCGGCACGTCGCCGTGCACCCGCTTGCGGTAGAGCGTGTCGAAGATCGCGTCGACGAGGTCGCGGCTGATGCCCTTGTAGAGCGCCCGCTGCTCGCGCAGCAGCTCGTCGCGGGTCGTCGCCGGCAGCGCCTGGAAGTGCCGCGTGTACTCCGGCGACGTCATCTCGAGCGTCAGCTTGGTGTACTCCATCGGGAAGAACCGGGGCGAGCGCGTCGCCCACACCAGCTCGTAGCCGTGGGTGTCGATGTCCTCGAGCAGGTCGAGGTACACCTCGGCGGCGCTCTGGCCGCTGCCGACGACCGTGATCGAGCGCCGGGCCTGCAGCTCGGCCTTGTGGCCCAGGTAGTCGGCCGAGTGGATCACGGGGCCGTCGAGCCCGCTGACCGCCGACGGCACGTGCGGGAGGGTGCCCGTGCCGAGCACGAGCCGCCGCGCCCGGTACGTCTCGGTCGAGCCGTCGCGCAGGCGAGCGGTCAGGACGTACGTCTCGCCGTCGTGCTCGACCCGGTCGACGTGGCGCCCGAAGCGGACACCCTCGACCTGAGCCGCGGCCCACCGGCAGTAGGCGTCGTACTCGGCCCGCAACGGGTAGAAGCTCTCGCGGATGTAGAACGGGTACAGCCGACCGGTCTGCTTGAGGTGGTTGAGGAACGAGTAGCGCGACGTCGGGTCGGCCATCGTGACGAGGTCGGCCATGAACGGCACCTGCAGCGTCGCGTCCTCCAGCATCATGCCGGGGTGCCAGCTGAACTCGTCGCGTGCCTCCAGGAACACGCCGTCGAGGCCGTCGACCGGCTCGGCGAGGCACGCCAGGCCCAGGTTGAACGGGCCGAGGCCGATCGCGGCGAAGTCGTGGACCGTCGCGCCCATCAGTGCACCTCCTGGGTGGCCCGCAGGTCGTCGAGCAGCTCGTGCCCGATGTCGGTGACGAGCGCCAGCACGGCCCGCAGGTCGTCCGGCGTCGTCTCGGGGTTCAGCATCGTGAGCTTGAGCCACGCCCGCCCGTCCGACCGCGTGCCGGCCACGACGGCCGAGCCGCTGCCCGCGATCGCGCGGCGGATCGCGGGATTGACCCGGTCGGCGTCGTCGTCCGACATGCCGGGGGGACGGAACCGGAACACCAGCGTGCTGAGCGTCGGCGCCGTCACGACCTCGAGATCGGGGTCGTCGAGCATCAGCCCGTGCCCCGCGGCGGCGAGGTCGACGACGGCGTCGACGTAGTCGCCGATCGCGTCGGCACCCATCGCGCGCAGGGTCATCCAGAGCTTCAGGGCGTCGAAGCGGCGGGTCGTCTGCAGGCTCTTGTCGACCTGGTTGGGCTGCGCGGACGACCGCGGGTTCAGGTAGTCGGCGTGGTACGTGACGTGCCGCAGGGAGTCGCCGTGGCGGAACAGCACGGCGCTCGAGCTGACGGGCTGGAAGAACGTCTTGTGGAAGTCGACCGTGACGGAGTCGGCGCGCTCGATGCCGTCGAGCAGGTGGCGCCGGCGGGTCGAGACGAGGAGCCCACCGCCGTAGGCGGCGTCGACGTGCATCCAGACGCCGTGCTGGGCGCACACGTCGGCGACGTCGACGAGCGGGTCGATGCTGCCGTAGTCGGTCGTGCCGGCCGTCGCGACGACCGCCATCGGGACGAGGCCGGCCGCGCGGGCGTCCCACACGGCCCGGTCGAGCGCGACGGCGTCCATCCGGCGGCGGCGGTCGGTCGGGATCGTGACGACGGCGTCGGGCCCGAGGCCGAGGACGTCGGCCGACTTCTGCACGCTGAAGTGGCTGTCGCGCGAGGCGAAGACGCGCAGCCGCGAGGCGTCGCCGGCGAGGTACGCCTGCCCGCGGGCCACGAGCAGTGCTTGCAGGTTGGACTGCGTGCCGCCGCTCGTGAAGACGCCGTCGGCGTCGGGACCGAGGCCGATGCGGTCGGACGTCCACCGCACGAGCCGGCGCTCGATCTGCGTCCCGCCGCCGCTCTGGTCCCACGTGTCGAGCGAGGAGTTGACCGACGACACGAGCACCTCGGCGACCAGGGCCGGGACGACGACGGGGCAGTTGAGGTGCGCGAGGTAGCGCGGCTCGTGGAACCACACCGCGTCGTCGAGGTAGACCGACCGCACCTCGTCGAGCACGGCGGCCATGTCGTCGAGGGGGCGGTCGAGGTCGACGTCGTCGACCTTGGCGCTGACGGCGCGGACGTCCGCGCCCGACCACGGCCCGTCGACCCCGGCGACGTGATCGGCCACGACCGCGACGCCGCGGGCCATCTCGTCGCGATATCGTCCGATGTTGGCTGCGTTGAACAGATGGTGACGCACGAGCTCTCCCCGAGAAGTGGTTAGGACAGGCTTACCTAACCTGATCCGTAGGCCTCCGGACAACCCCCTGCGAGATCCCTCACACCAGCTTCCCGGCGAAGAGCCGGTCCCACATCACGGAGAAGTGCGGGTCCCGGCCGTCGTAGCCGCGGGCCGAGATGGCTCGATGCACACGGCGGACGACCTCACGCTTGTCCCGCAGATCGGCTGAGGTGACCACGATCAGACGCCACCCCGACGCTTCGAGCTCCTCGCGTCGCTCCCGGTCGCGCTGCCGTTGCCGCGCGTCCCGCTCGTGGTGCCAGCCGTCGTACTCGACCAGCACCTTCCACCTCGCGTAGACCAGGTCGCCCCGCGCCAGAAGAGCGCCAGACTCGTCGAGGATGTCGACGTTGCACGAGGGCTCGGGCAGGCGCGCGAAGACGATCATCAGCCGCACCGTCGTCTCGAGAGGCGACTCGACGTTCTCGCGGACCAGCGCCATGACCCGACGGACACGACGCACCCCGTCCAGGTGGCGGTCCATCGCGTACCGGAGCAGGTTCTCGGGCGTCGTGTGACCGCGGTGGATCATGTGCTCGATCGCCTGGACGAGCGGCACCAATCGCACCTTCGTCGCGATGTCGACCAGCGTCCTGTCCGCCCCGGTCACGGGGAGTCCGTCCAGCACGACCGGACGCAGGGCGCCACGTCGCCGGTGGGTCACGATCCCGGCGAGTCGACTGTGGGTCGAGGTCGACGTCGAGACGTGCAGCGGCCAACCGTCGTCGAGCGTCAGGCCGTACAGGCGCATCGCCGTGGTGTGACTGACGACCGCGTCGGCCGGCAGCACCAGCAGCGCCGCCGTCAGCCAGACGTGCAGATCGAGTGGACGCGAGGCTTCCTCGTACACCCCGCGGAACAGCCGGCGGTACCGGGACGCGCGCAGCCGACCCGGAGACAGCCCCGCGTGCGCAGCCTGCTGGACGGTGAAGGGTCGCGAGGTGTCGAGCACCTCTCGACCTTCCCGCCGCAACAGACGCCCCCACCAGGCCCGAGGTCACCCCTGTGGACACGCACGTCTCGGCCGCACGGCGTGGACATCGCACCATGTGGGCACGTCTGGTCAGGTTCTCCGTGCAAAACCGACCGGACGTGCCCACATCTTGACGGCGCTCCGGCACCCCGCGTGTGGGCGCTCGCGTCCGCCGCCCGGGGTGTCAGCGGTTCGCCCTTCAGTGGGTTCAACGACAACACGCAGGAGACCCCATGACCTTTGAGAGCTTTCGAGACGCACTCGTTGCGGCAATGCCCGGACTGATCCTCGGCAACGACGAGCACGAGGCGGCTGAGATTCTCGCTCAACTGATGAACCTGGGCACCTGACAGAGATGTGGGCACCTTCTGTCGGTTTCTCCTTGCAGAACCGACAGAAGGTGCCCACATCTTGGAGGTGGATGCGGCCGGCCGCCGGCCGGGCCCTAGCGCTCGCTGTCGAGCATCGCCATCTGCTCGCTCGCGTAGCGGGTGCCGGCCACCTGGTCCGTCGGCATGGCCGCCTCGATGTCGGCCAGCTGCTCGGCGGTGAGCGAGACGTCCGCGGCGCTGAGGCTCTCGGTCAGCCGTTCCCGGGTGCGGGCGCCGACGACGGGGACGACGTCGTCGCCGCGCGACGCCACCCAGGCGATCGCGGCCTGGGCGACCGTGATGCCCGCGGCGTCCGCGACCGTCCGCAGCGCCTCGACCAGCGCGAGGTTCCGGTCGAGGTTCTCGCCCTGGAACCGCGGCGTGTGCGAGCGGAAGTCGCCGGCACCCTTCGTCGCCGCGTCGTAGTGCCCGCTGATCAGGCCGCGCGACAGGACGCCGTACGCCGTGATGCCGATGCCGAGCTCGCGGCACGTGTCGAGGATGTCACCCTCGACGCCCCGCGAGATCAGCGAGTACTCGATCTGCAGGTCGCTGATCGGGTGCACCGCGTGCGCCCGGCGGATCGTCTCGGCGCCGACCTCCGAGAGCCCGATGTGACGGACGTACCCGGCCTCGACCAGCTCGGAGAGGGCGCCGACGGTCTCCTCGATCGGGACCCTGGGGTCGAGGCGTGCCGGACGGTAGACGTCGACGTGGTCGACGCCCAGCCGCTCCAGCGAGTAGGCCAGCGACGTCTTGGTCGCCGCCGGGCTGGTGTCGGCGCCGAGCCACGAACCGTCCGGGCCGCGCTGCGCGCCGTACTTGACGCTGATCGTGACGGCGTCGCGGTCGCGTCCCTGCAGCGCCTCGCGCAGCAGCAGCTCGTTGTGGCCCATGGCGTAGAAGTCGCCGGTGTCGAGCAGCGTGACGCCGGCGTCGAGCGCCGCGTGGATCGTCGCGATGCTCTCGTCGCGGTCGGCCGGGCCGTAGAGGGCGGACATCCCCATCAGGCCGAGGCCGATGGCCGGCGTCCCGCCGAGGGTTCCGAGGGTCTTGGTGCGCAGTGTCGATGTGGTCATGCCTCCACGGTGCGCCTCGCGGGCCACGAACGGGAGAGGAGCGCTCAACCACGGACTCGCGGTCCCTGCCTCCGGGGCGCGACGCGAGCCATGATGGACGCATGCCCATGGACCGCGCCGCGCTCGCCGACTTCCTCACCCGTCGCAGGGACGCACTCCAGCCGTCCGACGTCGGTCTGACGGCCGGCCCCCGACGCCGCGCGCCGGGCCTGCGCCGCGAGGAGATCGCGCACCTCACGGGCATGTCGGTCGACTACTACGCCCGGCTCGAGCAGGCCCGCAGCCCGCAGCCGTCCACCCAGATGCTGCAGGCCCTGGCGCGCACCCTGCGGCTGAGCCGCGACGAGACCGACCACCTGCACCGGCTCGCCGGCCACCCCGCTCCCGACCGCACCGGGTCGTCGCGCCACGTGCGGCCCGTGCTGCTGCACGTGCTCGACCAGCTGGAGGACTGCGCCGCGTTCGTGTGCTCCGACCTCGACGAGGTGCTGGCGCAGAACCGGCTGTCGGTGCTGCTGCAGGGCGACCACTCCGGGCGCACGGGCCTGCGGGCCAGCTCGACCTACACCTGGTTCACCGAGCCCGGTGCGCAGGACGGCATCGTCGCCGAGGACCGACCCGAGCACAGCCGCGTCCGCGTCGCCGACCTGCGGGCCACCTGGTCGCGCCGGCACGGTGACGCCGACGTCCGGTCGCTCGTGGACGCGCTGGTCGCCGACAGCCCGGAGTTCGCGCAGATCTGGGAGCGGCACGAGGTCGGGGTCAAGCACCTGCAGCACAAGCGCTTCGTCCACCCGCGGATCGGCGAGCTGACCGTCGACTGCGAGACCCTCGCGACCGACGAGGACGGCCAGCGCCTCATCATCCTCGGCGCGGCGCCCGGCACCGACGCCCACGGCAAGCTCCAGCTGCTGCGGGTGCTCGGCGAGCAGACCCTGGAGGTCTGAGCGCACCCTCGCGGCCGCCGCGCCTATGGTGGGTCGGTGACGTTCACCGGATTCCCCGAGGCGGCGCTCGACTTCTACGACGACCTCGAGATGGACAACACCAAGACGTTCTGGGAGGCGCACCGCGACGTCCACGCGACCGCCGTCGCCGCGCCCATGAAGGCGCTGACGGCCGCGCTGGCCGACGAGTTCGGCGACGCCAAGATCTTCCGCCCGTACCGCGACGTCCGCTTCTCGAAGGACAAGACGCCCTACAAGACCCACCAGGGCGCCTTCGTCGCGAAGGGGCCCTCGACGGGCTACTACGTGCAGGTCGGGGCGCCCGGCGTCCGGGTCGGCGTGGGGTTCTACGAGGCGTCGGGCCCCCGGCTCGCGAGCGTCCGCGAGGCGATCGTCGACCAGCGGCGGGGCGCCGAGCTCGAGGAGGTCCTGGCCGCCCTGGCCGGTGCCGGTTGGGAGCTCGGCGGCGACCGCCTCAAGACCGCACCCCGCGGCTACTCCGCCGACCACCCGCGCATCGAGCTGCTGCGGCACAAGTCGATGACGCTCGGCAAGGCGTACGGCTTCGAGCCGGTCATCCACACCCCCGAGCTGCTCGACCGGGTGCGCGCCGACTGGCGCGAGGCGACGCCGTTCGTGGAGTGGGTGCTGCGCTACGCCAGGGCCTGAGACGACACGGCCCACCGTGTCCGGCCCGCCGCCTTGGCGTCGTACAGCGCCCGGTCGGCGGCGTCCATCAGACCGCTGAGACCGTCGATCGTCGCCGACTGCGCGGTGGCCAGGCCGACGCTGATCGTCACCGGCACGACCTGCTCGTCGACGACGACGCCGCAGCGCATGGCCTCGACGAGCGCCTCGGCCGCCGCCTCGGCGCCCTCGTGGCTCGCGCACTCGGTGATGACGAGGAACTCGTCGCCGCCGAGCCGGATCGCCACGGCGTCGTCGGACTGGGCGCTCCGGATGCGCTGCGCGGTCTGCATCAGCACCTCGTCGCCGACGTGGTGGCCGAACCGGTCGTTGACGGCCTTGAAGCCGTCGAGGTCGCAGGCCAGGACCGCCACCACCGCGTCCGGCCCGACGCGCGCCAGCAGCGCGTCCATCGCACCTCGCGCGCCGCGGCGGTTCAGCAGCCCCGTCAGCGGGTCGTGCTCGGCGTCGCGGCGGTGCCTCATCTGCTCACGGCGCTCGAACGAGATGTCGACGATCGTGCACACGGCCCGCTCGGGAGCCGAGGCGACGCCACCGATGCCGCGCACCGTGACGCGGAACCACCGCGCGTCGACGCCGCGGCCCGTCTCGGCCACGAACGTCACGGCGGGAACACCCCTGCCGAACACCCCGTCGAGGGCGTCGCACATGCCGCGCCCGCCGTCGTGGACCGTGACGGCACGGTCGAACGCTGCGGCGTCGGTGACGTCCGGCAGCGCCTCGCGGAAGGCCCGGTTGGCGTCGACGAACGCCCCGCCGACCTCCGCGATCGCCGTCAGCGTCGCGGCCGTGTCGAAGGCCAGGCGGTAGATGCGCTCGTTGAGCGCGGTCCGCGCCAGCGTGCGCGCGGCCGCGATGGCGGTCTCGGCCTGCCTGGCCACGATCTCGACCGTCGAGGCCTGGGCCAGCTCGGGCACCAGACCCGACCGGGGCATGTCGACGCTGACGACCCCGATCATCTCGCCGGCCGAGTCCGACATCGGCACGAACAGCGCGTAGTCGGGCTTCCAGGCGCGGGGGTCTCCGGCCGTGCGGTCGAACCACTCCGTGTCGTCGGACGTCCAGCTCCCGGCCACCGAGCTCTCGCCCGACTCCTTGCTCAGCAGCAGGCCGTGGTGCGGCACCGAGGCGGCGAACTCGGCGTCCCACTGGTGGCGCGGGGCCTCGAGACCGAGCAACGCCTCGCCCACCTCGGGAGGGCCCGCCACGGCCACGACCTTGAGGTCGCCGGAGTCGGTGACCAGGTTGATCGCGGCCGATCCGAAGTCCGCGACGTCGACCAGGGCTCGGCACACGGCGTCGAGGACGGCCTGCAGATCGGTCGTCGAGGCGAGCGACCGGGCCAGGTCGACCAGACCCTCGACGGTCCTCAGGGAGAGGACCGGCTTGGACACGAAGCCCATGTGCACACCTCGCTGCCGTGGAGCGCTCACGCTATCGCGAGCGAGCCACGGCTGCGCGGCGAATCCCGACCTTCGGGACGTCAGAGGTGGACGGCCTTGAGGCCCGCCTCCGGGTAGCGCTCACCGGCCGCGACGCCCACCGGCGCGACCTCGTCGAGCGAGGCGAGATCGGACGCCGAGAGCTCGATGTCGGCGGCGGCCACGTTCTCCTCGAGGTACGTGCGGCGCTTGGTGCCGGGGATCGCGACGACGCCCTGCTGGTGCAGCACCCAGGCGAGTGCCAGCTGGCCGGGTGTCGCGCCCTTGGCCTCGGCCAGCGAGCGCACCGCCTCGACGACCGCGAGGTTGGCGGCGATGTTCTCGTCCGACCAGCGCGGGTTGCTGCGCCGGAAGTCGTCCGCGTCGAGCTCGTCGGTCGAGGCGATCGCCCCGGTCAGCAGGCCCCGCCCGAGCGGCGAGTACGCGACGAACGCGATGCCGAGCTCACGGGTCGTGTCGAGCACCCCGTTGACCTCGGGCGCGCGCTCGAACAGCGAGTACTCGGTCTGCACCGCGGTCAGCGGGTGCGTCGCGTGCGCGCGGCGGATCGTCTCGGGCGCCGCCTCGGAGATGCCGAGGTAGCGGACCTTGCCCTCCGCGACGAACTCGCCCATCGCGCCGAACGTCTCCTCGATCGGGACGTCCGGGTCGACGCGGTGGATGTAGTACAGGTCGATCGTGTCGCGGCCCAGGTGGCGCAGCGACCGCTCGAGGGCCGTGCGCAGGTACTCCGGGGAGCCGTTGGTGCCCTTCCGCTCGCCGTCGTCGGTTATCTCGACGCCGGTCTTGGTCGCCAGCGCGTACTCACCGCTGCGGCTGCCGATCGTCCGGCCGATGAGCTGCTCGTTGATGAACGGTCCGTACATCTCGGCGGTGTCGATCAGGCTGACGCCCAGGTCGAGCGCGCGGTGCAGCGTCGCGGCCGACTCGTCGTCGTCACGCGCACCGTAGAACGCGGACATGCCCATCGCGCCGAGTCCCTCGACGCTGGCCTCGAGGCCCTGGCTTCCCCATGTGGTGGTCTTCATCGCAGCACCTGCTCCTTGTAGTAGTCGATCTTGCGGTTGATGGCGGTCAGGTGCGTCTGCACCTCGGCCAGCTCCTCGAGCACGTGCACGCGGTGCGCCTCGAGGATCGCGAGGCGATCGGCCTCGCTCCCGTCGACGCGGTACAGCTCGACGAACTTCTTGATGTCGCGGATCGGCATGCCGGTGCGGCGCAGCATCACGAGCGTCCCGAGCCAGGCCACGTTCTCGCGGGTGTACCGGCGCTGGCCCGACGACGACCGTCCGGGACGGTGGAGGGTCAGGCCCTCCTTCTCGTAGTAGCGCAGCGTGTCGACGCTCAGCCCGCTCGCCTCGGCGGCGGCACTGATCGTCAGGCCCTCGGCGGGCACGTCGGTCAAGGTCATGTCTTCAGCATGACCCCTGGAGCGCGCTCCAGCACAAGTCGAGACGGGTCAGCCGCGACCACCCGGGCCGCGCGGGAAGCCGCCACCCGTGAGGCTCGTCGTGGTCGAGTCACCCGAGGGGAGGTCCGCGTCGAGATCGGCCAGGACGATCTCCTGGCCCCTCGTGAGCCCGTCGGTGATCTCCGTGCGGGTCGCCCCGACGACGCCCACGGTGACGGGGGTGACGACCGGCCGGCCGTCGACCAGCACGCTGACCGTCGTCCGGATCGTCGTCGACACCGCCGACGACGGCACCGTCAGGACGGACTCGGCCCGACCGGTGACCACCGAGATCGAGGCGGTCGAGCCCTCGGGGGCCGCGACCGGTTCGGCGAGCTCGATCGTGACGGGATAGGTCGACGTGCCGGAGCTCGCGTCGGGCAGCAGCGCGATCGACGACACCGTCCCGCCCGTCGCCTCGACCGCGCCCGCAGGCGTGACCGACGCCGTCTGGCCGACCGTGACGTCCTGGATCTGGTCGAGGGTCACCGTCGTGGTGACGGTCGTGGCGCCGTCGCCCTTGATGACGATGACGACGTCGCTGTCGGCGACGACATCGCCCTCGACCACCGACACCGACAGGATCTCGCCCGCGAACGGGGCGGTGAGCTCGGCCGACTTCAGCTGGCGCTCGGCCTCGGTCAGCTGCGCCTCGGCCGTGTCGATCGACGCCTGGTCCTGCGCCAGGGTCGCCGCCGTGACGGTCGGCCCGCTCGCGCTGCCGGACGGAGTGGAGCCGGATGTCGATGGCGTCGTGGGCGTCGTAGGAGTCGTAGGAGTCGCGTCAGCGTCGTCGGGCGCCGACGGGGTCGAAGGCGTCGACCGCGTCGAGGACGACTCGCCCACGGCCTCGACCGCGGCGGTCAGGGTCGTCGACAGCGCCTCGAGCGCCGTCTGCAGCGTGTCCTGCTGGTCGGCCACGACGTCCTGCGCGGCCTGGACCGCGTCGAGCGCGTCGGAGCACCCCCGCGACAGACCCGTCGCCTCGCCCTCGTCCTCGCCGTCGGCGGGCGTCGGCTCCTCGGTCTCGGCGGCCTTGCACGCCTCGATCTGTGCGGCGAGCGCGCTCTTGGAGGCGCTGATCGCCTCGGTCGCGGCCGACTGGGCCGAGGTGAGGTCGGTCTGCTGCGTCGCGAGCTTGGCCAGCGCCTCCTCGAGCGCCGGCGACCGCGTCGGGGTGGATGAGGTGGGCGTGGACTTCGCAGGCGTCGACTTCGCGGGTGTCGCCGCGGTCGGCGTCTCGGAGTCCGTGACGGTCGACGCCTGACTCGCCTCGTCGGTCTCGAGCTGGGCCTTGGCCTTCGCCAGGGTCGCCTCGGCCTTCGTGACCGCGGTCTCGAGGTCGGTGGAGTCGAGCGTCGCGAGGGTGCTGCCGGACCGGACGACGTCACCGGCCTCGACGGAGACCTTCTCGACGGTGCCGCCGGCCCCGAACGACAGGTCCTGGCGATCCGATGCCGTGATGATGCCCGAGAGCCCCATGGTCTCGTCGACGTCGCCGGTGGTCACGGTCGCCGTGCGGTACGAGCCCGCACCGCTCTGCGTCTGGGCGTACGCGACACTTCCGCCACCGACCAGGACGACGCCGGCGATCGCCGCTGCCGCGAGCCTGCGCCGTCTCACGAGGCGTCCGCCGGACGTCCGCCGCCGAACCCCATGGCACACGCGCCGTCGACCGGCTGGGTGATCGCGATGCTCTCGGCCGTGATGGCACCGGTGTCGTCGGCCTCACCGCGGCTCGTGACGCACACCCCGACCGTCACGTCCTTCGCGGACGCATCGGCGGTCGTCGAGTAGGTGGTGTCGCCGGACGTCGTGACCGTCACCGTGGTCGGGCTCGCCGTGGAGCCGTCGGCACCCGGCAGCTGCGACGACACCGTGAAGCCGGTGTCGGACACCGCCGTCACCTCGCCGACGGCGAACCCACCGCCGGGCCCGCCGCGTCCGCCCGCTCCGTCGGTCGGCATGTCGGTGGGCATTTCGGAGGGCATGTCCGTCGGACGCTCGCCGCCGCCGGGCCCTCCCCCAGCGCCCATCACGGAGCACGAGCCGTCGGTCTTCTCGGTGATCTGGACCGTCGACGCGGCGACGGCATCGGTGGACCCGGCGCCGTCTGCAGCCGACGTCACCATGACGCACGAGCCGACCGTGACGTCGGAGGACGAGGCCGAGACCTGCTGCGTGAACGTCGTGCTGTCGGTCCAGCTGACCGCGACCTGGGCGTCCTGGCCCGTGACCTGGGCCGTGGAGCCCGAGACCTCGGCGACCTCGCCCGATCCCCCGGGCCCGCGTCCACCGCCGGGCGCCTGACCCTGCGCCTGCGCCTGGCTGCCGCTCGCCGCGGCGTCACCGTCGGATCCGCCACAGCCGGAGGCGACGAGGCCGACGGCCAGGCAGAGGACGGACGTGCTGATGATGCGCTTCATGGTGACTCCTGAGGGGTTCGGGGCTGGTCATTCACTGCGGAGGGCCTGGATGGGGGTGAGGCGCGCGGCGCGGCTGGCGGGATAGACCCCGAAGCCGACCCCGAGCGCGAGGGACGTGAGGAGGGCGCCGACGGTCGCGAGCAGCGACAGCGACACCGGCTGGTCGATCAGCCCCGGCAGCACCGCGGCGCCGACGACCGCGATGATCACCCCGATGACGCCACCGGCGAGCCCGAGCATCGAGGCCTCGACGAGGAACTGCCGGCCGATCGAGCCGGGGGTCGCGCCCAGCGCCTTGCGCAGGCCGATCTCGCGGATCCGCTCGGTCACCGACACCAGCATGATGTTCATGACTCCGATGCCTCCCACGAGCAGCGAGATGCCGGCGACCCCCGCGAGCAGCACCGTCAGGGTCCGGTTCGTCGAGTTGGCGGTGTCGATCAGCGCCTCCTGGCTCGTGATCGTGAAGTCGGCCTCCGTGGCGTCGACGCCGTGGAGGTTGAGCAGCAGCGCGTTGATCTCCTGGTACGCCGCGCCGAGGGTGCCCTCGGAGGCGCCCTCGACGTAGATCGACGAGACGGAGGTGCCGGTCGTCCCCGAGACGGAGGCGGCGGTCCCGAGCGGGGTGACGGCCGTGTCGTCCTCGCTGCTGTCGGACGACGACGCGCCAGACGTCTCGAGCACGCCGATGACCGTCAGCGCCGAGCCGTTGACCGTCACGGTCTGTCCGACCGCGCTTCCGGTGAAGAGCTCGCCGGCGGTGTCGGCGCCCAGCACGACGACCGGCGCGCTCGACGCGACCTCGGCCGCGGTGTAGAACCGTCCCGCCGACAGGTCACGCGACCGGACGTCGAGCCAGTCGACGGTCGAGCCGACCAGGGTCGTCGTCCAGTTCGTCGTGCCGTTGACCAGCGACGCCGAGGTCGAGGTGACGGGGGCGACCCGGGCGACGTCCGGCACGACGTCCTCGTCGTCGATCGCGTCGGCGTCCGACAGGGTCAGGGTCGAGGCGGAGCCGAAGCCGCCACGGATGCCGGTCGTGGACGTCGTGCTGCCGGGCGAGACGACCAGCAGGTTGCTGCCCAGCGCGTCGATCTGCGAGCTGACCTCGTCCTGCGCGCCCTGCCCCAGCCCGACGGTCAGGATCACCGACGAGACGCCGATGATGATGCCGAGCATCGTCAGGATCGATCGCATGCGGTGCGCCCGCACGGCCTCCGCGCCGGTGCGGAAGGTCTCCGGCCAGTTCATGCTGCGCCGATCGGCGAGGCGATCTGCCCGTCGCGCACAACGAGCTGACGTCCGGCCCGGTCGGCGACGTCGTACTCGTGCGTGATCAGGACGATCGTGCGACCCAGCTGCGAGAGCTCGTCGAACAGCTCGAGCACGTCGGTCGTCGACTCGGAGTCGAGGTTGCCGGTCGGCTCGTCGGCCAGGATCATCGCCGGCTCGGTCACGAGCGCCCGGGCGACCGCGACACGCTGCTGCTGGCCGCCGGAGAGCTCGCCCGGCTTGTGGTCGGCCCGTTCGCCCAGACCCACCCTCGTCAGCGCCGCGATGGCGCGCTCCTTGCGCTCGGCGCGGGGGACGCCCGCGTACACCAGCGGCAGCTCGACGTTGCGCCACGCCGTCATGCTCGCGAGCAGGTTGAACTGCTGGAACACGAAGCCGATGCGACGGTTGCGCACCTCGGCGAGCTCGACCTCGGTCATCGTCGAGACGTCCTGGCCGGCGAGGTGGTACTCGCCGCTCGTCGGCACGTCGAGGCAGCCGAGGATGTTCATGAGCGTCGACTTGCCGGAGCCGGACGGACCGATGACCGCCAGGTACTCGCCCTCGTCGATCCGCGCGTCGATGCCGCGCAGGGCGTGGACGCTGACCGCGCCCGTCTCGTACGACTTCCAGACCTGGGAGAGCTCGATGATCGGGTCGCCCATCACGAGCCCCCGCCCGGGAAGCCCGCCGGGGGCTGTCCGCCGCTTGGGAAGCCGCCGCTGGGCGGCGAGCCCCCACCCGGGAAGCCGCCTGCACCACCGGTGCCGCCCGCTCCGCCGGGTGCGCGTGACCGACCGACGGCCGCGATCTCGACCTTGTCGCCCGCCGCGAGCCCCTTGGTGATCTCGGTCGACGCCCCGTAGGTCTCGCCGACCGTCACGGCGGTCTTCTTCGTCGTCGAACCGTCGACCTTCGTCACGTACGTCTTGCCGCCGGTCGTCGTGAGCGCCTGGCTCGGGACCGTCAGCACGTCGGCGATCTGCTTGACGACGATCGAGACGTCCGCCGACGTGCCGGCGTACAGCCCTTCCTGCTTGCCGGTCACCGAGACGGTGACGGGGAAGGTCGCGGTGCCGGACGTGCTGGTCTCGGCGACCTTGCCGACGTCCTTGACCGTCCCGAAGATCGCCTCGGTCGCGTCGGCGGGGGTGATCTCGGCCTGCAGGCCCTCCTCGACGTCGGTGACGTCCGCGGCGGACACGTCGACGTCCACGACGAAGGTCTTCGGCTTCACGAGCGTGACCGCGGCGGTCGAGGTCGTGGTGGTCGTCGTGCCGGTCGCGCCCGGGACCGCCCCGGACGAGCCACCCGCCTGGTCACCGACGGCGACGCTGACGCTCGCGACGGTCCCGCTGAAGGTCGCCGTGAGCGTCGCGGCGTCGAGATCGTCCCGGGCCTGCGCGACGTCCGCGCGAGCGCTGGCGAGACCCGCCTCGTTGGCCGCGCGCTGCGTGCTGGTCTCGCTGCCGTCGTTGGCGACCGTGGTCTCCGCCGCCTCCTCCTGGGCCTCGGCCGCGGCGAGGGAGGCTTCGAGCGAGACGGTGTCGAGCCTGGCCAGCACGTCACCCTTCGTGACCGTGTCGCCGGCCCCGACCTCGACGGCGGTGACGCGGCCGGAGACGGCGAACTCGAGATCGGCCTGCTGGGCCGGCTCGAGGGTGCCGGAGCCGCTGACGGTCTGCTTGAACGTGCCGGTCGTGACCTCGGAGACGGTCGTCGCGGTCTCTGCGCTGTCGGCGCGACCGAGGAACCAGTAGCCGGCCGCGCCGATCACGAGGACGACGGCGACGGCCGCCACGAGGTACTGCCGACGAGAGCGAGGTCGTAGCCGGGACGCGAGGCGTGGGGCGTGGGATCTGGTGGACACAGGGAGAGCGTGGTGGCGTCCGCCATGCCGGGGCTGGCCCGAACCTGTCATCGGCCTGTCAAGCCGTCTCGCGCTGCGACCCCTTCGGCCGGCTGGCACGATCGGGTCATGGCCGACCGCATCGAGACCGACCGCTTCATCCCCGCCCCCGCCGCCGACGTGTTCGCGGTGCTGACCGACCCGCAGGGCCATGTCGCGATCGATGCGACCGGCATGCTGCAGGACGCCGATGGCGAGCGCGTGACGGCGGCGGGCGACACGTTCGTCGTCCACATGGACCGCGAGTCGCTGAACGACATCCCCGACTACGGCAAGTACGACGTCACGGTCACGATCGAGGACTTCGAGCCCGACCGGCTGATCTCGTGGACGATCCTGGGCCGGGTGCGGCCCGGCATGGGTCACGTCTACGGCTACCGCCTCAAGCCGGTCGACGGCGGCACGCGGGTGACGTCGTTCTACGACTGGTCGGACATCACCGAGCGGGCGCGGGAGAGCGGCGTCTTCCCGGTCGTGTCGGAGACGGCGCTCAGCGGCACGCTCGGGATCCTCGACCGGACGGTCAGGCGAGGTTATCCGCGCGGCTGAGCCCTGGTGGTCCAGTGCAGCAGGCCGTGGCCCTTGTAGCCGTGGTGTCTTCGACACAACGGCCCGAGGTTGTCTCCGGTGGTCGGGCCTTCGGGGAACGGGATGCGGTGGTCGTAGTCGCAGAACTTGGCCGGGACCATGCACCCGGGGCCTTGGCACGTTCCGTGGAGGAACTGCAACGCGATCTTGAGGATGTCGGGCGCCAATCGGCCGATGTACTCGTGTGCCAGGACGTCGTCATCGACGGGGTCGACCACGATGCGGTGCCAGAAGGTGCTGCCGGAGCCGACGACGGCGGCGATCCAAGCGGCCGGGACGCCCCAGCGCCCGTCGGCTGACTCCGCGAAACCAGGAGTGAAGCCGGCCAGCACGTCCGCGCCCACGGTGACGGCGATGTTGGCGTCGATGGCCGACGTCGACGCGTCGGACTCGGTGCACCAGGCAACCAGCAGGTCGGCCTCGCGCTGCGCGATCGTGCGCTCGTCCTCGGGGTCGGTGATGCGGCGGGCGGCCTTGCGGTAGCGGTCTTCGATCGCCGCGAGCTCGTGCGAGGGCAGGTAGGCGCTGAGCCATCCCATCGAATCGTCGCCGTGCTTGACCGACACGTACCGCTTGGTGCGCTCGTCCTCGGCGCGCTCGACGGCCAGATCAGCCTCGACCCGGCGGACGAACGCCTTCAACCACGTCCGCAGCTCGGCGACCGTGTGGGTCTCGGCGTAGCCGACGACCCGCTTGTCGAGACGGTGCACCGAGTCGGCCCGCTTGAGCTGGTCGATCGCGCTGCCGATCTCACGCACCCGCGCCAGGTCGACACGACCGTCCAGGAACGCGTCCCACGTGGTGGGCGACTGGTCGCGGACGGTGCCGGCGAACGAGAGCCGGTACTGCACCTGACCCTCGCTCATGCCGGAGGCCTCACCGATCGTCAGCGCGACGGACCCGCGCTCGACGTGCCGCCTCATGGGCGACTCGTCCGACGCGGCGATCCGCTCCAGCTCGGCGTCGCGGTAGTCGAGCATCGCCACGACCTCACGCGCCTCGGCACGCGCCCGCTCACGAACGACGTCGGTCAGGACGTCGGTCGAGACTGCTGAGGTGGTGGCCATACATCCAACCTAGAGGTCACCACCGACACCCTTTTGCGCTGCAATCAGAGGGTGTGAACAACTCTTTACGTCATCACATCGGAGGTCTTGACGAACCACTTGCATTTTGCAAGTGTGGACGTCATGAGCCTCTTCATCACGTGCCCCGTCGACAGCGTCGACCGCGCCACTGCCTTCTACACGGCACTCGGCTGGACCCTCAACGCCGAGATGTCCGACCACAACGTGTCGTGCTTCTCGATCGCGCCCGAGCAGTACGTCATGCTCGGCAGCCGCGAGATGTACGCCAGTGTCGGAGGGACCGACGACCTGATCGGCGGGCCCGACACCCCGTCGAAGGTCACCGTCTCGTTCGACCTCGGCAGCCGCGAGGCCGTCGACGAGCTCGTCGAACGAGCCGTGGCCGCCGGCGGGCGCAACGGCGACATCGACGACTACCCCTTCATGTACCAGCGCCAGTTCGACGACCCGGACGGCTACCACTACTCGCCGTTCTGGATGAAGCCGGACACCCACCCGACCGCGTGACCGGTCTCGCCGCGGCGCTCGACGTCGTCGGATCGCGATGGGCCCTGCTCATCGTCGAGAGGCTGCTCGAGGGCCCGCAGCGCTACGGCGACCTGCAGCGCGATCTCGGCGTGCCCACCAACATGCTCGCCACCCGCCTCCGCGAGCTCGAGGCCGCCGGCGTCCTGACTCGACTGCCCCTCCGCCACAACACCCGCGCCTACGCCCTGACCGACCGGGGCCTCGCCCTGCACGACGCCATCGCCGCCCTCGCCCGCTGGGGTACCGAGCAGCCCTGAAGGCATCCGTCCCGAGTCATCGCACCTGGGATGTCTGAGAGAACCCCGGCTGTCGCGCCACGGCGAACGGGCCGTGGGCGTCGGCGTCCCTGGCCCAGAGCTCGGCCATGCCGAGAGCGTCGACCCAGAACATGCGTGCGCGGGCGATGTCAGGTGTGGGTCGAGCAATCCGCAACTAGTGCGAAGCGTCGGGATTCACCCATCGATCATGCACCCTCGACCGCGGTCGACGCTCCGTCGCGTGCCGCGGGGATCAGTCGTTGCGCGGTGAGCTGCGGTCATGGATCCGCAACGCCGCGAGGACAGCCGACCGGACGACGAACCACTGGATCGCCAAGCCGATCAGAACCGCTGGGAACCAGAGCGGCAGCAGCACCATCAGATCATTGAACGGGTCCTCGATGCTGGTCACCCTCGGGAGCAGCATCACCTGATCGAACACACCCTGAAAATTGGTCACGCGACCAACCTAGGGCCAGGCGCGGGCGTCGACACCTGTTCCGGACAGCTGGTGCCACCGCCGCCGGCTCGATGCGTCGCACCGCGAGCGGTGCGCTTGGTTCACCCCACCAAGGGGGCGACCGGGAACGCGCCGCGGTCAGCCGAGCACGAACGCAACCAGGACGATCACCATCGCGACGACGGCCACGGAGCCGAAGCCCACCGCCAGCGCGAACGTCAAGGGACGCACCTCGCGGAAGCTCATGGCACCGGGTATCGCCTCGTTCACCTGGCGCGCTGTGCTGACGCCGTCAGCGACGTGACCGTTCGCAGCCGCCGTCACGGACACGAGGTCGTCCGTCTCCCAGTCGCTCCCGGCCACTCGGACCTGCTGCGTGCTGTCGGCGATGAACAGCTGCTGCGTCTTCGGCGGGATCACACCCCCGTACGGGAGCGCGGTCGGCTCGACCCACGTCAGGAACGACGTCAGCGTGGGGTCACTGCGGTCGAACGTGGTCGGCCTGGCCCGACGGTCGACATACGTCACCGTCTCGGGCGTCACCGTGATCGAGCTGTTGGCGAGCAGCCTCCTGTTGCGCGCCAACAGCACCACGACGATCGGCACGGCGATGAGGCCCGCCACGACGAGCAGGCCGCCGTACACCAGCAGCGCCGACCGGCGGTCGTCGGCAGACACCACCCCGGCGGTGATGCCGCCGACCAGCCCCAGCGAGGGAACGACCGCGATGAACCGGAGCCGCGTGTCCTCCTGCTGCTGGCTGGCGCGCGACGGACGGAACGTCACGACGCGTGGTGGTTGTTCGCGCCGCTTGCGACGGAAGAACATCGTGGGCCGTCAGGGCTTCTTGCGGAGCAGGTAGACGTCCATGATCCAGCCGACGGTGGTCTTGACCTCGATGCGCGTCGTCAGGACGTCGACGGCGACCTCGGTGACGCGGCCGGCGACGAGGCGCTCGTCGGGGGTGCCGAGGTTGGCGCCCCACCAGATCGTCCACTCCTCGAAGCCCTCGAGGTCGATCGTCGAGTTGAGCATCACGAGGATGTTCTCGGCACCCGAGGCGAGCGCCTCGCGCAGGCGGCGGCCCGTCGTGACGACGATCGGCTGGCCGATGTCGTGCAGCACGATGCGGTGCCGCGCGGCCAGCAGCTGCAGGCTCGAGATGCCCGGGATGACGTCCCACTCGGCCTCGACGCGTCCGCGGGCCAGCACCTTCTCGACAATGCGGATCGTCGAGTCGTAGAACGCGGGATCGCCCCACACCAGGAAGCCGACGTCGCCGTCGCCGTGCTCGAGGATCGCCTGCTCGTACGCCTCGGCGCGGGCGTCGTGCCAGTCGACGACGGCCTGGTCGTAGTCGTCCGGGTCGCGGTCGCGCTCGGGGTCGCGCACCGCGACGACGGGCGGGATGTCGTCGAGGTGCCGCTCGAGCAGCGCCTGCCGGGCGGCCAGCAGCTGGTCTCCCCCGGGCTTGTCGGCCTTGTCGGCGGTGATGAAGTAGTCGACCGAGCGCAGCGCCCGGACGGCCTCGATCGTCACCTGGTCGGGGTGACCGGCACCGATGCCGATGATCCTGATCCGACGCATCAGCCGCGGTCCTCCAGGTCACCCTCGACGTCGAGGTAGACCTGCTGCATCGCGGCCAGCACGTCGGCGTCGGGCTCGGCCCACAGGTCGCGGTCGACGGCCTCGTTGAGCCGCTCGATGATGCCGCGCAGCGCCCACGGGTTCGACGTCTTCATGAACTGCTGGTTGGTCTCGTCGAGGACGTACTCCTTCGCGAGCGTCTCGTACATCCAGTCGTGCACGACGCCCGTCGTGGCGTCGAAGCCGAACAGGTAGTCGACCGTCGCCGCGAGCTCGAAGGCGCCCTTGTAGCCGTGGCGCTGCATCGCGCCGATCCAGCGCGGGTTGACGACGCGGGCGCGGAACACCCGGGTGGTCTCCTCCTGCAGCGTGCGGGTGCGGACGGCGTCGGGCGACGTCGAGTCGCCGACGTACGCCTTGGGATCGTTGCCCGTCAGCGCGCGCACCGTCGCGACCATGCCGCCGTGGTACTGGAAGTAGTCGTCGGAGTCGGCGATGTCGTGCTCGCGGGTGTCGATGTTCTTGGCCGCCACCGCGATGCGCCGGTAGTTGGCGCGCATGTCGTCGGCCGCCGGGGCCCCGTCGAGGTCGCGGCCGTAGGCGAAGCCGCCCCATGCCGTGTAGACCTCGGCGAGGTCGTCGTCGTTCTTCCAGTTGCCGGCCTCGATGACCTGCAGGATGCCCGCGCCGTACGAGCCGGGCTTCGAGCCGAAGATGCGGGTCGTCGAGCGTCGCTCGTCGCCGTGCTCGGCGAGGTCGCGCTGCGCGTGCGCCCGGACGTAATTACGGTCGTCCGGCTCGTCGAGCTCGGCGACCTGGCGGATCGCGTCGTCGAGGATCGAGATGACGTGCGGGAACGCGTCGCGGAAGAAGCCCGAGATGCGCACCGTGACGTCGATGCGCGGGCGCCCCAGCTCGTCGAGCGGGACGATGCGCAGGCCGTTGACGCGGCGCGAGGCCGGGTCCCACTCGGGCTCGACGCCGATCAGCGCCAGCACCTCGGCGATGTCGTCGCCGGACGTCCGCATCGCCGACGTTCCCCAGACCGACAGGCCCACCGATCGCGGGTACTCCCCCGTGTCGTGCAGGTGCCGCTCGATCAGCGAGTCGGCCATCGAGCGTCCGGTCTCCCACGCGAGGCGCGACGGGACGGCCTTGGGGTCGACGGTGTAGAAGTTGCGACCCGTCGGCAGGACGTTGACGAGTCCGCGCAGGGGCGAGCCCGACGGCCCGGCCGGGATGAAGCCGCCGTCGAGGGCGTGCAGCACGTGGTCGAGCTCGTCGGTGGTCTTCGCCAGACGCGGGACGACCTCGGTCGCCGCGAACTCGAGCACGCGGACCACGTCGGGGACGTCGGTCAGCGTGCGGGCCACCGAGGCGTCCCAGCCGGCCTCCTCCATGCCGATCACGAGGGCGCGGGCCTGCTCCTCGATCTCGTCGATCGCACCGAGGTGGCCGTCGCCCTCCTTGAGCCCGAGCGCGGAGCGCAGGCCCGGGACGGCTCCGGTCTCGCCGCCCCAGATCTGGCTGGCACGCAGGATCGACAGCACGAGGTTGACCCGCGCCTCCCCCGCGGGCGCCTGCCCGAGGACGTGCAGGCCGTCGCGGATCTGCGCGTCCTTGATCTCACACAGCCAGCCGTCGACGTTGAAGATGAAGTCGTCGAAGTCGGCCTCGTCGGGGATCTCGTCGAGGCCGAGGTCGCGGTGCATCTCGGCGGCCCGCATGTGCGTCCAGATCTGCGAGCGGATCGCGGGCAGCTTGGCGGGGTCCATCGCAGCGATGTTGGCGTACTCGTCGAGCAGCTGCTCGAGCTTGGCGATGTCGCCGTAGCTCTCGGCGCGCGCCATCGGCGGGATCAGGTGGTCGACGATCGTGGCGTGCGCGCGGCGCTTGGCCTGCGCGCCCTCACCCGGGTCGTTGACGAGGAACGGGTAGATCAGGGGCAGGTTGCCGATCGCGGCGTCGGTGCCGCACGCCGCCGAAAGCGCCGCGTTCTTGCCCGGCAGCCACTCCATCGAGCCGTGCTTGCCGAGGTGGACGACGGCGTGAGCACCGAAGGACTCCTCGACCCAGCGGTACGCCGCGAGGTAGTGGTGCGAAGGCGCCATGTCGGGGTCGTGGTAGATCGCGACGGGGTTCTCGCCGTAGCCGCGGGGCGGCTGGATCATCAGGATGACGTTGCCGGCGCGGATCGTCGCGAGCACGATTTCCTGCTCGTCGTTGACGAACAGCTTGCCGGGCGCGGGACCCCACGCCTCGAGCATCGCGTCGCGCAGGTCGGGGTGGAAGTTCTCGAACCACTCGGCGTACTGCGCGGCGGGGATGCGCACGTGGCTCTCGGTCAGCTGCACCTGCGTGAGCCACTCCTCGTCCTGGCCGCCGGCGGCGATCAGCGCGTGGATCAGCGCGTCGCCGGCCTCGGTCAGGTCGTCCATCTCGAGCCCGGGGACCTCGCCGGGGGCGCCGAGGTCGTAGCCCGCGTCGCGCATCGCGCGCAGAAGGCGGATCGTCGAGGCGGGGGTGTCGAGGCCGACGGCGTTGCCGACGCGGCTGTGCTTGGTCGGGTACGCCGACAGCATCAGCACGATCTTCTTGTCGGCGGCCGGCAGGTGGCGCAGCCGCGCGTGGGCGATCGCGATGCCGGCGACGCGGGCGCTGCGCTCGTCGTGCGCGACGTAGCGGGGCAGGCCGTCCTCGTCGATCTCCTTGAACGAGAACGGGGCGGTGATGATGCGACCGTCGAACTCGGGGATCGCGATCTGGTTGGCCGAGTCGAGCGGCGTCACGCCGTCGTCGGACGCCTCCCAGTCCTCGCGGCTCGACGTCAGGCACAGGCCCTGCAGGATCGGGATGTCGAGGGCCTTCATGCGCTCGACGTCCCACGACTCGTCGTCGCCGCCGGCGCTGACGGTGCCGGGCTTGGTGCCGCCGGCCGCGAGCACCGTGACGATCAGGGCGTCGAGGGTCGCGAGCTCGGCGAACAGCTCGTCGGGGGCGGCGCGCAGCGACGAGCTGAAGATCGGGACGCCGACGGCCTCGCCGGTCGCGTCGATCGAGTTGGCCAGGGAGTGCGCGAAGCCGCTGTTGCCGGACGCCTCGTGCGCCCGGTAGTACAGCACGCCGATGCGCGGCAGGGGTGAGGTCCGTTCTGTCGACCCGTCCTGGACCGTCGCGGCTTCACCGAGTCGGGGAGCCACTCCCCACTCGGGGAGCACCGCCGGCGGCTCGAAGCCCTCGCCCGTCAGCAGGACCGTGTCGGACAGGAAGGCGTGCAGCTGCGCGAGGTTGGCCGGGCCGCCCTCGGCGAGGTAGACGTGCGCATCGGCCGCGACGCCGATCGGGACGGTCGACTGCTCCATGAGCTCGGCGCTCGGGGTCTGCTCGCCGCCGAGCACGACGATCGGCTTGCCGATGTCGCGGATGCGCCAGAAGCCCGAGCACAGGTCCTGCGGCGAGCCGAGGATGCGGGCGACGATCAGGTCGGCCTTCTCGAGCGCCTCGGCCATCTCGGTGTGGTTCGGCCGGGACGGGTTGGCGTACAGGTAGTCGGCTCCCGACGCCCGGGCCGACAGCAGGTCGGTGTCGGACGTGGACAGCAGCGCGATGCGCGTCATGTTCCTCCTCGGGGTTCTCGCCCCGTCTGGTGGGTTGCTCCACGTCGAGTGTCTGGCTGGGTCTTCCTGGGAAGACACACAGTGGCGGAACCGCTCCGGACTCGCACCGGATTCCTGCGCCGTGGAAGTGCCGTCAGCCTACCGGGCCGAGGGCCGAGGGTCGTCCGCTCAGGAGCCGAGGCCCAGCGCGCGGATCCCCTGGGCGACCTCCTCGATGCCGTCGACGTTGCGGATCGACGGGTCCATCGTGGTGCCGGGCAGGATGATGTAGCGCTTGTTCCTGACGGCCGTGAGGTTCTTGGTGGCCGGGTTCGACTCCAGGAACGCGATCTTGGCGGCCGCGGTGTCGCCCTCCGAGCCGCGGGTCAGGTCGGCCAGCACGAAGACGTCGGGGTCGCGGTCGACGACCGACTCCCAGCTGACCTCGGGCCACAGCTGGTCGAGGTCGTCGAAGGCGTTCTGCGCGCCGACGGCGCGCGTCATGATGCCGGGCGCACCGCAGCAGCCGGCGAAGTACGGCGTCTTGGTCGAGGAGTACCACCAGGCGGTCGAGACCCCGCCGGCGTCGAGACCGTCCGTCGCGGTCGCGGCACGCTTCTCCAGGTCGGCGACCAGGGCCTCGCCTCGACCCTCGACCCCGAACAGCGTCGCGACGTCGCGGATCTCGGCGTACTGGTCGTCGAGCGTCAGGGCCTCGGTGTGGGTGGCTTCCTGGCCGGCGCACTCGCTGGGCGACTGGTAGACGTCGATGCCGAGGTCGGTGAACCGCTGGCGGTCGGCGATGCCCTCGTCGGTGAACGTGTAGTCGAACGTCGCGTAGACGAGGTCCGGCTCGGTCGCGAGGACGTCCTCGAACGACGGGAACTCCTGCGAGAACAGGTCGAGGCCCTTGAGATCGTCCTTCAGGCCCGGCAGGACGTTGGTGTCGCCGAGCCCGGCGCCGACGATGCGGTCACGGAGCCCGAGCGTCAGCAGCAGCTCGGTGGCGGGCTGGTTGACCGACACCGCACGCTGCGCGGGACGGTCGAGCGCGACCTTCCGTCCGCAGTTCGTGACGCTGACGGCAGGGTCGGACGCGTCGCGGCCGGCCTCGCCGTCGGACGACGACGAGCCGCAGGCGGCGAGCGGGAGCAGGACGAGGAGACCCGCCGCGACGGTGGACAGGCGGCGGGCAGGACGGGGTGACGACATGGGGTCCCTCTCGGGGGTCCGGGGGCCCGTGCGCGAGGCCCCGTGGGCGGTTGACGTCGACCGGACGGTCGGCGGCCAGCAGGTCTTCGGACTCGGGATCGACCGGACGGCGCGCCTTCCCGGACCGTCTCCGGTCCAGTGGCCTCGTGCTCCGCCCGTCACCCTCACCGCTGCGCGTCAGTCCCGGAGTCTCACCGGGTTCCCTGGCTCATCGCTGAGTTGACTGGCACCCGGAACCTAGCAGCGCGTGTCGATCGATCACCACATGGTTCTCGTCACAGCACTGGATCGACCTGCCGCCGACTGGCCGACCGCTCGTCGGCCCGGACCGACCGCTCGTCGCGCGCGGGTGGCGACGCAGGTCGCCGATGTGGTCTGGTGAGAGACGGCCCGCGACCCGGGCCCCTTGACGACCGACGGGGAGCCCACCATGACCACCACCCAGACCCGGCCAGACCACCGCGGTGGCAACCGCGTCCGCAGCATCGCGATCTGGAGCGTCGTCGCCCTCGTCGGCGCGACGTGCTGGGCCGTCCTCGCGCTGTCGCGCGGCGAGGACGTCTCGGCCCTCTGGATCCTGTTCGCGGCGCTCTCGTCGTACGCGATCGCGTACCGCTTCTACTCGCGGTTCATCGCCAAGAAGGTGCTCGAGCTCGACGACACCCGCGCCACGCCGGCCGAGCGCCTCGAGAACGGCGTCGACTACGAGGTGACCGACCGCCGCGTGCTGTTCGGCCACCACTTCGCGGCGATCGCCGGCGCCGGCCCGCTCGTCGGCCCCGTGCTCGCGGCCCAGATGGGCTACCTGCCCGGCACGATCTGGATCATCGTCGGCGTCATCCTGGCCGGCGCCGTGCAGGACATGGTCGTGCTGTTCCTGTCGATGCGCCGCGACGGCAAGAGCCTCGGCCAGATGGTCCGCGAGGAGATCGGCGTCGTCGGCGGCACCGCGGCCCTCATCGCGGTGTTCGCGATCATGATCATCATCCTGGCGGTGCTGTCGCTGGTCGTCGTCAACGCGCTCGCCGAGTCGGCGTGGGGCGTGTTCTCGATCGGCCTCACGATCCCGATCGCCCTGTTCATGGGCTTCTACCTGCGCTACATCCGCCCGGGGCGGGTGCTCGAGACGACCGCGATCGGCGTCGTCGCCCTGCTGCTGGCGATCATCGGCGGCGGCTACGTCGAGCAGCTGGGCCTCGAGAGCGCCCTGACGATCTCGAAGGAGCACCTCGTCATCGCGCTGGTGGTCTACGGCTTCATCGCGTCGATCCTGCCGGTGTGGATGCTGCTGACGCCCCGCGACTACCTCTCGACGTTCATGAAGGTCGGCGTCATCGCGCTGCTGGCGGTCGGCCTCGTCGTCGCCGCGCCGGTGCTGCAGGCCGATGCCGTCACGAGCTTCGCGACCGACGGCGACGGACCGGTCTTCGCGGGCAAGGTCTTCCCGTTCGTGTTCATCACGATCGCGTGCGGCGCCCTGTCGGGCTTCCACGCCCTGATCGCGTCGGGCACGACACCCAAGATGATCAGCAAGGAGAGCCACGTCCGCATGATCGGCTACGGCGGCATGCTGATGGAGTCGTTCGTCGCGATCAGCGCGCTCATCGCGGCCGTCGTGATCGACCAGGGCCTGTACTACTCGATGAACGCCCCGGCCGGCATGACCGGCGGGACGGTCGAGGGCGCGGCGCAGTTCGTCGGCACCCTGGGCTACACGATCACCCCCGACCAGCTCAGCGCCGCGGCCGCCGCGATCGAGGAGCAGACGCTGGTCTCGCGCACCGGTGGCGCGCCGACCCTGGCGTTCGGCCTGTCGCAGGTGTTCCACGAGGCGTTCGGCGGCAACCTGCAGGCGTTCTGGTACCACTTCGCGATCATGTTCGAGGCGCTGTTCATCCTGACCGCGGTCGACGCCGGCACGCGCGTCGGACGGTTCATGCTGCAGGACACGATCGGCAACGTCTGGAAGCGCTACGGCGACGTCTCGTGGCGTCCGGCGGCCTGGTCGGCCAGCGCCATCACGGTGGGCGCGTGGGGCTACATGCTCTACATCGGCGTGACCGACCCGCTCGGTGGCATCAACCAGCTGTTCCCGCTGTTCGGCATCGCGAACCAGCTGCTCGCGGCGATCGCCCTGACGTTGTGCGTCACGCTGCTGATCAAGCACGGCAAGCTGAAGTACGCGTGGGTGCCGGGCATCCCGCTCGCGTGGGACCTCGTCGTGACGATGACCGCGAGCTGGCAGAAGATCTTCTCCGACAACCCCGCGCTCGGCTACTTCGCGCAGGCGTCGCGCTACCGCGAGGCCCGCGACGCCGGCGAGCTGCTGGCCCCCGCGACCGACGCCGACCAGATGGGCACGGTCATCCGCAACTCGATGACCAACGGCGTGCTGCAGTCTGTGTTCGCGATCCTCGTCATCATCGTCGTCGCGAACGCCGCCGTCATCTGGGTGCGCGCGATCCGCGCCGGCTCGCTGCCCACGACCGAGGTGCCGCACACGCCGTCGCAGATCGTCGCCCCCGCCGACTTCTTCGCGACGGCCGACGAGAAGAAGGCCGTCGCGGCGTGGGAGGACGAGCGTCGGCCGGTTCGGAGCGGACGATGAACGCGATCGCCCGCGGGTGGCGCGGCCTGCGGTGGTACCTGCGGACGTTCAGCGGCGAGTCGCGCTGGGACGACTACCTCGCGGCGTGCGAGCGCGACGGCGTGACGCCCGCGAGCCGGCGCGCGTTCGAGCGGCACCGGGCCGACCAGGTCGAGCACGCGCCGATGGCCCGGTGCTGCTGAGATCGGTGCTGTCGAGATCGGTGCTGCTGACGCGACAGGGGTTGCGGCGATCCGTGGTCGACGCAACCATGGGCTGACGACCTCGCCTGATCGACCCACCGCTCGACCCGCTGTTCGGCCCTAGGGGGACCACCATGCACGTCGTCATCGCCACGGACGGATCGAAGCAGTCGCTCGACGCCGCCCGCTACCTCCGCTCGTTCTCCGATCCCGAGTCGGTCGCGTCGGTCAGCGTGCTGGCGGTCATCAGCCCGCTGGCCGCCGTCCCGTTCGCCACCGAGAGCGACAGCGGGCAGAAGGACATCGAGGAGCTGTCGTTCCGCACCGCGGCCCAGGCCGCGACCGCGCAGGTCGCCGAGCTGCTCGCCAACTGGGGACCCAGGATCACGCAGCAGATCCGCAGCGGCTCGCCGGCCGCCGAGATCGTCAAGGCCGCCAAGGCCAAGGACGCCGGCCTGATCGTCGTGGCGAGCCAGAGCTCGCGGGCGTCCGCCGTGCTGATGGGATCGGTCGCCCACCGGGTGCTCAACACCGCGACGTGCCCCGTGCTGGTCGTCCGCCCCGGCGCCAAGCCCACGAAGAAGAGCACCCGCAAGAAGTAGCGGGCCGCCCCGGCCTGCGACCCCTGGGCGTGACGAGCACCGGCCCACGTCCGATGGGACGATGGGAGACCACCCCGAGGAGTCGCGCATGAGCTGGATCGGCCCCGCCGCCAAGAAGGCGGTCACGTACGGCCCGCAGGCCAAGATCGCCTGGGACAAGGCCGGGCGCCCGGCCGCCGAGATCGCGGCGAAGAAGGCACAGGTGCAGCTGCAGCGCCGCAAGGCCTTCGCGAAGGCCGCGACCGTCGTCGAGGGCTCGGTCGTCCGGCTCGTGCACGCCGGCGAGCCCGTCCACGTCGTCATGGCGCACGGTGAGCCGATCGAGGCCTACCCGCCGGTCGACGTCGGGCTGGACGTCCTGGTGAAGGACGCCGACCTCACGGCCGCCGTGACCTCCGAGCAGTACGAGGCCAAGCGGGTCAGGGCCCGCATCGCACGCGCCAGGGGTCGGTCGTCGTAGCCGCGCGGGCCGCGTCCGGACGGCGTGAAATCATGGCCGGATGACCTCGCGCACCCACGTCGACCGCTGCCCCGGCGTGCTGCGCCCGTGGATCGCCGCCGACGGCGCGATCGTGCGGCTGCGCCTCATCGGCGGAGTCGTCCCGTCGGCGTCCCTGGCCCGGCTGATCGAGATCGCCGAGCAGCACGCCGACGGCACGGTGCTGCTCACCAAGCGCACCAACCTGCAGCTGCGCGGCATCGAGCACGCCGACGGCTGCGTGCCGCCGGCGCTGGTCGAGGCCCTGACCGGGGCGGGCCTCCTGCCGTCGACGAGCCACGAGCTCGTGCGCAACGTCATGGTCTCGCCGCTGACCGGGCGCACGGGCGGCCTGGCCGACCTGCGGGGCACGGCGCTCGAGCTCGACCGGCTGCTGTGCGCCGAGCCCGAGCTCGCGCGCCTCGCGGGCCGGTTCCTGTTCGTGCTCGACGACGGACGCGGCGACGTCGGCCACCGCACCCTCGACCTCGGCGTCACGGCGGTCGCCCCCGACCAGGCGCAGCTGCGCATCGGATCGCACGGGTGGGGCCCCGTCCTGCCCCTCGACGACGTCCCGGCGGCCCTCGTCGAGCACGCGCTGCGGTTCCTCGCCGCGGCCGGCACCGGCGAGAGCGCGCCGTGGCACGTCGACGAGCTGCCCGGCCAGGGCGCCGAGCTCGTCGCGGCCCCCGCCCCCCGCGACGTCCGCACCCACGTCAGGTCGCTCCCCCTGCCGCACGGCATGATCGCCCAGGGTGCCGGCACCGAAGCCATCCACCTGGACGTCCCCGACGGCCTGCTCGACCGCTCCCTCGTCGACGCCATGGCCGGACACTGGGCCGACGAGGTCATCGTGACCCCGTGGCGCAGCGTCATCATCCCCGACCTGGAGATCGAGTGACCCTCACACGCCCCTCGCGCCACTTCGACTACGTCGACGACGGCGGCGCGATCTACGTCGACTCCTTCGCGACGATCCGCGCCGAGGCCGACCTGTCGCACCTGCCCGCCGACGCCGAGAAGGTCGCGGTCCGCATGGTGCACGCGTGCGGCCAGGTCGACCTGACCGCCGACCTCGTGATCCACGACCACCTCGTGACGGCGGCCCGCGGCGCGCTGCAGTCGGGCGCACCGATCATCACCGACGCGACGATGGTCGCGTCCGGCGTCACGCGCGCCCGCCTGCCGCACGACAACGAGGTCATGTGCTTCCTGCGCGACGAGCGGGTGCCCGGCCTCGCCGCCGCCTGGAGCACGACGCGCTCGGCCGCCGCGGTGTCGCTGTGGGAGGAGCACCTCGAGGGTGCCGTCGTCGCGTTCGGCAACGCCCCCACGGCCCTGTTCCACCTGCTCGAGATGCTGCTCGACGGTGCGCCGCGTCCCGCCGCGATCATCGGCACCCCCGTCGGGTTCATCGGCGCGGCCGAGTCGAAGGACGCCCTCGCGGCGCTCACCGAGGTCGACGCCGCCCTCGACATCCCGTTCCTGACGGTGCGCGGACGACGCGGGGGCTCGGCCATGGCCGCGTCGGCGATCAACGCCCTGGCCCAGGAGAAGGAGTGAGCACGCCCCTTCCCGGCAGCCCCGGTGCCGGACGTCTCTGGGGCGTCGGGCTGGGCCCCGGCGACCCCGAGCTCATCACGCTGAAGGCGGCCCGGCTGATCGGTGCCGCCGACGTCATCGCCTACCACCAGGGCGTCGGCAAGCAGTCGAACGCGCGACGCATCGCGGTCGGCCTGTTCCCCGAGGGCGTGGTCGAGGAGGTGCTGCAGTACCCCGTCACGACCGGCACGACCGACCACCCGGGCGGGTACGCCGGCGCGATGGCCGAGTTCTACGAGGAGTGCGCGACGCGCCTGGGCGACCACCTCGCGGCGGGCCGCGACGTCGTGATCCTGGCCGAGGGCGACCCGCTGTTCTACGGCTCCTACATGTACATGCACGACCGGCTCGCCGACCGCTTCGAGACCGAGGTCGTGCCGGGCGTCCCCGCGTTCGCCGCCGCGACGGCCGCCGTCGCGTCGCCGCTGGTGCGGCTGACGGACGTCCTGACGATCCTGCCCGGAACCCTGCCCGAGCCCGAGCTGGCCCGCCGTCTGGCCGACACCGACGGCGCCATCATCATGAAGCTCGGCCGCACGTTCCCCGCCGTCGTCTCGGCGCTGCGCCAGGCCGGACGGCTCGAGGGCGCGCTCTACGTCGAGCGGGCCTCGATGCCCGAGCAGCGCTGGATGCCGGTCGCCGACGTCGACCCGACCTCGGTGCCGTACTTCTCGCTGATCGTCGTCCCCGGCGACACCAAGCCGCGGCGCGCGCGCACGACCGGTGCGGCCGCGGCACCCGCGACCGCCGAGGTGCTGGTCGTCGGGCTGGGGCCCGGCCCCGACCGGTGGATCACGCCCGAGGTCGCCGAGGCGCTGGCGGACGTCCAGCACGTCGTCGGCTACGCGCCGTACGTCGATCGCGTGCCGCAGCGCGAGGGCCTCACCCGGCATGCGTCCGGCAACACCGTCGAGGTCGACCGTGCCCGCCTGGCCCTCGACCTCGCCCTGGCCGGCGAGCGCGTCGCGGTCGTCTCGGGCGGTGACGCCGGCATCTTCGGCATGGCCGCCGCGGTGTTCGAGGCCGCCGAGGACGACGCGTACGCCGACGTCCCGGTGCGGGTGCTGCCCGGCCTGTCGGCCGTCCAGGTCGTCGCGGCCCGCGCGGGGGCGCCGATCGGCGGCGACTTCGCGGTCATGAGCCTGTCCGACCGGCTCAAGCCGTGGTCGCTGGTCGAGAAGCGGCTGCGCGCCGTGGCCGAGGCCGACCTGGTGCTCGCGGTCTACAACCCGCGCTCGCGGTCGCGCACGACCCAGGTCGCCGACATGCGGCGCATCCTGCTCGAGCACCGCGCGCCCGAGACCGTCGTGGTCGTGGGCCGCGACGTCGGACGCGACGAGGAGTCGCTCGTCGTCACGACGCTCGGCGACCTCGACCCCGAGACGATCGACATGAAGTGCCTGCTGCTGATCGGCGCGACCGGCACGCGCGTGACCCCGGCCGGCCAGGCCTGGACCCCCCGCTTCGCCGGCTGACGCGCCGAGGGCAGGGGGCCAGCGGCAGGCGGGCTCAGCGGGTCGGGTCGTCGCCGACCTTCACGAGCAGCTTGCCGAAGCTCTTGCCCTTCAGCAGGCCGAAGAACGCCTCGGGGGCGTTCTCGAGACCGTCGACGACGTCCTCCTTGTACTGCAGCGAGCCGTCGGCGATCCACGCCGAGACGTCGCGCTGGAAGTCCTTGTAGTGCGCCTTCACGAACTCGTTCTGGATGAAGCCGCGCACCGTGATGCTCTTGGTCAGGATCGTCTGCATCAGGCGCGACGAGCGGTCGGGCCCCTCGGGCAGCTCGGTCTCGTTGTAGTGCGCGACCAGGCCGCACACCGGCACCCGCGCGTACGTGTTGAGGCGCGGCAGCACCGCGTCCCACACGTGGCCGCCGACGTTCTCGAAGTAGACGTCGATGCCGTCGGGCACGACGGCCTCGAGATCGTCCGCGAACGTCGGCGAGCGGTGGTCGAGGGCCTCGTCGAAGCCGATCTCGCGCAGGAACGCGACCTTCTCGGGGCCACCGGCGATGCCGACGGCCCGCGCACCCCTGATGCGGGCGATCTGCCCGACCGCGGAGCCGACGGGGCCGGCGGCCGCGGCCACGACGACGGTCTCGCCGGGCTGCGGGCGGCCGATCTCGAGCAGGCCCGCGTAGGCCGTGAAGCCGGGCATGCCGAGCACGCCGACCGCGGTCGAGACGGGCGCCCTGGAGGCGTCGAGCCTGCGCACCTGCGAGGCGGGCTGGACGTCGTACGACTGCCAGCCGCCGTACGACAGCACGATGTCGCCCACCGCGAGCGACGGGTCGCGCGACTCGACGACCTCGGCGACCGTGCCGCCCTCCATGACCGCGCCGACCTCGACGGGGGCCGCGTACGACTTGGCGTCGTTCATGCGGCCGCGCATGTAGGGGTCGAGCGACAGGTAGATCGTGCGCAGCAGCACCTGGCCGTCGGCGGGCTCGGGCAGCGGCACCGTCTCGATCTCGAAGTTGTCGGTGGTGGGCTCGCCGTGCGGGCGGGAGGCGAGCAGGATGCGGGTGTTGTGCGTCGTGTCAGTCATCGCCTCCGACGATACCCACCGCCTGCGAGACTGGGCCCATGACTCAGCGCAGGGCGTTCTGGCGCTCGATCGAGGCCGTCCACGACGTCGTCTACTTCTCGCCCGAGGCGAAGGCCCGCTACGAGGCGACCGGGCTCAAGGGGTACTGGATGGGCTACGTCGCGTCGCGGTCGGCCGCGGTCGGCACCCCGTCGGCGGGGCTCGTCACGGCGCTGTTCCACGGGTTCGCGCCCTCGCTCGTCGCCCGCGCGGTGCCCGACGCGTGGCACATGGCGTCGCGCGAGGACGTGCTCGAGGCGCGCCTGGGCCTGGCCCGCGACGCCCTCGCACCCGCGCTCGACGACGCCGGCACCGACGTCGCGCAGGTCGCCCGCGAGCTCGGCCAGGTCGTCGACGGGCTCGACCTCGCCGGCCGTCCCCTCGCCGCGGCGCACGCCGACCTGCCCGCGCCGGACGACGACATCGGACGCCTGTGGCACGCCGCGACGACGATCCGCGAGTACCGCGGCGACTGCCACGTCGCGGTGCTGACCGCCGCGGGCCTCGACGGCGCCTCCGCCAACGCGCTCGCCGTCGCCGCCGGGCTCGTGCCCGACGGGCAGCGGACGATCCGCGGGTGGACCGAGGACCAGTGGGACGAGGCGGTCGGACGGCTCGCGACCCGCGGCTGGGTCGACGCGTCGGGGTCGCTGACCGAGACCGGACGCTCGGCCCGCGCGCAGGTCGAGGACACGACCGACCGGGTGTGCGCCGCGGGCCTCGACCGCCGCGCGACCGGACGGGCCATCACGGTCGAGGACGCCGTCGTCGACGTCGCGCGGGCCCTCGAGCGGACCGGCGCCGTGGCCTACCCCAACCCCACGGGCGTCCCCCGACCCTGACGGCGGTGCGACACACTGGGGCCGTGACCCTCCGCAGAAGCTTCTGGCACGCCGTCGAGACCATCCACCACGTCGTCTACTTCAGCCCCGATGCCAAGGCGGCCTTCGAGGCCGTCGGCCTCAAGGGCACGTGGATGGGCTACTTCGCGTCGCGGGCGGTCGCGCTCGGCACGCCGCCGCCCGAGGTCGTCGTCGCGACGTTCCACGGCTTCGCGCCGCGCATGGTGCACCGCGCGCTGCCCGCCGCGTGGGAGCTCGCGTCGCGCGACGACATCCTGGCGGCGCGGCAGCGGCTGGCCCGCGAGACCATCGCCCCCGGCTTCGACGACGTCGACGTCGCGGCACTGGCCGCCGGGCTGCAGGCCGGGCTGCCCGGGCTCGACCTCGCGGGGCGTCCGCTCGCCGCCGGCCACCGTGCGCTGCCCGTGCCCGACGACGACCTCGGCGCGGTGTGGCACGCGGCCTCGACGCTGCGCGAGTTCCGCGGCGACTCGCACCTCGCGGTGCTGACGGCGGCCGGCATCGACGGCGTCACGGCGAACGTCCTCGCCGTCGCGGCGGGCATGGCGATGACGGGCCAGCAGCAGCTGCGCGGGTGGACCGACGAGGAGTGGGCGGCCGGCGCCGACGGCCTGCGCTCGCGGGGCTGGATCGACGACGACGACGCGATCACCGAGGCGGGCATCATCGCCCGCACGCAGATCGAGACCGACACCGACCGCGCGACCGCGGCGGGCATCGCGCCGGACGCCGTCGAGCACTTCTCGTCCGTCGCGCACCTCGCCGTCACGGCGTCGAAGCAGATCGTCGCCGCCGGCCTGGACCCGACCGGCCACTGACCCCCCAGCGTCCGCGCCGGCTCAGCGCCCCGTCCAGACCGGGTCGCGGCCCTCGGCGAAGGCCAGGACGCCCTCGCGCGCGTCGTCGGACAGGATGACCGGCGACGCCATGACGCTCTGCCGCTCGAAGGCCTCGTCGGGGTGCCAGGCCGGCGCGGCGTCGACCATCTGCTTGCCGACCGCGACGCTGAGCGGCGCGTTCGCGGCGATGCGGTGGGCCAGCTCGAGCGCCGCGGTCAGCGCGCCACCCGCGGGGACGACCCGGTTGACCAGGCCCAGGTCGGCCAGGCGCTGCGACGACATGGGGTCGCCCGTCAGCGTCAGCTCCATCGCGATGTTGCGGGGCAGCCGGTCGCGCAGCCGCATGACGCCTCCCGCGGCTGCGAGCAGGCCGCGCCGCACCTCGGGGACGCCGAAGACGGCGTCGTCGGCCGCGACGACCAGGTCGGCGGCCAGGGCCAGCTCGCAGCCGCCCGCGAGCGCGCTCCCCTCCACCGCGACCACCAGCGGCTTGAGCGGCGGACGGCCCGTGAGCCCGAGCGGCCCCCGACGCTCGGTCACGGGGATCTCGCCGCGCGCCGCGGCCTTGAGGTCCATGCCGGCGCAGAACGTGCCCCCGGCGCCCGTCAGCACGATGACGCGCACGCCGTCGTCGGCCTCGGCGTCGTCGATCGCCTGCTCGAGCGCCGTGGCCGCGCGGACGTCGATCGCGTTGCGCACCTCCGGACGGTCGAGCGTCACGATCGCGACGGCTCCGTCGCACTCGACCCTCACGGGCGCGCGCGGCGGCTTGGGCAGGGCGGCGACCGTGCGTCGCACCAGCGTCGCCGCGCCCGCGGCCAGCCGCACGGTGCGGCCGATCGGGTCGCCGTCGACCGCGAGCGCGACGATCGCGGCGTCGTCGGTGCGCACCAGGACCCGGTCACCGTCGGGCGTGAGGGTGCTGAGCACCGCGGCCTCCGGTCGGCCCGAGCGGTCGTAGGGCACCGTGACGGCCTCGACCACCACGTCGCCCTCGTGCGTCCGGAGCGCCCGTCGGGCGGGCGGACGGTCGACGGTCGGTCGCAGGTGGGCGTAGGCGGCCCGCGGCGGGGTCGCCGAGTAGAGGCCGACCGCGTGCTTCGTGGCGTACCAGCCGAGCGACGTCGACAGGCCCGTGCTGGTGGGGTCGGCGCGCAGGATCGGCACCATCGTCGCGATCGCGTGGCTGCCGTACGCGTTGCCGGGACCACCCGCGAACGTCAGCCCGCCCGTGACCGACAGCGGGCGGTCGGGGTCGTCGACGGGCAGGTCGAGGGCGTCGGCCGCGATCTGCACCGCCGACGGGAAGCACGAGTAGAGGTCGACGTGCGCGACCTCGTCGATCGTCAGACCGGCGTGGTCGAGCACCGCCCGGCCGGCAGCCCGGATCGCCGGCGACCGCGAGAGATCGGCCCGTTCCGAGACGAACCACTCGTCGTGCGCCGAGGCGCCGGCCAGGACGAAGACCCAGCGGTCCTGCGGCACGCCGGCCGCCTGGGCCGCGGCGACGCTCGTCACGACGAGCCCCGACGCCAGGTCGACCTGCAGGTTGGCGCACAGCAGCTTGTTGTACGGCTCGCTGATCGCCCGGTTGGCCGGCGTCGCGGTCGCGAGCTCGTCGGCCCCGACCTCGGTCGGGCTCCACGCGTACGGGTTGCGGGCCGCGATCGCCGACATCCGCGACCACAGCCCGGCGACGGCCCGCCGGTGGGTCGGCACGTCGTGACCGCGTCGGCGGCGCACCGCCGACTCGATCAGCGCGTACATGAACACCGGTGCGCCGAGACCGGCCGCGGTCTCGACCTCGTTGTTGGCGACGCGGTCGACGCCGACGACCCGGTCGGGGGCGGCGCCGTCCTCCTGCACGGGCCACGACGGCGACCGCCCGTCCTTCTGCAGCGCCGCCAGCGTCGAACCCGCCTCGGCACCCGCGACCAGCACGATGCTCGACCGCCCCGACGCGACGGCAGCGGCGGCCTCGTTGACCAGCAGCTGCGACCCGTCGCCTCCGTACGGCGTCGACTGGACGCGCTCGGACGGGCTCGCGCCGACGGCCTCGGCGACGAGCGCCGCCTGGTCGCGGTACGTCCACGACGCGCTCGGGATCGCGTAGACCGCGTCGGCGGCGCGCAGCAGGTCGTCGCCCACGCCCGAGTCGGCGGCCGCGGCGCGCAGGGCCCGGGCCGCGAGGGCGACGGGGTCGGCGGCGGCGTCCGGCTCCCGCTGCACGACCTGGCCCACGCCGACCACGACCGGCGTGCGCGGGTCGAGCACGCGCCCCGTCGCCGCGTGCACCACGGGCTCGTCGCGGACGGTCCACTGCGGACGGGCCGACGCGCCGGCGTCCATCGCGGCGATGCGGTCGACCGAGACCCCCAGGGCCGCGTCGATGCTGCGCATGACGGTCGTCCCCACGGGTCCGCGCAGCGGGGGGCCGTCGGCACCGACGTCGACGCGCACGAGCGACCCCGCGCCGTCGGCCACGACGGTGGCCCACAGCCCGAGGACGATCCCCATAGGGCCCGTGCCCCGCAGCACCAGACCCGTCGCGCCGGCCGAGACGACGGTCCAGCGCACCTCGGCGGGGATGTCCATCAGCAGGAGCTGCTGCGCGAAGGCGTCGCCCTCGGCGAGACGTCCCGGCGGGTCGCCGCGCCAGGCCGAGTGCAGCGTGAACCACTCGGGCGCCCGGTCGAAGTCGGCCAGCGCCGCGCCGAGCCGGTCGGCCGACGTCGGCGACGACGCGGTCGCGGCGCTGCGGCGCCCGAAGTCGTCGATGCCGTCGGGCGCCGGGATCGTGGCGGCCCCCGGAGCGACGTCCGGCCCGCCGCCGTGGCCGTCGCGGCCGGTGAACCGCTCGAAGGGCGCAGCGAGCACGGCCCGTCGCACGTCGGGGTTGCGGGCCATGCCCGCGACGGCCGACGCGGTGCCGACGATCCGTGCGGCGCGACGACGGACTGACTTCTTCTGACTCATGGCAACTTTCCGTACGATCGGACTGTTTGTGTCGTGAGCAGTCTGGTCGAGGCCCGGCGGTCTGGCAAGGTGTGGTCATGCCCGACAGGACCGTGCGCCGATCGCAGCACGAGCGCACCGCCGCCACCCGGGCCCGCGTGCTCGACGCGACGGTCGCCTCGCTCGTCGAGGACGGGTACGCCGCGACGACGATCTCGCGCATCCAGGAGCGGGCCGGCGTCGCGCGCGGCACCCTGCTGCACCACTTCCCGCACCGCGCCGCCCTGCTCGTCGCGGTCGTCGAGGACGTCGCCGCCCGGCGCCTGCACGTGCTCGAGGACGACGCCGGCCGGCGCACGTCCGGCCGGTGGGACGACGCCGTCGACCTCGTGTGGGCCGATCTGCAGAGCCCGGTCTTCCTCGCCGTCCTCGAGCTGTGGGTCGCCGCCCGCACCGACGCCGACCTGCGGGCGGCGCTCGTCCCGGTCGAGCGGACGGTGTTCGACGCCGTGCACCGCGCCGTCTCCGCCCTCGTCGACGACGACGACCCGCGCGTGCCGACGCTCGTGCAGTTCACGATCGACCTGCTGACCGGCTCGACCATGACGACCCTGCTGGTCGACGAGCGGCGGGCGCAGCAGGTGCTGCTCGACCGCTGGCGCCGCGCGATCCCCGTGCTGCTCGGACGGGCCGAGGCGTCCGACTGGGTCTAGCGTGGGGCCATGGCGACACCAGCGGTCGAGATCGAGGTCGGTGGCCGGACGGTGCGCGTGTCGAACCCCGATCGCGTGTACTTCCCCGAGCACGGCTGGACCAAGCTCGACCTCGTCGAGTACTACCTGGCGGTCGGCGAACCGCTCGTCAACGCGCTGTACGAGCGGCCGTGCATGCTGCACAGGTTCCCCAAGGGCGTCGGCGGCGAGAAGGTGCACCAGAAGAAGGTGCCGAACGGCGCTCCCCCGTGGCTCGAGACCGTCAGCATCCACTTCCCGCGGTTCGACCGCGACGTCGACGAGGTGTGCGTCACCGAGGTCGCGGCGATCATCTGGGCCGTGCAGATGTCGACCGTCGAGTTCCACCCGTGGAACAGCAGGCGCGGGCACGTCGAGCAGCCCGACGAGTGGCGCATCGACCTCGACCCGGGCGACGCGTGCGACTTCGCGACGGTGCAGCGCGTCGCGCACGTCGTCCACGAGGTGCTCGACGAGCTGGGGGCCACGGGGTTCCCGAAGACGTCCGGCGGCTCGGGGCTGCACGTGTACGTGCGCATCCCGCCCGAGCACGGCTTCGACGACGTCCGCCGCGCGGCCCTCGCGTTCGCGCACGAGGTCGAGCGGCGCACCGACGACGTCACGACGGCGTGGTGGCGCAAGGACCGTGACCCCGCGAAGCTGTTCGTCGACTACAACCAGAACGCGCGCGACCACACGATCGCCGCGGCGTACTCGGTGCGGGGCTTCGCCGACGGACGCGTCTCGGCGCCGGTGCGGTGGGAGGAGATCGACGACCTCGACCCCCACGACTTCACGATCGCGACGATGCCGCAGCGGCTCGCGCGCATCGGCGACCTGCACGCGGCGATCGACGACGCGCCGTTCGACATCCGGCCGCTGCTGGAGTGGGCCGACCGCGACGGGGCCGGCGAACCGGCCCCGTGACGGGCGTCAGGCGACCTCGACCTCGAGCTTCACGTCGACGTTGCCGCGCGTGGCGTTGGAGTACGGGCACACCTGGTGCGCGACCTCGACGGCCTTCTGGGCGTCCTCCTGCGAGACACCGCCACCCAGCTCGACGTGCAGCGTGATGGCGAGCTCGAAGCCGCCCTTGCCGTCGGGGCCGATGCCGACCTCGGCCGTCACGGCGGAGTCGACGATCTGGACGCCGTGCACCTTGCTGCTGGCCTTCAGCGCCGAGTGGAAGCACGCGGCGTAGCCCGCGGCGAACAGCTGCTCGGGGTTGGTCGCGCCGCCGGCGCCGCCCATCTCCTTGGGGGTGCGGACGTCCGCGTCGATCAGCCCGTCGTTCGAGCGGACGTGACCGTTGCGGCCGTCACCGTCGGACGTGGCGACGGCGGTGTAGGCGATGGACTCGGGCATGGCAGGCTCCTTGATGTAGACTGACTAGTACGTCTACATGATGGCACGGCGCTCCCAGCCGTCCGCCGCCGCCACTCCCACCCCCTCCCGCCCAGGAGCAGCATGAGCGTCATCGAGATGAAGCCCGTCCGCGACCGCATCCTCGACGCGGCCGTCGAGCACTACTACGCCGAGGGCATCCGCGCCGTCAGCGCCGACAAGCTGATCGCCGCCGCGCACGTCTCGAAGGTCACGTTCTACCGCCACTTCCCGAGCAAGAACGACCTCATCGCCGCCTACCTCGAGGTGCGGGCCGAGGACGAGAGGGCGGCGGTGACGGCCAAGCGCGCCGAGCTCGACGGCGACCCGGCCGCCGTCCTCGAGTGGTACGCCCAGGTGGTGGGCACCGCGAGCTGCACGCCGGGCTTCCGCGGCTGCCCCTTCATCAACGCGGCGGCCGAGATCGCCGACGTCGACCACCCGGGCCACGCGATCATCACCCGCCACCGCGCGTGGCTGACCGAGCAGGCGCGCCAGCTGCTCGACGAGCTCGGCGTCGCGCACGCCGCCGCCCGCGCCGAGCAGGTCATGATGCTGCGCGACGGCGCTATGGTGTCGGGCTACATCGGCAACGACGCGACCCAGGTCGCTGCCGACCTCACCCGCGGGGCCCGGGCGATCATCGGCCGCTGACGCGCGCCGTCAGACCTGCTTCTGCGAGCGGTCGCGGCTGGGGTCGTAGAGGTACGACTCCGATCCGCGGACGTCCGGCGCGAGGGCCCGGCCGACCATGATCACGGCGGCCTGGCGCAGACCCGCCGCCTCCACCTGGTCGGCGACGTCGGCGAGCGTGCCGCGCAGCACGACCTGGCCGGGCCGGCTCGCATCGGCCACGACGGCGACCGGGCAGTCGTCGCCGTACGACTCGGCGAGCTCGGCCGCGAGCACGCGGGTGCGGGTGATCGCCAGGTGCAGCACGAGCGTCGCCCCGGACGCCGCGAAGTGCGACAGCGACTCGCCCTCGGGCATCGCCGTCGAGCGCGCCTGCGTGCGCGTCAGCACGACCGACTGGACGACCTCGGGCACCGTCAGCTCGGCCCCCAGCAGCGCGGCCGCGGCGGCGTACGCCGGCACACCGGGCGTGACGTCCCACGGCACGCCGTGGGCGTCGAGCCGCCGGGTCATCTCGTGGATCGCCGAGTAGATCGACGGGTCCCCCGAGCACAGCCGGACGACGTCGAGACCGGCGGCGTGGGCGTCGACCAGCCGGGCCGTGATCTGGTCGAGGTCCAGGTGCTGCGTGTCGACGAGCTCGACGCCGTCGCGGCAGTGGCCTAGCACGGCCTCGTCGAGGTACGTGCCGGCGTACACGCACACGTCCGTCGCGGCGAGCATCGCGACGGCCCGCACCGTGAGCAGGTCGGCCGCGCCCGGCCCGGCGCCGACGAAGTGGACGGTCACGACTCCTCGTCCTTCGTGACGGCCCACTGCATGATGGCGCGCGACGGCGTCCAGCCCGTGAAGGTGCCGATGGGGGCCGCGTGCTCGACGTGCAGGCGGGTCAGCTCGCCACCCAGCTCGGCGTAGCGGTGGGCCAGCACCGCCTCCGTCTCGAGCGTCACGCCGTGGACGACGAGGCGTCCCCCGGGCCGCAGCGCGTCCCAGCAGGCGTCGACCAGCCCCTCCTCGGTGGCACCGCCGCCGACGAAGATCGCGTCGGGGCGCTCGAGGCCCGCGAGCGCCTCGGGAGCCCGACCCGTCACGACCTGCAGCACCGGCACGCCGAGCGTCGAGGCGTTGCGGGCGATCCGGGCGGCGCGGTCCTCGCGCGCCTCGATCGCGACGGCGCGGCACGTGGGGTGGGCGCGGAGCCACTCGATGCCGACCGAGCCCGCACCGGCGCCGACGTCCCACAGCGTCTGGCCGGGCACGGGGGCCAGACGCGCCACGGCGGACGCGCGGACGTCGCGCTTGGTGATCTGTCCGTCGTGCTCGAACGCGTCGTCGGGCAGGCCCGCCACGAAGCCCAGCGGGCGCGCGCCCGAGCTGGCCAGCTCGACCGCGACGACGTTGAGCGCGGGCACGGCCTGGTCGCGCCACGACGCGGCGACCCCGTCGAGGCGGGCCTCCTCGGGCGCGCCGAGGTCGGACAGCACCGTCATGGGGCTCGCGCCGTAGCCGGCCGCCGTCAGCAGGGCCGCGACCTCGGCGGGCGTCGAGCCGTCCGACGACAGCACGAGCAGGCGCAGACCGGGGGCCAGCGACCGGGCGACGAGGTGGGGGTCGCGACCCACGAGCGTCACGACCTCGGTCGACTCGGCCGACCAGCGCAGGCGGGCGCGGGCCAGGGCGACCGACGACAGCGCCGGCACGACCGTCACGGCGTCCTTGCCGAGCATCTCGACCAGCGTCGTCGCGATGCCCGACACGAGGGGGTCGCCCGAGGCGAGGGCCACGACCTCGTAGCCGTCGAACGTCGCGAGCAGGCTCGGCAGCTGCTCGAGCAACGGCGACGGCCAGGTCTGGCGGATCTGCTCGGGCACGTCGGGCAGCATCGCGAGGTGCCGCTCGCCGCCGAGCACGACCGCGGCGCCGTCGACCATCTCGCGCGCCGCCTCGGTCAGACCCGTCCAGCCGTCCGCGCCGATGCCGACGACCGTCACCCGTGTGCTCACGAGCGTCGACGATATCCCGCCTCCCCCGACCCGGCCCCGCGAGTGGTGCGGACTGGTCTTTCCGGGACGGCGTGTCTTTCCGGGACGGCGTGTCCGACCGGGGCGCACCACTCGGGGACGGGTTCGCACCACTCGGCGCACCGCCAGGCCCTAGCCTGCTCGGATGCAGCCGAACAGGGCCACCACCCACTGGGGCGCGATGGCGACGGTCGTGACGATCGCACTGGTCCTCGCGACGATCGTCGTGGCACTCGGCCTGCTGTCCCTCACGAGCCTCGACGGCGGGACGGAGGACGGCGCGCTGGACGATCACGTGTGCGTCACGGTCGACCGGGCTTCGCCCGCCGACGACGACTTCGCCACGGACGGCCAGGTCCGGCGAGCGACGGTGCGCGAGGTCGTCTGCCGTCCGCACGACGAGCTCGACCACCCCCGCGCCGTGCAGGCGCTCGTCGACCTGCGGGCGCTGCCGATCATCGTGGCGGTGCTCGGCGGCCTGGTCGCCCTGCGCCGGGTGATCGAGCGCACCCGCGACGACGGCCCCTTCAGCAGCGAGGCCGTCCGCCTGATCAGGCGACTGCGCTGGTGGGCGGCCGCCTTCGTGCTCGCCGGCGTGACCGCCTCGTGGATTCTCACCGGCGTCGCGAACGACCTCGTCGCGAACGAGAGCTGGCCCGAGTACGGAGCCTTCTGGCCGGTCGTCGGCACCTTCGTCGGGCTGTCGGTCGCGGCGGGCCTGTGCGAGTTCGGCACGACGCAGCGCATGACGGCGTACGAGCGCGGCGCGGCCGACGCTGGGGGCGCGGCACCGCGACCGTTACCCTAGGCAGGAGAAGGCTCGAGGTGCCCCGCGAGGGGAGAATCGGGAAGCCGGTGAGAATCCGGCACAGGGCCCGCTGCGGTGACCCGGACGCTCCGAGAGGAGCTGGGCCGGGAAGTCCGAAGACCGGCCTCGCGCCTGACCGACGGACGCAACCGCGTCCGGCGGACGTCGGCAGACGAGCGGGAGCCCCACATGCCACAGCACTACCCCTTCAGCGCCGTCGTCGGATCCGACGACATGGCGCTGGCCCTGACCCTCTCCACGATCTCGCCGGCGATCGGCGGCGTCCTCGTGCGCGGCGAGAAGGGCACCGCCAAGTCGACGATGGTGCGCGCCCTCGCCTCGATCCTCCCGCCGATCGACGTCGTCGCGGGCGACCGCTTCTCGTCCGACCCGCGCGAGGCCAGGCCGCTGTCGCCCGACGGCCCCTTCTCCCCCGACGCCGAGGTCGAGACCCGGGCCGTGCGGCTCGTCGAGCTGCCGGTCGGTGCGACGGAGGACCGCGTGCTGGGCTCGCTGCACCTCGAGAAGGCGCTCTCGGAGGGCGTCACCGAGTACGAGCCCGGCCTGCTGGCCCGCGCGCACCGCGGCATCCTCTACGTCGACGAGGTCAACCTGCTGCACGACCACCTCGTCGACCTGCTGCTCGACGCCGCGGCGATGGGACGCTCGACGGTCGAGCGCGACGGCGTCTCGATCGAGCACGCCGCCCGCTTCGTGCTCGTCGGCACGATGAACCCCGAGGAGGGCGAGCTGCGTCCGCAGCTGCTCGACCGGTTCGGCCTGACGGTCGAGGTCGCCGCGCCGCGCGACCCGGCCACGCGCGTCGAGGTCGTCCGCCGGCGCCTGGCCTACGAGACCGACCCCGAGGGGTTCGCGGCGCGGTTCGCCGACGACGAGGCCTCGCTGACCGATCGCATCCAAGCGGCGCAGAAGCTCGTCGAGCAGGTCGACCTCAGCGACTGGGCCCTGCTCAAGATCGCCGAGGTGTGTGCCGCGTTCGAGGTCGACGGCATGCGTGCCGACATCGTCACGGCCCGCGCCGCGGCGGCGCACGCGGCGTGGAACGGGCGCACGGGCGTCGGCCGCGACGACATCCGCGCCGCGGCGCGCCTCGCGCTGCCGCACCGCCGTCGCCGCAACCCGTTCGACGCCCCGGGCATCGACGAGGACCTGCTCGACCAGATCCTCGGCGACGACGAGCCCGAGCCCGAGCCGCCGACGCCCGACCAGCTCGGCGACGACGACGGTGAGGGCGACGGCGGTGACTCGGACGGCACCGACTCTCCGGAGCAGTCCGGGGGCGCCGAGGGTGACTCGTCGACGGGCGGGAGCGACTCGTCGACGGGTCAGAGCGACTCGTCAGCGGGTCAGAGCGACTCGTCAGCGGGCCAGAGCGACTCGTCGGCGGGTGGGGGTGAGGTGACGGTCGCGTCGCCGCAGCAGCCCTACCGGCCCCGGCTGTTCACGGTCGGCGGCACCGGCGCGGGCGAGTCCGGACGCCGGTCCCGCGCCATCACCGAGACCGGACGCCGCATCGGCGCGGCCCCCCGCGCCGGCCAGGGCGGCTCGATCCACCTCACCGAGACGATCCGTGCCGCGGCGCCGCACCAGCTCGCCCGCGGACGCGCGACGGGTGACGCCGGCCTGTCGTTCCGCGCGTCCGACCTGCGCCTCGCGATCAAGGAGGGCCACGAGTCCAACCTGATCCTGTTCTGCGTCGACGCGTCGGGCTCGATGGCCGCCCGCCGGCGCATGGAGCAGGTCAAGACCGCGATCCTGTCGCTGCTGATGGACGCCTACCAGCGCCGCGACAAGGTCGGCCTCGTCACGTTCCGCGCCGACGGCGCCGAGCTCGCGCTGCCGCCGACCGGCTCGATCGACATCGCCGCGGCCCGGCTCTCCGACCTGCCCGCGGGCGGTCGCACCCCGCTGGCCGAGGCCCTGCTCAAGACCGCGGACGTCCTGCGGCTCGAGCGCGTCCGCGACCCCCGCCGCCGCCCCCTGCTCGTCGTCATCACCGACGGCCGCGCGACCCACGGCGACCGCGCGCTCGACCGCGCGCACCAGGTCGCGGCCCACCTCGGTGCCACCGGCGTGGCGAGCCTCGTGATCGACTGCGAGACCGGGAAGTTCCGCATGGGCCTGGCCCGTCAGCTGGCCGACCACCTGATGGCCGAGTACGTCCCCCTCGGCGAGGTCAGCGCGTCGGCCCTGACCGAGGTCGTCCGTGGCGGCCTGCCCGAGACGGGAGCCGCCTGATGCCCCAAGGCGTCCCCCTCACCGTCCCCGACGACGGCCTGACGACCAAGCAGCGCCGCAACCGGCCGCTCGTGATGGTCCACACCGGCGCGGGCAAGGGCAAGTCGACCGCCGCGTTCGGCATGGCGATGCGCGCCTGGAACCAGGGCTGGGACATCGGCGTCTTCCAGTTCGTCAAGTCGGCCAAGTGGCGCATCGGCGAGCAGACCGTGCTCGAGCGCCTCGCCGAGCTGCACGACACGACCGGCGTCGGCGGCCCCGTCGAGTGGCACAAGATGGGCTCGGGCTGGAGCTGGTCGCGCAAGGAGGGCTCCGACGACGACCACGCCGCCGACGCCGCCGAGGGCTGGGCCGAGGTCAAGCGGCGCATCGCCGAGGAGCGGCACGACCTCTACGTGCTCGACGAGTTCACGTACCCCATGAAGTGGGGCTGGGTCGACGTCGACGACGTCGTCGAGACGCTCCGCGACCGCCCCGGGCGCCAGTATGTCGTCATCACCGGACGGCACGCCGACCCCAAGCTGGTCGAGATCGCCGACCTCGTGACCGAGATGCAGCACGTCAAGCACCCGTTCGACAACGGCCAGAAGGGTCAGCGAGGCATCGAATGGTGAGCTCGCTGCCCCGCCTCGTCGTCGCCGCCCCCGCCTCGAGGCACGGCAAGACCACGATCGCGACGGGCCTGATGGCCGCGCTGACCCGCGCCGGCCACGACGTCTCGTGCCACAAGGTCGGCCCCGACTACATCGACCCCGGCTACCACGCGCTCGCCACGGGCAAGCCCGGGCGCAACCTCGACCCGCACATGGTCGGCGAGCAGCGGCTCGTCCCGCTGCTGCTGCACGGTGCGGGCGTCGGCAGCGACCACCCCGCCGACATCGCGGTCGTCGAGGGCGTCATGGGCTTGTATGACGGGCAGATCGGCGGCAACGGCTTCTCGTCGACGGCGCACGTCGCGACCGTCACCAGGACGCCGGTCGTCCTGGTCGTCGACATCTCGCACGCCTCGCGCTCGATCGCGGCCGTCGTGCAGGGCATGGTCGCGTTCGACCCGTCGGTGCGCATCGTCGGCGTCATCGTCAACAAGGCCGGCTCGGCCCGCCACGCGAACGAGGTCGTGAGCGCCCTCGAGTCGACCGGCGTCCCGGTGCTCGGCGTGCTGCAGCGCGACGACGGCATCGTCGCGCCGTCGCGTCACCTCGGCCTCGTGCCCGCCGACGAGCGGGACGACGCGGCCCACGCCCTCGACCGCCTGGCCGACCAGATCGCCGAGCGCATCGACCTCGACCACCTGCTGGCGCTGGCCCGCACGGCGCCCGATCTCGACGAGGAGCCGTGGGACCCGACGCACGAGGTGCACGCGGCCGGCGACCGACGTCCGGTCGTGGCGATGGCGGGCGGCCGCGCGTTCACGTTCCGCTACGCCGAGACCGAGGAGCTGCTGCGCGCCGCGGGCTGCGACGTCGTGACGTTCGACCCGCTGGCCGACGAGTCGCTGCCCGAGGGCACCGCGGGCCTGTACCTGGGCGGCGGGTTCCCCGAGGTGCACGCGGCCGGACTGGCCGCCAACGCCCCGCTGCGCGAGTCGCTGCGCGCGGCCGTCGCATCGGGCATGCCGACCGTCGCCGAGTGCGCGGGGCTGCTGTACCTGTGCCGCTCGGTCGACGGCGTCCCGATGGTCGGGGCGGTCGACGCCGACGCCGTCATGAGCCCCCGGCTGACGCTGTCGTACCGCTCGGTGGTCGTGCCGACCGATCAGCTCATGGGCGTCGCCGGCACGCGGGTGACGGGCCACGAGTTCCACCGCACGAAGCTCGTCGACGCCGTCGACCAGGACACCGCGGCGTGGCTGCTGGACGGCGAGGGGCACGGGATCGGCTCCGACTCCCTGCACGCGTCGTACCTGCACACGCACTGGGCCGGCCACCCGCGCATCGCCCAGCGCTTCGCCGACGCCGTCCACGCGTTCGACGGTTTACCACGGGACCGTGGTAGACCCCGTCCGCCCGCGGCAAGCCTCCCCCGGGAGGACGCGGTTCACCACGAGACCGTGGTGAACCGCGTCGCGGACGGTCTCGCGTTCCACGGCGACCGCGAGCTCGGCGACGGCCTGGTCGACTTCGCGGTCAACGTGCACGACGACGTCCGGCCCGCGTGGCTCGACGACGCCCTGCACGCGAGCCTGTCGACGGTCGGCGCCTACCCGGACGCCCGCGACGCCGAGCACGCCGTCGCGCGCCGCCACGGCCGCGCGACCGAGGAGGTGCTGGCCACCGCCGGTGCCGCCGAGGCGTTCAGCCTGGTCGCCCGCATGCGCGCGTGGAAGCGCCCCGTCGTCGTGCACCCGCAGTTCACCGAGCCCGACGCCGCCCTGCTGGCCGCCGGTCACACGCCGCACCACGTGCTGTGCGACCCGTCCAACGGCTTCGCGCTCGACCCGACGCTGGTGCCGAGCGACGCCGACCTCGTCGTGATCGGCAACCCCACCAACCCGACCAGCGTGCTGCACCCCGCGCAGACCATCCGGATGCTGCTGCGCCCCGACCGCGTGGTGGTCGTCGACGAGGCCTTCATGGACTCCGTCCCCGGCGAGCAGCACTCCCTCGCGGGCACGCACCTGCCGGGCCTCCTGGTCGTCCGCAGCCTCACCAAGCTCTGGTCGATCCCGGGCGTCCGGGCCGGCTACGTCCTCGGCCAGCCGCACCTGCTGGCCGAGCTGCGCGCGCACCAGTCGCCGTGGTCGGTGTCGTCGCAGGCCGGCGCGGCGATGGTCGCGACGGCGTCCGAGCAGGCGATGGCCGAGGCGGCCCGCCGCGTCACGCGCATCGCGCAGCACCGCGCCGTGCTGACCGACGGGCTCACCGAGCTGGGCATCGCGTTCGTCGCGCCCGCGGCTCCCTTCGTGCTGGCCAAGGTGTCGCGCGGCTCGCACGAGCGCCTGCGGTCGGCCGGCTACGCGCTGCGCCGGGCCGACACGTTCCCGGGGCTGGACGACTCGTGGGTCCGCATCGCCGTCCGCCGCCCCGACACCACGCGCAAGCTGCTCGCGACGCTGAGGGTGGAGGGGCCGTGGACCTGAACGTCACCGGCCTGAGCGCGGCCGTGGTGGGCGGCGACATCCGCGCGGCCGCCCACGTCGCGGCCCTGCTCGAGGGCGGAGCCGTCGTCACGGTCATCGCCCCCGACGTCACCGCGACGATCGACGACCTCGCGGCCCGCGGGCTCGTCACGTGGACGCCGCGCGACCCCGGGCCCGGCGAGCTCGACGCCTTCGACCTGGTGCTGCGGGGCCACCCCCGGGCCGCCGAGACCGACCGCATCCTCGACACCGGCTCCGTCACGCTCGTCGGCGGCGGGCCGGGCGATCCCGGCCTGGTCACGGTCGCCGGCCGGGCCGCGATCGAGCGGGCCGACGTCATCGTGACCGACCGGCTCGCCCCGCTCGCCGCCCTGGGCTGGGCCCGCGCGGACGTCGAGGTCGTCGACGTCGCCAAGATCCCCGGCGGCCGGTCGACCAGCCAGGACGACATCAACCAGCTGCTCGTCGAGCACGCCAAGGCCGGACGGCACGTCGTCCGGTTCAAGGGCGGCGACAACTTCGTCTTCGGCCGCGGCGGCGAGGAGCTGCTGGCGTGCCACGAGGCCGGCATCGCGACCCACGTCGTCCCGGGCGTCAGCTCGGCGATCGCCGCCCCCGCGCTGGCCGGCATCCCCGTGACGCACCGCGGTCTGACCCAGGGGTTCACCGTCGTGTCGGGGCACGTCCCGCCGGGCCACCCCGACAGCACGCTCGACTACGCGGCGCTGGCCCGCGCGGGCACGTCGATCGTGGTGCTGATGGGCGTCCGGACGCTCGAGGCGATCTGCGCGGCGCTCGTCGACGGCGGGCTCGACCCCGCCACGCCGGCCGCCGTCGTCGCCGACGGGAGCCTGCCGAGCCAGCACGTCGTGCGCGCCACGGTGGCCACGATCGCCGGGGCCGCCGCCGACGTGCGACCGCCCGCCGTCGCGGTGATCGGCGACGTCGCCGACGTCGAGGGCCTCGCATGATCCTGTGGGTGCGCCACGGCCAGTCGACGTGGAACGTCCTCGACCGCCTGCAGGGCCACGAGCTCAGCCCGCCGCTGACCGATCTCGGTCGCGAGCAGGCACAGCACGCCGCCGAGACGCTCGCCGGCCGGGGCGTCGTCCGGCTGCTGAGCTCCCCGGCGACCCGCGCGCTCGAGACCGCGCAGATCATCGGCGCCCACCTCGGGCTCGAGGTCGAGGTCGAGCCGATGCTGCTCGAGAAGGGCCTCGACGAGTCGTACCCCGACGTCCTGACGCGGGTGCAGCACGTCCTCGATCGACGCGACCCCGACCACACGGTCGCCGTGAGCCACGGCGACACGATCGGCCTGGCCGTCGGCCTGCTGAGCGGACGTCGGCCCGAGCCCGCCGCCAACGGCTCCGTCACGTCCGTCGACCCCTCGACACGCGAGATCTCGGTCGAGCTGCCCCCTCGCTGACCCGGGATCCCTTCGTCCCGGGCGACGGCTGTGCCACACTGAATCAGCTCACGGCAACGGTGCAAGGAACCCGGTGGAACTCCGGGACGGTCGCGCCACTGTGACCGGGTCACCAGACCCGGGAGTCAGAGACTTCTCCGTTGCCTCCACTCATATGGACGCGTCATCCAAGGAGAGTTCGATGCACATCGCCGAAGGCTTCCTGCCCCCGGTCCACGCTGCGGCGTGGACCGTCGCGGCAGCCCCGTTCGTCATCCACGGCGGTCGATCCGTCGTCCGACAGGTGCGAGACCACCCCGAGACCAAGCTGCTGCTGGGTGCGTCGGGGGCGTTCACCTTCGTCCTGTCGGCCATCAAGCTGCCGTCCGTCACGGGCAGCTCCAGCCACCCCACCGGCACCGGCCTCGGCGCCGTGCTGTTCCGCCCGCCCGTCATGGCGTTCCTCGGCACGGTCGTGCTGCTGTTCCAGGCGCTGCTGCTGGCGCACGGCGGCATCACGACGCTGGGCGCCAACGCCTTCTCGATGGCCATCGTCGGCCCGTGGGTCGGGTACGCCGCCTACCGCGTCGTCGGACGTCTCGGCGGCGGGATCTCGCTGTCGGTGTTCTTCGCCATGGCGCTGGCCGACCTGTCGACGTACTGCGTCACCTCGATGCAGCTCGCCCTGGCGTTCCCCGACCCCAGCAGCGGCATCGTCGGCGCGGCCTCGAAGTTCCTCTCGATCTTCGCGGTGACGCAGATCCCCCTGGCGATCGCCGAGGGCCTGCTCGGCGTCCTGGTGTTCCGGGTGCTGCGCGACGTCGCGGCCCCCGAGCTGATCCGCCTGGGCGTCCTGCCCGATCCGACGCCCGACCCGCCCCACCGGGCGCCGTCCGGCACGCCCACCGAGACGACGGAGGCCTGACGTGCGCAAGTCCGCCATCACGATGCTCCTGGTCGCCGGGATCGTCGCCATCGTCGGCGTCGCCCTGGTCGTCGACTCGCACCGCACGACCGACGGCGAGCGGTTCGTCGGGACCGACAGCGCCGCCACCTCCCAGATCGAGCGCGACAACCCCGACTACGAGCCGTGGTTCAGCTCGATCTACGCCCCGACGTCCGGCGAGGTCGAGTCCGGTCTCTTCGCCCTGCAGGCCGCGCTCGGCGGCCTTGTGCTCGGCTACTGCATCGGCGCCCTGCGGGGACGCCGGCGCCACGACCCGGCGCCGGCCGTCACCCCGGCACCGGCGCCCGACCACGCATGAGGGGGCTCGCGATCGACGACGCCGCGTGGTCGAGCCGCTGGCGGGACCACGCGGTGCGCGACAAGGCGTGCCTGAGCCTCGGCCTGCTGCTGGCCGCGGCGCTGCTCCCGCCGTGGCCGACCAGCGCCATCGTCGCCGTGGTGGCCCTCGGGCTGCTGGTGGGCCGGGCCGGGACGTCCTTGGCGCTCGTCGCGCGGGCCGTGCGGGGTCCGCTGGCGTTCGTCGCGATCGGCTCCGTCTCGGTCGCGGTGGTCGTCTCGACGTCCGGCGGGCCGTTCCTCTCGGTGACGACCGACAGCGCCGCGCGCGCGGCGGGCGTCGCCGGGCACGCCGTCGCGGGGTGCTCGGCGATGCTGCTGCTCGCGATGACCACGCCGATGGTCGACCTGCTGGCGGGGCTGCGACGCCTCCGCCTGCCCGCGGCGTGCGTCGAGGTCGCGGGCCTGGTCTACCGGATGCTGTTCGTCCTGCTCGAGTCGGTCGGCACGATCCGCGAGTCGCAGGCGGCGCGCCTCGGCTACAGCTCGCCGTCCCGGTCGCTGCGGTCGGCCGGCATGCTGACGGCCGCGACGCTGACGCGGTCGTGGTCGCGCGCGCGCCGGCTCGAGCAGGGACTGGCCGGCCGCGAGCTCACGGGGTCGTTGCAGACCCTCGACGAGCCCGTGCCGGGGTCCACGGCCTTCCTGGCCGCCACCGCCTCGGCCCTGGTCGCGATCGTCGCGGTGGCCGCGCTCAGCGCGGGGGTGCTCCCATGAGCCATCGCAGCCTGCGCGCCGACGGCCTGACCGTCACCTACACCGGCGGGCCCCCCGTCCTCGAGGGCGCGAGCATCGAGGTCGCCCCCGCCACCCGGCTGGCGGTGCTCGGCGCCAACGGGTCGGGCAAGACCACGCTCCTGCGGTGCCTGGCCGGCAGCCTGGTGCCGACGTCCGGCCACGTCCTGCTCGACGACGTGCCGATCCGTCACGACCGCAAGGGCCTGCGTCGCCACCGCCAGGAGGTGCAGCTCGTCCTGCAGGACCCGGACGACCAGCTGTTCTCCGCCGACGTGTTCCAGGACGTGTCGTTCGGGCCGGTCAACCTCGGCCTCGACGCCGCCGAGGTGCGCGCGCGGGTCGACGAGGCCCTGGCGCTGCTGGGCATCGAGCACCTGCGCCGCCGACCGACGCACCAGCTGTCGTACGGCGAGCGCAAGCGGGTCGCCACGGCCGGTGCCGTCGCGATGCGTCCGTGCGTCCTGCTGCTCGACGAGCCCACGGCGGGTCTCGACCCCGCCGCGGTCGAGGAGCTGATGGCGGCGCTGACCCGTCTGGAGGAGCACGAGACGACCGTCGTCCTCTCGACGCACGACGTCTCCCTGGCCCTGTCGTGGGCCGACTCCGTCGCCGTGGCGCACGACCGCGTGGTCGTGCAGGGCGACCCCGTCGACCTGCTCGGCGACGCGGCCCTGCTCGCGGCCGCCCGCCTGCGCCTGCCGTGGTCGCTCGACCTCAGCCGGCGGCTGGCGGCCGACGGCCTCGTCGCCGACGGCACCCGGGCGAGATCGCTCGACGAGATCCACCGCGCCCTGCGCGACCACACCACCGACCGACCGTTCGTCAAGGAGAACGCATGAACCGGCCCGTCCCCGTGCCCGTGCCCGCCCCGTCCCCCACCGTCCGCGCCGACGCCGAGGCGCGGCTCGCCGGGCTCGCGACGCCTCCCGGGGCCCTCGGACGCCTGGGAGACCTCGCCGTGCACCTCGCCGCGATGCAGGGGCAGGTGCCGCCCGCCCCGCTCGCGAACGTCCGCGCCGTGATCTTCGCGGGTGACCACGGCGTCTCCGACCACGGCGTCTCGGCCTTCCCGAAGGCGATCACACCGGCCATGGTCCGCACGTTCCTCGCCGGACGGGCCGGCGTCTCGGTGCTCGCGGCCCAGCACGGCGTGTCGGTGCGCGTGCTCGACCTCGGCGTCGACGACGACCTCGACGGCGTGCCCGCCGAGGTCACGGCCTACAAGGTGCGACGCGGCTCCGGCGCGATCCACCTCGAGGACGCGCTGACGTCCGACGAGACCGCCCGCGCGATCGCCGCGGGCGAGGCCGTGGCCGCCGAGGAGATCGCGGCCGGCGCGCAGCTGCTCATCAGCGGCGACATGGGCATCGGCAACACGACGCCCGCCGCCGCGCTCGTCGCGGCGTCGTTCGGCCTGCCGGCGTCCGAGGTCACCGGACGCGGCACCGGCATCGACGAGGCCGCGCTCGACCACAAGACCGCGGTGGTGCAGCAGGCCGTCGACCGGGCCGGTGAGCGCGCCGCCGACCCCGTCGAGACGCTGGCGGCACTCGGCAGCGCCGACCTCGCGGCGTCCGCCGGCTTCATGGCCGCCGCGGCACGGGCCGGCGTCCCGGTGCTGCTCGACGGCGTCATCTCGGTGGCGGCCGCCGTCATGGCCGACCGTCTGGCGCCCGGCGGCTCGGCCTGGTTCGTCGCGGGCCACCGCTCGACCGAGCCCGCCCAGTCGCTGGCGCTCGACAAGCTCGGCCTCGAGCCGCTGCTCGACCTGGGCATGCGCCTGGGCGAGGGCAGCGGCGCCGTCGCGGCCGTGCCGGTCGTCCGCTCGGCCGCCCTGCTGCTGTCCGGGGTCGCCCTGCTGTCCGACCTCGGGTGATGCTCGACGCCTGGCGCCTGGCGGTCGGCACCCTGACGGCGCTGCGCGTCGGGCACCCGTCGCGGGTCGACCGGCGCACGGCCGGCGGCGCGATGCTGCTGGCGCCGCTCGCCGTGGTGCCCCTCGGCGTGCTGGTCGGCCTGATCGGCTGGGCCGGGCGCGAGCTCGACCTGGCGCCGCTGGCCGTCGCCTTCGTCGCGGTCGGCGCCCTGGCCATGGGCAGCCGCGCCCTGCACCTCGACGGGCTGTCGGACGTCGCCGACGCGCTGACCGTCTCGTACGACCGCGAGCGCTCGCTCGACGTCATGAAGGGCGGCACGTCCGGGCCGGCCGGCTCGGCGGCGCTGGTGCTGGTGCTGGGCCTGCAGGTCGCCGCGCTCGCGTCGGTGCTGTCGACGCCGCGCGGACCCGTCGTGGCCGCGGTGCTGGTGTGCGTCTCGCGCGCGATCCTGACCGTCACCTGCGCGCGCGGGGTCCCGGCCGCCCGCGACGGCGGGCTCGCCGCCTCGTACGTCGGCACGGTCGCGCCCGTCGCGGTCGTCGCCACGTGGGTCGCGGCCGCCGTCGTCACGTACGGCGTGCTCGACTGGGCCGGCCACGACGGGTGGCGCGGGCCGCTGGTCGCGGCCGCGGGCCTCGCGGTCGGCACCGCCCTGACCCTGCGCTGCGTGCGCCGCCTCGGCGGCGTGACGGGCGACGTCTTCGGCGCGGCCATCGAGGTCACGCTCGCCACACTGCTCCTGGGGGCCTCGTGAACACCGCACCACCCGACACGTCCGCACCGACCGTCCTCGTCGAGCGGCGGGGCCGGCTCGGCGTCGTGACGCTCAACCGTCCGCGCGCCATCAACGCGCTCGACCTCGCCATGGTGCGGATCGCGCAGGCGGCCCTCGACGGGTGGGCGGCCGACGACTCGGTGTCGACGGTCCTCGTGACGGGTGCCGGTGACCGCGGGCTGTGCGCCGGCGGCGACCTGCAGGGCATGTACCGCTCGGCGCGCGACGGCACCGACGAGTCGGTGGAGTTCTGGCGCGAGGAGTACCGGCTCGACCACGCGATCGCGACGTACCCCAAGCCCGTCGTGGCGCTGATGGACGGCATCGTGCTGGGCGGCGGGGTCGGCGTCTCGGCGCACGCCTCGCACCGCGTCGTCACCGAGCGCACGTCGGTCGGCATGCCCGAAACGCGCATCGGCTTCGTTCCCGACGTCGGCGGGCCGTGGCTGCTGTCGCGGGCGCCGGGCGAGCTCGGCACGCACCTCGCGCTCACCGCGTCGAACGCCGACGGGTCCGACACGATCGCGCTGGGCATGGCCGACGTCCTCGTGCCGAGCGAGCGGCTGCCCGAGCTCGAGACGGCGCTCGAGACCGAGGCGCCGGACGACGTCCTGGCCCGCCTGTCGGTCGCGCCACCCGCGTCGGCGCTGCTGGCCCGGCGGGCGTGGGTCGACGAGGCCTACGCCGGCGACGACGTGCTGGCGATCGTCGCGCGGCTGCGCAACTCGGACGTCGACGAGGCCCGCGCCGCCGCCGACGAGATCGAGGCGCGCTCGCCGACCGCCGTGACGATGACGCTCGCCGCGCTGCGCCGGGCCGCCTCGCTGCCCGACCTGCGCGCGGCGCTCGACCAGGACCTCGCGGTCTCGACCCACCTGCTGGGCGTCCCCGACATGGCCGAGGGCATCCGGGCCCAGGTCATCGACAAGGACCGCTCCCCGCGGTGGGACCCGGCGACCCTCGCCGACGTCGACCCGTCCCCCTGGGCCCACCTGCTCACCTGACCCCGGGTTCGCCGATTCCCAGGTGGACCTGGGAATCCGGCAGCGTCCCGTGGGAATCCGACGTCGCACGGAAACCGCAGCAGCAGGCGTCAGAGGCGCAGGACGCGGCCGGCGACGACGAGCAGGACGTCGTCGCACTCCTGGGCGATGCGCTGGTTGACGACGCCCAGCAGGTCGCGGAACACGCGGCCCGACCGGTGCTCCGGCACGACGCTCATGCCGACCTCGTTGGTCACCGCGACGACCGTGCCGGCGTGCTCGGAGATCGCCGCCGAGGTGTCGGCCAGGCGGTCGAGCAGGATCGGCTCCCAGTCGTCGCGCAGCTGGTCCCACCCGTCGAGCTCGTCGATGACCGACGTCAGCCACGTGCCGAGGCAGTCGATCAGCACGGCTCCCTCGGCGCCGCGCACCGCCGCCGCGAGGTCGTGCGTCTCGATCGTGCCCCAGTGGTCGGGACGCCGGGCGCGGTGCACCGCGACCCGCGCGGCCCACTCCGGATCGGCGTCGACGTCGGCCTCCGGCCCGGGCGCGACGTACGTGACGTGCGGCTCCGCGACCAGCAGCGACTCCGCGTGGAACGACTTGCCCGAGCGCACACCGCCCGTGACCAGAACCTTCATGGCACCTCGCTAGTCTCGGGATCACTGTACTCAGAAGACCGGGAGTCCCCACCATGCGCGCACGCGCGATCGGCCTCGCGGCGGGATTCGTCGCCGACCGCGTGCTGGGCGACCCCGCCCGCCTGCACCCCGTCGCGGGCTTCGGGCGCGTCGCCGGCGCCCTCGAGCGGCGCACCTGGGCGGACGACCGTGCGACCGGCGCCGCGTACTGCGCCGTGCTGGTCGGCGGCACGGGGGCCGTCGGAGTCCTCACCGACCGCGCGACCCGGCAGCACCCCGTGGCCAGGGTCCTGCTGACCGCCGCCACCACGTGGGCGGTGGTGGGCGGACGCTCGCTGGGCCGCGAGGCCGCCCGCGTGCACGCCCACCTCGAGCGCGACGACCTGCCCGCGGCCCGCGAGCAGCTGACGCACCTGGTCGGCCGCGACCCGTCACGGCTCGACGCCACCGAGATCTCGCGCGCGACGGTCGAGTCGGTCGCCGAGAACACCTCCGACGCCGTCGTCGCCCCCCTGCTGGCCGGTGCGTTCGGCGGGATCGGCGGGCTCGTCGCGTACCGCGCCGCCAACACGCTCGACGCGATGGTCGGCCACCGCAGCGAGCGGTACGAGCGGTTCGGCTGGGCGTCGGCCCGGCTCGACGACGTCCTCAACCTGGCCCCGGCCCGCCTCTCGGCCCTGCTCGCCGCGACCCTCGCACCCCTCGTGGGCGGGGCCCGCCGCGACGCGTTCGAGGCGTGGACGCGCGATGCCCGCCGCCACCCGAGCCCCAATGCCGGCCCGGTCGAGGCCGCGTTCGCGGGTGCGCTCGGCGTGCAGCTGGGCGGCACGAACGTCTACGGCACCCGGGTCGAGCACCGGCCGACGCTGGGGCGGGGGCGGGCCGTCACGGTCGCCGACATCGACCGGTCGGTGCGCCTGGCCGACGCCGTGTCGATCGGCGCCGCGGTCGTCAGCGCGTCGATCGCCGCGCGACCCACGCCGCGGCGGCCTCGGCGTCGCTGACGGTCTCGACCCCCGGCGCGGGGGGCTTGCGTCGCACGACCACCACGGGGATGCCGAGCTCGTCGGCGACCTGCATCTTGGGCCACGTGTGCGATCCGCCGGAGTCCTTCGTGACGAGCACGTCGAGCGGCGCCATCAGCGCCCGCTCCCCCTCGACGTCGTAGGGCCCGCGGCTCTGCAGCAACGTCCACGGCGCGGGCAGCTCGAACGTCGGGGGGTCGACGACCCGGACCACGGCGTTCGCTGCGGCGAGCGGGCCGACGAACCGGTCGAGCGACTGACGTCCGACCGTCAGGAACGGACGTGTGCCGAGCGTCGCGGTCAGCGCGGCCGCCTCGTCGTGCCCGTCGACCCAGTGCCAGCGGTCGGCCCCCGGCGCGTCGGCCCAGCCCGGCCGCTCGAGGCGCAGCAGGGGGACGCCGTCGGCGTGGCACGCCTCGGCGGCGTTGGCGCTCATGCCGGCCGCGAAGGGGTGCGTCGCGTCGACCACGGCCGTGACCCGGTGCTCGCCCAGGTAGGCCCTCAGCCCCCGCACCCCGCCGAAGCCGCCGATCTGCACCGCGCCGACCGGAAGCCGGGGACGGGCCACGCGGCCGGCCAGGGTCGAGACGAACCGCTCGCCCGCGGCGTCGAGCAGGACGGCGAGCGCGCGCGCCTCGGACGTGCCGCCGAGCACGACGATCACGCGCCGACCGCCGCGACGTCGGGGCCGGGCGGCAGCACCGCGAGCCCCGAGGGCGGCCCGTGCTCGACGAGCCCCAGCAGCGCCTCGACGTCGAGCTTCTGCTCGACCAGGTCGCCCAGCAGGTCGAGCCGGGCGTCGCGGCGCTCGGCGAAGCTGACGTCGGACGGCTCGTAGGGGCGGCCGAGGACCGCCGACGCCTCGGCGAGGAAGGCACGGCGCAGACCGTCCGACTCGAGGCTGCCGTGCCACATCGTGCCGAACACGTGCCCCGCACGGGCCCCGCCGAGGAACTCCTCGTCGTCTCCCCGCGCGATGCGCCCGTGGTGGATCTCGTAGCCCGACGCCCGTGCCCCCAGCGCCTCGCCGACCGGCAGCCGCAGCACCTTGTCGGCGTCGAACGTCGTCGTGACGTCGAGCAGCCCGAGCCCCTCGACCTCGGCCCCCGCGTCGCCCTCGACGCCGTGCGGGTCGCTGACGGTGCGCCCCAGCATCTGGAAGCCCCCGCAGATGCCCAGCAGCGGACGCCCGGCGGCGGCGTGGTCGAGGATCGCCCGGTCGAGACCGCGCGACCGCAGCCACCGCAGGTCGGAGATCGTGGCCCGCGTGCCCGGCAGGACGACGACGTCGGCGTCGGTGACGTCGCGGGGATCGCTCGCGAACGTCACGTCGACCCCGGGCTCGAGCCCCAGGGCGTCGACGTCGGTGAAGTTGCTGATGCGCGGCAGCCGGACGACCGCGACCCGCAGCGCCGCGTCACGGTCGTCGGCGCGGCGGCCGTCGAGGTCGAGCGCGTCCTCGGAGTCGAGCCACAGGTCGGAGCTCCACGGCAGGACGCCGAAGACCCGGCGCCCGGTGAGCCGCTCGAGCTGCTGCAGCCCGGGCGCGAGCAGGCCCTCGTCACCGCGGAACTTGTTGACGACGAAGCCCGCGACGAGCCGCTGGTCGGCCGGCTCGAGCAGCGCGACGGTGCCGAACATCGCGGCGAACACGCCTCCGCGGTCGATGTCGCCGACGACGACGGTCGGGATGTCGGCGTGGCGGGCCAGGCCCATGTTGACGTAGTCACCGGCCCGCAGGTTGATCTCGGCGGGGCTGCCGGCGCCCTCGCACACCACGACGTCGTAGCGCGAGGCCAGGTCGTCGTACGCCGCGTGCGCCGCGGCGGCCAGGTGCGTGCGCCCGCCGATGAACTCCGCCGACGTGATCTCGCCGGCCGGCCGGCCCATCACGACGACGTGGCTCGCGCGGTCGCCGCCGGGCTTCAGCAGCACGGGGTTCATGGCCGCCTCGGGCGTCGCGCGGGCCGCCATCGCCTGGATCCACTGCGCGCGGCCGATCTCGGCGCCGACGCCGTCGGGCCCCAGGCACACCATCGAGTTGTTCGACATGTTCTGCGCCTTGTAGGGCGCGACCGACAGCCCGCGCCGCGCGAACGCGCGGCACAGTCCCGTCGTGAGGATGCTCTTGCCGGCGTCCGACGTCGTGCCCGCGACCAGCAGGGCGCCGGTCATCGCGTGCTCCTGGTCGCGTGGAGCCACGGGGCGAGCAGCCGGGTCACCCACGGCAGGAAGACGTACGTCATGAGCGGCGTCATGACGCAGACCGTCAGCAGCACGCGCGCCGGCAGCCACCAGTCGCTCAGGTAGATGCGGCCCAGCTCGTTGGCCGCGAGGCTCAGCGGGAAGAACACGAGGAAGATCGAGCACATCTGCTTCCAGCGCGGCGGCGCCGGGACGGTCGGCCGCAGGTCCTGCACGTCGACGCGGGACGGCTCGTCGAACCAGCCCTCGATGCCGGTGCGGTGCTCGCGCGACGACTCGGCGACGAATCCCTGGGCCGAGTCGAGCCACCACCGGCGCTGCGCCGACAGCTCCCACGCCTCGAGCGCCTGGGGCGACGCGAAGCGGTACAGCATGTGCCACTCCGACGAGCCCTCCGTCGGGCGGATCCAGCCCGAGCCGAGGAAGCCCGCGAAGCGCTCGGACAGCTCGGTGCCGGCCCGCAGCCACGCGAGCATCTGGTCCTCCTGCGACGGATCGACACGTCGGGTGATGGAGACGGTCACGGGTCCGGTCATGACCACCACTCTAGGAGCGCACGACAGCGCCCCCGGAGCCGAGGCTCCGGGGGCGCTGTGCTGATCTGGGGCTGAGTCGGGCTCAGCTCATCTCAGAGAGATCAGAGGGGACGGATGTTCGTCGCCTGCAGACCCTTCTGGCCCTGCTCGACGTCGAACTCGACCTTCTGGTTCTCGTCCAGCGAGCGGTAGCCGCTCGAGGCGATGGCCGAGAAGTGCGCGAACACGTCCTCGCTGCCGTCGTCGGGGGCGATGAATCCGAAGCCCTTGTCAGCGTTGAACCACTTGACAGTTCCAGTAGCCATGATGTTTCTCCTTCATGCGAATTGCCACCCACGCCTTTCGCGAGCGGCCGTCGCGACACACATCCAACCGAGAAGAAATCAACACCAGTGAAGGAACATCATTCGTTCGTACAGCCCAACGTCGTGCAACTGACCTCAACCCTACCGGTCATCGGTCCACAAAGCGACACCCGTCCGTCAGCGTCGGTCCGTGACCGCCCTCAGGCGTGGATCGGGCCGGCCGCGACGACGACGCCGTTCGCGTCGGCGTAGACCCACTCGCCCGGCTCGATCGTCACGCCGCCGACCGTCACGGCGACGTCGACGTCGCCCACGCCGAGCTTCTCGGTCTTGAGGGGCGTGGCGGCCAGGGCCTGGACGCCCAGGTCGATCGTGCGCAGGATCTCGGCGTCGCGCACGGCGCCGTGGACGACCAGGCCCGACCAGCCGTTGTCGGCGGCCTTCTGCGCCAGGACGTCGCCCAGCAGGGCCTTGGCGGTCGAGCCGTCGCCGTCGACGACGATGACCCGCCCCTCGCCCGGCGTGCCCACGAGGTCCTTGACCTTCGAGTTGTCCTCGAAGCAGCGCACCGTCACGGCTGGGCCGCAGAACGCCTCGCGTCCGCCGAACGTCCGCAGCTGCGGCTGGAGCACGCGGACCTCGTCGGGGTGGTCGTCGCACAGGTCGGGGGTCGTGAACACGGTGGTCCTCTCGGTCGGTGCCGTCCACGCTATCGACCTGCCGTGCGGGCCCCGCGCCGGTACCGTTGGGTCATGACGCTCAGCGACGAACTCCGCATCTCCCTCGACGGCAAGTGGCGCCACGTCCGCGAGCAGTCCCGCAAGGAGCTGGCGACGTTCGACCTCGCCTACGACCACGACCTGACGCTCGACGAGGCACGCGAGCGCGTCCTCGGGCAGATGAGGAAGCTCGTCGCCACGGGCATCCCCGCCGCGGGGTTCAAGGTGTCGAGCGGTGGCACGGGCGACCCGGGCGCGTCGGTCACGGGCATCGAGATGCTGGCGCAGTTCGACCTCTCGCTGATGGTCAAGGCCGGCGTGCAGTGGGGCCTGTTCGGCGGCGCGGTCGAGAACCTCGGCACCGAGAAGCACCACCGCGAGTACATCCCCGGCATCATCAACCTCGACGTCCTCGGCTGCTTCGCGATGACCGAGACCGGCCACGGCAGCGACGTCCAGAGCCTCGAGACCACCGCGACGTACGACCCCGCGACCGAGGAGTTCGTGATCCACTCGCCGACCCCGTCGGCGCGCAAGGACTACATCGGCGGCGCCGCGGCCCACGCCCGCGTCGCGGCGGTGTTCGCGCAGCTCGTCACGAAGGGCGAGTCGTACGGCGTGCACTGCTTCCTCGTGCCGATCCGCGACGAGGACGGCAACGACCTGCCGGGCGTCACGACGTCCGACGACAAGCACAAGGGCGGTCTCGGCGCGGTCGACAACGGACGCCTCGTGTTCGACCACGTGCGCGTCCCCCGCGACAACCTGCTGAACAAGTACGGCCAGGTCGACGCCGGCGGCACGTACTCCTCGCCGATCGAGAGCTCCAACGCCCGCTTCTTCACGATGCTCGGCACCCTGATCCGCGGACGCATCAGCGTCGGCGGGTCGGCCAGCGCCGCGACCGAGGTGGCCCTCAGCATCGCCGGCCGCTATGCGCTCAAGCGCCGCCAGTTCGGCCCCGACGCCGATCACGAGGTGCTGCTGATGGACTACCGCATGCACCAGCGACGCCTGCTGCCGCTGATCGCGAAGTCGTACGCGATGCGGTTCGCGCAGAACCAGCTGGTGGCCCGCATGGACCGCGTGCAAAGCTCGGAGGAGCCGCCCCCGCCGCACCAGCAGCGCGAGCTCGAGAGCCGCGCCGCCGGCCTCAAGGCGGCGCAGACCTGGCACGCGACCACGGCCATCCAGGAGGCGCGCGAGGCGTGCGGCGGCGCGGGCTACCTCGCCGAGAACCGGCTCACCACCCTCAAGGGCGACACCGACGTCTTCACGACGTTCGAGGGCGACAACCACGTGCTGTTCCAGCTCGTCGCCAAGGAGCTGCTGACGTCGTACGCGCAGGAGGTCGGCGGGCTCGACCCCGTCGGCATGGTCAAGTTCGCGGCCGGCACGGTCGCCGACGTCGTCAAGGAGCGCACGGCGGCCTCGCAGCTGATCCAGCGGCTGATCGACGCGCGTCCGGGCAGCGGCGACGACGACCACGACCTGCTCGACCGCGGCACGCAGCTCAACCTGTTCGAGGACCGCGAGCAGCACGTGCTCGAGACCGCCGCCCGGCGCCTGCGCCGCGCCGGTGACGACAAGGTCAAGGCCTTCGAGGTGTTCAACGCCGCGCAGGACCACGTCATCCGCGCCGGACGCGTGCACATTGAGCGCATCGTGCTCGAGGCGTTCACGGCCGGCATCGCCCGCTGCGACGACCCGGACGCCCAGGAGCTGCTGCGCGACGTCTGCTCGCTCTACGCGCTGACCGCGATCGAGGAGGACCTCGCGTGGTTCATGGGCCACAACCGGCTCTCGGACGCCCGCGCGAAGACCGTCACGTCGCTGGTCAACGACCTCCTCGACAAGCTGCGGCCGCACACGCTGACGCTCATCGAGGGGTTCGGCGTGCCCGAGGACACCCTCGGCGCCGCGATGCTCCTCGACTGAGCCGCCCGACGAGACACCGTGTTGCGGAGGGCTCGGCGTCTGATTCAATACGAAGACACCATTTCGGACCCAGGGGGACCCCACTCATGAAGAACCTGTTGCGCTCCGCGGCCATCGCCGTCGCGTCCACCGCTCTCGTCGCCGGAGGTGCGACGGCTGCGACCGCCGCACCCGCCGCCGCCTCGACCGCCGCCACCACGACGACCGCCGCCGCGTCGCCGTCCGGCACCGTCACGGCCGCCGGCTTCCCGCTCGACCAGAAGTCGAAGATCCGCGTCAAGAAGGTCGGCAAGAAGCTGACGTTCCGCCTGACGGCCCGCTTCCTGAACGAGTTCGGCCAGCCGGTCGGCATCCGCAAGGCCACGATCCAGGTGCTCAAGGGTCGCAAGTGGAAGACCCTCAAGAACGTCAAGCTCAACTCGAACGGTCGCGGCAACTACAAGAAGACCGACGGCAAGAAGCGCAAGTACCGCATGCTGATCAAGCCCACCAGCCTGTACGACGGTGGCGTGACGCGCAGCGTCCGGATCTGATCCTGATCTGAACGAGCCGCACGGCCCGTCGTCGAAGGCCCCCACCCGTCCGGGTGGGGGCCTTCGCGCGTCCGCGGACACGCCTCGCGGGGCACGCCGTCTGTGCCAGACTGTCGACACCATCACGATCACCATCCGGGGGGACCTTTTATGCGTACATCCACTCTTGCCCGCGCAGGAGCCGTAGTGACGGCTTCGGCGCTCGCCCTCAGCCTGGGCGCCGGCCCGGTCTCGGCGGCCGAGTCCGAGACCGAGTCGGGCCGCGTCACGAACGCCGTCCCGTCCGTCCGCGAGCTCGGCTCCGACGCCTCCGGCATCACCGTCGCCGGCACGATCACGGCGCTCCGACTCGGCTCGGGCGTCATCTCCCAGCGGGCGACGACGCAGTTCGTCGGCACCGTCGCCGGCACCGCGCCCGACAACAACGTGCAGACCGACGTGCGGGTCAACGGCGTGTTCAAGGGTCGCGTGCAGCTCTACCCCGGCCAGGGCAACGGCGGCGTCGAGATCCCGCGCCAGTGGGGGTCCGGCAGGGTGCAGGTCGGCCCGACGTACTTCTCCGACGGCACGGTCGCCCCGGCCGTCAGCAACACGTTCTACGCGCGCAAGCTCGTCACGACGACGCGCGGCGACGGGTACGCGCTCAAGATCAACCGTCGCAACAGCGCGATGACCTTCAAGGCCCGCGAGGTCAAGGTCATCAACCCGTCCTCCGGCCAGTTCCAGTCGGTCAAGCGGGTCAAGCTGCAGCAGCTCAAGGGCAGCACGTGGAAGACGATCAAGACGATCAAGCTCAGCCGCGGCGGCAACGGCACGTACAAGACGTCGATCAAGAAGAAGTACCGCTACCGCCTGTACTCGACGCGCACGGCGACGCAGGAGAAGTTCTCGACGATCCGGACCGGCAGGATCTGACCCACGTCCGACCGCAGAAGGCCCTCACCCCTCGGGGTGGGGGCCTTCTGCCGGTTCAGGCGAAGTCGCCGGCGGACGAGCGGAGGTGGCGCAGCAGCTCGTACGTCTGGTCCTGCTGCTCGGGGCTCAGGCCCGGCACCGCGAAGTCGATCTCGGTGATCGCGGCGGTTGCGAGCCCCAGCACCCGCTGCCCCTCGTCGGTCAGCTCGGCGAACGTGCGGCGCCGGTCCTTCTCGTCGGCGACGCGACGCACCAGGCCCTGCGACTCCAGCCGGTCCATCGCGTTGGTCACCGACGTCGGGTGCACCATGAGCCGCTCGCCGATCTTGCTGAGCGGCAGCCGGCCCGTCGCGCTGAACGACAGCAGCACGAGCACCTCGTAGCGGGCGAACGTGATCCCGAGCGGCTTGAGGACGGCGTCGAGCTCGGCGCTGATGAGCTGCTGGACGCGCATGATCGAGGTCGCGAGCCGCATCGACGTCGGGTCGCCGATGTGCCGGGACCAGATCTCCCCCGCCCGCTCGATCGGGTCGAACTCGAGCCTGTGCGCGTCGGACATGGCTTCATCGTAGGGGCTGGGCCGCGAGGTCTGGTATTTAGTTGGACATGCGACTATTTTAGTTCCTAGCAATAGTTCTCCCGCCGGACCGCGACGACAGAGGTGCCATGACCACCCACGACCTGCACGTCCCCACGAACCCCGTGCGCCTCGTGACGGCGTCCGCCCTGTTCGACGGGCACGACGCCTCGATCAACATCATGCGGCGCATCTTCCAGTCGCAGGGCGCCGAGGTGATCCACCTCGGGCACAACCGCTCGGTCAAGGAGGTCGTCGACGCCGCGATCGAGGAGGACGTGCAGGGCATCGCGGTGTCGTCGTACCAGGGCGGCCACGTCGAGTACTTCGAGTACCTCGTGGAGTCGCTGCGCGAGCAGGGCGCCGGCCACATCCAGGTCGTCGGCGGCGGGGGCGGCGTCATCGTGCCCGAGGAGATCGCCCGCCTGCGCACGAGCGGCGTCACGATCTTCTCGCCCGAGGACGGCCAGCGTCTCGGCCTCGTCGGCATGATCAACTCGGTCGTCGCCGACTGCGACGTCGACCTGACGGCGCTCGGCGAGCTCGACGTCGACGCGGTCGTCGCCGGCGACCGGTCCGCGATCGCGCGGGCCGTCACGTTCGCCGAGCAGGGCGCGCTGACCGACGGCCAGCTCGAGCGCCTCCGGGCGGCGGCATCGGCCCACACCTCCCCCGTCCTCGGCATCACCGGCACGGGCGGCTCCGGCAAGTCGTCGCTGACCGACGAGCTCGTGCGGCGGTTCCGCGTCGACCAGCAGGACAAGCTGCGCATCGCCGTCGTCGCGGTCGACCCCACCCGCCGTCGCGGCGGTGGCGCGCTGCTCGGCGACCGCATCCGCATGAACTCCCTCGACGGCGAGCGGGCCTACTTCCGCTCGCTGGCGACCCGCGGCTCCCACGAGCTGCCGGACTCGCTCGCCGACGTCATCACGGTCGTCACGGCGGCCGGCTTCGACCTCGTGATCGTCGAGACCCCCGGCATCGGGCAGGGCGACGCCGCGATCGTCCCGTACGTCGACACCTCGATGTACGTCATGACGCCGGAGTTCGGCGCCGCCTCGCAGCTCGAGAAGATCGACATGCTCGACTTCGCCGACACCGTCGCGATCAACAAGTTCGAGCGCCGCGGCGCCAAGGACGCGCTGCGCGACGTCGGACGTCAGATGGTGCGCAACCGCGAGGCGTTCGGCAAGAAGCCCGAGGACATGCCGATCTTCGGCACGTCCGCGGCGACGTTCAACGACGACGGCGTGACGGCCCTCTACCAGCACCTGCGCGACACGCTGGGCGGGATGGGCCTGCCCGTCGCCGAGGGGGTCCTGCCGCACGTCGACGTCCGCAGCTCGAGCGGCATCCGCCAGGTCGTCCCGTCCGACCGCGTGCGCTACCTCGCCGAGATCACCGAGACGATCCGCGGCTTCCATGCCGACACCGAACGGCTCGCCGGTGCCGCGAGCCGGGCCCAGCGGCTCGGGCTGGTGGCCGCCGAGCTGGCCGACGCCGACCTCGACGCCGCGAGCGTCGACGAGCTGCTGACCGAGGCGCGCAAGGCCGTCCCGGCCGAGATCAGCGACCAGATCGAGGCATGGCCGTCGGTCGTCGAGTCGTACTCCGGCGACGAGATGGTCGTGACGGTGCGCGACCGCGAGATCCGCACGCAGCTGACCCGCGAGTCGCTCTCGGGCCTGAAGATCCCGCGCGTCTCGCTGCCCCGCACCACCGACCACGGCGAGCTCGTGCGCTTCTGGCGCACCGAGAACCTGCCGGGCTCCTACCCGTTCACCGCGGGCGTCTTCTCGTTCAAGCGCGACGGCGAGGACCCCGCCCGGATGTTCGCCGGCGAGGGCGATCCGTTCCGCACCAACCGCCGGTTCAAGCTGCTGTCGGGCGACGGCGACGCGACCCGGCTGTCGACGGCGTTCGACTCCGTGACGCTGTACGGCCGCGATCCCGACCCGCGCCCCGACGTCTACGGCAAGGTCGGCACGTCCGGCGTCTCGATCGCGACCCTCGACGACATGAAGGCGCTGTACGACGGCTTCGACCTCGTCGCGCCGTCGACGTCGGTCTCGATGACGATCAACGGGCCCGCGCCGACCGTGCTGGCGTTCTTCCTGAACACCGTGATCGACCAGCAGGTCGACGCGTTCCGCGAGCGCGAGGGGCGCGAGCCGTCCGACGCCGAGCACGCCGAGCTGCGCTCGTTCGCGCTGAAGAACGTCCGCGGCACGGTGCAGGCCGACATCCTCAAGGAGGACCAGGGGCAGAACACGTGCCTGTTCTCGACCGAGTTCAGCCTGCGCATGATGGGCGACATCCAGCAGTACTTCATCGACGAGGGCGTGCGGAACTTCTACTCCGTCAGCATCTCGGGCTACCACATCGCCGAGGCGGGGGCGAACCCCATCAGCCAGCTCGCGTTCACGCTCTCGAACGGCTTCACGTACGTCGAGTCGTACCTCGCGCGCGGCATGGACATCGACGACTTCGCGCCCAACCTGTCGTTCTTCTTCTCCAACGGCATGGACCCCGAGTACTCCGTGCTGGGTCGCGTCGCCCGCCGCATCTGGGCCGTCGCGATGAAGGAGAAGTACGGCGCCAACGAGCGCTCGCAGAAGATGAAGTACCACGTGCAGACGTCGGGGCGGTCCCTGCACGCGCAGGAGATGGACTTCAACGACATCCGGACGACCCTGCAGGCGCTCATCGCGATCTACGACAACGCCAGCAGCCTGCACACCAACGCGTACGACGAGGCCGTCACGACCCCGTCGGAGGAGTCGGTGCGCCGGGCCCTCGCGATCCAGATGATCATCAACAAGGAGTGGGGCCTCGCGATGAACGAGAACCCCACGCAGGGCGCGTTCATCACCGACGAGCTGACCGACCTGGTCGAGAAGGCCGTCCTGGCCGAGTTCGATGCGATCAACGAGCGCGGCGGCGTGCTGGGCGCGATGGAGACGGGCTACCAGCGCGGACGCATCCAGGACGAGTCGATGCTCTACGAGCACCGCAAGCACGACGGCTCGCTGCCGATCATCGGCGTCAACACGTTCCGCAAGCCGCACGTCGAGGGCGAGGAGCCGCCGACCGTCGAGCTGGCCCGGGCGACCGAGGCGGAGAAGGAGTCGCAGCTCTCGCGCGTCCGCTCGTGGCAGGAGTCGCACACGCGCGAGGCCGCCGAGGCCCTCGAGCGTCTGCGCCTCGCCGCGATCCACGACGAGAACGTGTTCGCGGTGCTGATGGACGCCGCACGCGTCTGCTCGCTGCAGCAGGTCACCGAGGCGTTCTTCGAGGTCGGCGGGCAGTACCGGCGCAACGTCTGAGCCGGTACCGCCCGCGCGGCGTCACATGCCGATGCTGCGGCCGCTGCGCTGCCACACCGCGACGACCGACGGACGCGGCACCCGGCCGGCACCGTCGGGCCACGTGGACGCGGGTGCCGTCGCGGTGGCGCCGTCCTTCTCGCCGGGGTGCTGCACGGCCACCAGCACGCGATCGCGCTCGATGACCGGGCCGCAGGTCTCGGCGCCGGTCGGCACCGTGAGGAACTGACGGGTCGCGCCCCGCTCGGGGCCCTCCACGGCGACGCCGAACAGCCCGTCGTGGGAGCCCAGCGCGTTGCCGTCGGTCGAGATCCAGAGGTTGCCGTAGCGGTCGAACGCGAGGTTGTCGGGGCACGAGATGGGCGAGACGTCCTGCGCCGCGTAGCCGCCGAAGTACGTGCTCGGGTCGGCCGGGTCGCCGCACAGCAGCAGGATGTTCCACGCGAAGCGGGTGGCACCCGCGTCACCGCGCCGCTCGACGAGCTCGATGACGTGGCCGTTCTTGTTGGCCTTGCGCGGGTTGGCCTCGTCGGGGCCCGCCGCGCCGGCGGCACCGCGGTTGGAGTTGTTCGTCAGCGCGATGTAGACCGCACCCGTGCGCGGGCTCGGCTCGACGTCCTCGGGGCGGTCCATCTTGGTCGCCCCGACGGTGTCGGCGGCCAGCCGGGTGAACAGCAGCACCTCCTCGGCGGTCATGCCGGGGACGAACGAGCGGCGGCCGCTGACCAGCGGGATCCACTCCCCCGACCCGTCGAACTGACCGTCGGCCGGGAGCCGGCCGGTGCCGTCGATCTCGATCGCCGGCGAGTCGCCCGTGAAGCGCGCGACGTACAGCGTGCCCTCGTCGAGCAGGTCGGCGTTGTGGCGTCGTGCCGACGCCGACGAGCCCGTGCGGACCGTCTTGGCCGAGACGAACTTGTAGAAGTAGTCGAAGCGCTCGTCGTCGCCCATGTAGACCGCGACGTGCCCGTCGTCGGTGATGCGCGGCTGCGCCGCCTCGTGCTTGAACCGGCCCAGCGCAGTGCGCTTGCGCGGCGTCGACGTGGGGTCGTAGGGGTCGATCTCGACGATCCAGCCGAACCGGTTGGCCTCGTTGGGCTCCTTGGCGATGTCGAAGCGGTCGTCGAAGCGCTCCCACTTGCGCTCGGTCGCGGTGCCCGCGATGCCGTAGCGCGCGAGCCGCTTGGCGGTCAGGGGATCGGCGACCGTCGCGGCGTTGGCGAAGTACTGGTTGATGTTCTCCTCGGCGGTCAGCCACGTGCCCCACGGCGTCAGCCCGCCGGAGCAGTTGTTCAGGGTGCCGAGCGCCGTGCGGCCGGCGGGGTCGGCCGAGGTGCGGACGAGCGGGTGCCCCGCGACGGGACCCGTCAGCTCGAACTCGCTCGTGGTGTGGAACCGCCGGTTCAGCCGGTGACCGACGACGGGCTCGAGCGCTCCGGTGCGCCGGTCCTCCCTCACCGCGACGACGCTCAGGCCGTGCGCCGCCCAGGCCGTCTCGACCTGCTCTCGCGTCGGGTTCGCGGCGTCGTAGCCCGGGAACATGAGCGTCTCGCTCGTGTACTCGTGGTTGACGACCATGAGTCGCGTGCGGCCCGCCAGCGGCAGCACGCCGACGAAGTCGTTGTTGAAGCCGAACTGGCGCTTCTGCCGCTCGGCGGACTGCTGGTGCTGGTCGAACGCGGGCGTGCGCCGGAACAGCGGGTCGCCCCAGCTGATGACGACCTGCTGGTCGTAGCCCGGAGGCGTCACGACGGCGTCCTGCACGTTGGGAGCGACCGGTGTGAACCGCAGCCCCTTGGGCGTCCGCGCCCCGTGGTGGCCGGCCGGACCACCGGGGCCGGACGGACGCCCCTTCGGCCCGGCGGCGGCCGCCGGGCTGAAGGCCAGACCCGCGCCGGCCACCGCCGCGGCGCCGACGACGGCACCGGCGCGCAGCACGCTGCGGCGCGAGAGGGCCGACTCCATGACGTCCGCGAACGTCTCGTTCGACGACGCGTTGGGCGCCTCGTGGGCGCAGGCGTCGCCGCACCGGTAGCGGCACGTCAGGGCGGCGCGTCCCGACGAGCACGGCGACGAGGTGCCGTGCCCGATGACGGGCAGCAGTGGGCGGTCGGGTGCGATGCTCATGTGGAAGGTCCCCTCGACGGCTGACCCGGACCGGTCGGCCCGGCGTCGGCTCGACGGTAGGAGGGCCGCGCGAACGCGAGGTGACCCTCGGGTGAACGCGCCCGGACCCCACTAGCGTGGACGCATGGCGACTCCCGAGTTCATCCTCGCCCTGCGCGAGAAGATCGGCACGACACCCCTCTGGCTCCCCGGCGTCACCGCCGTCGTGATGCGCGACGACGGCGAGCACGGCGCCGAGGTGCTGCTCGTCAAGCGCCTCGACACGGGCGAGTGGTCACCGGTGTGCGGCATCGTCGACCCCGGCGAGGAGCCCTCGGACGCGGCGGTGCGCGAGGTGCTCGAGGAGGCCGACGTCCACGCCGTGGTCGAGCACCTCGCGTGGGTCCACGTGACCGACATGTACACCTACGACAACGGTGACCGGACGCAGTACGTCGACACCGTCTTCCGCCTGCGGTGGGTCTCCGGCACCCCGTTCCCCGCCGACGGCGAGAACACCGACGCCCGGTGGTTCCCGCGCGACGCGCTGCCCGCGATGTCGGCCGACATGGGCCGGCGCGTCGCGATCGGCCTCGACGAGCGGGCCGCAGCGCGCTTCGGCCCGGCCGAACCGGGTACGTGACGCCCATGTCTGACATCCAGTGGTGGGTTTGGGTCCTGATCGCACTCGTCGTGGTCGCGGTGATCGCGGCCGCCGTCGCGATGTCGCGGACGGCCCGACGCAAGAAGGAGCAGGCGCGCATCGAGCACGACGAGCACCAGCGCGAGAAGGCGGCGCTGCTGCGCGAGGACGCCCGGCTGACCAGCGTCGACATCAAGCGCCGCGAGGCCGAGTCGCTCGCCGCCGCCGCCGACGCCGAGGAGGCCCGCCTGGCCGCCGATGAGCTCGAGCGCAAGGCCGCCGAGCACCGCGAGGACGCCGACCGCACCCGCGACGCGGTGGACGACCGGCTCCTCGAGGCCGACCGCATCGACCCCGACGTCCAGCCCGACGCCGACGGGGATCGCCGCGCCTGAGCCGCCGGCACCGGCGATAGGGTCGCAAGGGTCGCCGACCTGAGAGGTGCTCGATGCCCGACAACGACCCCATCGCCCGATGGCACGAGATCGTGCGTGCCCAGGACCCCGACCTGATCGACGACCTCCTCGCCGAGTCGGTCGTGTTCCGGTCGCCCGCGGTCCACACGCCGCAGGTGGGCCCGCAACGCACCAGGGCCTACCTGGCGGCCGCCCTCGTCGTGCTCGGCCCCGGGCTGACCTACCACCGCGAGTGGCGGCGCCCGTCGTCCGCGGTGCTCGAGTTCACCACGACGATCGCCGGCACCGAGGTGCACGGCGTCGACATGATCGAGTGGGACGACGACCAGCGCATCACCGAGTTCACGGTCATGGTGCGCCCCGTCAAGGGGCTCCAGGTGCTGATGGAGCACATGGGCGCCGAGCTCGCCAGGGCGGCGTCGTGAACGTGCCCACCTACGAGCAGGTCGACGAGTTGCCGCGCCACCTCGAGCGCGTCGTGCCCCCCGAGTTCATCGACGAGAACGGGCACGTCAACATCGGCCGCTACCTCGAGCTCGGCGGCACGGCCCTGTGGCTGCGCTGCCAGCGCGAGCTCGGCATGCCCGACGACTACATCGCGCAGCGGGGGCTGTCGACGTTCACCGCCGAGCACCACCTGACGTACCACTCCGAGGTGCTCGAGGGGCACGACGTGTCGGTGCGGGTGCGTCTCGTCGGACGCTCGGGCAAGGTCCTGCACGCCGTGTGCCTGATCGTCGACGAGACCCACCGGCGCCTGGCGTGCACGATGGAGACGACGATCGTCCACATGGACTTGACGTCCCGCCGGCCCGTCGACTTCCCCGACGAGGTCGCCGCCCTGATCGACGCAGGGCTCGAGGCGGACGACCTCTCGTGGCCGGCCCCGGTGTGCGGCGCGATGGGCGTGCGCCGCCGGTGAACGACGACCTCGGCCACCCCGTCGACCTCGCCCGTCCGGCCCGGCGGATCGTGTCGCTGGTGCCGTCGCTGACGGAGGCGATCGCCGCGACCCGTCCGGGCGCCCTGGTGGGGGCGACCGACTGGTGCACGCACCCCGCCGATCTCGACGTGGCGCGCGTCCGCGGCACCAAGAACCCCGACCGGTCCGCGATCGCCGACCTGGCCCCCGACGTCGTCGTCGCCAACCGCGAGGAGACCCGCGAGCTCGACGTCACGCGCCTGCGGGCCGCGGGCGTCACGGTCTGGGTCACGGTGATCGAGACCGTCGACCAGGCCTTCTCGTCGATGCGGCGGATGTTCGTCGACGGGCTCGGCTGGGACGTGCCGACGTGGCTCGAGGACGCCGAGCGGGTGTGGGCCGTCCCGGCGGCGGACGACGGCCGCCGGGTCGCGATCCCGATCTGGCGCGATCCGTGGATGGTCGTGGGCTCGCGCACGTTCACCGGTGACGTGGTCTCGCGGCTCGGGCTCGTCAACGCCTTCGACGACTCCCCCGACCGCTACCCGCACACGGGGGCGGCCGAGATCGACGCGGCCGCCGATCTCGTGCTGCTGCCCGACGAGCCGTACGTCTTCACCGACGACGACGGGCCCGAGGCGTTCACGACGCCCACGCGACTCGTGTCGGGCCGCGCCCTCACCTGGTACGGCCCCTCGATGCTGACCGCCCGCAGCGAGCTGGAGCAGGCCCTGCGCTGACGCCTAGCCGCCGACCTCCTGGGGCGACTCGCCCTTGACGGCCGCCTCGAGGTGCGGCGTGATCCTGTCGAGCGCGTACATCAGGCTGAGCGGCGTGATGAAGTACAGCGCGCCCGCGAGCGTCCCGTCGGTGTAGACCGCCCGGTTCTGCTGCACCGCCTTCAGGGTGTCGAACGTCGGCATCGCCCTGAGGTTGTCGAGGTTCTCGTCCTCCTCGGTCGCGAAGACGATGACGTCGGCGTCGATGACGTCGAGCTTCTCCTCGGGGATCGCCGCCTGGATGCCCGGCCCCTTGCTGTACTTCTCCAGACCCGGCGTGATCGCGAACCCGAGATAGGTCAGGAACTCGGTGCTCAGACCGTCCTGGTAGGCGTACAGCAGACCGTCGTAGGCCAGCCCCTGCGCGAACGTGGCAGTCCTGCCCGCGAACTCGGGGTGCTCGGCGGCGACCTTCGCATAGGCCGCCTTGGTGTCCTCGACGATCTGCCGACCCTCGGCCTCCCTGCCGAGCGCCTTGGCCGTCTGGACGGCCTGCTCGTCCCACGGCGAGAAGTACTGGGTGCCGCCCTGGGGCTGGGCGACGGTGGGGGCGATCTTCGCCAGCTGTTGGTACATCTCCTGGTCGAGGCCCGCGTTGACCGCGATGATCAGGTCGGGCCTGAGCTTGGCGATCTCCTCGTACTGGGGGCCGTCGGTGTTGTTCAGGACCGTGGGCTTCGCGGAGCCGAGCAGGTCGTGCGCCCACGGCCAGACGGCGTCGGGCTGCTGGCCGTACCACTCGGTCGTCGCGACTGGCGTGAAGCCGAGCTGCAGGACGGTGTCCTGCTCGGTGAGACCGGCCACGACGATGCGCTGCGGCTCGGCCGCGACCGTCGTCTCGCCGAACTCGTGCTCGACCGTGACGGGGAACCGGCCGTCGGGGTCGGCCGCGGCCGTGTCGTCGCCGGAGCCTCCACCGCAGGCGGCGAGCGTGGTCAGGGCGATCACGGCGACCGCGGTGGTCAGGGTGGTGCGCCAACGGTTCGTCGTCACAATGGGACGTCCTCTCGCTAAGGGTTGCCTTACCTTAGCGACATGGTCCGTGCGCTCAGCGGCGGGTGAACTCCTCGACCAGACGACGGGCCTCGTCGCCCGTGACGGCGGCGGCGATCGTGGCCGACTCGTCGGCCCCCTGCTGCGGGCCCGGCGTGTCCCACGAGCTGCGGATCAGGCGTCGCGCCTGGCCCAGTGCGTGCGGCGCCGACGCGGCCCACCCCGTCGCGATCTCGTCGACGCGCGCCTCGACCGCGTCGTCGTCGACGACGGTCGTCACGAGCCCCCAGTCGAGCGCCTCGTCGGCGCTCAGCACCCGTCCGGTGAGGGCGAGATCGAGGGCCCGCTGCTGCCCGACCGCGCGCGGCAGCAGGTACGAGACGCCGCAGTCGGGCGTCAGGCCGATGCCGGGGTAGGCCATGACGAACTTGGTCGCCCTCGACGCGACGATCACGTCGGCGCTCAGCATGACGGCCAGACCCGCTCCGGCGACGGCTCCGCGGACGCCCGCGACGACCGGCGTGGCCAGCGCGGCGAGGTCGCGCAGGGCGCCCTCGAGCACCGTCGCGAGCTCGAGCAGGTACGCGGCCGGGTCGTCCGACGCGAGGAACGACGTGACGTCGCCACCGGCCGAGAACCGCTTGCCCTCGGCCGTCAAGGCGATGGCCCGCACGTCGTCGGACGAGACCGCCGAGACGGCCTGCGCCATGTCGCGGGCCGTCGGCAGGTCGAACGAGTTGGACTGCTCGGGACGGGCCAGGACGATCCGTCCGACGCCGTCGACGACGTCGTGGGTGATGGCGGGCATGGCCCGCAGCCTACTGGTCGAGCGCGGTGGGCGGGGTCGTCGACTTCTGGCCGGGAGCGTCCTTGGCCGACATGGCACCGACGGGCGCCTTCTTGGCGGCGGTCTTCTTGACCGGGCTCTTCTTGGCCGGCGCCTTCATGTGCGAGCGCGCCTCGACCATGACGGGCTTGAGCGCGACGATCGGCGGCGTCTCGCCCACGATCGCGTTGTGCGTGCCGCCGAGCAGGTACTTGGCCGTCAGGTTGATGAGCGTCGCGAAGCGGTTGCGGTTGCCCAGCAGCGTCGCGATGTGGAGGGCGACCCAGATGATCCAGGCCGGGAAGCCCTTGAGCCGCGGCAGGAACTTGATCTCCGCGATCGCCGAGTTGCGGCCGATCGTGGCCATCGTGCCCTTGTCCTTGTACTTGAACGGCTTGGGCAGCGTCTTGCCCTTGAGCTCGGCGGCGATCACCTTGGCGACGTGCTTGCCGCCCTGGATCGCCGGCTGCGCCAGCTGCGGCAGCGGCTCCTCGGGGCTGACCGAGACGTCACCGATCGCGTAGACGTCCTCGACGCCCTTGACGCGCAGGTGCTCGTCGGTCTCGATGCGGCCGCCGCGGCCCTGCGGGACGGCCCACTCCTTGACGGTGTCGTGCGCCGTGACGCCCGAGGCCCACACGACCATCGACGACGGCAGGAACTCCTGCTCGCCGTCGTGCTCGACGAGCACGCCGTCGGGGCGGACCTCCTTCACGGCGGTCTCGAGGCGCAGCTCGACGTCGCGCTTCTCGAGCGACTTCTTGGCGTAGTCGCGCAGCGACGGGTGGAACGGCCCGAGCACGTGCGGCAGCATCTCGACGAGCGTGATGTGGATGCGCTTGGTGTCGAGCTCGGGGTACGTCGTGGGCATGTCGTTGTTGCGCAGCTCGGCGAAGGCGCCGGCCGTCTCGACACCCGTCGCGCCGCCGCCCACCACGATGATGCGCAGGTCGCGGTCCTGGCCGTTGATCGCGGCGTCCTCGAGGTTGGCGAACATGCGGTCGCGCACGGCGAGGGCCTGCGAGCGGCGGTAGAGCGGCATGGAGTGCTCGGCCGCGCCGGGGATGCCGAAGAAGTTCGCCGTCACGCCCACCGCGATCACGAGGCTGTCGTACTTGACGTCGAGCCCGCCGTCGAGGTGCAGCGTCTTGCTGGCGTGGTCCATCGAGGTCACGGTGCCCTTCAGGAAGCGCACGTTGCTCTGCTTGGCGCGGATCGCGCGCAGGAACCAGGTGATGTCGCCGGGGTTGAGGCTGGCGGTCGCGACCTGGTAGAGCAGCGGGTTGAAGGTGTTGTAGTTGTGACGGTCGATGAGGGTCACGTCGACGTCGGCTCGCTTGAGCTTGCGGACGGCGGCGATGCCACCGAACCCACCTCCCACGACGACGACGTGGGGGCGCTTCAGGACGGACGCGGTGGTCTCGGACATGCCTCCAGTCTAGTCCTCGGGCCCCCGCCGATGCACATCCGGTGCCCGTGATTGTCCTGACAAACTTTCGCTGTCAGGACGGACCGAACCACGCCTTCGCCTCCGGCTTGCGCAGCTGCAGGAACGCCACGACCGCGAGGACCCCCCACGGGAGTCCGAGGGGGAAGCCGACCCACGAGACGATGAACGTCACGACCGCCATCACGAACAGCGGGGTGCCGCCCGACCGGCGCCTGACGAGGGCCAGGGTCGCCGCCGCGATGCCTGCCAGCCCCAGCACGACGGCGATCGACGACAGCGTCGTGATGAGCGTCATGCCGCGGTCGAACTCGCTCTCGGACCCGACCATCTCGGCCCCGAGACCGCCCTGCTCGACCACGGCGTCGTAGTCGATCCCCGTGAGCAGGATCGCCATCAGCATGAGGGCCGAGAGGCCGGCCGCGACGATCGAGCCGATCATCGTCGTCCAGACCGCGATGCTGACGGGCCTCGGCAGCGGCTCGCGCCGCGGCGCGGGGCCGAACCCCGGCGGGTACTGGTAGGCGGGCTGCTGCTGGACCGGCGCCGCGGGGACCGGCGCCGCGGGGACCGTCACCGCCGGGGCCGGGGTCGGGGTCGGGGCCGGGGTCGGTGGCGGGTGCCCCGCGAGCGTGCGGAAGTAGGTGCGGATCTCGCCGGTCCACAGGCGGATCGTGAAGACGACCGCGAGCGCGCCCAGCATCGACAGGAAGAAGCTCGTGCCGAGCGCGCCCGCGAACGTCGCGAGACCCACGAGGCCGATCGTGACGGTCATGCCGACGCGGCTGGCGCGGTCGCCCCGCGCGGTGAACACCGCGAAGACCGCGCCGGCCGCGCCCAGCACCGCCAGCACCGTGACGAACGTGCGGTACGCGGTCTCGGCCCCGTCGGCCCCCACGCCGGCGTCGCGCAGGACGCGCAGGGCGAACGAGACGTCGTCCGCACGGCTCTCGGCGTTCCACGACGAGACCACCGTGACGGCACGGATCGACATCACCGCGGAGAGCAGGCCGAGGTAGAGACACGCCCCCGTCAGGATGGGCGGGCGCTTCACGGAGGCGTCACTCATGGGCCTATCGAACCATCCGGCGACAACACCCCGGCCCCCCGCCGCCCGGCGCCTACGCGGCGCGGACCGTCAGCTCGTCGCCGTCGCGGTCCACCACGACGGTGTCGCCGTCGCGGACCTCGCCGCCCAGCAGGGCACGGGCCAGACGGTCGCCGATCGCCTGCTGCACGAGCCGGCGCAGCGGACGGGCACCGTAGGCCGGGTCGAAGCCCGTCAGCGCGAGCCACTCGCGCGCCGCCGCCGTGACGTCGAGCGTGATGCGCCGCGTCGCCAGCCGCTTCGCCACGGCGTCGACCTGCAGGTCGACGATGTGGGTCAGCTCGTCGGTGCCGAGCGCGTCGAACGTCACGATCTCGTCGAGCCGGTTCAGGAACTCGGGCTTGAACGAGGCCCTCACGACGTCCATCACGGCCTCGCGCTTGGCGGCGTCGTCGAGCGTCGGGTCGGTCAGGAACCTCGACCCGAGGTTGGACGTCAGGATCAGGATGACGTTGCGGAAGTCGACCGTGCGGCCCTGGCCGTCGGTCAGGCGTCCGTCGTCGAGCACCTGCAGCAGGATGTCGAAGACCTCGGGGTGCGCCTTCTCGACCTCGTCGAGCAGGACGACCGAGTAGGGACGTCGCCGCACCGCCTCGGTGAGCTGACCGCCCTCGTCGTAGCCCACGTACCCCGGAGGGGCACCGACCAGGCGGCTGACGGAGTGCTTCTCGGAGTACTCGCTCATGTCGATGCGGATGATCGCCCGCTCGTCGTCGAACAGGAACTCCGCGAGCGTCTTGGCCAGCTCGGTCTTGCCGACGCCGGTCGGCCCGAGGAACAGGAACGATCCCGTCGGACGGTCGGGGTCGGATATGCCGGCCCGCGAGCGGCGCACGGCGTCCGACACGGCGGTCACCGCGGTGCGCTGGCCGATCAGCCGCTTGCCGAGCTCGTCCTCCATGCGCAGGAGCTTGCCGGTCTCGCCCTCGAGCAGACGGCCGGTCGGGATGCCCGTCCACGCCGCGACGACCTCGGCGATGTCGTCGGCGCCGACCTCCTCGTGCACCATCGAGTCCTCGTCGCGGTCGGCCTCGGCGGCCTGGGCCTCGGCGAGCTGGCGCTCCATGCCGGGGATCTCGCTGTAGAGGAGTCGGCTGGACGTCTCGAGGTCGCCCTCGCGCTGCGCCTTCTCGGCGGCGCTGCGTACCTCGTCGATGCGCTTGGTGATCTCGCCGACCGCGTTGAGCGACTGCTTCTCGCGCTCCCACCGCTGCTCCAGCCCGCGCAGCGCCTCCTGCTTGTCGGCCAGCTCGACCCGCAGCTTCTCGAGCCGCTCACGACTCGCGTCGTCGGACTCCTTGTCGAGGTGCAGCTCCTCCATGCGCAGCCGGTCGACCGAGCGGCGGAGCTCGTCGATCTCGATGGGGCTGGAGTCGATCTCCATGCGCAGGCGGCTGCCGGCCTCGTCGATCAGGTCGATGGCCTTGTCGGGCAGCTGGCGGCCCGGGATGTAGCGGTCGGACAGCGTCGCCGCGGCCACGAGGGCGGCGTCGGAGATGCGGACGCCGTGGTGCGCCGAGTAGCGCTCCTTCAGTCCGCGCAGGATCGCGATGGTGTCCTCGGGCGTCGGCTCGTCGACCAGCACCTGCTGGAAGCGACGCTCGAGCGCGGGGTCCTTCTCGATGCGCTCGCGGTACTCGTCGAGCGTCGTGGCCCCGATCATGCGCAGCTCGCCACGGGCCAGCATGGGCTTGAGCATGTTGCCGGCGTCCATCGCGCTGTCGCCGCCGGCGCCCGCGCCGACGACGGTGTGCAGCTCGTCGATGAAGGTGATGACCTGGCCGTCCGACTCCTTGATCTCGGTCAGGACGGCCTTGAGGCGCTCCTCGAACTCGCCGCGGTACTTGGCGCCCGCGACCATCGCCGCGAGGTCGAGCGAGATGAGGCGACGACCGCGCAGCGACTCGGGGACGTCTCCGGCGACGATGCGCTGCGCGAGACCCTCGACGACGGCGGTCTTGCCGACGCCGGGCTCGCCGATCAGCACGGGGTTGTTCTTGGTGCGGCGGCTGAGCACCTGCACGACGCGGCGGATCTCGCTGTCGCGGCCGATGACGGGGTCGAGCGATCCCTCGCGTGCGACGGCCGTCAGGTCGACGCCGTACTTCTCGAGCGACTGGTAGGTGTCCTCGGCGTCGGGGCTCGTGACCCGCGAGGTGCCGCGCACCGCGGCGAAGGCCGCCTGCAGGGTGTCGGCGGTCGCGCCGGCGTCGACGAGCAGGGTGCGGGCCGGCGAGGCGACGGTCGCGACGGCGACCGTGAGATGCTCGGTCGAGACGAAGTCGTCGCCCAGCTGGTCGGCGAGGTCCTGGGCGCGCTGCAGCACCTCGTGGCTCGAGCGGCTCAGGCCGGGGTTCTGGACGCTGGCCCCCGAGGCGCTCGGCAGCTGCCCGAGGACCGTCGCGAGGCCGGCCATGATCGTCTGCGGGGCCACCCCCGCGGCCTGGACCAGAGGCGCTGCGGTGCCACCGTCCTGCGTCAGCAGGGCGTGCAGCACGTGGGCCGGCTCGACGGCCGGGTTGCCCGCCGCGGCGGCGGACGAGATCGCGCTGCTCAGCGCCTGCTGGCTGCGCGTCGTGAACTTCGCAAGGTCCATGGGTGCTCCTGTACGTCGGGGAACGGTGTCACCGGGTACAACACCTACGAAGTTGAGTCCATTCCTGTCAACTCTGTCCCACCGACAGGTCTACCACGTCGGCAGGGCACAGCTGTTCCGGGCACGGCAAGCCTGCCGTGCCCGGAACGGGCCTACCCCGACCGGATCACGTGCTCCGTGCCGGCGTGGTGAACCGCGGGGTGGGGTCAGCCGCGGTGCGCGCCGTGCTGACGGCGGCGGCTCGCCATGACCAGACCGGCTCCGACGAGCACCGCGAGGGCGCCGACGGGGGCCAGGAACAGCGGCGGTCCGCCGGCGTCCGGGATGCCGGTCGAGCTGGACGTGCCAGCGTCCGCGTCGGAGTCGTCGCCACCGACGGAGTCGCTGTCTCCCGCTCCACCGTCCGAGCCGTCGCTGTCGCTGTCGCTGCCGCCGCCGGTGCCGTCGGACGAGCCGCCGTCGGAGTCGCTGTTCGAGCCGCCCTTGCCCGAGCCCGTGCTCTTGGTCGGACGGGGTGTCGGACGAGTCGTCGCGGTCGGAGCGGGAGTGGTGGCAGTAGGAGTCGCCGAGGACGGCGGCGCAGTCGTCGCGGCGGCGCACACCGGGCTCGTGAACGTGTTGCTGTCGAGGGTGATGGCACCGACGTTCGAGAGCAGACGCCCCGCGAACGTGGCCCCCGTCTGGGCGGAGATGTCGTTGCCGGCGAGGATCGTGCCCTGGAAGTCCGTGTTGGTGCCGATGACCGCGTCGTTGCCGATCTGCCAGTACACGTGGCAGGCCTGGGCGCCGCGGGTGAACACTACCTGCGCGCTCGACGCGACGTTGAAGTCCGCGGCGACCTGGATGATGAAGACCGAGCTCGGGTCGTTCTCGCCGTCGAGCGTCAAGGTGCTGGTGAAACCGAGCGATCCTGCGCGCGTGTAGGTGCCTCCCGTGAGCGTCTGACCGCCGATCTCGCCGAGCAGCGGGGTGTTCGGGATGACCGGGGCCGCAGCCGCCTGCCCGTACCCGACCAGGAGGTCGGCCTTGGCGGCCGAGACAGCCAGATTGGCCCCGCGGCGCACGTTGCCGGGCGGGCTGATGGCGCCGTTGTCGGCCACGGTGGTCTGGATGCCGGCCGAGGCCACCAGGCCCACGACCGTCGTCGAGCCCGTGTTGGTCACGCCTTCGCCGGCGAGCACGGAGTAGTCGAGGGCTGTGCCGAGGCCCGGGTCCGGCGGGCCGGCGGCGCGGGCCGGGCCGGCCATCGACACGGCGGTGACGGCGATGACCGCGGCGAGGCCCGTGGCGGCGGTGGCGAGGACGAGGTGGTGGCGAGTGGGGCGCGTCAGCGCCGGGACGTGCGAGGCGATCATGGTCGATCCTTCAGGTGCCGCGGCCGGGGCCGGCAGATGGGTCCCCCTGACGCCGGCGCGGCTCAGCAGGGCACGGCGCACCAAGGGGCGATGGATCCTCGACGCAGTGGGTCAGCCGACCGGTTCCAGGGGTCCGAGGGTGCTGATGCGTTGCGAGCACGCGCCCCATGGTGGGACGCCAGGTGATGTGACCGACGCTCTCCCGGGGGCCGGTCACATCTCGCGCGGTCGGGACGAGGTCCAGGTCCGGTCTGCCGATTATCGGCCTCCGACAGAAGCGCACACGGCGCCGCCCGACGGGGGCTCCTCGAGCATAAACGCCGGAACGACGGGCCGCGAGACGAACACGGACCCTACCGCTCAGTAACCCGAGAAGTAGTCCGTCCGGAGGCCGGCGACCCGTCCGCGCAGCCCCGGTCGCACCGCGTTGACCATCGCCGGCGGGCCCGACACGTAGGCGCGCCGCTCGCGCAGGTCGGGCACGGCCTCGGCGATGACGTCGGCCGACAGGAACGCGGCGTCGACGTGCGTCCACCCCTCGGGCAGCCCGCCGGGACGTCCCGGGCACACCAGCACGACGCGGACGCCCGCCAGCTCCTCGACGAAGGGCACCTCGTCGGCCGACGTCGCCCCGTACACGAGGACGGCGTCGCGCGAGCCCTCGTGGCGCAGCTGGCTGAGGAACGGCGTGATGCCGATGCCGCCGGCGACCAGCAGCAGCGGCGTGGCCGGATCGGCCGGCAGGACGAAGTCGCCACCGATGCCCGTGCCACGGACGCGCGACCCCGGCTCGAGGTCGAGAAGGGCGCGCTTGAAGCTCGACGACTTCTCGGGCACGCGCAGCGTCAGGGCCAGACGGTCGTCCTGCGGCGGCGAGCTGATGCTGAACGTCCGGCGTGCGCCGCGGCTGTCCATGCCGCGGTGCGGCACCGACAGCTCGAGGTACTGACCCGGGACGAACGCGAGGCCGCGACGCGACCGGAACGTCAGCTCGTGGACGTCGCCCGCGACCCGGCGCGACGTCTCGAGCTCGAGGTCGAGCCCCGACCGGCGCGCGAACGCGAAGGCCACGAGGTTGCCGATCAGCAGGGCGATCTCGGGCGAGATCGCGAGCACGCCGAGGTCGGGCGGGGAGTCGGTCAGCAGGAGGATCCACGTCGGGTACGCGAAGACGACCGCGGTCACGGCCGCGACCACGAGCTGCTGGCGCCGCCGGGGCGGGAGGGTCAGCGGCTCGCTCAGCATGAAGCCCGCGAGGAAGACGATCGGGTACGAGTACGCCGTGAGCTTCAGGACGTCGAGGAACGACTGGTCGGGCGAGGCCTGGTCGACGAGCCGCACCATGATCAGCACCGTCGCGACGACCACGAACAGCAGCCCGACCCCGAGGCGTCGGGTGCGCCACAGCACGAGCAGCGCGCCGACCGCGACGAACGGGAAGAGCTTCTCGGTCGCGGCGGTCTGCCACAGGGCGTTGATGCGGGCCTCGCGCCCCACGACCTCCTGCAGCACGACGACGAGGAAGGCACCGGCGGCGGCGGGGTTGAAGACGTGGCGGCCGCGCCACGCCAGGACGTACTTCGACGCCTGGGCCAGCACCGCGGCGATGCCCAGCCAGACCAGCTGGCCCGTGTCGACCGGGACGATCGGCACGAACAGGAAGTACAGGAGCAAGGCCGTGATGATCGACGACTCGGCGTGCGGGCGCACGCGGAACGCCAGACCCATCAGGCGGCTGCCGACGTACGAGGCGACGAGCAGGACGGCGAGCGCCATCAGGTTGTCGCCGGTCGACAGGCCCTCGATGACGCCGGTCGCGGTGAAGATCGTGAACACCACGACCAGCAGCGACAGGACGATCGTCACGAGCCGGTACATCGTGACCTTGCCGAGCTGGCGGTCGAGGACGTCTCGGACGGGGGCGAGTGCGGTCATGTGAAGATCTCTCCGGGAAGGTCTGGCGACCACTGGACGCGGCCGTCGGCGTGCATGCGGACGAACTGGTGGTCGAAGCGCTCCATCAGCAGCGCGGGATCGGCGAAGAAGTGGGCGGTCGCGAGGCCGTCGGCCCGCATGCACGACCGCGGCGCGACGACCCAGGTGGCGATGACGTCGGACGTCGGACGTCCGGTGCGGGCGTCGAGCACGTGGTGCAGGCCGTCTCCCCAGGCCCGGCGGTTGGTGGCCGAGGCGCACAGGGCGTCGCCGGGGCCGATCTCGGCGACGCCGATCGCGCGGGCCGCGTCGAGGGGGTGCTCGAGCGCGATCCGGAGCGGGGCGGTGCCGCCGTGGTAGAGGTCGCCGCTGGCGTCGACCGTGAGCTGGTCGACCTCACGGCCGACGATCCCGGCCACCAGGTCGACCAGCAGACCCTTGCCCGCGGCACCGACGTCGATGAGCACGGGCCCGGACGTCGTCAGGACGCCGGCCGACAGGTCGATGCTCGACCACGGCGGGGTGCCGGCCGGCTCGTCCGACGCGGTCAGCGAGTAGGACGCGTCGTACCCCAGGTCGGACAAGGTCTGACCGACCAGCGGGTTCACGGCCCCGTCCGTGACGTCGTCGAGCTCGGTGAAGAGCTCGAACAGCGCGCCGGCCTCGTCGGGCACGTGCCACCGGCCCGCGCCGCGCGCGACGGCGGCCACGAGCGAGTCGTCACGGAATCGCGACCAGACCTCGTCGAAGCGCTCGATGCGCCCGAGGACGGCCGCCCGGACGTCCGGGGCCAGCGGCTCGCGCGTGTCGATCTGCCACGCGGTGCCGATCGCCTCGAACGTCCAGGCGTGCACGTCAGGCGTTCGCTTCGGCCTTGATCTGGTCGATCGCGTCGTTGAAGCCCGTCGCGGTCAGCGAGGATCCGGCCACCTTCGACACGTCGAGGTCGTCGAGGCTCTTCCCGACGACCTGGTCGGCGATGCCGCCGGCGAACTGGGTCTGGTACTGCTTCGACGTGCCGTTGGACGCCTCGGGCGTCACGGTGACGTCGGAGATCGTGCCGTCCGACAGCGTCAGCTCGACCTTGACGGTCGACTCGCCGCCCGGGTTGCTGTAGCTGCCCTCGGCCTCGTACGTGCCGTCGGCGTAGCCGGCCTCCTCGGCTCCGACGTCGGGGGTCTCGGACTCCTCGGTCGGCGCGTCGGACGTCGGGGCGGCCGACGTGGCCGCCGGGGTCGACGCTCCGGAGTCGGACTCCTCGCTGGTGCCGCACGCGGCGGTGATCAGCAGGACGGAGGCCGCCGCGGCGGCGGAGAGCATCTTCTTGTGGGCGGGGAGGTTCATCGGTCGGGCTCCTGGGCTCGGCGTGATGGATGAAGGTTCAACAGGTCAAACGGGTCGCATGCTCGTTAGGTTCCCCTTCGCGCACCTTCACAGTCCCCCGACAGGTGCGACCGGCGCAACCGCCGACGTGCGTCACAGCTCCCGCAGGGCGTGGGTCGCGGCGTTGTAGCCGCCCATGCCGTGCACGCCGCCGCCAGGGGGCGTCGACGCCGAGCAGATGTAGAGCCCCTTGACGCCGAGCGAGTAGGGGTTGGGCGACATGCGCGGCCGCATGACGAGCTGCCACGGATCGTTCGAGCCGCCCGCGATGTCGCCGCCCAGGTAGTTGGCGTTGTGGGCCTCGAGCTGGGCCGGGCCCGACACGGTCTGCGCGACGACGCGGTCGCGGAAGCCCGGCGCGAACCGCTCGATCTGCGCGACGATCGCCTCGGTGACGTCGCCGGTGTGACCGGTCGGCACGTGCGCGTACGACCACACGGGGTGGACGTCGCCGGCCGAGCGTCCGGGATCGGCGAGGTACTGCTGGCACAGCAGCACGAACGGGCGCTCGGGCATGCGTCCGGCGTGCACGTGGTTCTCGGCCGCGTTGACCTCCTCGAGCGTCCCACCGACGTGCACCGTGCCGGCCTTGCGGGCCCACTCGTTCGCCCACGGCACGCCACCCTCGACCGCGAAGTCGACCTTGAAGATGCCCGGGCCCGTGCGCCACTTCGTCAGGGGCTTCGACACCCGCGACGGGAGCCGGTGGCCCGCGACCTGCAGCACGGTGTGCGGCGACGTGTCGAACATGACGATGTCGGCCTCGGGCAGCTCGGTGACGCGGTGGCCGGTCTCGATGCGTCCGCCGTGCTCGGCCAGGTCGGCGGCGAGTGCCGCCGAGATGGCCTGCGACCCGCCCTTGGCGACGGGCCAGCCGTAGGCGTGCCCCGTCATGCCGAACATCAGGCCGAGCCCGCCCGTCGTGGGTCGCTGCAGCGGCTGGACGGCGTGGGCGGCCATGCCGGCGAACAGCGCGCGGGCCTCGTCGGTCTCCCACCGGCGCGCGATGACGGTGGCCGGGAGCAGGGCGCGCAGGCCGAACCCGGCGAGCAGCAGGGGGTGGCGGGGCACGTGGATGAGGGGGCCGAAGATCTCGGACGTCAGCTCGTCGCAGTGCCGGGCCAGCGGCTCGTAGAGCCGGCGCCACGCGGGGCCGTCGACCCCCAGCGCCTCGACCGTCCGGTCGAGGTCCTGGAAGAGGACGCCCGCTCGTCCCCCGTCGAGCGGGTGCACGGCGTCGACCTCCGGGAACAGCCACTCGAGGCCGTGGCGCTCCAGGCCCAGCGACTGGAAGAACGGCGACGCGACACCCGTCGGGTGCGCCGCCGAGCAGATGTCGTGCAGCACGCCCGGCACGTTGAGCTCGGCCGAGCGGGTGCCGCCGCCGATCTCGTCCTCGGCCTCGAGCACCGTCACGTCGACGCCCGCCCGGGCGAGCACGACGGCGGCGGAGAGGCCGTTGGGACCGGACCCGACGACGACGGCTGAGGTCATGCCACCAACCTAGTGCGAGGGGCCTTAACCCGCCGATCACGCGAACGGCGTGACCCACGTCACCTGCATCGCGTTCGCATTCTGGACGAATTTCCCGCTGCGGGACAGTGCTTTAGGCTTGCCTAAGAGCGTGGCTCCCTCCCAGGGGGCGGCCCTTTTCCAGGAGCATCCATGAGCAGGCAGTTGCGAGTCGCCGTCGTCGGCGCCGGTCCCGCCGGCATCTACGCCGCCGACATCCTCACGAAGTCCGAGTTCGGCGACGACGTCAGTGGCGTCACGATCGACATCCTCGACCGCGACCCCACGCCGTTCGGCCTGATCCGGTACGGCGTCGCGCCCGACCACCCGCGCATCAAGGAGATCGTCAAGGCGCTCAAGCGCGTCCTGTCGAACGACGACATCCGGTTCTTCGGCAACGTCAACTACGGCGCCGACCTCAAGCTCGACCACCTGCAGCAGTTCTACGACGCGGTGATCTTCGCGACGGGTGCCCGCGCCGACCGCGACCTCGACATCCCCGGCATCGACCTCAAGGGCTCGTTCGGCGCGGCCGACTTCGTCTACTGGTACGACGGCCACCCCGACGCCCCCCGCGAGTGGGACTTCCAGCCGCACGCCGAGTCGGTCGCCGTCCTCGGCGTGGGCAACGTGGGCCTCGACGTCGCCCGCATGCTCGCCAAGACCGCCGACGAGCAGCTGGTCACCGAGATCCCGCAGAACGTCTACGACGGGCTCAAGGCCAATGCGGCCAAGGACGTCCACGTGTTCGCCCGCCGCGGCCCGGCGCAGGTCAAGTTCACGCCGATGGAGCTGCGCGAGCTGTCGCACTCCCCCAACGTCGACGTCATCGTCCACCCCGAGGGCTTCGAGCTCGACGAGGGCTCGATGGACTCGATCCGCGCGTCCAAGAGCGTCAAGCTCGTCGTCGACGTGCTGCAGAACTACCTGGCCAAGGAGCCGACCGGCGCCGACCACCGCATCCACATCCACTTCTGCCAGAACCCCATCGAGGTGCTCGGCGAGGACGGACAGGTCGTGGGGCTGCGCACCGAGGTCACCGAGCTCGACGGCACCGGCAACGTCCGCGGCACCGGCGAGTTCGTCGACTGGCCCGTGCAGGCGGTCTACCGCGCCGTCGGCTACCGGTCGGACAACCTGGCCGGCATCCCGTTCGACAACAACAGCGCGACGGTGCCCAACGACGGCGGCCGCGTGATCGACATCGACGGCGAGCCGCTGCCCGGCGCGTACGTCACGGGCTGGATCAAGCGCGGACCCGTCGGCCTGATCGGCCACACCAAGTCGGACGCCGCCGAGACGATCCGCCTGCTGCTCGAGGACGTCGACCGGCTCGCGGCCCCGGCCAACCCGGCTCGCGAGGACGTCGACACCTACCTCGAGGGCCGCGGCATCGAGTTCACGACGTGGGAGGGCTGGGAGAAGCTCGACCAGCACGAGATCGACCTGGGCGAGGCCGTCGGCCGCACCCGCGTCAAGGTCGTCCCCCGCGACGAGATGGTGCGCATCTCTCGCTCCTGACACACAAGAATCTGGGTTTGTCCGCGCGGGCGCGGACAAACCCAGATTTTCTGTCGCCCACAGGCGTCGACGGGCCGGACGATGCACACAGGCTGTGCGCCGCAGGTCGCGGAGGCCCGCGGGACCAGCACACCCTCGTGAGATGCCCCCTGCCCCGTTCCCGCCAGGCGCCACTGTCCTCACCGAGCAGCACGGGGTCGTCACGCGCTCGCAGGCGCTGACGCTCATGACCCGTCACCAGCTGTACCGACTGGTGACGTCGGGACGGTGGGCTCACCCGGCTCGCGGGGTGTTCGTCCACCACACCGGGCCGCTGACCCCCGCGCAGCGCGATTGGGTCGCCCTGCTCGCCGCACCGCCCGGCTCCGTGCTCGGCGGCCTCTCGGCGCTGGCCCACGACGGCTTCACGGGCTTCTCCCCTCCCAGGCCCGCGGTCGTGGCACCGATGGGCGCGAACCCGTGCACGTACGACGATCTCGACCTGCACTGGTCGACGTACCTCGACACGCGCGACGTCCACCCCCTGCGCACGCCGCCGCGCACCCGCCCTGCCCGCAGCGTCATCGACGCGGCGTCGTGGGACGTGACCGAGAAGCGTGCCCGCGAGATCGTCCTGTCGGCGGCGCAGAAGGGGATCGTGGCGCCGAGGACGTTGCGCGAGGCCCTCGTCCGGCGGGGCATGTGCCGACATCGGTCACTGATCGTGGAGTTGTGCCTCGACGCGGCCGGCGGCATCCAGTCGCTGCCCGAGCGGTCGTTCGACGAGATCCGCGTCGAGGTCGGGCTGCCGCCTCCCGAGCGGCAGGCCGTCGTCCGCCGGACGGACGGGCGCTACTACCTCGACGTGTGGTGGCAAGCGATCAACCTCGCCGTCGAGGTGCACGGCATCCCTCACATGGAGGTCGACCAGTGGGACGGCGACCTGCTGCGACTCAACGAGGTCGCGATCGACGGACGACGGACGCTGGTGTTCAGCTCGTACGCGATCCGTCGCCACCGCTCCACCGTGGTCGACCAGCTGCGTCGATCAACGTCCTAGCCCTCGCGCCCCCGGGGCCTGACGGGACGGGTCAGTCGAGGTCGCGGTTCTGCAGGTTGCACATGAGGTCGTGCATCGCGTCGTCGCCGGGCGCGACGAGCGGCAGGGGCTGCTGGTCGGGACGGGCGCGGAGGCCCTCGACGAACAGGGCGAGGTAGCGGCGCCACAGATCGGGCTGCGCCTTGGTGGTCATCGAGCTGATGACCATGACGTTCATGCCGATGTCGGTCGTCGCGATGTCGCTGCGCAACGTGCCGTCGGCCTGCGCCCGGGCGACCATGCGCTCGAGGATCGGTCCGAGCCGCTCACGACCGATGGCCTGGTGGGCCTCGCCGGAGATCGTGCGCACCATGACCTCCTTGAGGCCCTTGTCGAGCACCTGTCGGGCGATCGCCCACTCGAGGAACGACACGAGCCCCTCCCAGGCGTCCGGAAGGGCCGCCGACCGCTCGGCGACCTCGACCAGCTCGGCGATGCGCGACTCGAACAGGGCCTGGATCAGCTCGCTCCGCTGGGGGAAGCGACGGTAGACGGTGCCGACGCCGATGCCGGCGCGGCGGGCGATCTCGTCGTAGCCGGCCTCGAGCCCGTGCTCGGCGAACACCTCGGCGGCGGTCTCGAGGATCAGCTCGCGGTTGCGTGCGGCGTCGGCGCGCAGCGGCCGCTCGACCTCGATCGCGTCCACATCGGCTGACATGGGGCCCACCGTAACAGGAACGGAGAAACGTTTCCGGTTAGTGCGGCACATCACACAAGATCCGGAAGGTGTTCTCCGCTTAAGGGTCTACAGTGAAACGGAACTTTCTTTCCGCTTCACAGACCTGGAGATCCCATGGCAGAGACACTGACCGACGACCGGGCGCGCGAACCCGTCGAACCCGGTCCCTCGGACAACCCGCACCACGCGACACGCTGGATCATCCTCGGCGTCATCGCGCTGGCCCAGCTGATTGTCGTGCTGGACGCGACGATCGTGAACATCGCCCTGCCGTCCGCGCAGGAGGCCCTCGGCTTCTCGAACGACAACCGCCAGTGGATCGTCACCGGCTACGCCCTCGCCTTCGGATCGCTGCTGCTGCTCGGCGGCCGCCTGAGCGACCTGATCGGTCGCCGGCCGATGTTCATCACCGGCCTGATCGGCTTCGCCGCAGCGTCCGCCGTCGGCGGCGCGGCGCACAACTTCGAGCTGCTCGTCGGCGCCCGCGTCGCCCAGGGCGTCTTCGGCGCCCTGCTCGCACCGGCCGCCCTGTCGCTGCTCACCGTCACCTTCACCGACTCCAAGGAGCGGGCCAAGGCGTTCGCGATCTTCGGTGCGATCTCCGGTGGAGGCGGCGCGCTCGGCCTGATCCTCGGTGGCGCCCTCACCGAGTACCTGTCGTGGCGCTGGTGCCTGTACGTCAACGTCCCCCTCGCGGTCATCGCCGTCGTGGGTGCGGTGCTGCTGCTCAAGAAGCAGCCGCGCTCCGAGGACGCCAAGGGCATCGACGTGCCCGGGACCGTCGTCGTCGTGGCCGGTCTGGTCTCGTTCGTCTACGGCCTGGCCAGCGCCGAGTCGGACGGCTGGGGTGCCGCGACGACCCTGATCTGCATCGGCGCCGGACTGGTCCTGCTCGCCGCGTTCGCCGTCATCGAGAGCCGCGTCAGCGATCCGCTGCTGCCGCTGCACATCGTGTGGGACCGCACCCGCGGTGCCTCGTTCCTCGTCGTGGCCTTCGTCGGCATCGGCCTGTTCGCGGTGTTCCTGTTCCTGACGTACTACGTGTCGCTGACGCTCGGCTACTCCCCGCTCAAGACGGGCTTCTCGTTCGTCCCGATGATCCTGGGCATCATGGCCACGGCGACCAGCTCGGCCGGTCTCGTCGCGCGCATCGGCCCGAAGATCCCCGTGTTCGTCGGCATGATGCTCGCCGCCGTCGGCATGGTGCTGTTCGCGCAGCTCGAGGTCGACAGCTCCTACGCGCTGCACATCCTACCCGGCCTGATCATCACCGGCCTCGGCATCGGCCTGTCGATCGCGCCGGCGTTCAGCGCCGCCGTGTCCGGCGTCGACGCCGAGCACGCGGGCGTCGCCTCGGCCTCGGTCAACACGTTCCAGCAGATCGGTGGATCCATCGGCACCGCGGTGCTGAGCGCTTTCGCCGCGACGGCGACGAGCGACTACCTGGGCGGGCTCGGCCGGGCGCCCTCGACACTCGACACGCAGCTCGCCGCGGTCGACGGCTACACGACGGTCTTCTGGTGGGCCGCCGGCGTCTTCGCCGTCGGCGCCGTGATCTGCGGGGCCCTGTTCCGTCCCGGCCCCGTCGCGGTCAACCCGGACGCTCCCGTCCTCGCCCACTGAGACGAGACCCCACCGTGTCCACCCACACCGGGCACCCGCGGCGCGACGAGGTCGGCGCGACGACGACCTCGTCGCGCCGACCCGGCCTGCTGGCTCCCGGCCTCCGCGAGATCGTCCTGCTGGCGGCGCTCTGGACCACGTACGCCGTGAGCCGCGTCGTGGCCAGCGACGACCTCGAGGCGGCCCGCTCGCGCGCCGCCGACCTGCTGCACCTCGAGACCCTGCTGCACCTCGACGTCGAGTCGTGGCTCAACCACGCCCTCACGCCGCTGTCGCAGGTCGCCGTCCCGATGTCGTTCTGGTACGCCTCGCTGCACTACCTCGTCACGCCCGCCGTGCTGGTCTTCCTGTTCGTCCGCCACCACGGTGAGTACGCCCGCGCCCGCAACGCGATCGTGATCGGCTCGGCGATCGGGCTGGTCTGCTACGTCCTGTGGCCGACCGCTCCGCCGCGCCTGATGCCCGGCGGCGCCTACCTCGACACGCTCGTGAGCACCTCCGACGTCGGCTGGTGGAGCGGGCAGACGTCGCTGCCCAACGGGCTCGGGCAGATGGCCAACGAGCTCGCGGCGATGCCGTCGCTGCACGTCGGCTGGACCGTCTGGGTGGCCTGGGCCGTCTGGCGGCACGTGGGCGTCGTGGGTCGGTCGCTCGCGGTCCTCTACTCGCTGGGCACGACGCTCGTCGTCGTGGCGACCGGCAACCACTGGGTGCTGGACGCCGTCGCGGGCGGCCTCGTGATCGCGGCGGGTGTCGCGATCTCCGGCTGGATCGCAGCGCGCGAGTCGACGAGGGCGTCGACGTGACCCGCCTGCTGCTGGCCTTCGCCTTCGCCCTGGCCGAGTCGGGTCTCGGCCTGGGCGCGATCGTGCCCGGCGAGGTCGCGATCTCCGGCCTCGCGGCGAGCGTCGACGGGCTGCTCCCGACGCTCGCGCTGGGTCTGGCCGTGATGCTCGGGGCCGTCGCCGGCGACCACCTGGGGCTGACGATCGGACGTCTCGGCGGCGGACGCCTGCGCGAGTCGCGGCTCATCGCGCGCGCCGGCGTCGACCGCTGGGACCGCGCCGCCGACCTCGTGCAGCGTCACGGCTTCTGGGCGGTGCTGGCGAGCCGGATGCTGCCGTTCGTGCGCACCGTCATGCCGGTCGTCGCCGGTGCCGCGGGCCTGCGCTACCGCTCGTTCCTCGCCGCGTCCGTCATCGGCGGGGCGGCCTGGGCGGCTTTGTGGGTCGGGGCGGGTGCCGGCATCGGCGCGAGTGGCGTCCTCGGTCACCCGTGGGTCATCGGCGGGGTCCTCGCCGTGGGGCTGCTCGCCGTGGCGGCCCGGACGCTGGTCCGTCGCCACCGCGCGCGTCCCGCGGCGCCCCGCGTCCGTCCGGTGCCCGCGGTCTGCCACGAGGTCTGACCGGGAGGCCTCGTCACTGCCCCTTCAGCGTGCGCTGGACCGCGGCGGCCACCTGCTCGGGCGTCGAGCCGCCGCGCACGACAACGACCGTCGTCTCGCCGGCGCCGCCCTGCCCCGCCCCGCGGGCCTGCTCGAGCACGACGGACATCGCGTGCCCGAACGCGTCCTCGGGGTCGTCGACCTCGCCGCGCAGCCACCGCCGCAGCACGTGGTTGTGGGCCGTCACGATCGCCGACGCGAGCAGCTCGGCCCGCAGCACCGCGTCGACGTCGTCCTCGGCCCAGCCGGACAGCGCCCGCGCGAACAGGCTCTGGTACTGCCGGATGCTCGCGATCTCGCGCGCCTTGAGCACGGGCACCGACGAGATCAGGCGGTACCGGATGCGGGCCCGGTCGCCCTCGCCGACGTAGTAGCGCAGCACCAGGCGGGCGGCCTCCGAGACCGCGACGTCGCTCGACGCCGCGTCGCCCGCGTCGAGGCGGCCGGCGATGCGCGCGAGCAGGTCGTCGTGCTCGGGGAAGATCACCGACTCCTTCGACCCGAAGTGGCGGAAGAACGTCGTGCGCCCGACACCGGCCGCCTTGGCGATGTCGTCGACCGTCGTCTCGTCGAATCCCCGGACGTCGAACAGGTCGAAGGCCGCCGCCACGAGCCGGTCGCGCGCGGAGACCGGGGCGGTGGGCATGGGCCGAGGCTACTTGCTGGTATCCAGTCTGGCCAGTACGGTACTGAGTACCACATCTTTTTACGTCCAAGTAAATCGGGCGTGCGCATCACGGAGGTACGGCATGAGCGGGATCCAGCAGGTCGGAGTCATCGGCGGAGGGCTGATGGGCTCGGGCATCATCGAGGTCGCGGCCCGCGCCGGGCTCGACGTCATCGGCATCGAGGTCAGCGCCGACGCCGCGAAGGCCGCGTCCGAGCGGGTCGAGAGCTCGCTGCGCAAGGCCGAGGCGCGCGGCAAGATCGAGTCGGCCGAGGTGACGGCCGTCCTCGAGCGCATCCGCTTCGAGACCGACCTCGAGACGCTCGCCGACCGCGACCTCGTCGTCGAGGCGGCCAGCGAGGACGAGCAGGTCAAGCTCGAGCTGTTCCGCACCCTCGGTCGCGTGCTGACCAAGGACGACGCGATCCTGGCGTCCAACACGTCGTCGATCCCGATCGTCAAGCTCGGCGCCGTCTCGGGCCGCGCCGGGCACGTCATGGGCGTGCACTTCTTCAACCCCGCGCCCGTCATGCAGCTCGTCGAGCTGATCCCGTCGCTCACCACGACCCCCGAGACGCTCGACCGCATGCGCGGCTGGGTCACCGACGCGCTGGGCAAGAAGCCGATCGACGCGACCGACCGCGCCGGCTTCGTCGTCAACAGCCTGCTCGTGCCGTACCTGCTGAGCGCGATCCGCATGTACGAGGCGGGCTACGCCTCGGCCGCCGACATCGACCGCGGCATGGTGCTGGGCTGCGGGCACCCCATGGGCCCGCTCGCGCTGTCGGACCTCATCGGCCTCGACACGATCAAGGCGATCGGCACGTCGATGTACGACGAGTTCAAGGAACCCCTCTACTCGCCCCCGCCGCTGCTCGACCGCATGGTCGACGCCGGCCTGCTGGGCAAGAAGTCCGGCCAGGGCTTCTACGGCTACGAAGGAAAGTGACCAGGCCATGAGTGAAGACATGTTCGTGCTCTCCGAGGAGCACCAGGCCATCCGCGAGGCCGTCCGCGCCGTCGCCGAGAACAAGATCGCGCCCTACGCGGCCGACGTCGACGCGCAGGCACGGTTCCCGCAGGAGGCTGCCGACGCCCTGCTGGCGTCAGACTTCCACGCGCCGCACGTGCCCGAGCAGTACGGCGGGGCCGGCGCCGACGCGCTCGCGACCGTCCTGGTCATCGAGGAGGTCGCGCGCGTCGACGTCTCCGCGTCGCTGATCCCCGCGGTGAACAAGCTCGGCTCGCTGCCCGTCCAGATCGGCGGTGGCGAGGAGATCAAGGCCAAGTACCTGTCGAAGCTCGCGGCCGGCGAGGGCGGGTTCTCGTACTGCCTGTCGGAGCCCGACGCCGGCTCGGACGCCGCCAACCAGAAGACGCGCGCCGTCCGCGACGGCGACGACTGGGTGCTCAACGGCGTCAAGCGCTGGATCACCAACGCCGGCGTCTCGGAGTACTACACCGTCCTGGCGCAGACCGATCCCGAGAAGCGCTCGAAGGGCATCACGGCGTTCGTCGTCGAGAAGTCCGACGAGGGCGTCTCGTTCGGCGCGCCCGAGAAGAAGCTCGGCATCAAGGGCTCCCCGACCCGCGAGGTGTACCTCGACAACGTGCGCATCCCCGGCGACCGCATCATCGGCGAGGTCGGCGAGGGCTTCTCGATCGCGATGAAGACCCTCGACCACACGCGCGTCACGATCGCGGCCCAGGCCGTCGGCGTCGCACAGGGCGCCCTCGACTACGCGCTCGGCTACATCCAGGAGCGCAAGCAGTTCGGTCACCCGATCAGCGACTTCCAGGGCCTGCAGTTCATGGTCGCCGACATGGGCATGAAGATCGAGGCCGCCCGCCAGCTGACGTACGCCGCCGCCGGACGCTCCGAGCGCGGCGACAAGGACCTCACGTTCTTCGGCGCCGCCGCCAAGGCCTTCGCCTCCGACACCGCGATGCAGGTCACGACCGACGCCGTCCAGCTGCTCGGCGGCTACGGCTTCACGTCCGACTACCCGCTCGAGCGGATGATGCGCGACGCCAAGATCACGCAGATCTACGAGGGCACCAACCAGGTGCAGCGGGTCGTCATGGCCAAGCAGCTCTACGCCGGGATCCAGTCGACGCTTTAGCGCTGTCATTGCAGGCATTTCGGTTGCAAGAGCGTTATCGCCAACGCTCTTGAGGCGGTCCATGCCGTTTGAGGGATCGGCAAGAGTAAGCACTAGTCGGCATGCGTCGGCTCATGTGGTGTGACAGCGGTGTGACAGCGTCTGAGACTCTTGGCGCTGCCCACGACGGGCGCTAGCGGAGCCGCACAGGGAGCACTCCCAACACCGGGTGTGCGAGAGGGAGTAGTAGGCGTAAACATGGGAGAACTCCCAGGTCGGGTGCTCAAACCCCAGCAGATTCCTCTCCGTCAGCGTCGGTACACGCGCTCGACACCACTTCAGTGCCCTCCTGAGCGAAAGGGTCGACGACGTCATGCCTACAAGCACGCGCCAGCAGTAGCCACGAGCTCGGGCAGGTCGACTCCGTCGCGCGTGGGCGCGTCTCGTCGACGTCCTCAGCGCGCGCAGCGGTAGAGGAGTACGGCAACGGCGAGATCATCTTCATCGAGACCAAAGCGACGAACGGCAAGGCCGGCAGGACCGGCGTCAAAGAGCTGCCCCGCTCGCAGCGTCCCGACGCGATATTCGCAGCCAACGATCTCGTCGCCCTCGGCGTGCTGCAGGCGCTGACCCTCCGAGGCGTCCGCGTGCCCGATGACATCGCGATCGTCGGCTGCGACAACATCGGCTTCGCGTCGTCGGCGGCGATCCCGCTCACCTCCGTGCGGCAGCCGGCGCATCAGATAGGCTCGACCGCCGCGACGATGCTGCTGGAGGTCATCGCCAACCCTCCCGGCTCGGCGGTGCGCCACGTCACCCTTGAGCCGGAGCTCGTGGTCCGCCGCTCTACCGTCGCCTGAACCGCTGCCACCTCACTCACCCTCAGCGCGACCCGCTCAGCTCAGATCGCTGACTAGCGACCGGAACCAGGCGTGCGATGGGTCCTCGTGTCGACTGGGGTGCCACCAGAACGCCGTCTTGAGCGCCTCGAGCTCGAACGGCCCGGGTATCTCCCGCACCCCCATGGCGTCGCCGAACTCCTCGATGAGACGACGTCCCACCACGGCGACCCGATCGGTGCCGCGCAGGAAGAAGGGCATCGCCATGGAGCCGGCCACCCTGACGTCGATCCTCGGTCGCACTCCAGCGGCGAGGACCTGGTGCATGCCCCGGACCAAGTCCCCGTCCCCGACCGTCGCGACGAGCCACGGGCGACGGTCCAAGTCGTCGATGGTAAGACGAGCCGTTGGATCGCTTGCCGCGACCGCGAAGACCCACTGATCCTCCAGCACGTCGATGCTTTCCATGCCCGACACCCATCCGTGCGGGAGAAACACCCCGTCGACCGACTCCAGGAGGCTCTCTGCCGCCTGGTGGTCGCGCCTCGACCCGTGGGGGTCGAGGATCCTCAGGGTCGTGAGAGGTGCGTCCTCCGCCATCCGTCGGCGCAGTCCCGGAAGAAGAAGCGCTCCCACGACCTCGCCGCACACCACGGTGAACTCCTGCGCCGATTCCGGGTCGAAGGTCGTACGCGCGCTAACGACACGGCCCAGACCTTGCACGGCGTCGACCAGCGCCGGCCGGAGCTGGCGGGCGAGGGGGGTCAGGTCGTACTGCCCGCGATGTCGCACAAGGAGCTCATCACCGTAGTGCCGGCGCAGTCGCCCCAACGCGGCACTCATCACGGACTGACTGACGCCAATGGCCTCGGCGGCTCTCGAGACGTTGCGCTCTCGCAGCAAGGCGTCGAACGAGTACAGCAAGTTCAAGTCCAGTCGCCTGAACTGCAGTTGGTCCATGATTCACCTCTCCTCGTTCAAGACCACGTGCGAGACGCGTCGCGATGGCTGTAGCCCGATGCGCGAGGCGGTGGCCCCCGAGCCGTGTTCGCCCGGGAGCCACCGCTCTCGACTATGCCGTCACTTGGTGGTGACGGTCACATAGGTGCCTTTGATCCACCTCAGCTTCCCTCCGGACGAGATCTGGTACCAGTCATTCTTGGCACCCTTGCGATCGACCTTCTTGACGACAGTCCACGACTTGCCCTTCTTCGCCGTGGCCACGGTCTTGGACTTCGACGACGCCTTGGCCTTGAGCGGCGCCCTCTTCGACTTCACGGTGACTCTCGTGGTCGTGCTGACGGTCAGCGTCGCCGGGGCGGACGCGACCGAGCCTCCGATGTTCTCGAAGATCGCGCGGTACTGCGTGCCCGAGGCACCCGCCTTCACCCCGGCCACGGTCAGGACCGACACGCCGTTGGCCAGCTGGCCACCCGGGACGTCCTGCCAAGCACCGCCAGGGCGGGCACTCTGCCAACGGACCGTCGGCGGCGGCGAACCGTTGGCACTGGCGGTGAAGGACGTCGTCTTACCGGTCTTCACGGTCACGCTCGCGGGCTGCTGCCCGATCGTCGGTGCCACAGGGTCTGACTGGTCGTACACCGTCACGGAGGCGTACGGGTCGAAGGTGAAGGGTCCGAGGACGCCTGTCTCCTGGGTCAGCTGACCTGTGCCGCCGGCCGTCACCGCGTTGCGCAGCGTCGTCCGGAAGACGATCTTGATCGCGTTCTTCCCGCCCTTCAGCGCTGATGACACGTCCCATCGGACGTCGGAGCTGATGGCCTGCCCGATGCGCTGGTCGTTGACGAACAGCTCGGCGGTGCCACCCGAGATCCTGCCCAGGGTCAGGTACACGCCCTTGCCGTCGCCCTTCCAGTCGTCGGGCACCGTGACGGTTCCGTTGTAGGTTCCGACGCCGGAGACTCCCGCCAGGCTCTTGATGCTCTTCCACCCGTACAGCTGGTTGAAGAACGTGGTGAGCGGCTGAGTCGGCAGCGTAGTGATCCCGTCCTTCGTGTAGGAGTCCACCGAGATGGACCAGTCGAACGGACCGGTGTTCGCCTGTGTCTTCTCGACGGGGTTCGCCACCACCTTCTTGGTGGTCCCGTCGCTCAGCTTGATCGTGCGTGTGCCGGCCTGCGCCGTCTTGAGCTTGATCGTGCCGACGCCGAACTCGAACCTGTCGTCGGAGTTGCTGGAGGACACCACGTGCAGCGGCGCCACCTTGGTGCTGTCGAGTGCGTAGACCGCCGTCTCCTTGGCGCCGAGGGTCGTCGGGATGACGGTCCTGCCGTTCTCCGCGCTGAACAGTCCGACGTTTTCGATGTCACCCGAGGCGAGGTCGAGCTTCTGCGGAAGACCCGTGCCCTCGAAGGACGGCGAGAAGTCGATCTTGTCGTTCGTCGGGTTGTACATGTACGCGTAGGTCACCCCGTCGATCTGGCGCAGCTGCGTCAGGACGTGCGAGTTACTCTTCCACCCCACGCGCGGGTTCATGCCGGCCTCGTCGAGAGCGTCGGCCACATCCGCCTGGGTCGCGACCTTGACGGAGCTCGGTGAGGCGAGCGCCGAGGCGATGAGGTCCTTGACCTTCTGGTCACCGGTGGCGCCCGACTTCAGGCTGGTGGCGGTCGTCGGCGTCTGGCCGACGAAGACCACCTTCACGCCGCTGTCGGCCGCCTTCTTGATGGCTTCCGCCGTCTCGACCGGGACCGACCGCTCGTCGACGACCAGTGCTCGGTACCCCGGGCCCTTGGCGAACAGCTGACCCTGGCTGATGGCGCCGTCCTCGGCCAGACCCTCGGGGTCGATGTACTCGAGCGTGTAGCCGCGCTTCTCGAGCCTGATGCCGTCGAACTGGCGGGCGTCCTGCGCGCCGTCGTCGGTCGCGGTCCGGGCTGCGGTGGTCAGGAAGTCGGTCGAGCTCCTCAGCACCACCACGTCGGCCTTGGCCGTTCCGGTCTCGAGCACCATGTTGCCGCGCGACCAGTACTTCGTGAGGGTCTTGAAGGAGGACCACTGCGGGAACGTGAGGTCGTTCCAGCTCTCGGTCGTCGTGTCGCCGAAGCGTGCGGCACCCGGCCACGCGGTGCCGGTCGGGTACGCCGAGCCGCCCGACTGGTACGAGAAGCCGTGGACGACGGGCATGGTGAAACCGGCTGCCCACTCCTTGTCCATCATCTCCTTGTAGTCGCCGATCGTCACCATGCGCGTGTAGTCGCGCTGGGCTCCCAGCTCGGTCGACACGCGGTTCGTCCCGCCCTGGTGGGCACCGGAGGAGACGAAGCGCTGCCAGTCGAGTGCCTGTCGCCAGCCGTAGTTCTTGATGTTGACCGGGAACCGGTCGCCGGAGTTGTACGACTCGCCCTCGACGCGTCCTCCCATCTCGGCCAGCTCGCGCGCGCTGCGGATCGCGTCGAGGTCCTGCCCGAAGGCAGCCTGCGCCTTGTACGTCATGTCGTACTTCTTCGCCCAGTCGACAAAGACGCCCATGCGCTCGATGTAGAGGTCTGTGAGCAGCTTGTAGTAGTCGTTGCGCACCTTCTCGCCCTCGCCGTCGTCGAGGTCGAAGTCAGCCGTCGGCGCCGTGGTCGGGACCCAGTAGCGGCTCATGCCGTGCTGGAACATGAAGGGGAGGTACGTCGTCATCGAGTACCCGAAGCGCTTCTCGAACTCGCGCTGGAAGTCCTCGGACCAGAACAGGGAGTCGGCGTTGAGCTCGAGGGAGTCCTCGAACATCGAGTCACCGACGTCGCCCAGCAGGGACGAGTTGTCGACACCGTCGGCCTGCTTGCCGTTGCCCACCTGATACTCGTCGAGGTACTCCGAGGCCTTGGCCGCGCCGTCCTTCGCGAAGGCGGAGGTGACGGGCTTGACCGCGTCGCGCTCCCAGTACGTGAAGAGCATCCAGTCGTCGCCGTCGGGCGGCGTCCACGTGATCGTTCCGTCGGTGCCGATCGAGGACGTGAGGTCCACGAGCGACCCCGCCTCGAGGACGGTCGACTTGCTCGGGCTCTTGATCGGCGTGCCGAAGCGGGGCCGCTCCGCCTGCGGCAGGAGGGTGGCTGCGTCGTGGCGGGTCTTCACCTTGGCGGCCGAGGCGCCGACGAGCTTGACGCCAGTCATGGTTCGACCCGAGGTCGGATCGTCCAGAGCCTTGGGAGCGGCGCCGTTGAAGGGCGCCCCACCCTTGAGCTCTGTGTACCCGTACTGCAGCTCCTTCTGGACGTAGGGCGTCCCGGTGCTGGTGTTCGGCGTCTGCACGGGCCACGCTGCGCCCATCGTCATCGAGACGTCGATGCCGAGCTTTCGTGCCAGGGCGAGCGCGGCTCGCAGGTTCGCGCGCTGGGCCTCATTGGCCCAGCCGCCGGTCGTGAACGCGATCTCGACGGCACCGAAGCCTTGGTCTGCGATCGCCTGGAGCTCGCGCTCCGTCTCTGCCACCGACAGCGTCGCGGTCCACCACCAACGGATCGAAGGCTTGAACTTCTGGGACGGGTCCTTGAACTGCGCCGCCGTGATCGAGCCGGCCTCGGCCGTCGATACTGCCGGCGCTGCCGAGCTGGGAAGGCTCGCAGCCGAGCCGAACAGGGGGATGACGAGGCCTGCGGCGCATGCCGCCGCTGCCAGGCGTAGAGGCCTGGACTGCCTCCTTTTTGCTTCTCGCACGTGTACTCCTGAGTGAGTGCATGACCGGCGAACCTTCGACCGGTACACACAACCGCTCGAGATGAATCGATTCAACCGCTGATAGTCGTGCGAGCGTAGGTTTGTGACAGCAGTCACGTCAACAGTCGTCACCTTCGTCGGATCACGCACCCCGCCGGGCGCATCGACCGAGCCCGGCACTGGCGTGGCAGCAAGATAACGCTGTTATTTCAGGAGGCAGGCGGTCTTTCGATCCGCCCGGTTCCGCCCGGACGCGGCGCCAACACCCTTTGACGGAAGGAGATCACCTTTGGCGATAGCGAACATCGGCAGATCGAATACCTGGACCTCGGGCGTCCGACCAGGTCATGCCTGGTGCACACCGTGCTGCTTCGGGGCAGGACGAGGCCGAGGCACTTGCCGGCGGCTCGGTTTGTCACATCCGAACACGCCGTTAGCAGGCCAGGACGGCCCGCTGACGTTGCGAGTGGAACACAGGTCGGCTTCTGCGGTCTGCCGTCAGATGACTGCGTCGGTCAGACCGTCCGGGGTGCCGAAGCGGTGGGCCGTGATGCTGACGGACTGCTCCTTCAAGAACGGCAGCAGCTCTAGGCGCCCGAACTCGGTGGCCGGGTGATCGAAGACGGCCAGCTCGACCCGACCGTTCGTCGACCGCGCCAGCTCGGCCGCTGATCCTCCGATGAGGCGAACTCTGCCGACAGCGCCACTCGCGGCCCTGATGCTCCACTCCTTGTCGCTTTCGTGGCGGACAGTCACGCCGACGGCTTCGAGCGCCCCCTCCAGCGATGGTGGAAGAGGTGCCTGGGTAGAGACAGTGAACTGCGCGCGAGCACGCAGACCGGCGCCGACGACTCGCAGGAGGTCGCTCACGACGCCGCCGGAGCCCAGTCGCACGTCCACCTCTGCCGGCAGGTAGCGGAACACCTTGCGTTCAGCGAACAGCGCGCTGACGTCGCGTACCTGCCCCAGGCCACGCGCCCATGCCTGCTCGTCCGCGCAGAAGGACCGCTCGATCCGGTCCAAGTCAGCCCTAGGGAGCCGAAGCTCATGCGCCGCGCCCAGCATTTGTGCCACGGGCCTGTCCAAGACGACTTCGTCGTCGACCGCCGATGCGGACGCCTGCCACGACCCGAGCCCAAGGAGGTAGTTGGGGCCACCAGCCTTGAAACCGGCACTGTAAGCGCTAGTTAGAGCTCGGACTTCTCGCCCTCGGACGACGCCGAGCTCGGCGGCATGGTCGGGAAGCTCGCCAGCACCTCGCCCATGCCGCCACCACCACCACCAAATGGGACCTCACGTCACCACCGAAGGCCGTCAGACACGTCGCAGTCGACGACCGCGGGCACCTCCGCGAGTACCACCCCGACGGGACCGTCACCGACCTGCCGGACATCTCTTGACCTGACTTTCCACAGGCTTACTCACACCTGTTGATCGAACGCCTGTTCTACCCTGAGTGGGTGGGCATGAACCGATCGCGACGCGACACCTGGCCGCCCTACCAACCCACACGGCACGTCCTAGTCCGCCGGACCGACTACCGGTACGCCCGCCCGTGGCAAGGCTTCATCATCAACTGGAAGCTCACCGGCAAGCACTGGGAAGCACTGGTCGTCTTCGCTGACGACACCCAGGACGGGACACCCGTTGTCCACAGATGGTTCCCCGCCGACCGACTGCGGCCATGCCACCCCAACCCCAACACACCCCGAGACGACCCGTACTGACCCGCCGATCCTGGCCACCACCACGAGACCCAGCGCCAGCTTCGTCAAGCGGGATGCTCGACGGCGCGGGGCCCGGGCGCTCTGTCATCGCCAGAGCGCCACCACTGCTCACGACGGCACAGCCACGGTTGCCGTGGATCACCTCGTGAGAAGCAAAGAGTGCGACACCCCGAAGGGACCCGGTCTGCAGCCGGGGCCCTTCCCATCTCAACTGGCCGGGTCCACTACTAAGCGGAGTACGGCCTGACGCTCTGCCACGGGCAGCGGGTGCATCAGCAGGCCCTCGATGGCGAAGACCCCGAGGCGGGTCTTGGGCTGGACGGCCGACTCCGCGACGCCTGACTGCCTGAGGCCGTCGGCGAGGATGTCGTTGGTCAGCGCGTGGAAGCCGTCGTGCCATTCCTCGACGACCGGTGAGGTTGTGGCCAGCGCGTGGACGGTCGTGACGAGCTTCGCGTGCTGCTCGAGCTTGTCCACGACCCAGAGCAGACGGTCGAGCAAAAGCGCCTCGGCCTGCTCGTCGATGCCGGCCAGCGCCTCGGCGAGGAGATGGTCCAGGACCGCGACCAGCAGGGCTTCCTTACTGTCGAAGTACCAGTAGATCGTGGTGGTCGTGACCCCGGCAGCCTTCGCGACGCTGACGAGGGACGTCTTCTCGAAGCCGACATCGGTGAACAGTGTCGCTGCGGCCGCGACGATCTCCGCAGACTTCTCCTCGCGGTCGCGAGGTCGGCGGTTTCGAGGCACACGTCACTCTATCTTGCACGTCGATCAAGATGGACGTAGCTTCTTGATCAGCATTCAAGAAAGTAGACGCGCCTTGAAGGAGACGACAGATGACTGCGACACCCGACGTCACGTACACGTTCGTTGAGGAGTCATTTTCCTCCCACGGCGTACGCTGCGCAGCTCGCGTCTACCGGCCGACAACCGGGGGCAGCGCATGCCCCGTGGTGGTGATGGCGCATGGGTTCGGCTCGGTGCGGGCGCTGCGGCTGTACGCCTACGCCGAACGTTTCGCGGCGGCCGGCTACGTCGTGGTGGTCTTCGACTACCGCGGCTTCGGTGACAGCGAGGGTGAACCGCGCCAGGTGCTGAGCATTCGCAGGCAGCACGAGGACTGGCGCGCCGCCCTGGCCTACGCCCGAGCACTGGACGATGTCGACCCGCGCAAGGTCGTGGCTTGGGGGACGTCGTTCGCCGGCGGCCACGTCATCTCCTTGGCGGGACAGGGTGAGCCCCTCGCCGCGATCGTCGCGCAGGTTCCTCACGTCAGCGGACCCGCGGCCGTCCGGTCAACCGGGTTGAAGGCGGCCCTGAAGGTCTCGGTGCTCGGAGTCGTCGACCTAGTGGGATCGTGGCTGGGCCGCGCTCCCATGCTGGTCGACAGCGTCAACGATCCTGGCCGCGTCGGAATGATGACGTCGCCGGACGCCCGCCCGGGCATGCTCGCCCTCATCCGTGAGTCCGGCCTGACCGACGGTGACTACCCGCAGACGGTTGCCGCGCGCATCGCCCTGAGCATCGGCACCTACTCGCCAAAGCGGTGGGCCGCCCGCATCCAGTGCCCTGCCCTCGTCCAGATCGTCACGCACGACACCATCACGCCCCGCCCGGTCGCAGAGGCCGCCGCCGCGAAGATCCCCCGTTCCACGGTCAAGGTCTACGAGGGCGGTCACTTCGACCCCTACGTCGACCCGCTGTTCGAGACCGTCGTCGCCGACCAGCTCGAGTTCCTCACTCGCAACGTCGCCCCGATCCCCGCCTGACGAAGGAGAACCATGAGCACCACCACCCGCACCGCCCTCATCACCGGCGCCTCCGCTGGCATCGGTGCCGCGTTCGCCCGAACCCTCGCCGCCGACGGGCTCGACCTCGTGCTGGTCGCCCGACGCAAGCAACGGTTAGACGAGCTGGCCCAGGAGCTGACCACCGCCCACGGGATCCGCTGCGAGGTCTTTCCCGCAGACCTCGGCGACCCCGCTGCACCGAAGGCGATCGCGGCTTTCGCGGCCGAGCGTGGTCTGGCTGTCGACGTGCTCATCAACAACGCCGGCCTGTCGGGCAACGACACCTTCGCCGACACCTCCTGGGAATCGCTGGCCGGTGAGATCCAGGTGATGGTGACCGCCGTGACCGAGCTGTCCCACCTCTTCGTCCCGGGCATGAAGAGCCGCGCGTGGGGCCGGATCGTGAACGTCTCCTCGCTGGCCGCCTTCGCACCGCCCGGCGAGAGCCTGCTGTACACCGGCATCAAGAGCTACGTCCTGAACATGTCCCAGGCACTCGACATGGAGCTGAAGCCCCACGGCATACACGTCACCGCCCTGTGCCCCGGCTTCACCCGCAGCGAGTTCCACGACGCCATGGGTAGCCGGGACGCCGCCTCCAAACTGCCCGCCGCCCTGTGGCAGGACGCCAACGACGTCGCGCAGACCGGATGGGCAGCCGTGAACGCGGGCAAGCCGGTGTGCGTCCCCGGCGCGATCAACAAGGTCCTGTCGCACGCGATGCGTCCCGTGCCGTTCCGCGCCCAGTACCTGATGGGCAAGAACCTCAATCCGCTCGCACACTGAGAGGCACGCCATGACATCCCTGCTGAAGACCGAACGAACTGGACGCGTCCAGACCATCTGGTTCGACAACCCGCCGTTCAACTTCCTCACCACCGCCCTGATGACCGAGCTCCACGAACTGCTCATGTCCCTCGATGACGACCCCGAGATCGGCGCGGTCGTCATCACCAGTGCGATGGAGAACGTCTTCGTCAGCCACTTCGACGTCGCGGAGATCCTGGCCAGCGCCCAGGCGGCTCCCGTCACACTCACCCCCCGCACAGCCAGCGCCGCCCTGCGCGCCAGCCAGGTAGCCGACCAACTGCCCGGAGGAGCGACTGCCCTGGCCCGCATGGGAGCAGGAGGTGTGGCCGACCTGCGACGGTTCCATGCCGTGTGCGCCCTGATGCGACAGTCCAGCCTCGTCGTCGTTGCCGCAATCAACGGGCGGGCTCTAGGTGGCGGGTGCGAGTTCTCGCTGTCCGCGGACATCCGGCTGATGGCCGACGGCGAGCACGGCATCGGGCAACCCGAAGTCCTGCTCGGCCTGATCCCGGGCGGTGGTGGGACGCAGATGCTGACCCGGGTCGTCGGCGCGGGTCGCGCCCTTGAGCTGTGCCTGGAAGGCGCCCCCATCACCCCGCATCAGGCGCTCGAGATGGGCCTGGTCAACCGACTGCTGCCCAAGCAGGACCTGCTGGCCGAGGCCCAAGCAGTGGCGGCCCGTCTGGCTCGCCGCTCGCCGACAGCAGTCAAGGCCATCAAGAGAGCCGTCCACGAGGGCGGTTCGCTCCCCCTAGAACATGGCCTGCACATCGAGCGGTCCGGCTTCCTCGCGTCCGCGTCTACTACCTCCTCGCAGCGGGCGATGGCTTCCTACGCGGCCGCCGTCGTAGCTGCCGGCACTGAACCGGACGCCATGGACTCCTTCGTCACCGACCTCCTGCCCCAGCTCATCGAAGGAACCGTCACCGAGTTCTCCGACTGAGCGCACGCGAGCACGACCTCGTCCCGTACCGCTCGACCTGGCTCATCCGACAGCCGCCGGCACGCCAGCGGAACACGAGCTACCCAGGCGCCAGCAGCCTTTAGAACGGAGTCACGGCGAGCTTGCGGGGCGGCGTGCGCCTAGGTGCGTGACAGCTGAGCCTCGACTGTGGTCGCGCCACGCCTTCCGCCACGCACGCCCAGAGGGTCGGCGCCGGCGAGCAGCCGTGCACGGATGGCGGCCGCCTCCCTGATCCGGAACCAAGCTTCCACTGACAACTGCACCGAGGCAGCATGAACGTCGCGGCCGTCCGCCGCAGGACTCTGTGACGACCCGCCTGCTGCGGCAGGAGCGTCGCACCGGCGTGGTGTGCTCGTGCCAGCCACCGGGAGGCTGACGTGGAGGACGGTTGGACTCGGGACGGCAGAGCTGTTTTCGTCGAGGTCGGTGACCGGCGCCGGTGCCGGTGCCGGGAGCTTGTTCGGGACGGTGTGGACGGGGCCGGCGGCACCGATGACGTCGGTGGGCCGGTAGATGACGACTGCCGAGCTAAACGCAGCGCTGTTCTTAGCGTCTCCGAACTTGAGGCGGCCGCGGACGTAGCGAACTTCGGCGCCGGTAGACAGGACGAGGTCGTGCCACCAGGCCGAGTCGGCTCGGACCGGCACCAGGCAGACGACCGTGGCGCCGCCGGTCTGAGCGGCGTGGAGCGCGGCTTCCATCCAGGCTCGGATGCCTCGGCCGTAGGGCGGGTTGCACCAGATGGTCTGGCCTGCGGCGTCGGCGGCCCAGTCCCCGGCAAGTCCGTCGCGGAAGTTGGGGTTGTCGTGGTCGAGGGCGTAGAACACGGGCGCCTTGTGGTTGGCCTTGGAGGAGCAGACGTCGAGCGCGAAGTTGAACTCGGCGTCGAGGCGGTCGTAGAAGTCTTGCGGGGTGGGCCAGTTGTCGGTGGCCGAGGAGTACAGAGCGGTACGAGTAGACATGGGTCGTCCTTGAGGGCGCTTGCTCCCATGCGCCGCGGTGGCCATAGGGCAGCTCTCGCCGTGGGAGCCTGTGGCTCCTCTGCGGCGGTGCTGGGGCGTCCTGCCGGGTGGCAGTCGCCGCACCCCGTTGAGGTGTCTCTGCGGGGTGCGATGGCGACCGTGCGCACCAAACCACGTACACTCGGTTTTCCGGTACAACTTTTTTGGCACTGAAATGGCGGGTGGAAATGGTCCGTCATGTTGGTGGCGAACCGGGCACGTGGGCTGCGCCCCGCGGGACCAGGCACGCCGACGGGACGTGGCGGTGGACGCTGCAGGAGCGGCCTTCTGCCCAGGCCGAGGATGACCACTGGGCAGTTGAGAACTACCGGTACTTGATGCGCAACATGGACCTGCAGCGCCGCTTCCAGGGCATGACGATGCGCCAGCTTGCGAAGGCAGCTGGCTTGTCGCTGGGGGTGACGTCAGATGCGCTGACTGGCAGCTGCTGGCCGCGTTGGAACACGATAGAGGCTCTCGCGGAGGCTCTCGGTCACAAGCTACGGATCGGCAACATCGACTCCCCTCCCCTGTACGAGCTGCCGTTCATGGTCAGCGACCGGGGACGGACCCTGTCGTCGGTGGCTCGGGAGATAGGTGTTCGACCGGACACACTGCTGGAGATGACCCGAGGAGACCGATCACCGTCCGCCGCAACGGTCTTGGCCCTGACGGAATGGTGCGACGAGACCATGGATCTGGACCGTGTGCGTCAGCCCTAGCGGCCCTTCCAAGCGGCAGTCATCGACCGTGACAGCCGGCCGGCAAGCCGTGGGGCAGGGTTGGGCAAGCGTGGCGAGTCCCTCTACGCTCGCTGAACTCGTCGGATGACCCGGCGGCTCCTGCTGCGGCGGCTCTAGCGGTTAGCGCTTGACGGAGCGCGTGTACCCGGAGTGGCTCGGGTAGTAGTCGTTCTCGGGCGAGGGGTACGTCGTCTGCTCGTAGTCGTCCTCGTCGAAGTGGCTAAACACGGTTGTGCGGATGTTGACGCGCACGGACTTGGGGTTGCCCAGGCAGCCCTTCTTGTGCTTGATCTTGATGCCGAAGACGCCGTCGGACGGGGAGAACGTCTCGCGGACTGTCTTAGCGCACTTGGTGGCCTTGGCGACGTTGTACCAGACCTTGGAGTGCTGCTCCGTGCCCTTGTTGACTGGTACGAAGTACGCCTCGCCGGGGTAGGACACGAACCACAGGTACTCGGGTCCGGACTTCTTACGGTCGGTGTCCAGGTAGATGCGGGTCGCGCCGATGGCGCGCATCTCCGGCTGTTCGTGAGGGATGCGGACAGTGACGGTCGTGCTCTTCTTCGTGTTGGCGACCTTCACCGTGGAGATGTCCGCGATGCCGTCCTGACTGGTGTCGCCGACCGTGTCGGCGAAGGTGCGGGCGCCGGCGTGGGCGGGGGTGGTCGCGAGAATGAGGATGGCGGTCGTGACGCCGATGATGGTGCGGGTGGCGGTGCGCTTCACGGGTACTCCTGCGACGGATGGTGACTGATGGTCACCATAGCCGTGGGACTCCCGCAACGTGAGCGTTCTTCGGCACCCGATCGCTTGCTGACGGGGTTCTCGCGGACCACTCCCGGGGGCACTGACCTACAGCGACGGCATGCATACCGGTCGGCGACGTTAGGCGACGGATGCGAGAGAGCCCCGTTGAACAGCCTCGTCGGCGGTGGCCTTGTCGAACTCGCCGCCACCCACACCGACACCCCGGGCCAACATCGAGTGCAGGCCCAGCGCGGCCCAGATGAAGTTGGAAGCAGCACTCGGCCAGGCGCCATACAGCCCGCTCGCAGTTCCCGCCAGCAACCCTCCAACGAGGTTGAGGAGGGCGTACCTCCGCGAGGTTGACGTCAGACGTCCACGCCACAGCAGACCGTAAGCGGCGAGTGTGCCGGCCGTCCCCAGCCAGCCGAGCAGTGCGGCAGTCATCTCCCTCTTCCTTCGTGTCCCGACCAATTCTGCCGACCCGACGACTTCAGCACAATTGCACTCTGGTTTAGATGACGGTTAGCATTGCTTCACATGGACGTGGACCCAAAACGGCTTGGCGCGTTGCTCGCAGTCGCTCGCAACGGCGGAGTCGTTGCGGCTGCCGACGAGCTCCGGGTATCGCCGTCAGCCATCTCCCAGCAGCTGACCAAGCTGGAGCTAGAGGTTGGCCAAGCGCTGGTTCACAGGACCACGCGTGGGACGACCCTGACGTCGGCGGGCCTCACGATGGCCCAAGCTGCCGAGGACATCGAACGCGTCATGGCGGCCGCACTGCTCGCTGTTGACCGGCCCGCCGGACCCGATGGGACGATGCGCATCGGGGCATTCACCAGCTTCCTGCGCTCCGTTCTCGTGCCGAGCCTGGCTGACTGGAGGGCCAGGTTCCCGCACATCCGGGTGGGGCTCGTCGAAGACGACCTGCCGCAGCTCAGCAAGCTCCTGCGCCGCGGAGAGCTCGACGTCCTGGTCGTGGAGCTAGACGCCTCCGGCGACCCACCGGACCTTCCCCCAGGAGTGATCGAGGAACCCCTGCTGGACGAGCCGTGGCGGCTTGTCGTGCCGGCCGGAACCGTCCTTCGAGACGACGGCATCGACCTCGACCGCCTGGCTGTGCCCTGGCTCGGGGTCGACGAGACGTCGGCAAGTTCTGCCGCGTCAAGCAGGCTGCGGCGTGGCAGCGGCTCGGCGCCAGAAACCTTGCACCGGTACTACGAGACAACGACCGCGCTCGCGCTCGTGGCAGCCGGAGAGGGCATGGCTCTCGTGCCCGCCTTGGCCCTCGGCGAGGCCGTGCCGGAGGGCGTCGATGTTCTTGACCTGCACGGGTTGGGCACTCGCCGCATCGTCATGCGGAGTACCAAGAAGCGCACCAACGATGCGATGGTCAGGGCGGCGCGAGAGCTGATCCACGAGGCCGTCGCTACCGTCGACCTTGAGGGCCGCAGTACCCAGGTCGACTGAACTGGCTGCCCCCTGACCGGTCGAGCTGCCCCGCGCCGCCACTTACTGCGCCGTGTACCCGCCGTCTACGGGAATGGAGGCGCCGGTGATGTAGGCCGCCTCGTCAGGTGCCAAGAAGCTGACGGCTGCTGCGACGTCGGAAGGCATTGCCAGACGCGCCATGGGGATCGCTTCGAGCACCTCGCGTTCGCTGTGCGCTGGGTCAGGTTGATCGCGCAACCATGCCTCGTACAGCGGCGTTCGTGTCATGCCCGGCGCGACGGCGTTGACCCTGATGCCGCGCGGCGCGAGCTCTACCGCCGCCGCCGTCGTCAAAGCCTTGAGCGCCCCCTTCGTTGCCGAGTACACGGCCATCGACGGCACACCGATGGACGCCAGACGTGATGTCACATTGACGACGGATCCACCGCGGTCCATCCGTTGCGCGCACTGTTGGAGGACGGCGATCGCGGAGATGCTGTTGACCTCGAAGACCTTTCTGACATCTGCCACCGAAACAGCGAGAAGGTCGTCCGTGTGGTCCAGTGCGGCGTTGTTGACCAGGACGTCGAGGCGGCCGAACTTGTCGATCGCTGCGTCTGCCAGCGCATCGGCCGCACCGTCCTCAGTCAGATCGAACGGAACGAACATGCTGCGAGCGCCGAGGGCACGAACGACTTCTTGCCCGCGCGTTTGGTCGCGCCCGGTGACAAGCACGTCCAGGCCATCGCTGACCAGGCGACGGGCAATGGCTTCGCCGATGCCGGAAGTCGACCCAGTCACGACTGCTGCTCGTCTACTCACCACTCCACTTCACTTCCCTCGTCTGGGCTTGACCACCTCCACGGGCCAGCGCGTCCCTACCACCCTGACCAGGACGCTACCCACGGTCCAGGTGCGTCGGGAGTGGTCCGCCGATCACCAGCCGCGCTCGGCCAACCTGTGGGGCTCGGGGATGTCGTCGACGTTGATGCCGACCATCGCCTCGCCCAGACCGCGCGAGACCTTGGCGATCACGTCGGGGTCGTCGTAGAACGTCGTGGCCTTGACGACCGCGGCCGCGCGCTCGGCCGGGTTGCCGGACTTGAAGATGCCCGAGCCGACGAACACGCCCTCGGCGCCCAGCTGCATCATCATCGCCGCGTCGGCCGGGGTCGCGATGCCGCCGGCCGTGAACAGCACCACGGGCAACTTGCCCGCCTCGGCGACCTCCTTGACCAGGTCGTACGGGGCCTGCAGCTCCTTGGCCGCGACGTACAGCTCGTCCTCGGACAGCGACTGCAGGCGGCGGATCTCGCCACCGATCTTACGCATGTGACCCGTCGCGTTCGACACGTCGCCCGTGCCGGCCTCGCCCTTGGAGCGGATCATCGCCGCGCCCTCGGTGATGCGACGCAGCGCCTCGCCCAAGTGCGTGGCACCGCAGACGAACGGGACGGTGAAGTTCCACTTGTCGATGTGGTTGACGTAGTCGGCCGGGGTCAGCACCTCGGACTCGTCGATGTAGTCGACGCCCAGACTCTGCAGCACCTGCGCCTCGACGAAGTGGCCGATGCGGGCCTTGGCCATCACCGGGATCGAGACCTCGGCCACGATGCCGTCGATCAGGTCGGGGTCGGACATGCGCGCCACGCCGCCCTGCGAGCGGATGTCGGCCGGAACCCGCTCGAGCGCCATGACAGCCACCGCACCGGCGTCCTCGGCGATCCGCGCCTGCTCGGCGTTCACGACATCCATGATCACGCCGCCCTTGAGCATCTCGGCCATGCCGCGCTTCACGCGTGACGTACCGGTGCCGACTGACGTTGCTTCGTTGGTCACTGCGGTGTCCTCACAGAATGTTGGCGCATAGCTACCTAGTTGACGCAGGCTGTCCGGCCGCCACGATGTCACGCAACTGGCGAGTGAGACCCTGGGCATCCAGTCCGTACGTGGCTAGGAGCCCTTCGTAAGTTCCCGTGATCACGTGCTGGTGCGGCAACCCAATCGCGTCGTGCCGCACCCTGAGCGGCCCGAGGCACTCTGAAACCGCCGCGGAAAGACCGCCCCGGTCGTAGTGCTCCTCGACCGTGATCACGTGGCCGGTGCGCGTCGCAGACTCGATGATGAGCTCGGAGTCCACCGGCTCAACGGTCGGCATGCAGAGCAGATCGACCGTCAGCCCTTCTGCTCGCAGCGCGTCGACCGCCGTGATGGTGTTTGCCGTCGCAGGCCCGGTGCTGACCACCGTGGCGTAGTCGCCCGAGCGGTGAACCCGTCCCTTGCCGATGACGAAGGGGCCTTCGGCAAACAGGTTCGGGATCGCGGGCCCACCTATGCGCATGTAGACGGGGCCCTCGTGTGTGAGCATGGCCCTGGCGGCTGCCCTGATCTCTCCGGGGTCTTGCGGGGAAAGGACCACCACGCCGGGGAGCATCCGGATGATGGCGTAGTCCTCGAGCGAGTAGTGGGTCGGCCCGAGGTCGGAGTACGTCATCCCGCCGTTTCGCCCGACGATCTTGACGTTCTGGCCCATGTACGCGACGTCGTTGCGGAAGGCTTCGTAGTTGCGGTTCGTCACGAACGCCGCGATGGCGGCGAAGACCGGGACAAGTCCGGTGGTCGCCAGACCTGAGGCGACGCCGGTGGCGCCGTGCTCCTGGATGCCGAACTCCATGTAGCGCCCCGGGAACCGGTCACGAAACGTACCGAAACCGGAGGACACTCCGCTGTCGGCGGACAGCACGACCACACGAGAGTCGTCTGCCGCGAACTCGGTGACCGCCTGGCCAAACGTCTTGCGAGGGTCGACGAGCTCAGGTGCGGCGGTCATCGGGCGACCGCCTGAAGGCTGAGTAGCTGAATGCGCGCGCGGATCTCCGCCTCGGCCTCAGCCATCTCAGCCGCAGCAGGTTTCCAGTAGTGAGAAGCTGCGGTGTCCTCCAAGATACTGACACCCTTCGCCTTCGTCGTCTTCGCAACGACCGCCGTGGGGCTGCTCGAGTCACGGTCCACCTCGGCGAGAACACCCTGGATCTGCTCGACGTCGTTGCCGTCGATGGTGCGGACCTTCCACCCGAAGGCTGCGAACTTGTCGGCGATCGGCTCCATGTTCATGACGTCCGCGGTGCGTCCGCTGATCTGCAGGTCGTTGACGTCGACGAACGCCACCACGTTGCCGAGCTGGTGGTGCGCGGCCATCGCCGCGCCTTCCCAGTTGGACCCTTCCGGGAGCTCCCCATCGCCCAGCACCACGAACACCCTGCTGCGGCGTTCCTGCAGCCTGAGGCCGAGTGCGATGCCGCAAGCGATCGAGAGCCCGTGGCCCAGGGCGCCGGTGTTCGCCTCGACACCAGGCAGCTTGTGCATGTCCGGGTGCCCCGCGAGACGACTGCCGAGGTCGGAGTAGGTGTCAACCCACGGCTCCGGGAAGTAGCCCCGTCGGGCCAGCACTGCGTACTGCGCGAGGGCCTTGTGCCCGGCCGACAGGATGAACCGGTCGCGGTCCGGTCGAGTGGGTTCGAGCGGGTCGATGTCCATCTCGTCGAAGTAGAGCGTCGTCAAGATGTCGACGCACGACAGAGCCCCGCCGACGTGACCGGAGCGTCCGCCCCTCAGCATCCTGAGGATGAGTAGACGGGCCTCCTCGGCTTCAATCCGGAGATCCTGCGGCGCCAGCCTCCTCACGTGGAGACCTCGTACTTGTACATCTCGGCCAGCTTGGGCGCACTGCGCGGTGACTCGACATACGTCGCGCCCAAGTAGGTCGCCAGGATGCGCTTCGCGGACTCCACACCCGTCACCTGGGAGCCCAGGGCGATCATGTTGGCGTTGTTGCTGAGCTGGGCGCGCTCTGCCTGGTAGGCGTCAGTGACCAGTGCACAGTAGGCGCCCTTGACCTTGTTCGACGCGATGGAGACGCCGATGCCCGTCCCGCACAGGACGACGGCGCGATCGATGTCTCCTCTTACGACGCTCTCGGCGACGCGGACGGCCGTGTTGGAGTACAGCGGATCATCTGAGCCGAAGTCCTTGACCTCGTGGCCGAGCTCGACCGCGTAGTCGGCGAGGGTCTGCTTGAGGTCTTGCGCGTTCGGGTCGCAGCCGAGTCCGATGAGCATGACGTTCCTGTTCTGTGCAGTGTTGGTGAGGCGGGGCCTCTGCGTGACGTGCACGGAGGACGACACGTCACGCAGAGGGGATCAGAAGATGCGAACCGGGATGTGGGCCGGCGCTTCGAGCAGGGACCGGATCTCGTCGTCGAGCTTGACGAGGGTCAAGGAGGTCCCGACCATGTCGAGCGCTGTGCAGTACGAGCCGACGTAGTTTCGTCCGATGGAGATGCCCTTCTCGGCGAGGCGCGCGTGGGCGATCCCGTACAGGAGGTAGAGCTCGCTGATCGGCGTGCCGCCGAGGCCGTTGACCATCAGTGCGACGTCGTCGCCGGACGAGAACGGGAGATCCGGGACGATGGCCTCCAGCAGCTCATCGACGATCTCGTTCGCGGAGGTCATCTTGGTCCGCCGGCGGCCCGGCTCGCCGTGGATGCCGACGCCGACCTCCATCTCGTCGTCGCCGATGTCGAACAGCGGCGTCCCCTTCGCGGGCGGGGTGCAGGCCGTCAACGCGACACCCATGGTGCGGGTGGCGGCGTTGACCTTCTCGCCGATGCGGACGATCTCGTCCAGGTCTGCGCCGCCTGCTGCCGCGGCACCGACGGCCTTGATGACGAAGAAGTTGCCGGCCACGCCCCGTCGGCCGATCGTGTAAAGCGAGTCCTCGACGGCCACGTCGTCGTTGATGAACAGGGTGCGGACCTTGATGCCCTCGGCGTCGGCCAGCTCCTCAGCCATCTCGAACGCCATCTTGTCGCCCGTGTAGTTGTTGACCAGGAGAAGTACGCCCTTGTCACTCGCGAGACGTCGAGCCGCTTCGAGCACGTACTCCGTCGGAGGTGCTGCGAAGACGTCGCCGGGACAGGCGCCGTCGAGCATGCCTTCACCGACGAGCATGACGTGAGCAGGCTCGTGGCCTGATCCGGATCCCTGGATGATGGAGACGCGGTCCTGGTTGGGGGCGTCGGCTCGCAGGATCAGGTTGTACTCAGGCACGTACGTGAGGGTGTCCGGGTTGGCGAGCGCGAGTCCCTGCAGCATCTCGGGCACGAAAGCCTGGGGGTCGTTGATGAACTTCTTCATGCTGGTTCCTTCGGTCTTGACGGGGCGGTTGGGTAGGCGGTCAGGCCCAGGAGTCGACGATGTGCTCGGCAAGCACGGCCATGGCGATGGCGCCCGGGTCGGGAGAACCAATGCTTCGATCGCCGGTGTACGAGGCGCGGCCTCGCCGTGCCGTCAGGGTGCTGGTTGCCTCGGCCGACTCGCGAGCGACCTTGGCCGCCCGCTCGGCGATCGCCCGGGGCTCCGCGTTCTCCGCAACGCCTTCGCGGATCTCGTCGTTGAGCGGCACGAGGGCGTCGAGCAGGGTCTTGTCGCCCACCTCGGCTCCGCCGCGCTTCTTGATGCCGGCGATGGCGCCGTCCAGCATGGCGACCACGTCCGCGCCCTCCAGCGACTGCTTGGACTTGATGGCGGTGGCGGCCCGGAGGAAAGCTGTTCCCCAGATCGGCCCTGAGGTGCCGCCGATGCGACTGCTCATCGTCATCGCGACGCCCTGCAGGAAGGTGGAGAGGTCGGAACGGTCGTAGCTTTCCCAGTCCTCGAGGACTTTCTCAAACCCCCGAGCGAGGGAGTAGCCAAAGTCTCCGTCACCGAAGACGGAGTCGAGATCGCAGAAGTACTGCTCGTTGGCCACGCAGGTTGTTGCGATGGTCTTGACGGTGTTCTCGAGCCGGGTCGTCCCGGTCGCGCTCGCGCTGTAGTTCATGGTCACCTACCGGGTGTTGAGTTGGACGAGAAGGCGGCTGCCCTCACGCGGATGAGGTCGTCGAGTCCCACGTGGCCGACGATCGCGACGCCGTGGGGCGAGTCGATGACGACCGTCGCGTCTGCCGGGTAGTCGCCCAGAGAGCTAACGACAAGAGCTGCACCCGAGAAGTCCTCGTCAGCGGTGTAGCTGCTCTGGGTGACGACGGTGACTAGTCCAGCCGCCAGAGCCGCGGTCAGGCCGACGTGGCTGTCCTCGACGACGAGAGCCTGCGTCGGCGACGCGTCGAGCTTCCTCAGCGCCAGCTGATAGATGTCCGGTGCAGGCTTCTTGGCCGCGACGACGTCTCCGGCGAATACCGAGAACTGCTTGGAAAGATCGGCGCCGACGACGTGCTCGAGCACAGCTCGCACCGACTCTTCGGCTGACGTCGAAGCGACGGCAAGCCCCCATCCCGCGTCGTGCGCCTTCGCGACGAGGCGCGCGACTCCGGGCCGTCCGGGCAGGCGGCCGGCTCGGACCATGTCGGTGTAGCGCGCGGTCTTGTACTTGTGCCAGGACAGGACGACATCGCGCTGCTGCTGCGGGTCGGTGGGGAGCCCTGCTTCCTTCACAAGCTCGGGGGTCAGGACGGAGGCGAGGCGCTCCTTGCCGCCGCCGATCTTCAGAAGCTCGGCGTAGTCGTCCTGGCTCCATCGGATGGGTGCTCCGAAATGCTCGAAAGTCTCGTTGAAGGCCGGAAGATGTCCATCTCTCTCCGTGTCGGCGAGGACGCCGTCGCAGTCGAAGATGAGGAAGTCCGAGGTCATGGCTGCATCGCCTTCGCCGCGGCTTCGGCGCGACCGGCCGCGCCGAACGCGTCGATGTGCGCGACGATCTCTGACCGGACAGCGTCCGAGACAGTCCTGAACATCGCCGGCGGGTCCCAGCGGTCCGTGCGACGGGCCTCGTCCAGGTGCGCGGCGGCGGCCCGCATGTAGGACATCTTCACGGCGGTCGAGATGTTGATCTTGGAGACGCCGGCGGAGATGAAGGACTGGAACTCCTGGTCGGACAGACCAGTTCCACCGTGCAGAACGATGGGCTTGTCGGTCAGAGCGGCCAGGGCCGTGACTCGTTCCGGCAGCAACGTCGGCTTGGCCGTGAACATGCCGTGGCTCGTTCCGAGCTGCGGCGCCAGCAGGTCGGCTCCTGTACGTTCGGCCACCTCTGCGAGCTGCTCGACGCTGTAGGCGTGCTGCGCTTCATCGGACCCGACGCCGTCTTCGACGCCGAGGATGTTCTCGATCTCCGACTCGATGTCGACGCCGGCGGCGTGGGCTGCCGTGACGACCTCAGTCGTCTCTCGCTCCGCAGTGGCAAGGTCGCGGTCGGAGGCGTCGAACAGGATAGACGACCAACCCGCCGCGATGACTTCCTCGACGACGGCGCGGTCTGGGCAGTGGTCGAGGTGAAGGGCCAACGGAACGGAAGCATCCCGGGTCAGGGCTCGGAACGTGTCGGTGAGGAGGCCCGTGCCGACGGAGCGTGTCGTCTTGACCGACACCTGGACGATGAGCGGCGCTGATCGCAGTTCGGCGGCCTCGACAACGGCTCGCATACCGATCTCATCGAAAACGTTGACGGCCGGGACGGCGTATCCGTGGTCTCTGGCGACCCGGGTCAGGGTGGCTGTTGACACCTGCATCTGTTGGCTCCTCGGTGGTTCTGGTCGTAGCGAGCATTGTGTCGCGGCTCACAACTGGCACTTCACCGTACCTGTATAGACAGGCTTGTACAAGTACGTTGAGGTACAGATGTCCTAGGCTTGTCTGATGGAGGAACCCGTGACCGAGACTCTCGACCGCGACTCAGCGATTCCGCTGTACCAGCAGCTCGAGGAGATCCTGTACGCCAAGATCACCGGCGGAGAGTGGGTCCCCAACCAGCGCGTGCCGTCCGAGAACGAGATGAACCGGATCTACGGGCTCAGCCGCATGACGGTGCGAGGCGTCCTGAGCAAGATGGCAACCGAGGGGCTGCTCGTGAGGGTCCCTGGCAAGGGCACGTACGTCGCGCCTCCGAAGATCACGGCGCGGTCGCCTGCTTACAAGGGTGTGCGCGAACAGCTCGAGGCTCAGGGGTACGCCATCTCGACGACGCTGGTGTCGGTCGAGACCACTGCTGCTCCGCGCGCTGTCCGCGAGGGCCTTCGCCTGGAAGGCCAGGACGTAGTTGCCGTCGTCCGGCTTCGTTCGGCGAACGGCTCGCCCGTCAGCCTCCACCGGTCCTACGTCCCGGCGAACCTTGCTCCCGACCTCGCCGACCACGATCTCGTCGGACAGCAGCTGTGCGTGGTGCTGAAGGACCAGTACGCGCTGCCCATGGCTTCGGTGGCGGAGAACCTGGAGGCCGTCGCGGTCGAGGGCACTGACGCCACGCTGCTCGAGCTGAGACGTGGTGCGCCTGCCCTCATGCTCACCGACGTCATCTCCGATCCCACCGGTCGACCGTTCGAGTACTCGTCCATCGTCTTTCGAGGCGACACTGTCCGCCTCCAGTTCGACTACGAGCTCTAGGGCTCTCATGGCCGCAGCATGACCTTGATGGCGCGTCGTTCGTCCATGAGTGCGTATCCCTCGGCGGCATCAGCCAACGGCAGCTCCTTGTCAAAGACCCGTCCTGGCTGGATGGACCCTTCGAGCACTGCTGGCAGCAGATCTGCCATGTAGTCCCGGACTGTGCCCATGCCACCACGGACGCCGACGTTCGTGCGGAACATCGTCTGCACGGAGAGCTCCCCACCGGTGACTGGCACGCCGACGAAGCCCACGTTGCCTCCTGGACGCACCGACCTGATGGACTGCGTCATCGCCTCCACAGAACCGACGCACTCGAGTGCCATCTCCGGCCCGATCCCGTCGAACATCTCCTTCACCATCTCGATGGCTTCGTCACCTCGTTCAGCGACCACGTCCGTAGCGCCAAAGTCGCGCGCGAGCGCTTGTCGGTCGGGGTGACGCGACATCGCCACGATGCGCTCAGCACCCATCCGCTTGGCCGCGATGACGGCACACAGTCCAACAGCGCCGTCGCCGACCACGACCACGGTCGAGCCAGGTCGGACACCTGCCGAGATCGCCGCGTGGTGGCCGGTTCCCATGACGTCCGACAGCGCCAACAGGCCGGCCAGGTTAGTGTCGCTCGCAGCGCCGCTCGGCACGATAGTCAGTGTGCCGTCGGCGAAGGGGATGCGCACCGCCTCGGCCTGCGTCCCGTTGGCGTGGCCCTCGCCGGGGATCTCGGCGCCGAAGGTGCCGCCGTTCAGGCAGTGAGCGGTGAACCCAGAGCGACACACGGCACACGTGCCGTCGGCGATGTAGAACGGCGAAATGACGAAGTCGCCCGGACGGACGGCGCGGACGTTGGCGCCGACCTCTTCCACGACGCCGACGAACTCGTGCCCCATGCCGTGGTCGTGGGAGGGCTTGCGGAACCCTCGGTAGGTCCACAGATCGGAGCCGCACACGCAGGCGGCCGTTACCCTCACGATGGCGTCAAGTCCGCTCGCACCGGGACCGGTTAGGAGCTGCGGCTCATCTCGTTCCTCGACAGTGACCAGGCGGTCACCTCGCACGTGCACTGTCTTCATGGTCAGGCCTTCTGCTTCTTGACCTCGTCGGTCGCTTGGGGCAGGACGGTCTTGAGGTCGCCCACGACGCCGAAGTCGACGAGCTCGAAGATCGGCGCCTCGTCGTCCTTGTTGACCGCGACGATCGTCTTGGACGTCTGCATGCCGGCGCGGTGCTGGATCGCACCGGAGATGCCGTTGGCGACGTACAGCTGCGGCGAGACCGTCTTGCCGGTCTGGCCGACCTGGAAGCTGTGCGGGTACCAGCCCGAGTCGACCGCAGCACGCGACGCGCCGACCGCGGCGCCGAGGCTGTCGGCGAACGCCTCGACCTCGGTGAAGTCGCCACCGGTGCCACGACCACCCGAGACCACGATGGCGGCCTCGGTCAGCTCGGGACGGCCCGAGGCGGCCTTCTCCTTGGACGAGGTGATCTTGGCGCCCTTGGCGGCGTCGGTGATCTCGGCCGTCTTTGCCTCGACCGTGCCCGCACCGGCGGCGGCCTCGGGGGCCACGGAGTTGGGCTTGACCGAGATGACCGGCGCACCCTGCGTCACGTTGGACTTCACCGTGAAGTTGCCGGCGAAGACCGACTGCGTCGTGGTGACGGTGCCGCCGTCGGCCTGGACGTCGACCGCGTCGCCGATCCAGCCGGACTCGGTCTTCAGCGCCACGCGGGCGCTGATCTCCTTGCCCTCGGTGGACGAGCCGGTCAGCACCGCCGCGGGGCTGGTCTCCTTGACCAGCTGCGTNGATCTTCTCGGCGCCGTACTCGGCCAGCACGCCGGTGTCGGCGGAGCCGAAGACGACGGCCGACGGCTCGCCGATGCGGCGGGCGATCGTCAGCAGCTCGAGCGAGGGCTTGGTGACCTTGCCGTCGGGGGCGTCGATGAGAACGAGAACTTCAGTCATGTGACAGGACTTTCAGGTCGGTACGTGAAGGTGGTTGGCGAAGGGCGCTGCCACCGAGCTGTCGCTCGAGCGCGGCCCACGGCAGCGACTCGGTAGGGAGTGACGCCGTCGTTGAGGTGGTACCAGCGTCGAGCGTCCGTCGTGTGACGTCGATCTGGTATCGCGGGTAGAGGTGGCCGTTTCCGACTCGGATAGCCACGACCTTGCCCTCGCTGCGAAGGCGTGCCAGGCGTCGCGGAGACATGTCCGACATGAGGGCGCATGCTTCTTCGGCTGTGAGCAGCTCCTCGTACGTCAAGGCCGCGTACGCCTGGTCGCTGAGCTGTTCGCCCGCGTGCTTCAGCGCGATGGTCCTCGTCTTGTCGGACGCCATGTNCTCGACGAGCTTGGTGCCGCCGTCTCCCTCGTCGGTGACGATCTCGCCGGCCGTGCGCGGCGGTCGGGGCTCGTACGACTCGACCTTGGTCCAGGCGTTGTCGAGGCCGACGTTGCTCGCGTCGAGACCGAGGTCGGCCAGCGACCACTCCTCGACGGGCTTCTTCTTCGCGGCCATGATGCCCTTGAAGGACGGGTAGCGCGCCTCACCGGTCTGGTCGGTCACCGAGACCACGAGCTTGCCCGTGCCCTCGATCTCCTGCGTCGCGACGTCGCCGTCGCGGCGGATCTTGACCGTGTCGCCGTCGACCGTGATCTCCGAGGCGAACGTGACGGCCGGCAGGCCGAGGCGCTCGGCGACCAGCGTCGGGACGACGCCCAGACCGGCGTCGGTGGACGCCATGCCGAAGAACAGCAGGTCGTAGTCGCCGACCTTCTCGATGGCCTTGGCCAGGACCTCGGACGTCGCGAACGCGTCCGAGCCGTGGATCGCGTCGTCCTGCACGTGGATGCCCGAGTCGGCACCCATCTGCAGTGCCTTGCGCACCGCGTCGGCGGCCTGCTCGGGACCGACGGTCAGCACGACGACCTCGCCGTCACCGGCCTCGACCGTCTGCAGCGCCTGCTCGACCGCGTACTCGTCGAGCTCCGACAGCAGACCGTCCNGTCGGCCGTGGCGTCCGGGACATACTTCACAGCGACAACGATTTTGGTCACGAGGACCCTCCTACGGACTATCAGTCCAGTTGATGGGCAGCCCGGACCTCTGTGATCCCCGGACTGTCAGATGCGTTGGCTCGGCGGTCGCGAAGGACGGCTGGCCCGGGCGTCCGGGCGCAGCACGTCGTTCCGCGACCCGGTCAGAGCAGCGTGCTCAGGAATGTCTTGGTCTCGGGTGCCTGGGGGTTGTCGATGACCTGCGACGGCGGCCCGTCTTCGACGACCACTCCGTCGGCCATGAAGATGACGCGGTCGGCCACATTGCGCGCGAAGCCGACTTCGTGGGTGACGACCATCATCGTCATGCCTGTCGCCGCGAGGCGCTTCATCGCTTCGAGCACTTCCCCCACCAATTCTGGGTCGAGGGCGGAGGTGGGCTCGTCGAACAGCATCACCTTCGGCTGCATCATGAGTGCCCGAGCGATAGCGACACGCTGCTGCTGACCGCCCGAGAGCGTTCCCGGGTAGGCGTTCTCCTTCTCCAGCAGGCCTACGTCCTTGAGCAGAGCCCGCGCCTCACCAACCAGCTCGTCGCGGCCACGACCTTGCACCTTGCGCGGCGCTTCGATCAGGTTCTCCATGACCGTCATGTGCGGGAAGAGGTTGAACGACTGGAAGACCATCCCGACCGTCTGCCGCTGCTTGGCTGCATCGCCGGTCCGAAGCTCGTGGAGCTTGCCGCCCTTGGCGCGGTACCCCATGACGAAGCCGTCGACGACGACTGCGCCGGAGTCGGGCCGCTCGAGGTGGTTGACGCATCGCAGCAGCGTGCTCTTTCCCGACCCTGATCGTCCGAGGATGCAGACGACCTCGCCGCGTTCCACCTCGAGGTTGACGCCCTTGAGGACGTCCAGCCCGCCGAAGCTCTTGGTCAGGTCGACGACCCTCACGATGGGCTCACGGGGACTGTTGTTGCTCGACTCCATGGGAGCGGCTCCTGTCTGGTCGATCTCTGTGGTTCCGATGCTCATGCCGGCACCTCTGACAGTCGGGCCTTCTCCTTGCGGATCGCCTTCGCCGCTTTGGGCGTGGGAGCACTCGCCGTGCCCCTGCCGTAGTACTTCTCGACCCGACGCTGGATGACCGTCAGGATGCTGGTGCACAGCAGGTACCAGAGGGACACCACGATGAGCAGCGGGATCGTCTCGAAGTTCTGCGAGTAGATCAGCTGGGCCGAGTACAGCAGGTCGGGCAGCGCGATAATGCTGACGAGCGAGCTGTACTTCAGCATGCCGATGACCTGGTTGCCGGTCGGCGGGATGATGACGCGCAGCGCCTGCGGGAGGACCACGCGGCGGAACAGGAGGAGCTGGCTCATGCCGAGCGCCTGGGCCGCCTCGGTCTGCTGCTTCGGGACCGCCAGCAGCCCGCCGCGGATGATCTCGGCCATGTAGGCCGCCTCGTTCAAGGTCAGGCCGAGCAGTGCGACGAACCAGACGGTCAGGACGTCGTTCGTGCTGGCGCCGACCAGCTCGGGACCGCCGAACGGGATCGAGATACCGAGCCGGGGATAGAGGGCGGCGAAGTTGAACCAGAAGATCAGCTGGATGAGCAGGGGCGTGCCACGGAAGAACCACAGGTACAACCCGGCCACGCCGGACAGGACGCGGTTCTGCGAGATGCGGAAGGTCGCCAGGATGATGCCGAGGACGAGACCCATGGTCACCGCTGCGACCGTCAGGATCAGCGTCGACCGCAGTCCCGCGAGGATCTGCGGGTTGAACGCGTAGAAGGCGACACGGTCCCACTGGAAGTTCTCGTTCGTGACGACTGAGTAACCGCCTGCGACCGCAGTGAAGATGACCAGCCCTGCCGACGCGATGCGGAGCGGATGCTTCAGCTGGACGACGTCCGTCGGCGGCTGGTCCTGGGCGGCCAGCCGCTCGTGGGACGACGTCCCACGAGCGGCTGCCTGGGAGGTGATGCTCACTTGGTCGACGTCTTCGCGCCCGTGACGGTCGTCGAATAGACCTCGGCCTTGTCGACCTTGCCCTCGTCGCCGTCCTTGAAGTACTTGGCCGTGATCTTGTCGTACTCGCCGGTCTCGATGAGGTGGTTGATGGCTGCGGCGAACGCCTCGGTGATCTTCGCGGTGTCGTCGTTGTTCGGGAAGGCGAAGCCTGTCGGGAGCACGGGGACGAAGGGGACCTCGACGGTCTTGAACTTGCCCGGCGACTTCTCGAGGAGCAGGCCGGCGGTTCCCTCGTCCGTCAGGTTGGCGTCGACACGACCCTGCGCCACGGCGAGGTTGACGGTGGCCTGGTCCTGGAAGGTCTTGATGGTCAGGTCCTTGCCCGCCGCCTTGCAGTCGGCCTTGGCCGAAGTTGCGAAGCCAGCTTCCTGGGACCCCAGCAGAACGCCGACGGACAGGCCGCACGCGTCGGTGGCGGTCTCGACGGTGTCGGGCACCTTGCTGTCGGTCGGCACCACGAACAGGTCGCGCGTGGTGTGGTTGAGAACGAACGAGACCGACTTGAGGCGATCGTCGTTGATGCCGATGTCGCCAACGGCCGCGTTGTAGCGCTCAGCCTGCAGGCCGGTGATGATGCCGTCGAACGGGATCATCACGTAGTCGGCCTTGACCCCGAGCACGTCGGCCGCAGCCGTCATGAGGTCGGCGTCCCAGCCCGACGGCACCTTCGAGCCGCTGGAGGGAGCGACGACAGCCGGGGCGTAGGCCGCGGCGGCGATCTTGACCGACCCGTCCTTGGTCACGGACGAGGGCAGCAGAGCTGCGATTTTGTCCACCTTCTCTGATCCCGAGCCGCCGCCGGCCGCTGCGGAGGCGCTGGAGCTGTCGGACGATCCACCGCAGGCGGCGACGGAAGAGAGCAGTACGGCGACAGCAGCTGCGCCGATGAGGCGGGTGCTACGCACAGAGGTGCGGTTCATGGCAGGACTCTTTCTGGTGGAGGGACCCCGAGAAGGTGATCGTCGTACTGTTGAAGTGTGGGACAGTTCTACCTCACATCACAACCCCTTGACAACAGGTTGCCGAGAATGTTTCTCGCACGAAACGTCTCTGACACCTTAGGCACGGCCTAGTGGCGCACGTCTCACCGATGAGGTTACAAACGCTCCATGGCGAGCTACCATCGTCTTACCGACTGTTGAAGTGTTGTGCACTTCAATGGCGAAAAGTCCTTCATCTCGCAACCTGCAGCGCCGTTAGGCACACACCCCAGCTCGAAAGGCATCCCCCGTGGACCCTCTGCTCGAACCCTTCAGCTTCGCCAACCTGACGGTCAAGAACCGTGTGATCACGACGGCGCATGCCCCGCTCGGATACACCCGTGACGGCTTGATGACCGATCGCTACCTCCGTTACCAGGAGGAGAAGGCCATCGGTGGCATTGGACTGGTGATGTTCGGAGGGTCGAGCTTCGTCGCCGAGGACGCGCACAGCTTCTTCGAGAGCATCAACGCCGGCAACCCTCGCATCGTGGAGAACTACGCCGACCTGGCCGAGAGGCTGCACCGGCACGGCGCCAAGACGATGGTCCAGATCAGCCACCTCGGTCGGCGCGCGGACGACCACGCGACCTGGCTCCCCACCGTCGCGCCGTCGGCCATACGCGAGCGCGCTCACCGCACCTTCCCCAAGGTGATGGAGGACTTCGACTTCACCCGCATCCTTGCTGCCTACGCGCGCGCCGCGCGTTACGCGAAGGACGGCGGGCTGGACGGCGTCGAGATCATGGCGAGCTCGGGGCACCTGCCTGACACCTTCTTCGCCAAGCGCGGCAACACGCGCACCGACGAGTACGGAGGATCTGTGGAGAACCGCGCGCGGTTCCTCATCGAGATCGTCGGGGCCATCCGCGCAGAGGTCGGGGACGACTGGGCCGTCGGCGCGCGGATCCCGGGCGAAGAACCCTCCCCCGACGGCCTGCAGGGTGAGGACTGCGTCGAGATGGCGGGGTTGCTGGCCGGAACCGGTCAGATCGACTTCCTCAACGTTCTCTACGGGAGCGGGTTCACGCACCGCGAGCTCGCCGATCTGATCCCGTCCGCCGGCACTCCCCTCGGTGAGAAGCTGCCCCTGGCGCTGGCCATTCGCCAGGCAGTCGACGTGCCCGTCTTCCATGCCGGCCGCGTTGCCGACCTGGCCACCGCCCGATACGCGCTGCGCGAGGGCTTCGTCGATCTCATCGGCATGACCCGCAGCCACATCGCCGACCCGCACATCGTCACGAAGCTCGAAGCCGGTGAAGAGGAGCGTATCCGTCCCTGCGTCGGTGCGAGTCACTGCCTGACCGGGGTCGAGACCCTGTGCATCCACAACCCGGCCACCAGCCGTGAGGCCTTCATCCCACACCTGACCACCCCCACCTCCGAGCGGCTTCGTGTCGTCGTCGTCGGCGGAGGCCCGGCGGGCTTGGAGGCCGCAAGGGTCACGGCCGAGCGAGGCCATGACGTCACCTTGTACGAGGCGGCCAGCCAGTTCGGCGGCCAGGTCCTCCCTTTGTCGCGATCGGCGCGGCAGTCCGAGAAGCGCTCCATCACCGAGTGGCTCGTGGGCGAGGCGAAGCACGCCGGTGCGCGTCTGCTGGCAAACCACTACGTCGATGAGGACGATCTCCTCAAGCTCGACGCGGACGTCTTCATTATCGCCACGGGCGGCATGCCCAACACGGACCTGCCCCAGGGAGGCGGCGACCTGACCCTCAGCGTCGTCGACGTCCTCAGCAAGGCTGCGCCCTCGAACAAGTCGGTACTGATCGTCGATGACCACGGTGCCGAGCAGGCGCTGGTCGCCGCTGAGCACTTCCTCGAAGGCGAGGGCAACACCGTGGAGATCGTGACGGTCGACGAGCACATCGGTCACGACGTCGGACACACGATCATCCCCGGCTACAAGACCCGACTCCTCCGAGGCGGCGTCACTGCGACGCCGGATACCGAGGTCCTCTCGGTCGAGCGCGCCAACGGACAGCTGAAGGCCACGCTCCGCAACGTGCTGTCCGACACCATGGACGAGCGCACAGCCGATGTCGTGGTCGTCGAGCAGGGCACCATCGCGATGGACGACGTGTATCTGGCCTTGAAGCCTCACTCGCGCAACAACGGCGAGACCGACCTGGACCTCTTCCGGTTCGGACAGGCGCAGCCCACGCACGACGACCGGGAGGGACGTTTCAGGCTCTACCGAGTCGGGGACGCGATCTCGCACCGCGGCATCCACTCGGCCATCTACGACGCGCGCCGCCTCTGCCAGAACTTGTGAACATCTGAGACGAAGAAGGGGCCGGGCATGATGCCCGGCCCCTTCTGTGTTGTCTGAACGCTTGGAGACGACGCCTGGCACAAGACGACAAGGAGGGATGCGCCCCCTGGGGCGCATCCCTCCTTGTCGTCAGCTCTTCAGCGCGTCATGCTCCGGCTGCGGCGACTGCCTTCGACCAGGCGGCGACGCCCTCGTCGACCTGCTCCGATGTGACGATGAGCGGCGGGATGAAGCGGACGACGTTCCCGCGCGTGCCACATGTGAGCAGCAGCAAACCTTCGTCGATGGCGGCCTGCTGGGAGCCGGCTGCGAGGTCGGGCCTCGGGGTGCCGTCAGGGTCCGTGAACTCGATGCCGATCATGAGGCCACGTCCCCTCACGTCGGCGATCGTCGAGACCGATGCGGCTGCCTCGCGGAGCCCGGCGATGAGTCGCTCGCCCTGGGCCGCGGAGTTCTGCACCAGGCCCTCGGACTCGACGACCCCGAGGGTCGCGATCGCCGCAGCGCACGACACTGCGTTGCCGCCGTACGTGCCTCCCTGCGAACCGGGCCACGCCTTGGACATCAACGACGTCGAAGCGGCGATGGCGGAAATGGGGAAGCCACTCGCGATCCCCTTGGCAGTGATGAGAATGTCCGGGAGGATGCCCGAGGGCTCGTGGCCCCAGAAGGTTCCTGTCCTGCCGACACCGGTCTGGACCTCGTCGATGATGAGCACGATGCCGTGCTGGTCCGCGCGTTCGCGCAGTCCCTGCAGGAAGCGCACCGGTGTGGGCAGGTATCCGCCGTCGCCGAGGACTGGCTCGATGATGAATGCCGCCGTGTCGACCACGGCCGACGTGGTGCTCAGCAAGAAGTCGAGCTCCTGCAGCGCGAAGTCGACCGCGGTCTCCTCGTCCCACCCGTAACGCAGGGCGTACGGGAAGGGCGCGGAGTAGACACCGGGCACGAGTGCCCCGAAGCCGGTGCGGAACTTGGTGCCGGCTGTCGTCAGGGTGGCCGCGGCGAACGTGCGGCCGTGGAAGCCGCCTTGGAACGCGATGATGTTGTTGCGGCCCGTTGCCATCCTGGCGAGCCTCAGGCTTGCCTCGACGGCTTCGCTGCCGCTGTTGGCGTAGAAGACGCTGTCCAACCCGGTCGGCAGCACGTCTCCGAGCATTTCTGTGAGGCGCAGGATCGGGTTGTGTCGGACGGTGGTGAACTGGCCATGGATGAGCTTCCCGACCTGCTCGCGCGCCGCGGCGACGACTGCTGGGTGGCAGTGGCCCGTGCTGGTGACACCGATCCCGGTCGTGAAGTCGAGCCAGGAACGGCCGTCAGCGTCGTAGACGTAGCTTCCGGCGCCGTAGTCGACCACCACGGGGGTGGCGGGGGTAAGAAGGGGGGACAGGGATGCGCTCATGCGCGGCCTCGCTCTCGGATGGGCATGGCGATGTACTTGACGTCGAGGAACTCCTCGATGCCTAGGCGGCCGCCTTCGCGGCCCAGTCCTGAGTGCTTGATACCGCCGAACGGTGCCGACGGGGTGGAGACCAGTCCGGTGTTCAGGCCGATCATGCCGACCTCGAGCCGCTCACTCATCTCGAAGGCGAGGTCGACGTCCTGGGTGATGACGTAGCCGACCAGCCCCCACTCGGTGTCGTTGGCGATCGCCAGGACTTCGTCGACGGTCTCGAAGGTCTGGATCGCAGCGACGGGGCCGAAGATCTCGGCCGACAGCAGGTCGGAGCCGGGCTTCACGTCGGTGAGGACAGTCGGCTCGACGAAGAAGCCGGTGCCGCCGGAAGCGTTTCCTCCGCCCGCGACGCGAGCGCCGCGCTGGATGGCGTCTTCCGCCAGTCGCAGCACCTTGTCGCGGCTGGCGGCGTCGATCATGGGTCCCACCTGGACGCCGTCGTCCATCCCGTTGCCGACCTTCAGGGCGCCCATGCGCTCTGCGAGGCGCGATGCGAACTGGTCGACGACGGAGGAGTGGACAAACATCCGGTTGGCTGCGGTGCAGGCCTCCCCCATGTTGCGCATCTTTGCCTGCATCGCCGCCTCGACTGCCACGTCCATGTCGGCGTCGGCCATGACGATGAAGGGGGCGTTCCCTCCGAGCTCCATCGAGCAACGGACGACCTGCTTGGCCGCCTGGGCGAGCAGGGTCTTGCCGACAGCCGTGGACCCGGTGAATGACAGCTTGCGGATGTCGCCGCCAGTTAGGACCGGCTCAATGACCTCGGCTGCCCGTGATGTGGTCACCACGTTCAGCACGCCCTTGGGCAGACCGACGTCCTGCAGGATCTGCGCAAGGGCCAAGCTCGTCAAAGGGGTCTGCGGTGCGGGCTTGAGCACCATGGTGCAACCGGCAGCAATTGCGGGGCCCATTTTGCGAGATCCCATGGCGGCCGGGAAGTTCCATGGTGTCAGGAGTAGACAAGGGCCGACGGGCTGGCGCAGGACCATGGTGCGTGACGTGCCGTCGGGACGCTGGCTGAAGCCGCCGTCGATGCGGACCGCTTCTTCCGCAAACCAGCGGAAGAACTCGGCCGCGTAGGCGACTTCGCCCTTGGCCTCGGCGAAGGGCTTGCCCATCTCGGACGTCATGATGAGGGCCAGGTCGTCCTGACGGCGCATCATCTCCTCGTACGCGCGGTAGAGGATCTCCGAACGTGCTCGAGGGGCGGTGGCGGCCCATGGGGCCTGCGCCTTCACGGCCGCGGCAACGGCTGCCTGGACGTCGACGAGCGAGGCGTCGGCGACCTGGGTGATGACCTGCTCGGTGGCCGGGTTGATGACGTCCATGCGGGCGGAGTCGGACGCTGGCCGCCAGGTCCCGTCGATGAGCAGGTCGGTCGGCACTGCGGCCAGGGCTGACCTTCCCGTGTGCGTGTGGTCGACGATGGTCATGAAGCGCCCTCCTGGGGGTTATTGTCAGTCAGTGCCGCGTGGAGAACGTCGGCAAGGTGATGTGCTCGGACGCCGTTGTCCGACACGTGTGAGATCTGGGTCTGGCAGCTGAAGCCATCGGCGACCGCGATGCCGCCGTTGAGCGCCTCGATCTTGGGCTGAAGGTCGTGGGCTGCGACGGCCATGGAGGTCTCGTAGTGCTGTGCCTCGAAGCCAAAGTTGCCGGCCAGTCCGCAGCATCCCTCGACGTCCACGGTCTTCATACCGAGCCTGTTCATGACCTTGGTGCTGCTGGTGGCTCCGAAGACGGCGTGCTGGTGGCAGTGCGTCTGCGTGAGCACCGAGTCGGGCAGGACGGGCGGTTGCCAGCCGGCATCGAGTCGTGCGTCGACTGCCGCCGCGAACGTGATCACGCGCGCCGACACACGACGCGCCGCGTCGGTCGGAACCAGCTCGGGGAGGTCCTTCTTCAGCGCGGCTGCACAGCTGGGCTCCAGGACCACGATCGGCGCATCGCCAGACTCGTCGAGGACGCGCGCGGTCTCGGTGAGGATCCGGCGTGCTGCCGTCAGCTGCCCTGTGGTCGTCCAGGTGAGGGCGCAGCAACCTGCCGGTGCGGCTCCGACCGTCGTTCCCGTAGCGCGAAGGACGGTCTCGGCGTGCTGAACCAGGTCTGGGCGGAACCCCTTGGTGAAGCTGTCGACGAAGAGCAGGACGTCGGCGTTCGCGTCGCTGGCTGTCAGGCGCGCCTTACGTGCTGAAGCGAACCGTGGCAGGCGACGTGCCGTCGTGACCCCGCCGAGTCGCATCGCCAGAAGGCGGATCGGTCGCACGGCAAGGAGGGCGTTGACCGGGCCTGAGATGCGCCCGGTGATGGCGATCCATCGTGGCAACCAACCGAGGGAGTAGTGCGACACCGGCCGGAGCTTGCGGCGGTACTTCTGCTGGAGCACTTCCGACTTGTAGGTCGCCATGTCGACGCCGACGGGACAGTCCGACGAGCACGCCTTGCATGACAGGCACAGGTCGAGGGCGTCGTGGACGGCGTCGGATGACCATCCGTCCTTGCCCAGTGCCCCGCTGACCATGTCTTGCAGGACGCGAGACCTGCCGCGGGTGGAGTCCTTCTCGTCGTGCGTCGCGCGGTAGGAGGGGCACATGAACCCCCCGTGGTCGCTGCGACAGCGGCCGATGCCGACGCACCGCTGCACCGCTGACCCGAAGTCACCGTCGTGCGGGTAGGTGAAGAGGAGGTCACGACCGCCGGCTTCAACGAAGCCTTCTGTACTGAGAGGCAGGAGGTCTTCTCCGAGCGGGCGCGGGTCGACGATGATCCCTGGGTTCAGAAGCCCGTCCGGGTCGAACGCTTGGCGGAAGCGTCTGAAAAGTCGGAGCATCTGCGGGCTGTACATCGTGCTGAGCAGCTCGCTGCGGGCGCGTCCGTCGCCGTGCTCGCCCGACAGGGACCCGCCGTGCCGGACAACGAGCTCGGCGGCGGCGTGGACGAAGCTGACCATGTGGTCGCGCCCTTCGGCCGTGGCGATGTCGAAGGTGAGGCGCACGTGCACGCATCCCGCGCCGAAGTGCCCGTAGAGAACGCCGGAGAGCCCGTACTCGGCTGTCAGAACCTTGAAGTCGCGCAGGTAGTCAGCGAGGACGTGCGGATCGACTGCGGCGTCTTCCCACCCCGCCCACGTCTGGGTGTTGACGTCCGGTCGGGTGGACAGTCCTGCACCGTCCTCGCGCACTCGCCATAGCGACTTTCGCTGGTCGGGGTCGTCGACGACGAACCCGTCCAGCAGCCGGCCGGCCTCGCGGAGCTCCTGGAGCAGGTTCTCGGTCTTGACGTGGACTTCTTGCTGCGTCGCACCGTCGAGCTCGACGTACAGCCAGGCGCGACCTTCCGGGAGGGCTGCCACGGAGTCTGCGCCTCGCCTAGCGATCATGGTCGCGACGATCGCGTCGTCGATGCCCTCGGTCGCGGTCGGCTCGAACGGCAGGATCAAGGGCACGTCGGTAGCCGCATCGACCACGTCCGCGTAGCCGAGAACAAGAAGGCTCGTAGCCGCCGGCGGTTCGACTAGCTGGACGGTCGCGCGAACGATGATCGCGCATGTCCCTTCGGTCCCGACGAGGGCTCGCGCCACGTTGAACCCGTTCTCCGGCAGCATCTGGTCGACGTGGTAGCCGGAGACCTGGCGCCCGATGCGGCCGAGCTCGGTGCGCATGATCGCCAGGTTGTCTTGGGTCATCGCTCGCAGCTCGGACTCCAGAGCGGCAGCGCGTTCGTAGGCTGCTGCGTCACGTCGGTGGACCGGGGTGATGCCGTCTTGTCCGATGCGCAGCATGGTGCCGTCGGCGAGGAGCACGTCGACGCCGACGACGTGCCGTGACGTTCTGCCCCAGCGGACCGAGTGGTTGCCGCACGCGTCGTTGCCAAGCATTCCGCCGATGGTGGCGCGTGACTTCGAGGACGGGTCGGGCGCGAACGCCAGACCGTGGGCAGCCAGTTCGCGGTTGAGGTCGTCGAGGATGACGCCAGACTCGACGACCGCTGTCTTGGCGATGAGGTCGATGTCGACGATGTTGCGCAACCCTCGCGAGACGTCGATGACGAGCCCCTCGCCGATCGCGTTGCCGGCCATGCTGGTGCCGCCGCCGCGCACGGTCACCGGTACCGCCAGCTCGTGGCAGGCGCGCAGGAGCGTCTGCACGTCCTCAACGCTGGACGGGAAGGCCACCGCGAGCGGTGACACACGGTAGTTCGAGGCGTCGTACGAGTACATCGCTCGGCTGGCAACCGAGGTGTCGATGAGGATGTCCGGGCAGGCCGCGGTGAGGCGCGCCCGGACATCTGTGTCCGGGGACGCTGCAAGAGTCCCCGTCATCTCAGTGCTTGGCGGCGTGAGCCGCTTCTGCGAAGTCGATCATGGAGTGGTACTCGGCGTCGTACGAGAACTCAGCTGAGGGCTCGGGGGTTGCGCCCCATCCGGGACGGTTGTGGCGCCGGTTGATCCAGACCGACGGCAGGCCGTGACGCTTCGCGGGGACGTGATCGTGGAACAGGCTCTGTGCCACGTGCAGGAGTCGCTCGCGCGGGATGCCCATTTCCTTCAGGGCGACGTCGAGCTCCTCGAAGTGCTGCGGGGCAGGTTTGTAGGCCTTGACGTCCTCAGCCGTGATGATGCGGTCGAAGGTCACCTTCAGCCGGTCGTTCGAGCCCTTGAAGCTCGTCCGGTCGACGTTGGAGAGGATGATCAACTGGTAGTCCTCGGCGAGCTTCGTGAGGGCCTCTGTAGAGTCCTCGAAGGCCGGCCAGTCAGGGACGGATCCGCCGAGCTTGTCGGCCCACTCGTCGCTAACGGGTGCGTCCAGCACCTGACCTGTGCGCCGGAACGCTTCGGCGAGAACCTTCGAGTAGAGCCAGTCCCCGTGCTCTGCTTCGACCTGAGCCTCGTTGTCCGCGTAGGCGAGCAGCAGGTCCTCGTCCGACTTGTCGAGGCCGAGCTCGGCGGCCCAGGGCGAGAGGACAGCGGCGATGCCGGCCTCCCAGTCGATCAGGGTGCCGTAGCAGTCGAAGCTGAGCGCGTCGTAGTCGGCGAGGTTGATGGTCACAGGTGCTCCTTGGGCGGTGTGGTCTTGACGTCAGATGGAGTCGAGCGCTTCGGCGATGGTCGTGGCGATGAGCTCGACCTCCGCCTCTGTGGCGACGAACGGGGGGCAGATCTGCAGCGTGTTGGCGTGGATCGTCCGTGTCAGCACGCCTCTACGGACGCACTCGAAGGCCACGTCGTCGCCCTTGACGTCGGGGACGATCTGGATGCCCGCGAGGAAGGCCGACCCCGAGCGGACCTCGGCCACGAGAGGGTGGTCGGCGAGCGGTGCAACGGCTCGAGCCAGCACGTTCTCGAGGTGGGCGGACTGCTCCACAAGGCCTTCTTCCTCGATGATGTCGAGGTTCTCCTGCGCGACGACGCAAGCGGTGGCGTGCCCGGAGTAGGTGAGGCCGTGCCGGAACATCGGCGCGTCCGCGCCGTCGAAGAACCTGTCCGCGATGCGCGGGGACACCAACACCGCGCCGAGGGGGGCGTAGCCGGACGTCAGGCCCTTGGCCATCACGACCATGTCCGGACGGATGTCGTAACGCTCGCAGGCGAACAAGGTGCCGACGCGGCCGAAGCCGGTGATGACCTCGTCCACGATCAGCAGGATGTCGTTGGCGCGGGCGAAGGCCTGCAAGCCTGCTAGGTATCCGTCGGCGGGGCCGACGATCCCACCGGTGCCGATGACCGGCTCGAAGACGATGGCGGCGATGTTGTCCGTGCCGTGGGCCGTGAGCATCGCCGTTGCGGCAGCGATGTCGTTGGCAGGGATGCGGAGCGTCTCGGGGATCAGGGACTGGCTGCCGTACCCGTCGCGGTTGTACTCAAGGCCGGCGATGCTGGTGCCGTAGCCGTGCAGCCCGTGGTAAGCCGTCTCCCTGCTGACGATGGTCGTCTTCTCAGGCTTGCCCTCGAGCTGCCAGTGGCGTCGCGCCAGCTTGCAGGCGAGTTCGATGGAGTCCGAGCCGCCGCTGGTAAGCATCACCCGTCCGCCGTCGATCGGTCCGATGTCGGCAAGCCGGTCTGCAAGATCCAGTGCCGGCTCGTTCGCGAAGCGTCCGAACACGTGGTACGTCTCCAACGTCTTCATCTGCTCGTAGGCTGCACGTGCGATGCGCTCCCTGCCGTGCCCGACGTTGGCGTGCCAGAGGCTGGCCGTCGCATCCAGCAGTCGTTGCCCATCGCTGGTCGTCAACCAAGCGCCCTCGCCGCCCTTGATGGTGAGTCGGTGGGCTTGGGACGTGGGCATGTGAGCCTGTCCATGCCAGAGGGCGCGATCGGTCATGTGGGAACTGTAGGACAGTTCAACTGCTCGACGCAAGACCAATTTCGGCGTAGCCTGACGACATGTCTTCTCTTGATATCGCAGTTCGCCGGACGACGGCTGCGCAGCAGGTCGCGGAAGGTTTGTCCGACCTCATCATGTCCGGACACTTCAGCCCAGGGACGCGTCTTCGAGAGAGCGCCATCGCGACGGATCTGAAGATCTCTCGCAACACTGTGCGCGAGGCGGTTCGCATCCTCGAGTTGGGCGGCCTCGTGAACTACGAGGTCAATCGCGGTGCGGTCGTCATCGCACCCACCGCCGAAAGCGTCATGGGGCTCTACGACGCACGCCTGCAGCTGGAGACGGCGGCCGTGCACGAGCCGCGTCGCCCGGAGGACCTAGGCGACCTCCGCAAAGCGCTCAACGCGCTCACGCGTGCGGCGGACACGCACCGCGTGAAGGACATTGTGACGGCAGACCTCGCCTTTCACGCGTCCATCGTCGCTCTGCTCGGGAACTCCAGGATCAACGACTTCTACAACGAACTGACGACCGAGCTGCGCTACTACTTGACCGTGCTCTCCAAGGAGACTCGGGAGTACGACGACCCGTCCACGATCGTATCGGAGCACGCAGGCATCCTGGCCGCCATCGAGAGTGGAGACCCGAAGGCAGCGGCCGAGGCGATCTTCACCCACGTCAACCACAACGCGCACCGCGTGTGCGACATTCTGGTGGCCCGAGAAGCCGGTAGTTGACGGACGATCGGAGGCTCGGCGTCCGGTCTTCAGCAGTCCTGTGACTAGGCGTCAGGTTTGGGGTCCTCAGGCTGCGCAGGAGCCGCTGCCTGCGTGGTGAAGTACGGCACTTGAACCAAGAACATGGCCGCGCAGGCCAGGCTGATCGCAACCCGCCCCTTGGCACCGTCCATCGTTGCGGACACCGCGAAACCGATCATGACGGCACCGAACAGCGCGCAGAGCACCGCGTACACCGCCGACTCCTTGCGCGAGGGCGGCGGACCCTCAGAAGACCAGCCGCGGTTGAACTCGATCACGTCTGGACCTTACAAGGGGTGCGCAGGCGTCAGCCCCGTCTTGAAGGAGGAGCTGCCCACTCTCGGCTAAGAGGTAGCGGAAAGCCCGACGCGCCCAACTAGAAGGATCCGCACCACGTCTTCAGCTCGTCTGGCGCTCACCTGCTGACGCTTACCGGAGGCCTCAGGAAGCACGAAGCCGTGGCAGCTGCGGCCGACGAGACGTTGCATCGTTGGCGGAGGCGGATGCTCGCGAAGGACCAGATACGAGTGCCTGACGGCACCGGGAGAGGCCGCCCTGAGACGGGGGCGAGGACCCGGGCATCGGAAACCAGGATGCGTCAACCTCGTCGCGACACGCTCAGGCGCCGTCGTTGCGGTTCAACGTTGGTGCCGGTTCCCGCGGCCACAGCGCCGTGGCCAGGCATGCCTCGAGCTTGGCGAGGGTGACCATGTCGGCCCAGGTGTTGCCGGCAAGGATGTCGTACAGCGTCGACCGGCGGATGTCAGCCGCCTGCGCGACCTCGGACTTGTTGCGCCCCTCCAGAGCAGTCGACAGCGCCACCGAGACTGCGACGGCGTGCGCGAGGACGTCCGGGGCCTCGGAGTCGAACTGCCCATCCGGCCATGCTCCGTCAACAAGCCACTCACGTGGCGCCTTGGAACCGAAGGTTCTACGCACGACATCACCCTAGTCCGGTCAGCGGCGCCAGCGTCTTCTTCAACGCACAGCCCCGGGTGTAGACCACTAGATAACCACGAGGCTGCGACATTCTGGCTCGCAGCCCCGGCGCCGGCCGCCCATCATCAGGTGTCCTCTTCCAGCGCACGCATCAGAGGGGTCCCGGCGAGCCACACCTTCGCCGTCTGCGTGACGCTGGCCGGCATCACCCCACGGTCGTTACGGAAGGCCTCGGACACCTCCAGGAACATGACCTGGGTGTGGAAGTACGTCGCATGCCTGTAGAGCCACGCTGCGAGATCGCGCCTGTCGTCGATGTGCAGCGAGGAGATGGCGAACGTGACGCCGTCCGCGTCTACCCACCACCGGTCCTGGCCGAACACGGACAAGTCGAACTTCGGCTGTGCCTGCCTCCGCTCAGCGGCGGCGTCGTGGCTTCGCCCGGGCATCTGCGACCGATGCCGGACCTGGTGAAAGTTGAAGGGACGATCGCGCATCACGGCACCTCCGAAGTACAGTGGTCTACACGGTAGGCGACAGTCCCGCCTCTCGTGCGCATCACGGCGTGTCAGTTCGCGGTGTCGCGCATGCGATGCGCTGCTGCGTGCGCGAGCTGCGCGGCTCGAGTCCTGCTCAAACCAGTACTGGTCGCGATGTCAGCGTGGCTGGAGCCGCCGTCGCGAAGTGCCGCGATGGCGTCTAGGCGAAGGCGTCGGAGACCGTCAAGGTGGTGGTTGACGTCGCGCAGGACGCCACCGACCGTGCGGACCACTTGAGCGGGGTCCGCGCCGGCAGCAGTTCGGTCGATCAGATCGTCGAGTGCCGCGCGGAGGTCGGGCGTCAGGCCGACTGCGGCCGCACCCCGCACGCCGCCAACCCTGTTCACCATGTGTCGTTTCTAGCAGACACTTCGGACGCTTGTACAGCGTGCCGTCACGCGCGTGTCAGTCGCTGATCGTCCGGTGGAGGTAGATGTTGGACGGCTGCTCGCTTCCGCCTTGGTTGATGATGTCGGCGACCAGAGTCCTCACGAGGTCGAGCAGGCGCTGCTTCGTGATCTGCGGGTCGATGGTGAGCTCGACGGGCTCGAAGCGGACGACGGGGCTGTGCCGCCGCGCCAGTCGAGAGCGCTCGTACGTCCGGAAGTACACGGGCCAAGCGTCCGAGTGCAGGTTGACGCGGAGGACGTAGTTCGAGCTGGGGTTGAGGGCGGCGCTGACGTGTCGCAGCAGCCACACGGCGGCCGCGGGGGCTTCGTGGAGCGCCTTGGGGTGAACGTCGAGCTCTTGAGCGTCGGGCGGCTGATGGAGCGCGACCGCGTAGACCATCGTTCCGTCGTCATGGACTTCGACCGCTCGCTCGCTCACGCCCTGGAAGGAGTCAGTGGTTGTCCAACGCCTATACCTGGGACGGGGCTCGATGCCGACGCCGGTGGGCGAGACGACGACGAACGGGTTCCACACCAGCGCTTTCGAGACCATCGTGCTGAACTCGCGTTCGGTCAGGCGGGGCAGGTAGGAGGGTCGCGGCGTGGTCGGTGCGGCGGTCAGGGACAACCACACCTGCGGTCGTGTTGCCAGCGGTAGGACGGCGTTCGTCGCGGCGTCTTGCAGGCGGGTAGCGAGGTCAGTGCGTGCTTGCCGGCGGGCCGCGTAGGCGTCCTCAAGTTGGCGCTCGTTCATGTACTCGGTCTGCGCGCCGTACCGGATCGGGGCGGTGAACTTGTCGCGCGACCACACCAAGTGCGGTGCGTCAGAACTGGCTGGGACCGTCAGGGCGACCGCGCGAACGTCACCATCAGTCAGCTCGCGAAATGACAACCCGTGGACTGGCGGCTGCAGGACGGAGTACGCCACCTGACGCAAGCGGCGTTCCTCGTTGTCGTTCCATGCGTCGACGCCGACAAGGGCGCCCGCGGCGGAGGTCCGATCATCGCGTTCCTGAACTCCGAACACGAGCATGCCGCCGCCGGAGTTCGCCATCGCGGCTACGTCCTTCGCGAACTCCTCGTGTCGCTCCTTGACCGGCAGGGCCTTCTTCCAGTCCAGATCGTCCAGTTCGCGCACCCCATGCTCGACAGCTGCGTGAAGGAGGTCCAGGGTCAGGTCGGACGGTTCAAGACCTAGTTCTCTGTGCAGCGGCGTGAAGACCATCAGCACACGGTAGCGGCGATGACCGCACAAGCAGGCAGCTCGCCGAAGCCGTCACCGGGCTTCGGTCGGCCAGTCTCGACGGTCAGCGTCTGGGCGGGCCCAGGCGCGCCGACGGACTCCGGAAGTGCCGGCGCGTCACCGGCCCTACAGGACCTTGCTCTACCGAACGTTGTAGTCGGACGCGAGTACTTTGACCGTGTCGCACGGCTGGTCCTGACCGCACACCCGGCAGGAGGTGATGCCTGCCCCGTCTCCGCGAACACCATCCGCCGTCCGCCAGTGCGCCTTCACCGTCGCCAAGTCCGCCTGCAGCCGAAGCCGACGGCTATCCAACTCGCTCTCGCTAGGAGTCGACGACCCCTCGGCGACAGCGGGAGCTAGTCCAGGGTCCAGAGCCTCCAGCTGCTCAGAGATCTCGTCGAAAACCCGCTCCTCGAGGGGGCGCGCGTCGTGTTCGGTCATGAAGTGTCCTCACCTGTCGGCTGATCGTCGAACGTACCGCGCAAGCAGCGGCGAACACAGCACCCCATCGCGACGGCCACCCAGGAACGGTGCGGCATTGTCGCCGCACTCCTGCAGGTAGACGGAGCCCGTCAGCCTCGGCGGATCTCCTTGACCAGCTGCGCCACACGCGCCTTCGACAAGCCCGTCTCCCGGGCGATGCGGTCGTAGGACCACCCCTGGCTCCGCAACTCGCGCACCGCCTCGAGGCGGACGTCCGCGAACTGCTCGAGCTCTAGGTCCAGCTGCGCGAAGAAGTCGTTCACCGCCTGGATGCGGTCGACTGCCTCAACCATCGACCTAAGAGCGTGCGCGTCCTTCAGGAGCGTCGCCTCGAGCTCGGCCGAGATGACGCCATCCCTGGCGCCAGCGCGGTTTTGTCGGCGGGAGGGCACTCTCGAAGTTCAGTCCGTATAGACCACTACACGTTCGGAGGCTCGCGGGACGTCATCCGCTAATGACCATTGCGGGCCGGGTCCCGATCGCAGAACCTGCCGAGCAGGTTGCTTCCAGAAGCGCCCTGCGTCCCGTAGGTTCAGCCCATGCTTGAACAGCGCGACCCGCAGGCAACCCACCTGGCGCCGGCGCCGTCGGGTGCGGCCGCTTCCTGATGCGGCATCAGCAGATCGAGGCCTGGGCCCTTGAAGTTGTCGAACGCGTGACCACGGGCTCCCCCTTCGAGGACGACAGGGTCGAGCTGAAGGCCGACTGGCCGAAGGAGCACCGCAAGACGGCCCGGCAGATGGCCGGACATGCCAACCAGGCTGGCGGCGACACCATCTTGTGGCTCATCGGTCTCGACGAGAAGAAACAGGCAGTGGTGCCGACCACTTCGACCGAGATGGCCGACTGGTGGCCCAAGGTCGAACGGTGCTTCGACGAGCTCGCACCCGAACACACCCACCTGGCAGTGCCCGTGTCTGGCGGCGTGGTCCACGCGCTCGTCCTTGACACAAACCGGGCGCCCTACCTGGTCAACACCGACGGCCAGGGCGTCGAACGCGAAGTGCCTTGGCGTTCAGGAAACAGGACACGCTCAGCACGCCGGAGCGAACTGTTGCGAGCAGTCGTCGAAGAGGCTCAAGTACCGCGGCTGGAGTGCTTCGGCGGGTCCGTCGTCTTCGATCAGGCGACCGACAGCGCGAAGGTGGTCAAGATCCCCGACCGCGTGACCATGACGGTCCACCTGAACCTCTACCTGGAAGCCACAGGACCTTGCACGCTCCCCAAACACCGCTGGAAGGCGGTGCTTCAGGTCGGGGACCTGGGCTTCAACCTGAGCGATCAGCTACGCCTCGACGGGCCGTCACGCGTCGTACCCGGAACGCAGGCCTCACCCACCGGCTTCCCACCACCTCGAGACCCGATCGGATCCGTCGCCTACATCTCTGGCAGCGGTCTGCAGGTCCTCGGGAACGACGCCGTTCGCCTGGACGCGGAACGCGACACAGCCCTTGCCGATGTTGCCGCCCGCCTGCACAACCGCCAGAAGGTCACGCTGACATTGACGTTGCCCCTCGCGAACTCGACCAGAAGCGCGCACATCGAGGTGCCTCTATACCGCGCCCCGAAGCCGACCCCGTCGCGGTGGGACTACAGCATCACGCACGCACGGTTCTTCGTCCGATCAGACACGNCCCCCCCCCCCCCCCCCCCAGGCGGCCCTGTTCGGCCAACGGTGTTGATCTGGGGGTGCTTCAGCACGAACAAGACCGCCGCTCACCTGACATGGGTGAGCGGCGGTCTTTGTGTTTCAGGTCTTTCTCGACCCAGAGGTCGTGCGTCCGGACATCCCGTGCGCAGCACCATCTGCCGACCAGGTCGCGAGGGTGAGCTCGACCTGCTCTTGCTTGTGATCGCGGCCGCTACGTGCTGCGGGTGCTGTGCATTTGGTCCGGCCCCAGGACGGCGAGCAGCTGCATGATCTCGGCGTCCCGAGATCCTGGGGCGGCCGTGTAGAGCACCAGGTGCTGGTCGCGGTCCGGCAGGGTCAGGGCGTCGCAGTCGACGGTGACGGGCCCGACTACCGGGTGTCGGAAGGTCTTGGTGAGTGCGGGCCGGGCCTGGACGTCGTGCTGCTCCCACAAGCGAGCGAACTCGCCACTGCCTTCACGCAGGTCGTCGACCAGGGCACGGACAGCCGGATCGGACGGGTAGCGGCCGAGCGTCGCGTGCAGCTCCATCACGACGTGGTGCCGGAACGACGCAACGTCCTCGAGGCCGAACAGCGGCGTGCCGGTGGAGTGCCCGTCGAGGAACGCCCGTCGGGCCAGGTTGCGCTCGTCCGACTCGAGCGTGGCGAAGTCCTCCATCAGCGCCCCGGCGAGCTCGTTCCACGCCAGCACCTCGAAGGCTGCGGACATCACGAATCCTGCCGTGGCCGGAAGCCGTTCCAGGAGCGTCATGATGCTGGGGCGCACGTCGCGTCGGTGCACAGCGGTACGGGTGGGGGCGACGCCGGCCAGGACGTGCAGGTGATCGGCCTGCGCGTCGGTCAGATGCAGTGCCGCGGCGATCGATGCGAGGACTTCACCGGACGGACGCGGGGCGCGCGCCTGTTCCAGGCGCACGTAGTACTCGGTGGAGATGTGCGCGAGGACCGCGACCTCCTCGCGTCGCAGACCGGGGGTCCTGCGACGCGGACCGGACGGCATGCCCACGTCCTCGGGGTGCAGCCGCTCGCGCCGACTACGCAGGAAGGCGGCCAGCTCGTGCTTGTCCATGCCGTCCAGTGTGCCGCCGGGCTGCATGCGGAGGGTAGTACCGGCTGTGCCTGCCTCGGGACGTCGTGCCTGCCGAGACTGGCGGCATGACTTCTTCAACCGCACACCCCATCGGCCTGCTGTCGGACAAGATCGTCCTCGTCACGGGCGCCAGCCGCGGCATCGGCGCCGCCGCGGCCCGCCTGTTCGCCCGGGAGGGTGCCTCGGTCGTCCTGGCCGCCCGGAGCACCGCGTCGCTCGACGCCGTCGTCGACGAGATCTGTCGTGGGGGCGGCTCCGCCAGCGCCGTCACCATGGATCTGGCCGACCCTGGTTCCATCCGCGCTGCCGTGGCGTACGTCGACGAGATCCACGGGCGGCTCGACGCGGCCTTCAACAACGCCGGCACCGGACAGCGCTCGCCGGGTCCTGTCGACTCCACGACCGACGACGACATCGACGAGCAGTTCGCGATCAACTTCCGGGCGCACTGGACCGCCATGACGGCCGAGATGGAGCTGATGCGCCGGTCTGGAGGGGGCGCGATCGTCAACACCTCGAGCATCGGCAGCCGGCGGGCCAATCCGGCTCTTCCGGCCTACGGCGCCATGAAGCGGGCGCTGAACAGCCTGACCGAGACCGCCGCCGTGAACTGGGCACCCCACGGCATCCGCGTGAACGGCATCACGCCGGGCGGCACCGCCACGGAGATGATCGACGAGTGGGAGACGGCGACACCGGGCGTGACGGCTCACATCATCGCCTCGATCCCGCTGGGACGGATGGCCCAGCCGCACGAGGTCGCCGAGGCAGCCGCGTGGCTGCTCAGCGACCGCGCGTCGATGGTGACCGGAGCGATCATCCCGGTTGACGGCGGCGCGGGAGCCTGACCGACGCCGGCGCGTCCCCGACATTCGCCCAGGCGGCCCCGCTGATGACCCGACGCGCCCACGCCGAGGGCCGCGGCGGGTACCGATGGAAGGTCGTTGCCCAGTGTGCTGAGGAGGCCGGCCGACGTCACGCCACCAACGTGCGGTGGCCTGGAAGGACGCGCTCTTGGTTGTGCGCCATTCACCCCGTGCCTCAACACCATGTGCCGAACAGGCCAGGCGGCGAGGGTCTTCAGGGCGACGCGGCCGCGCCCGCCCTCAGGCTGATGCGCGTTGCCAACACCCCTTCCCACGCGAAGTGTAGTGGTCTACACTTACGGTCCCATAGGTCAGGTTGGTCCTCGGAATGACGCATCCGGCAAAGCCCGTCATGGTCGTGACAAGCGCGCGTATGCGCTTGCGCGGCAGCGTGCCAGTTGCCAGCGCTCTGTCGTTCCTGCAGTGGGTGCCTGGGCCCGTGACCTTGACACCCCTAGGGGCCACTGTCGTCGTCACCCAACCTGAGCACCCCGGTACAGCCTCAGTCATTGACTCGTCAGCCTTCCTGCGACTGACAGGGCCCGGTCATCACGCCGTCGCAGCTTCGCCTGGCGACGCCCTGCTCGTCGCTGCGATCACCGCCGTCGACGACGCACCTGCTCATCTGGCCATCGCGTCCCTGCATAGCGCCGCCGCCAACCTCTTCCTGCGCGGGTAGGTCCGATGACCGACGTTCCGGACCCAGTCGACCGCACACGCGTCGCAGCCGCCGCAGCGGGTGAGCTTCCCATGAGCGAACTGACCGACGGGGAGCGCTCCGCACTCAACGCCGACATAGGAGCACGCGTCCAAGCCCTCGCTGAGCAGGCGACCTTCGGTTTAGACCTGGCGGCTGAAGGCTTCACGACAGTGGCGCTGGACGCCGGAGGAAGGCTGGTCGAGCACCGACCAGACGGGTCGGCTCCGCCTGTGACCGACTCCTGAATACTAGGCATCACGCTGCCGCAGGCCGTCTGCGAAACCGGGTCGCAGCCACGTTGTGCGGGTCAGGCCTTCGGCTTGGCTGGAGCGTCGCACGACGGGTACGCGTGACGTCCCCGGTCGATGAAGCTGAGCAGGTTACGTCCGCCAAGCACGGAAGGTGTCGGCTTGCACACCTGCCGATGTTCCAGCGGGCTGTCCAGGTACACCACGATGCGCGAGCCCAGCTCCAACATCACAGGCTGCTGCCCGTTCGACAGGACATAGCCGACCCGAACGGCGCCTTCTTGGTCCGAGACGATCTCGGGCGCCAACCACGCCTGACTGCTCATCAGCAACATCACTACGAACCCGACACCTACCAACGGCCTCCCCACGTTCCGGACCGTCGCGATCGGGCGGGACAACCGACCCGCCTTCGGAGGCGCCCCGGAATGCTCCCGCTCCCGGAACGCGAAGAGAGCCACCGTCAGCACCATGGCAACGACCATCGTCACCGGGGCCGCGACCAACGCGAACACCCCCAGCACGGCCGCCACGTACAGCAGCTGCCGTCGCCACACCGGCACGAACATCGCCGAGGCAGCACAGACCGCCGCGATCACAGTCGCCACCGCCGGCATCACCGCGATCACCATCGCCAGCAAAACAGAACCGACACCCACGTTCTGCAGGACCGCGAACGCGGTGACCGTGTCGTACCCCGCGACTGCAAGCACCCGCAACGCCACCAAAGCGGTGAACAGGCCGCCCACCACGAGTGACGCATGCCCCGTCATCATGTCGATGGTCCTCGACTTGAACGACTGCACCTCACTCACCGGGCCGCTCCCTTCGGCGCCGGAGGCATAACCGACAGCAACCAGCCCCGACGTGCCTCGATAACGGACACGAAGGCGGTCAGATCAGTTCCGCCCACCCACCTACGCGTCCACATGACCCCAACGTAACGCCAGCCCCTGACAACCCCGGGCGCTGCGAAACACCGGACAGCCCTCACCGATCGACAGGGGACAACACCTCAGAACGCAACATCGCAAAGCTCTACCGCTCAGTAAGCCCACGGCCCAAGCAGCTGGTCGACCATCCGCTGGACCGCCTTCGCCGCCCGGACCGGATGCGACGCCGCCATCTCCGCAGGCACACCACCAGACAAGCTCCCCGACGGCGACACCAGCCACGACCACGTCTGCCACGGACCAAGGTCAGCTTCCCGCAACGCCTTCACGTGCCCGGACACCTCGGTACGCAGCTCGCCACGTTCATCGAACTGGAACGCCGGGAACGCTTGGCCGCCGCCCAGCGGTACGACCAGAAGGCGTGAACCCTGCTCCGCCACCCAAGCTGCCGTCACTGCCTTGCTCACGTCATGGCGCAGCAGTCTCAGCGACTCCGCGTCGTGAACACCCGACGCGACCAGTTCGCGGAAGTGCCTCTCGCGCCAGGCCTGCTGCTGCTCACCGGGTCCGATCATCGACGCACACCTCTTCCGTGTAGACCTCTTGACGACTGTCGTTTCCATCGGACACTATGCGTTTGTCACTAATCCCGTCTACCGGAGCAGCACCATGCACACGCACCGCACGATCACACCAGGCGGTCACGGACGTCACTGCGCCCTCTCAAAAAAAGTTTTCACGAAAACGGCCTCGAGCACTGATGGGCGAGAAAGCCCCAGCACGTATGCCTGCATGACCCGCACCCCCGCGAACACCAAGCCAGCCCAGACGCTGGACTTGGAGGCCGTTGCCCACATGCTGCGCTGCAGCGTCCGACACCTGCGCGACCTCCGCCAGGACGACCCCACCTTCCCCGCACCCAGGATGCTGGGGACGAGCCCCCGCTGGACGTACGAGACCATCCACGCCTGGGTCGAGCTCCCGTCCCGCGTCGGCACCGCCATCACCGACACCGCCGTCACCGCTGCCCCCGCGGCTGCCGAGGCCCCCGCCCCGGCACCTGCCGCTCGGACGAAGGGAGTCGCACGTGTCCACTGACAAGCGCCGCAAACGGCCCACTCGCACCGACAACGACCCTGTCCGCGTCTACAAGGACGGACGCATCAGCTACTGGACCGGAGGCCGCCCAGGCGCTGGCAAGCGCACCCTCCAGCGGTGCAGGACCGTCGAGGAAGCCGAAGCGGTCGCGGTCAAGCTCCGCGTGAGGCTCGCTCGCATCCAGGGCGCCGCGCCTGAAGCGCGCACCACCCTCGACCAGAGCTTCCAGGCCATGCTCATCTGGATGCGTGAGAACAACCGCCCGTCAGGGACCATCTCGCAGTACAAGTCGAACTGGAACAAGTGGGTGCCGGCCGACATCGGCGCAACCCGGTGCATCGACGTCGAACTGCGCCATTGGGCGGCTATCTTCGACCACGCCACGAAGAACGACGCGTCCAAGCCGACCATCAAGGCCGTCGCCCGCACCCTGAACGCGTTCACCACGTTCGCGTTCGAGCGGGGCTACTTCGACATCGCCGAACCCTTCGGCGAACCCCGAGCCCGGCGGAGCATCGTGACCCGTGCCCGCAACAGCGCCCCGGACCCAAGCCGGCACCACAACGTCACCCTCGAACAGTGCCCCACCCTCGCCGACGTCGAGAAGTTCGCGCTCGCGTTCGAGGAGCACTACCCCGGCTACGGGTACCGGCTCGTCATGCTCGCCCTCGGAACCGGCATGCGCATCAACGAGCTTCTCGCCCTACGCCACGACTCCATCAACCTCAGGACCGGCGAAGTCAACGTCAACGCGCAGCTCGACCGGGCGACCGCCTGGCCAGCCGCACGCCTGCCCAAGGGCAACAAGACGCGCACCGCCCTCATGTGGTCGGCCATCGCCCCCATCGCAGCAACCCTCATCGAGGACTCGCTCAAGCGACCCGAGACAGACCCCGAGCACGGGTGGCTCTTCCCCCGCCATCGCTCGACCACCTCCTGGGCGGACCGAGCCGGATACCTCGCCGGACGAGCACTGTCCAGCTGCGACTGGGACTGGACATTCCACTGGCTCCGCCACGCGTATGCGTCCTACTCGCTCGCACCCAAGGACGCCGGCGGATACGGGCTCGACCTGAAGGCCGTGTCCGAATGGCTCGGCCACTCCCGGCCCAGCATCACCCAGGACATGTACGTCGAACGCCACACCAACGACGTCACCCGGGCACAAGAGACGACCGCCCTACTTCCCGGCGTCACCCGTAGCGCGTAACCCAAATGGGGCCGCACTGCCCGAGCACAAGCTCGGCAGTGCGGCTCCGCGGCAAGCCTCCACAACAGGCGCAGACGCCCGTGCGAGCCCTCCGGAAAGTTGGTCGACCAAAAGTCGCCACGGGCACTGTCACGCGAAAAGGCATGCGCACGCTAGCAACATGTGACCCCCATTCGCGTGACCAGCCAAGACCTTGCCGACTTCCTCGACGAGGTCGTCCAGTTGCCCCCCGCCCCCGACCCAGGCCGCAAAAAGGTAGGCCCGGATGAGGCCGTCGAACTGCCAGCCAGCGTCAGATGTCACCTCGAGTTCCCCAGGGATGGGGACCCGAGCTAGACGCCACCAACCGGCACAGCACAAGGAGGCCCCCGGAACAGCGCCTTTTCCCTGCACGGCGTTCAGGGACCGGCACCGTCAGCCTCGCAACAGCACTACAACTACATAACTGCTCGACGGCTTCGGCTACTTCGCTAGCCCAACCACTTTCATGTGTTGTTGCCCTGAAGTCGTCGAGAGCCCACCTAGAACAAATGTCGTTTGGAAACTACAGTCATGTGGTGGCTGACCGACTCAACCCGCAGGTAGACCCTGTCGTCGTAGAGCTCCTCGCGCGAGCGTGGATGGCTCTGGTGCGACAAGGTCCTACCCCTCAACACTCCGAGGAACACCATGACAACGACGGCGCCCGAGGCCCCTGACATGCACGTGGCCGCGCAGTACTTCAGCAAGACCCCCTACGCCGAAGGCGCAGACGCCGACCGTCTCAGCCTCTCCTCCACACGCGCGGAGGGACTGTTCATCGTCCGCGAGTCGACCAACAAGAGCCTTGAACAGTTCGAGTCGATGCGCGACCAGACGTACCAGAATGCGCGACACATCCCTGCCGTCGAAGCCATCCGTCAGGTTGGCCTCGCGCCCCTCTTCCAAGACGAGTTCGAGGTCGAGCAGGTCAACCAGGACGGGTCGACCGACACCATCAAGGTCCACGTCGAAGAAATTCGCGAGAGCGACGCGACCGCCCGCCTGTTCCACTACGGCGGCTACTGGCACCTGTGGGCGCAGACATCGGCGGCCAAGGAGGTCGAGGTAGGCAACGACGACTACGTCAACCCGTTCACGACCATCCTCATCAGCACCATNCAGGCACACCTGTTCCTAGGCAACCTGGCGCGCAACGTCGACCACATCTGCATCGCGAACCAACGCTTCGACCTGACCGGCGCGTTCGCACCCATGTCGTACATGTTCCTCAACTTCTTGTTCTGGGCCGCCGCGCAGGAGCGCGACGCCATCGTCGGCCGCATGGCAACGGGGCGCATCGGCGGCATCAACGCCGGACGGTGGCCCATCGGCAGGGTGTCCGTTCCCTTGGGGCACACCCTGACCGAAGACCGCGAGCTCGTGGCGGACCCCGGGGCCAAGGACCTGGTCCGCGAGATGATGGTGACCCTGTCGGCCGACATCCCTGACAGCCTCAAGGTCGACATCCTTTCCGAGCTCGGGGTGACCAACCGCAACGGGCCCATCGGGGCCGCCAGGAACCCGACCGCAGCAGTCAACGTCCTGTACGGGTGGGCACCGCTCTTCCTGTCCGGCGAGTACCTCTGGCGCTTCGAGGGTGACTACCGCGGGACCGATGAGCTTGTGGGCACCCCCGTGTCCCGGCAAGACGACGACGACAACGACCCTGGAGAGCTTCAGATGCTCGTCAGCATCGAGCGTCCTCCTGGCGGTTGGGCCGAACCTGAAGTCCTTGCCCAGTTCGAGAGCGCAGCCCGCAACCGCTCCGCAAACACCACCGTCAACGTCAAAGCGCCCCGACCGGTCCACGAGCTCATCAAGGCACAGTCCCGAGACTGGAACCTGCTGGCGGCCATCAAGCCAGCCCAGTACTTGGCAGGCGTCGACTCGGCCACCGTCGCCGCACGCTCCGGGTCCAGGGCCAAAGGCATCGTGACGACGTTCACCGGGCGCACGTGGACGGACAAGACCCACCACTACGAGATGCGCATCTTCGGCGACATGTACGCCGTGCGACGTCGACTCCGTTCGGAGTCCATAGGCGGTCTGACCGTCGCGCAGTTCACCCGCGACCAGGTGCACCGCAACATGCTCCCCGCGCTCGCCCAAGCCGTTCGAGACGGTGCGGACGGCATCCTGAAGCCGGACCACAGACTCTTCGCGTCCGCCCACACCCTGCGCATCGCCGACCACCGCCAACAGACCATCGACGCGCACCGCAAACGCGCCGCCGACTCGCGCGCCCGGGCAGCAGAGGCCCTGAACAACAGCACCAAGACAGGCATCGACGACCACCAGCGCGACTTCCTGCTCGAAGCCGACCGCAAGCTGCGAGCGGACGCCGACGCATCCGACAACAAGGCCGCCGAGCTTCAGAGGGAGCTCGCACCAACCAACCTCGCCGCCGAGACCTTCGACGTCACGACCGACGTGTGGCTACCCGCCCTCACCAACCTCCACGGCCGCGACCGCGTCTCTCAAGAGGTCTACCGAGCCCTCCAAACCGTGCTCACCAACTTCCGGCTCACGCGCAGCGGTGCCATGTGGACGGGCTCGGTCGAGCTCAACCTCAACACCGCACNCCTCGCCGCCCGCCACACGACCGCCCACCACACAACCTCCGTCGGACGGGCACTACTCGGCGAGACCCTACGGGTCGCATGCAGCCTCCCCCGGGCAACCGTCGACCTCATCTGCGGCTCCCCGTTCACCGAACTCGGCCACATCATCGCTCACAAGCTCAGCGACTACCCCATGCCCGACTGGGTCGGACCGCAGTGGCAAGAGCCAGCGTTCATGGACTGGGTCACCAGCGTCTACTCCAACCCGGAGTTCACCTGGAACACCCAGGCAAGCACCAGCCGTCCGCTCAGGCAGCTGGCCACCAACCTCGTCGCCAGACGAGGCTCCATCACCGGCGCTGAACTGCTCGACGAAGTAGCGCCCGTGTCGCTCAGGTTCACGCACTACTTCGCACACCGCGAACCGACCAACGGCAACATCATCACCCCACGCCAACCCAGCGTGCAGTCCCACGGACCTGCAGCTTTCGCCCTGCGCACGCTCACCCCGTACCAGTGCGCCGCCGGCCACTCCGCACGCATCGTCACCCTCGTTCCCGAAGTCGCCACCGACCTGCTGTGCGAGTGCGGCCGCATGGCAGGCATCGCTGATGCCCCGTACCCGGCCGACCTCGTCTTCCCGGACGAGTACCAGCTCCTGCTCGTCCCGGAGCTCGACTGCCGCCAGTTCGCCGCCATCGAGCAGAGCGCCAAACTCGCCCGTCCGCTACCGGCGCTGCCGCAGACCATCGTCGACTTCCTTCACGCCTGCGGACCCATGAACGGCCCCGACCTCAAGAAGGGGCTCATCGCCGCCGGCGAGGTCCGCCCCAACATCGGCAAGGCCCAGCTGAACTACGCGGTCAACACCCTGTCCCGGCACGGGCTGCTGCGTCGGACCAACGACACCGGCTGGCCCATCTGGGACCTCACCGACACCGGCCGCGAGCGCGTCACCTGACTCGACCAGTAGCCGACACCGGCTGCCGGGGCGCCGGGGCGTCGCCCAAACCTGCGCGACGCACCCCGGCGCCGGCTGTGCCCAAATGTCACCGCAAGCGTCGCCGCCCCGCCCCGGCCCTCGGTGTCGGGTCACGTCACTAGGCTTGATCTGTGCTGACTGACCTGCTGAGTGCCGCATCGGAGAACTCCGACGTGGGCGGCAGTAGCGTGCTGTTGCCTTTCCTTGGTGCGCTGGTCGGATCGTCGCTCACGGCATTCGTGGCGCTTCGACGAGACACGAAGGCACGTAAACATGACTCTCAGCGCGCCGCCCTGTACGAGCTTCAGGACAACGCGCTCGTGTATGAGGGCCTTCTGCGCGCTGTCCAGGGCGGTCTCACCACCAGAGAGCAAGGACTCGCCCTTGACACGGCGAAGGGCAGACTCGAGGCGAGCCTAGATCGTGTCGACAGCAGCATCATGAAGGGACGGTGCGACACGTGGCGCCAGCAGGCGGAGTGGTTCCATCTAGAAGCCGACGAGGGAACTGTGCACGGACTGGACGCCGCGTGGACGTCCCTACGGTCGGCGATCGCCCACGAACTACGAAGCCGCGATGCCTGACTGGCCCAGGGCGGTCACCACGTCGACCTTGCCCGCAGGGACCTTGCGGCTCGCAGCGGACTCGCGCACGTACCGGATGAACTCCTCAGACGCGTCCCGCAAGGTCAGGCTCGCCGCACACCCTTCGACAAGGATCGCCTTGACGAGTTCGTCAGCGAACGATGGCGGTGCGGAACGCAGTTCGCGACAGTCGACGATGACGATGCCGCCTTCGAGGGGGCCGTCCGCCTGCCGGACTAGAGAGCGGGCGGCGCTACGGCTGCCGGCTAGGCGTGGAAGCGTGAGTTCGGTCATCAGGCGCGCCCCCTCTGCTCTGTCGTGGCGTACGCGTAGCGCCAGTCTACGCGTACGCGGTGTCTGAAACATAGCGCCGACCGTCATGCTGTGTGCCGTTTGCGCCCTGCCCGGCCCGGCCATCAGCAGTTGAAGCGGCCTTGGAGCACTGTCCCCGGGAACGCGCGATCGGGGTCACTGCGCTTGGTGACCGGCCGCGTCTGCTGCTCGAACCGAGCAGCTTCGCCGGACTGGTAGAAGAAGGTTCCGCTCATACCAACGATCTTGTCGCGTGCGGTCACGAACCCCTTACCTCGACCGTCCTCACCGGTACGGGTCACGCCACCCTTCATGACGGCCTCCAGCGTTGCCGCGTCGTCCGCGAACGTCAGTCCTGCCCCGGCCAGCGATGCCGTCAGTCCAACTCCGGAGTCCCCGATGGAGAACGAGACCTGCTTGCGTCTGTAGGTGGTCTGCGCAGCGAAGTAGCCGTTTACGACGCCGGAGTGCTCCGGCACGTTCTGGCCCATCTCGGCGATCGACTGGTTCAGGGCGTCGGCCATGCCCTCGTCACTGTCGACGATCTTGTTGTAGACCATCTGCCCGAGAGTGTCGGACTGGTCCGGCGAGACGAACCGTTGCAGCTCAACGAGCTCGTCGGATGGGTACCGCGCGACCGACGGCAGGTCGTGGCGACCGCCGATGTCACTGATGACGCCGCCTAGGCCCATCCGGGACAGGTAGTTCGCGACACTGTCGTCCTTCGGGCGTTCAAGGACGACGTCTCGGCCCATCCGAAGTTGAGACTCGGCGAACACGGCCAACGAGGTCAGCCCGTACGGCTGGACCCATGTGACGTGAGCGAGGTCGATGAAGGCGACGTCGTCACGGTGCGGTGCTGAGAAGCACCGCTCGAGAGTGCCCGGCTGCAACGCGGCGCCCCAGGGGACGACAAGGTCACGTGCCACATCCACCGGTGCTCCCTTCCAGCGAGAAGCCTATCGACGCGAGCGCAGTAGACGCCGGTCCGCGACGAAGGTGGGCGGGTCGAGCCCATCCAGGCCGCATGAGGGGACAGGTAGGCCTGATCGTCGCCGCGACGACTCGCGCCGACACCCCGGGCACGGGGACCTCTAGCGGTACCTGGCGGCACTCGACGGCACGGGCGGTGTGACGCTGGTGTGACACCGATGGTGCGTATGCGAAGGTCAGCGGCCTATAACTGTCTTCGACAAGAGATCACGCAGATCTACGAGGGCACCAACCAGGTGCAGCGCGTCGTGATGGCACGGCAGCTGCTCGCCGGGATCCAGTCGACGCTGTAGGAGCCGACCGACAGCGCCCTCGGGCGGACATTGTCTGACAATCTGATATTGTCAGACAATGTCCACCTCCCCCGGCGCGTCCGTCCGTCCCGATGCCGTCGTCGACGCGCTGCGGTCGGCGGTCCTGACCGGGAGCCTGGGCGTCGACACCGCCGTCACCGAGGCCCACGTCGCACGGACGTACGACGTCGCCCGACCGACCGCGCGCATCGCGATCGACAAGCTGGTCGCGGACGGCCTGCTCGAACGCAGGCCCCACCACGCCGCGCGGGTGCGTCGGCTCGATCGCGACGACATCGACGACCTGTTCACCAGCCGCGCCGCCGTCGAGGCGGCCGCGGTCGAGCTGCTCGCGGCCGCCGGCACCATCCCCGCCGAGGCCGGCAGGGCGAACCGCGAGCTGCTCGAGCAGGCGACGGACGCCCCGTACGCCGCGCTCGACATCGCCTTCCACCGCGCCCTCGTGCACGGGACGACCTCGACGCGGCTCCCCCGGCTGCACGACCTGCTGATGGGCGAGATCGAGCTGGGGATCGCCCAGGTCGAGGCGCATCGACTGCGCTCGGGCGACGAGGTGGTCGGCGAGCACCAGGCGATCCTCGACGCGATCGCCGAGGGCGACGTCGACCGCGCGGGACGACTGACCCGCGCCCACATCCTGGCGTCGCGCGACCAGCTCGTCGCGCACTACGACTCCACCCACGCCCCTCCCACCGCACAGAAGGTGACCTGATGGTCCAGCGCCAGCTCCCCAACCCCCGCGAGGTCTTCGACCTGCTCAAGTTCAAGAAGCCGGTCCTCAACCCCAAGCGGCGCCGCCTCGAGAAGGCCCTCACGATCGACGACCTGCGCACGATCGCCAAGCGCCGCACGCCCCGGGCCGCCTTCGACTACACCGACGGCGCCGCCGAGGGCGAGCTGTCGCTGGCCCGTGCCCGCCAGGCCTTCCAGGACGTCGAGTTCAGCCCCCGCGTGCTGCGCCCGGCCGAGTCGGTCGACACGTCCACCACGATCCTCGGCGGCCCGTCGCGGCTGCCGTTCGCGATCGCCCCGACCGGGTTCACCCGCCTCATGCAGACCGAGGGCGAGATCGCGGGTGCCGGAGCCGCGGGCGCGGCCGGCATCCCCTTCACCCTCTCGACCCTGGGCACGTCGTCGATCGAGGCCGTCCAGGCCGCCAACCCGCACGGGCGCAACTGGTTCCAGCTGTACGTCATGCGCGACCGCGAGATCTCGTACGAGCTGGCCCGCCGCGCCGCCGCCGCGGGCTTCGACACGCTGCAGTTCACGGTCGACACCCCGGTCGCCGGCGCCCGACTGCGCGACAAGCGCAACGGCTTCTCGATCCCGCCGCAGATCTCGCTGCGCACGGTCGTCAACGCGGCCGTCCGTCCGTGGTGGTGGTTCGACTTCCTGACGACGCCCAAGCTCGAGTTCGCGTCGCTGAGCTCGACCGGGGGGACGGTCGGCGAGCTGCTCGACTCCGCGATGGACCCCACGATCTCGTACGCCGATCTCGACGTCATCCGCGAGATCTGGCCCGGCAAGATCGTCGTCAAGGGCGTGCAGAACGTCGAGGACGCCAAACAGCTCGCGACCCAGGGCGTCGACGGCATCATCTTGTCGAACCACGGCGGACGCCAGCTCGACCGCGCGCCGATCCCGTTCCACCTGCTGCCCGAGGTCAAGCGCGAGGTCGGCAGCGCCCTCGAGATCGGCGTCGACACCGGCATCATGTCGGGCGCCGACATCGTGGCCGCCTCGGCACTCGGCGCCGACTTCTCGATGATCGGCCGCGCCTACCTGTACGGCCTCATGGCCGGCGGACGCGCCGGCGTCGACCGCACGATCGCGATCCTCGAGGACGAGATCGTGCGCACCATGAAGCTGCTGGGCGCGTCGTCGATCGCCGAGCTCGAGCCGGCCCACGTCACGCAGCTCGAGCGCCTGATGCCGCGCCCCCGCCAGCTGGGCTGAGCCGCCCGCGAGTGGTGCACACCGTGCCGCGAGTGGTGCGACGTGGTCAGACACGCCGTCCCAGAGTGTCCGGACCGCACCACTCGCGGATCGGCTCGCGGATCGGGCAGGTCAGCGCGGGCTGAAGCTCGCGAGCTCGTGCGTCGACGCGATCAGGGCGCGCATGTCCTCGAGGGTCCCGCCGACGGCGCCGAGGGCGCGAGCCTGCACGAGCACGTTGCCGAGCGCCGTGGCCTCGACCGGGCCGGCCAGCACGGCCCGCCCGCTGCGGTCGGCCGTCGCCTGGCACAAAAGGCGGTTCTGCGAGCCTCCCCCGACGACGTGGACGACGCGGATCGCTCGCCCCGACAGCCTCTCGGCCGCGTCGAGGGCGTCGGCGAACGCCTGCGCGATGCTCTCGACGATGCTGCGCATCAGCGTGGCGCGGTCGGCCGGGGCGGGGACGTCGTGCTCGGCGCACCACGCCTGCACCCGCGCGGGCATGTCGCCGGGCGCCATGAACCGGGCGTCCTGGACGTCGAACGTCGTGACTGGGCCGGTCACGTCGCCGGCGGCGCGCAGGATCTCGACCAGGTCGGCCGGCCGGCCGTCGCGCTCCCACTGCCGCAACGTCTCGCTGATGAGCCACGTGCCCATGACGTTGGTCAGGAAGCGGGTGCGCCCGTCGACGCCGCCCTCGTTGGTGAAGTTCGCGGCACGCGCCTCCTCGGTGACGACCGGGGCGTCGAGCTCGACGCCGACCAGCCCCCACGTGCCGCACGAGATGTACGCCGCGTCGTCGGCCTGCATCGGCACGCCGACGACGGCCGAGGCGGTGTCGTGCGAGCCGACCGCCGTGACCGTCAGCCCGGGTGCGCCGATGCGCTCGCCGACGTGCGTCGAGACGGGACCGATGGTCTCGCCCGGGCCGACGAGGTCGGTGAGGATCGACGCCGGCAGCCCGGCCCGTGACACGAGGTCGAGGTCCCAGGCCCGGGTCCGCGGGTCGAGCAGACCCGTCGTCGACGCATTGGTGGTCTCGGTGACCATCCGACCCGTCAGCCAGAAGCCGATCAGGTCGGGCACCAGCAGCATGCGGTCGGCGTCGCCGATCTCGTCGGCGGCCAGCTGGTAGATCGTGTTGAACGGCAGGAACTGCAGGCCGTTGCGGGCGTACAGGTCGGCGGGCGACACGCGGGCGTGGATGCGCTCGACGCCTCTCGCGGCCGCCCGCTCGTCCCGGTAGTGGAACGGCACGCCCAGCATGCGGTCACCCCGCAGGAGTGCGTAGTCCACGGCCCAGGAGTCCACCGCCACGCTCCCGAGCCCGTCGGGTGACTGGCTCACGGCTGTCCACAGTCCGGCGAGAGCGTGGCGGTAGAGATCGAGGGGGTCCCAGTGGAGCCCGTCCTGGAGCAGGACGGGCTCGTTGGCGAATCGCGCGACGGCGCGCAGGTCGAGTCGGTCCGGCCCCACGTCGCCGACCATGACGCGGCCGCTGGAGGCGCCGAGATCGATGGCGGCGACGGAGACGGAGACGGACATGGGTGCTAGCGCAGGAACGCGGCGGCGACGCCCGCGTCGACGGGGATGTGCAGACCCGTCGTCTGGGTCAGGTCGGGGCCGACGAGCGCGTAGACCGCGTTGGCGACGTGGTCCGGCAGGACCTCGCGCTTCAGCAGCGTGCGCTGGGCGTAGAACGCGCCCAGGTCCTTCTCGTCGACGCCGTACACCGCGGCGCGGTTGGCGCCCCAGCCGCTGGAGAAGATGCCCGAGCCCTGCACTACGCCGTCGGGGTTGATGCCGTTGACACGGACACCGTGCTCGCCGAGCTCGGCGGCCAGCAGCCGCACCTGGTGGGCCTGGTCGGCCTTCGTCGCGGAGTAGGCGATGTTGTTGGGCCCGGCGAAGACCGAGTTCTTGCTGGAGATGTAGACGATGTCGCCGCCCAGGCCCTGCTCGATCAGCGCCTTCGCTGCGGTGCGCGAGACCAGGAACGAGCCCTTGGCCATGACGTTGTGCTGCAGGTCCCAGTCGGCGACCGTGGTCTCGAGCAGCGACTTGCTGAGCGACAGGCCCGCGTTGTTGACGACGAGGTCGAGCCCGCCGAAGGCGAGCAGCGTCGCGTCGACGGCGGCCTGGACGGCGGCCTCGTCGCTGACGTCGGCCTGCACGCCCACGGCGACGTCGGTGCCGCCGATCTCGGCGGCCGCGGCCTGCGCCTTCGCGAGGTCGAGGTCGGCGATCGCGACGACGGCTCCCTGGGCGGCGAGCTTCTTCGCGATGGCCTTGCCGATGCCGGAGGCGGCACCGGTCACGAGCGCGATGCGTGTCGCGAGGGGCTTCGGCGCGGGCATGCGCTGCAGCTTGGCCTCCTCGAGCGCCCAGTACTCGATGCGGAACTTCTCCGCCTCGTCGATCGGGGCGTACGTCGACAGGCCCTCGGCGCCGCGCATGACGTTGATGGCGTTGGTGTAGAACTCGCCGGCGACGCGGGCGGTCTGCTTGTCCTTGCCGAAGCTGAACATGCCGACGCCCGGCACCAGGACGATGAGCGGGTCGGCGCCGCGGATGGCCGGGCTGTCCTCGTCGGCGTTGCGGTCGTAGTAGCCCTGGTAGTCCTCGCGGTACGCGACGTGCAGCTCGCGCAGGCGCGCGATCGAGTCCTCGACCGACGCGTCGGCCGGCAGGTCGAGCACGAGCGGCTTGACCTTGGTGCGCAGGAAGTGGTCGGGGCAGCTCGTGCCGAGCGCGGTCAGGCGCGGGTGCTCGGCGGCGGCGAGGAAGTCAAGGACGACGTCGCTGTCGGTGAAGTGACCGACCATGGCCCTGTCCTGCGACGCGATCGACCGGATCGTCGGCACGAGGGCGGCGGCCTTCGCGCGACGCTCGTCCTCGGGCAGCGCGCCGTAGCCGTCGAGGGCCGGGCCGAAGGGCTCGGGACGCGAGTTCTTCTCGATGTGCTCGGCGGCGGTCTCGATGATCCACAGGGAGTTCTTCTCGGCCTCCTCGGACGTGTCGCCCCACGCCGTGATGCCGTGGCCGCCGAGGATGCAGCCGATCGCGTCGGGGTTCTCGGCCTTGATGGCGGCGATGTCGAGACCGAGCTGGAAGCCGGGACGGCGCCAGGGCACCCACACGACCTGACCGCCGAAGATCGTCCGGGTCAGCTGCTCGCCGTCGGCGGCCGTCGCGATCGCGATGCCGGAGTCGGGGTGCAGGTGGTCGACGTGCTGCGCGTCGACCAGGCCGTGCATCGCGGTGTCGATCGACGGGGCGGCACCGCCCTTGCCGTGCAGGCAGTAGTCGAACGCGGCGACCATCTCGTCCTCGCGGTCGAGACCGGGGTAGACGTCGACGAGCGCGCGCATGCGGTCGAGCCGCAGGACGGCCAGCCCGCTCTCGGTGAGGGTGCCGAGGTCGCCCCCGGAGCCCTTGACCCAGAGCAGCTCGACGTCCTCACCGGTGACGGGGTCGGTCTCGATGCCCTTCGCGGAGGTGTTGCCCCCGGCGTAGTTGGTGTTGCGGGGATCGGCGCCGAGTCGGTTGGACCGGGCGATCAGGTCTGCTGCGGTGTTGTTCGTCATGGTGTCCCTTGGGGTGTGGGGGGTGTCAGTTCCAGCTGGCCTGGGTGCCGCCGACGCGCTCGGCGGCGATGGTGTCCTGGTAGCCGCTCTCGGCGTAGGCCCGCATCGGGTTGCCGGGCAGCCCGCGCTCCTCGCGCCACGCTGCGAGGTCGGCGCGGACGTCGGTGTAGAACGCGTCCGTGAAGATCTCGTGCGCGCCGAGGACGTCGCCCTCGGCCTGGGCCTTGGTCAGCGCCTCGGTGTCGACGAGCAGCGCCCGGGCCGTCATCTCCTGCACGTTGAGGACCGACCGGATCTGCCCGGGGATCTTGTCCTCGATGTTGTGGCACTGGTCGAGCATGAACGCGACCTGGCTGTCGGGGCCGTACCCGCCGCCCCGGATGACCTCGAACATGATGCGGAACAGCTGGAAGGGGTCGGCCGACCCCACGATGAGGTCGTCGTCGGCGTAGAAGCGGCTGTTGAAGTCGAACGACCCGAGCTTCCCGAGGCGCAGCAGCTGCGCGACGATGAACTCGATGTTGGTGCCCGGCGCGTGGTGGCCGGTGTCGAGGCACACGAACGCCTTGTCGCCGAGGGCCTGCACCTGCACGTACGACGTGCCCCAGTCCGGGACGTCGGTGTGGTAGAACGCCGGCTCGAAGAACTTGTACTCCAGCACGAGGCGCTGGTCGTCGCCGATGCGGTCGTAGATCGTCGCGAGCGACTCGGCGAGGCGGTCCTGCCGGCCGCGGATGTCGCCCTGCCCGGCGTAGTTGGTGCCCTCGGCGAGCCAGATCTTGAGGTCGCGGGAGCCGGTCTGGTCCATGATGTCGATGCAGGCCAGGTGGTGGTCGATGGCCTTCTGGCGGATCGCGGCATCGGTGTGCGTCAGGGCGCCGAGCTTGTAGTCGTCGTCCTGGAACGTGTTGGAGTTGATCGTCCCGAGGCCGATGCCGAGGCCCTCGGCGTGGCGGCGCAGCGCGTCCCAGTCGTCGACCAGGTCCCACGGGATGTGCAGCGAGACGAGCGGCGCGAGCCCCGTGTGGCGGTTGACCTCGGCGGCGTCGGCGATCTTCTCCTCGACCGTGCGGGGGGTGCCGGCCGAGCCGAACACCTTGAAGCGGGTGCCGGAGTTGCCGTAGGCCCAGGACGGGACCTCGATGGCCTGTCCCTCGAGCTGCGCACTGATCGCGCTGAATGTCGTCATCGTCTGCTTCTCTCGTCTCGCGTCGCGGGGCGGCGCTTATTAAATCGATTCAATCACAGGTGGACCGAGGTCCGCCAGTACCGCTGTCAGTCGGGGAGCGACCCGAGCTGGTCCTCCAGGTGGAAGACCTCCTGGAGCTCCACGAAGCCCGTGTCGGGCGAGGCGTCGCCGAGGTCGACGAAGAACTCCGCCATCTCGGCCTGCCAGCGGCCGTTGACCTCGGTGCGCGCCATCGCGGCCTGCGCGTCCTCGAGCGAGGGGGTCTCGACGTAGCCGATCAGCAGGCCGTCCGGACGCAGGAAGAGCGAGTAGTTGTGCCAGCCGGAGTCGGCCAGGGCACGGAGCATGTCGGGCCACACCGCGGCGTGGCGCCGGGTGTACTCGTCGATCCGGTCGGGCTTGACCTGGAGCTGGAAGCAGACGCGACGCACGGTCGGACCTTTCACGCGGGAGGAAGGGAGGAGGGGACGCCCGGTCGGCGGAGTGAAGTCCGCCGACCGGACGCAGGGGGATGCCCGGCGGGCTCGACTCAGAAGTCGAAGTCGCCGATGTTGTCCTTCGTGAACTCGAACGGGTCGCCCAGCAGGACGGTGCTGTCGGCGCCGACGGTGTAGTCACCGAGCTTGCCGGCGGTGAACGTGTCACCCTCCTTGCCGGTGATGTCGCCGTCGACCAGCGCCTTGGCGGCGAAGGCGGCCAGGTAGCCGAGGTCCTCGGGGTTCCACAGCGCGAACGCGTCGACGGTCCCGTTCTCGACGTACTCGCGCATCTGGTTGGGCGTGCCGAGTCCCGTGACCTTGACCTTGCCCTTGAAGTCCGAGTCGGACACGTAGCGCGCCGCGGCGGCGATGCCGACCGTGGTGGGCGAGACGATGCCCTTGAGGTTCGGGTACTTCTGCAGCAGCGCCGACGTCTTGTCGAACGACGCCTGGTCGTCGTCGTCGCCGTAGACCGTGTCGACGACCTTGATGTTCGGGTGGCTCGCCGCGATCTCCTTCTTCATGAGGTCGATCCACTCGTTCTGGTTCGTCGCGTTGGCCGCGGCCGACAGGATCGCGATGTCACCCGCGTCGCCGATCTGCTCGGCGATCATCTTGACCTGCACCTTGGCGATGCCCTCGGCGCTGGCCTGGTTGATGAACAGGTCGCGGTACTCGGGATCGGTGTCGGAGTCGAACGTGACGACCTTGGTGCCGGCGTCGCGAGCCTCGTTGAGGGCGTCACCGATGGCCTTGGGGTCGTTCGCGGACACGACGAGCGCGCCGATGCCCTGCTGGGCGGCGGTGTTGATGAAGGGCACCTGTCCGTCCGGGGTCGCCTCCTGCGGGCCGACCTCGGAGAACTTTCCGCCGAACTCCTCGACGGCGGCCTTGCCACCCTTGTCGCTGGTGTCGAAGTACGGGTTGCCGAGGTTCTTGGGCAGGAAGGTGACCGAGAGGTCTCCTCCGCCGCCGCCCGAGCCGCCTCCGTCGCTGTCCGAACCGCCACCGCAGGCCGACAGGACGAGCGCAGCGCTGACGGCGAGGGCCGCGAGGGCGGTCGCCTTCTTGTTGCTGAACTTCATGAGTTGTTCCCTTCGTGGTGTGCTGACGCCTGCCGCTGCCGACGTTCAGGAGAGCCGTCGCTGGCCCTTCTCTTCATCCCAGCCGTCGTCCGAGCTACGAAGGTCAGGAAGCTGGTGGACATCACCGAGGCGATCAGGAGGATGCCGATGATGATGTTGATGACGTTCGCCGAGACGTCGTCCAGGCGCAGCGCGCTCTGGAGGACACCGATCAGCAGGACGCCTGCGAGGACGCCGTGCAGTGCGCCACGGCCTCCGAAGATCGACACCCCGCCGAGCAGCACGGCCGCGATGACCTGCAGCTCCATGCCCGTGGCGTTGTCGCCGCGGGAGCTGCCGAACCGGAGGGTGAAGTAGATGCCGGCGAACGCCGAGACCGCACCGGCCATGACGAACAGCCAGAACTTGGTGCGGGCGACGTTGACGCCCGAGAAGTGCGCCGCCTCGTCGTTCAGGCCGATGTCGAAGACACCGCGGCCGAACGGCGTGAAGTGCAGCAGCAGGACGAACAGGATGACGAGCACCAGGATCGGGATGACGATCACGGGGTAGCTGCTGTCGCCGATGCGGTCCTTGGCCAGGTCGGTCCACTTCTCGGGGAAGTCGGTGATCGCGGTGGTGCCGAGCAGCCCGACCGCGAGTCCGCGGTAGAGCGCGAGCGTGCCGATCGTCACCGCCAGCGAGGGCAGGCCGACGTACGCGACGAGGAAGCCGTTGAAGGCCCCGCACAGGACGCCCACGAGGATCGCGACCAGCGCGGCCATCGGGATCGACATGCCGCCCTGGTGCAGGTCGCCGACCAGGACGCTGCTGAGTCCGACCACGCTGGCGACCGACAGGTCGATCTCGCCGGTGATGATGACCAGCGTCATGGGCAGCGCGATGAGCAGGATCGGCGCGACGTCGAGCAGCAGGTAGTAGATCGTCAGCGGACCGTCGAAGTTCGGGATCTCGCTGCGCGAGTAGAAGAACACGATCAGCAGCAGGGCGATGACGGCGAACTCGCGCGTCAGCAGCACGCGCTGCCACAGGGCCTTGGCGTAGGACGGGTAGGTTCGGTCCGCCTGGGCGCGGGGGGTGTCGGTGGTGGTCATGAGTCGTCCCTCGCCTCGATGAGCTTGCGTGATCGTCGGATCGCGAGCACCCGGTCCAGGACGATCGCGGCGATGATGAGCGCGCCGACGACGGCGCGCTGCCAGAAGTCCTGCACCCCGAGGATCGGGAGCGCGCGGTTGATGGTGATGAGGAGCCAGGCGCCGATCGCGGCGCCCCAGACGGTGCCGCTGCCACCGAAGATCGCGACGCCGCCGATCACGGCCGCTCCCACGGCCTGCAGCTCGATGCCCGTGCCGGCGCTCGAGCTGATCGTGCCGTAGCGGGCCGCGTAGACGACGCCGGCCAGGCCCGCCAGGGCACCGCACAGCACGAAGGCCCCGATGACCCGCTTGCGCACGTTCAGCCCGTAGAGGTGGGCGGCGTCCGGGTCGGACCCGATCGCGTACAGCTCGCGCCCACCCCTCGCGGTGCGCAGGTAGTAGCCGACCGCCACCAGGACCACGACGGCGATGATCGTCAGGACCGGAATCGTCAGGATCGTCTTGGTGCCGAGCGCCAGGAAGCCGCTGGGCATGTCGGAGGCGTTGATGCGGTCGCTGCCGGCCCACTCGAGCACGATGCCGCGGTAGATGTACATCGTGCCGAGCGTGATGACCAGGGCGGGCACCTTGCCGAGCGCGACGAGCAGCCCGTTGACCAGACCCAGCAGGGCGCCGGCGGCGATCCCGATCAGGAACACCACGACGACCGGGATGCCCGGGTTGTCGACGAACAGCCGCCCGGTCAGGTAGGCCGTGAGGGCCAGGGTCGAGCCGACCGACAGGTCGACGCTGCGGGTGATGATCACGACGGCCTGGCCGACCGCGAGCAGCAGCAGGATCGACGGTGCCAGGAGCAGGTCGCGCCAGCTGTCGCTGCTGAACAGGAAGCTGCTGCGCTGGCTCGTGGCGGCCAGGACGACGACGACCAGCACCAGGGCGATCGCCGACTCGCGCGAGGTCAGGATCGTCGAGACCGCGCGCTGCGCCGCGCTGCGGCGGCTCGGCTCGACGAGGGTCGTGGTGCTCATGAAGCGGCTCCGATGGTGTTCGTGGCGGCGGTCATGACGCTCTCGGGCGTCGCGTCCGCACGGTCGATGTCGGCGGTGATGCGGCCCTCGCAGACGACGAGGACGCGGTCGGCCATGCCCAGGACCTCGGGCAGCTCCGACGAGATCATCAGGATCGCCATGCCCTGGCCCGCGAGCTCGGAGATCAGGCGGTGGACCTCGGACTTCGTGCCGACGTCGATGCCGCGGGTCGGCTCGTCGATGATCAGCAGCGAGGGGTCGGTCGCGAGCCACTTGGCGATGACGACCTTCTGCTGGTTGCCGCCGCTCATCGTCGTGGCGTGCATGTCGAGGGCGTTGGTCTTGACCTCGAGGCGTCCGGACCACGGGCCGGCCGCCCTGTTCTCGGCCGACCGGGTGATCAGGCCGAGCCTCGACAGCTTCGTCCTGATGACCGCGGCGACGTTGTGCGCCACCGAGGCCTCCGTGACGAGCCCCTGCTGACGGCGGTCCTCGGGGACGAAGCCCATGCCGGCCCGGATCGCGGCACGCGGGCTCCTGGGCCGGACGGCGGTGCCGTTCAGCGTCACGGTGCCCGCGTCGTAGCCGTCGACGCCGAAGACCGCACGGGCGATCTCGCTGCGTCCTGCGCCGACGAGGCCCGCGAGGGCCACGATCTCGCCGGAGCGCACCTCGAAGCTCACGTCGTGGAAGACGCCGGCGGACTCCAGGCCCGCGACCTGCAGGACCGGCTCGCCGATCGTCGCGGGCGTCTTGGGGAACAGCTCGGCGACCTCGCGACCCACCATCTTGGAGACGATGGCGGCCGGCGTGGTCTCGGCGATCGCGTCGGTCGAGACGTACTCGCCGTCGCGCATGACCGTGACGGTGTCGCAGAGGTCGAAGACCTCCTCGAAGCGGTGCGAGATGAACACCAGGGCGCGACCCTCGTCGCGCAGGCTGCGCGCGACGGCGAACAGCCGGTCGACCTCGACGCCGCTCAGGGCCGCCGTCGGCTCGTCCATGATCAGGACGCTGGCGTCCAGCGAGATGGCCTTGGCGATCTCGATGATCTGCTGGTCGGCGATCGACAGGCCCTCGGCGAGGCGGCGGGGGTCGAGGCTGACCCCGAGACGCGAGAACAGCGCCGTGGCCTCCTCGTGCATCGCCTTGCGGTCGATGCGGCGTCCGGCGCCGACGGGCTGGCGTCCCATGAACAGGTTCTCGGTGACCGACAGGTCGGGGAAGAGGGTCGGCTCCTGGTAGATCACGGCGATGCCCGCGTCCTTCGAGGCCGCGGTCGACGAGAAGTCGACGCTCTCGCCGTGCAGGAGGAAGTCACCGCCGTCGCGCTGGTACAGGCCGGCGACGATCTTGACGAGCGTCGACTTGCCGGCGCCGTTCTCCCCCACGAGGGCGTGGATCGAGCCCGAGCAGACCGTCAGGCTCCCCGACCTCAGGGCCATCACCGGCCCGAACGACTTGCGCACCTGCACGAGCTGCAGGGCGACGGCACCGTTCGCGTTCATACGTTCTCCGAGTCTCGATTTGAATCGTTTTAATACGACCCGGGAGACTGTATGACGGGGGTCACAGATTCGTCAACCCTCGATGTTGGATCGTGTTAATCTGCTCGTCATGCCAGTGGCCCAGGTGCGCGACGTCGCGGCGCGAGCCGGCGTCTCGCCCGCCACGGTGTCCAATGCGCTGAACCATCCGACCAAGGTGTCGCCCGCGACGCTCGCCCGCATCCAGGCCGCCATCGACGAGCTGGGCTACATCCGCAACGACGCGGCGCGCCAGCTGCGGGCCGGCACCAACCGGGCCATCGGCATGATCGTGCTCGACATCGCGAACCCCTTCTTCACCGACGTGGCCCGGGGCGTCGAGGACGTCCTGCTGGGCCAGCAGCGTCCGCTCATCATGGGCAACTCCTCGCAGGAGGAGCACCGCGAGGCGAACTACCTCGACCTGTTCGAGCAGCAGCGCATGGACGGGGTGCTCATCACGCCGACCGGCGACGTGCTCGACCGCCTGCGTCGCCTGCGCGACCGCGGCACGAGCGTCGTGCTGGTCGACCGCATGACCCGCGCCACCGAGTTCTCGTCGGTCTCGATCGACGACGCGACGGGGGGCCGGATCGCCACCGAGCACCTCCTCGAGACCGGACGACGGCGCATCGCCTTCATCGGCGGGCCCGCCGGCCTCGCCCAGGTCGCCAACCGCCTGTCCGCGGCCCGGGCGGCGGCCGAGGCGCACGGCAGCGGCGAGATCATCTACACCGAGACCGATGCCATGAATGCCGAGGCCGGCCGCACCGGTGTCGACCGGCTGCTCGACCTGCCGCCCTCGCAACGCCCCGACGCGGTCTTCGCGGCCAACGACCTCGTGGCCCTCGGGGTGCTGCAGGCCCTCACCCTGCGGGGCGTCCGCGTCCCCGACGACATCGCGATCGTCGGGTACGACGACATCGACTTCGCCTCGTCGGCGGCGATCCCCCTCACGTCCGTGCGCCAGCCCGCCCACCAGATGGGCTCGACCGCCGCGACGATGCTGGTCGACGTCATCGCCGATCCCGCGGCCTCGACGGTCCGCCACATCACCTTGATGCCCGAGCTCGTGGTCCGCCGCTCGTCCCAGTCGTCCTGAGCGACACGGCCGACCCGGTCCGTTGCCCCCCGCGCGAACGGGGTACTCATGACGTCATGCGCATCTTCTTCACGGGCGGCAGCGGCAAGGCCGGCCGACACGTCGTCTCCCACCTCGCCGAGCAGGGCCACCAGGTCCTCAACGCCGACCTGACACCGCTGGGCCACGCGGGCGTCTCCGACCTCACGGTCGACCTCACCGACGCGGGCGACGTCTACTCGGCCCTCGCGGGACTGGCGAACCTCGACGAGCTCGAGCTCGACGCCGTGCCGTCGTACGACGCCGTCGTGCACTTCGCCGCGATCCCGCGCATCGGGCTCAAGACCGACGCCGCCACCTACGCCACCAACATCCTCAGCACCTACCACGTGCTCGAGGCCGCGACCCGCCTCGGCATCCCCAAGATCGTGTTCGCGTCGTCCGAGACGACCTACGGCATCTGCTTCGCGCAGGGCGAGCGCAAGCCGCTGTACGTGCCGGTCGACGAGGAGCACCCGACCGTCCCGGAGGACTCGTACGCGATGTCGAAGGTCGCGAGCGAGACGACGGCCCGCTCGTTCCAGGCCCGCACCGGCTCCGACGTCTACGGCCTGCGCATCAACAACGTCATCGAGCCCCACGAGTACGCCGAGCTGTTCCCGCCGTTCCTCGAGGACCCGTCGCAGCGCCGGCGCAACGTGTTCGCGTACATCGACACCCGCGACCTGGGCCAGATGGTGCAGCGCTGCCTCGAGACCGACGGCCTGGGCTACGAGGTCTTCAACGTCGCGAACGCCGACATGTCGGTCGCCGCGACGACCCAGGAGGTCATCGACGAGTTCTACGAGGGCGTCGAGGTGCGCCGCGAGATGGGGCGCGACGAGACGTTCTACTCGATCGACAAGGCGCGCGACCTGCTCGGCTTCGACCCGCAGCACTCGTGGCGCGACGTCCTCGCCGATCCGCGGGGAGCGGATCGGCCGCAGCAGACGTAAAGTCGTCCTACCCCTGCGGCGTGAGGAGGCTCCATGACCATCAGCAACCTGACGCGGTCGCAGCACCTCGAGGCCCTGGGGTCGGCCGCGCCCGTCTTCGGCGGGCGCCGGCAGTGGCTGGGCTACGTCGGCGAGACGACCGGTTTCGGCTCGCTCGAGCTGGCGGGATGCTCGCCGCGACGCGTCACGCTCGTCCGTCCGGGTGACGCCGAGGCGCTGCGTGAGCACCACCGCCTGGTGCGCACCGGCCGTCTCGCGCCGGCGTGGCCCCGCCGGCCGATGGGTCCCGGCCGCGTCCACGTCGTCGACCACGAGGAGCTGCTGCGCACGCGCGCCGACGCCCACGACTCGTGGCTCGTCGCAGCGCAGGCCGTCGCGCGGCCGTGCCGCACCGACGACGAGATGGACCGTCTCGTCGGCGACCCGCTGCGCCACGTGCTGTGGGCGGGTCGCGAGCAGCTGGGCTCCCCCGACGTCGTGGGCGCGCTGGCCGAGCTGCGCCGGGCCGCCGACGAGCTGGCGACGGAGCGCGCCGCCCACCGCGCAGCGGTCGAGCGGATGGCGGGCCGTCACGACCTCGACGCGATCCGCCTCGAGATCCGGACGCTCGCGGAGCTGCGCGCGGAGTGGGACGCCGTCACCGCACCCGACGGCCGCCTTCGAGCCTGACGACGACGTCGGCCGCCTCGATCGCGGTGTCGTCGTGCGTGACGCACGCGACCGCGGCCCCCGAGCGTGCGGCGGCCGCGAGCAGCTGCCGGGTGCGATCGCGGCTGGCGGCGTCAAGCCCGGCGGCAGGCTCGTCGAGCAGGAGGACGCGAGCCTCGCGGGCGATCCCCTGCGCCAGCAGCGCCCGCTGGCGCTGACCGCCCGAGAGCGTCGAGAACGGCCGCGCCGCGAGGTCGGCCAGGTCGACCTCGTGCAGCGCCGACTCGACCCGCGACCGCCGCTCCCGGCGCCCCGAGCGGGTCCGCCAGGTGCCCATCGCGACGACGTCGCGCACCGTGACGGGCAGGGAGTCGGGCACCTCCGGCCTCTGCACGACGAGGGCGACGTCGTCGGCGCACTCGACCGTCCCCCGCTGCGGCGTGCGGACGCCCGCGAGCACCTCGACGAGCGTCGACTTGCCGGCGCCGTTGGGCCCCGCGATGGCGGTCACGGCGCCCCATGACAGGTCGACGTCGAGGTCGTGCAGCACGGTGTGGGCGCCGAACGAGACGCGGAGACCGCGTGCGCGCAGGGCCGGTGGGCTCGTCATGCCGATCACCCTAACCGATTTGATAATGATTCTCACTTCCGTATACGGTCCTCGGCGTGCCCTGGCTGACAGAACCCTTCACCGCCGACTTCGTGCTGCGCGCCCTCGTCGGCGGCGGGCTCGCCGCGGTCATCTGCGGCGTCGTCGGGACGTGGGTCGTGATCCGCGGCATGGCGTTCCTCGGCGAGGCGATCGGCCACGGCATGCTCCCCGGCGTCGCACTCGCGACCGTCGTCGGAGCACCCGTGATGCTCGGCGGCGCCGTCAGCGCCGTCGCGATGAGCGGCCTGGTCGGCGTGCTGCAGCGCCGCGGACGGCTGTCGTACGACACCAGCATCGGCCTGCTGTTCGTCGCGATGCTCTCGCTGGGCGTCATCATCGTGTCGCACTCCCGCAGCTACGCCACCGACGCGACCGCGATCCTGTTCGGCGACGTCCTCGCGATCGACGAGGCCGATCTCGTGGCCCTGCTGGTCGCGGCAGCGGTCGCGGTGGTCGTGACGGCGACGCTGCACCGCTCGTTCGTCGCGGCGGCGTTCGACCGTCGCGTCGCCGCGACCCTCGGGCTGCGGCCCCAGCTGGCCCAGCTCGCCCTCGTGGCGCTGGTGACCCTGGCCGTCGTCTCGTCCTACCAGGCCGTGGGCTCGCTGCTGGTCGTCGGCCTGCTGCTCGCGCCGTCCGTCGCCGCCACGCCGTGGACGACCAGCATCCCCACCCGCATGGTCGCCGCCGTGGGCTTCGGCTGGCTCGCGGTGCTGATCGGGCTGCTGTGCTCATGGCACGCCGACACCGCGGCGGGAGCGTCGATCGCCGCCGCCGCGATCGCCCTGGCGGCGCTCTCGTCCCTCGTCGCGCAGACCCGCACCCGCCCAGGAAGGCCCTCATGACCCGCCACTCCCCCGTCCACCCGACGCGTCTGGCCGCGGCGGCGATCGCGCTCGCGACGCTCGCCGCGTGCTCGACCACCTCCGAGCCCCGGGGGCCGTCCGCCCCCGCCGGTCACGGAGCGGTCGACGGAGCGGCCGAGGTCGCCGAGCCCCAGCTGCACCTCGTCGCGATCGACGCCGACGGCTCCGCGTCGATGCTCGACCTGCTGACCGACCAGCGCACCGGCCTCGAGCCCGTCCGCCCGGCGGCCACGGTGGCGAGCGACGGGCGCTACGTCTTCTCGGTCGACGACTCCGGGGTCGACGTCGTCGACAGCGGCGTCTGGACGTGGGACCACGCCGATCACTTCCACTACTACCGGGCCGAGCCGCGCGCCGTCGGACGGGTCGACGGCTCGGGCACCGCCGCGGTGTCGACCGGCATGCTGTCGACCGCCGGCGGCACGGGCCTGTTCTTCCCCGCGTCCGGCGAGGCGGTGCTGCTCGACAACGCGGCGCTGGCCCACGGGCGGGTGGAGGAGACGTTCCGGCTCGAGGTCGGGGCGCACGACGGGCTCGTCGCGCCGCTCGGCGACGGCGCCGTCGTCAGCCAGCCGGACGGCCGAATGCGCGTCGTCGACGCGCAGGGCACGACGATCGGCGGCACCGCGTGCACCGGGGCGTCCGGCACCATCACGACCCGGGTCGGTCTCGTCGTCGGCTGCCAGGACGGTGCCGTGCTCGCGACGCTCGACGGCGACGACCCCGTGCTCGAGCGCATCGCCTACCCGGCCGGCGCGGCCGCACCTGCGACGACGTTCGCCGCCCGCAAGGGACGCCCGACCGTCGCGGGCATCGGCGACGGGTCGGGCATCTGGCTGCTCGACACCCGCGAGCGGTCGTGGCAGTGGATCGAGACCAGCACGCCGGTCGTCGCGGCCTCGGCCGTCGACGACGCCGACGCCCACGTCGTCGCCGTGGGCGACGACGGGACCGTGCAGGTGTACGACGCGCCGTCGGGCGAGCAGCTCGCCACGAGCGAGCCGGTCCTCGCGTCCACGCTGGCCGATCCGGCCCTCGAGCGCGGAGTGTCGCTGTCGGTCGACGCCCAGCGCGCCTACGTCAACGCCTCCGCCGACGGCGTCGTCCACGAGATCGACTACGCCGACGGGGCACGGGTGGCCCGCTCGCTGAGGACGTCCACGCGTCCGGTGCACGTCGCGGAGACCGGCCGATGAGGCGCGCGGCGGCCGCGATCGCGGCGGCGCTGGCCCTGTCGGCGTGCACCGAGGTCGGCGGATCCGACCGCCCGCAGGTCGTGGTCACGACGAACATCCTCGGCGACGTCGTCGAGCAGGTGCTGGGCGACCAGGTCGACGTCACGGTGCTGATGCCGCCGAACTCCGATCCGCACTCGTCCCAGATCTCGGCGCGGCAGGCCGCGACGATGGGCGACGCCGACCTCGTCGTCTCGAACGGTCTCGGCCTCGAGGAGGGGCTCCAGCGACACCTCGACCGGGCCGCCGACGCCGGTGCCCCGATGCTCGTGGCGGGCGACGAGGTCGACGTCGTCCCCTACGCGTCCGGCGACGCCGAGGGCGCGCCCGATCCGCACTTCTGGACCGACCCCGCCGCGATGGTCGACGTCGTCGACGCCCTCGAGGAGAAGGCCGCCGACATCGACGGCATCGACCTCGACCGGCTGGAGCGCGACGCGACCGCCTACCGCACCGAGCTCGCCGATCTCGACGCCGACATGACGTCCGCCTTCGCCGCGATCCCGCCCGAGCGCCGCGCCCTCGTGACCAACCACCACGTCTTCGGCTACCTCGCCGAACGCTTCGACGTCCGCGTCGTGGGTGCCGTCATCCCGGGCGGGACGACCCTCGCCGCGCCCAGCGCCGCCGACCTGCGCGACCTCGGCGAGGCCATCTCGGCCTCCGGCGTGTCGACGATCTTCGCCGAGTCGTCGCAGCCCGACCGGCTCGTGCAGGTGCTGGCCGACGAGGCGCGCGTCGACGTCGACGTCGTCGAGCTCTTCACCGAGTCGCTGACCGAGAAGGGCGGCGGCGCCGCGACGTACCTGCAGATGATGCGCGCCAACACCGACCGGATCTCCGCCGGACTCACCGGCTGAACCACCAGGACCCACCACCCAGAAAGAGGTCACCCATGTTCCGACGCACCACCCTCACCGCCGTCGCGGGGCTCGCCCTGCTCGTCACGGGCTGCGCAACCGGCGAGAAGCGGGAGGCGGCCACCACCGGACGCGTCGCCGTCTCGACGCCCGGCGGCATCGCCGTCCTCGACCCGACGACGCTCGACGTCGTCGACACGTTCACGACCGAGGAGTTCACCCGTCTCAACGCCGCCGGCGACGGCCGCCACGTCTTCGTCACGACGTCGAAGGGCTTCCAGCTCCTCGACACCGCGGCTCCCGAGCTGACGGACACGACCGTGGCCGCGACCGCCGCGGGCCACGTCGTCCGGCACGCCGACAAGACGGTGCTGTTCGACGACGGCACCGGCACGACGACGGTCCTCGAGACCGACGACCTCACGAAGCCCGTCGGCACCCACACCGCACCGGCCGCCCATCACGGCGTGTCGATCGTGCTCGAGGACGGCACGCTGCTGACCACCAAGGGCGACGAGACCGCGCGGTCCGGAGCCGTCGCGATGCGGGAGGAGGACGGCGACTGGACCGAGACCGCCACGAGCGACCAGTGCCCCGGAATCCACGGCGAGGGCACCGCCCAGGGCGAGGCCGTCGTCTTCGGCTGCGAGGACGGGGCCCTGCTCTACTCGGGCGGCACGTTCGAGAAGCTCGACGCGCCGGACGAGTTCGGCCGCATGGGCAACGCGTACGTCTCCGAGACCAGCCCGATCGTCGTCGGCGACTACAAGACCGACCCCGACGCCGAGGGCTACCTGCTCAACTCGGTCGCGCTGATCGACACGCAGGAGAAGTCGCTCGACGTCGTCGACCTGCCCGACGAGGTCCAGTACACGTTCCGCGACGTCGCCCGTGGGCCCGGCGACCGCGCGTACATCCTCTCGACCGACGGCAACATCCACGTGCTGGAGCCGACGACCGGCGAGATCGTCGACGAGTTCCCGGTCGTCCAGCCGTGGGAGGGTCCCGTCGAGTGGCAGGACGCCCACCCGGCGATCAGCGTCGACGGTGACGTCGCCTACGTGACCGAGCCGGCGACGAGCTCGGTGCACGCAGTCGACCTGACGACCGGCGAGGTCACCGCGACCACGCAGCTCGACGCCGTCCCCAACGAGATCGCCGTGGCGCTCGGCTAGGCCGTGGCCGACACCGTCCACGACAGGTGGGAGGTGTAGGTCTGCCCGGGCCGGAGCTCCGCCGAGGGCCACTCGGGGTGGTTCGGCGAGTCGGGGAACGTCTGCGGCTCGAGCGCGATGCCGTCGCCCTGGCGGAGCAGGACCCCGGACGTCGACCGGCGCTGCCCGTCGAGGAAGTTGCCGGTGTAGACCTGCAGGCCCGGCTGGTCGGACGTCAGCTCGAGCCGGGTGCGGGTCGTCGGGCAGTCGAGCTGCGCGACGACCCGCGAGCCCGATCCGTCGAGCACGTAGTTGTGGTCGATGCCCGACGCCGCCACGACCTGCGGGTGGGCCGACCGCACGGCCTCGCCGACGACGGTGGGCTCGCGCAGGTCGAACGGCGTGCCCGCGACCGCCGCGTGGTCGCCCTCGGGGATGCCGGCGTCGTCGACCGGCGTGTACCGCTCGGCGGCGACGCGCAGCAGGTGCTCGTCGGCGGTGCCGGCGCCCTCGCCGGCGAGGTTGAAGTAGACGTGGCTCGTCATGTTGACGACGGTCGCCGCCGAGGTGGTGGCGGTCATGACGACGTCGACACGGTCGTCGACCACCGTGAACGTCACGGTCGCGCGCACCTCGCCCGGGAACCCCTGGTCTCCGTCGGGGCTCGTCAGCGCGAGCTCGACCGACGTGTCGTCGTGACGCTCGATGCTCCAGGTGCGGCGGTCGAAGCCGTCGGGACCGCCGTGCAGGGAGTGGCCGCGGTCGTTCGTGCCGACCTCGTGCCCGACACCGTCGAGCTCGAAGCGGCCGTCGGCGATGCGGTTGGCGTAGCGGCCGATCGTGCCGCCGATGTAGAAGGTGGAGTCGAGGTGCTCCTGGGGCGTCGGGTGGCCCAGCACGACGTTGCGGCGCACGCCGTCGCCGCCCGTCACGTCGAGCCGGTGCACCGTCGCCCCCAGGTCGAGCACCTGCAGCTCGATGCCCGGCGCCCTGCCGATCGTCACGACCTGCACGTCGCGGCCGTCGTCCAGCTGTCCCACCGTCTCGACTGTCATGCCCCGAGTCTGTCCTAGGCTCGCGACATGCCCGCGACCTGGCCCCTGACCACCGAGCGGCTCGCGCTGCGTCCCGTCGAGCCGGACGACTTCGACGCGATCTGGTCGTACCGCAGCCGCCCGGACGTCCGGCGCTGGCTGGGCGGCTCGCTCGACCGCGACGAGGTGCGACAGCGCTTCCTCGAGCCCGAGGACCGCCGCACCCTGCTGGTCGTGCTTCACGAGGGCGACGTCGTCGGCGACCTGATGCTGATCGTGCAGGACGCGTGGTCGCAGCGCGAGGCCGTCGAGCAGGCCCGCGCCTCGGTGGGCCTGCTCGGCTGGGCGATGCACCCCGACGCCGGCGGCCGCGGGCTCGCGACCGAGGCGGTGCGCGAGCTCGTGCGGCACGCCTTCGACGACGTCGGGGTGCGACGCGTCGTCGCCGAGTGCTTCGCCGACAACGAGCCGTCGTGGCGCCTCATGGAGCGCATCGGGATGCGCCGCGAGGCCCACCACGTCCTCGACTCGATGCACCGCGACCTCGGCTGGCAGGACGAGTACGTCTACGCCCTGCTGGCCGAGGAGCGGCGCTGACCGACCGTCAGGCGGCGCCGAACGTCGACGCGTCGATGACGAAGCGGTAGCGGACGTCCGAGGCGAGCACGCGCTCGTACGCCTCGTTGATCGCGGAGGCGTCGATGACCTCGATCTCGGAGCCGATGCCGTGCTCGCCGCAGAAGTCGAGCATCTCCTGCGTCTCGGCGATGCCGCCGATCATGGAGCCGGCGACCGACTTGCGGCCCTGGATCAGCGACATCGCGCTGATCTCGATGGGCTTCGGCGGGGCGCCGACGTTGACGAGCGTCCCGCCGACGGCCAGCAGGCCCAGGTAGTCGTTGAAGTCGACCGAGGCGCTGACGGTGTTGACGATCAGGTCGAAGCGGGCCGCGAGCTGGTCGAACGTGTCGGGGTCGCTCGTCGCGAAGTAGCTGTCGGCGCCGAGACGCAGACCGTCCTCCTGCTTCTTGAGCGACTGCGACAGCACCGTGACCTCGGCGCCGAGCGCGTGGGCGATCTTGACGGCCATGTGGCCGAGGCCGCCGAGGCCGACGACCGCGACCTTCTTGCCGGGGCCGGCGCCCCAGTGCCGCAGCGGCGAGTACGTCGTGATGCCGGCGCACAGCAGCGGCGCGGCGGCGGCGAGGTCGATGCCGTCCGGCACCGAGAGGACGTAGTCGGCGTCGACGACGACGTGGGTCGAGTAGCCGCCCTGCGTGATGGTGCCGTCGACGTCGGTCGCGCCGTACGTGCCGATCATGCCCTTGACGCAGAACTGCTCGTCGCCACCCGTGCAGCTGGCGCACTCGCCGCACGAGTTGACCATGCAGCCGACGCCGACGTGGTCGCCGACGGCGTGACGGGTGACGTCCGAGCCGATCTCGGTGACGGTGCCGACGATCTCGTGGCCGGGGGCCAGCGGGTACTGCTGCGGGCCCCAGTCACCCTGCACGGTGTGGATGTCGGAGTGGCAGATGCCGGCGAACGCGATCTCGATCAGGACGTCGTTGGCACCGACGTCGCGGCGCTCGATCTCGAGGGGGGCGAGGGGCTCGCCGGCGGCGGGGGCGGCATAGGCGTTGACGCGCATGGAGGTCGTCCTTCGGTGTCGGGGAGGCGGGACGCGGTGGCGTCCGCCCTCTCCATGCAACACGGACCCGCCGCGTCCCGCAGCCCGAGCGGCGCACGACGTCACCCTTGTCACACGGGTCAGCCGCCGCGACGGACGTCCCGGGGCGTGAGGCCCCACCACCGCCGGCAGGCCCGGCTCAGCACCGCCTGCTCCGAGAAGCCCAGCAGGCCCGCGACCTGGCTGAGCGGCAGGTCGGTCGTGACGAGGTAGCGGCGCGCGGCGTCGCGGCGCACGTCGTCGAGGACGGCCGCGAACGTCGTCCCCTCGCCGGCGAGCCGGCGCTGCAGGGTGCGCGGGTGCAGGTCGAGCAGCCGCGCCACCGCGTCGATGCCGGGGGCACTCGTGCCGAGCAGCTGCTGCAGGGCGCCGCGCGTCCGCGACGTCAGCAGCACGTCGCCGGCGGGCGACTGGCGGGCCAGGAAGTCGAGGGCCATCTGCCGCACGGTCTCGTCGCGCACCGCGAGCGGCAGGTCGCCGAGGCTCGACGGCAGCCGCAGCAGGGCAGCCGGACGCCCGAACCGCACCTGCACGCCGAAGAACTCCTCGTAGACGGCGCGCGGCGCGAGCGGCTGGTGCGGCAGGTCGACCGTGCGCAGCCCGTACGAGCCGCCCACCAGCGAGACGATCGCGCGGTGCAGCGAGCCGAGGCTGACGTCGGTGCCCTGCCGCGGCGGGTCGATCCCCGCCGGCGTGACGTCGTACCGCAGCGCCTCGACGCCGCGGACGCCGTCGGGATCGGGCTGCAGCCAGATGCGCATGCCCGGCGCGTGCACGAACAGGTAGCGCGAGGTCGCCTCCAGCGCGTCGCCGACCGATGGCGCGTTCTGGATCGCGAGGGCCAGCGGGCCCAGCAGCGAGACGTCCTGCCGTCCCGCGATCCGCAGACCGAGGTCGGGGCAGTGCAGCTCGGCGGCGGCGATCTCGAGCACCCGGGCGAGGGCGACGTCCTCGACCAGCACGTCGTCGGCGTCGAGCGCGGCGACGGGCACGCCGGCTCGTCGCGCGATGTCGGCGGGGTCGCCGCCGAGCTCCTCGACCACGTCGCGGAACCCCCGGATGCCGGCGGAACGGATGACGGGCATGTCGTCAAAGATCAAACAGTTGTCGTCCGAAGTCAAGTTTCGCGCGGGTCGCAGGAGCAGACTGGACGCATGACTTCTTCCGACGCCACCGCCCTGCCGCTGCCCCAGCACGTCGACGTCGTCGTCGTCGGCGCCGGCCTGTCCGGCATCGGGGCCGGCTACCGGCTCCAGACCGAGTGCCCCGAGAAGAGCTACCTGATCCTCGAGTCGCGCGACACGATGGGCGGCACGTGGGACCTCTTCCGCTACCCGGGCGTGCGCTCCGACAGCGACATGTTCACGCTCGGCTACCAGTTCAAGCCGTGGCGCGACGCCAAGTCGATCGCCGACGGACCGACGATCCTCGAGTACATCCGCGAGACGGCCGACGAGTTCGGCATCGACGAGCACATCCGGTACGGCACCAAGGTCGTGTCGGCCGACTTCTCGACCACCGACTCGCGGTGGACGCTGACGCTGTCGCGCGACGGCGTCGAGTCGACCATGACGTGCGGCTTCCTCTACTCGTGCGCCGGCTACTACGACTACGACGACACGTACCGTCCCGAGTTCCCCGGCATCGACGACTTCGCCGGCGAGGTCGTGCACCCGCAGTACTGGCCCGAGGAGCTCGACTACGCCGGCAAGCGCGTCGTCGTGATCGGCAGCGGCGCGACGGCCGTGACGCTCATCCCGTCCATGACGAAGGACGGCGAGCAGTCGGGCCGCGCCGCGCACGTCACGATGCTGCAGCGCAGCCCCACGTGGATCAGCGCCGTCCCGAGTCGCGACAAGAAGGCCGACTGGCTGCGCGACCACCTGCCCGCCGACGTCGCCCACACCCTGATCCGCTCGAAGAACATCGCGTTCGGCACGGCGTTCTACCAGTTCTGCCGCCGCCGTCCGCAGCAGGCGCGCAAGATCCTGCTGGGCCTGACGACCAAGATCCTCAAGGACGAGCAGATGGTCGCCGACCACTTCACGCCGTCGTACGACCCGTGGGACCAGCGCCTGTGCGCCGTCCCGAGCGGCGACCTGTTCAAGAGCCTCAAGAACGGCGACGCCGAGATCGTGACCGACACGATCGACTCGTTCGTCCCCGACGGCATCCGCCTGACGTCGGGCCGCGTGCTCGAGGCGGACGTCGTCGTCACCGCGACGGGCCTCAAGCTGCTGGCCTTCGGCGGCATCAAGCCCCAGGTCGACGGCGTGACCGTCCCGCTGTCGGAGCAGTTCGTGTGGCAGGGCGCCATGATGACCGGCGTGCCGAACTTCGCGGTCTGCATCGGCTACACCAACGCGTCGTGGACGCTGCGGGCCGACCTGTCGCACCGCCTCGTGTGCAAGGTGCTGGGCTGGATGGACGAGAAGGGCTACGCGGCCGTGGCGCCGCGCCCCGACCGCCCCCTGACCGAGCGCCCCCTGCTCGACCTCGCGGCCGGCTACGTCCAGCGCTCGATCGACTCGTTCCCGCGGCAGGGCGACAGCGGACCGTGGCGCGTCCGCCAGAACTACGTGCTCGACTCGCTGACGACGATGCGCACCGACCTCGGCAAGACGCTCGCCCCCGTCACGCCGGTCGAGGCCCGCGTCGAGGCCGCCTCGTGAGCGCCGGCACGATGCGCGCCCAGCGCCTCGACACCGCGACACTGACGTTCGAGGTCACCGACGTCCCGATCCCCACCCCGGGACCGGGCGAGGTGCTGGTCAAGGTCGCGTTCTGCGGCATCTGCCACTCCGACCTGTCGCTGCTCGACGGCACGTTCCCGGCGATGGGGCCCCAGGTCGTCACGCAGGGTCACGAGGCCTCGGGCTGGATCGCGGAGATCGGCGAGGACGTCGTCGGGTGGTCGGTCGGCGACCGGGTCGTGCCCGCTTCCGGACGGCCGTGCGGGCAGTGCCACCAGTGCCTGCGGGCCGACTACGGCCACTGCACGGCGCTGCAGCTGATGGCGTTCGCGTACGACGGTGCATGGGCCGAGTACACCGTCGCCCAGGCCCTGGGGCTGACCCGCATCCCCGACAACGTCTCGATGGAGCAGGCCGCGATCCTGGCCGACGCCGTGTCGACCCCGTACGGCGCGGTGGTGCACACCGGCCAGGTGCGGGTCGGCGAGTCGGTCGGCGTCTGGGGAGCCGGCGGCGTCGGCACCCACGTCGTCCAGCTGGCCCGCCTGGTCGGCGCGAGCCCGATCGTCGCGATCGACCTCGACGAGACCGTGCGGCAGCGGGCCCTCGACCTGGGCGCCGACCTCGCGCTCGACTCGCGCGACCCCGAGCTCGCCGCGAAGATCCTCGAGATCACGGGCGGGGTGGGTCTCGACGTCGCCTTCGACGCCGTCGGCCTGAAGGTCACCTTCGACCAGGCGATGGCCTCGCTCGGCAACGGCGGACGCCTCGTCGGCGTCGGCATGAGCGACGAGGAGTGGGGCCTCGGCGCCAGCGTGTGGTTCAACCTGAGCCGCAAGCAGGTGCTCGGCCACCTGGGCTACGAGCTCGCCGACATCGGCACGCTCGCCCGCCTCGTCTCGACCGGCCGCCTCGACCTGAGCCGCTCGATCAGCGGCATCGTCCCGCTCGAGGACGTCACCGAGGGCATCCGCATCCTGCACGAGCGCGAGGGGAGCCCCGTCCGCATCCTGGTCCAGCCCTAGGACGGGGCACCCCGGTGCCGCTCAGATGACGACGAGCTCCTCGGCGTGCTCGAACGGCGTCTCGTCGCCCTCGTCGGTCGCGGCGGGACGCTGCTTGGTGACGAGCACCAGCGACAGCACGGCAGCCAAGATCAGCGCGCCGAGGCCCCAGGTGAATGCGACCGTGTAGCCGTGCACCAGGCCCTCGGGCGTCTGGGCGACGCCGTTGGCGGTGATGTAGCCCGCGGTGGCCGACGCCGCGATGGTGTTGAGCAGGGCCGTGCCGAGCGATCCGCCGACCTGCTGCGTCGTGTTGACCAGGGCGCTGGCCACGCCGGCGTCGTGGTCCTCGACGCCCACGAGCGCGGTGCTCGAGAGGGCGACGAAGGCCAGACCCATGCCGATGCTCATGACGATCTGCGCGGGCAGGACGACGGCGAGGTAGCTGTCGTCGACCGTGATCTGCGTGAACAGCGCCATGCCGATCGCGGCCATGACCGTGCCGCCGACCATCAGCGGACGCGGTCCGACGCGGGGCAGGAAGCCGCTCGCCACGCCGGCGCCGATCACGACGCCGACGCTGAACGGCAGGAACGCGAGCCCCGACTTCACGGCGGAGTACTGGAGCGTGCCCTGCATGTAGTAGACGAGGAACAGGAACATCCCGAACAGCGCGAGGCCCAGCAGCAGCGAGACGAGGAACGCGGCGGCGCGGTTGCGCTCGGTGAACACGCGCGGCGGCAGCAGCGGCTCGGCCGTGTTCATCTCGATCACGACGAAGGCGACCAGCAGGACGACCGCCGCGACGAGCAGCGAGATCGTGCCGGCCGAGGACCAGCCGTCCTCGGACGCCATGGTGAACCCGTAGACGAGGGCGCCGAGACCCAGGGTGCTCGTGACGACGCCGGGGATGTCGTAGCGGGCCTTGCCCTCGGCGCGGCTCTCGCGCACGAGCAGGTAGGCGGCGACCGCCGTCGCGATCGCGATGGGGGTGTTGACGAGCAGCGTCCAGCGCCACGACGCGTACTCGGTCAGCACGCCGCCGAGGATCAGTCCGAGCGCGGCGCCACCGCCGGAGATGCCGCCGTAGACGCCGAACGCCTTGGCACGCTCCTTGGGCTCGGTGAACGTGACGGTGATGAGCGACAGGGCCGCGGGAGCCATGAGCGCGGCGAACGCACCCTGCAGCGCGCGGGCGCCGAACAGCTCGATCTGGTTCTGCGCGAGGCCGCCGACCGCCGAGGCGATGCCGAAGCCCACCAGGCCGATGATGAAGGCGCGCTTGCGGCCGACGAAGTCGGCGACGCGGCCGCCGAGCAGGAGCAGGCCGCCGAACGCCAAGGCGTAGGCCGTCACGACCCACTGGCGGTTGGCGTCGGAGATGCCGAGCGCCTCCTGGGCGGACGGGAGGGCGATGTTCACGATGCTGGCGTCCAGCACCACCATCAGCTGCGCGACCGCGATGACGACGAGCGCCAGCCATCGCCGCGGGTCGACGTCCGTGGACGTCGTGGAGAGAGGAGAGGTCATGTCCACACCGTACGATTCGAGATCGTCCGAGTCGAGATGATCTGAGTGTGACTAATCCGACGTTGACCATGTTGCTGCGAGGGGATATCGTCCGGGCATGGGAGCAGTGCAGGCCGATCGGACGACGACCAAGCCGATGACGGCGTGCGAGAGCTTCCCGGACGACCTCACGATCCTGCTGCACGCGGCCGTCAACCAGGTCACGATCTACCTCGACCGCGCAGCCGTCGAGATGGGTCTCAACGACGCCCGTGACTGGCTCGTGCTGGCGGCCCTCGACGACGGCCAGCAGCGCACGCAGCTCGAGCTGAGCCGCGTGGTGTGCGTCGACAAGACGACGCTGATCACGGTGCTCGACCGCCTCGAGAAGCAGGAGCTCGTCGTCCGCACCGTCGACCCCTCCGACCGTCGCGTCCGCATCCCGCAGATCACCGATGCCGGCCGACGCGTCTACGCGACGTTCGCGGTCGCCCGCGACGAGGCCGAGGCCCGCGCGCTCGACGGCGTGAGCGCCGGCGACCGGGCCGTGCTGGTCGACATCCTCGGCCGCATCGCGCGCGGTCCCGACGCCGACGTCCCCGCGTCCTGACCGCACACCTGGTCGTCGGCCACCCCGCCGGCCCGACGTGGCCGGCGGTCGCCGAGCTGACCGTGCCGGCCCTGCTGCTGCGGGCGGCGGACGCCCCGTGGCGCGAGCTCGTGCACGTCTACGTCCCGCACGGGCCGACCGTCGCATTCACCCGCCGCGACACCCGCTCGCCGGGCATCGCGCGCGCCGCGGCGATCGCGCACGACGCGGGCTTCGCGACCGCGGTCCGCTCCCCCGGCGGCCGGATGGTCGCGTACGACGAGGGCGCCGTCGTGGTCGACCACGTCGACGGCCGCGACTCGTTCGCCCTCAACGCCGACCACCACGCCCGGGTGCTGAGGTCGCTCGGCGTCGACGCGCGCGTCGGCGAGGTCGAGGGCGAGTACTGCCCCGGTGAGTTCAGCGTCAACGTCGGCGGACGGTTCAAGGTCGTCGGCTCGGCCCAGCGCATCACGCCGACCGGCTCGCTGTTCAGCACCGTCGTGCAGGTCGCGACGTCCGACCGGGTGCACGACGTGATCGTCGCGGTCTCGGAGGCCCTGGGCTACGACCTGCAGGAGTCGACGATCGGCGGACTGAGGGACGTGCGGTCCGACCTGACCCCCGCACAGGTCGCCGCCGCCCTCGCGGACGACTACCGGCAGCGCCTGGGCACGACCGACGAGCCACTCGACCCGTGGGTGGCAGGGCTGGCAGCCGAGGCGGCCGAGGCCCCGCCCACGGACGTCCCGTTCGACGTCGACGCCTGGGCTCGGGCCGCGGCTACTTCGTCGTGACGACCTGCACGTGGCACGTGCCGCCCTCGGCGGCGACGGGGATCTTGACGATCTCGAACGTCGTCGACCCGCCCGCCTTGACCTTCGGCACCTGCTTCGTCACGGCGGACTGCGGCGTCGCCGCCGGCAGGCCGACGTTGACCGTCACCTGGAACGTCACGGGCGCCTTGGTGTCGTTGGCCAGCGCGCCCGTCGCGGTGTAGGTGCCGGTGCCGTCGGCCTCGCAGCGGAAGTCCGACAGCGCCTCCGGCACGGGGGTGCCGGTCGGCGGCGGATTGGTCGGCGCGCCCGCGGCCGGCGCAGGTGTGGTCGCCTGGCCGGCAGGCTCCGACGATCCGCCGCTGCACGCCCCCAGGACGAGCAGGAGTGCCACCGCCGCGAATCGCATGGGGCCATCCCATCACGCCCCGCATTCCGCTCGGCGCAGGCTCGCGCTGCCCTGTAGCGTCTTCGCATGACGACGCAGAGCACGGCACGCCGCATCGCCTTCGAGGCCCTCGGCTGGCTCCTGCTGGTCGCCGGCATCGCCGCCCTGATCCTGCCCGGCCCCGGCCTGCTGGGCGTCTTCGCCGGTCTCGCGATCCTGTCGCAGCAGTACGAGTGGGCCGAGCGACGCGTGCGGCCCATCGAGGTCATGGCGCTCAAGTCGGCCGCCCAGAGCGTCCAGACGTGGCCGCGCATCCTCGGCAGCGTCGCCGGTGCGCTCGCGCTCGCCGCGATCGGCGTCTTCTGGGGCATCCGGCCCGACGCACCCGGCTGGTGGCCCGTGGCCGACAAGTGGTGGCTCGTCGGCGGGTGGGGCACCGGCGGCACCCTGATCGCGTCATGCCTGCTGGCCCTCGCGACGATCGTCTACAGCTTCAAGCGGTTCCGCGGCGTCGAGGACCCGGAGGGCGAGGCCGTGCGGGTCTCGACCCCCGAGGACGACTGACGGCTCAGAGCGAGTCGTCGACCTCGAACCACGTCAGCACCGGGGCGGCGGCCAGCAGCGGCGGCATGTCGGTGACGGCACCCGGTCCGGCACGGAACTCGCGGTAGGCGGCGTCGGCCTCGGGCGACTCCCACGTCTCGTACGCGATCCAGTGCGCGGGGTCGTTGGCGTCCACCAGGACGTCGACGCCGAGGTTGCCGTCGAAGGCACGCGTCTCGGTGAGCACGCGGTTGATCACCGTCCGTGCCTCGTCCAGCTGGGTGGGGTCGAAGCGGAGGTCGAGCGTCGCGATGATGGCCATGCGGCCCACCCTACGACGCAGCGGCCAGCCGCTCGATCCGCACCAGCGCCAGCGCGCACACCACGAGGTATCCCGGCGCCCACCACGGCACCTCGAACGACACGACGCACCCGCCGTCCGTCGGCGTGACGCGGTGCTTCGTCGCGGGGACGCCGGCGACCGACCACGCCCACGAGCGTCCGTCCTCGAACTCGGTGATCGTGAACGGCAGGCTGACCCCCACGGCGGTGCGGACGGTGCCCGTGGCGCCGGGGCCGATGACGCCACCGGGCACCGTGCCACCGGCGACCGTCGGCCCCCACCGCGGCCAGTCGTCGACGTGCGTCAGCAGACGCCACGCCACCTCGGGCGGACTGGCGATCTCACGTGACACCGACGGACCCATGCGACCGAGCCTAGGCGACGTGGGCACAATGGGGTGACCCACGCCACAGGAGGCCACCGTGCACTACCCGCTGACCGTCATGGACTTCCTCGATCGCGCGACCACGGTCTACCCCGACCGCGTCGCCGTGATCGACGAGCCCGACCAGCCCGCCGACTCGTGGGGCGAGATCACGTACGCCGAGCTCGGCCGCCGCGCCCGCTCGCAGGCCGCGACGCTCGACGCGATGGGCGTGCCGGTCGGTGGACGCGTCGCGATCGTGTCGCACAACTCGGCCCGGCTGCTGACGTCGTTCTACGGCGTCTCGGGCTGGGGACGCGTGCTGGTGCCGGTCAACTTCCGGCTCGCGGTCGCCGAGATCCGCTACATCATTGAGCACTCCGGATCCGAGGTCATGCTGGTCGACCCCGACCTGCGCCACCTCGTCGACGAGATCGACGGCGTCCGCGCCTTCGTCCTGGGCGAGGACGACGACCAGATCTGGGCCTCGTCCGCCGAGCCGCAGCCGTGGGACGGCGACGAGAACGCGACCGCCACGATCAACTACACGTCCGGCACGACCGCCCGGCCCAAGGGCGTGCAGCTGACGCACCGCAACCTGTGGCTCAACGCGACGGTGTTCGGGTGGCAGGCGTCGGTGTCCGACCGCGACGTCTACCTGCACACGCTGCCGATGTTCCACGCCAACGGCTGGGGCCACCCGTTCACGGCCACCGGCATGGGCGCGACGCACGTCGTGATCCGGCAGATCGACGGCACCGAGATCCTGCGCCGCATCGAGCGCCACGGCGTGACGTACATGTGCGCCGCGCCGGCCGTCGTCGCGTCGGCGCTCGACGCCGCGAAGACGTGGGAGGGCGAGATCCCCGGACGCGACCGCGTCCGCATCATCGTGGCCGGTGCCCCGCCGCCGACCCGCACCATCGAGCGGGTGCGCGACGAGCTCGGCTGGGAGTTCATCCAGATCTACGGCCTCACCGAGACGTCGCCGCTGCTGACCATGAGCCGCATGCGCGCCGAGTGGGACGACCTCGACCCGCACCAGCAGGCCGTCAACCTCGGACGCGCGGGCGCCCCGGCCGTCGGCGTGCGCATGCGCATCGACGACTCCGGCGAGGTGCTGGCCCAGTCGAACCACAACCTCGCGTCGTACTGGGAGAACCCCGAGGCGACGGCCGACGCGCAGGCCGGCAACTGGTTCCACACCGGCGACGGCGGCACGATCGAGGACGGCTACGTCACGATCGCCGACCGCAAGAAGGACGTCATCATCACGGGCGGCGAGAACGTCTCGTCGATCGAGGTCGAGGACGCCCTCATGTCGCACCCGTCGGTCAAGGAGGTCGCGGTCATCGGCATCCCCGACGAGAAGTGGGGCGAGCTCATCACGGCGCTCGTCGTGCTCGACCCCGACGAGGACGCCGTCGACCAGGCGGGCCTGATCGCCCACTGCCGCGAGCACCTGGCGGGCTACAAGTGCCCCAAGCGCATCGACTTCCGCGACGAGCTCGCCCGCACCGCGACCGGCAAGCTGCAGAAGTTCAAGCTCCGCGAGGAGTTCTGGAAGGGCCACGACCGCCAGGTCAACTGACCCAGGGGGTGAGGCGGGCCGCGGCCCGCCTCATGTCCTCCTCCAGCTCGGCGACGACGTCGGCGACGGGCTGCACCTCGTGGATGGTCTGCAGGCCCTGGCCAGCGGCCCACAGGTCCTTCCACCTCTTCTGCGGGGCGTCGGACGAGTTGTACGTGCGCCCGCCCTCGTGCACCAGCGCGTCCGGGTCGAGCCCGTTCGCGACGAGGCTCGGGCGCAGCCACGACGCCGGCGTGCCCGTGATGCCCGCGCTGACGACCAGGTCGCCCGAGGCGTGGTCGACGACCATCTGCTTGTACTCGGCCTGCGCCATGCTCTCGGACGTCGCGAGGAACCGGGTGCCCATGGAGACGAGGTCGGCTCCGGCGGCGATCGCGCCCGCGACGCCGAAGCCGTCGGTGATGCCGCCGCCGATCGTCACGATGCCGTCGAACTCCTCGCGCACCGCCGACACGAACGCGAACGGCGACAGGTGCCCCGTGTGCCCGCCGGCGCCCGCCGACACGCACGCGAGCCCGTCGACGCCGGCCGCGATCGCCTTGCGCGCCAGCGCCAGGTCGATCACGTCGGCGATGACGAGCCCGCCGTAGCCGTGCACGACGTCCATGACGGGCCGGGGCGAGCCGAGCGCGGTGATGACGACGGGCGGGCGGTGCTCGGCGACGAGCCGCAGGTCGTCGGCGAGACGCTCGTTGGTGCGGTGCGTCACGAGGTTGACGGCCCACGGGGCGCCGCCGACGCCGTCGACGATCGTGCCCATCCACGTGTCGAGCTCGTCGAGCGTGCGGCAGTTGGGCGCGGGGAACGAGCCGACGATGCCGGCCGTCGACGCCGCGATCACGAGGTCGGGCCCCGACACGAGGAACATCGGCGCCGCCACGACGGGCAGCCGCAGCCCGGCGAGCGGCGGCGGGAGCACGTCAGCCATCGACGTGCTCGAACCGGTGTCGCAGGACGTCCTTCTTGACCTTGAGGCTCGCGTTGCGCGGCAGCTCGTCGACGACGTGGATCGACGTGGGCTTCTTGTAGCCCGCGAGCCGCTCGCGGGCGAACGCCGTGACGGCGTCGACGTCGACCGACCGGCCCGGGCGCGCGACGACCACGGCGGTGACGGTCTCGCCCCAGCGCGCGTCGGCGACGCCGAACACCGCGACCTCGCCGACCCCGTCGGCCAGCGCGAGCACCCGCTCGACCTCGGCCGGGTACACGTTCATCCCGCCCGTCACGATCATGTCCTTGGCCCGGCCCCGGACGTAGAGGTGACCGCCCGGGTCGACCGATCCGAGGTCGCCGGTGCGCAGCCGTCCGTCGGGCATCGCCTCGGCCGTCAGCCCGGGCGCGTCGAGGTACCCCGCGAACAGCGTCTCGCTCTCGACGACGATCTCGCCGACCTCGCCGGTGGGCAGCTCGGACCCGTCCGGCCCGAGGATCGCGATCGACGAGATCGCGGTCGCCCGCCCGGCCGAGCTGAACGCGTCGGTCGCCGTCGAGCCGGGCCGCCAGTCGTCGGGGACGGTCGCCGTGACGGGCGCGCCGGTCTCGGTCATGCCGTACGTCTCGACGTAGCGGTGGCCGATCGCGTCGACGAGGTCGGCGACCGCCTCGCGCGGCGCGGACGAGCCGGAGTGCAGCACGCCGTCGAGGTGGTCGAGCACCTCGGGGCGCGCCCGCACCGAGGCGGCGAACGCCGTCATGAGCGGTGTCGGCGCGTACGTGAAGCTGGTGCGCTCGGAGACCATGCGGTCGACCCACTCGTCGGGCGCGACGCCGGCCATCCACGACAGCTCGCCGCCGACGTAGAGGTGTGGCAGCACGACGCCCCAGATGCCGGCCGCGAACGCGAGCGTGCCGGTGAACGCACACCGGCTCCCCCACCGCAGCCCGTCGTGCGCGGGCATGTGCCGCACGATCCGCTCGAGGTTGCGGTGCGTGTGCACGACCCCCTTGGGCAGGCCGGTCGTGCCGCTCGTGAAGCCGACGATGCCGGCCGCGTCGGGCCCGACCTGCACGTCCGGGTCGACCGTCGAGCCGGACGTGACGACGTCCTCGTACCCGTCCCACCCGATGCCGACCACGCCCACGCCGGCACCGGCCAGCAGGTCGGCGAGCCGCTCGCCGTGCCCCGCGGTGTGGATCACGAGCCGCGGCGCGCTGAGGTCGAGGATCTCGGCGATCTCGGACGTCTGCAGCCGGTCGTTGACCTGCACGGCCGTCGCGCCGGTCAGGCCCACCGCGAGGTAGGCCTCGACCGAGTCGGCGCGGTCCTCGACCACGAGCGCGACCCGGTCGCCGGGCCCGACTCCGCGCTCGCGCAGCGAGTGGGCGAGCCGAACGGCCCGGTCACGCGACTCGCGGTGCGAGCGGACGACCCCGTGACCACGGAACGCCGTGGCGTCCCCCGCCCGCGTCATCGCCGCGACGACGTCGGACGCCCACGTGCCCGCCCCCATCAGTGGCCGAAGTCGTCGGAGATGCCCATCCCGGCGAGCAGGGTGGGACGGTCGTAGTACTCCAGCCACTCGGTCACGCGGCCGTCCGCCATGCGCAGGACGCCGACGACCGGCACCTCGCCGTGGTGGCCGTCGAAGTCGAAGTCGTCGACGCGCTCGACGAACACGCGTCCGTCGATGACGCCGAGGGCCGTGACGTGCAGGGTCAGCCGCTCGCACTTGCTGCCGAGGATCGCCATGCGTCCGGCGATCGCGTCGCGTCCGACGACGGGCTCCTGCATGACGCTGTGCAGCACGCCGTCGTCGGCGAACAGGTCGACGACCCGGTCCCAGTCGAGCTCGTCCCAGGCGGCGAACATCTCGCGGGCGAGGGCCAGCTTCTCGTCGTCGGTCATGCGGTGACTCCTTGGGTCGAGGTGGCGCGCAGCTCGCGCTTGAGGATCTTGCCGACGGGGTTGCGGGGCAGCTCGCCGCGCACGTCGAGCCGCTCGGGCAGCTTGTACGAGGCGATGCGCTTGCCCTTGAGGAACGTCACGAGCTCGTCGAGCGTCAGCTCGGCGCCCGGCGTGAGCGTCACGACGGCCGCGACGCGCTCGCCCAGCAGCTCGTCCGGGTCGCCGATCACGGCGACGTCGACGACGTCCGGGTGGTCGGCGATGAGCCCCTCGAGCTCGGCGGGGGCGATGTTCATGCCGCCGCGGATCACGAGGTCCTTGGCCCGGTCGAGGTAGTGCAGGAACTGGCCGCGGTCGCCCGCGATCTCGAACAGGTCGCCGGTCCTGAGGTAGCCCTCGTCGTCGAACGGGGTCGGACGCCGGTCGCCGTTGAGGTAGCCCGCGAACACCGTCGGCCCGCTGATGCGCAGCTCGCCGCTGACGCCGGGCTCGGTGATCTCGGCGCCCGTCGTGACGTCGACGAGCTTGACGCCGACCCACTCGGCGACGCGAGACGACCACGTGATGCCCTCGGCGCCGTACCGCGGGAAGTACTGCGCGCGGTCGTCCGGGTCGGGGAAGTCGTCGGGGCTCGACAGCAGGCCGATGCCCTCGTTGGAGCCGAAGAAGTTGATGACGCCGATGCCGAACCGCTCCTGCCAGCCCCGCACCATGACGGGCTGCAGCGGCACCGAGCCCGAGCCGATGCGGGTCAGGCTGCTGAGGTCGACCGAGGCCAGCAGCTCGTCGTCGTGCAGCAGCATCCACAGCAGCGCGGGCGGCGCGACGGTGTAGGTGACGCGCTCGGTCGCGATCTGCCCGAGGAACGTCGGCAGGTCGAAGGGGTGGTGCTGCACCAGCACGCAGCCGACGCGCAGCCACGGCAGGAACATGCCGTTGATGCCGGCCATGTTGACCATCGGGAACGGGTTGAGCAGCACGTCCTCGGGGACGACCGACGGTGCGTCGACCGTCGCCCAGCTGATCGCGAGCCAGTCGTAGTGGCAGCGCGGCACGCCCTTGGGCTCGCTCTCGGTGCCCGACGTCCAGCAGATCGTCAGGCAGTCGTTGGGGTCGTTGGGGTCGAGCGCGACGTGCACCTGCACGGCCTCGGCCTCGTCGTCGGTCGCCGCGCGGGGCGCGACGTGCAGGACGTCGGCGGGCAGGCCGCCGACCACCTCGGCGTCGGGCGCGTACGCGATGACGGCCCGGACGCTCGGCAGCTCGGCGCGCACCGCCGCCACCTCGGCGACCGGGGACCGGCCGCCGAAGTGGGGCACCGAGAGGAAGGCGGCGAACTCGGCCTGGTTGGCCATGCCGACGATCTCGCCCTCCCGGTACTGCATCGGCAGGGGCGAGACGATGACGCCGACCGTCCAGGCGGCGAGGTAGACCTCGACGAGCTCGACGGTGTTGGGCACCTGCACCCCGAGCACGTCGCCGCGCCGCAGGCCGAGCTCGAGCAGGCGGGACGCCAGGTGCGTCGTCTCGCCGTCGAGCTCGGCCCACGTCAGGCGACGCGGCTCGGTGCCGAGGAGCGCCGGCCGGTTGGCCGGGTCGACGACCGCGAGGTCACCTCCCCTGGTGGCGACCTGCTGCCGGAACAGCTGGTCGACGGTCTCGTCGGCCCACCATCCCTTGGCGGTGTAGTCGTCGACCTTGTCCTGGGGGTGCAGTCCTCGCGTCATCGTCACTCCCTACTTGTCGTAGTCGTCGGAGATGTCGATGACGTCCCCGGCGGCGACGAACGTCTTGCCCGCCGCGTCCCACGTGTACGGCTTGAACGCAAGGATGCCGAGGGCCTGCGTCGGCGTCATCGTGAACTTGACGCCGTCGATGAACATCGGCGGCTGGTAGTCCTGCGTGCGGGCGGCCTGCATGATCGACAGGCGCGACAGACCGTCGTCGGACGCGGCGGCGCGCTTGAAGTTGTCGACCATGAGGTCGGCGATCGCCCAGCCGTTGACGGTGTAGCTGTTCAGCGGCGAGTCGGCCCCGTTGGCGCCGGCCTGCTCGATGTACTCCTTGACCGCCGCGTCGTCCTTGAACTCGACGTTGTTCGGGTCCTTCAGCCAGCGCAGGATCTGCTGGCCGTCGGCGGCGTCGCCGGCGGGCTCGTACAGCGTCGCGCCGTCGGCGCAGTTGGACGGCTGGATGACGGTGTCGGGCTTCCAGCCGACGCGGCCGATGGCCTGGCTCAGCGCGAGGCAGTCGGTCGTGACGCCGGCGTCGACGAGGATGTCGGCGTTGCTGGCCTTGAGCGTCGAGGCCGCGGTCTTCGGGTCGGTCAGCGGCTCCTCGGCGACGATCTTGAGGTTGGTGCCCTCGACGGCCTTGGTGAAGCCGTCGGCGACGCCCTGGCCCGACTCGGTCTGGTTGACCGCCATCGCGACGGTGGCGCCGTCCGGGTACTTCTTCTTCAGGCTCTCGACGACGACGCCCATCTCGACGTCGGCCGACGGCAGGTACTCCGTCGTCCACGGGAAGTTCTCGATGTCGCGGTACGCCGGCACGCTGGCCTGCGCGAACAGCAGCGGCACGCAGGCGTCGTTCTGGTCGTCGGCGATCGCGTCGAGCTGGCCCGAGCCGAACGTGTCGATGACGTGGACCTTGTCCTTCTGGATCAGCTCGCCGACGTTGGCCTTGGCACGCTCGGGGTTGAACGCGTCGTCCTTGACGACGACCTCGAGCTGCACGCCGTCGATGCCGCCGGCCTCGTTCTCGACCGCGAAGCGGGCCTCCATGCCCTCGATGACGTTGCCGACGGCGTCGGCCAGGGGGCCGGACGTCGCGGCGGTCCAGCCGACCTTGAGCGTCTTGGTGATCTCCTCGGTCGCCGCGTCCGGGTCGGCGCAGTCGTCGGCCGAGACGACCTCGGAGGCGTCACCGCCTCCGCTTCCTCCGCCGTCGGAGCCGCCCGAGTTGGAGCCGCAGGCCGTCAGGACGAGCGTGGACACGGCCACGGCCGAGACCATCTGTGCGAGTCGCTTCATGTGTTCCCAATTTCTGTGAAGGGGTGGTGGTGCTGGTGGGTGGTGCGGTGTCCCGAGAGAGATGAGGTCAGGTGGGTTCTTCGGGTGGCCGCTCCCCCTTCCGGCGTGACGGGTGGTCGGCCGGCAGGAACGTGACGACCTTGCGGCTGAGCAGCGTCAGGCGTCCGACGATCCCCTCCGGCATCACGAAGACGATCGCGATGAGCAGGGCGCCGAAGACGACGCCCGAGAGCGGGCCGGACGTGAACGACGCCGTGTAGTACGGCAGGAACACGACCGCGAACGCGCCGACGACGGGCCCGATCTGCGTCGCGATGCCGCCGAGCACCAGACCCGTGACGAGCTCGATCGACTTGAGCAGCGTGAACGAGCCGTCGGGCGACAGGGCACCGATGTACTGCGCGAACAGCGAGCCGGCCAGACCCGTGATGGCGCCGGAGATGCCGAACGCCAGGATCTTGGTGCGCGCGACGTTGACGCCGTTGGCGGCCGCCGCGATCTCGTGGTCGCGCGAGGCCATCATCGCCAGGCCGAACCGGCTGCGGACCAGGAACCGGGCCAGCAGCATGACGAGCATCAGCGTCACGGCCGACAGCCAGAACATCCAGATGCCGCGCTCGGCGCGCACCAGGCCCGTCCACTCCGGGGGCGCGAGGAACCGCGAGCGGATGACCAGGCCGGTCGCCCCGCCCGTCAGGTCCTCGGCGCGGCGCACGATCTCGGGGAAGGACACGCCGACGGCCAGCGTCACGAGGGCGAGGTAGAGCCCCTTGATGCGCAGCGACGGCAGACCGACCGCGAGGCCGACGACGAAGCTCAGCACGACCGCGACGGGGATCGTGCTCATCGGCGCGAACTCGTACTTCGTGATGAGGATGCCGGTCGTGTAGGCGCCGAGGCCGAAGAACGCCGAGTGGCCGATCGACAGCAGGCCGGTATAGCCCGTCACGAGGTTCAGCCCGACGATCGCGATCGCGATGATGAACACGTTGGTGAACTGGCCGACGCGGAACAGCGGCTGCGAGGCCGCCCACAGCAGGAACAGCACGACCAGCAGCGCCGACAGCGCCTGGATGCCGCGGTGCTTGGCGGACCCCTCGACGACGATGCGTCGCCGGGGCTTGGGCGTCCTGGACGGACGCGGCGCGACGGTCTTCTCGGGGGTGTCGATGGTCGTCATACCCTCACCAGCTTCTGGGTGCCGAACAGGCCGTTGGGTCGCACGAAGAGGATCGCGACGATGATGATGAGCGCGGACGTCTGCTGCAGCGAGCCGCCGATGATCGAGATGTAGCCGGTCAGCATCGCCTCGAGCACGCCGATCACGAGCCCGCCGACGATCGCGCCGACGAGGCTGTCGAGCCCGCCGAACAGGGCTGCGGCCGAGGCGGCGATGAAGATCGAGAACATCGTCGTCAGGCCCAGCTGCTGCGGCGCCAGGGGTGTCACGAGGACGCCGGCCAGCGCGCCGATCGCTCCCGACAGGCCCCAGCCGATCGCGAGCACGCGGCTCGTGCGGACGCCGGCGAGCGTCGCCGACTCGGGGTTGTCGGCCACGGCCCGCATGTGCAGGCCGATCTTGGTCTTCTTGAACAGCAGCGTCATGAGGAACATCAGGACGATGAGCGCGCCCCAGACGCCGAGGGCGTCGAAGTAGAGCCGGGCGCCGCCGATCGACACGTAGTCGTCCAGGCCGTTGGGGAACGGGCTCGGCATGATCTTGGTCTCCGAGCCCCACAGCAGGCCGGCCAGCGAGTTGAGCCCCGTGAAGAGGCCCAGCGCGACGATCAGCACCGCCATGTCGTTGCGTCTCTGCACGGGCCTGATGAGCGTCCGCTCGATCAGCGCCCCCATGACGAAGCCGAGCACGAGGGCCGCGACGATCGCGATCCACACGGGGATCGACTGGGTCGTGAGCCACCACGCGACGAACGTCGTGAACAGGGCCAGCTCGCCCTGCGCGAAGTTGAGCGTCCCGGTGCCACGGAACACCACGACCAGCGCCAGCGCGAGCAGGGCGTAGATCGAGCCGTTCGTGAGACCCGAGATGAGTCGTTCGAGGAAGAGTTCCATCTCTTGTCTCCTAGTAGCCCAGGTAGGCGGCGCGCACGGCGTCGTCGGCCCGGAAGTCGGCGGGGGTGCCGGTCGCGGCGATCGTGCCGACGTCCAGCAGGTAGACGCGGCTGGCCAGGTCCATCGCGAGCTCGGCGTTCTGCTCGACGATCATCAGCGCGGTGCCGTCGGTCTTGTTGATCTCCGACAGCGTCGCGAACAGCTCCTGCACGACGATCGGCGCGAGACCGAGGCTCGGCTCGTCGCACAGCAGCAGGCGCGGACGCGACATGAGCGCGCGGGCGACGGCCAGCATCTGCTGCTCGCCTCCCGACAGCGAGCCGGCGAGCTGGCCCTGCCGGCGTCCGAGGACGGGGAAGACCTCGCACCAGCGGTCGATGTCGGCCTGGACGCCGTCCTTGTCGGTGCGCAGCGCGGCGCCGACGAGCAGGTTGTCGAGCACGCTGAGCTGGCCGAGCGTCCCGCGGCCCTGGGGCACGAGGCTGATGCCGCTGCCGACGACCTGCTCGGGGCGGCGGCCCAGCGGGACGCCGTCGAGCTCGATCGTGCCGCGGCGGCCGATCAGGCCCGCGATGGCGCGCATCGTCGTGGTCTTGCCGGCACCGTTGGCGCCGAGCACGACGACGACCTCGCCGGCCTCGACCGTCATCGACAGCCCGTGCAGGACGTCGCTGGGCCCGTAGCCCGCGTGCAGGTCCTCGATCGTCAGGAGCGTCATGCGGCACGTCCCAGGTAGGCCGCGACGACCGCGGGGTTGTCCTTGACCTCGGCGGGCGTGCCCTCGAAGATCTTGTGGCCGAAGTCGAGCGCGACGACGTGGTCGGAGATGCCCAGCACGAGACCCATGTGGTGCTCGACGAGCAGGGCCGCGAAGCCGAACTCGTCGCGCAGCGACACGATCAGGTCGCCGAGCTCCTTGACCTCGCTGTGCGTCAGTCCGCCGGCGGGCTCGTCGAGCAGCAGCAGCTGCGGCTCCGACATGAGGGCGCGGGCCAGCTCGACGCGCTTGAGCGTGCCGAACGGCAGGCCGGCGGCGTGGTGGTCGGCGACGTCGACGAGCTCGAGGCGCTCGATCAGCGCCCAGGCGCGGTCACGCATCTGCCGCTTGCCGCCCTTGACGGACGAGCCGCCGGCCATCGTGTTCTCGAAGACCGTCATGCCGCCGAACAGCGCGAGGTTCTGGAACGTCCGGGCGATGCCGGCGGACGCCAGCGCGTGCGGGCGCACCTTCAGCAGGTCGTCGCCCTTCCACGTGATGCGGCCGCCGCTGGGCTGGTAGATGCGGGTGATGCAGTTGAACAGCGTGGTCTTCCCGGCGCCGTTGGGACCGATCAGGCCGCAGATCTGGCCGGCCCTGACGTCGAACGTGACGCCGTCGAGCGCGGTGATGCCGCCGAACTCGATCGACACCTCGTCGAGGGTCAGGACGCTTGTGTGTGGGGACACCGGGGACCTCTCTGTGCGTGACACTTCAGTTAACAGTGTGATACAGATTACTACAGTAAACGGAGCGAGTCGTCAACCATGCTTGCGCCCCACAACCGGAAGGACCACATCCATGAGCACGCTGCGCGGAGCACCTGTCGAGGGAGCCGTCCTCGTCGTCACCGGGGCCAATCGCGGCATCGGCCTGGCCTTCGTGCAGGAGGCCCTCGCCAAGGGCGCGGCCAAGGTCTACGCCGGCGTGCGCGACACGTCCGACGTCACCGACGGGCTGAGGGCCACGGGTGCCGAGATCGTCCAGCTCGAGGTCACGAGCGCCGACGACGTCGCCGCGGCCGCGGCCCACTGCAGCGACGCGACGGTGCTGGTCAACAACGCCGGCCTGCACGCGCAGGACCGCCTCGTGAAGGCGACCGACCCCGACGCGGCCCGTCGCGAGATGGAGGTCAACTACTTCGCCCCCCTGGCCGCGATCCGCGCGTTCGCGCCGGTCATCGCCGGCAACGGCGGCGGCTCGATCGTCAACGTCCTGTCGGTCGCGGCGATCGCGCCGACCGCGTTCATGGGGGGCTACTCCCCCGCCAAGGCCGCGACGCTCTACCTGGGCGGCATCGCCCGCGCCGAGCTCGAGCCCGACGGCATCACCGTCACGTCGCTGATCGTCGGCTCGGTCGACACCCGCATGGCGGCGCACGTCGACGGCGACAAGGAGGACCCGCGCGACATCGCGAAGGCCGGCCTCAAGGCCATGTCGCGCGGCGAGTGGACGACCGACACCGACCGCATGGCCGTCGAGTCGCGGGCACGCCTGGCGATGGACCCCGTCCGCTACGAGCGCGGCCTCGGCAAGCTGCTGTTCGCGACCGAGCTGCGGACCAAGGCATGAGCGCCCCGATCCGGGTCGCCCAGTGGGCGACCGGTGCGGTCGGCAAGACGATCCTGCGCGGCGTCATCGACCGTCCCGACCTCGAGCTCGTGGGCCTATACGTCTACGGCGACAAGAAGGTCGGCCGCGACGCCGGCGACATCGCCCGCCGCGACACCACCGGGGTCATCGCGACCCGCGACGTCGACGAGCTGATCGCCACCCGTCCGGACGTCCTGATGCACGCGCCGCGCCTGCAGGTGCCGTACGAGAAGCACGACGCCGACCTGCTGAAGCTGCTGCGCGCCGGCATCGACGTCATCACGACGGCGGGCCAGCACTTCCCCCGCGCGCACGGCAGCGAGCGCGAGCGCATGTTCCTCGACGCGTGCACCGAGGGCGACAGCACGCTGTTCGGCATCGGCGTCAGCCCCGGCATCATCGGCGAGCGCCTGGCGCTGGGCCTGACGGGCGCGTCGTACGAGCTCGACGCCATCACGATCGACGAGGTGCTCGACGCCCGCAAGATGCCCGACCCCGACTTCGCGTTCACCGTCATGGGCATGGGCTCCGACCCCGCCAAGCTCGACGGATCCGGCCCCCTGCCGACGCTCTACGCGTCCCTGTACCTCGAGACGATCGCGTTCATGTGCGAGCGCATGGGCGTCACGTACGACGAGATCAAGCCCGACCACCGGGTCGTCCCCGCGAGCCGAGACCTCGAGGTCGCCGCCGGCCACATCCCCGCCGGCACCGTCGGCAGCACCGAGTGGCGCTGGCACGCGATGGTCGGCGGCAAGCCGTTCCTGACCCTCGCGATCATCTGGACGATGGAGCCCGACCTGCCCGAGTACGCGGGTCGCGACGAGTGGACGATCCACTTCTACGGCAAGCCCGAGATGGTCGTGACGCTCAACATGGTCGAGCCGGACGAGCCCGGCAGCCGCACCACCGCCGGCCAGTACGTCACCGCCGGCCCAGCGCTGCGCGCGATCCGCCCGGTCGTCGAGGCGCCGGCCGGGATCTTCGAACCGCCGGTGTTCGCACCGTTCCAGATGGAGGCACGATGAGCACGCAGCTGGGTTCCCACGTCCTGACCCCCGTCCCGCCGGAGTACCGCGATCCCGAGTACGCGCTGCATGCGGACGGCTCGCGGGTCGAGCGGCTCGAGGACGTCCCGCGACGTCGTGCCGCGGCGACCCCCGACCTGCCCGCGATCATCCAGCCGTCCGGCGTGACGTCGTTCGCCGAGCTCGACCGGCACGCGAGCCGCGTGGCGCAGGCGCTGCTGCGCGACGGCGTGCAGGCCGGCGACCGGGTGGCCTACATCGGCGAGAACGCGCCGTCGTTCCTCGCCGTCCTCTACGGCGCCTCGAAGATGGGTGCCGTGCCGACAGCGCTGAACTTCCGCCTGGCGGTGCCCGAGATCGAGTACATCCTCGGCAACGGCGAGCCGTCGGTCGTGGTGCTCGGCCGCGGCGAGGAGCGCCTCGCCGAGGCCGCTGCCGCCGTCCCGAGCGTCCGCACCGTCGTGACGGTCGAGGCCGGGCCGCACAGCGTCGCGTACGACGCGTGGCTCGAGGGCGTCTCGGACGACGACCCGGGCTACTCGCGCGGGCCCGACGAGACGGCGCTGATGTTCTACACGTCCGGCACGACCGGACGCCCCAAGGGCATCGAGCTGACGGGGCCGAACCTCGGCAAGGCCATCGCGGCGATGCACTACGTGCTCGAGCTCGACACGACGTCGATCGCGCTGGCGCCGGTGCCGTTCTTCCACGTCTCGGGTCTCGGCCTGGCCCTGGTCAGCAACGTCAACGGCAGCGCTCTGCTGCTGCGCAACCCGACCTCACCGGCCGACCTGTGCCAGATCCTGCAGGAGGAGAAGGTCACGCACGCCGTCGCGGTGCCGACGGTCATCCAGTTCCTCATCGCGATCCCCGAGGCGCAGACCGCGGACTGGTCAGCGCTCAAGTACATGGTCTACGGCTCGTCACCGATGCCCGAGCCCGTCCTGCGCGAGGCGACGGCGCTGCTGGGCTGCAAGTTCCTGCAGAGCTACGGACTGACCGAGTCGACCGGCGGCGTCACGATGCTGTCGCCCGACGACCACCGTCCGACGCCCGAGACGGCGCAGCGGCTGCGGTCGGTCGGGCGTCCGATGCCGAACATCCCGATCCGCATCGTCGACCCGGTGACGCTCGAGGACAAGCCGGTCGGCGAGCGCGGCGAGGTGTGGATCGGCGGCGCCCACGTCATGAAGCGCTACTGGCGCAACGAGGAGGCGACCACCGCGACGATCACCCCGGACGGCTGGCTGCGCTCCGGTGACGGCGGCTCGATCGACGCCGACGGCTACCTCTACCTGCACGACCGGATCAAGGACATGATCGTCTCGGGCGGCGAGAACATCTTCCCCGCCGAGGTCGAGAGCCTGCTGACCGAGCACCCGGCCGTCGCCCAGGTCGCCGTCGTCGGCGTCCCGTCGGCCACGTGGGGCGAGTCGCCGCTGGCCGTCGTCGTCCCCGCGCCCAACGCCGAGGTGACCGAGGCCGAGCTGATCTCGTGGGCCCGTGAGCGTCTGGCCCACTACAAGTGCCCGACGGCCGTCGCGTTCGTGGATACCCTGCCCCTGAACGCGAGCGGCAAGCTGCTCAAGCGGAGCCTGCGCGAGCAGTTCAGCTGAGCTTCTCGGGCAGGTAGGTCAACCCGTTGTCGGGCGTGTAGCTGATGCCCGACAGCGGGACGCCTGCTGCCCGGGCAAGCTTTTGCTTGTCGTCAACGCTCGGCTCCCGCCCGACGAGATCGACCTGCAAGCCTCCTCCGTCCCGGCGGGAGACGGTCGAGACCCCCACACGCCGCCCCACAGCCGACTGCACCAGCCGCTGCGCGGCGGCGTCCAGCTCGTCGGCAGTTGCTGGCGGCGTGATGACGTCAACAGTTTGCCGCGCATCTTCGACCGGCACATTCGTGCCATCGATCAGGAAGACCGCGCTCACTGCTGCCAGCCCGAGTGCAGTGGCGAGCGCCGACGTCGACGCGATGCGCACCAGGGGCTCAATTCTGATCATCTCCCTCAAACGTAGGCCGCAGGCATTCCTGCGCGCCAGGGAATGTCGGAATCTGTGGCGCGACACGTCGATTCTTGTCATGCCGGTGACAAGATCCGCGCTTGGCGGCTCGGCTAGCGTCAGGCCATGGCACAGAAGAGGTGGTCCGATCTGCCCGTCAACCAGCGAAGGGCGATCAGCGTCGTCGGGGCGGTCGAGGCGGCGCTCACGGCGGCAGCGCTGCGCGACCTCGCTCGCCGTCCGTCTCCTCAGGTGCGCGGGCCGAAGGCCGTCTGGGCACTTGCGCTGTTCGTCCAGCCGGTCGGCCCGCTCGCGTACTTCGCGGCCGGCCGACGTTAGGGGTGACTGAGCACCAGGAGGACGAAGACTTCTCTCACCTCTGGCTCGGGTCGTGGAAGCTGCACGCGGAGCTCTTGGCCTGCTTCACACTCAGTCTGATCAAGCCGCTGAGCTCGTCGGCGCCTCTGGTCGCCGTGTACTTCCCGGGCGCACTCATCGTGGCCAGCGGTTGGGCGATCGTTCGCCACTTCAGGACCGCGACGGCGACGCTCTTCCTTGCCCACGCCACGTCCGGGCGCGACGTTTATCGGACCGCCGCCCTCTGGTCGCTGTGGCTGACCATCCCGTCAGCAGTGTTGACCGCGGTCGTGGTGCTGTTCCGCGCCCGCATCCGCGAGCGCGCCGACGCAGACCGTCGGAGCTGACGATCTACGTCGGTCAGGCGGCCGGTCGTGCCGGCTCGGGTCTGGTGGTCCAGTGCAGGATGCCGTGGCCCTTGTAGGTGTGGTGTCGTCGGCACAACGGTCCGAGGTTGTCGCCCCGGGTGGGGCCTTCGGGAAATGGAATCCGATGGTCGATGTCGCATCGTTCGGCCGGGACCATGCAGCCCGGCCCCTGACAGGTCCCGTACAAGAATCTCAACGCCACATTGAGAACATCCGGGGCGAACCGTCCGAGGTACTCGTGGGCCAGGACGTCGTCGCCGACCGGGTCGGTGATGATGCGGTGCCAGAACACGCTGCCCGAACCGACCACGTCGGCAATCCACTGCGCGGGGACGCCCCAGGTGCCGTCGGTGGACTCGGCGAAACCGGGGTTCGCGCCGGCCAGGACGTCCGCGCCGATCGTGACGCCGATGTTCGCATCGATCGCGGCCTCGGTGGCCTCGGAGTCGGTGCACCACGCGACCAGCAGGTCGGCCTCACGCTGGGCGACGGTGCGGTCGTCGTCGGGGTCGACGCCACGACGGGCGCCCTTGCGGAGGCGGTCGGCGATCGCGGCGAGCTCGTGCGACGGCAGGTAGGCGCCCAGGTAGCCCATCGAGTCGTCACCGTGCTGAATGCTGACGTGCCGCTTGGTGCGTTCGTCCTCGGCCCGCTCGATCGCCAGATCGGCCTCGACCCGGCGAACGAACCGCTTCAACCACGCCCGCAGCTCGGCGACCGTGTGGGTCTGCGCGTACTCCACGACCCTGCGGTCGAGCCGGTGGACCGACTCGGTGCGCTTGAGCTGGCCGATCGTGTGCCCGATCTCGCGCACACGGACCAGGTCGACACGACCGTCGAGGAACGCTTCCCACGTCGTGGGCGAGTGGTCGCGCACGCGGTCGGCGAACGCCAACCGGTGCACCGCCTGACCCTCAGAAAGACCCATCGCCTCGCCGATGGCCAGAGCAATGGCGCCGCGCTCGACCAGCCGACGCATCGGCGACTCCAGCGCCGCGGTCCGCTCGATCTCGGCGTCACGGAACTCCAGCATCGCCACCACCGACCGCGCCTCAGCACGCGCCTGCTCCCGAGCGACGTCGCCCAGGACGTCGATCGAAGCAGCAGTCGAAGTGGCCATACCTCAAACCTAGACGCCACCACCGACACTCAACCGTAGCGAGACCAAGGTTGTGCACGACGCCTTGAACGGCTTCTTTCCGGGTGCGTCCGCGACCGACTGTCGCTACGCTCACGTCATGTATCAGGCCCGCTCCCTGCCCGACACGCTCAAGAGCGGCTGGCGCAGCTGGACGGTCAACGCCGTCCTCATGATCGCTGCTGTCGCCGCGCTCTTCGCCGTACACGCCTGAAGTCAGCCACCGCCTCTCCGTAGAGTCGGGCGCATGTACACCCCACCGTTCAACCGCGCAGACGACGAGACCGAGCTGCGCGACTTCGCCGCCGCCGTCCGCGTGGGCTGGCTGGCGACCAGCCGGGCCGGAGCGCCTCCGGCCGCGACGCTGCTGCCGTTCGTCTGGACGGGCGACACCGTCGTCGCCCACTTCGCGAGGGCGAACCCGCACTGGCGCGAGATCGACGACGACACACCGGCGCTGCTGATCGTGACGGGTCCGGACGCCTACGTCTCGCCGAGCTGGTACCCCGCGAAGGCCGAGCACGGCAAGGTCGTGCCCACGTGGAACTACAGCGCGGTCCACCTGACCGGGACGGCCCGGGTGCACGACGACCCCGAGTGGCTGCGCGCCGCCGTCACCGAGCTGACCGACCACCACGAGGGTCGGCGTGCAGAGCCGTGGCACGTCAGTGACGCGCCGGACTCCTACGTCGAGGGCCAGCTGCGCGGCATCGTCGGCGTCGAGATCACGGTGACCGGCGTCGAGGGCAAGGCGAAGCTGAGCCAGAACCGCTCGGACGCCGACCGCACCGGCGTCGTCGAGGGCCTGCGGGCGGACGGTCGTCCCGGCGACCTCGGCGTGGCCGAGGCGATGGCCGCCTCACTCGCACGCGAGTGAGAGACACCTACCCCGCAGGCTTGGCGCGCAGGCCGGTGTCGATGAGGTCGACGAGCCAGTCGAAGCTCTCGTCGGTGTCGGTCGACCACTGGAAGCCCCCGGCCGACTCGATCGTGGCGAAGCCGTGGAAGGCGCTGCGCAGCGCGCGCAGGGCGTTCGTCATGTCGTCGGGGGCGATGTCGTAGCCACGCAGCACCGCGGTGAAGGGCCCCATGCTCGTGGCGGCGGCGACGGCGAGCGGGTCGTCCGGCCCGGTGGGTTCGAGGCCGACCGTCGCGGCGTACCGGCCGGGGTGGGCGAGCACGAACTCCCGCAGGGCGCGGGCCGCGGCGCCGAGGGCGTCACGGCCGGAGCGACCCTGGATGGCCGAGCCGATCGCGTCACCGGCACCGGTCAGCCCCACGGCAGCGATGCGACGCACCAGGTCGTCCTGGCTGGCGACGTGCTTGTAGAGCGACGGGGTGCGGACGCCGACCCGTTCGGCCAGCCGTCCCATCGTCAGGTTGGCGAACCCGATCTCGTCGGCGAGGTCGGCGCCGGCGGCGACGACGGTGTCGGTGTCGAGGCCCGCCCTAGGCACGGACGCCGTCCAGGAACGTCAGCATCGAGGCGGCCACCTCGGCAGGGTACTGGACGTGCGGGTAGTGCCCGGCGCCGTCGATGACGTCGAGCCGGCCCAGGCCGGCGGGCAGCTCGGCGACGACCGCCTCGCCCTCGGCCAGTGGCGCGGCCCAGTCGGGGTCGGCGCTCCCCTGCACGACCAGCACGGGGCAGCGGACGTTGGCCAGCTGCTCGCCGGCGTCGGCGGGCGACGCGTTGCCCATCTTCTGCAGCACCTTCATGCGTCCCGGCTGCTCGAGCATCGCGGTGACCTGCTGCAGGCGCGCGTCCCAGTCGGCGGGCTTGGTGCCGGGGTACGCGACGTCGAGGTACTTGGCCCACTGCTTCGTGCTGCCGAGCACGGTCGTACCCACCAGCCGCAGCATGCCGCGACGGAAGGCGGACGACCGCAGGTCGCCGAGGCCGATCGACTGCTTGCGGGTGAAGGGCGCGAGCTCGACGGCCGCGGCGACCAGCTCGGGTGCCGTCGCCGCCGCAATGGTCACGGCGCCGCCGGCGATGGAGTGCCCGACCAGCACCGCCGGCCCGCCGAGGTGGCGCACCAGGGCGACCAGGTCCCCGGCGATGTCGGTGCGCGTGTACGCCGGCCAGTCGACGCTCGACTCACCGCAGCCGCGCAGGTCGACCGCCGCGACGCGGTAGCCGGCCTCGACCAGCATCGGCGCCAGGAAGCGGTAGGCCTCGCGGCTGTCGCCCATGCCGTGGGCGAGCACCACCAGCGGGCCGGCGGTGCCGGTCAGGTCGTAGGCGAGGGTGCCGCCGTCGATCTCCAGGAACTCGGTCATGTCGTCCTCCGTGTGCGTCGTCGTGCTGGCTTATGTTGTTAGCCATAAGCTAACACACTTAGCCAGTGATGACGAGACGCCGCCAGCTGGCGACCAAGGCCCCCTCCTCCCGGGCCCTGTGGCCAGGCCGAAGTCCGCGCGGCGCGAGCACCATGGCAGGAGGCCGACGGACCCGCCGGGCAGTCGACCCCGGCCTTTCAGGGAGGGGCCACCCATGGCTGACGGAACGAGCAAAGACCCGTGGCGTCTCACCACTCCCCCCGGGTCGTCGACGTACACGATGCACCTCGACGAGGAGTCGGAGCCGGCCCTGCTCGTCTGTCAGGTGGGCTCGACCCGGCTGACCTACCTCGCCCGCGCGATCGGCGACCTCCACGCCTGGTTGCAGACTGAAGAGGACTGGGTCCCGCTCGGCGCGGCCGACGAGAACAAGCCCGCGGCTCCCGGCAGCGTCGAGGCCTGGGGCAGGTCGGACGCCAACCCGGTCGGCGGGTGGTACGGCCGGCGCACGGGCTACCGGGGGCGGTTCGGCATGTACCTGCCGCCGCTGCTCGAGGAGCTCGGCCTGGCCGAGCTGACCCACGAGAAGCGCAACAACCGCATGCGGGCGACGTGAAGGGCAGGAAGCTCGCCGCCACGCTGGAGCTGGCACCGAGTAGGACACAATCGCCCCATGCATCCGTGCCCCTGCTGCGGCTACCGCACCCTGCCCAGCCGCGGCGACTACGAGCTGTGCCCGGTCTGCTGGTGGGAGGACGAGGGCACTGAACCCTGGGAGATCAGCGGCCCCAACGGCCAGTCGCTCGTCGAGGCCCAGCATGCGTTCCTGACGGACGATCGCCCCTACCGGCAACGGGAGGGCACGGTCCGCGCGCCCCGCAAGAAGAAAGCACGCGACCCGGCCTGGCGTCCGCTCGAGCGCACACCCGAGCTGATGGCACGCGCAGACCAAGCTGGCGCTGACTACATGCGGAGCTTCGACGAAGATCGCCGGCGCCACGCCAAGGAGACGGCTGCCGATCCGGAAGGACCGATGGAGGGGTACAACTCGGACGTCGAGACGCTGCGCGCGGAGGCCCCCGACCTGTCCTACCGAGAGGTGAGGGACCGGCTGCGCCAGATCACGAGCGAGCACGGGGTGCCCATGTCGTCCACACACATCCGGTTCGCGTCCCGGCTGATGACCGACGAGGGCTACTACCGCGGACACCCCCTCCGTACCGCTGCGTGGATGGTCCGGCACGCCCGACCGCGCACCTACCGGCAGCGGTGGGAGGAAGTGCGCACGGGCACGATCCGTTTCAGCTTCGCCAGGTAGCGGCATCTGCCCGGGCCAGACTCGCTGGGGCACCTTCAAAACGGCGCAGTCCGAGCAGCACCCGACGTCAGAGCATCCGTCCGTGGACGTCCCAGCCCTCGTCGGGCACCCGGCGCAGGGCGGTCATGCGGCGGAACCCGACCGCGTGGTCAGCGCGGAAGTTGGCGAGCTTGAGCCAGAACCCGTCCTCGTGGTCGGCGACGGAGTCGAAGTAGGCGTCGATGTCGACGTGCTTGCTCATGTGCTTGCCGGCGAAGAGGCCGATCATGCCCATCACGCCCTCGGGCGCCAGCAGGCTCCCGACCCGGTCGGCGGAGTACTCCTGGGCGCGCGAGACGCTGGGCCCGATCTACAGGATCCGCGAGATCGGACGCAGGATCGTGCGCCAGACGCTCACGTGGCGGCAGTGGATGTGGCCGAGCTCGTGCCCGAGGACGAACCGGATCGTCTCGAAGTCGCCGTTGAGAAAGGCGATGTCGAGCAGGTCGGAGTAGATGACGACGTAGCCCCGCCGGATCCGACACTTGGTGGCGTAGGCGTTGAACACGCCGTTGCCGTTCGTCACGTACAGACGCGGCAGCTTCAGCAGCCCCTCGCCGTCAGGCGTCATGCCCAGACGTCCGCCGAGCTCGGCGAACAGCTCGTAGAGCTGCGGCAGCTGTCGCGGCGTCACCTCGACGCCGTTGCTGATGGTCGTCCAGTACATGTAGCGGATGAAGAACAGGCCGGCCAGCAACGGGCCGAGCACGATCAGCACGACGGCCGACGTCAACCAGCCGGGCTGGTCGGCATTGGTCGCCACCAGGACGATGAACACCGCCACGGCCACGACGCTCGACACCCCGGCCAGCACCAGCATCGGCACCTCGGCCCGGTGCCTGAGCTCGCGGACGGGCGGCAGCCCCGATCCGCTCGGGCGGTCCGTCGGACGAGACGTTTCCTCGTGCAGGCTCATCGGCTTTTCCGGTTCGCGGGGGCTCTTCCCGCGATTGTTCGACCGCCCCCTCGACCGGACGAGGGCCTCTGGTCACACCCGGAGGTGGCCAGAGGCTCTGGCGCCGTCAGTCGACGTCAGCTGGTGCGCGCCTCGGAGCCGAGGACCAGCAGCACGAGCTTGTCGCCCTTCTCCTCCAGACCCAGGACGTACTCGCTGCCCTGGACGTCGACCTTGAACGAGTCGTCGCCCGCGCGGTAGGCGCGGTAGGCCCGCTCGCCGTCCGCGTGGGTCAGGGGCAGACCGTAGGAGGACTGGGCCTCCTTGACGAAGGCGTCGACGCGGGCGTCCTGGTCGACGAGCACGGCGTCGGTCGAGCAGATGAACGCCACCACGGCTCCGGCGATCGCCAGCGACGCCACGGCACCGGCGGCGCGCGACTTGCCCGTGAAGAACAGGTGCACGCCGGCCAGGACGCCGAGGACGAACAGCGCCACGGCGACGCTCACGAGAACTGTCGAGAGGGTGTCGTGACCGCCGGTGGTGAACACGTTCTTCATGAGTGGAGGAACCTCTCGATAAGTTGGATGACCATCGGTGAGGTTACTCCGTGCCCTGAAGCCGTCAGCTGCCGGACAGCGCCGAGAACAGCTGCTCGTACCGCGCGGACGGGCTGAGCGTCAGGCCCGACTTCACGAGCTTGGCCCAGTCGTCGCCCAGCACCTCGTCGGCGCCCGACTCGATCGCGTCGAGCCCGGCGGCCGCGAGGGACGCGGGCGAGATCTTGGGGGCGTCGCTGGCGGCGGCCATGTCGGTGTCGACCAGACCCATGTGGACGCCGACGACCTGCGTGCCCTGGTCGGCGAGCTCGAGGCGCGTGCTGTCGGTGAGGCTCCAGGCGGCGGCCTTCGACGCGGCGTACGCGCCGGCGCTCGGGACGGTGAACCACGAGAGCGCCGAGACGACGTTGACGATCGCGCCGCCGCCGTTGGCCTTGAGGATCGGGGCGAAGGCCTGGGTCATGAGCAGCGGGCCGTAGAAGTTGGTGTCCATCTCGCGGCGGATGTCGGCCAGGTCGCCGGAGACGACCGACGTGCCGGTCGAGATGCCCGCGTTGTTGATCAGCACCTGCACGTCGCCGGCCGCGGCCGCTGCCGCCTCGATCTGGGCGGGGTCGGTGACGTCGAGCCTGATCGCCTCGACGCCCTCGACGTCGACGGCGCCGTCGCGCGACGCGGCGTAGATCTTGGAGGCTCCGCGCTCCTTGAGCTGGGCGACGAACTGCGCACCGATGCCTCGGTTGGCTCCGGTCACCAGCACGACGGCGTTGTTCAGCTGCATGGGAATCTCTTTCTGTAGCGATCACTATGGATTAGATCTCGAACATAACACATTCCATAACGGTCACTACGTTATGCTGGCCAGATGGCAGGCAGACCCAGGAGCTTCGACCGCGACACCGCGCTGGCCGCCGCCGTCGAGCAGTTCTGGCGGACCGGCTATGAGGAGACGTCGATCGCGATGCTGACCAGCGCGATGGGCGTGACTCCCCCGAGCCTCTACGCGGCGTTCGGCGACAAGGACAGCCTCTTCACCGAGGCGTCCGACCTGTACTTCCGCCGGACGTGCGAGGCCGTGGACGCCGCGATGACCCGCACGTCCGTCCACGAGGCGATCGCGAAGATGCTCGGCGACACCGCCCGCGCGCACACCGCCAGCGACACCCCGCTCGGCTGCCTGCTGCTGACCGAGCCGCGTCTCACCGCGCAGCGCGAGACCTTGCACGGCAAGCTCACCGATCGCATCGCGCGAGCCGTCACGGACGGCGACCTGCCCGCGTCCGTCCGCCCCGACGAGCTGGCGTCCTTCCTCCTGGCCGTCATGCGAGGCATGTCAGGCGCCGCCAGAGACGGGGGCTCGACCGACGAGGTCCTCGCCATCGCCCGCACCGCGATGGCCGCGATCCCGGCCGAGAACGCCCGTACGATCGACGAGTGATCGGTGACCGCTGGGGCGTGACGGACGCCGAGACGCGCCGCCACTACCCGTGCGACGACGTCGTCCCCCGGCCCGCGTGGCAGGCCTGGCGGGGAGTCACCGTCGACGCCACCCCCGACAAGGTGTGGCCGTGGATCGTCCAGCTCCGGCTGGCGCCCTACTCGTACGACTGGATCGACAACCTCGGCCGCCGCTCACCCCGCGAGCTGCAAGGACTGCGCGACCCCGAGGTCGGCGACCCGTTCACCGCCACCGCCGGACGTCCGATCGGCACCGTCCTGTCGGTGGAGCCGGGCGTCCACCTGACAGCCAAGCTCGTGGGCGCGTACATGTCATACGTCCTCAGGGACGACGGCGAGTCGACCCGACTCCTCCTGAAGCTCGCCGCCCGCAACGGCCGCGCCCTCGGCCCCCTTATCGCCGTCGGCGACCTCGTCATGGCCCGCAAGCAGCTCCTCAACCTCAAGACCCTCGCCGAGGAGCGATAGCCCTATCGCTCGCTGCTGAAGATGAGCATTGCGTCACTCGCAGTGAAATGACGCGGGCGGGCGAGGGGCGTAAGCGGTAGCTCGCGAACTCTTTGTCGCCATCGGGTCAGCGCATATCGAGAAGGCCGCGCCTCGTTGCTTTACATTCGTGCGGTGGGCGTGCGCGGAGCAGGTCGACTGAGCCCAGATGTTGAGTACAACGACGCTTCCTCGGCCCTACAGAACCCCAGCCCCCCACCTCGCGATGACCGCGGCGCGCGCATCAGGGAAAGCTGGCAGATTGTTGTTGTACGGGTGCTCAAAACGGGCCAGCTCGATCCATTCGTTTCTAACGCCGACCCATTCGTTCGTCAGCTCGAACAACCGGGTGAATTCGAAGTCCGCTGAGTTCGCTTGGTAGATCTCATAGTTCGTCGTCGCAGCTACGCAGAGCCGTTTCACGTGTTGAACGGTCAAAGTCGGCACAAGTGCAGGCATGAGGGGCATAAGCGTGTTGGTCGTGGACCAGGACCCACTGTTTTCTATGCGCGCTACCGCTTGGTCCACAAGCTTCGGCACGGAACGAAGGGACAGGGCGTCGACCAAGAGTCTGGCCTCAATGTCCTTGAGCCGTTCGCCGAGAAGGACGTTCACCTCCTCACCAACACCGGCATCTGGCGGTGTCACTGAGAGTGCACCCGCCTCAACAAGCTGGGCGCTCGTCGAAGTCTGGATGCACTCAACGATCCGCGGACCGGAACCGCCTGGAAGTGCCTCCCAGAACGCAGCGATGTCGCCGAGAGCGCCAATCCCAAACCTAATCTCGTCCTCGGAAAGTCCGACTGTCTCCTCTTTCTTCCGCACAACATCAGCTAGCACCTCCTCGAATAGCGCAGGTGCGACTTCATTGAGAGCTCGCGCGCATTGCGGGTATCGCAGCATCAGCCGTGAGCGATTCGGAACGTCGTCGGGGAGGGCGAGTGAGCATTTCAGTATCAGACCCGCAAGTTGGCGCTTAGCGGACTCGCGCTGTTGCCCCAAGTACCGCTCACGAAGGTAGCCAACCAGATCATCGTCATCTGAGGGCCAAGCAATGCTTCCGATCTCGGTTATGAAGCGCTGAACAATCCTCTTCCCCGGTGTCGGTGGATGCTGGAGGACGGCATCAACGGCCGAAACTATGTGTGATCTCGCAAGTTCGGCGGTGGGCGCGAATACGTCGTCCGGTGCCACGAATGCTGGGTGAGCGCAGCTGTTGCGGTCATGCATAAGTCGAGACAGGACAAGATAATCCCGCCCGTTGATCAGTTCAAACTTGTCCCGGCACATGTCCAACAGTCCGTTCTCAAATTTCTGAAGTTTGCTCAAATCGCCATTGATGATGGCGGCATCAATGGCGGCGATCTCGGATGCAGCCGCAGCATCTCCGTCGTCGGCGATTTCACGGAGCTTGCTAACTAGGTCGAGCGCGACCGCCACCCAGGTCGAGATGATCGCTGCGCGAAAGGCACCGGCCTGATAGGCGCGAACAACTTCCCGAAGCTGACCCCGACTTGCGGGGTTTCGTACAGAACTGAGCAATGAATCCATGTCGCGCATGCTGGCATCATTCCACCGTAATCAGGATGACTCGCCATCACGTTCAATAACTCTCTTCTGATGGGCGTCGCTCGGAGACGTGGGCAGCCGGCCCAGGCTTCCGGCCACCAACGTGCTGCGGACCCTCGCGACCGCGCGACGCGGCTGAAAGCCAAGAGCCGACCTCGGGCAACGAGTCCTGCAAGCTGTGGCCAAGGCAGGCCAATTCTGCCGAGTGGCGTGCCAATCTGGGCGTATGAGGCGTCAGCGATGATCAGACACCGGCGACGTACGCCGTCAGGAAATGGACGCCGTGACATTGGCGGCGTTAGCAACGCTCGGGAGTTATTGCGAGTCGCCGCTAGACGGTCTTGTTTTCGTTTCGCTGCCTCCGCGTGCGAGGGACTGGCCCGACGTTGACCGTCGCGATCGCTACATCCATCTCAACACCATCGATGTCAGGAAGTTCAAAGGTGAAGATCGGCCATCCCTCTACCGAGCTTTCGCGCTCACGCAAATAGCCAGGTACACGGCGCGCCCAGCCACGGATGCTGTCGACGGCGCCGAGGAAGTCAGTATTCTTGCTTAGTGCCAAGAACACGGTGGACGTCGCCGCGACAGGGACGTAGCGCATCAGTTGGTCTTCGATTGCCGAGGTGACGTCATCATTGCCGGCGACCCATTTGGCCTCACATATGAAGATCGAAGCTGGCCCATTGGCCTCGCCCAATACATCGGCTCTAATCGCGATATCGGTTTTGCCCCCTCTTGAGTACACCTCCCGTCCGGCACCAGAGGTAGTCGCGTTCAGCGTTGCCGCAAGCAAGTCGCTCACCCTGTCTTCTACCAGCCCTCTAAATGCATTCGGATAAGTTTCAACTGCATTGGACCAGAGTCGAATGATGCCGAGAATATCCTCGTAACTCACAGGCTCTAGGCGCCACCTTGGCCGTACCGCCAAACCCTGCACAGGACTGACGGGCTCAGGCGTCGGAACGATCTTTGGCTCGGGGGTTTTCCAGCTGGCTGGAAGACCAAGAGTGTTGTAAAGCGCGTTGATGCTTTCGAGACGACGGCGGTTCGCCTCCGCTCGTGCCACGAGCTCCGCAGGTAATTCCTTCTCGTAGAAATTGATCATCTGGTCGCGAATGGCAGCCACGATCGCCTCCGCCTCTGAGCGCCGAGAATCGAACAAATCCCTGAGGCTGTTGTCGCTTACTGCGGCTTCGATCTCATCCTGCGTGAGGTCCGCATACGTTATGAGCCCAACCGAGCTTGCACCCAGACTCACATCGTCCAGTACCCAGATGTCCAGTGTGGAGTAGTACTCCTTCGCAACGTCATCTGGCTGCTTCTGCAACTCGTCGTAGCCGCCTATGCGATCAATGAAAGCCTGATTTGAGACATTCAGTTCTGAGTCGGCTTTGTCGGGCCACCATCCCAGCACTTCCGGCTCGCCGGAGACTGGGAGCGTGAGGAAGATTCTGGTTGTCGGTACGCGATGCCCAGGGGCGATCTCTCGGAAGACGCCTACGCCTCGTCTGGGCGGCCCCGGCTGCCCAAGCGAAGGCAGCTCGCGGCGGTGAGCCGCGATGGTCTCCACAAGACGACCACCTACAAACTTTTCGAGCTCGTCTAACGACTCGGCACGTGCGGCCGATATTGCAAGTTCCTGAACGTCCTGACTGAGATAGCTCGAGAGCGGTCGCTCGTGCTGAGCGTGCGCGCTAAAGATGTTGTCTTTCACGCGACGATCGTAGGCGGGAAAGAACCTTCTGAGTCTCGCGGCGTGACATTGCCGCACGAGGTGGACGTCAGACCCTCTTCGGTAGGCCGTGGGGATTGAACACCGCGAGGGTCACGGTTGGCTCGTGCCCCGACGCGAAGCGGAATATCGCGTGGATCGGCACGCATAGCGTTAAAGGGTAGGAATCGGTCAGCACGCATTCTCTTCACCGTCGGATCTCNCCCCCCCCCCCCCCGAATGCTCGGCGACTCCGCCCAGCTTAGCTAGCAGTCGGTCGCGTAGCCCGTTTGCTTCGTCGTGCGTCACGCCAGCCGCGGCGTGCCCTCATTCCACCGACGGCACGTCGATGCAACTCGGCGGAGAGACTCCTTTAAGTGTTCGCATCGCAACACGGCGGCATAACGGACCCAGAGGTGTCGCGAGTGGCCGAAACTCGTTCTGCTCTTGACACTTAGGACGTCGACTCGACCGGGGGCGCGTTCACACGTCCTGCGACGAAACGACGACGATTCGCCCAGGTCAGATCCCGGGCGTCGACCTCTACCAATGGCTTGTCATACCAAGGATCGTGGCCGGGGGGCGCAAGTGCGTCGAAGGTCTCTTGATCAAAATCCTCCGACAACGTCCAGTCTGGCTTCATACCGGTGTAGGTGCGCGCCGCGACCAGGCGGGAAGCTAGTGTTGCTCGGTCGGTGCGGCCAGTCTCGACAAGCATCCCGATCTCCCGCTTGAGTTCGTCATTTCGTCCAGCACCCATCGCGAAATGTAGCTGATAGCCGACGCTCGAGTGATCGGGCGCTTCATCGCGTAGTTCCAGATGATGGAGGAATCCGTTCACCGCTTCATCAGCGAGCGCTTGATTGACTGCCCCATACCAACCCGGCGCGGTCTCCCTACTTCGGTTCTCGAGCTCATGGCCCACGCGGCGCCAAACGCGAATACGAAGGGCGCTGCTCGAAAGACCAGCAAGAGCGTCCAGAATCTTCGTGGGCGGTGCGTTTCGGTCGACTTCGATCAGTAGACGACCGATCCAGCTCAGAATCTGGTCCTGGCCACCGAACGGCGTGCCTCCTTCGTCTGGCATATCGTTCACGATCATGGTCAGCACCTCGACGAGCTTCAGTCGGCCGGAGTCGGTCGATGGCTGTCGCCTAGGCTCGGCTGCCTTGCCAAGGATCAGGAGGCGTCGGGCGTCGTCGGCAGAGACCAGTAGCGCGGTTAGGCCTTCGCCATCACCACTTGCTGCAGCATCAACAGCCGCGTGGACTGCCGCGTCGCTGACGTCATGAGCGGGAATGCCCATCGCGAAGTACCTATCGAAGTACTCCTCGGTTCCCACACCCCGTCGGGTTCGGCTTCCATTGACCCCAATCTGGCCCTTCTCTCTGAGATTGGGGAAGAGCGAGACAAGGAGCTTCTTGGCGTGTGCTCGATGATGATCTGGAACTAGGTTGAATAGCGGCTCCGGATTAAACCTCACGTACTCGAACGGTTGACTCTTCAGGTCCATCTCGCCCGTGTGACCAGCGATGAGTTCGTTCTTACTTGGTGGGATCTCGCCAAACAGTCGAGGAAAACTCATCCTGATCAGAGTTAGAAGTACAACGTCGACGTCATCAATTTCGTCCGGCGGGATCAACGGCAGATGGTGCTCGAGTTGCGCGATATACCGGTCGATCGAGCGGGGTGTCTGCAAGAGCGCCAAAAACGAATCGATCAGCGCACTGATACGGCCGTCTTCATCGAGATCCCTCCGTGCGACACGCCCCAATCCAGCATTGAGCCGAGTCAACTGCTGGTGCCTCAAGAGCGGTGGCACCAAGAGCGGATACTGGACGATCTTCTCCATGAAGCGTTCAGCGGAACCATCGTTCTCTCCAGCGGCCTGAGCAGTAGACAGGCTTCGAAACAGAGTCTCGTCGTCGTAGGCCAGAAGGTACTGGACGCCGTCGAAACGTCCCAGGAGCCGCACCACCCGGAGCACGGCCATCAGTTCGTCTACGTGGAGGCGGTCGATGTCGTCTACTACAAGAAGGATCGGCAACTGAAACTTCTTCAGTTCCGCCTCCGCTTTTCGGAAAGCTTTCTCCCACGACGGCGATTTGGTGAGCAGGCCGCTGATCGAGGTGAGTAGCCGCGACACCGAGCCACCCCCATACGGGATAGCGGTCGCAGCGGGCGCAGCCACTCTGGCCGTCGCGGCGAGAGCGCGCTTCACATGCCGTGACTTCTTCTTGGGTAGCGCCGCAATCAGGGACGAGTAGAACTCACCCAAGAGCCCGGCGACGTCGCTCGTCGCCCAAGGAGTGAAGCGCGCGACTACCCATTGGGGATGCGCCTCTTTCAACTCTTCCACAATCATGTTGATGAACGACGTTTTGCCGCTGCCCCAAGGTCCGCTCAGGCCGAAGACAGAGCTTGACTCAAACGAGTGGCTCGCATGAATTCGTTCTGCGGCCCGCTTCGCGTAGAGCGCACGGTCGAGGGTGTCCTGCTTCGCCGATCCGAGGGGTTCATCTGTCCACTGCGCCTCGGCCATATGAACAGTGTCGTCGGGGGCTCCCCGACTGTCTCTCGATCGGCTGATGTCGCGGGGATTCGCATCGCTTCCCGGCACCCAGCGGAGTGCCGACAACTTCCCAGGCCCGGCCCAATTTGCGTCCAACTGGGCGGAATGCACCACCCCCGACAGCAACGTCCGACCTGCCCATGGGCTAGTCGAACGTCGCAGTTATGGTCAGGCGCGAGGACGCGAGCCCTACTCCCCCACGTAGTCGGTGTACATGTACGGGTTGTCGAGGACCTTGGACTCGGGGATGTCGGGGTGCTTGCCGGCTTCCCACTCGTCGGGGCCGAGGGTCGACTCGAGGTGCTCGACGGTCTGCTCGACGGCCGTGCGGGCCTTGGCGAGGGCGTCGCCGATGAGCTTGTGATCGTGCTTGACGAGCTTGCCGTTGACGACGACGGTCTGGACGTCGGCGCGCTGGGCCTGGAAGGCGACGTGGCCGTACGTGTTGAGGATCGGCAGCATGACGGGCGAGTGGTCGTTCTTGATCAGGACGATGTCGGCCTTCATGCCCGGCTTGAGCTGGCCGACCGTCGAGCCGAGGCCCAGGGCGTCGGCGCCGCCGCGGGTCGCCCAGCGGACGACCTCCTCGCAGCGCAGGCCGATGTTGGTGACGGTGTCGCCCGCCTCGTGGGCGATCTGGTGCTCACGGGCGCGGTCGGACGCGAGGGTCGAGCGCATCGCCGAGAACATGTCGGCGCTCCACCAGACGCTGGTGTCCATCGACAGCGAGATCGGGATGCCGTGGCGGCGCAGCGCCCAGCTCGACGGGTAGCCCTGCCCACAGGTCGACTCGCTCTCGGACGACACCGATGCGACGCCGCCCGACGCCGCGATGCGGTGGTACGAGTCCTCCGACAGCGTGGCTGCGTGGACGTAGACCGTCCCGGGTGCCATGCAGTCGTTGTCGGCCATCAGCTTGATCGAGCCGTCGTCGGTCGCGCCCCACACACCGGCGTGGGTCGTGACCAAGACGCCCAGCTCGCGGGCCGCCTCGAACGCCGCCTTCTCGGGGAACTCGGGGTCGCCCGTCACGTCGAACGCCAGCTGGAAGCCCAGCATGTCGTCGCGCGGGATGCGACGCTCGACGAACGAGCGCAGGTCGGGCGACGTCGCCCACTCCCACGGCGCCTGGTGGATGTTGCCGTAGCCGAGCACGAACCGTCCGCCCGTCTCGAGCAGGCCGTCGACGGCCGCCTCGGCGTGCTCGATCGTCTGCAGCCCGTGCGACCAGTCGACCGTCGTGGTGACGCCGGCGTCGAGCGCCTCGAGCGCGCCCAGCACGTTGCCGGCGTAGATGTCCTGCGGCCGGAAGTTCTTGCCGTGCTCGAGGTAGTTCCAGACGAAGTACTGCGTCAGCGTCCAGTCGGCGCCGTAGCCGCGCATCGCGGTCTGCCACATGTGACGGTGCGTGTCGATCATGCCGGGCATGACGATGCCGCCGGTGGCGTCGATCTCGAACGCGTTCTCGGGCACCTCGATGCCCTCGCCGATCGCGACGATCGAGTCGTCGACGACGAGCACGTCGGCATTGGTCAGGACGGTGCCGGCGTCGTCCATGGTCAGGACGGTGCCGCCACGGAAGACGATGGGTTGGTGCGGTGCGGGCTGGTTCACGATGGATCCTTTGCGATCGGTGACAGCAGCCGGCGGCTGCGCACGATGGGTGGGACGGCGGCGATGACGCCGAGGACGATGGCTGCCACGGGCACCCACCAGTGGTCGAGGGGGACGTCGAGGGCGTGGTCGAGCGAGGCGTCGCCCGGGCCCGTGACGGCCAGGCAGGCGGCGAGCAGCCCGTAGAACACGGGCACCTCGCAGCCGCCCTGCTGCGCCCACAGCCCGTTCTTGGCGGTGGGCGAGGCGGCGACGATCATCGTCCCGAGCACGATCGCGCACCCCAGCGGGAACGCGAGGCCCGTGACGATCAGGGCGGCGCCGGCGAGCTCGGAGACCGCCGCGACCGTCACCATCACGGTGCCGGGACGGAAGCCCCACGCCTCGAAGACCGGCGCGGTCTGGCTGCGTCCGCCCCCGCCGAACCAGCCGACGCTCTTCTGCAGCGCGTGCCCCGCGATGAGCGCGGCGAGCACGACCCGCAGAAGCAGCAGCCCGACGTCGGTCTGGTCCATGGGTCAGACCGCGGCCGAGGGCTGCAGGACGAAGTCGTACTCGGCGGTGACGAACGGTCCGTCGATCGTCGTGCCGTCGGGCGCCACACCACCGTCGTGCAGGACGAACGGGGTGATCAGCTCGGCCTTGGTGCCGAACACGACGTCGTCCTCGAGGTACTGCGTGCCCTCGGCGAACAGGTGCGTGACGAGCCGCTCGTAGCCGTCCTCCTCGAACAGGAAGTGGATGTGGGCGGGACGGAAGTGGCTGATCTCGGTGCGGGCGATCAGGTCGCCGACCGGGCCGTCCATCGGGATCGCGTAGCCGAGCGGGACGATGCTGCGCAGGCAGTACGTGCCGTCCTCGCGGGTCTCGTACTTGGCCCGCAGGCGCGCCTCGTCCATGCCGAGCTGCGCCTCGTAGTTGCCGTCGGCGTCGGCCTGCCAGACGTCGAGCACGGCCCCGCCGATCGGCGTGCCGTCCGTCGACCGCACCGTGCCGGTGATGAAGAACGGGGTGCCGGCGATGCCGTCCGACATGTCCCATCCGTACGGCGCGGCGGGCGAGCCGTCGATGTGGAACGGGCCGAGGACGGTCGCGGGCGTCGCCTCGGGCACGAAGCCGTTGTTCATCTGCACCACGAGCATGCTGAGCCCCAGCACGTCGGACGCGAGGATGAACTCCTCACGCTTCTCGTCGCTGATCTGACCGGTCCTGGTGAGCCAGCCGATCGCGGTGATCCACTCCTCCTCGGTCAGCCGCACCTCGCGGGCGAAGTCGTGCAGGTGCGCGACCAGGCCCGTCATGAGCTCGGCGAGGCGCGGGTCCTTCGCCGTCGCCCAGCGTTCGATCGCGAGATCGGTGATGTTGTCTTCCGTCGCGTATGCCATGCGTGCTCCTACTGCGGATCGGTCGCGGGGTCGATGTACGTGGAGTGGCGGTCGATGTGCAGGTACGCGTCCATCGCCATGGGGTGCAGCTTCTCCTCGGCGATCTGGCCGACGAGCCCGGCAGTGCGCGCCAGCAGGGCGAACCCGCGCAGCAGGTCGACCGGCAGGCCCAGGTCGGCCAGCGCGGCGCCGCACACGCCCGCGCCGTTGAGCGGCAGGGTGCGCCCCATGATCTCGGGGTGCACGCGGCCGATCGCGGCGAACAGCGCCAGGTGCGGGCCGTACGTGCCGGTCTGCTCCGCGATCTCGTAGATGCGCGGGGTGCGGGGGTCGCCGTCCTTGTGGTTGGGGTGCCCGAGGCCGGGGATGAACCGCTTGGTCTCGCGCGCCTCGGTGACGAGCCGGCGGGCCAGCTCGTCCCAGTCGTCGTCGGTGGCGCTGTCGTCGAGGCCGGACTCGTCGACGGCCTTGGCGAGGTAGCTGCCGCAGTCCTCAGTGACGCCGAGGAATCGCGATCCACCGCCGAGCAGGCCGGACGCCAGCGCGCCCTGGATCGAGTCGGGCGCGCTGAGGTACGTCATGCGCGTCGCGATCGCCGTCGGCGTGAAGCCGTGGTCGGCCAGCGCCACGAGGCACGCCTCGAACAGCGTGACCTGCTCGGGCGTCGGACGCCGGCGGGCGGCCAGCCAGAACGCGAGCTCGCCGAAGCCGACGTTGCCCATCAGGTCCTGGATCTGCTCGTCGAACAGCGTGATCGTCGTGCGGGTCGACCGGCCCAGCGAGGACGGGTAGCTGACCTCGGTGTCGTCGCTCATGCGTCCTCCTCCTCCGCGTCGAGCCAGGCGCGGATCTCGTCGGTGTGCTCGCCGAGCGTCGGCGGCGGCAGGTCGTAGCGCAGGTCGCTGGACGAGAACGTGATCGGGTTGCGGATCGACGGCACCATCGCGTCGCCCTCGCCGACCTCGACGACGGGCGCGAGCCCCAGGCCGTCCGCGAACTGGACGCCCTCGGCGATCGTGTTGATCGGGCCGGACGCGACGCCCGCGGCCAGCAGCACCTCGAACCACTCGGCCTTGGTGCGCTTGGCGAGCTCGGCCTCGAGCAGGGGCCGCAGCTCCTCGCGGTTCTTCGTGCGGTTGGCGTTGGTCGCGAAGCGCTCGTCCTCGACCAGCTCGGGGACGCCGAGGGCCGCGCACAGGCGGGAGAACTGCACGTCGTTGCCGGCGATGATGATGATCTCGCCGTCCGACGCGGGCAGCGGCTCGTACGGGAACAGGCTCGGGTGGGCGTTGCCCATGCGCGTCGGCACGGTGCCGCCCGCGACGTACGCACCCGTCTGGTTGACGAGACCCGACAGCGCGGACGCCAGCAGGTTGACCTCGACGTGCTGGCCCTTGCCGGTGGCGTGGCGGACGTTGAGCGCCGACAGGATGCCGATGTTGGCGTGCATGCCGGTCATGACGTCGAACACCGAGATGCCCGCGCGGAACGGCTGGCCGTCGGGCGAGCCCGTCAGGCTCATGAGCCCGGAGATGGCCTGCACCATCAGGTCGTAGCCGGGGTAGTCCTTGCCGGCGCCGGTGCCGAAGCCGCTGATCGAGGCGTAGACGACGCCCGGGTTGGCCTCGGCGATGCTCTCGTAGTCGAGGCCGAAGCGCGCCATCAGGCCCGGCCGGAAGTTCTCGATGACGATGTCGGCGCGCGCGGCGAGGCGCTGCGCGGCGGCCAGGTCGTCGGGGTCCTTCAGGTCGAGGACGATCGACTTCTTGTTGCGGTTGATGCTCAGGTAGTACGTCGACACCTCGTCGCGCACGGGCGGCACCCACGTGCGCGTGTCGTCGCCGATGGGGCTCTCGACCTTGATGACCTCGGCGCCCATGTCGGCGAGCAGCATCGTCGCGTAGGGGCCCGCGAGGATCCGCGAGAAGTCGGCCACGACGAGCCCGGCGAGCGGGCCTGCAGTCTTCTGGTCTGACACATTGCTCCTGTCCGCTGTACGGACACCTGTCCGTCACAACGTCACCGTAGCACGCGCTGTGACCGCCGTCACCCCTCGCCGACGCCTACCAGCGCAGCGGCCCCGCACTGTTGCTGACGGTGCCGGTCGGGCCGTCCACGGCGATCGTCGCGAGCCGGACGATATCGTCGGTCCCCTCCGTCACGTCGTGGGCGCCCTCACCGCCGTTCAGGTCGGTGCGGGTGTAGCCCGGGTCGGCCGCGTTGACGCGCATCGCCGGCAGCGCGGCCGCGTACTTGACCGTCAGCATGTTGAGCGCGGTCTTCGACATCGCGTAGACGGGCGGGATGACGGTCCAGTCGGCGTAACCCTTCTCGATCGTGTCGTGGATCGACGAGACGCCCGACGAGACGTTGACGATCCGCGCGTGGTCCGACAGCTCGAGCAGCGGGACGAACGCATTGGTCACCCGCAGCACCCCGAGCACGTTGGTGTCGAGCACCCCCAGGGCGTCGTCGGCCCGCGTCTGCTCGACGGGCGCGAACGTGCCCGTGACGCCCGCGTTGTTGACCAGGACGTCGAGACGTCCGTGCTCGGAGCGGACGTGCTCGGCGGCTGCGTCGACGCTGGCCTGGTCGGTGACGTCGAGCTGGACGAACGCGACGCCCAGCTCGTCGGCCGCCGCCCGGCCCCGCTCGGGGTCGCGGGCCCCGATGACGACGGTGTGCCCGGCCTCCCGCAGTCGACGCGCGGTCTCGCGGCCGATCCCCTTGTTGCCTCCGGTGATCACGATGATGTCGGTCATGACCTCGACGCTACGTCTGCGCCACGGGGCGCGGAAGATGCTGGTCGTCGGTAGGACCGGCAGCACCACCTTCGCGACCAGAAGGCGCGAGGAGCACACTGACGTCATGTCGGTCGACCGCGTCGAGGAGCCCGACGCGGACCTGTCGCCGGGCTTCGCGTCGCTGCTGCGCGGCTGGCGCGACCGCAGCACCCCCGCCGTCCGCGACACGTCCGGCCGGCCCCGCCGGTCCCCCGGTCTGCGGCGCGAGGAGCTCGCGACCCTGGCCGGCATCTCGGTCGACTACCTCGTCCAGCTCGAGCAGGGACGCGCGGCGAACCCGTCGGCGGCGGTCGTCGCGGCACTGGCACGCGCCATGACGCTCGACCTCTCCGACGCCGCCGTCCTGTACCGCTCGGCGGGGCTGGCGGCGCCGACGTCCGCCGTCGACCGCACCGTCCCCGACAGCGTCGAGCGGCTGCTCGCCCGCGCCCCGGGCTGGCCCGCCGCGGTCTACGCGGCCGACTGGTGGCTGCTGCGGTGGAACCCGGCGTGGACCGCGCTCATGGGCGACCCCCTGCGGCTCACCGGCCGGTCGCACAACCAGGCCTGGTACGAGATGACGCACGACACCTCGGCGATGTGGGTCGACCCGCTCGAGCGCGAGCGGTTCCGCGACGCCCTGGTCGGCGACCTGCGCGTGGCCCGCGTGGCGCACCCGGACGACGCCGAGCTCGGCGAGCTGGTCCGGTCGCTGATGGGCACGGGCCCCGACTTCGCCGACCGATGGCGCACCGTGCGTCCGTCGGTCTACCGGGGCGCCCGCAAGACCGTCGACCATCCCACTGCGGGCGCGATGACCCTCGACGGCGACGTCTTCCAGCCCGCGGGCTCCGACGTGCGGGCGATCGTCTACTCCGCGGCACCCGGGTCGGTCGACGAGGAGCGGCTGCTGTCGCTGTGACCGGGCGGCCGGTCGACGGCCTGCGAGTCCGGCTCGGCCTGGCAGTGCGGGAGCGCACCCACCGCCATCGCGAGGACCAGTGCCACGCGCACGCGGCGCCTCACGCTGCACCCCGACGCATCGATGCGTGCAAGCGCGGGCGGAAGTGGCGGGAGCAGGTCACCGCGAGAGTCTGTCACGAACAGAGGTCACACCGCTACTGATCGGTCGCATCGTGTGGTCGGATTCGGAAAACTTGTCATGTGCGTGACAAGTTCTTACCGCCTCGAGGCGCGATCAGGTGCCGTGCCGGCCGGCGATCCACGCGTCGAGCGCCTCGTCGCCGAGCGGACGCGAGTACAGGTAGCCCTGCACGACGTCGCAGCCGATCTCGGTAAGCCGCGAGAGCTGCGCGACCGTCTCGACGCCTTCGGCGACGACCGACACCGAGAGCGCGTGCGCGAGGTCGACGCACCCCACGACGAGTGCCGCCGACTCGGCCGAGGAGTCGATCCGCTCGACGTAGGACTGGTCGATCTTGATCTCGTCGACCGGGAAGTCGCGCAGGTAGGCGAAGCTCGCGTGTCCCGTGCCGAAGTCGTCGATCGACAGCTTCACGCCGTGCTCGTGCAGCTGGCGGAAGGTCTCGGCGATCTGGGGCCCGTCCGTGACGAGCCCGGTCTCGGTGAGCTCGAGGGTCAGCAGGCGGGGGTCGAGGTCGGCGGCGCGCAGCAGGGCGACGACGCTGTCGGCGAAACGCGCCTCGCCGAACTGGCGCGCCGCGATGTTCACCGACATCTGGACGGGCCCGAGCGGGCCGCTCGCGAGATCGGCCGCCTTCGCGATCGCGGTGGCGCACGCCCACAAACCGATCTGGCTGATCAGCCCGCTCTTCTCGGCCGCGTCGATGAATCCCGCGGGCGGGATCAGGCCCCGCTCGGGGTGCTGCCACCGGACGAGCGCCTCGAGACCGTGCAGCCGACCCGAGCGGAGGTCGAGCTGCGGCTGGTAGTCGAGGAACAGCTGCGACTGCGCGATCGCCGTGCGCACCTCGCCGAGCAGCCGGATCTCGTCGAGCGCCGACTCGTCGTCGTCGGCGTCGAGCCGCTTCCACCGGCTGCGTCCCGCCGCCTTGGCCGCGTACATGCCGTTGCCCGCGTGGTGCAGGAGGGCCTCCGCGACGTCCAGGGCGCCCCGCGGTCCGAGGGGCTGCGGTCGCTGCCTCGACGCCAGCCCGATGCTGGCCGAGACGACGATCTCGACGTCGTCGGCCACGACGGGCTCCGCCACCAGCGCGAGGATCTCGTCGGCGACCGCGTCGGACGGGACGTCCGGCAGGACGACGACGAACTCGTCCCCGCCCACGCGGCCCAGCAGGGCGTCGTCGCCGAAGCGGGCGGCGAGACGGCTCGAGATCGTCATCAGGACGTCGTCGCCGGCCGCGCTGCCCAGGCTCTCGACGACGACGCGGAAGTGGTCGAGGCCGATCCACGACGCCCCCACCGTCTCGCCCGGCCGCAGGGCGACGACCCGCTCGGCCACGGCCTCCACGACCCCCGACCGGTTCAGCAGACCCGTGAGGGTGTCGCGGCGCGCGACCTGCTCGAGGTCGTCCTCCGCCGCCTTGCGACGGGCGTCCGAGTCGTCGGCCCGACGCACCGCGGTGATGAGCTGCGCCTCCTCGAACGACTGCTCGCGGCGCGGCGCGACGACGAACAGGGTGAACGGCGGGTCGGTCATGACCCGCGAGGCACCGAGCGTCGCGGGCAGGCGGGCGCGGTCGGCGCCCAGGACCGTCACGGCGAACTCCGGCACGTGACCGGTCAGCTCGACGAGCAGCGCCGTGCGCGTCGACAGCAGCACCCGGTCGGCGACCGACAGCAGCCGCATGAATGGGGTGCCCAGCAGCTCCTCGCGCGACAACCCGCTCCACCGCGGGAACCAGTCGTTGACGTCCACGATCGTGTCGTCGGCCGCGGTGATGACGAGCCCCGCCCCGGCCGTGCGGAAGACCACCTCGAAGTCGGGACCGGACGGGTGCGTCATGTCAGGCGGCGGTGTACGCGAGGATGGCCCGCGCGGTCTCGTCCGGGGCGCTCGCCTGGGGCACGTGACCCGACGCGGTCAGCACCAGCAGCGTGCTCTGCGGCAGGTGGGCGTCGAGGTAGGTGCCCACGGACAGCGGTGCCAGGGCGTCGTTCGAGCACTGGACGATGAGGCTCGGAACCGAGACGGACGGCAGCAGGTCGCGGACGTCCGACAGGAACGTCACGCGGGCGAACGTCCGCATGACGCGGGGGTCGACGCGACAGAAGTTGTCCTCCATCTCGTCGTTCAGCTCGGCGGGGTTGTCGGCGCCCATCACCACCGGGGCCATCGCCGAGGCCCACGCCATGTGGTTGTCGTCCAGCGACGCGAGGAGGTCGTCGACGTCGAGCGACGACAGGCCGCCGACGTAGCCCGTGGCCTCGTCGTCGAGGTACGACGGCGACGGCGCCAGCAGCACCATGCGCCTCATGAGGTCGGGGCGCCGGACGGCCGCGGCGATCGCCATCATCGCGCCGATGCTGTGCGCCACCACCGTGACGTCCGCGAGCGCGAGCGCGTCGCACACCTCGAGCAGGTCGGTGACGTAGCGGTCGAGGGTGCCGTACGCCGCCGGGTCGTACGCGTCGACGTCGGAGCCGCCCGAGCCGACGTGGTCGAACAGGACGATCCGGAACGTGTCGTCGAGGTACGGGACGAGCCGGCTGTACATCGTCTGGTCGCACCCGAAGCCGTGCACCATCAGCACGACCGGGGCTCCCTCCCGACCGACGATCCTGACGTTGTTGAGCGCCAGCACGTCCTGCGACTGCAGCCTCATCTCACACCCCCCGACACCGTGCAAGCCTCTCACGATCGTCGGCCCGGCGCGGAACCGCTCAGAGCAGGGTGAATGTCACTCCGCTCACGACGACCTGGGGCGACTCGGGCGCGGCGCCCTCGGCGACCTGCACGTCGATGCCCGTCATCATCTTGACGTCGCCGCGCACGAAGCGGACCGTGCGCTCGCCGATCGCGATCTGCGGGACGTCGATGTGCTGCACCGACACGTCGAACAGCGTCGCCCACTTCTCGGCCTGCGCCTGCGGGTCGTGCGAGCTGATCTCGACCGCGAGGACGTCGTCGATGAGGGGGTTCTCGGACGTCTCGCCCTCGATGTCGTCCCAGAACCACTCCGACGCGTCGGGGATCTCGTCGAGCTCGACCAGCAGGCCCAGGTCGCCGGGCTTGAGCTGCACGATGCGGTGGTCGTAGACGACCTGGTCGGCGATCGTCCGGATGCCCAGCGCCTCGGCGCGCTCGAGGAACGGCCCGAGGTCGCCGACCTGGATCGACAGGCCGTAACCACCGCCGCCGCCGACCTTGGCGCACCACGTCGCGATCGAGGCCTCGGGCGTCAGCGCGCCGACGAGCTCGAGGTGCGCCTCGCCGCCGACGCGCAGCGTCTCGTCGTCCATGCCGATCGTCTCGAGGATCGGGTCGGCGAAGCCCGGCGCCAGGCCGAACGCCGAGCGCAGCTCCTTGCTCGCGGTCTCCATCTCGCTGGTGCCGATGATGACCTGCCGCATGATGGGAAGGGTGCCGTGCTTCATCCGATGTTCCTCTCGTGTCCGGCCCACCACGGAGCACGCAGCTCACGCTTGAGGACCTTCCCGGACGGGTTCCGGGGCAGGGCGTCGACGATCTCGACGCCGGTCGGGCACTTGTAGTGCGCGAGCCGTTCGCGGGTGAAGGAGATGAGCTCCTCCGGGTCGATCTCGTGGCCGGCGGCCGCGGCGACGACCGCCAGCGGCGTCTCGCCCCAGCGCTCGGACGGCACGCCGATCACGGCGACCTCCTGCACGTCGGGGTGCGCCATGATGACGTTCTCGACCTCGGCCGGGTAGATGTTCTCGCCGCCCGACATCAGCAGGTCCTTGATGCGGTCCTTGAGGAAGACGTAGCCGTCCTCGTCGACGTAGCCGGCGTCGCCCGTCCGGAACCAGCCGCCGGGCCAGAACGCCGCGGCGGTGTCGTCGGGACGGCGCCAGTACGAGCGGGTGACGCCGGGGCCGCGGGTCACGATCTCGCCGATCTCGCCGGCCGGGATCGGCTCGCCGGTCTCGGAGTCGACGACCGCCACCTCGACGCCGGGCACGGCGCGGCCGGCCGAGCGCAGCTTCGTGGTGCCGGGCACGTGGTCGGACGGTCCGAGGATCGTCGTGACGCCGACCGTCTCGGTCAGCCCGTAGCTCTGCGACAGCTCGGCGCCGAACACCTGCTTGGCCCGCACCATGACGGTCTCGGAGATCGGCGACCCGCCGTAGACGACGTGCTGGACGCTCGAGTAGTCGGCGGCGGACGCCTCGGGGCTCGTGATGAACAGCTGGATCACGGTCGGCACCATGATGACGTGCGTGGCCCGGTGCTCGAGCAGCAGCGAGAGCATGTTCACGGGCGTGACCTCGGTGAACTGCACGATCGTGCCGCCCGCGGCCAGCGCGATGAGCGACCATCCGCCGGCGGCGATGTGGTAGTACGGCGTCGGCACGAGGCTCACCGAGTCGGGCGTGATGTCGAACTGCGCGCTGAACGCGTCGACGGCCCACAGGAAGCCCTCGACCGTCGTGGTGACGCCCTTCGGCCGGCCCGTCGTGCCCGACGAGTACATCAGCGAGCACAGCGCGTCGCCGCCGAGATCGCGCTGCGGGTCGCTGGCGGGCTGCTCGGCGACCCACGCCTCGTACGACGAGGGTCCGCCGGCCTGCGAGAACACCAGCCGGTGGCCCGCGTACGTCTCGGGCAGCAGGTCGGTCAGGTGGTCCTCGACCAGGATCGCGGCGGGCTCGGCGTCGCCGAGGATCCACGTGATCTCGTCGCGTGACAGGCGGAAGTTGAGCGGGACGATCGCGACCCCGGCCTTGGCCGCGCCGAAGAACAGCTCCCAGTACTCCGTGGCGTTGCGGGCCAGGTAGGCCACGCGGTCGCCCGCGACGAGCCCCATCGACACGAGCCCCGACGCCACCCGGTCGGAGCGGGTCGACAGCTCGCCGTACGTCACGCCCCGCCCCTCGCCCGTGATCGCCACGGAGTCGGGGTGGTGCTTGGCGCTGGTGCGGATGACGTCCGCGATCGTGCGCTCCTGGCTCATGGCTCTCCTCTGGGTGCCGCGCCCACGAGGGCGGGGACGATCGTGATGTCGTGTCCGGCGAGGGCCTCGCCGCACTGGTCGCAGCTGAAGGTCGCGACGAAGTCGCCACCGCACGTCCGGTGCGTCTGGACGAGCGAGGGCCCCTCGGGCGCGTGGAACCAGAACTCGGCCCACTGCAGCGTCGCGGCGACGACCGGGAAGAACGCGCGCCCCTTCTCGGTCAGGCGGTACTCGGCCCAGTCGGGACGCTTCTCGTTCTGCGTCGCCACCAGCACGCCGATCGCGCAGAACGCGCGCAGCCGGTCGGCCACGAGCGTCGGGGGCGCCTTGAGGCTCGTCTCGAAGTCGGTGAAGCGCGTGACGCCGCGGAACGCCGCACCCATCAGGGCCGACGCCCACCGGTTGCCGAAGATCGTCATGGTCTCGGGGAACAGGCCGGCCCCGCCGTGCGTCGGGTCGGCCTCGGACCGCCGGCGCGTGACCGACTCGGGCACCGACCGCTCCCACGTGCCGCTCGGGCCCCACGTCGCCGAGATCTCCTTGGCGGCGACGGGCTTGCCGCACGAGCCGCACGACAGGATCGGCGAGAAGGCGTGCTCGCACGTCACGTGGTGCATCGTCGGCAGGACGTCGACGTGCTCGGCGACCCAGTGGCGCTCCCAGTCCCAGATCGCCAGCATGACGGGCCACAGCGACCGGCTGCGCGCCGTCGTCAGGTACTCGGCCCGCAGCGGGTTCGACTGGTAGACGTGGCGCTCGAGCAGGCCCTCCCGCTCGAGCATCGACAGCCGAGCCGTCAGCACCGAGTTGGAGATCGGCAGGGCCGCCTTGAACTGGCCGTAGCGGCTGACCCCCTGCAGCGCCTGCTGGACGATCAGCAGGGTCCACTCGTCACCGAGCAGGCCCAGCATCCGTCCGACGGCATTCGTGCCACCGGGCTCCAACGTCGTGGGCTCCGCCTCGGCCATGGTCGACTCCTCGCAGCTACAGACCGACCGCGTCCGCGGCCGTGTCGGCAGTCTGCCAGCGGCGCAGGTCGGCGCCGGGAGCCCACGTCGAGTGCGTGCCGCTCGAGATGCGCTCGGGCAGCTTGAGCTTGCACACCGGGCCGTCGCCGACGCGGGCCGCGTCGAAGATGACGGCGTACGAGGCGTCGTCGTTCATGTCGGTCGTCAGCGTGATGAGGTAGCCGTCGTCCTCGGACGTGCTGCCGACGCGGGGTGCCATCGCGGTCTCGCTGCCGTAGACGCCGTCGCCGAACGAGTACTTCTCCTCGGTGCCGTCGAGCAGGTCGTGCTTGACGAGACCGTCGAACAGGAACCACGACGGCTTGCCGGTCGCGGCGTACGCGTAGCGGTACTTCTGCCCCGCGTGCGAGCCGTTCATCATGCCGAACTCGGTGATCGAGTCGCTGAGCTGCTGCTCCTTGACCTGCCCGGTCACGAGGTTGAGCCGCCAGCGGTGCAGGCGCGACTGCATGCGGTCGAGCGCGAGGAAGCGGAACGCCCGCTCCCAGTGGTTGCCCATGCCGTTGTCGGCCGGCTCCGGGTCGCCCTGGAAGAAGCCGTCGAGCACGATCTCGTCGCCCTCCTCGTACGCGTTGACGAAGTGCAGGACGAACGTCGACTCGGCCTCGAACCACTTGATGTCGGACGTCTGCCCCTTGCGCGGGATGACCGCGAAACGCGTCGGCAGCTCGGGGTGGAACCGCGGGATGTGGGCGTCCTGCTTGAGCCCCTCAGGGTCCCAGAACAGCGGGCAGTCGTTGAGGATCGCGTAGTTCTCGGTGAACGCCATGTCGTGCGGCAGGCGCGGGCCCGGCAGCGGGACGTCGATGTAGTGCGACAGGTCGTTGTTCTCGTCGACGACGCCGTAGTGCATGTACGGCGCCTCCTTGCTGTAGTTGAAGAACAGCATCTCGCCGGTGCGGTCGTCGACCTTGGGGTGCGCCGAGACGCCCCACTCGAACGGGAACCGGCCGTTCCAGTCCTCCTTGCCGCGCGTCTCGGCCGACATCGGGTCGATCCGGTACATGTCGCCGCACTGGTAGAACGTCGACAGCGCCTGGCCGCGGTGCACGATGACGTCGGTGCTCGACGCGTCCTTCATGCGCGTGCGGGCACCCCAGCCTTGGTCACGCTTGGAGCTCGACGGGCGCTCGGCGAGCCCGGCCCACAGCGCCTGCCCCGCCTCCTGCTCGGCCAGGAAGCCGTCGGTGCGGATGAAGCGGTTGCGGTAGAACGCCGTGCCGTCGCGGAAGCCGACGACGTGGATCATGCCGTCGCCGTCGAACGGGTGGTAGTTCTTCAGCGACGGGTGCACGGGGTTCTCGGTGTTGCGCAGGTAGACGCCGTCGAGGTCCTTGGGGATCTCGCCCTCGACGACCTGCAGGTCGTCGGCCTTCCACTCGGTGGTCTGCGGCTGCCACGGGCCCGTGCGGTACGGGTGGTCGTCGTCCGCGGGCAGCGTCGACAGCAGTCGTCCGACGACTTCAACGTCCATGGGGGTCTCCTAGCTGCGGTGCTGGTGGGTGGTCAGGCGGCGGGTGCGGCGCCGACGACGAGGCTGACGGTCGTCGCGGTGCTGCCGCCGAAGTTGAGCGTGCCGAAGGTCGAGGCGCCCTCGACCTGGTAGTCGCCGGCGGTGCCGCTGACCTGCTTGGTCGCGTCGAGCAGCATGCGGACGCCGCTCGCGCCGACGGGGTGGCCGCCGCCGATCAGGCCGCCGCTGGGGTTGATGGGCAGCGTGCCGCCCATCTCGATCTCGCCGTTCTCGATCGCCTTCCACGACTCGCCCGGGCCGGTCAGCCCGATGTGGTCGATCGCGACGTACTCGCTCGGCGTGAAGCAGTCGTGGGTCTCGAGGCCGTCGAGGTCGTCGAGCCCGACGTGCGCGCGGTCGAAGGCGTCGAGCACGGCCTGGCGCAGGTGCGGCAGGACGTACGGGTTGTCGCGGTCGCGGTCGAGCTTCTGCTGCAGACCGAGGCCCACCGTGCGGTGGCCCCAGCCGAGCACCTGCGCGGCGGGCGTTACCTGGGCGCAGGGGTGCGCGCGCAGCCACGTGTCGTTGACCAGCACGACGCCGGCGCCGCCGTCGGTGACCTGGCTGCAGTCGAAGCGGCGCATGCGTCCGTCGACGACGGGGTTGACGGGGTCGTCGCGCCCCACGCCGGCGACGAGGTCGGGGACGTCCCACCCGCGCGTCTGGGCGTTGGGGTTGCGGCGACCGTTGGCGAAGTTGATCTGGGCGATCGCGCGCAGGTGCACCTCGTCGAGGCCGAAGCGCTCGTCGTACTCCTCGGCGACCTCGCTGAACATGTGCGGCCACATGAACGTCGCGTCCTGCCCCTCGTGGCCGATCCACGCGGCGGCACCGAGGTGCCCGGCGGCCTGGTCGCCGCTCACGGTCTTCTCGAGCTCGATGCCGACGACGAGCGCGCTGTCGTAGTTGCCGGCGCGCAGGTCGGCCATCGCGGCGAGCACCGCGATGCTGCCGGACGCGCAGGCGGCTTCGTGGCGGGACGACGGCAGGCCCCACAGGTCGTCGCGGACCGATGCGGGCATCGCGCCGAGCTGACCCTGGCCCGCGAACAGCTGGCCGAAGGCGTTGGCGACGTGCACGACGCCGATGTCGGAGCCGTCGACCGAGGAGTTCTCGAGGGTGTGGTCGACGACCTCGGACGTCAGGTCGGCGAAGTCCTTGCCCTCGCGCGTCAGGTTGCGCGCGAAGTCGCTCTGGTAGCCGCCCAGCACCCAGATGTTCTCCTGGCCCATGCCGCTCTCCTGTCGTCGGATTCAGTCGTGAGGGTTGCGTTGCTCACACAAAACGTACTACAACTAACAGAGTATCTCCACCAGTTGAATCAGCCAATCCGATGAGGAAGACATGACAGACGCCTACGTGCTCGACTACGTCCGCACCCCGCGCGGCAAGGCGAGCCCCAAGGGATCGCTGCACGCGCACTCCGCGCTCGACCTCGTCGTGCACCTGCAAGACGCCCTCGTCGAGCGCACCGGTCTGGACGTCGAGACGGTCGACGACGTCGTCCTCGGCTGCGCCTCGCAGGTCGACGAGCAGGGCGCCAACATCGCCCGCACCGCGGCGCTGCTCGCCGGGTGGGGCGACAGCGCGCCCGGCGTCACGATCAACCGGTTCTGCGCCTCCGGCGTCGACGCCGTCGGCCAGACCGCCGCCCGCGTCCGCGCCGACGACCTGCAGCTCGCGGTGGCCGGCGGGGTCGAGAGCGTCTCGCGGGTGCCGATGTTCGTCGACCGCGGCCCGCTGTGGACCGACCACGACGTCGTCCGGCAGATCGGCTCGGTGCACATGGGCATCGCCGCCGACCTCAACGCGACGATGGACGGGTTCACCCGCGCCGAGCTCGACGCCTACGGGCTCGAGACCCAGCTCAAGGCCGCGCAGGCCAGAGCCGACGGCGCGTTCGGACGCTCCCTCGTCCCCGTCGGCACCCTCGACCACGACGAGCTCGTCCGCCCCGACACGACGCTCGAGGGCCTGGCCGCGCTGCCGCCGGCCTTCGCCGAGCTGGGTGCCGGCGGCCAGGACGCCATCGCGCTGGGCGCGTACCAGGGCGTCTCGTCGATCGACCACCTGCACACCGTCGGCACCTCCCCCGCGATGGCCGACGCCGCGGCGCTGCTGCTGATCGGCTCGGCCGCCGCGGCCGAGCGCGCGGGCCTGCCGCCCCGGGCGCGGATCGTCGGCTCGGCCACCACCTCGGTCAACCCCGTCGTGATGCTGACGGCCGGGCAGTCGGCCGTCGAGCAGGTCATCGCCCGCGCGGGCCTGACGTCCGCCGACATCGACGTCTTCGAGTTCGCCGAGGCCTTCTCGGCCCTGTGCCTGCGGTTCCGCCGCGACCTCGACGCCGGCCCCGACCGCATGAACCCCAACGGCGGCACGATGGCGATGGGCCACGCATTCGGCGCGACCGGCGCGATCCTCGTCGGCAGCTGCGTCGACGAGCTCGAGCGGCGCGGCGGACGCTACGGCGTCGCGGCCGTCAGCGGCGCCGCCGGCCTGGGGGTCGCGGTGCTGGTCGAGCGGATCGCGTCATGACCATGCTCGAGGGGCAGGTCGCGATCGTCACGGGCGGCGGCAAGGGGCTGGGGCGCGCCTTCGCGCTGCACCTCGCCTCGCTGGGTGCGGCCGTCGTCGTCAACAACCGCAACCGCGTGCCGGGCCCCGACGGGCGCAGCGCCGCCGAGCAGGTCGTCGACGAGATCGTCGCGGCCGGCGGACGGGCCGTGGCCGACCACGGCGACGTCGCCGACCCCACGACCGCCGACGCCCTCGTCGCGGCGGCCCTCGACACGTGGGGCCGGCTCGACGTCTGCGTCACGAGCGCCGCGGTCAGCGCGCCTCAGATGTTCCACAGCACGACGGCCGAGAACTTTGCGCAGGTCATGGCGATCAACGTGACCGGCACGGCGCTGGTCGCCGGTGCCGCGATGCGCGTCATGCGCGACGCCGGCCACGGGCGCATCGTCATGGTCGCGTCGACCGCCGGGCTGCACGGCGAGCCCACCGTCTCGGCGTACGCCGCCAGCAAGGGCGCCGTCATCGCGCTGGGCCGGACGGCCGCCGCCGAGGGGGCCCGCCGCGGCGTGCTCACCAACGTCCTGCTGCCCTACGCCACGACCCAGATGACAGAGGACGGCATGGACCCGCGGTTCGCCGACACCATGACGTCCGCGAGCGTCGCGCCCGTCGTCGGCGCGCTGGTCGACCCCGCCTCGACCCTCAACGGGCAGGTCGTCGTCGCGGCCGGCTCGGGCATCCGGGTCGCGGACGCCGTCGAGGGCGGCACGGTCACGCTGCCCGACCCGTCGGCGCTCGACGGTGCCGGGCTCGCCGAGCTCGTCGCGTTCAGCCGCGCCGGCACGCCCCACACGTACGCGCACGCGCAGGACGCCTTCCAGCACTTCGCGTCCGAGCTGACCTGACACCTCTCCTCTTCTTCTCCCACCCCACACCCAAGGACCTCCATGAACGACCTGCCCTGGGGCGACATCGCCCTCAACCTCCTCGCGGTGACCGCCGCGGTCGTCGTGTTCATCGGCGTCATCATGGCGGTGGCCATCCGCATCGAGAACCAGTCGATCATCGACATCTTCTGGGGGCCCGGGTTCGTCCTGGCAGCGGTCGTCTCGTACCTCGTCTCGTCCGGCTCCGAGGGCGACGACACCCGGCGGCTCGTCGTCCTGGCGCTGACGGCGGTGTGGGGCCTGCGGCTCGGCCTCTACATCGGCAACCGCAACCGCGGTCACGGGCAGGACAAGCGCTACACGGCGCTGATGCGCCACCAGACCGGATCGCTCGTGGGCTTCCTGGTGCGCAAGATCTACGGGCTGCAGGGCTTCCTGATCATCCTGGTGTCGCTGCCCGTCCAGGTCGCGATGTACGAGAGCGCGTCGCTCGGCGTCATCGGCGCGATCGGCATCGCGATCTGGGCGATCGGCTTCGTCTTCGAGTCCGTCGGCGACTGGCAGCTCGCGCGGTTCAAGGCCGACCCCGCCAACGCCGGGCGGGTCATGGACCGCGGCCTGTGGGCGTGGACGCGCCACCCCAACTACTTCGGCGACGCCGCGGTCTGGACCGGGTTGTTCCTGCTGGCGCTCGGCTCGCCGTGGGGCCTGCTGACGATCGTGTCGCCGATCGTCATGACCAAGCTGCTCGTCAGCTACAGCGGCAAGGCCCTGCTCGAGAAGGGCATGCGCCGCAGCAAGGGCGAGGCGTACGACGCCTACGTCGCCCGCACGAGCGGCTTCTTCCCGCTGCCCCCCAAGCGGGCCTGATGCAGGGCACCGCCGGGCTCGCCGACGTCTTCGCGCTCGAGCGGCGCGACGACGACACGTGGGTCGGGCGCACCGACGGCGTCCGCCTGCCGCAGCTGTTCGGCGGCCAGCTCGTCGGCCAGTCGCTGATCGCGGCGGGCGCGAGCGTCGAGGGCAAGGACGTGCACTCGGTGCACACGACGTTCCTGCGCGGCGGTGCGCCCGGCGTGCCCGTGACGTTCCGCGTCGAGCGGCTGCGCGACGGCCGCCAGATCTCGACCCGCGAGGTCAGCGCGTGGCAGGGCGAGCGGCTGCTGTGCCGGTCGATCGTGTCGTGCGCCATCGCGGCCGACGGCATCACCCACAGCCGTCCGGCCCCCACCACGCCCGGACCCGACGAGTGCCCCGACATCCGCGACGTCGCGGCGGCCGACGGCGGGCTCGGCGAGTTCTGGGAGGACTTCGCGGCGATCGAGGTGCGGCTCGCGCCCGACGTGCCCGGCGTCGTCCCGCACTCGGCCTCGCCCGCGAACGGCGTGTGGATGCGGTCGGTCGAGCCGTTGTCGGACGATCCGGTCGTCCACCGGGCGGCACTCGCCTATGCCAGCGACCTGATGCTGATGTCGACCGCCGTCACCCCGCACGGCCACACGTCCGGCCACGAGCGCTCGCTCGCGAGCACGTGGAACGCGGTGTCGCTCGACCACACGATGTGGTTCCGCGGCCTGCCCCGCGCCGACGAGTGGATGCTCTTCGAGCACACGACCCCGATGGCCGGTGCGGGACGCGCGCTGATCGAGGCCGCGGTGTTCGACGCGCGCGGCACGAGCATCTGCCACGTCGCCCAGGAAGCCCTCGTCAAACCGCTCAACCCCTTGGAGGACCCATGACCATCGACCACTCGCACCCGAACGTCCAGCTGCTCGACCGCATCATCGTCGCGGCGGAGGCCGGCGACGCGTCGGACCTGTTCGACATCTACGCCGACGACGCCGTCATCTGGCACAACACGGACGACCGCACCCAGACCGTCGAGCGCAATGCCAAGGTGCTCGAGGCGATGGACCGTTTCGTGACCGACCGCCGGTACACGGAGCGTCGCGTGACGGCGTTCGAGGGCGGCGCGGTGCAGCAGCACGTCCTGCGCGGCACCAACCGCTCGACGGGCGAGGAGGTCGCCCTGCACGCGTGCGTCGTCATCGCCGTGAACGACGAGGGCCGCATCACCCGTCTCGACGAGTACTTCGACTCCGCCGAGGCAGCGCGCTTCGCCTGACTAGGGCTGGGTCGTCCAGCGCAGGAGGCCGTGACCCTTGTATCCGTGATGCCGTCGGCAGAGTGGGCCGAGGTTGTCACCCCGGGTGGGTCCGTGTGGCCACGGCACCCGATGGTCGATGTCGCACCGTTCGGCCGGCACCATGCAGCCCGGGCCTTGGCAGGTTCCGTAGAGGAATCTGAGGGCGACGGCCAGGACGTCGGGGGCGAATCGACCCAGGTATTCGTGGGCGAGCACGTCGTCGGTGACATGGTCGATCAGGATGCGGTGCCAGAACGTGGAGCCGGACGCGATCACGGCCGCGATCCACTCGGCCGGGACGGCCCACGAGCCGTCGGTCGACTCGGCGAAACCGGGGTTGGCACCGGCCAGGACGTCGGCGTCGACGGCCACACCGATGTTCGCGTCGACCACACCGGCGGCGGCCTCTTCGTCCAGCAGCCATGCCACCAGCAGGTCGGCTTCACGCTGCGCGACCGTGCGCTCATCGCCGGGGTCGGCGGGTCGACGCGCCTCGCGGCGGAGCCGGTCGGCGATGGCGGCGAGCTCGTGCGACGCCAGGTGGGCGCCGAGGAACCCCATCGAGTCGTCCTCGTGCCGGGTGGCCACGTACCGGTTGGCCCGTTCGGCCTCGGCCCGCTCGATCGCCAGGTCAGCCTCGACCCGCCGCACGAACCGCTTGAGCCAGTCGCGCAGCTCGGCGACCGTGTGCGTCTCGGCGAACTCGACGACGCGGGCGTCCAGCCGGTGCACCGACTCGGTGCGCTTCAGCTGGTCGATCGCGTGCCCGATCTCGCGGACCCGCGCCAGATCGACCCGCCCCTCGACGAAGGCCTCCCACGACGTCGGCGACTGGTCGCGCACGGTGTCGGCGAACGACAACCGGTGCTGCACCTGCCCCTCGCTGAACCCCATCGCCTCACCGATCGCCAGCGCGATCGCAGCGCGCTCGACCAGCTGCCGCATCGGCGACTCGCCCGAGTTGTCGATCCGGTCAGACTCCACATCACGGAAGTGCAACATCGCCACGACCTCGCGCGCCTCAGCCCGAGCACGCTCCCGCATGACGTCACCCAGGACGTCGATCGGAGCAGCAGTAGCGGTGGCCATACATCCAACCTAGACGCGACCACCGACACGTAACCGTAGCGATTCCGCATTGTGCACAACGATCAAGACGCGATGTCTGACCGTCCCCTCGGTCCCCCAACCATGGCGAGGAGAGGCGTCATTCGCGGTGGAATGACGCCCATGCCCCACCAAGCTCCCCCAACTACCCTGACCCCATGGACCCCAACGACGCCGCCGAGCTCGCGCGGCGCATGCGGGCGGCCGTGGTGACGGAGGTTCCGCGGCGACGCTGGGTGCTGCCCGCGGTTGCGCTGTTGGTCGCCGTGATCGTCGCGCTGGTCGTCATGCTGGCGCGGGGCTAATAGCCGGGCGGCCCGTCTGACTGACAAGCCCGTACCCATCCACGATACTGACAGTATGACTGTCAGCGATCTGTCCGCACCACTCACTCTCCCTTGCGGGCAGGTGCTGCCGAACCGGCTCATGAAGTCGGCGCTGAGCGAGGTGCTCGCCGATCGCCACGGCGCACCCGACCACCGGCTCGAGCGCCTGTACGCCACGTGGGCGACCGGCGGGTACGGCCTGCTCGTCACCGGCAACGTCATGGTGGACGGTCGACAGATCGGCGAGCCCGGCAACGTCGTCGCCGAGGACGAGCGCCACCTCCCCCAGCTGACGCGCTGGGCCGCGGCGACCCGCGCGCACGGCGTCCCGCTCTGGATGCAGCTCAACCACCCCGGCCGCCAGGCCAACCCCATGGCCCTGCGCAGCACCCCCGTCGCCCCGAGCCCCATCGCCGTCAAGATCCCCGGCGCCAGCACGCCCCGCGAGCTGACGGGCGCGGAGATCGAGGACGTCATCGAGCGCTTCGCCACGACCGCCGCGATCGCCGAGAAGGCCGGCTTCGACGGCGTGCAGGTGCACGCCGCCCACGGCTACCTCGTCGCCCAGTTCCTGTCGCCGCTGTCGAACCAGCGCACCGACGACTGGGGCGGCGACCCCGAACGACGCATGCGGTTCGCGATCGAGGTCGTGCGGCGCGTCCGCTCGCGCGTCTCCCCCGGCTTCGCGGTCGGCATCAAGCTCAACTCGGCCGACTTCCAGCGTGGCGGCTTCACCGAGGAGCAGTCGAAGGATGTCGTCGCGGCGCTGTCGACCGAGGGCCTCGACCTCATCGAGGTCAGCGGCGGCAGCTACGAGTCGACAGCGATGTTCGGCGCGGCCGCCAGCACCGTCGAGCGCGAGGCCTACTTCCTCGAGTACGCCCGCGCCGTCCGCGAGGTCGCCGGCGACGTGCCGCTGGCCGTCACCGGCGGGTTCCGCTCGCGCACCGCGATGGAGTCGGCGCTGTCGTCGGGCGACTGCGACGTCATCGGCCTCGGCCGCCCGACCTGCACGACCCCGGACGCCGCCAACGTCATCCTCGCCGGCGCCGACGCGCGCATCGCGTCGCACCGCATCGGCTTCAGCACCACCGGCCTGCTCAGCCGGGTCACGGACGTCAAGGCCGTCAACAGCGCGATCGACCTCGGCTGGCACGAGGACCAGCTGCACCGCATGGGCGCCGGCCTGCAGCCGGACGTCTCGCGCACCAAGCTCGCCGCCGCGGCCTCGCTCGTCCGCCGCAACGGCCGCGACGCCTTCGCGAAACGGCGCGGCTGAGCGCTCAGCGGTAGCCGCCGTCGCGCAGTCCGGCGTCCTCCTCGGTGTCGTTTCGGCGCACCAGCCGCTCCCACAGGTAGGACGCGACGAAGCCGGCCGGACCCTTGTCGGCCCACTGCCGCGCGTGCCGCTCCTCGTGGTGCAGCAGACGGTCGAGGTCGAGGCGTCCCGCCCGGGTCGACCCGTCCGCGGCCTGGTGGCGTGAGCGCCCCGACCGCACCAGGGCGCGCAGCTCGGCCGGCGCGTCGACCCGCGCGATGTTCAGCAGGAACAGGTCGCCGTACGTGGTGCCGCCGCGCTGGCTGAGGACGTCGAGCAGACGGTCGCCGCCCAGGCCCATCAGCATCCCGTTGGGCGTCGTCACCAGCCGACCACCGCGGAAGTGCACCACCGGCACGCCCCGGCGGTACGTCCAGTCGTTGGCGCGCTGCCGCTCGGCGATGCGCCCCACCTCGTCGGCCGAGTAGGGCGTCTCGTCGAAGTCGAGATCGGTGCCCGACGTGCCGTACCCGGTACCCGCGTTGACGACGTACGTCATCAGCACGGCTCTGCGGGCGTCGTCGGCGCCGATGTCGTCGGGCAGCAGGTAGAACGTCTTGCCGTCGGGGTCGACGAGCTCCTCGAACCGGTCGAGCACCCCGACGTCGTCGGGCAGGATGCCGTGCCGGCGGACGACGTCGCCGACCGTCTCGGGCTCGACGCCACGCCGCACCGCGTTGTCGAGCCAGCGGCGGTACGCCCCGGGACGCCCGCCCTCAACCACGCAGCTGAGCGGCCAGGGGGCAGTCGAAGGGATCGCGCGCCCGCAGGCCGACGTTGTTCAGGTAGTCGACGACGATCGCGTACGACCGGAACAGCCCGACCTCCATGTAGTCGACGCCGATCGACTCGCAGTGCGCCTTCACGAGCGGCTGCGCCTTGCGCAGGTTGCAGCGCGGCATGCTCGGGAACAGGTGGTGCTCGATCTGGTAGTTGAGCCCACCCATGGCCCAGTCGACGACCGGGTTGCCGCGGACGTTGCGCGACACCATGACCTGGCGGCGCAGGAAGTCGAGCTTCATCTCGGGCGGGATGATCGGCATGCCCTTGTGCGCCGGCGCGAACGACGCACCGAGGCAGAAGCCGAACACCGCCATCTGCACCGCGAAGAACGCGACGGCCTTGCCGAGCGGCAGGAACGTCAGCAGGATCGCGACGTAGACCGCGAGCCGGGTCACGACGAGCCACAGCTCGGTGCGGCGCCACGGCTGGTTGGACGTCTTGTCGCGCGCCGCCCGGATGCTCTCGGCGTGCAGGTTGAGTCCCTCGAGCGTCAGCAGCGGGAAGAACAGCCAACCCTGTCGCTTGACGAACCATCCCGCGAAGCCGGTCGTGCGCTGCGCGACGATGCCGGGCGTGAACGCGATCGCACCGGGACCGATGTCGGGGTCGTAGCCCTCGAGGTTGGGGCCCTTGTGGTGCATGTTGTGCTTGGCGCGCCACCACGCGAAGCTCAGGCCCGCGAAGCCGCCGGCGAGGATGCGCGCCGTCCACGAGTTCCACGAGGCCGAGGCGAACATCTGCCGGTGTGCCGCGTCGTGGCCGAGGAAGCCGAACTGCGTCACGATCACGCCGAGCGCCGCAGCGAGCGCGAGCTGCCACCACGAGTTGCCGAGGACGAAGAACGCGGCCCAGATGCCGAAGAAGGCAGCGACGTGCACGCCGATCTGCGCCCAGTAGTAGCCGTGCCGGCGCTCGAGCAGGCCCTCGTCCTTCACGGCCCGCATCAGGTCGGTGAACTGGCTGACGTAGTCGGACGCCCCAGTCCTGGTGGAACTCAGCTCGGTCGTCATCGGCCGCCCCCTCAAGGCTGGTACCTCGAAGGACCGGATCGGCCACGGCGAGGCGGTGCCCCTTGAGTGTGGCACGGGTGCGTGTCGAGCAGGTGTCCGAAACCTGTGAACTTCGGCAGAACGCCTCAGCCGAGGACGAGCAGGAGATCGCCGCCCTCGGCCGCCCGCGGGTCGGCGACGACCAGGCGCACCACCGTCCCGGCGGTGGCCGCCGTGATCGCCGCCTCCATCTTCATGGTTTCGATCGTCGCGACCGTCTGGCCCGCCTCGACCACGTCGCCCTCGGCGACGACGGCCTGCACGATCCCGGCGAACGGGACGGCGACGTGCCGCGGGTTGCCGGCATCGGCCTTCTCTGGCGCCACGGTGCCCCTCCTGGGTCGGGGCGCCCCGACCTGCGGCGCCGCCGTCACGGTACCGCGACGGTGCGTCAGGCCTTGAACACCCGGGTGCTCATGATCATGTCGGCGAACGTCCGGTTCTCGCGGTCCCACAGCGGCCACAGGTAGCCCAGGCCGCAGGGCAGCCCGTCGAGGACGTGCACGAGCTGGCGGGCGAAGGTCAGGCCGCCGCCGATCGGCTGGTGGGTCGACTCGCCGAGCACCGTGATGCCGACGATCTTCTTGCCGATCGTCTGGCCCGTCGAGCCCTGCCGGATGACCCAGTTGAAGACGAACCAGCCGATCGCGAAGACGACGTACACCAGGAACGGCAGCCCGCTGAGCTGGAAGGCGAAGCCGTTCTCGCTCGTCTGGCTCTCGCCGAACGCGGCGGCGAGCACCGTGAACACGATGCCGGTGGGCAGGCTGTCGATGATCAGCGCACCGACGCGGGCGATCCAGCTCGCGTACGGACGGTTCGGGGTGCCGTACGGCGGGGGTGCGGACGCGGACATGGGAGCTCCTGAATCAGGGATGGACCCACACCGTAGCGACGGCGCCGCCTCCGCGGGGCGTTTTCACGGACACGGCGTCTCCATGAAAGATCACAGGGGCGTGAGGCCCGTGATCTTCCAGGTGCCACCCTTCTTCTGCGCCGTCACCGCGAGCTGCGCCGCCGAGACGCTCGACTCCTGGTCGGCGGCCCGCCGGCTCGACTGGTCGAGGAAGACCAGCAGCGTCGCCCGGCCGTCGCGCAGCTCCTTGACGCCGATCGCCTGCACCTGCGCGGTCAGCGTGAGCTGCTGCCCCGGTGCCCGCTGCTGCAGTGACGCGAACAGCGTGTCGTACTCGGTGCGGGCCTTGCCGGCCAGCACCGCGTCGGCAGCCGCCTCGGTCGTCGCGGGGTCCTGGTAGTCGTACGTCAGGATGCGGCCGAGCGCCTGCGAGACGCTCGACTGCACCTCGGCAGTCTTGGCGTCGATGACGGCGGCGTTGGCGGACGCGTCGTCGCCCCGCAGGTCGAACCACGTCCACCAGGCGACCATGCCGACGGCCAGCAGGATCGTGGCCAAGGCCAGCGGGAGGATGCGTCGGACGGTCGTCATGACAGGCTCACCGCCACCTGCTGCAGCGACTCGAGCTTCCAGCGCCCGCCGATCTTGACCAGCTCGGCCGAGAAGCGGTTGCGCTTGACGGTCGGCTCGCTGTCGGGCGCCGCGGCGTCCTTGACCGTCACCTCGACGGCGGCGATGACGGTCGCGGTGTCGGCGTCGGCGTCGATCACCGCGGCGTCGGCCACGCGCCCGGTCGATATCTTCTTCTGATCGGCCAGCAGCTTGCGGTCGTCGGCGCTGACGCCGGTGAGCTGGTCCTTCAACGTGCCGGTCGTCACCTGCGACCACGCCTTCACCCCGGCGTCGACCGAGCGGTAGTCGAGCGTGTTCATGGTCTCGATCGCCTGCCGCGCCTCGATCAGCACGGTGTCGCGCGTCTGGGCGGCCGCACGGTCGGGATCGCGATCGGCGTGCCACCCCATGAACACGCCGGACGCCGCGACGAGCGCGGCCGCCAGCACCAGCGCCCATCGCGCCCGGCCCTGCCCCGTCCGGGTTGCCGCCGGTTCGGGCGTCCGCTGCTCGTGGCCGTCGACGTCGTCTGCCCCGGTCTCGTCGACCGGTGTGTCCACCTGGCTCGTCATCGTGCTCCCCCCATGAGATCGCTCAGCGAGTCGGCGACGCCGACCCTCGGTGCCGCTGTCGTCGTGCCGCGCGAGCCATTGTCGCCCACGGCCGCCGTGGCGCCCGGCTTCTTCGGGACGCTTCTCGGCCCGCGGACCTCGCCGCCCGACGACGGTGCCATGGTGCAGCCCGCCCGCGTGTTGAACGGGCGCCCCTCCCCGGTGTCGAGGCCCGGACGCACCTGCGTGTCGCCGTAGCCGCTGGTGCACGGCAGCGGGTCGAAGTACGCCTGCGCGAGACCCAGGTTGAGCCCGCGCGAGCCGTTGACGGCCCAGCCGATGCTGAACGCGGTCGGGATCGTGATCAGGGCGTCCTCGACCCCGTCGGCGTTCGTGCCGAAGACCTGGGCCGTCGAGACGAGGTTGCTCATCAGCAGGCCCAGCGGCGTGCCGACCTGCGTGAAGAGCTTGTCGATCTCGCGGGCCGCCGCGGGCGTGCTCTCGATCAGCGCCCGCAGGTCGCCGTCGGAGCTCTCGAGCGTCGACGCGATCGTCCGCAGGTCCTGGCTGAAGCCGCGGATGCTGCCGGCTGCGGCCTCCTGCGTCGCCAGCACCCGACCGGAGTTCTGGATCAGCTGCGACGTCACCAGGAAGTTGGTGTCGGCCGCCTCGATGAACGTCTGCGACGTGTCGAGCAGGCGCGAGAGGTTCTGCCCGGCGCCCTGCGTCGCGTCGTAGGTCTCGTCGATGACGGTCGTCAGCGAGCCGGTGTCGACCGAGCCGGCGAAGTCGCGGGCGCTGCGCAGCACGTCCTCGACCGGGGGCGGCGACGAGTCGCCGCCGGCGGTCAGGCGGTCGCCGCCCTTCAGGGTCGGCCCGCCCGTCGAGTCGCTGCGCAGGTCGATGTACTGCTCGCCGATCGCCGACCGGTCGGCGACCTTGACGCTGACGTCGGCCGGGATGTCGGTGCCACCGTCGAGCCGCAGCACCGCCTCGGCGCCCTGCGGCGTCGCGGTCAGCGAGCTGATGCGCCCGACCGGGACGCCCCGGTAGGTGACCTCGCCGTTCGCGAACGCCCCGGCGGCATCGGGCAGGTCGACCGTCACCGAGTAGCTCGACCGGGTGAAGTCGATCCCGACGTAGCGAGCGCCCAGGTAGCTCGTCGCGAGGAGCGCGACGGCCACGAACACCAGGAGCTTGGCCCTGATCCCTGCGGTCAGCATCACTCACCACCGTCCTTCGGCGTCGGGGTCGGTGTCGGTGTCGCCGTGGGCTCGTCGCGGGTCGGCGTGGGTGACGCGGACGGTGCCGCCGTCGGCTGGGACGGCGAGGGCTTCGACGGCTCGGGCGTCGTCGGGCTCGGCGTGGTCGGCGCGGGGCTCGACGGCACCGACACGGTGGGCCGCGGCATGCCGGGGACGGCCGAGTCGGTCGGCGGCAGCAGCGAGGGCGACGGCGCCTTCTGCGGCAGCCTGCGCCGGTCGGCCGATGTCGCCGGTGCCGAGGCGTTGGGGTCCTCGACCTGCGGCCACGAGCAGCCGATCGCGTCGCAGCCGGTCGGGAGCGTGCGGAAGTTGGTCTCGAGGAAGACGTTGAGGTAGTCGCCCTTGATCGCCCCCAGCACCGAGTCGGGGAACGGGTACGTCAGCAGGATCTGCAGCGACTCGGGCAGGTCCTGGCCGGACTTCGCGAGCTGCTGGAGGATCGGCTCGAGCGCCTGCAGGTCGGCGACGATGTCGTCCTGCGCGGTGTCGAGCGTGTCGACCGTGACGGACGACAGCCGGTCGAGCGAGCGCAGCATCGACACGAGCTGCTTGCGCTGGTCGACCAGCACCTTCATGCCCGGGCTCAGGCCCTCGAGGGCCGAGGCGATCTTGGCCTTGTCGGAGTCGAGCGTCGTCGACAGCGCCGCGAGCCCGTCGAGGGCCGACGTGATCGACTCCTTGCGGTCGTCGAGGGTCGAGACGAAGGCCTCGATCTGTCGCAACGACTTCTTGACGTCGTCGGTGCGGCCGGCCGAGACCTTCTGCAGCTCGCGCGAGATCTCCTGGAACTGGCCGATGCCGCCACCGTTGAGCACCATCGACAGCGATCCGAGCACCTGCTCGACCTGGGCGGCCTGCGACGTGTCGGCCAGCCCGAGCCGGTCGCCCGAGGCGATCGCGGGCCCGGCCACGGCGGTGTCGGGGCGCACGAGGCCGACGTACTTCTCGCCCAGCAGCGAGGTCTGCTGCAGACGCGCCGTCGTGCCGGCCGGCAGCTCGGCGTCGCGGTTGACGACGAGCTCGACGCGCGCGCTGCGGCCGTCGGGGTTGAGCGTGATCCTCTGGACGCGGCCGACCGCGACGTTGTCGACCTTAACGCTCGACTGCGGCACGAGGTCGAGGACGTCCTCGAAGTCGGCCGTGATGTGCAGCGGGTTCGATCCGACGTCGGCACCGCCGGGCAGCGGGGTGTCGTAGACCCCGCCGGACAGCACGCCGCACCCACCGAGCGTCAGAGCGGCCGCGACGCCGGCCCCGATGGCCGCGAGCCGCCTCATCGGTCGTCCCCCTGGGTCGGCAGCAGCAGCGGCGGTGCGGAGCCCGACGACTTCTGGGTCTGGCCGCCGTCGGACCAGATCGACGTCTCGTTGAGGTTGGCCCGGCCGTCGAGCGTGTTGTTCTGCGCGTTGTACGACCGCAGGAAGTTCTGCAGCACGAGCGGCACGAGCCGCACGGACTCCTCGAGCGAGTCCTTCTGCTTGACCAGCACCTGGGTCGGGCCGAGCAGGTTGTCGACGCTGGTCTTGATGGTCGCCCGGTTGTCGCCGATGAAGTCGTCGACGATCGCCAGCGCGTCGCCCAGGTTGGTGATCGCGTCGGCGAGGTCCTCGCGGTCGTCGGCGAGGTAGTCGGTGACGGCCGCGAACTGCCGGTTGACGTCGGCGACGCCCTGGTCGTTGGCGACGAGCATGTCGTTGAACTCCTTGAAGTTCGCGATCGTGGCGAACAGGTCGTCGCTGGACGAGGCGAGCGTGCCGGTGGCACGGCCGAACTCGTCGATCGTGCGGTTGATGCCGGTGCCGTTGCCGGCGAGGTTGCGGGCCGCGACGTCGAGCAGGTCGGACAGCGCGCCCTTGCGGTTGGCCCCGTCGGGGCCGAGCTGGGTCGCGACGTCGGTCAGGCTCGTGTAGAGGTCGTCGATCTCGACGGGCGTGGCGGTGCGGTCGCGCGGGATCACGGCGCCGTCCTTCAGCCGGGTGCCGCCCGTGTCGGGCTTGGTCAGCTGCACGAAGCGGTCGCTGACGAGCGTCGGCGCGACGATCACGGCGGCCGTGTCGGCCTCGACGTGCTGGCCGCGCTCGAGCTGCATCGAGACCCGCACGACCGGCCCCTCGGGGTCGACGTCGGTGACGGTGCCGACCTTGACGCCCAGCACCTGCACCTCCGAGCCCGGGTAGAGGCCGACGGTCGACTCGAACAGCGCGTCGACCGTCGTGCCGCCGCCGTGCGACGAGCGCCAGGCCAGGAGCCCGGCGACCACCACCAGCAGCACCACGGCCGCCCCGATCGTCCTGCGTGTCGCGGTCATCGTCCGCCTCCCTTGGCCGGCTTGCAGTTGCGTGCGACGTCGTTCTCGAGCAGCGGTCGCTGGTCGTCGCCGAACAGGCCGCAGACGTAGGAGTCGACCCACGTGCCGTTGCCGAGCGCCGACGACAGCACCCGGTAGTAGGGGCCCAGCTTCTTCAGCGCGGCGTCGAGGTTGGCCTGGTTGTCCTGCAGGATGCGCGAGACGTCGTCGAGCTTGGCCAGCGCGGGGCGCAGTGCCTTCTCGTTGTCCTTGACCAGGCCCTGCAGCTGGACGCCCAGGCGTGCCGTGCCGTCGAGCATCTTCGAGACGGTGTCGCGGCGCTGCTCGAGCTCGTCGAGCAGCGAGCTGCCGTCGGTGATGATCTTGGCGAACTCGGCGTTGCGCTCCTTGAGCGTGCCGCTGACCTTGCTGGTGGCGGCGAACAGCTGGTCGAGCTCGGCGTCGCGGCTCGAGATCGTCCGTGACAGGTCGGTCAGGCCCGACACCATCGTGCGCACCGACTCGGGGGTGTTGCGGAACGCGTCGCTCAGGGCCGTGAAGCTGGCCTCGAGCTGGTCGGTGTCGATCGTCCCGATCGAGTCGGACAGGTCGGAGAACGCCTCGTTGACGTCGTACGGCGTCGTCGTGCGCGCGAGCGGGATCGGCCCGTCGAGGTCCTTGGAGCCCAGCGGGTCGACCGCGAGGAACTTCTGGCCCAGCATCGTCTTGACCTTGACGGCGGCGGTCGACTGGTCGCCGAGGTCGTCGATCTTCGCGCGGAACTTCACGCTGACCACGGCGCCGTCGAGCGAGATGTCGACGACCTTGCCGACCTTGACGCCCGCGACGCGGACTTCGTTGCCCTCCTTGAGCCCGCCGGCCTCGGCGAACTGGGCCGTGTAGACCTTGCCGCCCCCGATGATCGGCAGCGAGGCCGCGTTGAAGGTGAGGGCGAACACGACGGCCATGATGGTCATGCCGATCAGCGCGATCGCGATCTTGTTGCGCTCGGCGAACGCGGTGGGGAACGTCGTGGTCATCAGCGGCACCTCTCCGCGACGGGCTGGGCGCCCAGGTCTCCGAAGTAGCCCTCGGGTCGGGGGATCTTGCCCTCGATCGAGCAGGCGTAGAAGTTGATCCACGAGCCGTACGACGCCGTGCGTCCGATGCGGTCGAGCTTGACCGGCAGCGTCGCGAAGAAGGAGTCGAGCTGCGGCTCGGCCTTCGCGAGGTTGCCCGCGAGCCCGTCGAGCGCCGTGATGGAGCCCTTGAGCGGAGCGCGGCCGTCCTCGAGCAGTCCGGCGACCGACGTCGTCAGGTCGCCCAGGCCGTCGAGCGTGCTGCCGATCGTCTTGCGGTCGTCGGCCAGACCGCTGACGAGCTGCTGCAGCGTGACGATCGTGGTGTCGAGCTGGCCCGAGCGGTCGTTGACGACCTGCAGCACCGAGCTGAGGCTCGTGATGAGCTCGCCGATGACCTCGTCCTTGCGGGCCAGCGTCGACGTGAGGCTCGCGGTGCTCGACAGCAGACCGTCGACCGTGGCGTCCTCGCCCTGGAACACCGCCACGATCTGCCCGCTCAGGGCGTTGACGTCCTGGGGGTCGAGCAGCTGCAGCAGCGGCTGGAAGCCGTTGAACAGCATCGTGAGGTCGAGCGCCGGCCGGGTGTGGTCGAGGTCGAACGTGTGGCCGGCCCGCAACGACGGCGCCGATCCGGTCGGCGGATCGAGCGAGATGTACCGCTGGCCGATCAGGTTGCGGAAGCGCAGCTCGGCGACCGTCCCCTCGACCAGGGGAGCCGACCGCGAGACTCTGAAGGTGACGAGGGCCCGGCGCCGGTCGGTGACCTCGACCTTCGTGACGGTGCCGAGCTTGACGCCCGACATGCGCACGTCGTCGCCGCGGTTGAGGCTCGTGGCGTCGGTGAAGACCGCGTGGAACTCGCGGGTCGCCCCTCCGCTGTCGTTGCGGATCGTCGCGGCCAGCGCCACGGTGGCGAGCACCGTCACGACGACGAACGTGATGCTCTTGATCAGGAGCCTGGTCATCTCAGCACCACCTGCGTGCCGCGCAGCGACGGTCCGAGGAGCAGGCTGCTCCACGACGGGTAGTCGTCGGGCGCGATGCCCTGCGACGGGGCGACGATCTCGGCGACGAGCTGGTTCTCGGCGGGCGAGTTGGCCTGGCCGAGCCCAGCGCCGGCGCCGATGCGCTCGGGGATCGTCGTGCGCGGCGGCGCGATGGTCTCGGGCTCGCCCGCCGCCGCGGCGGCGGTGCTCCGGGCCGGCGTCGTGCCGACCTTGCCGGTGACGTAGGGGCAGCGTGCCTGCCGCCCCGACGCGAACGTCACGGCGTCCTTGCCGGCGAGGTACTTGCCGCGGCTCGGGACGACGTTGAGCCGCACGTGCAGGCCGGGCTCGTCGGTGCCCTTGCCGAGCACCTTGTCCATCGCGGGGATGTACTCGCGCGCCGACTTGAACAGGCACGGGAACTGCCTGGCGTACGGCTCGACGGCCTCGAGCGCGGCCCGGCTCTCGTCGGCCAGGACCTCGATCGTCTGCCGGTTGTCGCTGACGAAGCCCTCGGCCGAGTCGGCCGAGCCGATCACGGTCGCGTAGATGTCCTTGAGCGTCGTCTGCTGGGCGACCAGCGTGCGCGACGTCGTGGTCAGGGTGTCGAGGGCGTCGAGCAGATCGGGTGCCGCGGCGTCGTAGACGCGGGCGACCCGGCCGAGACGGTCGAGGTCGTCGGTCATCTGCGGCACCAGCGGGTTGAGCCTGTCGAGGTAGGAGCCGAACGTCGTCAGCGTGTCGCCGATCTGGTCGCCGCGGCCCCGCAGCGTCGTCGACAGCTCGCCGAGCGTGGCCGACAGCTTCTCGGGCTGGATCGAGTTGAGCACCGGCAGCAGCTCGTCGAAGACCTGCTCGAGCTCGACGGACTCGTCGCTGGTGTCCTGCTGGATCACGTCGCCCGACGAGAGGCCCGTGTCGGTCGCCGACGCGGGGGTCACCAGCGAGACGTAGCGCTCGCCGAACAGCGTCTTGGGCAGCAGCCGGGCCGTGGTGTCGCGCGGCAGCTGCTCGGCCGTGCCGGGCTCGAGGGCCAGCTCGACGACGGCTCCGTCGGCGTCGGACGACACCCTGGCCACCGTGCCGACCGGCACGCCGTTGAGCTTGACGTCCGAGCCCTTCTGCAGCGCGTTGCCGACGGGGCCGGTGCGCAGGTCGACGTCGGTGCTGGCCACGAAGGCGCGGTCGTACGTCAGCACCGCGACGGCCACGAGCCCCAGCGCCAGGGCGACGTAGCCCAGGCCGAGGCCCACGTCGACGAGTCGCCGGCTCATCCGGCGATCCTGACCGTGGTCGTGGTGCCCCACAGCGCCATCGACAGCAGGAGGTCGAGCACCGCGACGGTCACGATGCTGCGTCGCACGGCCGTGCCGACCGCGATGCCCACTCCGGCAGGCCCGCCCGCGGCCTTGAAGCCCAGACGGCAGTGGATCAGGATGATCAGCACCGAGAAGATCAGCACCTTGACGAACGACAGCAGGATGTCGATCGGCGGCAGGAACAGGTTGAAGTAGTGGTCGTACGTGCCGGGTGACTGGCCGTACAGGTAGATCGTCACGAAGCGCGCGCCGGCGTACGACGTCAGCAGGCCGACGACGTACAACGGGATGATCGCGATGAAGCCGGCGATGACGCGTGTCGTGACGAGGTACGGCACGCTCGGCACGGCCATGACCGTCAGCGCGTCGACCTCTTCGTTGATCCGCATCGCGCCGAGCTGGGCCGTGAAGCCCGAGCCGACGGTCGCCGACAGGGCCAGGGCCGCCACGAGCGGCGCGATCTCGCGGGTGTTGAAGTAGGCCGAGATGAAGCCGTTGAGCGTCGACGTGCCGATCTGGTCGAGGGCCGCGTAGCCCTGCATGCCGACGACGCTGCCGACGAACAGCGTCATGCCGAGCATCACGCCGATCGTGCCGCCGATCACGGCCAGGGCGCCGGAGCCGAAGCTGACCTCCGACAGCAGCCGCAGGACGTCCTTGGGGTAACGGCGCAGCGTCGCGGGGATCCAGGCCAGCACCCGGCCGTGGAAGCGGATGTCCTGGCCCATGTCGGCCAGGCGGTCGACGGGCCGGTCGAACCAGCGGGGCTCGCGGGGCGCGTGTGCGGTCATGTCAGGCTCCCTTGCCCGGCACCAGCTGCAGGTACAGCGTGGTGATCACGAAGTTGACGAAGAACAGCATCAGGAACGTCACGACGACCGACTGGTTGACCGAGTCGCCGACGCCCTTGGGCCCGGGCGCGGTGTTGAGGCCGCGGTGGCACGCGATCACGCCGGCGATGAAGCCGAAGACGACGGCCTTGAGCTCGCCGACGTAGAGGTCCTGGATCTGCGCGAGCGCCGTGAAGCTGGCGAGGTACGCACCGGGGGTGCCGCCCTGCACGATGACGTTGAAGACGTAGCCCCCGAGCACGCCGACGACCGAGACGAGCCCGTTGAGCAGCACCGCCGCGGCGATGCAGGCCAGCACGCGCGGCACGACGAGCCGCTGCACGGGCGAGACGCCCATGACGCGCATCGCGTCGATCTCGTCGCGGATGCGCCGCGAGCCGAGGTCGGCGCAGATCGCGGCGCCCCCGGCCCCCGCGATGACGAGCGTCGTGACGATGGGAGCCGCCTGCTGGATGACGGCCAGCACGCTGGCCGCGCCCGTGAACGACTGCGCTCCGACCTGCACCGTCAGGGTGCCGAGCTGCAGGGCGATGACGGCGCCGAACGGGATCGCGACGAGGATCGCCGGGATCCACGAGACGCTGACGACGAACCAGAACTGCTCGAGCACCTCGCGGGTGGCGAACGGCCGGCGCACCGAGGCACGGGCCGTGTCGAGGCCCAGCGCGAACACGTCGCCGACGACCGTCAGGCCGCGCCCGACCATGCCCAGGAGGGGGACGCCCGCGACTCGCTCCTTCTCCTCGTCGTCGGCGACGTACAGCCGTGCGCCACCGGAGCTGACGCGCTCGCGGTGCCGCTGCTGGCCGGCGCGGACCGCGCCCGAGCGCGGCTCGAGCTGGCGCGGCAGCACCTCGATGGCCCGCGCCCCGGCGTGCCGCGACATGACGGCCGTGCCGCTGGGGCCGGCCGAGTAGTCGACGGGCTCGTCGAACAGGTCGCTGCTGCGGTGGTCGGTCTCCTCGCTCATGCCGATCGGGCCGTCGGGGTCGCCGCTCATGAACTGCGAGACGACCGGGTGGTCGGTCAGCAGGAACTCCTCGCGCGGGCCGAACATCACGAGCTCGCGGCGGTAGAGCATGCCCAGGTTGTCGGGCATCGTGCGCGCCAGCTCGATGTTGTGCGTCACGACGAGCATCGTCGCGTCGGTCGCGGTGTTGACCTCGACCAGCAGCTGGGCGAGGTTCGACGTGCGGACGGGGTCGAGGCCCGAGTCGGGCTCGTCGATCAGGATGATCTCGGGATCGGTCACGAGCGAGCGGGCCAGGCCGGCGCGCTTCTTCATGCCGCCGGAGATCTCGCCGGGCACCTTGTGGTGCTGGCCGACGAGGCCGACCATCTCGAGCTTCTCCATGACGATCTCGCGGATCTCGGCCTCGCCCTTGCGGGTGTGCTCGCGCAGCGGGAAGGCCACGTTGTCGTACACGTTCATCGACCCGAACAGGGCGCCGTCCTGGAACAGCACGCCGAACTTCTTGCGCATCTCGAGGCGCTGCGACTCCCTGGCCGCGACCATGTCCTCGCCGTCGATCAGGATCGATCCGGCCTCGGGCTCGACGATGCCCATGATCGACTTGAGGAAGACCGACTTGCCCGTGCCGGACGGACCGAGCAGCGCGGTGATCTCACCGGGCGGGAACGTCAGCGAGACGTCGCGCCAGATGTTCTGCCGGCCGTAGCTCTTCGTCAGGCCCGTGACCTCGACACTTCCACCCATGGTGTCCCTCGCGTTTCGACGGTGTGGTTCACGGCACCGCCCGTCCCCCGACGGGGGTGCCTCCGCAGAACCTAGGTGTGTCACGCGTCACGACGCCAGACCTTCGGGACGATCTGTGCCGAACTCGTCGGTTTCTTGTCATGCACCTCACAAGTTCTTGCCGCCGCGCGCCCGGCGACTACCGTTGCTACTCATGAGTCGCCATACTGGCATCGTCCACAACGCCTCCTCCACCCCGCGTGTCGTGTCCGGGGCTGTCTCTACCGTCGGATGAGAAGTCGCACACCGTGCGACGAAGGGATCTCATGACTGCACACTCGACCTCGCGCCCCTCGTGGCAGCGCGACACCTGCCCGCCCTGGTGCGTCGTCGTGCACGCCGAGCACGATCCGCCCGACGACCGCTACCACGACAGCGTCACGCTGCACGTCCCGGCGACCCTCGGACCGGGCCCCAGCCACGCGGCGACGACCGATCTCGTCGTCGTGATGTCGCGGCGCTGCGACGAGCTCGACGACTGGGTGCTGGTCGGCGAGCCCGAGCGCGACGGGCAGCACCTCTACCTCGCGCGCGACAGCGCGGCCCGGGTCGCCAGCGCCCTGACGAGCCTGCTCACCCATGCGGGCTGAGAAGCGTCCGCGCGCTACTCATCGGTGTGTAGACCGATGAGTAGCGCATGCCCCACAGTGGCAGGGTGACATCTGAGCTGCAGAAGATCGTGGGCCGGCGACTGCGCGAGCAGCGCCAGGCGCTGGGCCTGAGCCAGGAGGCGATGGCCGAGCGGCTGGGCTACCACCGCACGTTCCTCGGGTCGGTCGAGCGCGGCGAGCGCAACCTGACGCTCGCGTCGGTCGAGCAGCTCGCGGCGAGCCTCGACATGGCGCCGCTCGACCTGCTGAAGGACTGACGCCCCGACGTCCCGGGGTGCGGACCCGGGCGGTCACCGTTTCCAACGCACGAAGGATCAGCTGCCCGGGCCCGCCCCCTCATCATCCCATCCCGGCGTCGCGGTGAGGCCGGATCCGAGGCACCTGTGCACATCAGCTCAGGTCGATGACCCCGTCCGGCGACGAGACCGCGAAGTAAGCCTTGACGTCGAACGGCTGACCATTGCGAACCTGTCCCAAGCAGCCCACGACGTTCGACGAGACGAGGTCGCCGGTATGTCCTGTCTCGGCGATCGTCAGGCGCTGTGCAGCCTCGTCGAAGGAAGCGTCGGCCGTGCCGGTCACCGTGAACCTGCAGGCCGCGTTGGACCACGTGGCGCTGAAGCCCTCGACGTGACCAGCCACCACGTCGGCAGATCCGGGCGCCGAAGGGCTCGACCCGTGGAACCGCCACGGGGTGGGCGCCGACACCGACAGCGCACCCAACGGCACCGTGCACCCGGTGAACGACACCTCGTTCACCGTCAGCACGTCTGTCACACCTGCACCGGACGAGACGGTCGACGGCGGGCTGGCCGGCACGGATGCGCCGCTGCAGCCGAAGCTCAGCGTCGGCGTGCTCCACGCGACTGCCCCCGTCGTCGCAGCGGTGAAGGGGTGGGCGGCCGTGGCGGAGCTGCCACCGACGGCGACCGTGTAGGCGCTGCCGCTCGCGAGCGCGGGTCCGGCCGCGGCGAACGACGCCGTGCCGAGCGCCACCGCGGCGAGTGTCTTCTGGAGCCTCATGGGGTGCCCTCTCGTGACGGGACCCGGCCGGCTCGCGTCGCGAGCCGGTCGGGTCCGGGGGGGGTGATGCCTACTCGACGACGACGCCGTTGCTGGCCTGGATGCTGACGGTGTTGCCGCCGCCGGGCACCAGCGCGTTGATCAGGCCCGTGTTGAGGCCGCAGTTCGCGAAGCTGCCGATCGTGTAGGTGCCGGTGAGGTTGCCGCCCGCGATGATGTCGAAGCCCTCGTCGGCAGGAGTGCCGACCGGGATGCTCACGGGTGCCGCGGTCTTGCAGTTGCTGCCGGTGAACGTCGGGAACCCGACGATCCTGATGTTCGACAGCTTGACGTAGTACGTCGCCGTCGCGTTGACCTTGGCCTGCGTCTGGGTCAGGTCGATGTGCCCCGTCACGGGACCGGCCGGGATGAAGTCGACGTTGGCCTTGACCGGCAGGAAGCCTGCCGCCTTGAACTCCGTCGACGTGCCGGGCAGCGGCAGCGAACCCGTGAAGTCGCCGGTGTCGATGTCGAGATCGGTCGTCAACGTCGTGGCCTTCAGCTCGACCGTCGACTTGGTCTTCTTGATGTAGCTGCTGCCGACGGCGTCGTGCTTGAGCGTGACGATCGTGGCGGCGTGCGCGGCGGCCATCGGGACGAGCCCGAGGGCGGACGCGGAGGCGACGACGGCGATGCGGCGGCGCCAGCCAGAGGTGGTGGTCATGTGGTTCTCCTGGATCGAGTGAGGTCGGTGCGGACGACGCCCGGGCGGGAGCGGAAGGAGGTCCGTTCCCGCCCGGGACGTCGGGGGGGTGCGTCAGCTGACGTTGATCGCGCCGTCGGCGGAGGCGACGTTGAAGACGCCGCTGAAGTTGGCGTTCTGACCGTTGACGACCTGACCGAGGCAGCCGGTCACGTTCGACACCTTGAGGTTGCCGGTGAAGCCGGTCTCGGCGACCGTGAGCTTCTGGGCGGCCTCGTCGAAGGAGCCGTCGGCCTTGCCCGTCACGGTGAACCGGCAGACCGCGTTGCTGACGGTGGCCGTGATGTTGTCGACGTGACCGGCGACCACATCGGTGGCACCCGAGGTCGCGGCGCCCGTGCCGTGCAGCTTCCACGAGCCCACCGTCGTGACCGTGAGCGATCCACCCGGGCCCGTGCAGCCGGAGAAGTTGATCTTGTTGATCGACGCGAGGTCGGTGATGCCGGTCCCGCTCGCGACGGTCGACACCGGCGACGCCGGGACGGCCGCGCTGGAGCATCCCATCGTCAGGGTCGGCACGGCGAAGGACAGCGTGCCGGACGACGCCGCGGTGATGGTGTGGGTGCCGGCGGCCGAGCTGCCGCCGACCGCCACGGTGTAGGCGCTGCCGGTCGCGAGGGCCGGGCCGGCGACGGCGACGCCGGCCAGGGCGAGGGCCGCGGTACCGATGGCTGCGTGCTTGATCTTCATCTGGTGCTCCACTTCTGTGCTGTGCGTTGGAGTGACGGGCGTCACGACGTCATTACGCCCACGCACGGACCGGGCCCGGCAAGGGACGCNGCTACGCATGAGGATCACGACGGGTCCCCGGCACCGTCGCGGCGGTCGACGGTCCAGAGATTTGTCATGCGCGTGACAAGTTGTGCCCCGATCGACGGCAAAGTCGCCACACGCCGTTGACGTGGCAGGCGGCCGCTGAGAGCGTGCCTGCATGACACGTCGTTCCCGTCCCGTGCGCCTGGCCGTGGTGGTGGGCCTGGCACTCGCCGGGCTCACCGCGCTGCCGTCGTCCTCGGTCGCGGACGGCCAGCGCGAGGGTCGCTATCCCGGGCTGCCGTACGTCGAGTGCATCGACTACTCGGGCAACAACTGCAGCCTCGGACCCGACACGGCCAACGACTACGGATGGCTGAACACGGCGCAGAACGGGCTGGCCGGCTCGCCGGCTGCGAAGCAGTGGATCAGCATCCCCACGACGGTCCTGGCCGTGAACGCGACGTTCGACATCCAGATCGTCGACCCGCAGCCGGGATTCACGTTCGACCAGCTCAGTCCGGCGTACAGCCGGGCCTTCTTCGTCTCTCCCACGGTGTCCGACGACACCTACGGAGACACCGTCCCCATCGTGGTCCGCACCGTGGCGTTCGGGTCGATCCCCGTCGAGGTGACGCTCCAGGTCAGCCAGCGCCGGACGGCCGAGGACCTGCCGATCCCCATCCAGCTCAACACGTTGGACGAGAGGAAGGACCTGGAGGGCGGGGGGTTCACCGAGATCGTCCACCCCACATCGATCGAGGACACGCTCAACGTCCGCATCCGCAAGGTCGTCGTCGACGGTGTCGACACCCAGCTGGACGGCACCTGCGAGACCGGCCCGACCGCTGCCATCAGCGCCGCGAGTGGACGGTTCGAACGCACCACTCCCCCCGACTGGACGCCGCCTGAAGGATCTGAGGGGGCAGCCAGCGTGCTGCAGCTCGAGTACGACCCGGCCGAGGCGATGAGCGCCCTGCTGGGTGGCACCCTGCGCGGGACGCTCGACATACCGTCGTTCCGCCACTGCACCACGAAGACGGGCGACGATCTCTCGCCCCTCCTCACCTCGGCCGTGTCGGGCCCCGACAATCCCGTCGTGCTGCAGGTCGGCGCGCTCTCCTGCGCCGAGTACGACGACCAGGGCCGCAGCAGGCCGCCCGCCCCCGGCACCACCAGTGCCGACCTCCAGTGCTTCGACTTCTATCCGTTCAACCCCAAGATCAAGGCCAAGCCGGATCCGGCTCCCATCCCCGACCACGCGCCCGGTGAGCAACCGCCCGAGTAGTCGCCCCAGCTCGCTGGCGGGTGGGGTCTCCCTCCACCCGACCTCATCCGTCAGCGATCCACCCTTCTTCACCCCCTTCCCCCCGACGTCAGGACCGATACGATGCGCTCACGCAGCACAGGCCTTGAGGGGGGCTCATGGGAGACGTGGGAGGGTGGCACGAGTCATCTGTCGGCGACGTGACGGGTGGCTCGTCACCCGGTCGCCCGGTCACGGTCGAGGAGCACGCGAGGGCCCTGCGCCCCCTCGTGGCCGCCTTCGCCGCCGACGTCGCCGACCGCATCCAGACCGAGGTGCCGGCCTACGCGGGCCAGCCGGACGGGCGCCGGCGCGACATCATCGCCCACGCCGTCGAGCAGGCGACCCACCGGTTCCTCGACACCCTCGACGGGCTGCCCCACCGTGACCGCGGCGTCGACGAGATGTTCCAGGCCATGGGCCGCGCCGAGGCGTCCGACTCCGGCGACCTCGCCGCGATGCGCGCGGCCCTGCGTCTGGCCGCGACCGTCACCTGGGACACCCTGCGCCGCGCCAACCCCGGTCAGCCCATGTCGGACGAGACGCGCGGCCGGCTCGCCGACGGCCTGTTCGGCTACATCGACCACCTCGTCGACCAGGCCGAGACGGGCTTCACCGCCGGCCGTCTGGCCATGCAGAACGACCGGGGCCAGGCGCGCGCCCGACTGGCCGACCAGCTGTTGACGGGACGTCGAGCCAGCCAGCTCGACGCCGTCGACCCCGCGGTCTGGACCCCGCCGGCATCGGTCGTCGTCGTCGTGTCCGAGCCCGACGCGCACCGCAGCGTCGACGTCGCCGAGCTCGCGTCGGAGCACCTCGCGGTGCGGCACGGCGAACGCGTCGTCGTCATCGTCGATGCGTGCCGCAAGGCCGACGTCGTCTCGACGTTCACCGACGCCGAGACACCCATCGCCGCGAGCTGGCCCGTGGCCCCACCCCTCATCCCGTCGGCCTACCGGTGGGCACGACGCGCGCTCGACCTCGTGCGGCGGGGTGTCATCCCGGCCCAGCCGGTCGTCCGGTGCCGTGACCACCGCACGCAGATCTGGCTGCACTCCGAGCCGGCGCTGCGTCAGCGGATGTGCCAGGACATGCTCAAGCCCCTGCTCGCCGAGACCCCCAACTCGCGCGAGATCCTTTCGCAGACCCTGCTGGTCTGGCTCGAGACCCGCGACAGCGCGCCGGCCATCGCGGCCCACCTCGGCGTCCACGCCCAGACCGTCCGCTACCGCTGGAAGCGCATCAACGAGCTGTTCGGCGACGACCTGCACGACCCGGAGTTCATCGTGCAGATCACGATGCTGCTCAAGGCCAGCGTGCCGCTGTGGCAGGCCGGCGACCAGAGCGACTTCGAGCGGTTCCGCGAGGAGGAGAGCGCCTGATGGCTCGCGCGTCCCGTGCCCCGACGTGGTGGCTGGTCGGGCCCGACGTTCTGGTCGCCCTGACCGTGCTCGCCGCGGTCGCGTGGGCCGTGACGGCGCTGCTCGACGGACGGACGGCCGTCGCTGCTGCGCCGGCCGTGACGACGACGGCCCTGGCGGTCGTGGCGCTCGTGGTCAGGTCGCGCAGCGGGCTGCCGGCCCGCACCCCGGTGCTGCCGGTCTGGTTCGTCCCGGTCGTCCTGCTCGTGGCGGCCGGATCGGCGGTCGGCTGGGGTGCCGCCGACGGCACGACGGACGGCGTCGCGGTGGGTGCGGCGGCCCTCGTGACGGCCGGCCCGGCCGCGGCGGTGCTGGCGGTGCCGGTGGCGTTCCGCACGGGCACGGCCAGGGCCGAGCGAGCCGGCGTGCGCATCACCGACCTCTCCGCCGTCGAGGCCGCGCGCTCGGTCGACACCCTGGTGCTGGCCAAGGACGGCACCGTGACGACCGGCGACCTCACGGTCGTCTCGGTCGACCCCGTCGAGCCCGACCACGACCGCAACCTGCGGTGGTTCGCCGGGGCGCTCTCGAAGGCGTCCGACCACCGGGTCGAGCGGGCGGTCGCGACGCTCTCGGCGCGCGGCCGGCTGACCGGCGTCGAGGTCGTCGACGGCATGGGGGTGCGGGGCTCGGTCGACCGCCACCCCGTGCGGGTCGGCTCGCCGCAGTGGATCGGGTTCGAGGCCGAGCCGACGATCTGGACGACGGTCGGCGTCGAGGTCGACGGGCGGCGGCTGGGCAGCATCACGGTCGCCGACGACGTGCGGCCCGACCTCGCCCGCGACGTCGGGCGCCTCCGAGCCCTCGACGTCGAGCTCGTGCTGGTCTCCGACGACACCGCCGAGCGCACGCGCCACGTGGCCGAGCTGGCCGGCATCGAGACCGTCCACGTCACGGGCGACGCCGGCGGGGTCGTGCGCGACCTCGTCTCTAGCGGCCGCGCCGTCGCCACGATCGGCCTGTCGGCCCGCGCAGGTGCCGCGCTCGCCGTGACGACGGGAGGTGTGCTCGGCGATGCTCCCACGATCGACGTCGACGACTGCTCGCCCGCGCGGGTCGCTGACGCCCTGACGATCGGACGCGCCACGGCGGCGCGCGTGAGGCGGGCGCGCACCGTCACCACGACGCTGGGCCTCGTGGGAGCCGCCGTCGGCGCGACCGGGCTGGCCGGCCCGGTCGTCGCCGTGGTCGCGGCCGTCGCGATCTACGCCGTCGCGGCGCTCGTCGCCACGGCGGCCTGACCGCCGGTCAGACCAGCAGCTCGGCGATCTGGATCGTGTTGAGCGCCGCGCCCTTGCGCAGGTTGTCGCCGCTGACGAACAGCACCAGACCGCGGTCGCCGTCGACCGACTGGTCCTGGCGGATGCGCCCGACCAGGCTCGGATCGGTGCCGGCCGCCTGCAGGGGCGTCGGCACGTCGACGAGCCGGACGCCGTCGGCCGTCCCGAGGATCTCGGTGGCCCGCTCGGCCGTGATCGCGGACGAGAACTCGGCGTTGATCGACAGCGAGTGTCCCGTGAACACCGGCACGCGCACGCACGTGCCCGACACCCGCAGATCGGGGATGTGCAGGATCTTGCGGCTCTCGTTGCGCAGCTTCTGCTCCTCGTCGGTCTCGAACGAGCCGTCGTCGACGACCGATCCGGCCATCGGCAGGACGTTGAACGCGATCGAGTCGACGTAGACCTGCGGCGCCGGGAACTCGAGGGCCGAGCCGTCGTAGGCCAGCTCGTCGGCCTTCTCGACGACGGCCCGCGCCTGCCCGTGCAGCTCGCGGACGCCGGCGATGCCCGAGCCCGACACGGCCTGGTAGCTGCTGACCACGAGCCGGACGAGGCCGGCCTCGTCGTGCAGCGGCTTGAGCACCGGCATCGCGGCCATCGTGGTGCAGTTGGGGTTGGCGATGATGCGACGGTGAGCGAGCGCGATGTCCTCGGGGTTGACCTCGCTGACGATCAGCGGGATCTCGGGGTCCTTGCGGAACGCCGAGGAGTTGTCGATGACCATCGCGCCGGCCTCGGCGAACCGGGGCACCTGCGCGCGCGACGTCGTGGCACCTGCCGAGAACAGGGCGATGTCGATGCCCGAGAGATCGGCGGTGTCGGCGTCCTCGATGACGACGTCCTCGCCGCGGAACGACAGGGTCCTGCCGGCCGAGCGCGGCGACGCGAAGAAGCGCACCCGGTCGGCCGGGAAGTCGCGCTCGGCGAGGATGCTGCGCATCGCGACGCCGACCTGGCCGGTGGCGCCGACCACGGCGAGGGTGGTGGATCGACTCATCGTCCGGTACCTCCGTAGACAACGGCCTCGACCTCGTCGGTGCCGAGGTCGAAGGCAGTGTGGGCGGCGTTGACGGCCGCGTCGACCTGGCTCTCGGTGACGACCACCGAGATGCGGATCTCGGACGTCGAGATCATCTCGATGTTGATGCCGGCGTCGGCGAGCGCGCGGAAGAACTTCGCCGTGATGCCGGGCTCGGAGCGCATGCCGGCGCCGACGATCGAGACCTTGCCGACGCTGTCGTCGTACTGCAGGCGCTCGTAGCCGACCTCGTCCTTGAGGCGCGCCAGCGCGGTCATGGCGGTCTGGCCGTCGGCCCGCGGCAGGGTGAACGAGATGTCGGTCAGGTTCGTCGCGGCGGCCGAGACGTTCTGGACGACCATGTCGATGTTGATCTGCGCGTCGGCCAGCGCCTGCAGGATCGCCGCGGCGAAACCGACCTTGTCGGGCACGCCGACGACGGTGATCTTGGACTCGCTGCGGTCGTGCGCGACGCCGCTGATGATTGCTTGCTCCATGGGCTGGCCTTCCAAGGTGACGTCTTCGCTGCGCACGACCCAGGTGCCGACCTTGTCGGAGAAGGACGAGCGGACGTGGATGGGCATGTCGTTGCGGCGGGCGTACTCGACGCACCGCAGGTGCAGGATCTTCGCGCCGTTGGCTGCCATCTCGAGCATCTCCTCGTACGAGATGCGCGGGATCTGACGGGCGGACGGCACGATGCGCGGATCGGCGGTGAAGATGCCGTCGACGTCGGTGTAGATCTCGCAGACGTCGGCGTCCAGGGCCGCCGCGAGCGCGACGGCGGTCGTGTCGGAGCCGCCGCGACCGAGCGTGGTGATGTCCTTCGTGGTCTGCGAGACGCCCTGGAAGCCCGCGACGATCGCGATGGCCCCCTCGGACAGCGCGTCCTCGATGCGTCCGGGCGTGACGTCGATGATCTTGGCGCGACCGTGCTCGGAGTCGGTGATGACGCCGGCCTGCGAGCCCGTGAAGGAGCGCGCCTCCTGGCCGAGGTTGCCGATCGCCATCGCCAGCACCGCCATGCTGATGCGCTCGCCGGCGGTCAGCAGCATGTCGAGCTCGCGCGCGGGCGGCAGCGGCGAGACCTGGTTGGCGAGGTCGATGAGGTCGTCGGTCGTGTCGCCCATGGCCGAGACCACGACGACGACGTCGTGACCGGCCTTGCGGGTCGCGACGACTCGCTGGGCGACCCTCTTGACGCTGGTGGCGTCGGCGACCGAGGAGCCACCGTACTTCTGGACGACAATGCCCACGGTTCATCCCTACCTGTGGAGACGTACGGACGCGCGACGCTGCGCGACCGCAAGTCTAGCGGTCGCGCAGCGTCGTCTCGGAAGCCGTCCGGATCAGCTCGTGACCAGGCTCACCCCGTAGGCGTTGAGGATCTCGTTGACGGGCTGGAAGTACGTCGTGCCACCGCTGCTGCAGTTGCCCGAACCGCCCGACGTCACGCCCTGGGCCTGCGTGCCCGAGATGGCCGATCCGCCCGAGTCACCCGGCTCGGCACAGGCGCTGGTGCGGATGAGCCCCGTGATCGTGCCCTCGACGTACGTCACCGAGGCGTTGCGCGCCTGGATCGTGCCGCAGCGCCACCCCGTCGTCGACCCCGAGCGGCAGATCGACGAGCCGACCGGGGCGTCGGACGATCCCTGCACGCGCACCGTGCCGCCGGCGTAGTTGTTGACCGCACCGATCAGCGCCTGGCCCGGTGTCTGCACGTAGGCGTAGTCGTTGCCCGGGAAGCTCGAGCCGGCGAACGTGCCGCTCGGCGAGCTCGTGGTGTCGCCGCGGCTGCCGCAGTGGCCGGCCGTCACGAATCCTCCGGTGACGGCGAAGCCGATCGAGCAGCGCGAGCCGCCGATGTAGTAGGCGTTGCCGCCCACGACGTCGAGCGGACGGGGCGCCTCCGACGTCACCTGGACCGTCACGGCACCGGCCGGCACGCCGGCCTTCCTCGCGAACGCCTCGGCGCGGCGCACGCCCGACTCGCGCGTCTGCACGACGACGGTGTTGGTCGTGACGTCGACGTACCAGCCCGGCACGGTGTCGGGCGCGCTGGCCTTGGCCGCGTCGAGCCTGGCCTGGTAGGCGGTCAGCTGCTGCTCGGACCGGGCGACCTGCCGCACCTCGGTGGCCGACGACGACCGCATCGTCGATGCCGCGTCACCCGTCGCGCCGACCACGAGGCGGCCGCTCGCGGCATCGAACCAGGCGCCGCCGAAACCCTGCCCGAGCTGTCGGCGCGCCCGCTCCTCGGCCTGCGCGGCCTGCTTCTCGGCCGTGAGCCGCGCCTCCACCTGCGATGCGCTGAGGCCGAGGTCGCGCTGCATCGCACCGGCCATCGACGTCCGGTCGACCTGCTGTCCGGCGTCCGGCTCGGACGCCACCGCCTGCTGCCCGAACACCGCGGCCGCTCCGGCCACGAGGGCTGCCGCCCCCGTCATCATCCGCACCCGTCGTTCCATGTCGTCCCCCTCTGTCGTCGTCCTGATCCCCCCCGAGGGGATGCCAGAAACCTAGTGCCGGGGACGGCGTGCGGGGACATACCAATCGCGTCATACCGTCGGCGTGATCGCCGCCGCCGGTAGCACGCCGAAGCCCGATCTGCCCCGCAACCACGAGGAGTACACGGGGCTCTCGGCGATCATCTCGGCGAAGGCGTCGGACGTCAGACGGACGATCTCGTCGGCGAACGGGGCCACGGCGGCGTCCGCGTGCCACCCGACGAGGTGGTTCCAGCGCAGCGGTGCGTCGGCCACCGGCACCGTCACGAGACCCGGGACCTCGCGCGTCGGCTGGCACAGCGCGACGGCCAGACCCGAGGCGACGAGGTCGATGCAGCTGGCCGCGTCGGCCTCGTAGAGCGTGCGCGGGGTGAAGCCCGCCCGGGCGCAGGCGGCCGCGAAGCAGCCCGTGAAGCAGCCGTCGACGGGGATCGCGGCCCAGTCCTCGTCGGCCAGGTCGGCCAGCGCGACCTCGTCGCGGCCGGCGAGGCGGTGGTGCTCCGGGAGCAGCACGAACACGGGGTCGGTCGTCACGGTGCGCCACGTCAGGCCGTGGCGGGTCGGCGGCGGGGCGTCGGCGCAGACACCGACGACCGCGACGTCGACGCGTCCGTCGACCACGCCCTCGGCGAGCTCGTCGCTCGACCACGAGGCGCGCGTCGACACGTGCACGTCGGGGTGCTCGAGCGCCAACGAGCGGATCAGCCGGCCCAGCACGACGCTCGTGGAGGCCCCGAGGGTCAGGTGCGTCGGCGTGCCGGGGTCGCGCTCCTCGTGGCTGGCCAGGCGGGCGGCCTCCTCCTTGAGCCCCGACATCGCCGGCAGCATGACCCTGGCGCGCGCCAGCACGAGATCGCCCAGGGCCGTCGACCGGACGCCGCGGTGGTCGCGCTCGAACAGCGGACCGCCGAGCGACTTCTCGATGCGGCCGAGCTGGGCGCTCAGTGCGGGCTGGGCCAGGCCGAGGCTCGCGGCGGCCTTCGTGACGCTGCCCTCGTCGGCGAGGGCGCACACGACCTTGAGGTGCCGAAGCTCGAGCTCCATCGGCTCACGATACCGCGGGTATGCAGCCGGCCGGACGCCCGTCGCGCCCGGCCGGCCGCTTCGCCGCGGCCCGCGTCAGCCGGTGATCTTGGCGGTGCAGGTCGTCGAGGCGTCGCCGAACAGCTGGGCGTCGGCCGGGTCGACACCGGACGGGTCGGCGTCCGCGATGGCCTGCAGCGTCTGCGCCGACGCCGGCTCGTAGAGCTCGTCGACGAAGCACGTCACGACCTGCTTGACGATGTCGTCGGGCAGGTTGGCCCCCGCCGTGCCCGTGATGACCTTCGTGTAGCCCGCGATGACGTCGTCGCGGCTGGGCTTGCCCGCGGCGTCGCCACCGGAGTCGGCCGTCGGCTCGGGCGTCGTCGTCTCCGCCTCGGCCGTCGGCGCGGCCGACGAGGTCGGGTCGGACGCGGCGCTGTCGTCGTCGCTGCCACCGCAGGCGGCGAGCGTGCCGGTCAGCGACAGCGTGAGTGCCAGGGCGAGGCCGCCCATGCGTGAACGAGTCGTCATGTGATCCCCCGGATCCATTGGCGACTGCCTGTCAGCCGCCGGTGCCAGGACGCTACCAGAGCGTCCGGACGCGCCGCCCGCTCAACCGATCGTCGTGCGACCCTCGAACGCGCGACCCAGCGTGAGCTCGTCGGCGTACTCGAGGTCGCCGCCGACGGGCAGGCCGCTGGCGAGCTTGCTGACGCGCAGGCCGTACGGCGACAGCATGCGGATCAGGTACGTCGCGGTGGCCTCGCCCTCGAGGTTCGGGTCCGTCGCGATGATGACCTCGGTGACGGCGCCGTCCTGCAGGCGCTGCAGCAGCTCCTTGATGCGCAGCTGGTCGGGACCGACGCCCGCGATCGGCGAGATCGCCCCGCCCAGCACGTGGTAGCGGCCGCGGAACTCGCGGGTGCGCTCGATCGCGATGACGTCCTTGGACTCCTCGACGACGCACAGGACGCTCAGGTCGCGGCGCGGGTCGGCGCAGATGCGGCACTCGGCGTCGACCGTGACGTTGCCGCAGATCGAGCAGAAGTGCACCTTCGACTTGACCTCGACGAGCGTCGCGGCGAAGCGGCGGACGTCCTCGGGATCGGCGTCGAGCAGGTGGAAGGCGATCCGCTGCGCGCTCTTGGGACCGATGCCGGGCAGCTGCCCGAGCTCATCGATCAGATCCTGGATCACGCCGTCATACACAGGGATCAACCTATGCCGTCGGTCCCAGCACCGGCGCCCCGACTCGCCTGCGGCGGTCGCTCAGTAGAGGGGGTGACCCTGCAGGATGCGGACGAGCTGGTCGACGCGGACGTCCTCCTGCTCGGGGTGCGGCAGCAGCGACGCCATCAGCGCCTCGCCGTCGAGCAGGTGGACGATGCCGAGCACGATCGTGTCGAGCTCGAGGGGGGTCATGCGGCCGGCGATCGGCAGCGCGCGCCCCAGGGCCAGGATCTCGCCGTGGTACCGCTCGGCCAGCGGCTCGAGCACCGTCCGCAGCTCGTCGTCGGCGCGGGCCGCGACGACCAGCTCGTACCAGGCGGCGTTGATCGGGGCACGCGTCGCGCGGCGCAGACGGCGCACCACCTCGGCGAGATCGATGTCGTCCAGCGACTCGAGGCCCTCGCCGAAGTCGACCAGCTGACGGGCCCGCACGCGGTCGGCCGCGGCCAGGATGACGTCGAGGCGCGAGCCGAAGTGCCGGAACAGGCCACCCTGCGAGACCCCCGCACGTCGCGCGATCTCGGCCGTCGTGGTGCGGGCGTAGCCGACGTCGCCGAGCGCCTCGACCGCCGCGTCGACGACGGCCGTCATGGTGCCCTCCCGGCGCTCGCTCTGCGTTCGTCGGGCGGGCGCGGTCACGGCCCCTACTGTGCCACCACCGCTTCGGCGCGACGCACGGGTGCGACGGTGCCCCGCGGCTCGCCCGCCCGCAGGAAGCGTCCGGTGCCGAGCGTCGTGCCGTACCCCTCGACGAACTCGCCGCGCTCGAACACCACCTCGCCCGAGACGATCGTGGCCGTCACGGCGTCGTCGTTGCGGTTGACCATCCGGCTCATGTCGCCGAACGCGGGCATCAGCGCCTCGTGGTAGCCGTCGACCTCGTCGCTCAGCCCCGCCGGGTCGACGACCACGACGTCGGCCCGGTCGCCGACGCGGATGCGTCCCGCGTCGATGCCGTAGAAGTCGCCGAGCTCGCCGGTCAGCTTGAAGACCGCCTTCTCGACCGACATGAACGGCCGCCGCGTCGACTGCGCCTGGTTCACGCGGTTGAGCAGGCGGATGCCGAAGTTGTAGAACGCCATGTTGCGCAGGTGGGCCCCGGCGTCCGAGAACCCGATCGTGATGCCGTAGCGGTTGATCAGCCGGTCCTGGACCTTCGGACGGGCGTTGGCGATGTTGGTCTTCCAGCGCAGCCGCGTGCCGTGCTCGACCACGAGGTCGAGGTAGCAGTCGACGGGGTGCAGGCCGCGGTCGCGGGCGACCTGCCCGATCATCAGGCCGACCAGCTCGGCGTCGGGGCACTCGGTGACCTCGGCGTCGTCGAAGTCGCGATGCCACACGCGCGGCGAGAAGCGGCGGTCGAAGTCGCGCCGGAACCAGCGGCGGTACGCCTCGTCGCTCAGCAGCTCGTTGCGCCCCATCTCCTCGCGCAGGTGCAGCGCCTCGCGTCCCGACCCGAACTCCTCGAACACGACCAGGTCGATGCCGTCGGCCCACACGCGGAACGTCGTCGGCAGGTGCTGCCACGTGAAGCGTCCGCCGCCCAGCTTGTTGGCGATCATCGCGAGCGGGGCGAAGATGCGCTGCACCCACGGCTCGGCCTTGGTGTCGGCGGCCGCGAGCAGCGACACCTTGAGCGGCTTGCGGACGCGGCCCATCGCGGTCGTCAGGTAGAACGCGATGTCGTACTTCTTGTTCAGGTTCGGGACGCCCTGCAGCACGCGGTCGCGCCGGCGGAGCACGCGGCTGAGACCGCGGAACTCCTTCCAGCTCGAGTACGTCGACGGCAGCGAGCGCGAGCGGTAGCGGTCGCCGTCGAGCTTGTCCCACGGGTTGGTCATGGTCGAGATGCCGAGGAAGCCGGCGTCGAGGGCGTCCTCGAGGCGGCGCTCGATCTCGGCCTGCTCGCTGCGCGAGGCCTTCTGCGCCGGGTCGGTCGACCGGCCCATGCCCATGACGCTGGCCCGGACGTCGGAGTGCCCGAGGAACGAGGCGACGTGCGGGCCGAGCGGCAGGCGCTCGAGCGCGTCGACCCAGCCCTGCGGCGTCGACCACGTCTTGGCGTCCTCGAGGGCGCCGAGGACGTGCGTGCGCGGCAGCGCCTCGACGCGGCTGAACAGGTCGGCGATGTCGAGCGGGGACGAGTAGACCGTCGAGAGCGAGCAGTTGCCGACGAGCACCGTCGTGACGCCGTGGCGGACGGACTCGTTGAGGCCCGGTGCGACCTGCACCTCGGCGTCGTAGTGGGTGTGCGCGTCGACGAAGCCGGGCATGACCCACTGGCCCGTCGCGTCGACGACCCGGGTGGCGGGGCCGGCCCGCAGTCGTCCGTCGGTGCTGACGGCGGCGATGCGGCCGTCCATCACGCCGACGTCCGCCACGACGCCGGGCGCACCCGTGCCGTCGTAGTAGGTGCCGCCGCTGATGATGAGATCGAGCTCGTACATGTGGCCTCCGTCACATCGGGAGCCCAACATAGCGAGTGTTCACTCGCTATGTCTAGGGGTCGCGTCGTCGAGTGCTGGAAACCCGGCGCCGAGCGGTGCGTCGTGGTCGGACACGCCGTCCCAGAACGTCCACCCCGCACCACTCGGCGAGAGGGGGTCAGGTCGAGAGGAAGGTCTGGAGCAGGTCGTGGCCGCGGGGCGTCAGAATCGACTCGGGGTGCATCTGCACGCCCTCGACGGGGTGGGTGCGGTGCCGCAGCCCCATGACGACGGCCGAGGCCGTGTGCGCCGTCGCGAGCAGCTCGTCGGGCAGGGTCGCGGGGTCGACGACGAGCGAGTGGTACCGCGCGCACACCAGCGGCGACGGCAGGCCCGCGTAGACGCCGAGCCCGTCGTGGTGCACGAGCGAGGGCTTGCCGTGGACGACCTCGGGCGCCCGCACGACCGTCGCGCCGTAGACCTCCGCGATCGCCTGGTGGCCCAGGCACACCCCCAGCGTCGGCGTCGACGGCCCGAGCCGGCGGATCGCCTCGACGCTGATGCCCGCCTCGGACGGCGCACCCGGCCCCGGCGAGACGACCAGGTGGGTGAAGTCCCCCCGCCCCCGCGCCGCGACCAGCTCGTCGACCGACACGGCGTCGTTGCGGACGACCTCGGCGGCGCCACCGAGCTCGCCGACGTACTGCACGAGGTTGTAGACGAACGAGTCGTAGTTGTCGATGAACAGCACCCGCGCCCCCGTGGGCGGTGGGCCCGCGACCCGTCGCGGCGCCTGACGGGTCGCGGAGCCATCGCCCCAGCGGGCCCGCAGCTCGGCGCGCAGCCACGACGTCGTGCGGCCCGCGGGCCACGTACCGACGTCGGCGCACGACGTCACGGGCACGACACCGCGCAGCGCGTTGGTCACGAACACCTCGGTCGCCGAGGCCACGTCGGCGAGGGTCAGCCGGCGCTGCAGCACCGGCACGCCCGCCTCGCGCAGGATCTCGACGACCCGTTCGCGCGCCGTGCCCGGCAGGATGCGACCGTCGACGGGCGGCGTCAGGACGGCGTCGTCGTGGACGACGAACACGCTCGCCCGCGACGTCTCGAGCACCGAGCCGTCGGCGGCGACGAGCAGCAGGTCGTGGTCGGGCGGACCGTCGTGCTCGAGGGCCCGCCGGTCGGCCCACTTGTGCTGGCCCAGCCCGTCGGCCACCACGCGCGGCTCGAGCGTCCACGAGTCGCCCGCGGGGTCGAGCGGGCGGGACGTCATCGTGACGTCGACGTCGATCGACCCCGCCGCGGCCTGTGGCACCGCGTCGATCCGCAGCCGGTGCGGGCCCCGCAGGGCCGCGGCCCGGCGGGCGACCGCCTCGTCGAGCCCGCCACGGACCGGACGCCCGTAGACCGCGCGCACGCTGGCGTCGAGGCGGGCCAGGTGGGCGTCGGGGTCGACGACCCTCCCGTCGAGCACGAGCAGCGTGTCGTACACACCGAGTCGCTCGTCGGCCGCGACCGTGCGGGGCGCCTCGACGTCCGCGGCCGGCGCGGGCCCGGCGTCGTCGGCATCGTCGGCGGTGTCGTCGGCGACGAGGTCGAGCACTCCCCCGATCGCCTCGACCAAGGGCCGCGCCTTGACGAGGCACTCGGCGTACTCGGCCGCGGGCGTCGAGTCGGCGACGACGCCCCCGCCCACGCCCAGCCACACGAGGTCGCGCGAGGCCGGGAACTCGAACGTCCGGATCACGACGTTGAGCTCGAGCCCCGCCCCGGGGCTGACGTGCCCGATCGCACCGGTGTACGCCTCGCGGCCCGTCGCCTCGAGCTCGTCGATGACCTGCATCGCCCGCACCTTGGGCGCCCCCGTCACCGAGCCCGGCGGGAACGTGGCCCGCAGGAGGTCGGAGTCGCGGACCCCCGGCTCGAGGTGGGCGACGACGTCGGAGACCAGGTGCCACACCGCGTGGCGCTCGGCCCGGACGGCCGACGGCACCCGCACCGAGCCCGGCACGCTGACGCGGCCGAGGTCGTTGCGCATCAGGTCGACGATCATGATGTTCTCGGCCCGGTCCTTGGCCGAGGCCACCAGCTCGTCGGGATCCGACCCGAGGGGCGCCGTGCCCTTGATCGGGGACGTCAGCACCTCGTCGCCCGTGCGGCGCAGGAACAGCTCGGGCGAGAAGCTCGCGAGGGCGCCGTCGGGGGCGTCGACGAAGGCCGCGTACGCGGGTCGCAGCCGCTCGACCCCGGCGCAGAAGACGTCGAGGGGGTCGCCCGAGAACGGCGCCTCGAGCCGGGCGCAGAGATTGGCCTGGAAGATGTCGCCGGCCGCGACGTGGGCGAGCACGCGGCCGACCGCCGCCCGGTGCCCCGCGGGCGTCGGCGTCATCTCGAAGGAGCCGACGACGTGCGGCCGGGGCGACGGGTCGGGCCCGGCCAGCGCCCGCACGATGCGCTCGTCACGCTCGGGGTCGGACGTCAGGGACTCGAGCCACCACGCGCCGTCGCACCGGCGCAGCACGTGGTCGTAGAACGCCAGGCGGTGCTCGGGCTGGGGCTGCGGACGAGGGGCGGTGTCGCCGATCTGCTCGAGCCGCCGCCCGAGCCGGTACCCCCACGCGCCGATCCACCCGCCGCCGAAGCCCGCGCCGGCCGCCACGGGGTCGACGTCGATGCCGTCGAAGGGGTCGCCCTCCAGCACCTCGACGGGGTCGAAGGCGATCAGCGCCTCGCCGTGGTGCCACGCACCCATCAGGGCGACGAGTCGCTCGCGCCCCCTGAACCGGCGCAGCACGTCGAGCGGGTCGGCCTGCAGGTCGAGGCGGCGACGCGCGATCTCAGTCGGTGCGCGTCTCGTCAATGACCTTCGCGCCCAGCTCGCGACTGAGCAGCGCCTCGGGGTCGAGCTCCTCGACCTGGACGACGGGGTCGTCGCGGTCGGCGGACGCGTCGGGGTCCTCGCGGGTCGCCGGCGAGTGCTGCTCGCTCATCGCCGCACGCACCGAGTCGGGCACCGCGACGGGCGGGCCGCTGCGGGTCGGCGCCGACGGGGCGGGGGCGGCCGGCCGGCCGTGGTCGTCGTCGTGGTCGTCGGGGACACCGGGTCGTGCCCCGGGGTCGACGATCGCCTCGATGCGCCACGTCACGCCCAGCACCTCGTGCAGCGCGCGCTGCACGTAGTCGTCCGAGCCGCTGCTGAGGAAGGAGTCGCGGGCGCCGGTGTTGACCAGCGCGATCGTGAGGACCTGGCCGTCGAGCGCCATGACCTGGGCGTTCTGGCTCAGCATGATCCACGCGAAGCGGCGCATGTCGCGGATCTTGTCGAGGATCTCGGGCCACAGGCGCCGGACGTCGGAGATCGTCAGCTGGCCCGGCGCCGCGGCCGGCGCCGGGGCCGGCTCCGCGGCCGACTCGGCGACGGGCGTCGGCTCGACCGGGGCGGGCTCGGCCCGCTCGGGCGCCGGGGTGGGCTCGACGGCCGGGGGCTCGGCGGCCGGTGCCGCCGCGGCCGGGGTGGGTTCGGCGGGCGCGGCCGGCTCGGCGGGGGCCTCGACGGCGGCGGGCGCCGGGGTCGGTGCCGCGACAGGCGCGGGTGCCGCGCTCGGGGCGGGGGTGGGGGCGGGGGCCGCGACGGCCGCCGGTGCGGGCGCGCCGCCGTCCACCCCGAGCCGCCGCTCGATCCGGTCGAGCCGGGCCTGGAAGCCCTGCGTGGAGTTGTCGGCGCCCGGCACCAGGATGCGCGCGCACATCAGCTCGAGCAGCAGCCGAGGCGCCGTCGCGCCGCGGAACTCCATCAGCGCGGCGTTGACGATGTCGGCGGCGCGGGTCAGCTCGGACGGGCCGAAGCCGTTCGACTGCGTCACGAGCCGCTCGGCACGGTCGCCCGGCACGTCGAGCAGGCCCTTGTCGAGCGCGTCGGGCACCGCCGCGACGATGACGAGGTCGCGCAGGCGCTGCAGGAGGTCCTCGGCGAAGCGGCGCGGGTCCTGGCCCGACTCGATGACCTTGTCGACGACGCCGAACACCGTCGACCCGTCGCTCGCCGCGAAGGCGTCGATGGCCTCGTCGAGCAGCGAGTCGGGCGTGTAGCCGAGCAGCTGCACCGCGAGGTCGTAGGTGACGCCGTCGGGCCCGGCGCCGCCGAGCAGCTGGTCGAGGACGCTGAGCGTGTCGCGCACCGATCCCTGGCCGGCACGCACGACGAGCGGCAGCGCGGTCGGTGCCAGCGCGACGCCCTCGGCGGCGCACAGCTGCAGCAGGTAGTCGCCCAGCGCCTTCGGCGGGACGAGCCGGAACGGGTAGTGGTGCGTGCGCGAGCGGATCGTGCCGATGACCTTGTCGGGCTCGGTCGTGGCGAAGATGAACTTCAGGTGCGGCGGCGGCTCCTCGACGAGCTTGAGCAGCGCGTTGAAGCCCTGCGGCGAGACCATGTGGGCCTCGTCGATGATGTAGACCTTGTAGCGGCTGCTGACGGGGGCGAAGAACGCCCGCTCGCGCAGGTCGCGGGCGTCGTCGACGCCACCATGGCTCGCCGCGTCGATCTCGATGACGTCGATGCTGCCGGGCCCGCCGCGCGCGAGGTCGCGGCAGCTCTGGCACTGCCCGCACGGATCGGAGATCGGCGCCTTCTCGCAGTTGAGCGCCCGGGCGAGGATGCGGGCGCTGGTGGTCTTGCCGCAGCCGCGCGGACCGGAGAACAGGTAGGCGTGATTGACCTTGTTGGCCGCCAGGGCGTGGCGCAGGGGGTCGGTGACGTGCTCCTGGCCGATCACCTCGGCGAACGTCTCGGGCCGGTAGCGGCGGTACAGCGCGAGGGGGGCATCCACACGTAGAGACTAGCCACCGCCCGCGACATCGCGGCGGCGACGGCGTCCCGGCGGTCAGGACGCGACGGCGTACGGCGTCAGCAGCTGGTCGGTCGGGGCCCGGTCGTCGGTCAGCGCCCGCGCGTCGCCGATCCACGTGCGCAGCTCGGTCCCGGTCACGACGCGCCACGGGACGTCGCGCTCGGACAGGCGCGACGTCAGCCCGGCGGCGTCGATCGGGACGTCGGACGCCACGATGACGAGGTTGCCGCCGCCCTCGAACCGGAAGGCGTCGGGGTCGCCCGCCACCGCGACGTGCTCGAAGACCCCGGCGATCGTCCGGGCCTCCGCCCGCGCGAAGTCGAGCGGGCCGTAGTCGATGACGTTGGCGACGTAGGTGCCGTCGTCGGTCAGCACGCGCCGCACCTCGGCGATGGCCTCGGACGTCGTCAGGTGCCACGGCGGGCTGATGCCGCCGAAGGCGTCGCCGACCACGAGGTCGCGGCTGGCGGCGTCGAGCCGGCCGAGGCCCAGCCGCCCGTCCTCGACCCGCACCTGCAGGTCGGGGCCGGTCTCGAGGCCGAGCCGGTCACGGTCGACCTGCACGACACCGGGATCGATCTCGGAGACGACGCTGCGACTCCCCGGACGGGTGGCCGCGAGCCACCGCGGGATCGTGAGGCCGCCCCCGCCGAGGTGGTAGGCGTCGACCGGCCGGTCGTCCGGGTGCACGGTGTCGACGGCCGCCGCGATCGTCCGCACGTACTCGAACTCGAGGTGCGTGGGGTCGTCGACGTCGACGTACGAGTGACGCAGGCCGTCGAGCACGAGCGTGCGCCCCCCGTCGCGCTCGGGATCGGCCACGACCGAGGCGCAGTGGTACGTCGTCTCGACGTCGCACGCGTCGGGCACGACGGCGGTCGCCAGGCCCCCGACGACGACGAGCGCCGCCGGACCGATGCCGAACCTCCAGCCCCGCACGAGCACCTCGACCGCGACGGCCGACACGACGAGTGCCGCGCCGAGGCCCACGAGGATCCCCGTCACGGGGACCGTCGAGACCAGCACGAACCCCGTGACGACGGTGCCGAAGATCGCACCGGCCGTGCCGATGCCCGACAGCCGCCCGACCACGGCGCCGGTGCGGTCGAGATCGGTCAGGCGCAGCTTCGTGACCATGGGCGTGACGGCCGAGAGCAGCATGCCGGGCACGAGGATCGCCGCCGCCGCGACCAGCAGCACCAGGTCGTCCGAGCCGCTCGCCCCGGCGGCCCGCACGGTCGACGGCGTCGCCGCGACGACGACTCCCGAGATCGCCAGCAGGGGCCCGAGCGTGCGCCGCGGCGGCACGGTGTCGGCGGCCCGGCCGCCGACCCACGACCCGATCGCGATGGCCGTCAGCGCGATGCCGATGACCAGGGTGTTGGTCTCGAGCGTCAGGCCCAGGTAGGGCGCGAGCAGGCGCAGCGCGACGAGCTCGACGACCAGCACCGCCGCCGAGGAGCCGAAGACGAGGCCCGCCGCAGCGGCGTCGCCGAGCGTCGCGGCCTCCCGGCCGTCGTGGTCCGTCACGTCGCGGGCCCCGTCCTCAGGCCGTGATGTCGTGCGCGCGCATCCACGTGTCGACGGCGGCGTACGCGGCCTCGCGGGGCTCGGCCTTGGAGATGAAGACGTCGTGGCGTGCCTTGTCGATCGGGACGACCGTGACGGCGTCGCCCAGGCAGCCGGCCCAGCGCGCGATCTGCTTGACGTCGAGCACCGCGTCGGCTTCGTCGACCCGCGGCGACCACTCGCGCGCGAACCACGACGTCGTCGAGCGCAGGACGAGCGAGGGCACGCCGATGTCGAGCCCGCGGTGCAGCCGCGCGTGCCCGCGGCGCACCGCGGTCAGCCAGCCGTACGACACCGGGAAGCCGTTGAGCGGCTTGAACGCGGTGTTGAACTCCCACTCGCCGTGCCCGCTGACGTGCAGGCTCGAGCCGTACGCGTCGGTGAACGGCAGCTTCATCATCGACGTGGGCCTGACCTTGGCGACCAGCGCGATCGCCTGCGTGCCGCCCGTGCGCATCCACGGCTTGCCCTGCAGGTCGAACCACGGGCTGTTGAGCACGAGGCCCGCGATGCCGGCGCCCCGCGAACCACCCGGACGGCGGTTGAGCCGGTCGAGCCACAGCGGCAGGATCAGCCCGCCCGTCGAGTGCGCCGACAGCAGGACGGGCTTGCCGCCGGTCTCGTCGCGCACGATCGCGAGCGACGCCTCGAGCTCGCGGTCGTACAGCGCGAGGTCGGACACGTAGTGGCCCGTCTGGCCCTCGCGGCGCGAGCGGCCGCACTTGCGCAGGTCGAGCGCGTAGAACGCCAGGCCGCGCTCGGTGAAGAACTCGGCCATCTCCTTCTGGAAGAAGTAGTCGCTGAACCCGTGCACGTAGATCACGGCGCCGCGGACGTCGTCGGGCGCGGTGCGGCGCACCAGGGTCGCCTCGACGACCCCCTCGCCGTCCGGGTCGTCGCCGAGGGCGATGGTGTGCTGCTCGTAGCCGTCCCCGAGCTCGTCGGGCTCCCACCGTGTCATGTGCTTCTCCTGCGCTCGCGGGCCGTCAGCCGAACCCTACGCGGCGGACGGCAGGACCGGGTTGGGTGCACGACGCCCGCCCCCCATCATGGACGTGTGACGAGCACGCGCCAGATGCACCAGACCCTCGACCTCGCCCTCCGCGTGGGCGAGATGCTGCTGTCCAACGGCGCGGGTGCCGCCGACGTGACCGCCACGATGGACTCGGTCGCCCACCACCTCGGCATGCGCCAGGTGACGGTCGACGTCACGTTCACGACCCTGACGCTGAGCCACCAGGCCTCGTTCGACGAGGCGCCCCTGTCGCTCACGCGGCACGTGACGCACCGCGAGACCGACTTCGACGACCTGACCCGCGTCGACCACCTCGTCGCCGACCTGCTCGACGACACGATCGACCTCGACGAGGCCCGCATCCGCCTGGCCCAGATCTCGTCGACGGGGCACCGGGCCCCCCGGTGGGCCGTCACGCTGGCGTCCGGCGTCGTCGGGGCCGGCATCGCCCTGCTGATCGGCGGCGACCTCGTCGTGACGGTCATCGCCGCGATCGCCGCGATGGGCATCGAGGTGCTGCAGCGCTACATCTCGCGGCTGCGGCTCCCCCACTTCTACGCCCAGGCGGCCGGCGGGCTGTTCGCGTCGCTGCTGGCCGTCGGCGTCGCGGCCTCTCACGTCGAGGCCGACTCGTCGCTCGTCATCACCGCGAGCATCGTGATGCTGCTGGCGGGCCTCGGCCTGATCGGTGCGATCCAGGACGCGCTCACGAACTTCTACGTCACCGCCAACGCCCGGGTGCTCGAGGTCATGATGTCGACGATCGGCGTCATCGTCGGGGTCAGCGGCGGGCTGACGTTCGGACGGCTCGTCGGTGTCGAGCTGACGGTCGAGCCCGGCGCGTCCGGCCTGTCGCGGCTGCCCCTGATGGTGGCGGGAGCCGCCGTCGCCGCGGCGGCGTTCGCCTTCGCCGCCTACGCCCCCCGCCGGGTCCTGCTGCCCATCGCGGCGATCGCGGGGGCCGCCGCCGCGATCTACCTGCTGATCGCCGAGCGCGACGTCGGACGCGCGTGGCCGGCGGCCGTCGCGGCGATCTTCGTCGGGCTGGTCAGCTACGGCGTCGCGGGACGCGTCAACGTGCCACCCCTGGTCATCGTGACGGCCGCGATCGTCCCGCTGCTGCCCGGCGTCTCGATCTACCGCGGGCTGGGCCTGCTGGCGGCCGACGACCTCGCCGGCATCCTGGCCATGATCACCGCGATCGCGGTGGCCATCTCGCTCGCGGCGGGGGTCATCCTCGGCGAGTACGTCGCGCAGCCGTTGCGGCGCGAGGCGCGTCGTCTGGAGCAGCGCCTGGCCGGGCCCCGACTGGTCGGCCCGCTCCGCGCCCGCACCAAGCGGAAGTAGCCGCCACGGCGCGGCGGCGCCGTGAGCCGGTCACCGCCCGCGTCCCTGAGGCGGCCTTCGACCGCGAGTGGTAGGAATGGCGTGTTACCTGCCAGTAGGCCGAGGAGACCCATGAAGCTTCAGCTGTCCGACGAGGACATCGCATTCCGCGACGAGATGCGCACGTTCTTCACCACCCAGATCCCGCAAGACATCCGTGACACGGTCGCCGCACGCCGCGAGCTGTCCAAGGACCAGATCGTCCGCTCGATGCAGGCCATGAACGCCGCCGGCATCGCGGTGCCGAACTGGCCCGTCGAGTGGGGCGGCAAGGACTGGACCCCGCTCCAGCGCCACATCTGGCACGAGGAGATGCAGCTGGCCGGCGTCATGCCGCCGCTCGCGTTCAACGCCTCGATGGTCGGCCCCGTCATCGCCGCGTTCGGCTCGCAGGAGGTCAAGGAGCGCTTCCTGCCCAAGACCGCCAACCTCGACATCTGGTGGTCGCAGGGCTTCTCCGAGCCCGACGCCGGATCCGACCTCGCGTCGCTGCGCACGACCGCGGTGCGCGAGGGCGACGAGTACGTCGTCAACGGCCAGAAGACGTGGACGACCCTCGGCCAGTACGGCGACTGGATCTTCACGCTCGTGCGCACCGATCCCGACGTCAAGAAGCAGGCCGGCATCTCGTTCCTGCTGATCGACATGACGTCGCCGGGCCTGACGGTCCGCCCGATCGAGCTGATCGACGGCGGCCACGAGGTCAACGAGGTGTTCTTCGACGACGTGCGCGTGCCGGTCGAGAACCTCGTCGGCGAGGAGAACAAGGGCTGGGACTACGCCAAGTTCCTGCTCGGCAACGAGCGCGTCGGCGTCGCCCCCGTGGGCTCGACCAAGCGCACGCTGGCCCAGGCCAAGGAGTACGCCAAGACCGCCGGCCCCGGTGGCACGTCGCTGCTCGACGACCCGCTGGTCGCGGCGCAGATCGTCGACCTCGAGAACGACCTGCTGGCCCTCGAGCTGACGGCGCTGCGCGTCGTCGCCAACTCCGCCGACGGCAAGCCGCACCCCGCCTCGTCGGTGCTCAAGCTGCAGGGGACGGTGCTGCAGCAGGCCGTCACCGAGCTGTGGGTCGACCTCGCGGGCCCCAACGCGCTGGCCACCGGTGCCGGCGACGGCTCCGACGTGCCCGACCTGGCGCGCGTCGCCACGACCAACTACCTCAACTACCGGAAGGCGTCGATCTACGGCGGCTCCAACGAGGTGCAACGACAGATCATCGCCGGGACGATCCTGGGACTGAGGGGCTGACATGGACTTCACACTCGACTCCGAGCAGACCGCGCTGCGCGACGCCGTCCGAGGACTCCTCGGCAAGGCCTACGGCTCGTCCGAGACGCGCCGCGAGGTGACCAAGACCGATCCCGGCTGGGACGAGAAGACCTGGCAGCGGCTGGCCGAGATGGGCGCCCTCGGGCTGCCCTTCGCCGAGGAGGACGGCGGCTTCGGCGCCGGACCCGTCGAGGTGTCGGTCGTCGCCGAGGAGATCGGACGCGTCATCGCGCCCGAGCCGTACGTCGAGGCGGTCGTCCTCGCCGGCGGCCTGGTCGCCGCCGCGGGCACCGCGGAGCAGCGCGCCGAGATCATCGGCGCCCTGGCCGAGGGCACCCTCGTGCCGGCCTTCGCGCACACCGAGGCGCAGGGCCGCTACGGTCAGCGCGCCTACGCCGTGACGGCCTCCCACGACGGCGACGCGTGGACGCTGTCGGGCGTCAAGGAGCCCGTGCTGGGCGGCGCCCGCGCCGACCTGCTGGTCGTCAGCGCCGACGTCGACGGTGCCACGGCGCTGTTCCTCGTGCAGCCCGACGCCGCGGGCCTGACCCGCACGTCGTACTCGACGTTCGACGGCGGACGGGCCGCGCACGTCGCGTTCGACGCGACGCCGGCCACGCCCCTGGGCGAGGCGGGCGCCGACCAGTCGGCCGTCATCGCGCAGGCCGTCGCCGCGGCGCAGATCGCGTACGGTCACGAGGCGCTGGGCGCGATGGCGTTCGCGCTCGAGACGACGACGGAGTACCTGAAGTCGCGCAAGCAGTTCGGCGTCCCGCTCATGACGTTCCAGGCGCTGACGTTCCGGGCGGCCGACATGTACGTGTCGCTCGAGCTCGCCCGCAGCACGGTCACGTGGGCGACGCTGGTCCTGCTCGACGGCGACGCCGACGCGACGATCGAGGCGGCCTCCCGCGCCAAGCTGCAGGTCAGCAAGGCCGGGCGGCACATCGGCCAGGAGGCCATCCAGCTGCACGGCGGGATCGGCATGACCGCCGAGTACAGCGTCGGCCACTACACGAGCCGCCTCACGGCGATCGACCACGCCCTCGGCGACGGTCGCCACCACCTCGGGGCGCTCTCGGCGACGCTCGACGACCACGAGGTGCTCGAGCCCCTGCCGTAACCCCGGCAGGTGGCCCGGCCACGCACCACCCCGAGGGGCGGTGTCCCACCCACGTGTCCGCTCGCGGACGCGTGGCCGGGGCACCGCCCCTCGGCGGTTCGGCTCGATGAGCGCGGCTGGGACCGCCGACGTAGCGTGGCGGGACGATGAACTCCACCGGTCGATGGCTGCTCGTGGTCGGGGTGGCCGCCGCCCTGGTCGCCGCCCCGATCGTCGTCCGCGTGCTCCCGGCCTCCGGCTCGGACGTCACCGCGGCCGCGCTGGGCGAGCGCATCGCGGCGTCGTCGTCGGTGCCGTGGTCGGGCGAGGTGCGCACCCGCGGCACGCTGCAGGTGCCCGACACCGACTCGTTCGGAGGGGTCGTCGACCTGCTGGGCGAGAGCAAGACCCTCCGGGTCTGGTGGCGCGACGCGACCCACTGGCGGGTCGACGACACGCGGCAGACCGGCGAGTCCGACCTCGTCCGCGACGGCACGTCGCTGACCCGCTGGGTCTTCGAGTCGGGCACCGCGACCATCACGCCGTACGCCACCGTGCGCCTGCCCGACACGTCCGACGTGCTGCCGAGCCGGCTGGCCGCACGCCTGCTGGGCGGGGCGACGACCGACGAGCTGAGCCGCCTGCCGTCGCGCCGCGTGGCGGGCCGCAGCGCGGCGGGCCTGCGGCTGACGCCCGCCGACCCCGCCTCGACGATCGACCGCGCCGACGTGTGGGCCGACGAGGAGTCGGGGCTGCCCCTGCGGGTCGAGGTCTACGGCAAGGGCGACGTGCTGCCGGTCGTGACGTCGGCGCTCACCGACGTCGACCTCGACCGGCCGTCCGCCGACGTCACGACGTTCGAGGCGCCCGCCACCGCCACGGTGCGCCGTCGCGACGTGATCGACGTCGCCGCCGGCGCCAACGCCTTCGCCCCGTTCGAGCTGCCGGACGCCGTGGCGGGCCTCGAGCGCACGGGCGACGAGGACGAGCTCGGTGCCGTCGGGGTCTACGGTCGGGGGCCCACCGCGCTCATCGTCATCCCGCTGCGGCGCGGGCTCGCCGGGCAGGTGCGCGACCAGCTGTCGACGGTCGCCTCGGCCCGCGGCGGCGACGCCGGGACGGCTCTCGAGGTCGGCCCGCTGTCGGTGCTCCTGACCGAGGGCGGGCGACGGTCACGCGGCACGTTCCTGCTGGCCGGCACCGTCACCCCCGAGACGCTCGCGCAGGCGTCGACCGAGCTCGCGCAGAAGGTGACGTCCCGATGATCCGCACCCGTGGACTGACCAAGCGCTACGGCGCCCTCACCGCGGTCGACGGCCTCGATCTCGACGTCCGCGAGGGCGACGTCTACGGCTTCCTCGGGGCCAACGGATCCGGCAAGACCACGACGGTGCGCATGCTGCTCGGCCTGGTGCTGGCGACGTCCGGCGAGATCGAGCTGGTCGGGCGGCCCATGCCCGCGTCCAGGGCCTCGGCCCTGCCCCACGTCGGCGCCCTCGTCGAGGGGCCCGGCGCCTACGGGCACCTGTCCGGGAGGGCCAACCTGGCGACGTTCGACCGGGCCGCGTCGGCCACGTCGCGGCGGGTGAGGTCCCGGCGCATCGCCGAGACGCTCGACCAGGTCGGGCTCGACCCGTCCGACCGACGTCCCGTCCGCACGTACTCGCTCGGCATGCGGCAGCGTCTGGGTCTCGCGTCGGCGCTGCTGCGTCGTCCCGCGCTGCTGGTGCTCGACGAGCCCACCAACGGCCTCGACCCGCAGGGCATCCGCGAGATCCGCGAGCTGCTCCTCGCGCTGAACGCCCAGGGCACCACGATCTTCCTGTCGAGCCACCTGCTGGCCGAGATCGAGCAGATGTGCACCCGGGTCGGCGTGCTCGACCGCGGGCGGATGGTGCTGCAGGACGACGTCGCGTCGCTCGTCGCCCCCACCGGCCGCGTCGCGGTGCACACCCCCACCCCCGAGTGGGCCGCCGAGGTGCTGGGGGCGCGGGTCGAGGACGTCTCCGGGCCCCGGCTGGTCGTGGTGTCCGACGACGCCGCCGGCGTCAACGCCGAGCTCGTCGGGGCGGGTCTGCGGGTCGACGAGATCGGCCCGCTGCGGGTCAGCCTCGAGGACGTCGTCCTGCGGGCGAGCACCGAGCACGCGGGGGCACGCGCATGATCCGCCTCGAGCTCACCAGCATGCTGCGCCGGCCGCGCACATGGGTCACGATCGCGATGCTCAACGCGCTGCCGCTCGTCGTGGCGATCCTGCTCGCCGTCACCGACCTCGGCCCACGGCCCGGCACCGGGCCGCCGTTCCTCTCGGCCGTCCTCACCGACGGGACGCTGTTCCCGCTCGCCGCCCTCGGCATCGTGCTCCCCCTGTTCCTGCCCGTCGCCGTCGCGGTGATCGCCGGCGACGCGATCGCCGGCGAGGCCCAGGCCGGCACGCTGCGCTACCTGCTGATCAGCCCGGTCGGCCGCACCCGGCTGCTGGTCGCCAAGCTCGCCAGCACGATCGCGTTCGTCCTGCTCGCGGTCCTGGTCGTCGCCGTCGCCGCCTACGTCGAAGGCCGCGTGCTGCTCGGCTCGGCCGACCCCTCCGGCAGCGTCACGAGCGTCTCGGGCTCGACCCTCAGCCAGGCCGAGATGATCCAGCGGACGGTCGTCGCGCTGGGCTACGTCACCGTCATGATGCTGGGCGTCGCGGCGATCGCGCTGTTCTTCTCGACCGTGACCGAGTCGGGCGTCTCGGCCGCGCTCGGCACCGTCGCGATCCTGATCGGCTCGACCGTCCTGCTCGGGCTGGACGCCGCCGACGTGCTGCAGCCCTACCTGCCGACCCGCTACTGGCTGGCCTTCGTCGACCTGTTCCGCGACCCGATCCGGTGGGACGGCGTGCTGCGCGGGCTGGCCTCGCAGGGCGCCTACCTGGTGGTGTTCCTCGGGGCCGCCTGGGCCAACTTTACGACCAAGGACATCAACACCTGACGTCCTGCGGGATGCGCGGCTGCGCGGGCAGCAACGTCGTCCGCAGCGCAGCCAGCACCACCGGGTCGCCCGGCAGGTCACCGTGCGACGTCGTCGCGGTCGGGCAGAACTCCTGCACGACGAGGTCGAGACCGCCGTCGAGCCGTGACGACTCCGTCGGCGTCACGACACGGTCGGACGTCGATCGCAGCGTCACCCACGCGGGGCCCGCGGGCGTCTCGTCGCCGGCGTTGAGCGCGCGGAGCAGGTCGCTGTCGGGGGCCAGCTGCTCGCAGGCCGTCGGGCAGCTGCCGGCCACCTCCGCGGCCAGCGCGGCGACGTCGGTGCCGTGCTGCGGCGACCCGATCGACACGACCCGTCGCGCCACGGCGGCGCCTCCCTCGTCGCGCACCCACAGGCGCGCGACGACCCCACCCGCCGAGTAGCCGACGACGTCGACCGAGGCGGCGCCCGTGCGACGCATGGCCCGCGTCGCCGCCGTGCCCAGGCGGACGGCCTGGGCCCGCAGGTCGCCGGTCCCGCCGCCCGACGGTGCGACCACGACGACGTCCCGGCCCTGCGACCTCAGCTCGGCCACGAGCGGGTCGAGCGAGGCGACACGCCCGCCGTAGCCGGGCACGACGAGCACGGGCCCGGGCTCGTCCTGCGCCGCGACGTCGTCCTCACCCGTCACGCGCACCCCCACCACGACGGACACGGCGACCGCGGCCGCCACCAGGACGGCGACGACGGTCAGCACCAGACGACGACGCGGGCCGGAGAGGTGGTCGAGCACCCCTCCATCGTGGACCCGATCGCCACGCCGCGCCGGGCACACCGCCGGCTCGCGGCGAGCGGACAGGTCGTGACACCCATTTGCGTTAGCGTGTCTCCATGACGACGAACCACGGTGGGTCGGCTTCGCTCGAATCGACCGACTACTGGTGGTACCGGGCGCGGACGACCCTCCTGGAGGCCGTCCTGTCGAGCAGGGTCGGTGCGCCCCGGCGCGTCCTCGACGTCGGGAGCGCCGACGGGCCGAGCGTCACGTGGCTCCGCGAGCACGACGGCCTCCACGTCACGATCGACATCGACCCCCGCGGGCTGCAGGCGGGCGGCGTCTGCGGATCGGCCCTCGAGCTGCCGTTCGCCGACGGCACCTTCGACCTGGTCGGCGCCTTCGACGTCATCGAGCACTGCGATCCCGAGTCCACCGTCCTCTCCGAGCTGACCCGGGTGCTGCGCCCGGGCGGCACGATGATGATGTCGGTGCCGGCCTACACCTGGGCGTGGTCGAGCTTCGACGTCGCCAACGGCCACCACCGCCGCTACACCCGTCGTCGCGCCCGGGACGCCGTCGAGCAGGCGGGCCTGACGGTCGACCGGTCCACCTACGCCTTCGCGGCCGTGTTCCCGTTCTTCGCCGCGCAGCGCGTCGTCTCCCGCCTGGGCGGGATGCTGTCGAGGTCGTCGACCGAGTCGCCGGCGGACGTCGTCGCGCTCCCGTCGGTCTCGCCGTCCGTCTCGTCGCTCCTGATGCGCCTGTGCCGCATCGACCGGCGGCTCCTGCGACGCTTCGACCTGCCGTTCGGGTCGTCGGTCGTGCTGGCGACGACGAAGCCCACGTCAGCCCGGTAGCGGCGGCGGCCGTCGCGCGCCGGCGACGTGCCCGGACGTGAAGGACCCCCCGCGTACCCGACAGAGCTCACTGACCCTTGCTGCCTTCCGGCCCTGGGGGAGTTGGGTGATGTGTCGCCACGCGAGGGGCTGGCACCATCATACGGATCGATCCCGGTGCGACCCAAGCCGGGCACGACGGGTAACGTTCTCGACGGAGGATTCGCATAGTGGCCTAGTGCGCTCGCTTGGAAAGCGGGTTGAGTGAAAGCTCTCAGGGGTTCGAATCCCCTATCCTCCGCCACCCGGGGACGCCGAGGTCGTCGTCCCCGCCCAGACCCCGTCCGGACCTGCTCCGCGCGGGGTCTCGTGCGTCCGGCCGACGGCGGTCCCCGCGCCGCGGCCCGGTGTCGTGGACAGCCTGTCGGCCACGATGGCCTGCGGCCGACCCGCCGCCCCTATGATGAGGCAAATGACCACGCCTGATCCTGGCCGTCCCTCCGCGGAGCCGGCCGTGCACGAGATGTCCGTCGTCATCCCCGTGTACCGCGGCGAGGCGCACCTGGCAGCCGTCGTCGACGAGATCGCGCTGCTGACCGACGTGCGTCACAGCCCCGACGGTCACCCGTTCCGCGTCGTCGAGACGGTCCTGGTGCACGACTGCGGGCCGGACGACTCCGCACGCGTCATGCGCGAGCTGGCGGCGCGGCACCCGTGGGTCCGCCCGGTGTGGCTCAGCCGGAACTTCGGCCAGCACCCGGCGACCCTCGCCGGCATGGCCTCGGCGGGCGGCGAGTGGATCGTGACGCTCGACGAGGACGGCCAGCACGACCCCGCCGACATCGGCCACCTGCTCGACGCCGCGATGCGCGACGGTGCCCGGCTCGTCTACGCGGCACCCACCAACCAGGCTCCGCACTCGCCGTTCCGCCGCATCACGTCGATCGCCTCGAAGCGGGTCGTCAACGCGCTGAGCAGCAACGGGGCCGACGCCTCGCTGTTCCACAGCTACCGGCTCGTGCTCGGCGAGACGGGCCGCAGCGTCGCGGCGTACGCCGGCGACGGGGTGTACCTCGACGTCGCGCTCGGATGGGTCTCCGGCCGCCCCTCGACGGCACCGGTCCGCCTGCGGGACGAGGGCGATCGGCAGTCCGGGTACTCGTTCCGCACCCTGTTGTCGCACTTCTGGCGCATGGTCCTCACGAGCGGCACCCGGGTCCTGCGCACCGTCAGCGTCCTGGGCGTGGTCTTCGCCGTCCTCGGGGTCGTCCTCGCGGCCTACGTCGCGGCCGACAAGTTCCTCGGCGACGACGTCACCCCCGGGTGGACGTCGCTGATGGTCGTGATGCTCGTGTGCACCGGCGCCATCCTGTTCGTGCTCGGCGTGGTCGCGGAGTACGTCGGCGTCGCCGTCAAGATGGCGATGGGCAAGCCTCTGTACGTCATCACGGGCGACAGCTCCGACGGGCCGCTGGGCCGACGTGCCGATCGTGTCACCTGACGCGGCCACCGTCTGGGTCATCGGTTCGGGCGGTCTGCTGGGCCGCGCCGTCACCGCCGCGGCGCGCGGTGCGGCACGCGAGGTCCGGACGGTGCGGGTGCCGTGGCACGACCGCGACCGGGCCGCCGAGTCCCTGGCCGCCGCCGCGGACGAGGTCGGCCGCGACGGCGACTGGCGGGTCGTGTGGTGCGCCGGCGCCGCCGTCACCGGCACGGCACCGTCGGCGATCGACGACGAGCTGCACCAGCTCCGGACGTTCCTCGACCACCTGCCCGTGCGCGGTGGGGCCCGCTCGGCCGACGGAGCCGTGCTCCTCGCGTCGTCGGCCGGCGGGGTGTACGCGGGAGCGGGATCGCCGCCCTTCTCCGAGCACTCGACGGCCCGCGCGATCTCCGCGTACGGCGAGGGCAAGCTGCGCGCCGAGGAGCTCGTGCGCACCTTCGCCGCCCGCAGCGGCGTGCCCGTCGTCCTCGGCCGCCTGTCGAACCTGTACGGCCCCGGCCAGGACGTCCGCAAGCCACAAGGGCTCATCACGCAGCTGTGCCTGGCCCAGCTCACGCGCACGCCGTTGTCGATCTACGTCTCGCTCGACACCGTCCGCGACTACCTCTTCGTCGACGACGCGGCCGCGATGGTCCTGCAAGCCGTCGACCGAGCGGCCCACGAGGCGGCGGGGGCCGTCGTGGTCAAGATCCTCGCGTCGCACCGGCCCACGACGCTGGCATCGATCCTCGGAGAGATCCGGCGCGTCACCCACCGCCGGCCGAACGTCACCCTCGGCCAGTCGCCCATGACCAGCCTGCAGACCCGCGACCTGCGCTTCGACTCCGAGGTCTGGACCGATCTCGACCTGCTCGCGGCGACCCCCCTCCAGGTCGGCGTGGCCGCCACCCTCGCCGACCTCCGCTCGTCCCTCGACACCGGTCCCGGCCGTCGGTGACCACCGGCGGCGCGGGAGAGCTGCAGCCTGTCGCTTGATACCGTGCCCCGACACCATCCGCCCCGGCAAGGAGCACCAGTGACGACGAGTCGACTCGACGACGGGACGCCCGACGAGGAGGCCACCGCGCCGGCACCGGAGGCCGCGCCGCGCACCCGCCACTGGCGACTCGCGGGCCTCCTGGTGGTGCCCTACCTCCTGCTGAGCCTGTCGTGGGCCCTCAGCAACCCGCCCGCGGCCGCCCCCGACGAGACGCTGCACATCGTCAAGGCGCTCGGCAACGGCGACTTCCAGTTCGGCGAGGCCGGGCCCCCCGTCCCCGACGAGCCGACGCTCGAGAACCGCAACAACTCGACGATCCGCATCTACGACGTCCCGTCGCGGCTCGTGCCGAAGCGCGGCATGACGTGCTTCGCGTACTACACCGACATCACCGCCGACTGCCAGCCCAACGCCCTGCCGAAGGACGTCGGCGACGTCGAGGTGCCCACCGAGGTCGGCGCCTACCCGCCGTTCACGTACGTGCCGATCGGCATCGCCGCCCACCTCGGGTCGACGCCGGCGCAGGCCTTCATCCTCGGCCGCATCGCCGTCGCCCTGATGAGCGCCGGGCTCCTGATGGTGGGGACCGCCCACCTGATCAAGTGGCTGGGTCGCGGAGCGATCCTCGGCACGGTGGCCGCCATGACTCCCGTGGCCGTCTTCATCACGGGGTCGCTGAACCCCAGCGGCATCGAGATCACGTCCGCCGTGGCGGTCGCGTCGATCGTCACGGCGGCGGTGCTGCGCCCCGAGTCGGTCCAGGTCCCGGCCACGCACTGGACCCTCCTGGGGGTCGGTGTCGTGCTCGCCCTGAGTCGTCAGCTGGGCGCGCTCGTGCTCGCCGCGCTGCTGATCCTGATGCTCGTGACGCTGGGCTGGTCGCGGGTGCGCCACCTGCTCGTGACGCGGTCACCGTCGTTCATCGTCGCGTCGCTCGGGCTGATCGCCGCCGGCGCGCTCACCGGCTGGTACGAGCTCACCTTCGACCACCCCGCAGGCACCGGCACGGTGCTGGCCCCGGGCGCCGTGGAGCCGTTCCTCGCCAGCGCCTACCCGCTGATCGACTCGAGCATCGGCCTGTTCGGCTGGCTCGACACGCCTGCGCCGCGGCCGGTCGTGGGCCTGTGGGTCGCGATGTGGGTCGTGCTGCTGGGCGGCGCCCTCCTGCTCGGGCGGCGCCGCGAGATCTGGACGCTCCTCGCGGCGTTCGTGGGCGTCTGGCTGCTGGCCTTCAGCGTCTACGCCAGCGGCTACTACCCCTTGGGCGTCAACGGTCAGGGTCGTCACCTCCTGCCCGCGCTGACCTTCGTGCTGATCTTCGCCGGAGCGGTGTTCGCCGAACGGCTCACGCGCGTCAGCGTCGTCGCGGCCCGGCGGATGTTCGGCGTCGTCGCGGTGCTCGTGGGCGCCTCGCAGGCCGTGTCGATCTACTGGAACGGCCGCCGCTATGCCGTCGGTCGGGGCGGCGACGTGTGGTACTTCCCCGACGCGCTGTGGGAGCCGAAGCTCGGCTGGGCCCCCTGGCTGATCCTCGCAGCGCTCTCGGCCGTCCTGCTCGCCGTCGTGATCTTCCGCTCCCGCCCGCGGGCCGGGACGCACGTCGGCGCGTCCTAGCGGACGCCGATTGCCTCGTCCGGCTCGTCGTCGTGCGAGCCGGACCCGCGTCCGCGCTCCCACGCCGTGACGAGACCGAACGCGACCAGGACGACCATCCAGCCCACGACCGCGTCGACGACCCAGTGGTTGCCGGTGCCGATGATGACGACCGACATCATGAACGCGTAGGCCAGGCCGATCAGCTGCACGATCCTCGGCACGCCGGCCATGATCAGCACGATCGCGACCCACAGCGACCAACCCGCGTGCAGCGACGGGAACGCGGCCAGGTCGTTGGTGATGTCGCCCATGCCCTTGGGCGCCGAGCCGTTCTGGCTCCACCACCCGATGTTCGAGTGCAGGCTGAGGATGTCGTGGTAGCCGTACTGCACCAGCCGCGGCGGTGCCGTCGGCATCAGCAGGTAGAACGACAGACCGATCAGCGACGCGAGCACCAGCGCGCGACGCGCCGTGACGTACAGGGGGCGGCTGCGGCGGTAGAGCCACACCAGCACGCCGAGCGTCACGAAGTAGTGGGTCGTGGCGTACCAGTAGCTGCTCGCCACGCCGATCCAGTCGTGCGCGAAGAAGATGTCGTTGAGCCACGACTCGATGTCGATGCGCCACGACTTCTCGAACGTCAGGATGTCGAGGGCGCGGCCGCGGGCCGGGGCGAACGCGGTGTCGGCGAACGTCCGCGACACGACGTACCCGACGTAGAGCACCGCGATCAGCGCGATCTCGACGCCGGCACGACCGACGACGGGCAGCAGCGCAGCCGTGCGGGATCGCGCGACGCTCTGCGCCTGCTGTGTCGTCTGCGCCATCGCGCCTCCTGTGGCACCTGGTCTCACACGTGCGGACGAGGCCCAGGTGACTCGTCCCGTGTCGATTCTGCTGAGGTGTTACCCCTCAGGCAACCGGGGTTCGCCCGGAATTCTTCCCCGAGTACCCCGGTCGTGCGATTCAGAACACGATACTGCCTGTCACCTCCGACGCCTGAACAGGTTCTTGACGAGCTCGCGCGCGATCGTGCGGCTGGCCTCGCCCACCGCGCGGTCGACCGGCGACATCCTGCGCGAGCGCGAGCGCGAGGACGATCGCGGCGCCCGCCGGGGCGCCTGCTTCTCGAGCCGGTCGGCCTCCTTGCGCACGCGCGCGTCCTCGGCCGCGCGATCGGCCTGCGCCGCCCCCTGCTCGCCGAGGATCTCGCTGGCCGAGCGGGGATCGATCGCCGCGCCGTACCGGGCGAGCAGCGGCGAGCCCGCCACGGCGGCGGCGACCTGGTCGGACGGCGTGGGCTGCATCGAGCCCTGCGGCGCGCGCAGCCGCGTCCACGCGACCGGCGTGGGGGCGCCGCGGTCGCTCATGACCGTGACGATCGCCTCACCGATGCCGAGCGACGTCAGCACCTCCTCGAGGTCGTACGACGTGGTCGGGTACGTCGAGACGGTGGCCCGCAGCGCCTTGGCGGCGTCGGGCGTGTGGGCCCGCAGCTGGTGCTGCACGCGCGAGCCCAGCTGGGCCAGCACGTCGCCCGGGACGTCCTTGGGCGTCTGCGTCACGAAGAAGATGCCGACGCCCTTGGAGCGGATGAGCCGCACGGTCTGCGTGATCGTCTCGAGGAAGTCGTCGGACGCGTCGGCGAACAGCAGGTGCGCCTCGTCGAAGAAGAACACCAGCTTGGGCTTGTCGGAGTCGCCGACCTCGGGCAGCTCCTCGAACAGGCGGCGCAGCAGGTACATCAGGAACGTCGAGAACAGCGCCGGCTTGTCCTGGACGCCGGGCACCTCGAGCAGCGACACGATGCCGCGGCCGTCGGGCGCCGTGCGCAGGAAGTCGGACACCACGATCTCGGGCTGGCCGAAGAAGTCGTCGGCCCCCTCGTCGGCGAAGCCGATCAGCTCGCGCAGGATGACCCCGACCGTCGCGGACGACAGCCCGCCGAGCGCCTTGAGCTCGGCCTTGCCGGCGTCGCCGGTCAGGTGGGTCAGGACGTCGCGCAGGTCGCCGAGGTCGACCAGCGGCAGCGAGGCCGACCGGGCGTAGTGGAACACCAGGCCGAGCGACGACTCCTGCGTCGCGTTGAGCCCCAGCACCTTGGCCAGCAGCGTCGGCCCGAACGCGTCGATCGTGGCCCGCACCGGCAGCCCCGTGCCGACGCCGCCGAGCGCGTAGTACTCGGTCGGCGAGGCGACGGGCTGCCAGTCCTGGCCGACGCTCCGCGTCCGCGCCAGCAGCGCGTCGTCGGGCTTCCCGGCCGTCGCGATGCCGGAGAGGTCCCCCTTGATGTCGGCCGCGAAGACCGGCACGCCGTTGGCCGAGATCTGCTCGGCCAGCACCTGCAGCGTCTTGGTCTTGCCCGTGCCGGTCGCCCCCGCGACGAGGCCGTGGCGGTTGAGCATCGCCAGCGGGATGCGCACCGGCGCCGACGGGACGGGCACCAGGTCGGGCGGCGTACCGACGAGCAGGGCCCCCATCTCGATCGCGACGCCGTCGAAGGCGTAGCCGGCCCGCACGAGGTCGGCGATCTGCGACCCCGCCGCCGGGTCGGACGCCGCCGGGTCGGACGTCGTCGGGGCGCTCGCGGCGGCGGACGCCCTCGCATCGGCCGCGGCGGCCGCGAGCTCGTCGGCCCGCTGCTGCGCCGCCTGCGCGGCCGCGAGCGCGTCGGCTGCGGCCCGCGCCGCCTCGTCCGCAGCGGCCTGGGCGTCCTCACTCGTCGTCATGGCGTCAGGTTACCGCCGGGCGGCGGTCCGACTGCTTACACTGATCCGGTGATCTTCAGGAGGGTGAGCGAGGGGCGCCCCTATCCGGAGCACGGGCTGACGCAGAGCTCGTGGGCCGAGATCTCCCCCTCCCAGGTGCGTCTGGACGATCTCACGACCACCAAGACCACGCTCGACCTCGAGCACCTGCTCGACGACGACTCGACCTACTTCGGCGACCTGTTCGCGCACGTCGTCAGCTGGCGGGGCGAGCTGTTCCTCGAGGACGGGCTGCACCGCGCCCTGCGCGCGGCCCTGCAGCAGCGCAACATGCTCCACGCCCGCGTCCACACGATCGGCAAGCACGTATGAGAACCGGTATGAGAGTCCTGACCCTGACGGTCGCCACCGCCGTGTTCCTGCTCGGAGGAGTCGTCGGCTTCCGGCTGCTGACCGCGAGCACCGGCGATGCCGTCGAGGCCGCCCCGACCTGCAGGAACGAGGTCATCACGGCCGGCAACCCGATCGACAGCAACGTCATCACGGTCAACGTCTTCAACGCCTCGTCGCGCTCGGGCCTGGCCAACCGCGCGCTGATCGAGCTGCAGGCCAACGGCTTCCGCGGCGGTCAGATCGGCAACAGCGACAGCGCCGCGGCACCGCGACGCGTCGCGATCCTCACCGACACCCCCGACGACCCCCGCGTGGCCCTGGTCGCCGCGCAGTTCAAGGACAAGGTCGAGTACGCCGCCCCCGACATCACGGTCGAGGACGGCATCATCGTCGTCGTCGGCGACCGCTACCGCGGCCTCAAGACCGGCGCCGCGACGTCGACCACCAGCGCGACCGACATGACGGTCTGCGTGCCGGTCGTCCCGCTCGCCTGACCCCGCCCGCACCGCGGGTCAGCGGGAGTCGCGGCCCCAGCCGGCCAGACGTCCGTAGCGGCCCACGGCGCGCAGCCGCGCCTCGGCCTCCTCGCGCACCGAGCGCTCCGCCACGACCAGCAGGTCGTCCCTGACGGCGATCCGGTCGGTGCGGTGCGGCACGAACGTGCGGTCGTCGCGGACGATCAGCGAGATCGACGCCCCCACCGGCAGCCGCAGCTCGCCGACCTCGACGCCGGCCAGACGCGATCCCGTCGGCACCCGGATCTGCAGCAGGTCGGCCGAGACCCGCTCGAGCGGTGCGGCCTCGACCTCGACGTCGCGTGCCTCGTCGGTCAGCACGCCGCAGGCGGCCGCGAGCTGGGCCAGCGGCGCGGCCTGCAGCAGCGTGTAGATCACGACGGCCACGAAGACGACGTTGAACAGGTCGCGCGATCCCGGCACCTGCGCCGACAGCGGGATCGTCGCCAGGACGATCGGCACCGCGCCCCGCAGACCGGCCCAGCCGACGAACACCTGCTCGCGCGGGCTGCGGCCGAACCACACGGCACACGCCATGACCGTCAGGGGGCGTGCGACGAACGTCAGGATGGCGCCCACCACGAGCCCGTGCCAGACGTGCCACCACTGCAGCTCGTCGGGGCTCGCCAGGAGGCCCAGCATGACGAACAGGCCGATCTGCGCCAACCAGCCGATGCCCTCGACGAACGAGCGCGTGGCGGTGCGGTGCGGCAGCTCGGCGTTGCCGAGGATCAGGGCCGCGACGTAGACCGCCGCGAAGCCGCTCGCGTGGATGCCGGCTGCCGCGCCGTACGCCAGCACCGCGAAGGCGAAGACCACCAGCGGGTAGAGACCGGACGCCGGGAGCGCGACCCGGCGCAGCAGGTACCCGCCGAGCCAGCCGATCGCGATGCCGATGGCGGCGCCGACGACCAGCTCGAACACGATGAGCCCGATCAGGTAGCCGATGCCCTTGTCGGCCACCTCGCCGGCGCTGATCGCGACGACGAGCACGACGATCGGGGCGTCGTTGAGCCCCGACTCCGCCTCGAGCGAGCCCGTCACGGACGACTTCAGGGGCACGGTGCGCAGCACCGAGAACACCGCGGCGGCGTCGGTCGGCGTCAGCACCGCCGCGATCAGCACCGCGAGCTCCCAGTCCATGCCCAGCAGCAGGTGGGCCCCCAGGGCCACGACCAGGACGCTGATCGCGGACCCCAGCGTCGCCAGCAGCAGGCCGTAGCCGAGATTGGGCCGGACGTGCTCCCACTTGGTGGTGAGTCCGCCCTCGGCCAGGATCAGGACGAGGCCGCCGAAGCCCAGCGCGTGGGCGAGCTCGACGTCGGCGAACTCGATGCCGAGGCCCGAGCTGCCCAGCACGAGCCCCAGGCCGAGGTACACCAGCAGCGACGGGAGCCCGATGCTGACCGACAGCCGCACCGCGAGGATCGCGAGGATCAGGACGGCCGCGCCCACCAGGAGGTACCGGTCGAGATCATGGACGTCCACGGGTCCTCCTTCCACGGGCTCGACCGAGCCCTGATTCTATCGGTCGCGACGACGTGTCCCGACCGGTTCGGGTGGCGGTGGACCCCGCGCTCGCCTTGACTGGCACCGTGGACCGACGCAGCGCACTCGCGACCTTGGCGCTCGGCGCCCTCGCCGCGGCCTGCTCGGGGCGGGGCGGCACGGACGACGACGGTGGACGGGAGACCCGCGTGGAGGTCATCAGGTACGGCGACGACCCGTCGCAGCGGGCCGAGCTCACCCGGCCGTCCGGGTCGTCGAAGGGCGTCGTGGTCGTGATCCACGGTGGATTCTGGCGCGACCAGTACGACCTGTCGCTCGGTCGCCCCCTGGCGACGTCGCTGGTCGCGGAGGGCTGGACGGCCTACAACGTCGAGTACCGGCGGGTCGGCAACGGCGGCGGCTGGCCCGAGACGTTCGACGACGTCGCCGCGGCGATCGACCGGCTCGCCGAGGTCGACGGGGTCGACACCGCGAAGGTCGTGACCCTCGGTCACTCCGCCGGCGGCCACCTGGCCGTCTGGGCAGCCGGACGCCCGCGGCTGACCGACGAGCGCTGGACGTCGCCCGCCGTGCCCGTGACGGCGGCGGTCTCGCAGGCCGGCGTGCTCGACCTCGCCGCGGCGATCGCCGCCGACCTCGGCTCGGGCGCGGTGCAGCGCTTCATGGGCGGCACGGTCGACGACCGCTACGCCGAGGCCGACCCGGCGGCCCTCGTGCCGCTGGGCGTCCCCGTGCGCTGCGTCCACGGCACCGACGACACCACGGTGCCGCTGAGCCAGTCGACCGGCTACGTCGAGCGGGCGACGGCCGCGGGTGCCGACGCGACCCTCACCGAGGTCGAGGGCGACCACTTCGTCGTCATCGACCCGGCCTCGCGCGCGTGGGCCCAGACGCTGGAGATCCTGGACGCGCTGTGATCTACGGTCTGCTGGTGCTGATGTTCCGGGGCGTCAACGCCTTCGGCGGGCACCGCACCGTGCGCGTCGGCCGCGAGCGCCTGCCGGCCGAGGGCGGCGCCGTGCTGGCGATCAACCACACGAGCTACGTCGACTTCACGTACCTGGGCATCAGCGTCCGCGACGTCGACCGCCGCCTGATCCGCTTCATGGGCAAGGTCGAGCTGCGGCGCAACCCCGTCGTCCGCTGGCTCATGTGGGGCTGCCGCGTGATCCCCGTCGACCGGTCGGCCGGTCACGACGCGTACCTCGCGGCCGTCGAGGAGCTGCGAACCGGCGAGGTCGTCGGCATCTACCCCGAGGCGACGATCAGCCGCAGCTACGAGATCAAGCGGCTCAAGACGGGAGCGGCCCGGATGGCGCTCGAGGCCGACGTGCCGATCGTCCCGTGCATCGTCTGGGGCTCGCAGCGCATCGCGCCGAAGGGCGCGGCGAAGCACTGGGGCCGCACCGGCACGCCCGTCATGGTGGCGCTGGGCGAGCCCGTGCCGCCGGCGGGGACGCCCGAGCAGCTGACCGAGACGCTGCACGCCGCCATGAACGCGCTGCTGCACGAGGTGCAGGACGCCTACGGCGACCACCCGGCCGGGGCCGACTGGGTCCCGGCTCGGCTCGGCGGGTCGGCGCCGACCCTCGCGGAGGCCGACGCGCTCGACGCCGCGGGCCACTGACACCCCGTCGCACGCCCCCCGGACGCAGGAGACGGGCGCCCGACCAGCGTGTGGTCGGTGCGCCCGTCTCGGGAACGACTTCAGCTCTTGAAGGCGTCCTTGATGTTCTCGCCGGCCTTCTTGACGTCAGACTTGGTCTGGTCGCCCTTGCCCTCGGCCTCGAGCGACTCGTCGTCGGTCGCCTTGCCGGTGGCTTCCTTGATCTTGCCCTTGGCGTCTTCGGCCGCGTTGCTGATCTTGTCACCGAGTCCCATGGGGGGCTCCTTTCGTCGACTGCTGGCGCGGTACCCCGGGCTGCGGGGCCTCAATCGGGCCGATCACTGAGAATCTGCTGAAGTGCCGGGCGTCGCCTCGTGGTGCCGCCGGCCGTGCGTGCGCCGGTCCTCCTTCATCTCCGCCTCGAACAGGTGCCGGCGGCCCGCCGCCAGCCGGTCGCGCGCCGCGCGCTCGTGCTCGGCGAAGGCCGCGTAGTAGCCCGCGTCGTACTCCTCGACGACCTGGAACGACCACCGCCCCTCGAGGATGTTGCGGCCCACCAGGTCGGTCTCGATCGAGTCGGCGACGTCGGCGTGCCCCGCCTCGCGCAGCAGGTCGACGGCCTCGCCCAGCGCCAGGTCGGCGGTGCCGCACCGGCGGTGGAAGGCGTACAGGTGCCCGCGGGCCTCCTCGACGGTCTCGAGCGCCTCGCTCAGCTTGCCGAGCGCCTCGACCGTCGCGTCGCTGACGTCGGGGGGTCGTACGTGGTGGGCATCGGGTGCGTCGCTCATGTCCTCACGCTAGGTCGGATCGACCGACGGGGCACGTCAGGGAGCCGGACGCCTCAGACGCCCTGCCGCGACGCCTTGGCGTCGTAGAGGCGGGTGTCGGCCCGCTCCAGCATCGACTCGGCCGAGTCCTCGGGCTTGGCCATCGCGACCCCGGCCGACCACGCGCCCGGCGAGCCCGCCCTGAGCCGGTCGACGATCGCCCGGGCCTGCTCGATCGTCGTCTCGGGCAGCACGAGCAGGAACTCGTCACCGCCCGTGCGACCGACCGAGTCGTGCTGGCGCACGCCGCCGATCCAGTGCCGCGTGACGGCGGCGAGCATGTCGTCGCCCGCGCCGTGCCCGTGGGCGTTGTTGACCTCGCGCAGACCGTCGAGGTCGATCGCGACGACCGAGATGGGCCGCTGACGACGCGTGGCCCGGGCCAGCTCGCGGGCCAGCACCTCGGTGATCCCGCGCCGGTTGAGCGTGCCCGTCAGCGGGTCGGTGCGGGCGAGGCGGTCCATCCGTGCCTTGACGCGCGCGAACACCTCGGTCGCGACGACCGTCTGGATCAGCACCGACGCCGCGAACGGCACGAGCGTCGGACGGTCGTGGTGCAGCACGGCGACGAGCCACCAGAGCGCCCCCGCGTAGAGCACGACGCGTCCGACCACGGGTCGCAGGAACCAGATCGTGTAGACGCCGACGATCGGCAGGATCGTGCCGTTCGCGAAGGCGCCCAGCATCAGGTGGGTCGTCCACGTCAGGCAGCCGACGATCGCGAGCTGGACGACCGTCATGGCGAGGGCCTCGTCGACCGTGAACCGCGCGCCCCGTGCGAGCGTCCACACGAACATCAGGACGGCCACGAGCGCCAGCGCGGCGATGACCCCTCGGGGGTTCTTGCCGGGCGTCCACCACACGGCTCCCGCCACGAGCAGCACCGCCCCGCTGCCGTACATCGCCGCCGTCGCGGTCGTCAGCGGCGGCAGCGCCCGCAGCGCCCGCCCCACCCTCGTGCTCGTCCACTCCATGACATCTCTCCCGACGCGATCGTAGGAGCACCGCGAGGGGCGGGGCGAGCGGTCGGGGCAGAACCACCCGACCGGGCCAGGTGGTCTAGTCCGAACGGACCTCGAGCGCGTGGGCCATGCGACGGATCGCGTCGTCGAGAAGGGGTGGCGACGTCGCGAAGTTCAGTCTGACGTGCCCTGCGCCACCGGATCCGAACGTGGGACCGGAGTTGAGCGCGACCCGGGCGTGCTCGAGGAAGAACGCCGCCGGGTCGTCGCCGAGGCCGAGCGCCCGGCAGTCGAGCCAGGCCAAATACGTCGCCGACCCCCGCGCCCAGCGCACGTCGGGCAGGTGCTCGTCGAGCAGGTCGCCCAGCAGCCGACGGTTGTCGGCCAGGTCGGCCACGACGGCGTCGAGCCAGGGGACGCCGTCGCGCAGGGCCACGGTGTGGGCGAGCACGCCGAGGTGGCTCGGTCCGTGCGAGACGATCTCCGGCAGCCGCGCCAGGTCGGCGGAGGCCTCGGGACCCGCGACGACCACCGCCGCCTTGAGACCCGCCAGGTTCCACGCCTTGGACGCCGACGTGACGACGAACGCGTCCTCCGCGCCGGCGACCGACAGGTAGGGGACGAAGCCGTCGGGCACGAGCGGGCCGTGGATCTCGTCGGCCACGACCCGCACGCCGTGCTCGCGGGCGAGGGACGCGACGGCCGCCAGCTCGTCCGCGGTGTGCGTGACGGCGGTCGGGTTGTGCGGGTTGCACAGCAGGTAGGTGGCGCGGCCCGCCGCGGCACGGAACGCGTCCCCGAGGACCGCGAGGTCGAGACGGCCGTCGTCCCCGAGCGGCGCCTCCACGACGGCGCGACCCACGTGCTCGACGACGTCGAGGAACGGCGGGTACACGGGCGGGCTCACCACGACCGGCCCACCGGGCTCCGACACGAGCCGCAGCACCTCGGCGATCCCGGTCATGACGTCGGCCGCGTACGCCGTGCGCGACGGATCGAGACCGTCCCACCCCCACCGCCGCGCGGCGAAGTCGGCGAGGGCCTCGGCGTACCCCGTGCCGTGGGGGTATCCGGTGTCGCCGCTCTCGATCGCCGCGGTCAGCGCGGCCCTGATCGACGCGTCGGGGACGACGTCCATCTCGGCGACCCACAGGGGCAGGACGTCGTCGGGGTACTGCCGCCACTTGATGCTGGTACGACGGCGAAGAGTTTGTTCGTTCAGGTCGCGGAGGGGATGGAGCGGGCGCATGATTCCATCATCGCTGCGAACGTGACACAGGTCCTGTTGCATAGCCGGAGGCAAAGTGTCACTCTGAGTTACAGGCCTTAGTGAACACTTGTACACCGAAGGGGACGTCCATGACCGCACCACTCATCGAGCGATCATCGGCGGTCCGCCGTCTGCGTCAGCTCGGCAAGGCCATGACGACGCCCCTGCTGCCCGACGACTACCTCGCCCTGATCAACCCCCTGTGGTCGCAGCGCGAGCTGCGCGGCCGCGTCGAGAAGGTCGTCCCCGAGACCGAGAACGCCGCGACCCTCGTCATCCGTCCCGGCTGGGGCTGGACGTTCGACCACGCGCCGGGCCAGTACATCGGCATCGGCGTCGAGATCGACGGCCGCTACCACTGGCGCTCGTACTCGCTGTCGTCCGTGCCGCTGGTCGAGGGCAAGACCGTCAGCATCACCGTCAAGGCGATGCCCGAGGGCTTCCTGTCCGACCACCTGGTCAACGGTCTCGAGCCCGGCACGATCGTGCGGCTCGCCGCGCCCCAGGGCGACTTCACGGTGCCCGACCCGCCGCCGGCCAAGATGCTCTTCCTCGTGGGCGGCAGCGGCATCACGCCCGTCATGTCGATCCTGCGCACGCTCGACCGCCGCGACTCGATCCCCGACGCCGTGCTGGTCTACTCGGCGCGCAACGAGGACGACATGATGTTCGTCCACGAGCTGCGGGTGCTGGCGCTGCGGTACCAGAGCTTCACGTTCTACGAGCGGTTCACCGACGCCGACGGCATGCTGACGGCCGACCAGCTGGACGACGTCTGCCCCGACTGGGCCGAGCGCACCACCTGGGCCTGCGGACCCGCCGGCATGCTCGACGCGTTCACGCAGCACTACGAGACGTACGGGCTGTCCGACCAGATCCACGTCGAGCGGTTCACGCTCGCGACGGCCGACGGCTCCGCGGCCGGCGGCGAGGTGACGTTCGGCGTGGGCGGTCCCACCGTCGACGTCGACGGCGCCACGACCCTGCTCGAGGCCGGCGAGAAGGCCGGCGTCAACATGCTGTTCGGCTGCCGCATGGGCATCTGCCACACGTGCGACGTCCCGCTCGCGTCCGGCCGCGTCCGCGACCTGCGCAACGGCGACGAGCACGGCGAGCCCGGCGAGTACATCCAGACCTGCGTGTCGGTCGCCGCCGGCGACTGCACCCTGTCGCTCTAGTCATCCAGCGCGTGCTCCCGCACGTGCACCCCTGCACGACCCAACCCACCGAAGGAGAACCAGCATGGCGTTCTCAGACGTCCGTGAGTACACCCACCTGTCCGACGAGGAGATCGAGGCGATCGGCGCCGAGCTCGACGAGATCCGCCGCGAGGTCGAGGCGTCCCGGGGCCAGGCCGACCGCGACTACGTCACGCGGGTCATCACGCTGCAGCGCCGGCTCGCCGCCGCCGGCCGCATCACGCTCTTCGCGAGCTTCTTCCCGCCCGCGTGGCTGATCGGCACGCTGATGCTCGGCTCGGCCAAGATCCTCGAGAACATGGAGATCGGCCACAACACGATGCACGGCCAGTGGGACTGGATGAACGACCCCGAGATCCACTCGTCCAACTGGGAGTGGGACACGACCCAGCCCGCCGAGCAGTGGAAGCACTCGCACAACTACATCCACCACCAGTTCACCAACGTGCTCGGCCACGACAACGACGTCGGCTACGGGATCCTGCGCATGTCGCGCGACCAGAAGTGGACGCCGTACAACCTCGGCCAGCCGATCTACAACTTCATGCTCGCCGCCTTCTTCGAGTACGGGGTCGCGCTGCACGACCTCGACATCGAGTCGATCCGCAAGGGCGAGAAGGACCCGAAGCTGCTGAAGAAGCAGCTCAAGCAGATCGGCGACAAGATCGGCAAGCAGGCGTTGAAGGACTACGTCATGTTCCCCGCGCTGACCGGGCCGTTCTTCCTGCAGACGCTGACCGCCAACTTCACGGCCAACATCATGCGCAACTTCTGGTCGTACATGATCATCTTCTGCGGCCACTTCCCCGACGGTGCCGTGCACTTCACGGAGGAGGAGCTCGAGGACGAGACGCGCGCCGAGTGGTACCTGCGCCAGATGCTCGGCTCGGCCAACTTCGACGGCGGGAAGTTCCTGCACCTCATGAGCGGCCAGCTCGGCTACCAGATCGAGCACCACCTGTTCCCCGACCTGCCCAGCAACCGCTACGCGGCGATCTCGGTCAAGGTCAAGGACATCTGCAAGCGCTACGACATCCCGTACACGACCGGACCGCTCTACAAGCAGTACGGGCAGACGCTGCGCACGATCATGAAGCTGTCGCTGCCGAACCGTCGCACGAGCGACAACCCGGCGCCGGTCGCACCCCGCGAGAAGCGACGCCTGCGCGACGACGAGCGTCCGACGCGCCGCTCGGAGCTCGGCAAGTGGTCGGGCGCGGCGTCGGTGTGACGGCGGGGCTCGCCGGGCGTCCGTCGCTCGGCGGGCTCCCCGTGCCGTTCGCGTGCGAGGACGACGGCGGGGCGCTCGACCACTCCTCGGTGGTCAAACGCCGCGCCATCCGGTGTGCGCTGAGCCGCGTGTGCGGGATCTGCGGCGACCCGCTGACCCGTCCGGTCGCCTTCATCGGCAGCTCGGACGAGGCCGACGCGGGCCTGTTCGCGTTCCCGCCCGTCCACCTCGACTGCGCCCACGAGGCGCTCGACCTGTTCGTGCCGATCGGCGGGAGGCACCTCGGCCACCCCGAGGCGCCGCTGACGTGGGCGCTCGTGACGACGGGCGGCTTCGACCTCATCCGTCCGACCCGCCGCGGCGACCCGGTCGCCTTCCACCCCAACTCGGTCCTCGAGACCCAGCTGCGCGACTGAGCCGGCTGCCCGCGGGCGGTGTCAGGGGACCCGGGCCGTCCAGCCCGGATCCTGGTACTTCGACACCGCGAGCGCGCTCGCCTGCTCCAGCGTCGTGTCGTCGATCTGCACCGTGGTCAGGCCGTAGCTGGCCTCGAAGTGGCCGAGCATCGCCGACACGACGTCTGCGCGGCTCATGCCGGTCTGGCTACGGATCGGGTCGACCCGCTTGGCGGCACTGACGTGCCCCTTGTCGCTGAGCTTCTCGCGGCCGATGCGCAAGATGTCGAGCATCGCGGCTGCGTCCATGTCGTACGACATCGTCACGTGGTGGAGGACGACTCCGCTCGCGAGCCGCTTCTGCGCGGCCCCGCCGATCTTGCCCAGCGGCGACGCGATGTCGTTGAGCGGCACGTAGGTCGCCTCGACTCCGAGCTCTCGCAGCGCCCGGATGACCCAGGCGTCCAGAAATGCGTACGAGTCGGCGAACGACAGCCCTTCGACCAAGGTCGCCGGCACGTACAGCGAGTACGTGATGGTGTTGCCGGGCTCGACGAACATCGCACCGCCACCGGAGATCCGCCGCACGACCGTCGCCTCGTGCCGGGTCGCCGCCTCGACGTCGACCTCGTTCGACAACGACTGGAACGAGCCGATGATGACGGCGTTCGACGCCCACTCCCAGACCCGGAGCGTCGGGCTCCGCAGGCCGTCACCGACCTGGCGCGCGACGACCTCGTCGATCGCCATCTGCATCGCCGGGTGCTGGTGCCCGGCCTCGAGCAGCTCGAACGAGTGGTCGTGCCACGCCGTCGAACGTCCCAGCGCCCGCAGCACCGCGTGGGCCACGGCGGGCGGGTCGAAGCCCACCATGACGGCGTCGCCCCGTGCGCGGTCGACCGTCTCGACCAGCGAGCCGAGACTCGCGTCCGCGGGCAGGCCCTCGAGCGCCTCGGACATGTGACCCAGTGCCTCGTCGGGCTCCAGGAAGAAGTCACCGCTCAGGACGACGTCCCGGATGGCTCCGTCGACGACCTCCAGGTCGGCCACCACGAGCTTGCCGCCCGAGACCTTGTACTCACCGTGCATCGTCGTCGACCTGCCGTCGACCCGATCAGGCGATCGCGTCCAGTGCCGCGAACTGCTCGTCGGTCAGCTCGATCGCCGCGGCGCCGACGTTGTCCTCGAGGTGCGAGACCGTCGACGTGCCGGGGATCGGCAGCATGACCGGCGAGCGCTTCAGCAGCCACGCGAGCGCGAGCTGCGACGGGGTCGCGTCGTGCTCGGCGGCGAGCTTCTCGAGCGGTCCGCCGTCCTTGACCAGGCCACCGGTCGCGAGCGGGAACCACGGGATGAAGGCGATGCCCGCGGCCGTCGCGTGGTCGAGCAGCTCCTCGGCCGAGCGGTCGGTCAGGTTGAACAGGTTCTGGACCGACACGATCTCGGCCGTCTCCTGCGCCTGCTCGAGCTCGGCCACGCTGACCTCGCTCAGGCCGATGTGGCGCACCTTGCCGGCGTCCTGCAGCTCCTTGAACGCGCCGACCTGCTCGGCGACCGGCACCTCGGCGTCGATGCGGTGCAGCTGGATCAGGTCGATGCGCTCGACGTCGAGCTTGCGCAGGCTCAGCTCGACCTGCTGCTTGAGGTAGGCCGGACGGCCGACGGGGATCCACTCCCCCGGGCCGGTGCGCGTCAGACCCGCCTTGGTCGCGATCACGACGTCGTCGGCGTAGGGGTGCAGCGCCTCGCGGATGATCTCCTCCGACACGTTGGGACCGTACGAGTCGGCGGTGTCGAAGAACGTCACGCCGAGCTCGACGGCCCGGCGCAGGACGGCGACGGCCTCGGCGCGGTCGCGGGGCTCGCCCCAGACGCCCTCGCCGGTGATCTGCATCGCGCCGTATCCCAGACGCGTGACGGGCAGGTCGCCGCCGAGCTGGAAGGTTCCGGACGGGGTGGCAGAAGGTGTGGAAGTCATACCAAGGTCAAGGAACCGCCGGCGGCGGATATTCCGACCGCCTACTTCCACACCCGCACGTAGTCGACGCTCGTGGTGCCGACGTCGGGCGTCGCCGACGTCACGGCGTTGCCGCCCGCTCCGAGACCCTGCGTCATGACCAGCATGAACTCGCCCTCGAACGCCGCCTTGGCCGACTCGGAGACCTCGTGCGTCACGCACGGCACCCCGTTGTAGGCGATCGAGATCGTCGACGGCGTCCACTCCAGGGTGTAGGTGTTGAACGCGGCCGGGTCGGGCATCGTGCAGTAGTTGTTGGTCACGCTCGGGTCCCAGTGCCCGTAGTGGACGTAGGGAATGGCCCGGTCCGGGTACTGCGAGTAGAACTCGGCCACGTCGATCTCGCCCGAGTACGGGAAGGCCGCGGCGGGGCTGGACGGGTAGAGCCACAGGGCCCCGTGGTGGCCGGCGACCTTGGTCGCGGGGAAGGCGGCGCGGAACTCGACGCGCCCGCGGGCCTGCGCGAACATGCCGACCGTGCTGACCGAGCCCGCGGTGTGCTGCACGCGGGCGTCACCGGTCGGACCGGCTCCCCGGCACGTGAACGGGGCGGACTCCTTGCGCACCGTCAGCCGCAGGGCACCGCCCGACACCGAGACGTTGTCGGGATCGTCGACGAAGCAGTCGGCGCCGATCTGGTAGCCGTCGACCGCGTTGAACGCGGTCTGCTGCGGCAGCCACCTCGTCCGGTCGAGCTCGGTGCCGTCGAACTCGTCGTCGAAGGTGCACGCCCACGCGGTGCCGTCGGGCTTGACGAGCGACGAGCCGCGGCAGGAGGTGCTGGTCGACGCCAGGCTCGACACGGGCGCGACCGCGGGCGCCGGGGTGGTCGTCGTGGCCGGCGCGGACGTCGACGGTGTCGGCGCCGGGGCCGCGTTCACCCGGAAGGCCTGCGTGCGCCTCGCGGTGCGGACGGGCCCGAGCCGTCCCTTGCGGGCCTCGCGGTAGGTCACCTTCGTCGTGACGGTGTACGAGCCGGCCGGCACGCGCGCCTGCCGGACGCCCTTGACCATCCAGGCCGACCCGCGGCGGACGTCGACGGTCGCCTTCTTGACCCGCACGCCCTTGCGCGCCGAGTAGCGGGGCGCGACGGCGGCCGTGGCGCTCGCCGAGACCGTCCGGGCGCTCAACGTCTTGATCGTGACCGCCGACGGACCGGCGTGCGCCGGCGCGCCGACCGCGATCCCCCCGACGACCAGGCTCGCCGCGACGAGCACCGCGCGCGTGCGCCGTGCAGGATCGATGTGTCTCATCCGTGCCCCCTCCAGCCAGATAGCAGAGGACGCCCCACCTGCGGCCGACGAGACGACGAATCGCCGCCACGACATCTCGAACCCCGCGAAGCGGGTCTCCCATCGATGTGCCGAGCAGCGTGCAGGAACTGCAGAACTCCCTCTGATACCGGAGCCTAGTGCAGGACACGCCGAGGCGTCACCTGAAATCCGAGGATGCACTCATGGTCGGGGCGGGCATGATGGGCCCATGCGACGCGTGGCGATGGGTGACAGCGACCTGCAGGTGTCCGAGATCATCCTGGGCTGCATGAGCTACGGCGACCCCGCGCGGGGCACGCACCCGTGGTCGCTGCCCGAGGACGACAGCCGTCCGTACGTGCGCCGGGCCCTCGAGGCCGGCATCACGACGTTCGACACCGCCAACATGTACTCGGACGGCTCGAGCGAGGAGATCCTCGGTCGGGCGCTGGCCGACCTCGCCCGCCGCGAGGACGTCGAGATCGCGACGAAGGTGTTCTTCCCGATGGGCGGCGACCCGTCCACGGGGGGTCTCTCGGCGGCTGCGATCGCGCAGCAGATCGACGACAGCCTGCGCCGCCTCGGCACGGACTACGTCGATCTGTACCAGATCCACCGCTGGGACCCCGACGTCCCGATCGAGGAGACGATGGAGGCGCTCGACCGCGTCGTGCAGTCGGGCAAGGCCCGCTTCATCGGCGCCTCGTCGATGTGGGCGTGGCAGCTCGCGCAGGCCCAGCACGCCGCCGACCTCAACGGCTGGACGCCCTTCGTCTCGATGCAGGACCAGTACAACCTGGTGCAGCGCGAGGACGAGCGCGAGATGCACCCGTTCTGCCTCGACGAGGGCATCGGCGTCATCCCGTGGAGCCCGCTGGCCCGCGGCCGGCTGACCCGCGACTGGGACGACCAGAGCACCGCGCGCAGCGGCTCGGACCACGTCATGGAGAAGTTCTACGGCCACACCGACGAGTCGGACCGGGCGATCGCCGGGGCGGTCGCGTCGATCGCGGACGCCCGCGGGGTCTCCCGCGCCCAGGTGGCCCTCGCGTGGGTGCGCCAGCAGGACGTCGTCACGGCCCCCATCGTCGGGGCGACCAAGCCGCTGCACCTCGACGACGCGATCGCCTCGGTCGACCTCGTGCTCGACGACGCCGAGCTCGCCTCCCTCGAGGAGCCGTACGTGCCGCGACGCCCCGGCTTCTGAGCCCGGCGGCCGTTGCCGGGGCCGCGCCGGTGGCGGTACCGTCCACGCATGGCCGACGTGACGCAGGACACACCTGACGTCCCGGGTCGACGCCCGTGATCCCCTTCGCCGGGACGGTCATCGGCGCGCTGGACGCCGCGCTGTCGTCGCGCGTCGTCGCTCCCGTGGGTCCCCGCGCCGCCGTGGGGCTGGCTAAGGGGCTGGTGCGCCACCAGTCGTCGCCCGCGGTGCTGCTGGCGCACAGCGCGAGCCGGTGGCCTGACCGTCCGGCCGTCGTCGACGACCTCGGCACCGTCACGGCGCGCGAGCTCTACCAGCGCGTCCGGCTGCTCGCGGGCGTGCTGCACGCCCGCGGCATCGGTCGCGGCAGCACGATCGGGCTGCTGTGCCGCAACCACGCGGGATTCGTCGAGGCGGCCTTCGCGGCGATGTGGGTCGACGCCGACCTGGTGCTGCTCAACACCGACTTCGGCGCCGACCAGCTGGGCGACGTCGGCCGTCGCGAGGGGCTCGACCTGCTGGTGCACGACGCCGGGCTGCAGCGCGTCGTCGCCCGGTCGGGCCTCGACGTCCCGACGCTGGTCAGCGACGGCCACGGCTCGGGCTCGGTCAGGGGGGCGTGCGACTTCGGGCACCCCGCACCGCCCAGCCGCCGTCACACGGGGCGGCTCGTGATCCTCACGTCCGGCACCACCGGCACGCCCCAGGGCGCACCGCGACGATCGCAGGGCGCGGCCTACGTCGGTCCGCTCAGCACGATGCTGCGGTCGATCGGCCTGCGCACCGGCGACCCCGTCCTGGTGCTACCGCCGCTGTTCCACGGCCTGGGGCTGGCGTACCTCGTGATCGCGATCGCCCTCGGCTGCCCCGTCGTGCTGACGCGGCGCTTCGACGCCGAGGAGGCCCTGCGAGCCGTCGAGCGTCATCGGGTGCGCGTCATGTTCGCGGTGCCCGTCATGCTGCACCGCATGCTCGACGTGCCGGCGGCCGTCCGCGAGGGGCTCGACCTGGGCTCGCTGCACGCCGTCCCGTCGGGAGCGGCGCCGCTCAACCCCGTCCTGGCCGGACGCTTCATGGACGCGTTCGGCGACGTGCTGCTCAACATGTATGGCTCGACCGAGATCGGCTGGGCGACGATCGCGGCCCCGCACGACCTGCGCGCGGCACCCGGGACGGTCGGCCGTCCCCTGCGGGGCGTGTCGGTCCGTGTCGTCGACGACGACGCGCGCGACGTGCCGACGGGCGCGGTCGGACGCGTCGTCGTGCGCAGCCCGATGACCGCGCCGTCGGGTGCGACCAGCAGTCGCGAGGTCGTCGACGGGCACGTCGGCACCGGCGACGTCGGGCACCTCGACGACCACGGTCGCCTCTTCGTCGACGGACGCGACGACGACATGATCGTGTCGGGCGGCGAGAACGTGTTCCCGGGCGAGGTCGAGGACCTGCTCCACGGCCACCCCGGCATCCGCGACGTCATGGTGCACGGCGTCGACGACGAGCAGCACGGGCAGCGCCTGCGGGCCGTCGTCGTGCCGGAACCGGACGGCGGCCCGTCCCCCGACGAGATCCGCGCGTACGTCCGCGACCGGCTCGCGCGGTTCAAGGTGCCGCGCGACGTCGAGCTGGTCGACGAGCTGCAGCGGTCGGCGACGGGCAAGGTCCGCCGGGGTCAGTGACGCCGGGCGGTGGGCGTCAGGCCCAGTCGACGAGGTGCAGGCGCTGCACGCCGGGGACGCCCTTGAGCTCGGCCTCGCGCACCTCGAGCACCGTGACCTCGTCGTCGCCGAGCGCGTCGACGACGGCCTCGCTGACCAGCACCTCGCCGCCGTCGGCCTGCGCCGCGACCCGGGCCGCGAGGGCCACGTTGCGACCGAAGAGGTCGCCGTCGCGGTGCACCGCCGACCCGCGGTGGGCGCCGATGCGCACCCGGACGCCCGCCAGCCGGCCGCGGCGCACGCCCGCCAGCGACCGCTCGATGTCGCACGCCGCCGCCACGGCCTGCGACGCCTCGGCGAACGCCACCATGAAGCCGTCGCCCTGCGTCTTGATGACGTGGCCGCCCTGACGATCGATCGCCTTGGTGAGGAGACGGTCGTGCCGCGCGAGCAGCTGGACCCACCCGTTGTCGCCGAGACGGTGGTTGAGCTCGGTCGACCCCTCGATGTCGGAGAACATGATCGTGACGGTGCCGTCCGCGGCGGCGAGGCGTGCGAGGTCGGGGCGCTCGACGTCCGCCCACAGCGCCAGGTCGTCGATCGAGCTGCGGATGACGCCCTTGACGCCGTGGTCGCGCAGCTTGATCGCGGTGCCGACGACGCCGCGCACGGCCTCGGTCGGCGTCGGCACGCTTAGGCGTGGCCGCGACGACTGGTCCTCGAGCCACCGGACGCGTCGGCGGGCCCGGCCCAGCATCGCCCGCAGCACGACCACGAGCACCGCGAGGGCGCCGCACAGCGCTGCCAGGACGATCTCCAGGACGGACACAGCGCCACGCTAGCGCCTGTCGATTTGGCGCGCCGGAGAATCATGGGTCCATGCCGCGACGCTCTCGCACCGCCACCTCAGCGGGCGTCGCCATGGCCGCGATCGTCGTGTGCGCCCTGCTGACCGAGGTCACGGTGCGAGGATCCGCCTCGTCGTCGCGCGAGGGACGCGAGCGTGGCACGCCGGCGGCCGCGTCCACCGACGGTCCCGTCGTGACGTTCGCATTCGCGGGCGACGTGCACTTCGCGGGCGACCTCGCCGGCGTCCCCGACGACGGCACGTCCACGCTCGGGCCGATGTCGGACGTCCTGGCGGCCGCGGACGTCGCGATGGTCAACCTCGAGTCGGCCGTCACCGAGCGGGGCGAGCCGGCCGACAAGGAGCTCGAGGACCCCGACGCCCGCTACTGGTTCCGCACCGGGCCGCGCGCCCTCGACGTCCTCGAGCGGTCGGGCGTCGACGTCGTCTCGGTCGCCAACAACCACGGCGCCGACTACGGGCTCACGGGCGTCCGCGACACGATCCGCGCCGCCGAGGGCAGTGGTGTCGAGGTCGTCGGCATCGGTCGCAACGACCGCCAGGCCTACGCGCCGCACCGGGTGCGCGTGCGCGGCACCGACGTCGCGATCCATGCGGCCGACGCGTCGCCGCGCGAGAGCCGCGACGTCACATGGGCCGCGGCGCCGGGCACCGGCCCCGGCATCGCCTCGGCGAGCGGTGCGCAGATGGACGCGCTGGTCGCCGCGGTCGCCGAGTCGGCGCGCACCGACGACGTCGTGGTCGTCTACCTGCACTGGGGCGAGGAGGGCGACGCCGATCCGACGGGCTCGCAGCTCAGCACCGCCGGGGCGCTCGAGGCGGCCGGCGCCGACGTGGTGGTCGGCACGCACGCGCACACCCCGCTCGGCGCGGGCCGGCGCGGCTCGACGTACGTCAGCTACGGCCTCGGCAACTTCTACTGGTACCACGGCCGGCAGGCCGAGTCGGGCGTGCTGAACCTGTCCGTGCGGGGCGGCGAGGTCGTCGCCGACGAGTGGGTCCCCGGCCGCATCCCCCGGGCCGGCGGCGGCCCGCGACCGCTCAGCGGCGAGCGTGCCACCGCGGCCGTGCAGCAGTGGGACGCACTCAGGTCGCGCACCGACCTCGCGCCCGGGCCGGGGCCGGCCTCGCAGGCGTCCGCCCCTCCCCCGCCGCCCGGCGACCCTCTGCCGGCGTTCGCGTCGACCGTCGAGCCGATCGGCACGTCGGTGCGCCGCGCGATGCGGACGTACGACGCGCAGGCGTGCCCCGTCCCGCTCGCCGACCTGCGCCACCTGACCGTCACGCACGTCGGGTTCGACGGTCGGGCGCACCGGGGCGAGCTGGTGGTCAACGCCGACGTCGCGTCCGACGTCGTCGGCGTCTTCGAGGCGCTGTACACCGAACGGTTCCCGATCGAGCGCATGCTGCTGATCGACGACTACGCCGGCGACGACGACCTGTCGATGGCGGGCAACAACTCGTCGGGCTTCAACTGCCGCCGGGTCGCCGGCTCGACGAGCTGGTCGGACCACGCCTACGGCCGCGCGATCGACACCAACCCCGTGCAGAACCCCTACGTCGTGGGCGACGACGTGCGCCCGCCCGCGGCCCGGGCGTACCTCGACGCCGACCGCTCCGCCGGCGCCACCGGCGAGCCCGGAGTCGTCCGCGAGGGGGACGTCGTGCGGCGCGAGTTCGAGCGCATCGGCTGGCAGTGGGGCGGGTTGTTCACCGATCCCGACTACCAGCACTTCAGCCTGCCCGACGCGTGACGCGGGGCCGCTGATCGTTCACCGGACGTTGGCCCGAGGTTGCCGCCCGCGTCATCCGGCGCCCGTACGGTGGAACACGAGTCGGAGGGCAGCACGGCCTCCGGTGCACGCAGAAGTCCCCGCCGTTACCGCTCCGGCCGGGGACTTCGGTGCGTCACGGGGTCTTCGACCCACGCGAGTGCTGCATTCCCGAGCCCGAGTGGTGCGGTCCGGACAGACACGCCGTCCCGGAATGTCCGGTCCGCACCACTCGCGGGTCGTGGGGCTCGGGGTGGGGGCTACTCGGGGCCGGTGCTGTAGACGATCGGGTCGTCGTCGACGGGTGCGGCGGGCTCGTCGAGCACCGAGGCCGGCTTGGTCGGCCTGGCCTTCGGGGCCGGGGTTTTCTGGTCTACGGCCTTCTGCGCCTTCGTCGCACCGGCGGCGGGCTTCTTGGGCGTCGCCTTCTTGGCCGGACCCTGACGTGCCGTGGCCCGCTTGGCCGTCGAGCGCGTCGCCGGGTTGGCGGTGGCCGGGGCGGGATCGGCGAGCGTCGTCGTGGCACCAGGGGTGGGCTCGGGCGTCGGCGCGGCCGGCTGGGTCATGGGGTCGGCCACGACCGAGGGCTTCGGCGGCGTGATGTCGACGACCGGTGCGACGTCCGTGGGCGCCGGTGCCGGCTCCTCCGGGCGCCTGACCGGCTCGTCGTGCGCGCCGCTGCCGCCGGGCAGCACGCGGTGCAGCAGGCCGGTCGCGACGCCGACGCCGGTGCGCAGCACCACGCCGGCGAGCTGCTGGGTCAGGTGGAGGGGAAGCTTGACGAGGGTCGGGATCAACGGGTGCTCCAATGTCGGGGGTGGGAGTTCTCGTGGTCGTACCCACGACACCGGAGGTCACGCGGTCGGGACCGTCACGTCCTCGCCGTCACCGCGTCCCGTCCACCGTCAGGCGCTGTGCGCGGGGTAGTCGGTGTAACCCTCGGCCCCGCCGCCGTAGAACGTCGCGGGGACGGGCTCGTTGAGCGGCAGGCCCTCGGCCAGGCGCAGCGGCAGGTCGGGGTTGGCGATGAACGGGCGGCCGAACGCGACGGCGTCGACCAGGCCGGCCGCGATCAGCGTCTCGCCCTTCTCGGCGCTGTAGCCGCCGGCGCCGACGATGACGCCCGGGAACGCCTCGCGCAGCTCGCGCCGGAACGACTCGTCGAGCGACGGGCCGCCGGCCCAGTCGGGCTCCGACAGGTGCAGGAACGCGAGGTCGCGCGACGCGAGCCGCGCCGCGACGTACAGGCCCATCTCGCCACCCTCCGTGTCGTCCAGGCCGTTGAAGGTGCCCTTCGGCGAGATGCGGACGCCGACGTGCGCGGCGTCCCACTCCCCGATCACGGCGTCGACGACCTCGAGCAGCAGACGCGCGCGGTTCTCGAGCGATCCGCCGTGCTCGTCGTCGCGGTGGTTCGACTCGGCCGACATGAACTGGTGCAGCAGGTAGCCGTGGGCGGCGTGGATCTCGACGGCGTCGAAGCCGGCCTCGCGGGCGTTGCGCGTCGCGGCGCGGTAGTCGTCGACCAGGCGCGGCAGCTCGTCGGCGCGCAGGGCCCGGGGCGTGGGGCAGTTGACCCGCTGGGGGGTGCCGTCCTCGCCGCGCACCGTCGTGCGGTTGCGGTAGGGCAGCGCACTCGCCGAGACCGTCGGCTCGCCGCCGTGGAACGACTCGTGCGACACGCGGCCGACGTGCCACAGCTGCGCGGCGATGCGTCCGCCCGCGGCGTGCACGGCGTCCGTGACCCGGCGCCAGCCGGCGACCTGCTCGGCGCTGTGGATGCCCGGCGTGTCCATGTAGCCCTTGCCCTCGGGCGAGATCTGCGTGCCCTCCGAGACGATCAGACCGGCACCCGCGCGCTGCACGTAGTACTCGACCATCAGGTCGTTCGGCACGTCGCCGGGCGGGGTGGCGCGCATGCGCGTCAGCGGCGCCATGAGCACACGGTTGGGCAGGTCGAGCGCCCCCACGCGCAGCGGGGTGTGCAGGACGTCGGGTGCAGAGGTCATGCGCCGAGCCTACGGAACACCGCGTCGCGGCCTCCGTGAGCCGTTCCGTCCGACACAATGAGCCCATTCAGCCGCGGCGACGTCGCGGCGGGGCCGGTGAGGAGACGCCGTGAGGTCTGGGTGGCGGGTGTACGCGGCCGCGTCGACGACCGTCGCCGTCGTCTACCTCGCGATGCCGTCGGGCACCCCGGCCGATCTGCTGTACCTGGCGGTCGGCCTGTCGTGCGTCGCGGCGATCGTGCTCGGCGCCGCCCGCAACCGGCCCTCGACGGCGACGCCGTGGTTGCTGCTGGCGGCCGGACAGGGCGCATGGGTCACCGGTGACGTGGTCTACGGCGGGCTCGCGGCCGACGGCAGCACGCCGTACCCGTCCTTCGCGGACGTCCCGTACCTCGCGTCGTACCCCCTGCTCGCCGGCGGCATCGTCCTGCTGATGCGCACGCAGCGCCGCACCCGCGACCTCGCCGGGGTCGTCGACACCGCGATCATCACGGTGGGCTTCGGGCTGCTGTCGTGGTCGTTCATCGCGGGGCCCCTGATCGAGGACCGCACGACGACACAGCTCGGTCTCGTGGTCGCGATCGCCTACCCCGCCGCCGACGTCGTCCTGCTGGCCCTCGTGCTGCGCCTCATGACGGGGCAGCACACGTGGAGCCCCGCGTTCCTGCTCCTGGTGTCCGCCACCGGCACGTCCGTGGCGGCCGACACGATGTTCGCGGCGTCCGCAGGGAGCCACGCCGGATCGTCGGCCGTCATCGAGGCCTTCTGGCTGGGCTCGTACGTCCTGTGGGGCGCGGCCGCCCTGCACCCCGACATGGTCACCCTGACCCGTCCGGCGCCCCGGGGGCCGACGCCGTTCACGCTGGGACGCCTGGGGGTGCTCGCGACCGTCGTGCTGCTCCCGGCCGCGCTGCTCGCCAGTCGCGAGCTCGTCGGCGTGCCCGTCGACCCGACGACCCTGGTGGTGGCGTCGGCGGTGCTGGCGCTGCTCGCGATGGGCCGCATGGCGTGCGACATCGACGAGATCCGCGCGACGGCGCACCAGCGCGACTCGCTGCGCGACGACCTGTTCGACCGGGCCACGACCGATCCCGTCACCGGCGTGGCCAACCGCCCGTTCGTCCTGCAGCAGATCTCCGCCGCGCTCGAGCGGGGGGTGCGCGACGGCACCCCGTCGGCGCTCGTCGACGTCCACCTCGGCGGGGTGGCGCGGATCCTCGAGGACATGGGCTTCGGCCACCGCGACGACACCCTGCACGCCGTCGCCCGGCGGATCGAGCAGGTACTGGCGCCCGACGACGTCCTCGCCCGCGTCGGGCCGGAAGAGCTCGTCGTGCTCGTCGAGCGGCTCACGCCGTCGTCCGACCTGGCCGGGCTGGCCCGCGACGTCGTGCGGGCGGTCGACACGCCCCTGCTGATCGGCGGCCGGCAGGTCGGCGTCTCCGCCGCCGTCGGCATCTCGGTCAGCCTGGACGGCAGCACCGACGCCGACGACCTGCTGCACCAGGCGCGCCTCGCCGCCCGCCGGGCCCGGTCGAGCGGGTCCGAGCGCATCGAGTTCTTCGACGCGACGCTGCGCCAGGAGGAGGCCGACCGCCTCGACGTCGAGACGGGGCTGGTCGAGGCCCTCGCCACGGGCGGCCTCGAGATCCACTACCAACCCGTCGTCGGGGTGCGCACCGAGGTCGTCGACGGCTACGAGGCCCTCGTCCGCTGGGACCGCCCGGGCCACGGCCTGCTGCTGCCCGACACGTTCATCCCGGTCGCCGAGCGGTCCGACCTCGTCTGCGAGCTGGGCCGCTGGGTGCTGCACGAGGCGACCCGCCAGCTGGTCGACTGGACGCGTGGCGACCCCATCGGCGCCGGCGACCTGACCGTCGCGGTCAACGTGTCGGGCCGTCACCTGGCCTCCGGCACGATCGTCGACGACGTCGCCGACGCGTTGCGCGCGTCGGGCCTGGCGCCCCACCGACTGACGGTCGAGGTCACCGAGACGGTCCTCGTCGACGAGCCACGCGCGACCCTGCACATGGCGGCGCTGCGCAGCATGGGCGTCAGCGTCGGCATCGACGACTTCGGGACGGGGTACACCTCGATCGCCCGGATGCGCTCCCTGCCGGCCGACGTCGTCAAGATCGACCGGAGCCTGGTCGCCTCGACCGAGCAGGGCGCGAGCGAGCTGCTCGCGCTGGTCGTGCACGCCGCCCACGCGTGCGGCCTGCTCGCCGTGGCCGAGGGCGTCGAGGAGCGGCACCAGCTCGACGCCCTGCGTGGGCTCGCGTGCGACTCCGCGCAGGGTTATCTTTTCTCGCGCCCCCTGGCAGCAGATCTCGTCCCGCACCGCAGCGGCACACCGAAGGAGCTCGCATGAGCACCGCGCCCACGAAGCGAACGTTCAGCCCGGCCGATCCCGCCGACATCGACGCGGTCCTCACGCAGCAGGAGCGCGACGTGCGCGACGCCGTCCGCCGCTTCTGCGACGACCGCGTCGAGCCGCACGTCGCGACGTGGTTCGAGGACGGCGAGCTGCCCGTCGTCCGCGAGCTGGCGGTCGAGCTCGGGACGCTCGGCGTGCTCGGCATGCACCTCGACGGCTACGGCTGCCCCGGCATGACGGCGACCGAGTACGGGCTCGCGTGCCTCGAGCTCGAGGCGACCGACTCGGGGCTTCGGTCGCTGGTGTCGGTGCAGGGCTCGCTCGCGATGTTCGCGATCCACCACTGGGGCTCGGAGGAGCAGAAGAACCAGTGGCTGCCCGAGATGGCCGCCGGTCGCGCGATCGGCTGCTTCGGCCTGACCGAGCCCGACTCGGGCTCCGACCCCGTCTCGATGCGCAGCCGTGCCCGCCGCGACGGCGACGACTGGGTGCTCGACGCCCGCAAGATGTGGATCACGAACGGCTCGGTCGCCGACGTCGCCGTGGTGTGGGCGCAGACCGACGAGGGCGTCCGCGGGTTCGTCGTCCCGACCGACACCCCCGGCTTCTCGGCTCCCCTGATCAAGCACAAGATGTCGTTGCGCGCCTCGGTGACCAGCGAGCTCGTGCTCGAGGGCGTGCGCCTGCCGGCCGACGCGGTCCTGCCCGAGGTCGTGGGGCTCAAGGGGCCGCTGACGTGCCTCAACGAGGCCCGCTACGGCATCGTCTGGGGCTCGATGGGCGCCGCGCGCGCGTCGCTGCAGTGCGCCCTGGAGTACGCCGGGCAGCGCACCCAGTTCGGCCGGCCCATCGCCGGCTTCCAGCTGACGCAGGCCAAGCTCGCCGACATGACGCTCGAGGTCGTCAAGGGCACCCTGCTGGCGCTGCACCTCGGCCGCGCCAAGGACGCCCACGGCCTGCTGCCCGTCGAGGTCAGCCTGGGCAAGCTCAACAACGTCCGCGAGGCCCTCGACGTCTGCCGCACCGCCCGCACGATCCTCGGCGCCAACGGCATCAGCCTGGAGTACCCGGTCATCCGGCACATGAACAACCTCGAGTCGGTGCTGACCTACGAGGGGACGTCCGAGATGCACGCCCTCTCGATCGGCCAGGCCCTCACCGGCATCCCGGCATTCCGGTAGGGCGAACCCGTTCCGCGCGAACGACCTGCGAGGCAGCTGGCGGCTCAGTAGGTTCGTGGCATGCCGAGTCCTGTTCGCGACGACCCTCGCTGGCCGACGTTCATCCGCCAGTGGCGCACGCAGGTCCTACCAGCTTTGGTGCTGCTCGTCGTCCTCGCGACGCCGACAGGCGCGGACACCGACCACTCCTGGCGCGTGGCCTACCGAGCTGCCTTCGTCGTGGTCGCCGTGGCCTTCTTGGCGCTGATGCTGAGGTTGTCGGTCCTCTACCGGTCGATGAAGGACGACGCCGGTCGCTGACCCCACCACGTCGTCGTCCATCTGGACGTGCACGGGCACTGGCCCACCAGTACGTTCGCCGCATGAGCGAAGACCAGCTGGGGATGCTGATCGGAGGGGCCGTGATGTTCCTCATCATGCCGACGTCGCTGGGCCAGTTTCGACAGAAGCACGAGCAGCTGAAGAGCGAAGGTGCACGGAACGCGATGCTCAAGAGGACACCCGACACGTCGATCAAGCCTCGGCTGCTGGTGATCGGCGCTGGTCTTGCCGCCGTCTGGGTGGCCGCCTGGCTCGTCGTGCTCAACGTCTGACCTCACGACGTCGTCGCATCCTGCTCGGCCCGGTGGAGGGTCACCCTCCGCGACGCCAGGCGCTTGCGGATGGTCGGACCCGACCACGTCGGCCACGCACGACGAAGAGGCTCCATCTCTGCCTGGAATCCAGGAGGAAATGGAGCCTCTGTCGTGCGGTGGCGGTGGGATTTGAACCCACGGTGGGCGTGAACCCACACAACATTTCGAGTGTTGCACCTTCGGCCGCTCGGACACGCCACCGCCGAGTACCTTACCCGAGGCCTGCCGAGCGGCCGAACCCGCGTCCTGCGCGACAATGACGAGGTGCAGACCTCCACGATCGACGAGCTCGTCGGACGCGCCGTCGGGCTCGTCACGCCAGGGCGCCGCGCCGTCCTCGGCCTCTGCGGCGCACCCGGCGTCGGCAAGTCGTCGCTGGCCGTCGCGGTGGTCAAGAAGATGCGGGCGACCGGGGTCGAGGCGGTCCACGTGCCGATGGACGGCTTCCACCTCGCGGACGTCGCGCTGGTCGAGCGGGGCCTGCTCGACCGCAAGGGGGCGATCGAGACGTTCGACGGCCACGGCTACCTGACGCTGCTGCGACGCATCCGCGACGACCGCGACCACGACGTGCTCGCGCCGACGTTCGAGCGCGAGCTCGAGCAACCGATCGCCGGAGCCATCACCGTGCCGCCCGCCGCGACGATCGTCGTGACCGAGGGCAACTACCTGCTCGACGAGACCGAGCCGTGGCCCGAGGCGCGGTCCGTCATGGACGCGGTGTGGTTCGTCGACCTCGACGACGACCGTCGCCGTTCGCGCCTGGTCGGCCGGCACGTCAAGCACGGGAAGACCAAGGCCGAGGCGCAGGCCTGGGTCGACACGGTCGACGAGCCCAACGCGCAGCGCGTCATCGCCCGCCGCGGTCAGGCCGACCTGGTCGTCAGGGTGTGACCCACGGGTCGACGTCGACCCCGAACACCCAGCGACGACCGGGCCACTCCGTGAGCGACCACACCTGACGGCGCTGCGGCCAGTGGGCGACGTCCTCGGGGCCCGTCGGCAGCACGCCGCGGTGCCGGTGCAGGTGCCCCGGTCGTCCGACCCACAGGTCGCCCGGGCGTCCCTCCCCGGCGCTCGCCGTCAAGACCCACGTGTCGCCGACCAGCGTGGCGCCCTGCATGCGGGGCTGCCCATCGTGCAGCTCGGCGGCCGTCGACCGACCGTGCTCGTCGCAGCTCAGCAGCTGGGTGTCGCGGTCGAGCGGGTAGCGGACGAGCCGGTGGGTCGGGCTGTCCTTCGTCCCGTACTCGCCGGCGACGAGGCTGTCGGTCTCGGCCCCGCGGTCGAGCGACAGGAACGAGTACGTCAGCGGCGGGTGATCGGCGTCCTGCTCCGCGGCGTAGGCCGACGCCTGTGGCAGGACGTAGCGGTAGCCGCGCGAGCGCACCCGGTTGCGGACGTGCGTGAGGTCGTCGAGCCGGAACACCCTGACGCCCGCCCCGCTGCCGGCGACGAAGAGGTGGTCGCCGTACCAGACGATGCCGCCCGCGTGCACCCGCACGGGACGCAGCAGGTGCACCGGCCCGACCTTGACGGGCTCGACCAGCAGCACGTGGCGGTACGTCGGCGCGGGCCCGTCGACGTCCGCCACGACCGTGATGCGCGAGCCCAGCAGCCGCCGCGCGAACCTGCCGTGGGCGTACCAGCTCGTCAGCAGCACCCCGCGCCCGTCGACCGTGCCGGACGACTCGTCGTGGCCGTACGCGTCGGCGGACGTCGTGATGCCCTGCGGCCACCAGCGGTCGGTGGCGCCGTCGCGGGCGTCCCACGTGAAGCCCTCGGTCGCCGCCTCGCCCGGCACCTCGACGCGCCGGCCCGTGCGGTTGGTGTCGGCCAGGACGGCCCGCAGGCCGACCCGCCGGAAGCCCCGCCCGAGCTCGCGCAGCGGTCCGAGCGCGGCGAGACGGAAACGGGAGGCGAGGTCGTCGGGCACGGATCCACCCTAGGCGGGCCGCGACCATCCGCGATCCGTGACGCTCACGGCGTCACGGACCGGGGATGACGCCGTGGGCGTCACAGATTGCGCGGCCGGCTCAGGCCTTGGGGCCCTCGGCGATCGACCGGAACGTCTCGCTGAACAGGTCGAACTCGTCGTCCCTCGACCGTCCGGTGCCGGTGCCCGCGAGCAGGCTCGCCAGCTCGCCGGTGGCCCGCTCGATGCGCTGCTCGAGCGCCGGCGCGCCCTCGGAGCCCCAGTCGTGCGTCGACGCGAACACGCCGGTCGGCACGACGAGCGCCTGCAGGTACGCGAACAGCGGTCGCAGGGAGTGGTCGATCGCGAGCGAGTGCCGGGCCGTGCCGGCCGTAGCCGCGAGCAGGACGGGCTTGCCGATCACGGCGTCGGTGTCCATGACGTCGAAGAACGACTTGAACAGCCCCGGGTACGACGCCTTGTAGATCGGCGTCGCGACGATCAGGCCGTCGGCTGCGGTCACCATGTCGAGGACGTCCTGCAGCCGCGGCGAGGCGAAGCCCGTCAGGGTCGCGTCGACGACGTCGTGCGCCAGCTCGCGCAGCGTGACGACCTCGACGGACACGTCGGCCGCCTGCCGGCCCAGCGACTCGACGAGCCGGTCGGCGAGCAGCCGCGTGCTCGACGTCTCGCTGAGGCCCGCGGTGATCGCGACGACGGTGGTCATGCGTCGGCCTTCGCGAGGGCCGCGTCGCGGGCGGCGACCCGGTTGGCGTGGGTCGGCGCGTCGGGCACGCCCGCGGGGCGACGGGCGTCGAACTCGGCCCGCAGCGTCGGCAGGATCTCGCCCAGCAGGTCGAGCTGCTCGAGGACGGTCTTGAGCGGCAGGCCCGCGTGGTCGACGAGGAACATCTGGCGCTGGTAGTCGCCGAAGTAGTCGGCGAACGCCAGCGTCTTCTCGATGACCTCCTGCGGACTGCCGACGACGAGCGGCGTCTGCGCCTGGAAGTCCTCCAGCGACGGCCCGTGCCCGTAGACCGGGGCGTTGTCGAAGTAGGGACGGAACTCGTTGACGGCGTCCTGGCTGTTCCTGCGCATGAAGAACTGGCCGCCGAGGCCCACGATCGCCTGCTCGGGCGTGCCGTGCCCGTAGTGCTCGTAGCGCTGCCGGTAGAAGTTGATCAGCCGGATGTAGTGCTCCTTGGGCCAGAAGATGTTGTTCGCGAAGTAGCCGTCGCCGTAGTACGCGGCGATCTCGGCGACCTCGGGCGTGCGGATCGAGCCGTGCCACACGAACGGCGAGACGCCGTCGAGCGGCCGCGGGATCGACGTGAAGCCCTGCAGCGGCGTGCGGAACCTGCCCTCCCAGTTGACGACGTCCTCGTCCCAGAGTCGGCGCAGCAGCTGGTAGTTCTCGATCGTGAGCTCGACGCCCTTCGAGGGGTCCTTGCCGAACCACGGGTAGACCTGGCCGGTGTTGCCGCGGCCGAGGACGAGGTCGGCGCGACCGTCCGACAGGTGCTGCAGGGTCGCGTAGTCCTCGGCCATCTTGACGGGGTCGTTGGTCGTGATGTGCGCGATCGACGTCGACAGGATGATGCGCTCGGTCTGCGCCGCGATGAACGCGTGCAGGGTGCTGATGGCCCCGGGGACGAAGCCGGAGTCGTGGTGCTCGCCGACCGCGAAGACGTCGCCGCCGATGTCCTCGACCTTCTTGGCGATCGTGACCAGCGCCTTGAGCTTCTCGTTCTCGGTCGGGATCGCGCCGTCGGTCGGGTCGACCGTCAGGTCGCCGACGCTGAAGATGCCGAACTGCATGCTGTTGCCGCCCATGTCGAACTCCTCCGCCACGCCCTCGGTGGCTTGTTTAAATTTCAACTAGATTAGCACGTCCGGTATTCCCCGCTACTCGACGTGCGGCTGGCCCGTCGACGCGCTCGTCCCGCCGTCGACCGCCAGCGTGGCACCCGTGATGTAGGCGGCGTCGTCGCTCGCGAGGAACAGCACCGCCGGCGCGACGTCGTCCGGCCGGCCCGGACGCCCCAGGGCGACGCGGTTGGTGAACTTCGCGATGAGCGCCTCGTCCTCGGTCATCGACTCGGTGATCGGCGTGATCGTGAAGGCGGGTGCCACCGAGTTCAGGCGCACACCACGGCTGCCGTAGTCGAGCGCGAGCGACTCGATGAAGTTGCGGACCGCCGCCTTGCTCGCGTTGTAGAGCGACTGGCCCCAGTCGCCGCGCAGCGCCGACACCGACGAGACGCCCACGAGGTTGCCACCGGTCTTCTCCAGCTCGGGCAGGGCGTGCAGCGCGAGGTGCACGAACCCGTCGATGTTCGTGGTGCGGATCTGCTCCCAGTGCTCGCCGGCGGTCTCGGTGAACTCGCCGCTCGCGAACGCCGCGGCGTTGTTGACCACGACGTCGAGCCGGCCGAAGTGCTCCACCACGGCCGCCACGAGCGCCTTCGCGTCGTCGGGATCGCCGATGTCGGAGACCACGGCGAGCGTCCGGTCGTCCGGCCGGCCCTCGAGGGTCTCGCGCAGCTTGTCCTCGCGGCGGCCCGAGATCGCGACGTTGGCGCCGTTGTCGAGGAAGGCCAGGGCGATCGCGCGTCCGATGCCGGTCCCACCTCCGGTGACGAGGACGGTCCGGCCGGCGAAGTCGTACGAGTTGTGGGTCATGCCCGGTTCAACGAGTCGCGGACGTCAACCATTCCGGGCCGCCACGTCTCGGTGCACGTGCTTCTGCCAGCCGGCCTCGCGGCCGACCTCCCGGAATCCCAGCTGCTCGTTGACGTCGAGCATCGGCCGGTTCTCCTCGGCGTTCCACGTGACGACGGCCTCCACCGCGGGGAACGCCGCCACGAGCTGATCGGCATTGGCCCTCTTGAGCCGCATCCCGAGACGACGACCGCGATGATCGCTCACCACCAGCGTGTCCTCCTGCACCGCGACCGCGTCCCCCGCCGACACCACGATCTCCGTGAAACCCGCCAGGACGCCCGACGACGCGTGCCGGGCGACCGTCGTCAGGACCGTCCGGCCGCTCGACGCGATGCGGTCGTCGTGCTCGCGGACCCGGTCGCCGTCCCACGGGTCGACCACCGCCACCATCCCGGCCGACGGGGCGTCGGTGCTCATGCGGGTGCGCAGCGCCGCCAGCTGGTCGACCCACTCGTCCGGCGTCGGCCCGGCCCACGCCAGCAGCCCGTAGTCGTCCTCGAGGTCCGGCGCCTCGGGCGACCGGCCTGCTCGCAGCCGATCGGCGGCGAGCAGGCTGATGCGGCTCACCTGCTCCAGCGCGTAGCCGTGCGCCTGCAGGAAACGGACTCCCGGGTCGTCCGCCGGCAGGTCGCCGAAGCCTGTCGGCGGCTCGACGCGCTCGCCCCCATCACGCACCGAGTGCGCGACGGCCACCTTGAGCACCGGCGCGCCGACGTCGGTGGCGGCCGCCTCGGCTGCGGCGAGCAGCGCCGTCCCGACGCCTCGACGTCGGTGGATCGGCAGCACGTCGACCATCAGGTGCGCCCCGGCCTCGGGCGTCAGCGGACGCGTGGTGATCATCGCGCGACCGATCAGTGCGGCGCCGTCGCGCGCCACGAGGTGCCGGCGGACCCGGGTAGGGGTGCTGACGTACTCCGAGAGCATCTCCTGCGGCCCCATGACCAGCAGGTCGGTGCCCAGCGTGTGCGACTCGACGTCGTTGCACAGCGCGGCGTACTCCGCGAACGCGTGGCCGCCGGGGCCGTCCAGCGCATCGGGCATCGCCAGCTCGTCGATCGTGAGGCTCATGCGGCCCGACGCTACGTCACGATCTCCCGCAGGGCCGCGTCGGACGCGAGCAGGTCGGCGCGGTCGAACGTCGACGTCGACGCCATCAGCTCGTCGGCCCCCGTGCGCTCGACGATGTCGTCGAGCAGGCCGCGGACGGTCGACGGCGAGCCCGCGACGGCCTGGGCGAGCGACCTCTCGACGCGCTTGGTCACCTGCGATCCCCACGCCTGGGCGCGGATCGACGCGACGGGCTCGAGCGGCGGGAACTCGCCGGTCTGCCGCGACCGCGCCATGGCCCACGCCTCGGGCAGCGCGAGCTCGCGGGCCGTCGCGTCGTCGACCGCGACGTGCACGTCGAGCGAGATCGTGACGTACGGATCGGCGGCCATCGGGCTCGGACGGAAGTCGCGCCGGTACGCCGCGATCGCCTCGGCGCCCTCGTCGGTGTGCAGGACCGGACCACCGACGACGACGGGGAGCCCGAGCCGCGCGGCGATCGACAGGCCCCGCCCGGTCGCCAGCAACGACATCGGCACGGACGACGTCGCGACGGGGTGCGCCGTCACGGCGGCGTCTCCGTCGAGCAGACGTCGCAGCTCCGTCACGTCCGCCTCGAACGTGTCGGTCGCGGCGAGGTCGGCCCGCAGCGCCTCGCGGACGGGCGCGGTGAAGCCCACCGACCGCCCGACCCCCAGGTCGATGCGGCCGGGGTGCAGCGCCTCGAGCATCAGGAACTGCTCGGCGACCACGAGCGGCTGGTGGTTCGGCAGCATGACGCCTCCCGAGCCGAGCCGGATGCGGGACGTCCGCGCGCCGATCGCGGCCAGCAGCACCGGCGGCGAGCCGCTGGCGATGCCCGGGACGGCGTGGTGCTCGGCGACCCAGAAGCGGTCGTAGCCAAGGCGCTCGGCCTCGACCGCGCGCTCGACCGATCCCGTCAGCCCCTCGGCCTCGGGGCGACCGTCCCGCGTCCGCGACCGGTCGAGCAGCGAGAGCCTCACTCCGCCGACACGTCGATCAACACCTTGCCGACGACGCTGTCCTCGACCGCGGCGTGCGCGTCGGCGGTCCGCTCGAGCGGGAAGCGGACGAGCGGCAGGCCGGCGTCCTCGCCGACCGGCAGCGCGCCGTCCTGCAGCGCCGCGGTGACGTCCTCGGCGGCGTTGCGCAGGGCCGCCGGGTCGAGCGTGTAGAGCAGCAGGAACTGGTAGCGGATGTTGAGCACGAACGTCTGCACGACGTCGAGCTCGACGGTGTCGCCGCCGTTGTTGGCGTAGACCGCGACGGTGCCGCCGTTCTTGATGACGGCCTGGTTCAGGCGGGCGTTGACCGCCGGGGACACCTCGACGACGATGTCGACGCCGTCGGGCGCGACGGCCCTGATCCGGTCGGCGGTGTCGCCCTCGGTGTAGTCGATCGCGTGGTGGGCGCCGGCCGCCGTCGCGAGCGCGGCCTTCTCGTCGCTGCTGATCGTCGTGACGACCGTGGCGCCCGCCCACCGGGCGAGCTGGATCGCGGCGTGCCCGACCGCTCCCGCGCCGCCGGCGACCAGCACCGTCCGGCCCTCGAGCGCACCGGGCGACAGGCGGATCGGGCCGCCGTCGGCGACCGTCAGCGCGCGGTGCGCCGTCACGGCCGGGACGCCCAGCGAGGCGCCGACGTCGTGCGAGATGCCGTCGGGCAGGCGGACGACGCGCTCGGCCGGCACGACGGTCAGCTCCTGGGCCGTCCCCGTCGGACGTCCGTGCGCCGCGAGCTGCACCCACACGCGGTCGCCGACCGCTAGGCCCTCGACCCCTGCGCCGACGGCGTCGACGACGCCCGAGCCGTCCTGGTTGGGCACGACCTCGGCGAACGGGGTGGGCTGGCCCGGGTCGGCCGCGCGCGACTTCCAGTCCGTCGGGTTGACGCCCGACACGACGACCCGCACGCGCACCTCGCCGTCACCCGGCTCTCCCGGCTCCCGCTCGACGAGCTCGAGGACGGACGGGTCACCGGTCTGGCTGTACACGATTGCTCTCATGCCAAGTGCAACGTCGACGGAGCGTGGTTGTTCCACCGGTGCCGCGATCCCGCGGCCTCGCGGTGCTCAGCGGTGGGTGGCGAAGAAGGCCCGCAGCAGCTCGGACGACTCCGCGGCCCGGACGCCGCTGACGACCTCGGGCCGGTGGTTGAGCCGTCGGTCGCGGACGACGTCCCACAGCGACCCGACCGCACCGGCCTTGTCGTCGAACGCCCCGAAGACCAGCCGGTCGAGGCGCGCCACGACGATCGCCCCGGCGCACATCGTGCACGGCTCGAGCGTCACGACGAGCGTGCAGCCCTCGAGCCGCCACTCGCCCCTCGCCGCCGCGGCCTCGCGGATCGCGACGACCTCGGCGTGGCCCGTCGGGTCGCCGTCGCGCTCACGGGTGTTGCGCCCGCGCCCGATCACGGCGCCCGAGGCGTCGACCACGAGAGCGCCGACGGGCACGTCACCGTCGACGACGGCCTGCCGGGCGAGCTCGAGCGCCTCACCCATCCAGAGGTCGCGACTCACCCGAGGACGGCCTCGAGCTCGCCGCCGAACCCCAGGCGTCCGGCCACGTCGAGCAGGATGTCGTCGGGGTAGAGGTCGTCGTCGTCGCACAGCTCGTCGAGGTCGGACGCCGTCATGCCGAGGTCGCTCAGGATCCCGAGGTCGCCCACCGCGTGCGGGTCGTCGGAGTCGGCGAGGGGCGGGAGGTCGAGCAGGTCGGCCACGCCGCCCGCCAGCGGCCAGTCGTCGATCGCCGTGACGTCCGACAGCATGACCCTGACCTGGGTGCCCGAGCGCCGCACGATGACGAAGAAGTCGTCGTTCATCGACACCAGCCCCAGCACCCCGACGTCGGACGGGAAGCGGCCCAGCGCGTCGCTGAGGTCGTCGACGTCCTCACCCAGGCGCGGGTTGAGCTCGACGACCTGCCACTGCCCCTCGTCGTGGTAGGCGGCGACGGCGAAGTCGACATCGTCCTCGGCCATGGTGTGCCTCTCGTGAGGGAAGGTCTCCCCGGTGGGGAACGTCTTCCCTGCGATGGTGACAGACCTCCCCTCGCCGCCGCCAGCCCCGGCCCCCGCACCACTAGGCTCGGGGCATGCACGTACACGTCGCCGACCACCCGCTGATCTCGCACAAGCTCACGCTGCTGCGCGACGAGAGCACCGACTCCCCGACGTTCCGGCGTCTGGCGGACGAGCTCGTGACCCTGCTGGCGTACGAGGCGACGCGCGAGGTGCGGGTCGAGGCCGTCGACGTCAAGACGCCCGTCGCGATGGCGCGCGGCGTCCGGCTCAGCGACCCGCGGCCCCTGGTCGTGCCGATCCTGCGGGCCGGGCTCGGCATGCTCGAGGGCATGCAGCGCCTGCTGCCGACGGCCGAGGTCGGATTCCTCGGCATGGTGCGCAACGAGGAGACGTTCGACCCGGTCACGTACGCCGAGCGTCTGCCCGACGACCTGACCGGACGCCAGTGCTACGTGCTCGACCCGATGCTCGCGACGGGCGGCTCGCTGGCGGCGGCGATCCACTTCCTCGTCAGGCGCGGCGCCGACCACATCACGGCCGTGACGCTGCTCGCGGCGCCCGAGGGCGTCGCGCGCATCGAGGCCGAGCTGGCCGACCTCGACATCCCCGTGACGCTCGTGACGGCCGGGCTCGACGAGAAGCTCAACGAGCTGGGCTACATCGTCCCGGGCCTCGGCGACGCCGGCGACCGCCTCTACGGCGTCGTCGGCTGACACCTCGCCCCCCGTTCGCCAGGGAGCGAAGCTGGGGGGGGTACCACCNTCGCCAGGGAGCGGAGCTGGGGGTACCTCCCGCGAGCGCAGCGAGTGGGGGCCCGTGAGGGCGAAGCCCGAGGCGAACCACAGCGTGAAGGCTTGCGTTCCGTCGCCTCGCTGCGCTCACGCTCGGCCGCAAGCGGCCTCCCTGGCGACCGAGTGGTCGTTCGCTAGGGAGCGCAGCGGGTGAGGGCGAAGCCCGCGGCGATCAGACTTACGTCACGTCGCCTCAGCGGTAGTAGCCGAAGTAGAAGACGCCGATCACCACGATCGCCATGCCGAGGAAGATGAGTCCCCGGCTTCCCTTGGTGTCGTCGGGTCGGTCGTACTGGGTCTTGTCCATGGAGTGCTCCTGCATCGTGGGGCGAACTCCCTCCATACCGAGGGTATGTCAGGACCTGACCCCGCGACGACTCCGCGACGTGTGACCTACAGCGCCTTCAGGATGTCCTCGACCCGCTCCTTGGCGTCGCCGAACAGCATCTGCGAGTTGTCGCGGAAGAACAGCGGGTTCTGGACGCCGGCGTAGCCCGTGGCCATCGACCGCTTGAAGATCACGACGTCCGACGCCTCCCACACCGTCAGCACCGGCATCCCGGCGATCGGCGAGGACGGGTCCTCGGTCGCGGCGGGGTTGACGGTGTCGTTGGCGCCAATGACCAGGACGACCGAGGTGTCCTTGAAGTCGTCGTTGATCTCGTCCATCTCGAGCACGATGTCGTACGGCACCTTGGCCTCGGCCAGCAGGACGTTCATGTGCCCCGGCAGCCGGCCGGCGACGGGGTGGATGCCGAAGCGCACCTCGACCCCCCGCTCGCGCAGCCTGCGCACCAGGTCGGCGACGGGGTACTGCGCCTGCGCGACGGCCATGCCGTAGCCGGGCGTGATGATGACGCTGGACGCGTTCTTCAGCAGCTCGGCGGTGTCCTCAGCGGTGATCTCGCGGTGCTCGCCGTAGTCCTTGTCGTCGGCGGGCCCGGCCTCGATGCCGAAGCCGCCGGCGATGACGGAGATGAACGAGCGGTTCATCGCCTGGCACATGATATACGACAGGTACGCACCGGACGAGCCGACCAGCGCGCCGGTGACGATCAGGGCGTCGTTGTCGAGCAGGAAGCCCGATGCCGCCGCGGCCCAGCCCGAGTACGAGTTGAGCATCGACACGACGACGGGCATGTCGCCGCCGCCGATCGACGCCACGAGGTGCCAGCCGAGCGCCAGGGCGACGATCGTGACGAGGACCAGCAGCCACAGCGCGGGGCTGATGACGAACCAGATCGTCAGGACGACGAACAGCGCGAGGGCGCCGAGGTTGATGTAGTTCTTGCCCGGCAGCATCAGCGGGGTGCTCTTGATGCGGGCCGACAGCTTGAGGAACGCGACGATCGAGCCCGTGAACGTCACGGCGCCGATGAACACGCCGACGAACACCTCGGCGTTGTGGATGTCCTCGAGCGACTGGAGCTCGAAGTAGCCGTGCTCGAGGTAGCCGTTCCAGCCCACCAGCACGGCGGCCAGGCCGACGAACGAGTGCAGCAGCGCGATGAGCTCGGGCATGCCGGTCATCTCGACCACCCGGGCGCGCCACAGGCCGATCGCGGCGCCGATGGCCACGGCGATCAGCAGCAGGACGACCGAGGTCGTGTCGGCGACGTCGGCGACCACGATGAACGTCGCGACGAGCGCGATCGCCATGCCCGAGATGCCGAACAGGACGCCCTGCGAGGCGGTCTCGTGCTTCGACAGGCCGGCGAGCGACAGGATGAACAGGAGCGAGGCGACGATGTACGCCGCGGTGGCGATGCTGAAGGAGTCCATGATCAGCCCTTACTTCGAGAACATGCTGAGCATGCGGCGGGTCACGGCGAATCCGCCGAAGACGTTGATGGACGCGAGCAGGATCGCGACGAACGCGAGGACGCGGATGACGGTGTCGTTCTCGGAGCCGTCGACCCCGATCTGCAGCATCGCGCCGACCACGATGATGCCGCTGATCGCGTTGGTGACGCTCATGAGCGGCGTGTGCAGCGCGTGGTGCACCTTGCCGATGACGTAGTAGCCGATCACGATCGCCAGCACCAGCACCGTGAAGTGCTCGGGCAGCGGCGCCGGCGCGTAGGCGTTGACCAAGAACAGCGCGAGGATGCCGAGACCCACCAGGCCGAGCTTGGCGCGCTGCGTCATGACCGCCTTGGGCGCCTTGGGCTCCGGCGCCGCGGCTGCCGGAGCAGCGGCCGGCGCGGCCGAGACCTGCACGGGCGGCGGCGGCCACGTGGTCTCGCCGTCACGGACGACCGTGATGGTGCGCTGCACGACGTCGTCGAAGTCGAGGACGAGCTGCCCGTCCTTGGCCGGCGTCAGCAGCTTCAGCAGGTTGACGAGGTTGGTGCCGTACAGCTGCGAGGCCTGCGTGGGAAGACGACCCGCGAGGTCGGTGTAGCCGATGATCGTGACGCCGTTGGCCGTCACGACCGCCTCGCCCGGCACCGAACCGACGACGTTGCCGCCGTTGGCCGCGGCCATGTCGACGATGACGCTGCCGGCCTTCATCGAGGCGACGTCGGCCTCGGTGATCAGCACGGGCGCGGCGCGTCCCGGGATCAGCGCGGTCGTGATGATGATGTCGACGTCGGCGGCCTGCTCGGAGTAGATCTCGGCGGCGCGCGCGTTGTAGGCGTCGGTCGTGGCCTTGGCGTAGCCGTCGGTCGACTGCTCGGTCTCGACCTCGACCTGCAGGTACTCGCCGCCCAGCGACTTGACCTGGTCGGCGACCTCCGCGCGGGGATCGGTGGCCCGCACGATCGCGCCGAGGCTGTTCGCGGTGCCGATCGCCGCGAGGCCGGCCACGCCGACACCCGCCACGAGCACCTTGGCGGGCGGCACCTTGCCGGCCGCGGTGATCTGGCCGGTGAAGAAGCGGCCGAACACGTTCGCGGCCTCGACGACGGCGCGGTAGCCCGCGATGTTGGCCATCGAGCTCAAGACGTCCATCGACTGGGCCCGCGAGATGCGCGGCACGGCGTCCATCGCCAGCACCGTGATGGGACGCGCCGACAGCTGCTCGACGAGCTCGGGGTTGAGCGCGGGGCTGATGATGCTCACGAGCGTCGCGCCGTCGGCCAGCTGGCCGATCTCGCCCGCGGACGGCGCGTTGACCTTGAGCACGACGTCGCTGCCCCACGTCTCGGCCGTCCCGCGGATCGCGGCGCCGGCCTCGGCGTAGGCCTCGTCGGTGAACGACGCCTTCTCGCCGGCGCCCGACTCGACCACGACCTCGTAGCCGAGTCCGATCAGCTTGCCGACGGTCTCGGGGGTGGCCGCTACGCGGGTCTCGCCCGCCACGGTCTCTGTGACAACTCCCACAACGCTCATCCGGCGAACGTTATCCGTTCGTCATCATCCCGACCACTGGGTGAGACACGCGTCTCACTTGATGGGCCACGCCTCACCGCTGGGGGATGTTGTCGCCGACTGTCAGGATCGACGGTGTGAACCGACTCCTGGCCACCGCCGCCCTCCTGCCCGTCCTCGCCCTCGGCGCGTGCTCGGACGTGCAGGAGGCCGCGTCCGACGCCGCCTCCGACGCCGGCAACCGGGCCGGCTGCGCCGTGGCCGCACGCGTCGTCGACGAGGGCCGCACGCTCGTCGGCGACATCGCCACCGACCTCGGCGCCGATCCCACGGCCGCGCGCGCGAAGCTCACGGCGACGCGCGAGGCTCTCGCCGCCGCGGAGCAGGGGCTCAGCGACGACGTCCGGACCCAGGTCGGTCAGGCCGTCGAGGCCCTCGACTCCCTGCGCGACGAGGCGCGGGCGGTCGCCGACGGCAGCAGCGTCGACGAGACGGTCGTCGCCCAGGCCCAGGCCGAGTACGACGACGCAGCCCGTCAGGTCGCCGGCGTCTGCTGAGACCGCCGCCGGTCAGTAGTACCAGGGGTAGGGGCTGAAGTCGGGCTCTCGTTTCTCGAGGAACTGGTCACGCCCCTCCTGCGCCTCGTCGGTCATGTAGGCCAGACGCGTCGTCTCGCCCATCAGCACCTGCTGGCCGACCAGGCCGTCGTCGATCGCGTTGAACGAGTACTTGAGCATGCGCTGGGCGGTCGGGCTCTTGGCGTTGATGAGCCGGCCCCACTCCAGCGCGACCGTCTCGAGCTCGGCGTGCGGGACGGCCTTGTTGACGGTGCCCATGCGGACGCCGTCCTCGGCCGAGTACTCCTGGGCGAGGAAGAAGATCTCGCGGGCGAACTTCTGGCCGACCTGGCGGGCGAGGTAGGCCGAGCCGAAGCCGCCGTCGAACGAGCCCACGTCGGCGTCGGTCTGCTTGAAGCGGGCGTGCTCGGCGCTGGCGAGCGTCAGGTCGGAGACGACGTGCAGGCTGTGCCCGCCGCCGGCCGCCCAGCCGGGCACGACCGAGATGACGACCTTCGGCATGAACCGGATGAGGCGCTGCACCTCGAGGATGTGCAGGCGCCCCAGCCGCGCCGTGTCGATCGGGTTGGGCGGCGCGCCCTCGTCGTGGTGCCCGGCCTCCTCGTACTGGTAGCCGGCCTTGCCGCGGATGCGCTGGTCGCCACCCGTGCAGAACGAGTGCTTGCCGTTCTTGGGGCTCGGACCGTTGCCGGTGAGCAGGACGCATCCGACGTCGGCCGACGTCCGCGCGTGCTCGAGCGTCGTGAGCAGCTCGTCGACCGTGTGCGGCCGGAACGCGTTGAGGATGTCGGGACGGTCGAACGCGATGCGGACGGTCCCGTGGTCGACGGCCCGGTGGTACGTCAGGTCGGTGAGGCCCTCGAAGCCGGGGATCTCACGCCAGGCCGAGGGGTCGAAGGTGTCGGACACGTGGTCGAGGGCGCTCATGGCGGCGACGTTACCGGGCGCGCACCCCCCGCATGTCGCTATGGTCGGCGCATGACAGACGAGCACGTGGTCACCGTGTACGGCACGCCCGTGATGGTCTGCGCACCCGACGGGCTGCCGCTCGACACCGACGGGGCCGCGACCGAGCTCGTCGGCGAGGCGATCGGGCAGCGCGCCGAGATCGTCGTCGTCCCGACCGAGCGCCTGACCGACGACTTCTTCGACCTCGGCACCGGCACCGCCGACGTCTTCGCGCAGAAGTTCGGGACGTACCGCATGCGGCTGGCCGTCGTCGGCGACATCGCCCAGCGCGTCGCCGGCAGCGACCGCCTCGCGGAGTGGGTCGACGCGTCCAACCGGGGGCAGTCCCTGTGGTTCTGCCCGACGTTCGACGACTTCCAGGCCCGGCTCGACCGGCGGCGCCCCACCCCGCCGATGTGACGCGAGCGGCGCGCACACCCTCTGGCGCAGTTCAGATACCGACGGTATCTTGACCGGCATGGCTCAGACATTCACCGGCAAGGTCGCACTCGTCACGGGTGCCGCACGTGGCATCGGAGCGGGCGTCGCCCGCGGGTTCGTGCGGGGAGGCGGACGTGTCGCGCTCGTGGGGCTCGAGCCCGAGCTGCTCGAGGCCCTCTCGGACGAGCTCGGTGACGCCGCCGCCTGGTGGGAGGCCGACGTCCGCGACGGCGCCGCCGTCAAGGCGGCGGTCGACGCCGCCGCCGACCACTTCGGGCGCCTCGACGTCGTGCTCGCCAACGCCGGCATCGCGTCGTACGGCACGGTGCGCCAGATCGACGACGAGGCCTTCGCGCGCGTCGTCGACATCAACGTCAACGGCGTCTTCCGCACCCTCAAGCACACGACCCCGCACCTCGTGAGGTCCAAGGGCTACGCGCTGGTCGTCGCCTCGCAGGCGTCGTTCACGCCGCTGGCCGGCCTCGCGTCGTACAACGCGAGCAAGGCCGGCGCCGAGTCGCTCGCGATGGCCTACAAGCAGGAGGTCGCCCACCTCGGCATCGACGTCGGCGTCTGCCACCCGTCCTGGATCGATACCGACATCGTCCGCAACGCCGAGAAGGACCTGCCGACGTTCCGCGACATCCGCCAGAAGCTGCCGTGGCCCGCCAACGGCACGACGAGCGTCGAGGAGTGCGTCGACCTGATCCTGCAGGGGTTCGCGAAGCGCAAGGGACGGGTCTACGTCCCGAAGAACGTCGTGGTGTCGAACTGGACCAAGTCGTTCGTGAACTCCCCCGTCGCCTGGCCCGTGCTCAAGCGCATGGCGGGCAGGGCGGTCCCCGGCATGGAGCGCGAGGTCGAGGCACTGGGCCGCTTCCACCACGCGCACGTGCCCGAGAGCAAAGCGGCGGAGTAACCCTGCCCCTGCCCCCGCGCAGTTTCCCGGGTGAACCCCGGAGGCTTCGGGTCAACCTGGGAATCCGCGGACCGCTGGGTGCGGGACGGTCTAGACGACCTGCACCGATGCGGCGAGCGAGGCCATGTGGCCCAGGCGGGCCACCTCGGAGTCGAGGAACTCGGGTCCGCCGTGGCGGCCGACCACGACGACGAGCTGGTGGCCCTTGCGGTCGCGGGCGGGGGCGGCGGCCAGCACGGTCGACTCCCACGCGGGCACCGCGCGCAGCACCTTGGCCCGGCGCAGGCCCAGCCAGTCGTCGGCCTCGGGCACGAGCGTCGGCGCGGTCGGCGACTCGGCCATCACGTGCGTCACCCCGTCGACCCGGTCGAGCGCCACGGCCCAGTCGGTGCGGAACGTCTCGGGGACGACCTCGACCAGGCGGGCGATGGCCCGGGCAGGGTCCTCCGTGAACCGCTCGACGGCCTCGAGGTCCATGCTCAGGTTCGCTCCCGCGGCGTAGCGCGAGATCCACTCGACCGTGACGCCCTCGAGCTCGTGGCAGGCCGTGATCAGCGCATCGGGCATGACCTGCGGAGGCAGCTCGAGCAGGACGTCGTCGACGACCAGGCCGCCGGTCCGCCGCTCGACGATCTCGATCGCCTCGATGTCGGCGCCCGCGGAACCGAGCGCCGTCGCCAGCGCACCCAGCGAACCGGGCACGTCAGGCAGCTCGACACGCAGCAGGAAGGCCATATGACCATTCTCACCGGTCGGCATTTCGTTGCGGTTACGCGGGTAGCGTGGTGGCGTGAATCCTGCCGTCGTCCGCACCGTCTTCCGCACCGTCGCCATCGCCGAGGCCGTCTCGTGGGCCCTGCTGCTCGTCGCGATGTTCTTCAAGTGGGTCCTCGACGCCGAGCCGCTGGGGCTCCACGAGGGCGGCGTCCCCGTGGCCGGACCGATCCACGGCGGCGTCTTCGTGCTGTACGTCGCCATGGCCGTCGTGTCGAAGGTCGTCTTCCGCTGGGACCTCAAGACCCTCGTGCTGGCGCTCGCCGCCAGCATCCCGCCGTTCTTCACGGTCTGGTTCGAGACGTGGGCCGACCGCACGGGCCTGCTTCAGCGGGCCGGCGCCACCTCGGCGCCGTAGCGCTCGACGCAGAACGCCGTCAGCCGCTCGGCCAGGCCCGCGAGCGTCGCGGCGGCGTGGTGCTCGGGCTCCCACGCCGCGAACAGCTCGATGCGCAGGGGGCCGTCGCGGCCCACGATCTCGCTGCCGCGCAGGTCGAAGCGCGGGTCGTCCGTCACGATCGCGACCCCTCGACCCGCGGCCGCCAGCGCCTGCGCGACCTGCGGGTGGCTGCACTCGACGACGTCACGCGCCACCAGGTCGGCGCGGTCGAGCGCGTGGTCGAGGATCTGCCGCGGCTTGAGCCCGGGCCCCAGCACGAGCAGCGTCTCGTCGACGAGGTCGCCGAGTCGGACGGTCGACCCCGTCCACGGGTGACCGTCGCGGACGTAGGCCCACACCGGCAGCACCGCGATGGGCGCGCCGGCCAGCGAGGAGGGCGGTCGCTCCGTCACGATCGCGAGGTCGGCACCCCCGCGCAGGGCCGCGTGGGCGTCCCGCGGACCCGACTCCAGCACCGTCGGCATGGGATCGTCGGGCTCGAGCGTGGCGAGGAACGGCGCGATGACGTCGGTGAGCGTCGTGGTCGGCGACATGATCGTCACCCGTTCGAGGCGTCCGGCCGCGTACGACCGAGCGACGGCCCGCGCGCCGTCGGCCCGCCGCAGCACGTCGCGCGCGTAGGGCAGCAGCTCGCGCCCCGCGGCGCTCAGGCGGAGCCGACCGGCGCTGCGCACGAACAGGTCGACCCCGAGGTCGTGCTCGAGCTGACGCAGCTGCCGCGAGATCGCCGGCTGCGTCACGTGGACGACGTCGGCGGCGGCGCTCACCGAGCCCGAGTCGGCGACGGCGACGAAGTACCCGAGGGTGCGCAGCTCCATGCCTGCAGAGCATAGGCGCGATCGCACCTGAGTATTGGACGGCATGGGGCGCGAGGTCGAGAATGAACGCATGACTGCTCATCTCCAGCAACGCCGCGAGCTCGTGACCGCCGTCCCGGGACCCCGTTCGATCGAGCTGATGGCCCGCAAGGACGCCGCCGTCGCGCAGGGCATCGGCACCACCATGCCGGTCTTCGCGGTCGAGGCCGGCGGCGGCGTCGTCAAGGACGTCGACGGCAACACGTTCATCGACCTCGGCTCCGGCATCGCCGTCACGACGGTCGGCAACAGCGCGCCCCGCGTCGTCGAGGCGGTGCAGCGGCAGGTCGAGTCGTTCACCCACACGTGCTTCATGGTGACGCCGTACGAGGGGTACGTCGCCGTCGCGGAGGCGCTCAACCGTGTGACGCCCGGCGACCACGAGAAGCGCTCCGCGCTGTTCAACTCGGGCGCCGAGGCCGTCGAGAACGCCATCAAGATCGCCCGCGCGCACACCAAGCGCCAGGCCGTCGTGGTGTTCGACCACGCGTACCACGGGCGCACCAACCTGACGATGGCCATGACGGCCAAGTCGATGCCCTACAAGAGCGGGTTCGGCCCGTTCGCCCCCGAGGTGTACCGCGCGCCGATGTCGTACCCCTACCGCGACCACGCGGTCTCGGGCGCCGAGGCCGCGCGCGAGGCCATCACGATCATCGAGAAGCAGGTCGGCGCCGCGAACCTCGCCGCCGTCGTGATCGAGCCGATCCAGGGCGAGGGCGGCTTCATCGTCCCGGCCGACGGCTTCCTGCCCGCGATCTCGCAGTGGTGCACCGACAACGGCGTCGTGTTCGTCGCCGACGAGGTGCAGACGGGCTTCGCGCGCACCGGCGCCATGTTCGCCTGCGACCACGAGGGCGTCGTGCCCGACCTGATCGTCACGGCCAAGGGCATCGCGGGCGGGCTGCCCCTCTCGGCGGTCACGGGTCGTGCCGACGTCATGGACGCCTCGCACGTCAGCGGCCTCGGCGGCACCTACGGCGGCAACCCCCTGGCGTGCGCCGCGGCCCTCGCGACGATCGAGACGATCGAGCAGGACGGCCTCGTGGCGCGTGCCGGCGAGATCGAGCGCCTCATGGTCCCGGCCCTGCAGAAGCTGCAGGCCGACGACGACCGCATCGGCGACGTCCGTGGACGCGGCGCGATGATCGCGGTCGAGCTCGTCCGCCCGGGCACCGACGAGCCCGACGCCGACCTCGCGAAGGCCGTCGCGGCCAGCGCCCACCGGGCCGGCGTGATTGTCTTGACGTGCGGGACGTTCGGCAACGTCCTGCGCTTCCTGCCCCCGCTGTCCATCAGCGACGAGCTCCTCACCGAGGGGCTCCAGATCCTCACCCACGCCTTCGAGGAGACGAACGCATGACCGCTACCGACCTGTTCATCGACAACGAGTGGCGCGCCGGTGGCGACGGGACGTTCGACGTCGTCGACCCCGCCACCGGCCGGACCATCCGGCCCGTGTCCGACGGCAGCGAGGCCGATGCGGTCGCCGCGGTCGATGCCGCCGCCGCTGCGCTGACGACGTGGCGCCGGGTCGCGCCCCGCGAGCGCGGCGAGATCCTGCGCCGCACGTTCGAGCTCATGATCCGCGACCGCGACGAGCTCGGTGAGCTGATCGCCGCCGAGAACGGCAAGTCGCTGACCGACGCCAAGGGCGAGGTCACGTACTCGGCCGAGTTCTTCCGCTGGTACGCCGAGGAGGGCGTGCGCATGGGCGGCGACTACGGCGTCGCCCCCGCGGGTGGCACCCGCACGCTCGTGACGCACCACCCCGTGGGCGTCGCAGCCCTCGTCACGCCGTGGAACTTCCCGGCCGCGATGGCGACCCGCAAGATCGCCCCCGCGCTCGCCGCCGGGTGCACCGTCGTGCTCAAGCCCGCCGCCGAGACGCCCCTGACGGCCTTCGCGATCGCCCGGCTGATGGTCGAGGCGGGTCTGCCCGAGGGCGTCGTCAACATCGTCCCGGCGAGCTCGGCGTCCAAGGTCGTGACGCGGTGGATGGAGGACCCGCGGGTCCGCAAGATCTCGTTCACCGGCTCGACAGGCATCGGATCGGTGCTGCTCAAGCAGGCCGCCGACCGCATCGTCAACTCGTCGATGGAGCTCGGCGGCAACGCCCCGCTGATCGTCGCCGACGACGCCGATCTCGACGCGGCGGTCGAGGGGACGATGATCGCGAAGTTCCGCGGTGGCGGCCAGGCGTGCACGGCGGCCAACCGCCTGTACGTCCACGCCGACGTCGTCGAGGAGTTCGCGGCCAGGCTCGGCGCGAAGGTCGCCTCGCTGAAGGTCGGGCCGGCGGCGGACGGTTCCGACATCGGTCCGCTCATCAACGCCAAGGCCGTCGACAAGACCTCGAAGCTGCTCGCCGGCGCCCTCGAGGCGGGTGCGCGCGTGACGCACGAGGCGTCCGTGCCGTCCGACCACGCGGACGGCTTCTGGTTCGCGCCGACCGTGCTGGTCGACGTGCCCGCCGATGCCGAGATCGTCCACGAGGAGATCTTCGGACCGATCGCGCCGATCGTCTCCTGGACGACCGACGAGGAGGTCATCGGCTACGCCAACGACACCGAGATGGGCCTCGCGGCCTACGTCTTCACGGGCGACCTGCAGCGTGGCATCCGCCTCGGCGAGGCGATCGAGGCCGGGATGGTCGGCGTCAACCGTGGGCTCGTGTCGGACCCCGCGGCGCCGTTCGGTGGCATGAAGCAGAGCGGCATCGGCCGCGAGGGCGCCCGCATGGGTCTGGAGGAGTTCCAGGAGACCCAGTACCTCAGCATCGCCTGGCCCGAGGACTGAGCCCGGCCCCCCGAGAAGTGGGCACCTCCTGTCGGAATCGCTGTGCGAGACCGACGGAAGGTGCCCACATCTCGTGGTGAGGCCTAGTCGGCGACGTAGAACATGCGCTTGTTGACGAACTCGTCCATGCCGAGCGGGCCGAGCTCGCGGCCGAAGCCGGAGCGCTTGACGCCGCCGAACGGGATGTCGGCGCCCTCGCCGGCCGTCGTGTTGACGTTGGCCATGCCGACCTCGAGGCGCTGCGCCAGCGACCGCGCCCGCTCGGGGTCGGCGCTGAACACCGAGCCGCCGAGCCCGTACGTCGTGTCGTTGGCGAGCTCGAGGGCCTCGTCGTCCGAGCCGACCTTGTAGACGACCGCGACGGGGCCGAACAGCTCCTCGGAGTACGCCCGCATGTCCTTCGTGATGCCCGTCAGCACGGCCGGCGAGTAGTGCGCGTCGGGGCCGTCGCTCAGCACGCCGCCGGCGTGCAGCGTCGCGCCCTTGCTGACGGCGTCCTGCACCTGCTCGTGGAGCGTCTCAGCGGCCTTGCGCGACGACAGCGGCGAGAACGACTCGACCGCGAGGGCCTTCTCGGTGATCTTGGCGACGAAGTCGTCGAACAGGTCGTCCATGACGATCATGCGCTTGTTGGAGTTGCAGGCCTGGCCCGTGTTGTAGGTGCGGTAGTCCCACGCGTCGCCGACGACGGAGTCGAGGTCGTCGGTGTCGAGGACGACCATCGGGTCGGAGCCACCCAGCTCGAGGACGCACTTCTTGAGGTTCTTGCCGGCCAGCGCGGCCACGACGGCACCGGCGCGCTCCGACCCCGTGAGGGAGACGCCCGCGACGCGGGGGTCGGCGATGATCGTCTCGACCTGGTCGAACGTCGCGAACACGTTGACGTACGCGCCCTCGGGCAGCCCGGCGTCCTTCATGATCTGCTCGACGGCCAGCGCCGACCGCGGCACGCTCTCGGCGTGCTTGAGGATGATGGTGTTGCCCAGCATCAGGTTCGGGGCCGCGAAGCGGGCGATCTGGTAGAACGGGAAGTTCCACGGCATGACGCCCAGCAGCGGCCCGACGGGCAGGCGCTGGATGACGGCACGGCCGCCCGAGATGCTCTTGATCTCCTGGTCGGCGGTCAGGCCCGGTCCCTCGTCGGCGAAGTAGTCGAAGATCGCCTGGCAGAACTCGGCCTCCTCGACGCCCTCCGAGGCGGGCTTGCCCATCTCCTGCGTCGCGATCGCGGCGAGCTCGTCGGCCCGCTCGGCGAACAGTGCCGCGACGCGCTTGACGACGACCGCGCGCTCCTCGATCGGCACGTCCTTCCACGTCGAGTAGGCCGCGTGGGACGCCGTGAGCGCCGCCTGGACCTGCTCGTCGGTCGCGTGGTCGAACGACTCGAGGACCTCACCGGTCGAGGGATCGGTCACCTGGTACGTGGGGCTGGTCATGGGGGTGCTCCTTCTGGTGGTCGTCGTGGTCCCGACGTTACAGGCGGACGTCCGATGCGCGACTGATCCGGACGTAGATCGAGGCGATGACGACGAATCCCGCGGTCATCACCGCACATATCGCCGAAACCGTGAGCCCCCCGAGCTCCGCGACGTCGAGGAAGCCGTAGGGGACGACGGCCGTCGTGGTGGGCGTCAGGACGAACACCGGCTCGGTAACCTCGGCCCGCACCAGCGTGTACGCCAGCCAGGCGACCGGGAAGGCCAACGACCACATCGCCGTCCACGCGAGCCGCGTGCGTGGACGGAACGCCACGAAGCCGATGACCGACATCACCGGGACGACGTAGTGGAAGATCTTGTCGAACCACCACTCGGCACCGTCGAAGTCGCCGTTGCCGGCCAGGATCGTCGCGTAGACCAGACCGGTGACGGTGATCGCGGTCAGGCTCGCCAGGCGCAGCACCCCGAAGGCCGTGCCGCCGCGGTCGGGCCGCAGCACCAGCAGGACGCTCGTCACGAGCACCAGCAGGTTCGACTCGATCGTGAAGTAGCTGGCGAAGTTCGCGAACGACCGGTCCTGGTCGATCGTGATCACCGCCTGGCCCACGAGCGCGACGGCCGCGAGCACCGCGACGAGTCCGTGCCAGAGTCGGGTCACACCCCTGACGATAGTCTCCGTGGGTGAGCGAGCACATCCGCGGAGACCACCACGTCCGGCGCGTCGGGGCGTCACGCCTGCTCGTCGAGCCGCCCGTGCGGGTGCTGGGCGACCTGCTGCTGCGGTCCGACACGCGGGTCGGCTGCTTCACCGAGTTCGGCCAGCACGTCGAGGTGCAGGCCGCCGACATCGGCCGGTACAGCGAGATCGGCAACAACTCCACGATCGGCGCCACCGGCCACCCGCTGACGTGGATGGGCGTCTCGGCGTTCCAGTACAAGCACGCCACGTGGGGCTGGCACCCGTCGGCCGCCGAGTCGCAGGTCATCGACCCCGAGGCCGGCGGACGTCAGTCGTTCCGCAGCGTCGGCCCCGACCGGGCGTGGATCGGCAACGACGTGTGGCTGGGCGCCGGCGTCGTCGTCCTGCGGGGCGTCACGATCGGCGACGGGTGCATCGTGGCCGCCAACGCCGTCGTCACCAAGGACCTCCCGCCGTACACGATCTGCGGCGGCCTGCCGGCCAAGGTCATCAAGAAGCGGCTGCCCGACGACGTGCGCGACGAGCTCGTCGCGCTGCAGTGGTGGCGCCACTCCCCCAACCAGCTGGCCGGCATCCCGTTCGACGACCCGGCCGCCGCCGTCGCGGCGCTGCGTCCGCGCCTCGAGCGGGGCCTCGAGCCGTACGACCCCGGGTTCGTCGAGATCCCGAAGCTGCAGGAGCCGCGCCGGCGGTTCTCGCTGCCGCGCCGCTGACCACCTCCCCCCACCTTGCGACGGCACGCCGGTCGCGCTTGACTGGAGGATGCGATCCATCTGGAAGGGCGCGATCAGCTTCGGTCTGGTCAGCGTGCCGGTCAAGGTCTACAGCGCGACCGAGAACCACGACATCTCGCTGCACCAGGTGCACGCGGCCGACGGTGGACGCATCCGCTACCAGCGTCGGTGCGAGGTCTGCGACCACGTCGTCGACTACGGCGACATCGACAAGGCGTACGACGACGGCAACCGGACCGTCGTCCTGACCGAGCAGGACCTCAAGTCGCTGCCGGCCGAGCGCAACCACGAGATCGAGGTCGTCGAGTTCGTCCCCGCCGAGCAGGTCGACCTGTTGCGGCTCGACAAGAGCTACTACCTCGAGCCCGAGAGCTCGACGCTGAAGCAGTACACGCTGCTGCGTCGTGCGCTCGAGGACTCCGACCGCACCGCGATCGTCCGCTTCGCCCTGCGCCAGAAGACCCGGCTCGCGGCCCTGCGCGTGCGCGGCGACGTGCTGCTGCTGCAGACCCTGCTGTGGGACGACGAGGTGCGATCGCCCACCTTCGACGTGCTGAAGGAGAGCCCGCGCATCAGCCAGAAGGAGCGCGACATGGCCGCCCAGCTGGTCGACTCGCTGGCGGGCGACTTCGACAGCGCGGCCTTCACCGACGAGTACCAGGAGCAGCTGCGCACGCTCGTCGAGGCCAAGCTCGAGCAGGGCGCCGCCCTCGACACCGACGCGACGTTCGGCGCACCGGACGGCGACGACGACGATGCCGACGTCGTCGACCTGATGGAGGCGCTCAAGCGCAGCATCGACCGCAAGAAGTCTCCGGCCTCGACGGCCAAGAAGGCGCCCGCCACGAAGACCGCCCCCGCCAAGAAGGCGACGGCCGCGAAGAAGACGCCCGCCAAGAAGGCGCCCGCCAAGAAGGCCGCGACGAAGAAGAAGGCGTCGCGGCCGAAGGCTAGCTGACCGAGGCGCTGTCGTCGTCGGGCACCGAGAACGTCGCATTCGGCGAGTTGCGGTGGTCGACGACCCACTCGGCGACGTAGCGCAGCTTGACGTTGTGCGACTGCGACTGACGACGCAGGAACTCGAACGCACGGTCGGCGTCGATGCTGAAGCGCTCCATCAGGATGCCCTGCGCCTGGCCGATCAGCTTGCGGGCGTCGATCGCGACCTGCAGACCCTCCTCGTTGTGGGCATTGGCGATCGCGATCGAGGCGTGGCGCACGAAGATCGTCGCGACGGCCAGGTCGTCGTCGTCGAACGCGCCGACGCGCTCGGCGTACAGGTTGAGCGAGCCGTAGCGTCGCGACCGCGTCGCGAGACGCAGGCTCAGCACGCTGCGCATGCCGAGGGCGGCGACCGCCGGACCCCACTTCTCCCATCGCGGGTCGACCCTGATGTCGTCGGACATGTAGTGGTCGGCGCCCTCGATCGCGTCGAGGCACGGCCCCTCGTCGTGGACGATCTGCAGGTTGTGCGACTCGCCGACCCGGCGGGACGTCGCGGCCGCGGTCTCGATCTGGTTGCGCGCGTGCACCAGCATGATGCCGGCCTCGTCGCACTCGGTGGCGAGCTTGGCGTACTCCGCGATGCGCTCGAGCGTGCTCTCGGACGTCGGCGCGTCGTGCAGGTCGAGGGCCATCTGCGAGAAGAAGGTCGAGCTGTCCATCGAGGAACCCCTTCTGAGATCGAGGCGCCTCATCGCGACGACCACATCGTGTCGAGAGGGCGCCGGACGGTCGGAGCGTGCAGTTTGACCGGGCAGGCCAAGGGTACTTGCACCATCGAGTACCTCCCTCCCCAGCATATGGGGCTCGAGGGGCGGAGGGCACCAGCCTTCCCGGCTCTCCATGCACGACTCTCCATGAAGGGACGGGCCACATGACCACAGACCTTCACCTCTCCGGCCCCACCGTCACGATGTTCGGGAGCCGCGACGCGCTCGACGCCGCTCTCAGCGACGAGCTCGGCCGACGCGGCTGCGCCACGCACGTCGTGACCACCCCGATGGGCTGGCTGAGCTCCGTCACGAACGCCGTGATCCGCCTCGACACCGTCAGCGGCGACCGGGCGATGGCCGACCTGACGTCCCAGCGGATGCCGGCGACCCACGTCGTGGCGGTGTGCGCGACGTCCGACGACGAGGGACTCGTCGCGCGACTCGACCAGCTGTGCCGCCAGTGCGGCGACCAGCACGACGTCTCGGTCATCTGGCACTCGCCGTTCGGCCTGCCGACCGAGGGACTGGACGGCGCGATCCTGCGGGCGTCCGACCTCGCGACCACGATCGCCGACGAGATCGGCCTGCAGGAGGCCTGGACCTCGGCGCCGTCGTACTCCAGCAAGACGTTCGAGCCCGGTCGTCACCGCGGTCATCCCTGATCCTGCTGCTCGCGGGCACGGTCGTCGAACATCCCGATGGTCGCGCGGACGTCCCACACGGTGCTGACCGAGTCGTGCGTCTCGACCCGGATGGCCGGCGACCCGTCGACGTCGTCGGGCGTGGCGACGACTCCGTCGTGGAGGGTGAACTCGTGCAGGAGATCGACCTGCGCTCGGGGGTCACTGAGGGTGAACACCAAGGTGATGCGTGCCAACGTGCGCTCTTTCCGGATCGCTGAAGCAGACGGCTGCTGCTGAACCGGCCGGAAAACCGTACCAACGAACGCTCGCGGCGGCAGCGCGAACCCGGGCTCCCCGTGCGCCGTGCGCTACGCGGCGTCGATCATCGCGGCCCGCGACCGCAGCTGCTCGAGCAGCTTGGTGAGGCGGCGCGACACCTGCATCTGGCTGACGCCGACGATGTCGGCTATCTCCTGCTGCGTGCGGTCCTCGACGAACCGCAGGCGCAGCAGCTCGCGCTCGTCGTCGCCGAGCTCCTGGCACAGGGGGCCGACCGTGACCCAGTCGTCGATGAAGGAGTACGCCGACTCCTCCCACTTCAGGGTCTCGCCGAGCGGCTGTCCGCCGTCGCGCATGGGCTGGTCGAGTGACGTCGGCGAGAAGCAGCCGCGGGCGGCCATCGCCTCGCGGACGTCCGACTCCGAGGCGTCGATGTCGCGGGCGATGTCGGCGACCAGCGGCGTGCGCGAGTCGGTCTGCAGCCGGCGCTCGGACGCGGCGGTGATGTCGGCCTGCATCTGCTGGATGCGACGGGGCGGGCGGACGCTCCAGCAGTGGTCGCGGAAGTGCTTCTTGATCTCGCCGAGGATCGTCACGGTCGCGAACGGGACGAACTCGCCGCGGTCGTGGTGGAAGCCGCGGATGGCCTTGACCAGGGCGAAGTTGGCGACCTGCACGAGGTCGTCGCGGTCGACGCCGCGACCGGCGTACCGTCCCGCGAGGTGGCGCGCCAGACCCAGGTGGCGGCGGACGACCTCGTCCTCCAGACGCGCGCGCTCGGCGGGCTCGGCCGCGGCGGCGGCCTGGAGCAACGACGTGACGTCGTCGGTGTCGATCTCTGATGCGCGTGCGGGAGCAGAATTCACGATGACCCTCCTGGGTCTCGATCCGTTGCGGGCTTCTGCTCAACCAGCGGGATCACCATCGCACCTTCGAGCAACCTTGCGCAAGACTTGTTCAACCATTTCGAGCTAGACAGCCTGGTTCGAATGAACTATCCGTCCACGAACTCGCCGGAGCCGCAGGGGTTTCGGTGACCGGGGACCGGGTACATAAGTTTTTCCCGCAATCGCGACGAAATCGACCGATCGCGACCCCGAACGGCCGGTGAGAGGAGATCAGATGGCGACGAGCACCGAGAACGTCGTCGTCTCGGGACGCCGCCTGCGCCTGACGCACCCCGACAAGGTCGTGTACCCCGCCAGCGGCACGACCAAGGCCGACGTCATCGCGTACTACGTCGCGATCGCCCCCCACCTGCTCCCCCACGTCGCCGGCCGCATCCTCACCCGCAAGCGCTGGGTCGACGGAGTCGGCACGGTCGAGCACCCCGGCGACGTGTTCTTCGAGAAGAACCTCCCCGACTCCGCGCCGTCGTGGATCCGCCGCGTCGTCGTCGACCACCGCGAGCACACGACGACCTACCCCGTGTTCGAGGACGACGCCGCGCTGGCGTGGGCCGGCCAGGTCGGTGCCCTCGAGCTGCACGTGCCGCAGTGGCGGCTCGACGACGACGGCGTCCCGCGCAACCCCGACCGGCTCGTCCTCGACCTCGACCCCGGGCCCGGCACGGGTCTGCCCGAGTGCGTCGACGTCGCCCGGGCAGCCCGCAGGCTGCTGAAGGACGTCGGGCTCGAGGCGATGCCCGTCACGAGCGGGAGCAAGGGCATCCACCTGTACGCGGCCCTCGACGGCACGCACGACTCCGACTACGTCAACGCGTTCGCGCACGAGGTCGCCAAGACCCTGGAGTCCCAGATGCCCGATCTCGTGGTCAGCTCGATGCGCCGGAGCGAGCGCCAGGACAAGGTGCTGGTCGACTGGAGCCAGAACAACGGCAACAAGACGACCGTCGCCCCGTACTCGCTGCGCGGCACGCTCGAGCCCCGGGTCGCGGTGCCACGCACGTGGCGCGAGCTGGGCCCGGGGCTGCGCCACCTGACGCTCGACGAGGTGCTGACACGCATGAAGCGACGCACCGACCCGCTCGCCGGTCTCGGGCACGAGACCGGACCCCTGGAGGACGCCGACGCGCCACCATCCGGGACCACCGCGCGCCGCGGGCCGAGAAGTGAAAGTCTCGACCCAGCACCGTCGTCCTGACCGGCGCGACCACGAACCACCCAGACCACCACCAGCCGACACCAGAAATGACAAGGGAGCACGACATGACGAGGCCGTTCAAGAACAAGACACTCCGCGACAAGCTGGAGGCCCAGCTCCACGACCTGGCCGCGCAGACCGACGAGCTGCGCCAGCAGGTCGTCGACCGCGCGCCCGCCGTGCGCGACCAGATCGCCGACCAGATCTCGGGGCAGACCGACGAGCTGCGCAAGCAGGTCGCCGACCGCGCGCCCGCCGTGCGCGACCAGATCGTGTCGCACCTGCCGGACAAGGGCCAGCTGCTCGACCTGCGGGACGACCTGTTCGACCGCCTGCCCGAGAACGTCCAGGACCGCCTGCCCGAGAAGGTCAAGCCGCAGCGCAAGCGCCTGCGTCGCGTCGCCGCCGTCGGCATCCTGACCGGTGCCGGTGCCGCCGCGTTCGCGATCCTCAAGCGCAAGGGCGACGCCCCCGCGCCGTACGTCGCGCCCGTCCCGCCGCCGGCGTCGACGACGCCCCGCCCCGCCCCGGGCGACGCGGTCGGCGAGCCCACCACGACGACGCAGGCACCGACCGACAAGTCCTGATGTCACGCGATTGAGAACCGCGGCGGGCGGGTAAGGGGGTTCACCACCCCATCTCCCGCCCGCCGAGGTTCCCATGACGATCGAGCTCGACCCCACCAGTGACCCGACCTGGACGCCCGCCGAGCTGGCGGCTGTCCGCGAGCTCCTCGAGGACTCCGTGACCCGGCTCGAGGCCGAGCTCGCCGAGTTCGGCGGCGGGACCGCCCTCGGGGTGTCCGGCCCGACGGGCGAGGTCCTCCACGACGAGCTCGACGTCGCGTCGCAGCGCTCCGAGCTGCTGGCCGACGCCGTCCGCGCCGAGAACGCCGCCGCGATCCTCGTGCAGGTCCAGCACGTCATCGACCGTCTCGACAACGGCCTCTACGGCGTGTGCGAGGCCTGCTCGGGCACGATCGCCCGCGCCCGCCTCGAGGCCTTCCCGCGGGCGACGCTGTGCGTGGGCTGCGTGGCCTGAGTCACCTCACGGGCCCCACGGGCGCTAAACTGCAGGCGGACCGGTTGAGCCACCAGGCGGTACGTTCTACGAGAGACGCCTAGTGACCCATGACCTGAGCGATGCCGTCGACCACACCCCTGCGTACTCGGCGCCCGACCTCACCAACTGCGAGCGCGAGCCGATCCACATCCCGGGCGCGATCCAGCCGCACGGCCTGCTGCTCGCGCTCGATGCCGAGCACCGCGTCGTCACGGCGTCGCGCAACTGCGCCCAGCTCCTCGGACGTCCCGCCCTCGACCTGATCGGCCTCGACGTCCGCGAGGCCATCGGCGACGAGCCCTCGGCGTCCGTCGCCCAGGCCGTGGCGGCCGACGACATGAGCACCCCGATCCGCACCCGCATGCCGGGCGGCCCGGGAGACCTCGCCGGCGTCGACGTCGACATCATCGTGCACCGGTCGGGCGGGCGTGTCGTCGTCGAGCTCGAGCCCGTCTCGGTGCCCCTGCCGAGCCAGGCGGTCTCGTACCGCTCGGCCCGCGCGGCCGTCACCCGTCTGACCCAGTCGGCCACCACGGCCGAGCTGTGCGCGCAGCTCGCGTCGGAGATCCGCTCGCTGACCGGCTTCGACCGCGTCATGGTCTACCGCTTCGACGAGGAGTGGAACGGCGAGGTCGTCGCCGAGGACCGTCGCGACGACCTCAACCCGTTCCTCGGGCTGCACTACCCGTCGACCGACATCCCCGCCCAGGCCCGGCGGCTGTACACCGTGAACTGGACGCGCCTCATCGCCGACATCCACTACGCACCCGTCGCGCTCGAGCCCGTCATCGACCCCTCGACCGGGTCGCCGCTCGACCTGTCGCACTCGGTGCTGCGCAGCGTCTCGCCGATCCACATCGAGTACCTGTCGAACATGGGCGTGTCGGCGTCGATGTCGGTCTCGCTGGTCAAGGACGGCCTGCTGTGGGGTCTCGTCGCCTGCCACCACTACTCCGGCCCGCACCGCGTCCCGTACGACGCGCGCTCGGCGGCCGAGTTCCTCGGCCAGACGGCGTCGCAGCTCATCGACGACCGCGAGCAGGCCGACAACCACAGCGACGAGCTCAAGGCCAGCGTGACGCTCGCGCGCATCACCGCGGCGCTCGCGGCCGACTCGCGCCCGGTCTACGACGCCCTGCTCGACGACCCGCGGCTGCTCGAGCTGGTCGACGCCCAGGGTGTCGCGCTGCACGTCGACGGACGCATGATGACGCGTGGCGTCGTGCCGCCCGACGCCTACCTGCACTTCATCTCCCGCCAGCTCGACGTCCCCGGCGGACGACCCGTCGCGAGCCACCACCTGACGGCGCTCGACCCCGACCTGGCGCGCGTCTCCGACGTCGCGGCGGGCGCGCTGCGCATCGGCAACGGTCCCGACCGCTGGCTCATGTGGGTGCGCCCCGAGATCGAGCGGACCGTCGACTGGGGCGGCGACCCCACCAACAAGGCGCTCGCGCTGGCCGAGAACCCCAACGTGCGCCTCAGCCCGCGCAGGTCGTTCGCGAAGTGGCGCCAGGTCGTGCGCGGCCGCAGCCAGCCGTGGCACGGCTGGCAGGTCGGCGTCGCGCAGGGCCTGCGCGAGCACCTGTCGGGCGAGCTGCTGCGCCGCAGCCAGGAGCACACCGCGATCGCCGAGTCGCTGCAGCGCACCGTCGTGCTCGAGGAGGCCCCGACCGTCGAGGGCCACGACGTCCTGGCGCGCTACCGTCCCGCCAAGGGCAGCCAGCTGGGCGGCGACTGGTGGGACGCGTTCCACCTGCCCGACGGACGCTTCGTCGTGAGCGTCGGCGACGTCGCCGGTCACGGCGTCACGGCGGCGACCGCGATGGCGCAGGTGCGCACGGCGCTGCGCGCCTACATGTTCGACGGCCACTCGCCCGCCGCGTGCCTCGACCGGCTCGACGTCCTCGTGCAGTCGCTGCTGCCGGGCCAGACCGCGACCGCGGTGGTAGTCGTGCTCGACCCCGTCACGGGCGTCGTCGAGCTCGCCAACGCCGGCCACCCGCCGCCGCTCGTGCTGTCGGGCGACACGTGCCGTCCGCTCGAGCAGGCCGGGCGACCGCTGCTCGGCGTCGCGGCCGGCGCGGCCCGCACCGACCGCATCACGCTCGGCGAGGGCGACATCCTGCTGGCGTACACCGACGGCCTGGTCGAGCGACGCGGCGTCGAGATCGACGACTCGATCGCGCACCTGGCGTCGGCGGCCTCCGGGTCCGACCACTCCGACACCCTCGACACGTGGATCGAGGACCTGCTCACGGCCGTGCCGGGCACCCTCGACGACGACCTGACGGTCGTCGCGCTCCGGCGCTCCACCGCGCGACCGGGAGGTCCCGCATGAGCCTGTCCATCGTCGACCGCGTCAGCGGCGACTTCCACGTCGTCGAGCTGTCGGGCGACATCGACGTCGAGACGGCCCGCACGCTGCGCGCCCACATCGTCGACCGGTTCGACGAGTCGCCCGTGCGGCTGGTCGTCGACCTCTCCGACGTCGCGTTCATGGACTCGTCGGGTCTCGGTGCGCTCGTGAGCGGCTGGCAGCTGACCCGTGACTCCGGACGGTTCCGCATCGCCGGCGCCAATCCGGTCGTCCGACGCGTCCTGTCGATCACGGGCCTGGAGGACGTCTTCGCGCTCTACCCGACCGTCGAGGACGCCACCGCGACGACCGACTGACGGCCGGAGGAGGGCTCAGGCCCAGCGGGGCGGGTCGGCGGGCTCGGGCTCGGCGGGGTGGATCGCGACGACCCGCGCCGGGAAGCCCGAGCCGCCCAAGGGCTTGGGCCACGACGCGACGATCAGCGCGCCCACCTCGGGCACCTCGTCGAGCCGCGCCATGAGCTCGATCTGCCACCGGTCGTTCTGCAGCCATAGCAGCTCGAGGTCGTAGTCGCCCGCGGACGTCGAGCGTCCCGCGTCGGTGTCGGTCTGCTCGTGACCGAGCGCCGTCACGCCCGCCGCGACCAGGTGCTCGACGACCTCGCGCGACCAGCCCGGCGCGTGGCTGACGCCGTCGGCGTCGCGGTTCTCCATCGCGGCGGCGTCGGGCCAGCGCTTCCACCAGTCGGTGCGCAGCGCGACGAACGAGCCGGCGGGGACCGAGCCGTTGCGCTGCTCCCAGGCCGCGACGTCGTCGAGCGTCGGCACGGCGTCGGGATCGCCCGCGACGCGGTGCGAGATGTCGAGCACCACGAGCGGCAGGATCATCTGCTCGACCGGGACCTCGTCGAGCGTCCGCGCACCCTCGACGAAGTGCGACGGCGGGTCGACGTGCGTCCCCCACTGACCGACGATCGTGTGCCGGTGCACCGTGAAGCCGTCCTGCCCGACGTCGAAGACCTGGCTGCGCTCCTCGTCCGGGAAGGCCGGGAAGTGCGGCTGGCCCGGGTGGAAGGCGTGGGTCAGGTCGGTCCACACGTGCCGTTCGGCCAGGTGTCGGTGGATGGCCCACAGCGGGTGGCGGTCGGCGGACTCGGACGGCGTCGTCATGGTGGATCCCCTCGGCGGTTCGGTCTCCACACTCGCACGGCCCGAGGAGGCGCGCCCGTCGTGTCGGGCGCGTGACAGGGTGGACGCATGACTGCCGGAGTGGACGAACCCGACCGCCGCGGCCGCACGGGCCTGCACCTGACGGGCCTCGGGCTCGACCGCAACCCCGACGTCGTCGTCAAGGACGTCGAGCTCCTCGCCAGCGACTGGTACGTCGTGCGGGCGACGACGCTCGACATCCGGGGCTCCGACGGCACGTGGCGCACCGAGCGACGTGAGACGTACGACCGGGGCAACGGCGCGACGATCCTGCTGCACGACGTCGAGCGCCGGACGGTGCTGCTGACGCGCCAGTTCCGCTACCCCGTCTACGTCAACGGTCACCCCGACGGGATGCTGCTCGAGACGCCCGCGGGGCTGCTCGACGAGGACGATCCCGAGACCGCGATCCGCCGCGAGGCCGCCGAGGAGACCGGGGTCCGGGTCGGCGAGGTCGAGCACGTCTTCGACGTCTACATGAGCCCCGGCTCGGTGACCGAGAAGATCCACTTCTACGCCGCGCCCTACCGCCGTGACGACCTCGACGGCACCCATCACGGCGTCGAGGACGAGGGCGAGGACATCGAGCTCGTCGAGATCGACGTCGACGAGGCGCTGGCCGGCGTGGGCACGTCGGTCGTCGACGCCAAGACCATCATGCTGCTGCAGTGGGCCGTCCTGGGCGGCCCCTTCGCACACCCCGCGACCGCGCAGGACCGGACCGACTGAGACCGTGGCTCAGGCGGCGGTGACCGGCGCCGGTCGGTGCGGGATCAGCATGACCAGGACGGCCGCCAGCACGGCCGCTCCGCCGCACAGGGCGAAGATCAGCTGGTACGCGTCGAGCGACGGCACCGCGAAGTCGCCCACGATGACGGTCGAGCCGGCCAGGATGCTGCCGCCGATCGCGCTGGCCAGCGAGCTGCCCAGGCTGCGGAACAGCGTGTTGAGCCCGTTGGCCGCGCCCGTCTCGTCGGGCGGGGTGTGGGCGTTGATCAGCGACGGCATCGCGGCGTAGCCGATGCCGGTCCCCGCGCCGATGATCGTCGAGCCGACGACGACCTGCCACAGCGAGTCGTGCACGGCGATGCGCGCCACGAAGCCGACCGCGACGACGAGGGCACCGAGCGCCAGGGTCTGCGGTGCCCCGCGCCCGGCGATCAGCCGGGCGGCGACGGGCGCGAGCAGCAGCATCATCAGACCGCCCGGCAGCATCGCGAGGCCCCCGACGAGCAGGCTCGAGCCGAAGCCGTAGCCGCTCGACTCGGGCGCCTCGATGTACGACGCCGTGCCGATGAACGAGGCGAACAGCGCGAAGCCGAACAGGATCGAGGCCGCGTTCGTCAGCACGATCGGCGGTCGACGCAGGGCCTTGAGGTCGACGAGCGGGTCGGCCGTGCGCACCTGCGTCCAGCCGAACACCGCGATCAGGACGACGGCCGCGGCGAGCAGCATCCAGATGCGCGCGTCGTCCCAGCCCCACGTCGAGCTCTGCGCGAGCGGCAGCAGGAGGCAGACCAGGCCTGCGGCGAGCAGGACCGAGCCGACGACGTCGACGCGTCCGCCGCTGCGGCCTGGGGCCTCGGGGACGATCAGCAGGATGCCCACGAACGCCACGACGCCCGCGAGACCGGTGATCCAGAACAGCACGTGGAAGTCGGCGTGCTCGGCGACGAAGCCGGCCAGCGGCAGGCCCAGCGATCCGCCGACGCCCAGCATCGCGCTGATCAGGGCGATGCTCGAGCCGACCCGCTCGCGCGGCATGACGGTCGCGAGCAGGCTGATGCCCAGCGGGATCGCCGCGGCCGACGCGCCCTGGATCGCGCGGCCCGCGATCAGCAGGCCGATGTGGTCCGTGAACGACGTGACGAGGGATCCGACGACCAGCGCGCCGATCGCGACCAGCAGCATGCGGCGCTTGCCGAACATGTCGCCGAGGCGTCCGAGGATCGGCACCGACACGGCTGCCACGAGCAGCGTCGAGGTCAGCAGCCAGTTGACGTTGCTGGCGGAGGTGTCGAGATCGGCCGGCAGGATCGACAGCACCGGGATCAGCACGGACTGGGCCAGTGCCACGACGAGGGCGCCGAGCCCGACGACGAACAGCTCGAGGGTCGCGCGGGCGGGCGAGGTGTGCCCGGCGACGGGTGGGGACGTGACGTCGTGATCGGTCATGATGGCTCTTCCGGGGGTCATGGTTGGGCGGTGCAACGATGACCCTAACCGCACGTGTCACCGAGTGCCAACTTCGCCTCCTGGTGACACACGCCGGTAGGATGCCGGCATGGGCCCCGACATGACGCTGCGCGACCACGCCCGCGAGGCGATCCGCGACGAGGTCGCGAAGCACGCCTGGACGCTGTTCGCGGCGCACGGCTACGAGGCCACGACGGTCGACCAGATCGCCGATGCCGCGGGCATGTCGCGCCGCACGTTCTTCCGCTACTTCGCGGGCAAGGACGAGCTCGTGCTCGAGCGGCTCGTCGAGTCGGGCAACGCGATCGCGACGGCGCTCGAGCAGCGTCCGGCCGGCGAGGGCGCGTGGCCGGCGCTGCGGGCCGCGTTCTCGGCGTCCGTCGCGCTGCAGGAGGAGCACCACCGGAAGTCACGCCCCCTGCAGCTCATGCTCCGGGCCGAGCCCGCCCTGCGTGCCACGGCCGAGACGCGGCGCCGCCTGTGGGTCGAGCGCCTCGCCCCGCTCGTGGCCGTGCGCCTGCCGGGCGGCGCCGACGCCCCCCGCGACGTGCGGGCCGTCGCGGTCGCGGCCAGCGCCGTCGCGTGCCTCGAGGCGGCGCAGGTCGCGTGGGCCGAGGACGCCGGGACGTCGCTGGCGGCACTGCTCGACGAGGCGATGGGCGCCGTCGCACCCCTCAGCTGAGGCGGGCCAGCTGCGAGGCGGGCGTGGGGTCGGTGCGGCCCCGCAGGACGGGCGAGCCATGAGGCGTCCAGCACGTCTGCTCGTCGGCCGACGACGCCGCGACGCTCGCCGTCGCGACCAGGATGCGGCCGTCGACGTCCTTGGCCAGCTCGGTGAGGCGCGCCGCGGCGTTGACCGCGTCGCCGATCACGGTGTACTCGAACCGCGAGCGGTGCCCCACGTTGCCCGCCACGGCCTGTCCCGTCGAGACGCCGATGCCGGCGCCGATCTCGGGCACCTCGTCGGCCAGCCGCTCGGCGATGCGCCGCGACGTCGCCAGCGCCGCCCCGGCGTGGTCGTCGAGGTCGGCGGGCGCCCCGAAGATCGCGAGGACCGCGTCGCCCATGAACTTGTTGACCAGGCCGCCGTGCCCGTCGACCTCCTCGACGATCACGGCGAAGAACCGGTTGAGCATCTCGACGACCTCGGCCGGCGACCGCGTCGCGGCGTACGTCGTCGAGCCGATCAGGTCGATCATCAGCACCGAGACGGTGCGCGTCTCGCCGCCCAGCTCGACGTTGCCGTCGGTCGCCGCCTTCGCGACGGCCTGACCGACGTGCCGGCCGAACAGGTCGCGGATCTGCTCGCGCTCGCGCAGCCCCACGACCATCTCGTTGAACCCCGACTGCAGCAGGCCCAGCTCGGTGCCGTCGTCGACCCGCACCTCGACGTCGAGATCGCCCTCCTTGACCCGCTCGAGGGCCTCCTGCACGTCGCTGATCGGCGACACCACGGCCCGCGCCGTCAGCACCGTGACGAGCAGGCCGAACAGCAGGACGACCGCCGCCAGGCCCAGGGCGGTCGACGCGAGCCGCACGACGCTCGTGTCGTCGCGCGAGATCGCCGCGATCGCCGCGACGACCAGGCCCAGCACGGGCGCCGCCGTGCCGAGCCCCCAGAACACCAGCATGCGACGCTGCACCCCGAAGCCCAGCTCGTCGACCGACGCGCGCCCCTGCAGGGCCCGCGCGGCGATCGGGCGCAGGGCGAACTCGGTGAACAGGTAGGCGATCGCGCACACCACGAGCCCCGCGATGCCGACCGCGAACACGACGCCCAGCACGGCCTCGGGCTGCAGGATGATCGCGAGGATCGTGAACGTCGCGACCCCGCCCATCCACAGCGCGAGCTGGATCATGGTCATGCGCCAGGGCAGCCGCAGGGCCGTCCGGCGCTCGTCGACCGTCGGCTCCTGGTCCTCGATCGACCACCGCAGGGCCCGCAGGGCGCTGACCGTGACGGCGCTGGCACCGATGACGACCGCGACGCCGACGTAGACGGGGACCGCGATCGCCATGGCCTTGAGGTAGCCGGCATTGGGTCCGCCGCCGGGCGTCACGAGGAAGGCGATCGCCACGACGATGACGGCACCGATGACGTTGGTGCCGACCAGCAGGGTCGTGAGCAGCACCTGGATGCGGATCCGCAGCCGTCCGCTCGGCTGGTCGGGCGAGCCCAGCAGCCAGTCGCTGCCCCGTCGGTGAGCTCGCGCCACGGTGACTCCGTCTCTCGTCGTGGAGGGCCCACGTTCCCCGCCGCAGCCAATATAGTGACGCCAGCCGCTACGGTGTGACCAACGACACCCGACCGTCCGACGTCACGGGCCCGCGGATCGCACCGACCACCGCTCGTCCGACTCCCGAAAGAAGCTGTCATGGCACCCAAGCAGAAGGCCGACCCCGAGGTCGTCACGGCCCTGACCGAGCACACGTCCTTCTCCAAGGGCCTCGTCAAGCAGCTCGCGACGGTCGGCAACGCCGTCAACATCCCGCAGGGCTGGTCGGTCATCATGGAGACGACGCCCGCCGACTCGGCGTACATCGTCCTGGCCGGCTCGGTCGAGATCCGCAAGGCGAACCAGACCATCGCCGAGCTCGGGCCCGGCGACGTCTTCGGCGAGATCGCGCTCGTCAACCACAGCCTGCGCAACGCGTCGGCGGTCGCGGCCACGCCGATCCGGGTGCTGCGCCTGGGCGAGGACGCCATCGCGACGCTCGTCGAGCACGACACCGACTTCGCCGACACGCTGCGCTCGAACGCCGAGAGCCGCATCCAGACCACCTGACCCACCGGCCGGCCCGCCATTCGGGCGAAGCAATTTGTTGTCCGCGGAGCACAAATGGTGCGCGCGCGACGCCCCGCCGACCACGGCTACTCTCTGGTGAAATGCGCTGCACGCGGGCGCGTTCACCGGACGAGAGGCATGCAGGCGATGGCAGACGTTGAGGCAGCACTGGACCAGGCAGGACTGACCAACCCCCACGTGCGCGAGTACGTGCAGTACTGGGCCGACCTGACGGGAGCCGAGCGGGTCGAGGTCGTCAGCGCGTCCGACGACGCCCGTCTGGCCGAGGAGGCACTCGCCGCGGGCGAGCTGCTCCCCGCGGGCGAGGGGCTCTACTACTCCCGCAGCTACCACAAGGACACGGCCCGCTCGGAGGAGCGGACGATCGTCGCGACGAGCAACCCGTCCGACGCCGGCGTCTACAACAACTGGCGTCCGTCGTCGGAGATGAAGCCGCTGCTCGAGGGCAAGATGCGGGGTGCGTCGGCCGGCAAGACGATGTACGTCGTCCCCTACCTGATGGCGCCCCCCGGCTCGCCGCTCGAGGCGTTCGCCGCCGGCGTCGAGCTGACCGACTCGCGCACCGTCGTGATGCACATGATCCGCATGGCGCGGGTCGGCATCGACTACATCAACGAGCTCGCCGATCCCAATAGCTTCGTGCGCGCGGTCCACGTGACGGGCGACCTCGAGAACCTGGGTCACGGCACGCCCGACGACGCCCGCTACTTCGTGACGGTCGCCGACGAGCGCACGATCCTGCACTTCGGCTCGTCGTACGGCGGCAACGCGCTGCTCGGCAAGATCGCCCACGGCCTGCGCCAGGCGGCGTACGACGGCTGGGCGTCGGGCAAGTTCCTGTCCGAGCAGTTCATGCTGCTGGGCATCACCGACAAGCAGACCGGCAAGAAGTACCACATCTGCGGCGGCTTCCCGAGCGCCTCGGGCAAGACCAACCTCGCGATGACGCTGGCGCCGGACGCCCTGGGCGACCGCTACTACGTCGACTTCTACGGCGACGACATCGCGTGGCTCTGGGTCGACGAGAACGACGGCAAGCTCTACGGCATGAACCCCGAGTTCGGCGTGTTCGGCGTCGCCAAGGACACCAACGAGGCGACCAACCCGGGCGCGCTGCACTCGATCGACGCGGGCTCCGGCGCGATCTTCACGAACATCGCCTACAACCCCGACACCCAGGAGGTCTGGTGGGAGGGCAAGACCAAGAACCCGCCGGAAGACGTCACGGGCTGGGAGGACTGGAAGGGCGACAAGATCGCCGAGCGCGCCGAGGGCGACGACTCGCCGTGGGCGCACCCCAACAGCCGCTTCACCACGACGCTGTCGAACGTCCCCAACGTGGCGCCCGACTTCAACTCGCCGGCCGGCGTGCCGATCGACGCGATCATCTTCGGCGGACGCACGCGTGACCGCGAGCCGCTGATCCGTGCGATCACCGACCTGGCCGAGGGCGTCTACGACGGCCTCACGCTGGGCGCCGAGGCCACGTTCGCGGCCGAGGGCGTCGACGGCCAGCTGCGCTACGACCCGATGTCGATGCGTCCGTTCATGTCGTACCCCGAGGGCGCCTACGCGGCGCACTGGCTGACGATCATCGGCCAGGCCACCGAGGCGCCGCTGTTCGCGCACGTCAACTGGTTCCAGCGGGGCGAGGACGGGCACTTCCTGTGGCCCGGCTACCGCGACAACCTGCGTCCGCTGCTGTGGCTCATGCAGCTCAAGGCCGGCGAGGTCACGGGCCGCCAGACGCCGGTCGGCGTCATCCCGACCAAGGACGAGCTGAACCTCGAGGGCCTCGAGATCGTGCCCGAGGACCTCGACACGATCCTGACGATCGACAACGAGCGGTGGCAGCAGGAGATCGCCAACCGCGAGGTGCACCTGACGGCGTTCACCGACCTGCCCGAGGAGATCTGGGAGGCCCACCGCCGGGTCAGGGCCGACCTCGAGGCCGACGCCTGATCCGTCCGGCCCCACGAGAGCCTGCACCGTCCCGCGAGGGATCGGTGCAGGCTCTCACCTTTACCCGCCAGGACGGTCCGGACGCTGCTAGCCTCCAGGCATGAATCTGCGCGTCGATACTGACGTGGTACGCGGGGGCGGCAAGCAGGTGCAGACCATGGCCGACCGTCTCGGCTCCACGATGACCTCTGCCGAGGCGTCCCTGCGCTCGGCGGCGGACGACGCCGGCCAGCCCGCGCTCGCGTCGGCCCTGCGCGACCTCCTCACGACGCTGCAGGGCGCGCACCCGCGGGTCGTCACGGGTCTGTCGACGTTCGCCGACGAGGTGCGGATCGCCGCCGACGCGATCGACCAGACCGACGTCGAGCTCGCCGGCGCGGCCCCGGAGTCGCCGTGAGCGAGTGGCCGGAGGTCCCGACCCCGGGTGGCGACCTCGCGACGATGCGCGCGGCCGAGCGCGACCTCGACCTGCGCGCCACCTCGGTCCGCGCCGACGGCATCGAGCTCGACCGCATCGCGCAGCAGGTCTCCGCCGACTGGGTCGGGCTCACCGCCGAGAGCTTCGCGGTGCGCGTCGGGGCCGCGCGGGTGGCCATCGACTGCGTCTCCGACACCCACCGCGAGGCGGCCCGACTGATCGGCAGCTACTGCGCCGAGTGGTCGACCGCCGAGCAGGCGTCCCGCCGCGCCCACCAGTCGATCGACGACGCGTTCGGGGCCTACGTGCGCGACGGCACGTCGCGGGCGCAGACCCTGGCGTCGGAGATCCGCTCGGCGATCGAGCGGCTCGACGACTCGGTCGACGACATACCGGTCATCGGCGGAGCGCTCAGCACCGTCGCGGGCGCCGCCACGGACGGTCTCGGCTGGATGGCCGAGGAGCTCATCGAGCGGCTGCTCGACTGGAACCCCTCCACCCCCACCCCGGTCTACGAGCCGGTGCTCGACGACGACGTCGTGGTCGACAGCGCGGCCAGCGTCGCCAGCGCGATCGGCAACGCCGCGGAGTGGGGCGTCGACCGTCTGCTCGACGGCGTCGACGCCGTCGTCGACTTCGTCGGCGGTGCGATCCAGTGGGCCGTCGACGCGCTCAAGGCGGTCGGCGAGACGCTGGCCGACGCCATCTCGGACGCGCTGCGCATCGCCGGCGACGCCGTCAACGCCCTGCTCGACCTCGGTCGCGACATCGCCGCGTCCGTCGCGAACCTCGTCACCGACGCGGCCCGCATCGTGTTCGACGCCGTCGCGACCGCATTCGACGCCACGGTCGACTTCCTGATCTCCGTCGGCAAGACGGTCGCCGAGATCATCGACTTCCTGGCGGACCTCGGGGTCACGGCGCTCGGGATCCTCGTGATCCTGGCGCGCCACAAGTACGGCGGCCCGGCCGAGCGCCGCGTCGAGGACGACGTCGCGCTCGACAGTGGCGCGTTCCGCCGGTGGCGCCGGGATCCCGAGTACCGGCAGTACGTGCTGGACCGGCGCGACCTGGCCGATCTGGCCTACGGCGTCGGGCCGAAGGACATCCCCGACGGCTGGGAGGTCGTCGACGAGTACCCCGGCACCGACGGATTCTCCGCGACGGTCTTCCGCAATCCCGAGACCCACGAGGTCGTGATCTCGTACCGCGGCACCAACCCCGAGGAGATCGACGACATCCGCGAGGACGCCCTCAACGCCGCGAACCTGCCCAACTCGCAGGGCCGCCAGGCGATCGAGCTGGCCCGGCAGATCGCCGACGACCCGCGCCTCGCGGGGTACGACATCAGCTACACGGGGCACTCGCTCGGCGGATCGCTGGCGAGCACCGCGAGCATCGCGACGGGCAGCCCCGCCACGACGTTCAACGCGGCCGGCGTGGGCACGGGCAACTACGACCAGGCCATCGATGCCGGCGGCGCCGGGTCGTCCGAGGAGCAGATCGTGAACTTCCACACCGACATCGACATCCTGACGACGGCCCAGGACCAGTTCGACGTGCAGCCCGCCTCGGGCGCACAGCTCACGGTCGGCAGCACGTCGACCTCCGCCGTCGACTCGCACGCGCTCGACTCGTTCGACTTCGACGAGGTGGGGGTCAAGTGACCACGGTCCCCTCCGTCCGGTTCGCCCTGCCGGGGCGCTGGGTCAAGGCCGAGCTCGACGATCCCGAGGCCGTCTCGACCCTGCGTGGCCTGCTGCCCGACGACCATCCGGGCGGCGAGGCCTGGCTCGAGTCGCTGCGGGCGGCCGGCGCCTCGACGCTGCTGCTGCGCGTCCAGTCGAGGAGCGCCGCGGCGATCGCCTTCATCTGGCCCCCGCGCGAGTCGAGCGGCGACCCCTCGCTCGAGGGGCTCCGTGCCCGGCTGGGGGTCGAGGGCCAGTCGATCGCCCACGAGCGCGGCTACGCCACCTTGCGTGACCGGCGCACCGGCGCGGGGGCGAGCCAGGACGTCGTGACCTATGGTGTGAGCCACCCCGACACCGGCCGGATCCTCGTCGTCCGGTGCATGGCCTTCGACCACACCTTCGAGCCGATCGAGCTCGAGGACTTCGACCTCGCCGCCGGCGACCTGACCTGGGACGAGACATGACCTCCAGACCACGCCTCCTCGTCGCCTCCGCCGTCGCGAGCGCCCTCCTGCTGTCGGCCTGCGGGTCGTCGTCGGACGAGCCACGCGCCACGGACGGCAGCGGCACGTGCGAGACCGCCGACGAGGCCGTCGTCGACGACATCATGGACACGGCCCGCACGAACTTCCAGGACGGTGACAGCATCACCGACCACTTCGAGCTCGTGAAGGCGGCGACGGGCCCCATCCCCGAGTCGAAGCGCAAGTACGGGGCGGCCGAGCTCATGGTCCTGCTCGTCTCCGTCTACGTGCAGGACCCCGACGTCCCGTCGGACCTGCAGGGCATCCAGGGCCCCGTGTACGTCGTGCTCGACGCCGACGGCCAGCCCCTCGGCCCGCTGGGCACGTACTCCCAGCCGTTCTTCGACATCCAGCCCCCGTCCGATCCGGGATGGACCGCCTGGGCCGACGGCATCGACAAGTCCGACGTCGCCTACGACCTGGTCCGCTGCATCGACCCCGACTGACGACCGCCAAACCCGGCGACGACGTCAGGGTGCTCCGCAGGGTCGAGATCGGTGACGTCCCCGATGTGGCCGGACGCCCCCGGACGCCACAGTCGTCCTCATGATCACCGTCGACGACCTCACCAAGACGTACGGCGGCTTCCGGGCCGTCGACGACGTCTCCTTCACTGCTCGACCCGGTCGGGTGACCGGCTTCCTGGGGCCCAACGGCGCCGGCAAGTCGACCTCGATGCGCGTCATGGTCGGCCTCACGCCACCGACGTCCGGGCACGTCACGGTCTGCGGACGCCGCTTCGCCGACCTGCCCAACCCCGGGCGCGAGGTCGGCGTGCTGCTCGACGCCTCGGCCCAGCACGCCGGGCGGACCGGTCGGGAGATCCTGACGATCGCCCAGCGCACGATGGGCCTGCCGAAGGAGCGCGTCGCCGAGCTCGTCGAGCAGGTCAGCCTGACACCGGCCGAGGCCGACCGGCGCGTGCGCCACTACTCGCTCGGCATGCGCCAGCGGCTCGGCATCGCGACCGCCCTGCTCGGCGAGCCCGAGGTCCTCATCCTCGACGAGCCGGCCAACGGCCTCGACCCGGCCGGCATCCGCTGGATGCGCGACCTGCTGCGCGGCTACGCCGACCTCGGCGCCACAGTGCTGCTGTCGTCGCACCTGTTGCACGAGATCGAGGTCGTCGCCGACGACCTGGTCGTGATCGGCAACGGCCGCATCGTCGCGCAGGGCACGAAGGCCGAGCTGTTGGCGTCGGCCGGGACGCTGGTGCGCACCCCGGACGTCGCCGCGCTCGCCACGGCCCTGACGGCGTCCGGCGTCACCTGCACCCCCAGCGCCGCGGTCGGCGGGGCGGACGCCCTGCGGGTCGAGGCCGAGCCCGCTCTGGTCGGCTCGATCGCCCTCGAGGCGCGCGTCCCGCTGCTCGAGCTGCGTCCGGCCGAGGGCGCCGGGCTCGAGGAGATGTTCCTCGAGCTGACCGCCGACGACCAGCGCGAGACCACCGTCCGAGAAGGAGCCACGGCATGAGCACCATCGCCACCCCCGTCACGTCCCCCGCAGCAGCCGACCGGGAGCCCCGCCCCGTCCCCGCCCCCATCCCGTTCGGCCGGCTGGTGTCGGTCGAGCTCCGCAAGAGCGTCGACACCCGGGCCGGCTTCTGGCTCCTGGCCTCGGTCGGCATCGTCGGCCTGCTCGCCACGGTCGCGGTGCTGCTGTGGTCCCCCGACTCCCAGCTGACGTACTCGACGTTCTCCGGGGCCGTCGGCTTCCCGATGACGGTGCTGCTGCCGATGATCGCGATCCTGCTCGTGACGGGCGAGTGGAGCCAGCGCAGCGGCCTGACGACGTTCACGCTCGTGCCGCACCGCGCCCGCGTCATCGGGGCCAAGGCCGCCGTCACGATCGGCATCGCCGTCGCCTCGACCGTGCTGGCCTTCGCGATCGGCGCGGTCGGGACGGTGATCGGCTCGGCGATCGCCGGCGTCGACCAGGTCTGGGACATGACGCCCGGCGACATCGCGAGCATCGGTCTGGCACAGACCCTCGGGATGCTGATCGGCTTCATGCTGGCCGCCGTCATCCGACACTCGGCCGGCGCGATCGTGGCCTACTTCGTCTACTCCTTCGTGCTGTCGGGCCTCACCGAGCTGCTGGCCCAGTCGCAGGACTGGTTCGGCGACCTGAGGCCCTGGGTCGACGTCAACTACGCACAGGCGGCACTGTTCGACGGCAACCTGACCTCGGCGCAGTGGGCCCACCTCGCCGTGACGACCGTCGTGTGGCTGGCGCTCCCCCTCGCCGTCGGCATCCGGGTCCTGATGCGAGCCGAGGTCACGTAGCGCGAGTGGTGCGTTCCGGGTCCCGAGTGCTGCGGTGTGGACAGACACGCCGTCCCAGAAAGCCCGGAACACACCACTCGCGGACGTCCGCGACAGCCGGTCAGTTAGGCTGCGGGCGAACCAGTCGTACCCATTCGTTGGGTCAGGGAATCCGGTGCGAATCCGGAGCTGACGCGCAGCGGTGAGGGGGACGGAGGTGGCATCGGCCACTGGATCGCGAGATCCGGGAAGGCGCCACCGTCCGGACGAACCCGAGTCCGAAGACCTGCTGGTTCGCGGTCGACACGACGTCGGCCGGATCATCCACCAGGCTCCGCGCTCGAGCCTCAGATCAGAGGACACCCCTGTGCACCGTCGTACCCCCCTGCTCGCCGTGGCCGCGCTGACCACGTCCCTCCTCACCGCCTGCGGGTCGGGCTCGACGACGGGAACCGCCTCCGAGGCGACCCTCGCCGGCACCGAGGGCCGGACCGACTACCCGCTGACGATCACGGACAACTGCGGCGTCGACGTCACGATCGAGAAGGCCCCTGAGAGAGCCGTGTCGGTCAACCAGGGCTCGACCGAGATCCTGCTGTCGCTGGGCCTGCAGGACCGCATGGTCGGCACCGCGACGTGGACCGACGCCGTCCGGCCGAACCTCGCCGCGGCCAACGCCGAGGTGCCGCGGCTCGGCGACGACGCCGTCTCGTACGAGCGCGTGCTGAAGGAGGAGCCCGACCTCGTCACCGCCTCGTTCGCCTACGCGCTCGACGGCGACGACCCCGACCGACGCGCGCAGTACGCGAGGCTCGGCGTCCCGACGTACCTCGCGCCGTCCCACTGCGACGGCCGCACCGACGCGAGCGGCGACGGCCCGCGCGACCACCCGCTCGAGATGGACGTGATCTACGAGGAGATCACGCAGCTCGCGGAGATCTTCGACGTCCCGTCGCGCGGCGAGGCCCTGGTCGCCGAGCTGAAGCAGCGCATGGCCGACGCCGCCGGGTCGACGCCCGGCGGGGACGTCTCGATCGCCTACTGGTTCGCCAACACGGAGCTGCCCTACATGGCCGGCGCGAACGGCTCCCCCGGCGTCATGTCCCGCACGGTCGGCGTCGAGAACGTCTTCGACGACACCGACGTCGAGTGGCCGCAGATCAGCTGGGAGAGCGTGCTCGACCGCGACCCGGACGTCATCGCGCTCGGCGACCTCGCGCGCGACCAGCAGACCGGCGACCGGCTCGAGGACAAGATCCGGTTCCTCGAGACCGACCCCGTCACGAAGCAGCTGACGGCCGTCCGCGAGAAGCGCTACGTCGTGCTCAACGGCGCCGACATGAACCCGTCGATCCGGACGGTCGACGGCACCGAGAAGCTCGCGAAGGCGCTCGTCGACCTCGGGCTGACGGGTTGAGCGACGGGGCGGTGGCCGCCGCGACGGCCACCGGGACCCGGTGGGCGCTGTGGGCCGCCGGCCTGGTCGCGCTGGTGCTGTCGATCGCCGTCGCGATCACGATCGGCCCCGCCGACCTGTCGGTGCGCGACGTGTTCGGGGTCGTCGGCCAGCACCTGGGGCTCGGCGACGCCGGTGTGTCGCGCATCCGCGACGGCATCGTGTGGGAGCTGCGCCTGCCGCGCACGCTCCTGGCCGCGGTGTGCGGGGCCGGCCTGGCGATCTGCGGCGCGATCATGCAGTCGCTGCTGCGCAACCCGCTCGCCGACCCGTTCGTGCTGGGCATCTCGTCGGGAGCGTCGACGGGTGCGGTGATGGTCGTGATCCTCGGCGTCGGCGGCGGCATCATCACGCTGTCGACGGGCGCGTTCATCGGCGCGGTCGTCGCGTTCGCGATGGTGCTGCTGCTGGCCGCTGGCGCGGGCGGCACCCCCGACCGCGTCGTCCTGGCGGGCGTGGCCGCGACCCAGCTGTTCTCGGCGCTGACGTCGTTCATCGTGACGTCGTCGGCCGACGCCGAGCAGACCCGGGGCGTCCTGTTCTGGCTGCTCGGCTCGCTGAGCGGTGCGGGCTGGGTCGACGTCGTGACGTGCGGCGCGGTCTGCCTCGTCGGGCTGGTCGTCTGCATCACGCTCGCGCCGGCGCTCGACGCGTTCGCGTTCGGCGAGGACGCCGCGTCGTCGCTCGGCATCTCGGTGCGCTGGGTGCGCCTCGTGCTCCTGGTCGTGACGGCGCTCATCACCGCGACGCTCGTGAGCGCCGCCGGCGCGATCGGCTTCGTCGGCCTGGTGCTGCCGCACGCCGCCCGCGCCGTCGTCGGGCCGGGGCACCGGCTACTGCTGCCCGCGACCGCGCTGATCGGGGCGATCTTCCTGGTGTGGGTCGACACCGTCGCGCGGACGGTCTTCAGCCCGCAGGAGCTGCCGGTCGGCGTCGTCACGGCCCTGGTCGGCGTGCCCGCGTTCGCGGTGATCCTCTACCGCCGGAGGGGTCCCGCATGAGCCTGTCGACGCGCGACGTCACGTGGTCGATCGGCGGACGTCGCATCGTCGACGGCGTCACGCTCGACGTCTCGCCCGGCACCGTCGTGGGCCTGCTGGGCCCGAACGGCTCGGGCAAGTCGTCGCTGCTGCGCCTGCTGGCCGGCACGCGGGCGCCCAGCGACGGGCAGGTGCTGCTCGACGGCGTCGACCTCGCACGTCTGCGCCGCCGGGACGTCGCGCGCCGTGTCGCGGTGGTCGAGCAGCACGCGCAGACCGAGCTCGACCTCGTGGTCTCGGACGTCGTGAGGCTGGGGCGCATCCCGCACCGCAGCACGTGGTCGCCCGAGAGCGACGCCGACCGCGCCGCGGTCGCCGAGGCCCTCGAGCGGGTCGAGCTGACGTCGATGGCCGGACGCTCGTGGCACACCCTGTCGGGCGGCGAGCGCCAGCGCGTCCACATCGCACGGGCCCTCGCGCAGCAGCCTCAGGAGCTGCTGCTCGACGAGCCGACCAACCACCTCGACGTCCACCACCAGCTCGACCTGCTGGGGCTCGTCCGCCGGTTGCGGATGACGTCCGTCGTGGCGCTGCACGACCTCAACCTCGCGGCGATGTTCTGCGACCGCCTCGTCGTCCTGAAGGACGGTGCGGTGGTCGCGGCCGGCACCCCGTCGGACGTCCTGACGCCGACGTTGATCGCGGACGTCTACCGCGTCCGGGCCGTCGTGACGGCCGAGGGACCAGGCGGCGTGCCGTCGGTGCGGTTCGAGCCGGGCGCTCCGCGACGTGGCGGTGGCCCCGGGCCGTCCTAGAGTCTGGCCATGTCGCGTCGACGCAGGAACGCCCTGGCCGCGTCCTTCGCCGTCCCGGCACTGGTCGTGCTGGTGCTCGCGCGCGCGGACGGCCCGTGGGCGGTGCTGGGCGCGGTCGCCGTCGGGATCGTCTCGACCGCGGTCGCCGCGGTCGCGATCTCCCTCGCGCGGCGGCAGCCCGTCCCTCCGATCGCGGTGGCCGTCTCGACGGTCGTGGTGCCCGTCGTCCTCGGCGCCGTCGGGTTCTGGGTCAGGTTCGCGTCGTCGGAGGAGGCCGGCCGCTGGATCGCCACGCTCTCGTTGATCGCACTCGCGGCGTGCGGGCTGGCGCTGCTGTCGTCCCTGCTGATGCCGCGTCGGCCGATCGTGACGAAGGTGCTGTGCGGGGTCGTCCTCGCGACGACTCTGCCTGCCGGTGCGCTCCTCGCCGTCGCCCAGACCGCCGACGGACGCCACGGCTCGTGGGTCGACGCGTTCCCCGCCGACGGGACGGCCCGGCCGGCGACGGCGGAGGAGCGGGCGTACACCCCGACCGTCGAGTACCACCTCGTCGCCCGGGCCTGGGACGCCTCCGGCGTCGACTGCGCCGATCTGCTCGACGTCCTCGGTCGGCACGCCGATGCGCCGGCCGTGACGCCCGAGGTCCCCCCGCTCGCGCCGGACGTCGCGTGCGCGGCCGAGACCACGGGCCGCTGGCGCGCGACCCAGGCCGTGCTGACCCGTGACGGGCTGCTCGTCGTCAGCGCCTGGTCGCCGACCGGCGAGCTGTTCGTCTGGTGACGCCGAACGGGTCAGCCGCCGAGCTGCTGCACCGACGCCGTCAGGGCACCGGCCTGCTCGGCGAGGGCCTCGTCGGTCGGGTCGTCCCCGAGACGCTCGGCCAGGTCGCGGCGCGAGATGACCTCGAGGGCCCCGCGATAGTCGTCGGTGGCCAGCTGGTCGGGGTCGATCGCCTCGACCCGGCCCTCGACGAGGCCGAGGACGGCATCGTCGGACGGCTGCTGCAGGAGGGCGTGGACGTGGTCGATCGTGATGGTCTGGGGTTCGGTCATGGAGCCTTCATGCCCCGTCGACGAGGTTCGAATCACGCCCTCGTCGTCACGTCCGACGATTGAGCACCGAGCCTCGGGGTAGGAGACATGGTGTGGCGTTGAGCAACCAGCGCCACTGCGAAGCCCACCCCGATCAACGCGGGGTGGGCTTCGTCGTGATTGTTCCGCACGCCACTGACAAGAACGTCCGCTCGCTGCTCGGTGTCCTTCGTCGGATGGGTGCGTCCACGACCAGAAGAGTCGAAGACTGATGAAGCTGACGAGCAACGTGGCCCCCACAGCAGGGAGACTGGCCTCGTGAACGGCGAGTCGAATTCCTCAGGCGACCTGATCCACATCCGTGTGATGAACGAGTACGGCGGTGGACTGCCGCTGTGGCCTGACGACGTCGACGATCTCGACCTCAGCGACGATCTGCGCGCCGACCTCATGGCATTCGCCGATCGGTGGGACGCGGCGATCGACCCGGAGGTCACCGACGATCGATGGGATGGCGTCCCGGTGACGCAGACCCTCGTGGGAGCGAAGTATTCGCTGGGCCGACTGCTGCACCCGGCGCGCGAGCGATCGGCGGAGGCTGAGCACGAGGACATGCGTCGCACCGGCGAAGCCCTCGCGGTGCGCGTCCAGGACGAGCTCGGCCCGGCCTATCGCGTGACGTACGTGCACTGACCCTCGACGCGCTGCACGACGAAGGCCCCCGATCCCGGTGGGGATCGAGGGCCTGGTGTCACTGCTCTTGCGCGCCCGAAGGGATTCGAACCCCTAACCTTCTGATCCGTAGTCAGATGCTCTATCCGTTGAGCTACGGGCGCAACCACCCCGAAGGGCCTTGGCAATCCTAGCCTGCCGTCGCTCTGGGTGAAAATCGGCCCCCGGGTGTGCGCAATCGACCATGCGAAAGCCCGCGCTCACCTAGGCTGACGCGGCACGACTCGTCACTTCTCTCGGGAGCACCCCCATGGCATCACGCCGGCTGCGCATCGCGGCCACCTTCACGTCCACCGTCGCCATGGTCGGGGCCGGCCTCGCCGTCGCCTCCGTCCCGGCCCAGGCTGCGCCCAGCTTCGCGCCGTGCGCCCCCGCCTACCCCCTGACGAAGGTCGACAACGGCAGCACCGTCTCGAACCTGACCCCCGGCCAGTCCGTCACGGGCCTGACCTCGGTCGACAGCGGCGCGCCCGTCCAGTTCACCGGCACGTACGTCGGCACGATCGACAACGGCATCGCCGACGGCCTCGACATGCTGGTCTTCGACCTCAAGGGCCCGCGCCTGACCAACGCCGACGGCAGCGTCGCGGCCGGCAACTGGGCCGGCATCTCCGGCTCGCCGATCTACGACGACGCGACCGGCGACCTCGTGGGCAGCGTGTCGTACGGGTTCACGTCCGCGCTCTCACCGCGCGCCGGCGTCACCCCCGCGACGTACCTGTACGACCTGTCGGCGCCGGGCTACTCCGCCTCGGCCACCGCCCGCTCCACCGTCAAGGCGTCCCCCCGGGAGGCCGCGGCGATCCAGCGCGCCAGCGACCGTCCCGGTGCGCTCGGCGTGGGCCGCGTCCTCGAGCCGACCAAGCAGGTCAGCGGCGTCAACGCGACGGTCGCCAACAAGATCGCCAAGAAGTCGCGCCTGCTGCAGAAGTCGCCCGCCCTGGCCGGCGGCTTCCGCGCCGGCGGCGGCGGTGGCGGCAGCGACGTCGACTACCCGATCGTCCCCGGTGGCAGCATCGCGGTGACGGCCGGCACGGGCACCGTCACGACGGGCCTGGTCGGCACCGTCACCGCGGTGTGCGGCGACCAGGTCTACGCCTTCGGTCACCCGGGCAACTTCACCGGCGCGTCGACCGCGACGTTCAACGGCGCCCAGACCGTGATGATCCAGGAGGACGGCGTCATGAGCCCGTCGTTCAAGATCGCCAACATCGGGCGCGTCAAGGGCGTCGTCACGCAGGACCGCCTGCAGGGCGTCGTCGGCACGCTCGGCCAGGCCCCGACCCAGGTCGCCCAGGTCACCACGACGTCGACGGCCCCCCGCCTCGCCGCCCCCAAGACGTCGCGCACGACGGTCAGCGACCCGGCCGCCCTGCCCTACACCGTGGCCAGCCAGGTCGCGAGCGACGCCATCACGACGCTCAACCAGAACGCCGCCGGTGACGCCCTGATGTCGTGGACCATCAGGTACACGCGGGCCCGCTCGGCCGGCGTCAAGACGTTCAAGCGGACGCAGCGGTACGCGACGACGTCGAGCCTGGCCGAGACCGTCTCGTACGACGTCGCCAGCGACGTCGAGTCGCTCATCGACAACGGCTTCGAGAAGGTCACGGTCTCGGCCGTCGACGTCTCGTCGGCGTTCCAGCCCACCTCGAAGGCCGTCAAGCCCGCTCGCGCCCAGCAGTACACGCGGGGCAAGTGGCGCTGGGTCGGTCGCCACGGCGTCAAGGCCAAGCGCGGCTCGACGATCGTCCTGCGGGCACGTCTCAGCGCCGCCGACTCCGACTCGACGGCCCGCCCGTCGTTCACGCGCGGCGTGAAGTACCGCGTCTCCAAGAGCGCGCGCGGCACGGGCAAGATCGTCCTCACCGGGCACCAGACGTTCAGCTTCGACGACCTCGAGGAGCTCTTCTTCGCCGACGAGGACATGCTCAAGGAGCTGCTCGCCGACGAGGCCGAGCCCCCGAAGAACCTCACCCAGCTGATCGAGGCGCTCGGCTCGGTGCCGCGTCAGGACGACCTGGTCGGCACGTTCTCCTACAAGAACGGCGGCGGCAAGCTCGAGTCCGAGCGCACCGTGCGCGCGACGAGCGTCGTCGACGGCTCGCTGAAGGTGCGGGTCACCTTCCGCCGCTAGACCGCACGCGCACGACGAGAGGGAGGCACCGTCCGGTGCCTCCCTCTCGCGCGTCCGGGGTCCCGCCCTACCCACCTGACATAGTCCTACTCATGTGACCAACTCCACCCGTGCATCCATATCCACTGCCCACGGATCGCCCGTAACGTGACACGAATCGTCATCGCCCGTCGGTGACGATTTTCGTCACACATCAGCTGTCCCGGTCCCCGATGGTCCGGGAGGTGCGAGTCAATGCGCTTGGCCCGCGATGCGCGAGAAGGAAAAGTTCACATGTCTGCAGACACCACCGTCCAGTCCACCTACCGGTCGTCCTACGCCAAGCTCCAGAGCTGGGTCGACGAGGTAGCCGCCCTCACCCAGCCGTCCGACATCCACTGGTGCGAGGGAACGCCCGAAGAGTGGGTCAGCATCACCGACAGGCTCGTCGAGGCCGGCACGTTCAAGCGCCTCAACGCCGAGAAGAAGCCCAACTCCTTCTACTGCGCGTCCGACCCCAACGACGTCGCCCGCGTCGAGGACCGCACCTTCATCTGCTCGGTCGACGAGAAGGACGCCGGGCCCACCAACAACTGGATGGCTCCCGACGAGATGAAGGAGCTCATGCGGGGGCTCTACGACGGCTGCATGCAGGGCCGCACGATGTACGTCATCCCGTTCGTGATGGGTCATCTCGACTCCGACCACCCGATGTTCGGCGTCGAGATCACCGACTCGGCCTACGTCGTCGCGTCGATGACGGTCATGGCCCGCATCGGCCGCGAGGTGCTCGACAAGATCGAGGCGACCGAGGCCGACTACGTCCCCGCGCTGCACTCGTTCGGCGCACCCCTGGTCGACGGCGCGACCGACGTCCCGTGGCCGTGCAACGACACCAAGTACATCGTGCAGTTCCCCGAGGAGCGGACGATCTGGTCGTACGGCTCGAGCTACGGCGGCAACGCCCTGCTGGGCAAGAAGTGCTACGCGCTGCGCATCGCCTCGGTGATGGGCCGCGACGAGGGCTGGATGGCCGAGCACATGCTGATCCTCAAGCTGACGAACCCCGAGGGCGTCGTCAAGTACGTCGCCGCGGGCTTCCCGAGCGCGTGCGGCAAGACCAACCTCGCGATGGTCGAGCCGACGATCCCCGGCTGGAAGGTCGAGACGATCGGCGACGACATCGCGTGGATCCGCGTCGGTGCCGACGGCCGCCTGTACGCCGTGAACCCCGAGTTCGGCCTGTTCGGCGTCGCGCCGGGCACCGGCTGGGACACCAACTCCAACGCGATGCGCACGATCGAGCAGGGCAACTCGGTGTTCACCAACGTCGCCCTCACCGATGACGGCGACGTGTGGTGGGAGGGCATGACCGACGAGCCGCCGGCCCACCTGACCGACTGGAAGGGCAACGACTGGACGCCTGAGAGCGACCAGCTCTCGAGCCACGCCAACAGCCGCTTCTGCACCCCGATCAAGCAGTGCCCGACGCTGGCCGACGAGTACGACGACCCCAACGGCGTCCCGCTCGACGCGATCCTGTTCGGCGGCCGCCGCAAGACGACGATCCCCCTCGTGACCGAGGCCCGCGACTGGACCCACGGCACGTTCATGGGTGCGACGCTGTCGTCCGAGACGACCGCCGCCGCCACCGGAGCCGTCGGCGTCGTCCGCCGCGACCCCATGGCGATGCTGCCGTTTATCGGCTACGACGCCGGTGACTACTTCGGCCACTGGATCAGCATGGCCAAGAACAACGACGAGTCGAAGTTCCCGAAGATCTTCTACGTCAACTGGTTCCGTCGCGACGAGGACGGCGGCTTCCTGTGGCCCGGCTTCGGCGAGAACAGCCGCATCCTGAAGTACGTCATCGACCGCGTCGAGGGCAAGGTCGAGGCCCACGAGACGCCGATCGGGCTCGTCCCGCCGACGTCGTCGATCGACACCGACGGCCTCGACGTCACCGACGAGCAGCTCGCCAAGGCGCTCGCGGTCGACACCGACGAGTGGGCGGCCGAGCTGCCGCAGATCAACGAGTGGTTCGAGAAGTTCGGCGACACCCTGCCGGCCGTCCTCTGGACCGAGCTCGACGGCCTGAAGGCCCGCCTGGGTCTCTGACCGTCCCCTCACCCGCGGCGCCCCGGACCTTCTGGTTCGGGGCGCCGTCGTTCGATACGCGCGCGGCCATGACTCGCGCGGTCCTCTCCCCGGCCCACGGGCGGGTCTTCGGTGACGAGGTGGCCCGGCCGGGCGAGATCGCCCGGGTCGTCCTGGTGCCGAGTGGCGCAGAAGAACGTCGAGTTCGGCGCGGTCGACGGTGATTCCCCCTCGATCTCGACCTCGGTCCGGACGAAACCGCCCAGCTGTGGACCGAGCCCTGCTCGACCGGCGCCGAGGGAGTGCTGGAGTCCGGGTACGTGGAGCTGCCGAACCTCTCCGGCATCCGTCGGCGGCGACGGGCCCAGGAGGCCGTGCCGGACGCGCCTGACGCGAGCCCCGTGTGGGCCATCCACGTCGACTACGTCCTGGGGTCCGCACCGAGCCAGCTCCTCCTGCTGCTGTTCGACGCCGACCGGGCGCGGTGCCAGCGCAGGCCGGTCTCAGGGGATGAGGACCAGCTTGCCCGTCACCCCCCGGCCCAGCTCCTCGTGGGCGACGGCGGCCTGCTCGAGCGGGTAGGTCGCGGCGACGTGCACCGTCAGGTGCCCGGCCTCGACCAGGTCGACGACGGTCTGCAGCGCCGACCGGCTCGGGACGATGCGGATGCGGTCGAGCACGATGCCGCGTTCGCGGGCCGCGACGACGTCCTCGTCGCGGACGTCGAGCAGCGACGCCACGACTCCCCCGTCTCGCACGACGGCGAGCGAGCGTCCGACGCTCTCGCCGCCGAACGGGTCGATCACCAGGTCGAGGCCCGAGAGCTCGTCGACGAAGTCGATCTCGCGATAGTCGATGACCCGGTCGGCGCCGAGCCCGCGGACGAAGTCGACCTTGCCGGCGCTGGCCGTCGCGACGACCTCGGCCCCCAGCGCCTTCGCCATCTGCACCGCGACGTGACCGACTCCCCCGCCGGCCGCCTGCACCAGCACGCGCTGGCCCGGCTGCAGGTCGGCGACCTCGACGATCGATCGGTGGGCCGTCAGCGCGACGAGCGACAGCGCCGCGGCCTGCACGTCGTCGAGCGCGTCGGGGGTGGCCAGGAGCTCCGCAGCCGGGACGACGACCTGCTCGGCGTACGTGTTGCCGGCCCCCGGAAGGCGCGGCATCCCGAAGACGCGGTCGCCGACCGTGAAGTCGGTGACGCCCCCGCCGACGGCGTCGACGATCCCCGCGACGTCCCACCCCAGGCTGAACGGCGGCTCGCCGATCATGGGGTACCAGCCCTCGCGCACCGCGACGTCGAGCGGATTGACGCCGATCGCCGTGACCGCCACGCGCACCTCGCCGTCGCCCGGCTCGGGGGCGGGCCGGTCGACCATCTCGAGGACGTCCGGTCCGCCGAACACGTTCTGGGTCACGATCCGCACAAGCACTCCTCGGCGACAAACTGTTGACAATTTGAGCCGAGCCTACGGGTTGCGCCGTGCACGCGGCGTGACCGCCGCCCCTCAGCCCACCTGGTGGGTGGCCGAGATGCCGCCGTCGACGTAGAGGGTCGTGCCGTGCACCATCCGCGCGTCGTCCGACACGAGGAACAGGACGCCGCGGGCGATGTCGTCGGGCGAGACGACCGTGCCGGCCGGCGTCCCGGCCGTCATCGCGTCGAGGACGTCACGGCTCCACTCGTTGCCCGGGGTCAGGGTCGCTCCGGGGGCCAGGGCGTTGACGCGCACGCCGAGAGAGCCGAACTCGGCGGCCCACGAACGGGTCAGCTGCTCGTCCGCGGCCTTGGTGGCCGAGTACATCGCACCGAACGGCATGCCGGTCTGCGCCATCCACGAGCCGATCGTGACGATCGCACCCGTGCCGCGCTCGGCCATCGCCGGACCGAGCGCGGCGACCAGCACGTGCGGGGCGCGGACGTTGACCGCCAGCATCGCGTCGAGGTCGGCGTCGGCGAGGTCGGCGGTGGGCGTGGCGGGGTAGATGCCGGCGTTGTTGACCAGGACGTCGACGCGTCCGCCGAGCACGTCGGTCGCCTCGGCGGCGAAGGCGCGCAGCTCGGCGTACGAGCCACCGAGGTCGACGGCCACGAAGTCGGCGCGGCCGCCTGCCTGGACGATGTCGTCGACGACCGCCTGCCCACGCGCGGCGTCGCGCCCGCTGACGAGCACGTGGACGCCCTCGGCGGCGAGCAGCCGAGCGGTCGCGGCACCGATGCCGCTGGTCGATCCGGTGACGAGGGCCGTGCGCGACGTGAGGCGCGCCGGACGGGAGATGGTCTGGGTCGTGTCGTGTGAGGTCATGCGTCCTGTCTACGGACGTCCGCGGCGATCAACCAGATCGCGTCGAACCTGGGCAGGACGTGACCAGGCTCGACGGCGTCCGCGCTCGTACAGTGGACGGGTGCCCGCCGACCGCAGCGCCCTCGGAGCGTTCCTCCGCAGCCGCCGCGACCGGCTGACCCCCCCGCAGGCCGGCATCACCGCCTTCCCGGGTGCCCGCCGCGTGCCGGGCCTGCGGCGCGAGGAGCTCGCGGTGCTGGCCGGCCTCAGCCCCGACTACTACAGCCGGGTCGAGCAGGGCCGTCAGCCGAACGTCTCGGCCGAGGTGCTCGACGCCCTCGCGCGGGCCCTGCGCCTCGACGACACCGAGCGCGCCCACCTGCACACCCTGGCGGCCCCGCAGCGCCGTCGCGCGTCCCGCCCGACGACCACGCACCAGCAGGCCGATCCCGGACTGCTGCGGCTCATGACGACGCTCGACCACGTCCCGGCCCTCGTGCTCGGTCGCAGCGGAACGATCCTGGCCACCAACCACCTGCTCCGCTGCGTGCTGGGCCGCCGGTTCGAGCCGGGCAGCTCGCTGATGCGATACCTGTTCCTCGATCCCGACGCGCGCCAGAGGATCGTCAACTGGCCGAGCTTCGCGCAGGCGTCCGTCGGCGCGCTGCGACGCGAGCTGGGGCTGCACCCCGACGACGTCCAGCTGCAGCGGCTCGTCGCCGAGCTGCGCGGGGCAGACCCGGACGTCGCCCGGTGGTGGGACGACCACGGCGTCCGCGACTACGCGTCGGTGCCCAAGCAGATCGACCACCCCGTCGCCGGCCCGCTCTCGTTCGACATCGAGCTCGTCACGATGGCGAACCTGCCCGACCAGCACCTGATCGTCTACACCGTGCAACCCGACTCCCCCACCGCCCGAGCCCTGCCCCTCGTCGCGAGCTGGGAGGCCGACGTGCAGAGCCGCGCTGCCGCGCCCACGATGGAGTCATGACCACGGGACACACACCGCCGAAGGGCGTGCAGGAGGTCGGCCGGCGAGCCGTCCGCTGGATCGAGGACGGCAAGGCCGGTCAGGGCTTCACCGACACCGGCGACCACCGCGCCCACCAGCTCGCGGACGGCGAGGCGCTGTCGGACGAGGACGTCAAGAAGATGAAGGCCTACTTCAAGCGGCACTCCGTCGACAAGGACGCCGAGGGGTTCACGCACGGCTCGGACGGGTTCCCGTCCCCGGGACGCGTCGCGTGGGACGCCTGGGGCGGCGACGAGGGCGAGCGCTGGGTCGGCACGATCGACCTCTGAGGCGGCCACGCCCGCCGTGAGCGGTTCACGGCCCGGCCGCTTACCGTGGAGGGGAGACGTCCGTCCGACAGGTCCTGCCAGGGGGTGAGCCATGACCACGAACCGTTGCCCGACGACCGTGGCCGATGCCATGGTGCGTCACCCCGTCGTGCACCCGGCGTCCCTGACCGTCGCCGACGCCCGTGTCGCGCTCGCCGACCCGCACCGTCACCTGCTGCTGATCGTGTCGGGTCGCCGCCTGCTCGGCACCGTCGCCCGCGACGACCTGCCGGACGCGGCCGACGACACGGCCCCTGCCCTGACCCGCGCGCGCCTCGTCGGCCGCCTCGTCCTGCCGCACCAGGCGCTGGCACCCCTGCACGACGCGATGGCGCGGGCCGGCGAGCGGCGACGGGCCGTCGTCGACGAGCACGGTCTGCTGCTCGGCCTGCTGTGCCTCAAGTCCAGCGCGTCCGGCTTCTGCACCGACGCGGGCATCGCGGCGCGTCGGGCGTCCGTGCAGCTCGACGCGCACCCGGCGCGCTGACGCACCGTCCTGCGGCGGAGCCGGACCACGTCTCGCGCCTGATGGTCTCGTCAGTCGGCCCGGCGGCCGAGCGAGCGGGCACGTGACGTCTATCCGGTGTTGCGCAGGCCCGCCGAGATGCCGTTGATCGTCAGCAGCAGGGCGCGCTGCAGGTCGTCGTCGGGCTCGGCCCCGTCCGCGACGTCCCGCACCGAGCGCAGCAGCGACACCTGCAGGGCGTGCAGCGGCGCGAGGTAGGAGTCGCGCAGCTCGAGGGTGCGACGCAGGATCGGCGCCGACTCGAGCAGCGCCTGCTCGCCCGTCACCCGCAGCACCTGCTCGAGCGTCAGCTCGTGCTCGCGGCGGATGACGTCGAAGATCGCCCGCGAGTCGTCCGGAACGAGGGCCTGCACGTACTCGGCCGCGATGTCGAGATCGGTCTTGGTCAGCGTCATCTGGACGTTCGAGACGAACGTGCGGAAGAACGCCCACGAGCCGTACATCTCCTGCAGCGTCTCGCCGCGTCCGTCGTCGAAGGCCGCCTTGAGCCCGGAGCCGACGCCGAACCAGCCCGGCAGGATGATGCGCGACTGCGTCCACCCGAACACCCACGGGATGGCGCGCAGGTCGTCGAGACCGCCCTCGCCACCGGGACGCTTGGCGGGCCGCGAGCCGATGTTCATCTTGCCGAGCTCGTCGACCGGCGTGGCCGCGACGAAGAACGGGACGAGCGCGTCGTCGCGCACGAGGGCGCGGTACGCGTCCTTGCCCTTCTCGGCGACGAGGTCCATCGTGGCGTTCCAGCCGCCCAGCAGGTCGGCCGGCAGCAGCGACGTGCGGTGCAGCACCGACGCCTCGAGCACCGCGGCGAGCGCACCCTCGAGGTTCTGACGGCCGAGACCCGGCAGCGAGTACTTGTCGGAGATGACCTCGCCCTGCTCGGTGATCTTGATCGGTCCGTCGAGGCTGCCGTACGGCTGCGACATGATCGCCTCGGCCGTGGGGCCGCCGCCGCGGCCGGTCGACCCGCCCCGGCCGTGGAACAGCCGCAGGACGACGCCGTGCTCGCGAGCGATGTCGCGCAGGCCCCGCTGGGCCCGGTGCACCTGCCACTGCGAGGCCGCGATGCCGGCGTCCTTGGACGAGTCGGAGTACCCGAGCATGATCTCCTGCACGTCGCCGCGGGCCGCGACGATCCTGCGGTACGTCGGGTCGCTCAGCAGGGCCTCGAGCAGCGGGCCGGCGGCCTCGAGCTCGGCGACGGTCTCGAACAGCGGCGCGAAGCCGATGCGCGCCACGACGTCCGTGCCGGCCAGGTCGACCAGCCCGACCTCGCGGGCCAGGACCACGACCGCGAAGAGGTCGTCGACGTCGTGCGTCATCGAGACGATGTAGGTCTCGATGACCTCGGGGCCGTACGTGTCGAGCGCCTCGCGGATGACCTCGAGCAGGCCGAGGGACGCCGACGCGGCCTCGCCGACGTCCGTCACCCCGGCGCCGGTCAGGGGGCGCGGCGACGCCATCTCGCGCGCGAGCCGCTCGATGCGCTCAGGACGCTCGAGCGAGGCGTAGTCGGTCTCGCCGATGCGCGCGTACAGCTCGGCGAGCGCCGCGTGGTGCTTGGCGCTGTGCTCGCGGACGTCCATCGTGGCCAGGCCCGCGCCGAAGGTGACGGCGGTGCGGATGAGCCGCAGGATCGCGCCGTCACCCGTCAGGTGGTCGCCCGCAGCGAGCATCGAGTCGCGCACCAGCGACAGGTCGTGCACGAGCTCGTCGAACGACAGGTAGTCGCGGCCCGGCTCGTGCGCCGTGCCGTCGACGAGCCGGTCGCGCGTGCGCAGCAGGCGCACGCGGACGAAGCTGAGCTTGAGCCGGTAGGGCTCGTCGGCGTTCAGGCGGCGGATCGACTCCCACGTGATGGGCAGCGCCTCCGCGTCGGCGGCGAGGCTGTCGCGCAGGGCGTCGGTCGCGGCGACGATGCGGGTCGAGGCCGTCATCTCGGTGAGCACCTCGTCGACGGCGTCGATCAGCTGGGAGATGCCGGACGTGTGCTGCAGGTGCAGGATCTCGAGCGTCACGGCGGGCGTCACGTTGGGGTTGCCGTCGCGGTCGCCGCCGGCCCACGTGCCGAAGCGCAGCGGGCGGGCCGTCGCGGGCAGCGTGACGTCGACGCGGGCGAGCTGGCGGTCGAGCTCGGCCAGCAGGTCGGGCACGACCTCGTCGGCGATCGAGCGCAGGTAGTAGACCGCGGTGCGCGCCTCGTCCTTGGGCTCGGGGCGGACGACGCGCAGCTCGTCGGTCTGCCAGAGCAGGTCGACCAGCTCGGCGAGACGACGCTCGTCGGCCTGCTTCTGCGACGCGGGACGACGCGGGTCCTCCATCGTCCGGACGGTCTCGGCGACCTTGCGCAGCAGGCGCAGGACGCTGCGACGGCTCGCCTCGGTGGGGTGGGCGGTGAAGACGGGGCGGTACTCGACGCGCTGCAGCACCTGCTCGAGCAGCTCGCGCGAGAGGCTGCCGTCGTCGAGGGCGGCGCCGATGCGGTCGATCGTGCCGGCCAGCGGGCCCTCGCCCTCGGCGGTCAGCTCCTGCCAGCGGTGCAGCTGCTCGGTGGTGTTGACGAGCTGGAAGTAGGCCGTGAACGCCCGGGCCAGGACGACCGCGGTGGCCGGGTCGATGCCGTCGAGCACCTGGCGCAGCTCGGCGTCGTCGGGCTGACGCGCGAGGCCGCGCACCGTCTCGACGAGCTCGAGCAGCTCGGCACCCTCGTGGCGGGTCAGCGCCTCGCCCAGCAGCGTCGTCAGCTGTCGGACGGACGCCCGCAGGGCGGTGTGCTCGGCGTCGGACGACAGACCGCCCCCGAACGAGGCGGCGTCGGGCTGGCGACGGTCGGACGCGAGGATCTGCTCGGTCGTACGGCTCTGAGGAGTCACGCCCCTAGTCTGCCGAACTCGTGTGACGCCTATGTGTCCGGTCTCACTTCCGCGCCTGCCCCGTTCGCCAGGGAGCGCAGCGACCGTGCCACACACCCCCGTTCGCCAGGGAGCGCAGCGACCGTGAGGGCGGAGCCCGAGGCGAACCACAGCCATCAGGCTTGCGTCATGTCGCCTCGCTCCGCTCACGCTCGGCCGCAAGCGGCCTCCCTGGCGACCGGTGCCCCCGTTCGCCAGGGAGCGAAGCGACCGTGAGGGCGAAGCCCGAGGCGAACCACAGCCATCAGGCTTGCGTCACGCCGCCTCGCTCCGCTCACGCTCGGCCGCAAGCGGCCTCCCTGGCGACCGCACACCTCGTTCGCCAGGGAGCGCAGCGACCGTGACCGCACACCTCGTTCGCCAGGGAGCGAAGCGACCGTGAGGGCGAAGCCCGAGGCGAATTACAGCGTGAAGGCTTGCGTCCCGTCGCCTCGCTTCGCTCACGGTCGGCCGCGGGCGGCCTCCCTGGCGACCGGTGCCCTCGTTCGCCAGGGAGCGAAGCGACCGTGAGGGCGGAGCCCGAGGCGAACCACAGCGATCAGGCCTGCGTCACGTCGCCGCCCCCACTCGCTAGCGCTCGCGGGAGGTACCCCCAGCTCCGCTCACGCTCGGCCGCAAGCGGCCTCCCTGGCGACCGCACACCCCCGTTCGCCCCCAGGTCTTCCGCTGGACGCTCGGACCTGCGCACACTGTCACGCAGGTGCCGACCACTATCGGGGGATCGATGAACGCACGACTGATGCTGTCCGGCGCACTGACGATGGGACTACTCGTCCCGGTCGGCCTGACCGCGCCCGCCTCCGCCGCCGCGAAGCCGGCACCCCGCGGCGACGTGGTGTCGTACGTCGACCCGCTGATCGGCAGCTCCAACGGTGGCAACACCTATCCCGGCGCGGTCCGCCCGTTCGGGATGCTGTCGTGGTCGCCGACGACGACCAAGGGCGACCAGACCGACACCGGCGCGGCCAACGGCTACCAGTACGACACGACCCGCACCCGGGGCTTCGCGCTCACCCACGTCAACGGGGCGGGCTGCCACCCCGGCGCCGCGGGCGACGTCCCGATCTTCCCGCACGTCGGGGCGGTGACGTCGTCGCCGACGGCCGACACCACGGACGCGACGTACGCCAGCGACTTCTCCCACGACGACGAGGTCGCGAAGCCGGGACGCTACTCCCTCGACCTCGCGAACGGGGCGCGGACGTCGTTCGCCGCGACGACCCGCGCCGGCGTCGGCACCATCACGTTCCCGAAGGGCAAGCAGGCGAACCTGCTGTTCCGCACGTCCAACTCGCTGAACGGCAGCGAGGACGCCACGACGCGCATCGACGTGAAGGCGCGCACCGTGACGGGGTCGGTGCTGACGGGCGGGTTCTGCGGACGGCGCGGCAACGGCGGCGGCAGCAACAAGTTCAGCTACTACCGCCTCTACTTCACGGCCCACTTCGACCGGGCCTTCACCCGCACCGGCACGTGGGTGAACGACAGCGTGCGTCCGGGCACCCGGTCCGCCGGCGGCGGCGAGGGCTACGAGAAGGGCGCCGCGCGGGCCGGACGCGGATCGGGTGGGTGGGTCGGCTTCACGAGCGGGCGTCCCGTCACGATGCGCATCGGCATCTCGTACACCAGTCAGAAGGCGGCCGAGGCCAACCTGAGGGCCGAGGTCGCGCCCCGCGCCACGGTCAAGAAGGTCGCGGCGGCCGGCACGAAGGTCTGGGACCGGCAGCTGCGCCGCATCGAGGTGGCCGGTGGGTCACGGGCGAAGCTGACGACGTTCTACACCGCGCTCTACCACTCGTTCCTGCAGCCGAACGTCACCAGCGACGTCGCCGGGACGTACCTGGGCGCCGACCGCAAGGTCCACCGCCTCAAGCGCGGGCAGAGGGCCCAGTACGGCAACTTCTCCGGCTGGGACCAGTACCGCGCCCACACCCAGCTGCTCGCGCTGCTCGAGCCACGGGTCGCCGGCGACTTCGCCCAGTCGCTGCTGAACCTGTCGCGGCAGAACGGCGGCGTGTGGGACCGGTGGGTGCACGTGAACGGCCCCACGCGGGTCATGAACGGCGACCCGAGCGCACCCACGCTGGCCGGCATCACCGCGCTCGGCGTCGACAACTTCGAGGTCAAGGCCGCGTACGACTCCCTCGTCAAGCAGGCGATCAAGCCGAACGCCGCGGGCCTGTCCGACTACGGCTGCCCCGGGCAGTGCGCCGGCATGCGTCCGAACCTCAAGGAGTACCTGCGCCTGCACTACGCACCCCAGGACGACTGCCACTGCTGGGGCGGCGCGGCCGAGACCCTCGAGGACAGCGCCGCCGACTACGGCCTCGCCCAGTGGGCCGAGCGCCTCGGCAACCGGAAGCAGGCACGGTACTTCGACGACCGCTCCGGCTGGTGGCGCAACACCTTCAACCCGGCCGCGACCCCCGGAGCCGGATACCAGCAGGCGCGCAACGCGGACGGTTCGTGGGTCGAGCCGTTCGACCCCACGAGCGACCTCGGCTTCGCGCAGGGCAGTTCCGCGACGTACACGTGGATGGTCCAGCACGACGTGCACCGGCTGTCGAGGCTCATGGGCGGCGACGCGAAGGCAGCGGCGCGACTCGACGAGTTCTTCCAGACAGGCTACGACCCCACCAACGAACCGGGCATCCACGCCCCGTGGCTCTACAACGCACTGGGCCAGCCCTGGAAGACGCAGAAGACGGTGCGCGACTACATGAACCGTGTCTACGGCACCGGTCCCGGCGGACTGCCCGGCAACGACGACCTCGGGACGATGTCGGCGTGGTACGTCTGGGGTGCGCTCGGCATGTACCCGCAGACGCCGAGCCGCGCCGAGATGCTGCTGTCGAGCCCGACGTTCCCGACGGCCTGGGTCCACCGCAAGGGCGGCCCGACCATCACGGTCAAGGCACCGGGCACCGCGGCCGGGACGGTCTACGTCCGCTCGGCCACGGTCGACGGACGCACGTGGCGTCGGTCGTGGATCCCGTCGCGGGTGCTCAACGAGGGCGGCACCGTGACCGTCCGGGTCGGCACGAAACCGACGTCGTGGGGCTCGCGCCCGCAGGACGTCCCGAAGGACCGATGACTCCTCCGCTCCAGGGAGGAGCCCGAGGCGAACCACACCGGAAAGGCTCGCGTCCCGTCGCCTCGCTTCGCTCACGCTCGGCCGCAAGCGGCCTCCCTGGCGACCGATCACCCCCGTTCGCCAGGGAGCGGAGCGACCGTGAGGGCGGAGCCCGAGGCGAACCACAGCGATCGGGCTTGCGCAGATCGCCTCGCTTCGCTCACGCTCGGCCGCGGGCGGCCTCCCTGGCGACCGAGTGGCCGTTCGCCAGGGAGCGAAGCTGGGGGTACCTCCCGCGAGCGCAGCGAGTGGGGGCCCCTGAGGGCGAAGCCCGAGGCGAACCACAGCGATCAGGCTCGCATCCCGTCGCCTCGCTTCGCTTCGCGCGCGAACCGCCTGTGGACGATCGCGTTGACCCTCCGAACCAGCGCGATCGACCATGCCGGGTGCCCTTCACCTACGTCCTTCTCTGCGCCGACAAGACCTACTACACCGGCAGCACCTGGGACCTCCTGACCAGACTTCGGCAGCACCGGTCAGGAGAAGGTGCTGCGTACACGAGCAGACGTCTGCCGGTGAGGCTCGTCTACTACGAGGAGTACGAACGGATCAACGAGGCCTTCTACCGCGAGAAGAAGATCCATGGCTGGACGCACGGCAAGAAGCGCATGCTGGTCCGAGACGGTCCGGGGGTGAGGGTCGACGACGACACCCACCTCTTCGGATCCGCGTGAGTGATGAGCCCTCGCTCGCCAGGGAGCGGAGCGAACGTGAGGGCGGAGCCCGAGGCTCATCTCAGCGTGAAGGCTTGCGTCACGTCGCCTCGCTTCGCTCACGGTCGGCCGCAGGCGGCCTCCCTGGCGACCGCATGCCCTCGTTCGCCAGGAAGCGCAGCGACCGTGAGGGCGGAGCCCGAGGCGCATCACAGCGTGAAGGCTTGGGTAGGTCGCCTCGCTTCGCTCACGGTCGGCCGCAAGCGGCCTCCCTGGCGACCGGTGGCCTAGGTGAGGTCGCCGGTGAGGAACTGGGCGGTGCCGTGCCCGAACGACCAGTCGGCGTCGCCGTTCTCGTTGATCGTGACCACGAGGTCGTTGCCGGAGATGTCGAGACGGTCCGCGAGGTTGCGCGCGAGGGCCTCGTACAGGGCGACCTTGGCCTCCTGCGTGCGTGCCTTCGACGACAGGCGGACCATGACGAGGCGGTCGCTGCGTTCGATGCCGAGCCCCGTGTCGAGGGCGACGAGCTCGAACGGCTCGTGCTGCGTCAGGATCTGGTAGCGATCTGACGCGGGCACGTCGAACGCCTCGACGACGGCGTCCTGCACCGCGTCGAGCAGGGTGCGCAGCTGGGGCTCGTCGTACTCGCCGCGGATGGTGTCGACCATGACCAGAGGCATGTCGTCGTCCTTTCGTCGTGCAGTGGGATGTCGCCCGGGGCGGGCGTGTGGCTGGGTCAGGTGCGCGGTGACCAGCCGATGGCGGGCAGGACGTGATCGGCCAGGGCCTGCAGCAGGCGGGCGTTGTAGGCGACGCCGAGCTGGTTCGGGACGGTCAGCAGCAGCGAGTCGGCCTCGCGCACCGCGACGTCCTTCGCGAGCTCCTCGGCCAGGACGTCCGGCTCGCCGACGTACGACTTGCCGAAGCGGGCGATGCCGCCGTCGAGGTGCCCGAGCTGGTCGTCGCCGGACCGCTCGCCGAAGTACGCGCGGTCCTGGGCGTCCAGGAGCGGGATGACGCTGCGGCTCACCGAGACGCGCGGCTCGCGGTCCCACCCGGCCTTCTCCCACGCGGCCCGGTAGCGCTGGATCTGCTCGAGCTGCAGCTCGTCGAACGGGACGCCCGTGTCCTCCGTCAGCAGCGTCGAGCTCATCAGGTTCATGCCCTCGCTCGCGGCCCACTCACCCGTCGCGCGGGTGCCGGCACCCCACCAGATGCGGTCGGACAGGCCGGGCGCCTGCGGCATGACGGGCAGGCGCACCGAGCGCCCGGTCATCCGCGGGTCGGAGTCGGCGACGCCGGCGCCGTCGATCGCGGCCCGGAACAGGCCGGCGTGCGCCCGCGCCATGTCGGCGTCCGACATGCCCTCGGGCGGCACGTGGCCGAACGACTCGTAGCCCTTCAGCGCGGTCTCGGGTGATCCCCGGCTGATGCCGAGCTCGAGTCGTCCGCCGCTGATGAGGTCGGCCGCGGCGGCGTCCTCGGCCATCGCGAGGGGGTTCTCGTAGCGCATGTCGATGACGCCGGTGCCGATCTCGATGCGGCTGGTGCGCGCGCCGACCGCCGCGAGCAGCGGCCACGGCGACGCGAGCTGCCGGGCGAAGTGGTGCACGCGGAAGTACGCCCCGTCGATGCCGATCTCCTCGGCCGCGACGGCGAGGTCGATCGACTGCAGCAGCACGTCGCTCGCGGTGCGGGTCTGCGAGCCGGGGACGGCCTGGTAGTGGCCGAAGGACAGGAATCCGACGTTCTTCATACAAGATTCAACCATCTCGGACGGTCAGATGTTCCCGAGGCATGATGAGGGTTATGACGGACGACATCGCGCTCACCGAGTTCGACCCCGAGCGCGCCGCGATCGTGGCGCCCTACACGGGCGGGTTCACCGACGTTCCCGACCGGGCCGTCGTGTGCTTCTTCCACGAGGTCGTCGATGCCGAGGTCGACGCGGGCCGCGCGACGTGGATCGGCTCGTTCGTCTGGGAGGACGGCGCCCACGACCTCTACCGCGTGACGCGCGACGGAGTCGACGTCGCGGTGTACGTCTCCGGCGTCGGCGCGCCCCTGGCCGGCGGGATGCTCGAGGAGTGCATCGCGGCCGGCGTCGGACGCTTCGTGGTGTGCGGCGGCGCGGGCGCCGTCGTGCCGGGCCTCGCGCTGGGCCACGTCGTGGTGCCGACGTCGGCGGTCCGCGACGAGGGCACGTCGTTCCACTACGTCCCGCCCGGCCGGACGATCGAGGCCGACGCGGCCCTCGTCGCGCGGGCCGTCGAGCTGCTCGACGAGCGCGACGTCCCCCACCTGACGGGCCGCACGTGGACGACCGACGCGATCTACCGCGAGACGCCCGACAAGATCCGCCGCCGGCGCGACGAGGGCTGCCTCGTGGTCGAGATGGAGGCGTCCGCGCTCATGGCGATCGCGCAGTTCCGCGGCGTCGACCTCGTCCAGCTGCTCTACGCGGGCGACGACGTCAGCGGCGAGGCCTGGGACCACCGTAACTGGTCGTCGTCGAGCGCCCGCCGCGACCTCTTCGAGCTGTCGCTCGAGCTCGTGACCCGGCTGTAGCCGAGGCCGTCAGAGGCCGATGCGCGACTTGAGCGCGGCGGCCTTGCGCGACACCAGCGACACGGGGTCGAACGTGCCCGACTTGTCGGAGAACGGCCCGCGGGCGCCGCGGTCGACGTCCTCGTCCTGCGGCTCGAACAGATTGGAGCCCCAGCGCGGGGCGTCCTCGTCGGTCTGCTGGCCGTCGATGCCCGTCCGCGCGAGGTACCAGTCGAGGAACGACGGCGCGAGACGGTTGCCGAGCACGGTGTACGCCGTCGCGATGCCGACCCACGTGTTGCGACGAGGGTGCTGCGCGGCCGACACGATGGCCTTGGCGACGGTCTCGGGCTCGAGGATCGGCGCGACGGGCTGCGGGTGGTCGGGCATGCGGTTGAGGTTCCAGTTGAACTGCGTCGTGTTGACGCCCGGCAGCGTCACGAGGCCGATCGTGACGTTGCTGCCCGACGCCCGCAGCTCGACCCGCACCGACTCGGTGAAGCCCTTCACGGCGTGCTTGGCCCCGCAGTACGCCGACTGCAGCGGGATCGCGCGGTGCGCCAGCGACGACGAGATGTTGACGATCGCGCCGCGGTCACGGGCGCGCATGACGCGCAGCGCCGCCCGGGTGCCGTTGACCTGGCCGTAGTAGGTGACGTCGGTCATCCGCTCGAACTCGTCGGGGGACGTCTCCCAGAACGGTGCCAGCGAGCCGACGAAGGCGTTGTTGACCCACACGTCGATCTCGCCGAGCTCGGCCTCGATGCGGTCGGTCGCCGCCTCGACGTCGTCGATCTTGGAGACGTCGACCGACAGCCCGAGGGCCGTCCCGCCGAGCTCCTCGACGTCGGCGACCGCGCCGTCGATGCCGGCCTGGCCGCGGGCGATGATCGCGACGTCGTAGCCGGCCGTGGCGAACTCGCGCACCGCCGCTCGGCCGATGCCGGCACTGCCGCCGGTGACGACGACGACGGGACGTCGGGTGGGCTCTGACATGTCTGCACGCTCCTCGGGAGGACCCTTGGCGGCCCTGCCCGTCAGGTACCCGTGGTGGGAGGGTCCCAACCGGTCGGACGGCTAGAGTCGTGGCGTGATCGTCGTCGCCCTCGTGATCCTGGCCCTCGGGCTGGCGACCGCTCCCCTCGCCCGTTCCGGTGCCGTCGCCCGTCCCCCACTGGCGGCGCACGTGCCGGGCCAGCCGATCTGGGTGCGGCAGGCACCGCCGTTCCGCTTCCGCGTGTGGGCGGTCGCAGCCGGGCTGTCGGTCGTCCTGACGCTCGTGGCGATCGTGTTCCAGCCCGTGTTCCAGGTCGCGGCGGCGTTCCTGGGGCTGGCCGTGCTGGGGCTGATCACCGCGATCTTCCGTCGCTATCGCAGCGGCTGCGCCGAGGTGCGGGCCGCGGTCGACGCGTTCGAGCCGCGCATCGCGATGCCCTACGCCGGTGTCGCGGGCCACCACATCGGCATGTGGTCGCCGTGGATCGAGCGCACCGGCATCCCGTGGGTCGTGGTGGCGCGCACGCCTGCCCTGTTCGAGCAGCTCGCGACGACGTACCCGACGACGCCGATCGTGCAGGGCACCGTCCCGCCGAGCGTGCGGGTCGCGCTCTACCCGCACGGTGCGGCGAGCAACACCGAGTTCATCGAGGCGTCCGACGCGACCCACGTGTTCCTCGGTCACGGCGACAGCGACAAGCCGATGAGCGCGTCCGAGCGGGTGCTGGCGTACGACGTCGTCGCGGTCGCGGGGCAGGCGGCGATCGACCGGTTCGCCGATGCGGGCCTGGTGGTGCCGCCCGAGCGCATCCGGGTGATCGGGCGTCCGCAGACCGAGGGCATCGACGTCGGGGCCGGGCGGATGCCGAAGCACCCGTCGGTCCTCTACGCACCCACGTGGCGGCACGCCGACGACACCCTCAACGTCTCGTCGCTCGCGGTGGCCGACCGCATCGTGCAGGCGCTGCTCGACCGCGGGTGCACCGTCGTGTTCCGCCGGCACTTCGCGGGGCAGAACCACGTCGAGGCCGAGGCGATGATCGTCCGCGTCAACGACCTGCTCGCGGCCGACGCGCGCGCCACCGGACGTCCGCACCGGTTCGGCGTCGACGCGATGGACGAGCCGCTCATCGCGACGTTCAACTCCGTCCACGCGATGGTCTCCGACATCTCGGGCATCGTGGTCGACTTCATGGCGAGCCTGAAGCCGCTGGTGATGTACGCCGCGCAGTTCGACGACGTCGAGGCGTTCCGCGCGGCGCACCCGACCGCGCGGGCCGCGTACGTCGTCGACCGCGGTCTGGCGCAGCTCGACGCCGCGCTCGACGCTGCCCTCGGCAAGGACCCTCTCGCGAGCGTCCGCCGCGAGCGGGCCGACCACTACCTCGGCCCCGACCGCGCCCACCCGGCCCAGCCGTTCATCGACCTGCTCGAGGAGCTCGCGGGCCGCTGACCTGGCGCGAATTGTTGTCACGTCGCTGACAACTTTCGCTTCAACGACGGCCAATGTTCGCTCATCGTCTTGACGAGAATGCGCCTCCCGAGCGGATCATCGCTCATGAGCGATGATCGACGGACCGGGCAAGCAACACGACACAGGGTTCCCGCAATGATGACGGGCCTCGTGAGCATCTTCGCTCTCTGCCTGCCGCTCGGATCGGCCACTGCCGCAGTCACCGACAACATGTTTCGCACGTCGAACACGTCGTGGTACTGCCACGGCGCGAGCTTGTCCGATCCCTACTACTGCCAGACCGACAACGCAGAGTTGTCCGTCTACCTCCAGAGCTCGGTCAACGCCGGTACGAAAGCGTCTGTCCGAGCGGGTCTCACGGGCAGCTATGACGCGACACACCTGAACACCGGGGAGGTGTCGTCGCCAGTCACGAGCGGCTCCGGAGAGACGGACGTCATCTACCAACAGGACTCGACCGGCCTCCCATCAAGCACCCTCGGACGGACGTGGTGCAACGACGCCACCGACATCGAACGTTGTGACCAGCACTACATCCGATTCCGCGAAGGTACCGGGATCGATCGGATGGCCGCCTGCCACGAGACGGGCCACGCTGTGGGACTCACGCACGGCGCACAGGCCTTTCCGGCGCTCGGACAGACCGACCCGCGACTTGCATGCATGGTCGCCGCGCACGACCACGACAACAAGTATCTGGGTGACAACAACTCCGACAACATCAACGCGACCTACTAGATGCGGAGCACATGATGAGGACATCTTCTGCTGCGGCCATGACCGCTCTCGCGGGAGTGCTCTGCGGGGCACTCTCGTACACCTTGCCCGCCCGGCACGGGGCGCCCGACCACGCCTCACCGACGCCGGTCGCGGCCACGAGTTCAGCCACACCCTTGACCGCCGAAGGACTCAATCTTCTCCCCAGCGAGACCCTGCGCGACTGGGTCACATACGGCGACCACGTCGTCGTGGCGAAGCTGACCTCCACCCGCGACCTGGATACGAGCGACGAGGAGAAGAAGGCGGGCGAGGGGTACATCCCGCGCCAGGTGTCCTTTGACGTCCGCAGAGTCGTGTGGTCTCGCCAGGGCGCGCCCGACGCCCCCGCTCGCGTCGCCCTCGGACTGGATGGGTCAGTTTTCGACGCGACGTCAACCGCTCCCCTACGGATGGAGGGGCAACCTGCGCTCGACAAGGTAGGGACGGAGTACGTGATGGTGCTGACCAAGCTTCGTGCCAGCGCGTACACCAGCGTGCCCGGATGGGTTGCCTTGAGCCCTGACTCGATCGTTCCCATCTCGCCCAGCGATCCCACCACGGTCACGGCGGGCGCGGGGCAGCGCGTCAGCTCTGCTGTATCCGCAGTCCAGGGCAGGACAGTGGACCGAGTGGCCTCGCTTCTCGCTCACACCGAGGCCGATCCCTTCGCAGTTCCATACATGGCCGAGCCCCCTGACGAGCGCGCCCAGCTGGCGATCCGCGCCCGCCGAGACTCGGCGGAGGTCCGCGTCGAGCGCGCGCCCGGCGAGAAGCCGTAGGACGTCGCCTACGCCCCATCGGGGACGTCATCACATCGGTACCTGCGTCACCGCATCGGTGATGACGTCCTAGGCGCCCACCGCGGACGTCATCACTTCAGTACGTACGGTGCCGCTTCCGTGATGACGTCCGGGCACCCGCGGGATCAGCAGCGCGAGCCCGACGGCGACGATCGCCGCCACCGACAGCACGAGGAAGCCGTCGCGGTAGCCCGCCTCGAGCGGGAAGCCGCCGGCCCCGGTGCGGGCCGTGATGACGCCGCCCATCATGGCGGTGCCGATCGAGCCGCCGATCAGCCGGATGTTGGCGTTCATGCCGCTGGCGACCCCGGTCTGGTGCGACGGCACGGACGCCAGCACGACGCCCGCCATGCTCGACACGATGCAGCCGATCCCGATGCCCTGCAGCACCATGAGCGAGCTGATGTGCCACAGCTCGTCGTGGAACAGCGCGATGCCGCCGAAGGCCAGGGCGTTGGCCGCGGCGCCGATGCTGATGACCCGACGGGCGGTGAGCCGCCGCACGAGCCGCGGTGCGACGAACCCCATCACGAACGCGGACGCCGACGACGGCAGCAGCACCCAGCCCGACTGCGAGATCGTCTCGCCGAAGCCGTAGCCGGACGACGTGGGGGTCTGCAGCAGCTGGGGCAGGAAGCCAAGCGACGCGAACGTCCCGAAGCCGGCGACGAAGGCGACGACGTTCGCCGTCCAGACACCCCGCTCGCGCATCAGGTCGAGGTCGATGAGGGGGACGGCGGCCCGTCGCTCGGACGCGATCCAGCCCACGAAGAACACCGCGGCGGCGGCGAGCAGCCCGAGGATCGTCGCGGACGTCCACCCCCGGTCGTTGCCCTCGCTGACCGCGAGCAGCAGCGCGACGAGCCACCCCGACAGCAGCAGGGCCGGCAGGACGCTGATGCGTCCGCTCGCGGTGACGGGCGATCGGGGCACGAACAGGACGGCGCCCACCGCGGCCAGGGCCGTCGCGATGGCCGGCAGCCAGAACAGCCACGGGTAGCCGAGCCCGTCGACGATGGGCCCGGCCAGCACGATGCCGATGCCGAAGGCGGCCGACACGAGCGAGGCGAGCAGGCCGACGGCCGTCCCCGACCGCTCGGGCGAGACCTCGTCGCGGACGATGCCGAACGACAGCGGCAGCACGCCGCCGCCGAGCCCCTGCACCACGCGGGCGACGATCATCCACTCGATGCTGGGCGCCACGGCGGCCATGGCCGAGCCGATCGCGAGCAGTGTCAGCGTCACGACCAGCATCCGCTGCTTGCCGACGGCGTCCCCGATGCGCCCGATCAGCGGGGTCGCGACGGCGGCCGACAGCAGGTACGCGGTCAGCACCCACGTGACGGTCGACTGGTCGGTGTCGAAGCGGTCCTGCACCTCGGTGAGCACCGGGACGATCAGCGACTGCAGGAGCCCGAACGCGCCCGTGCCGACCGCCAGCACCGCGACGGTCGACCGGGCTCCTGCAGGACGGTTCACGGAGGGGTCAGGCACCCATGACCGCGAGCTCGCGGTCGAGGCGCTCCTGCTCGAGCTTGTCCTCGATGGCCTGCTCCGACATCGACGGGATCATGAGCCCGGCGATCGCGGCGGCGAGCAGCGCGCCACCCAGCACGACGAAGCCGGCGGTGTAGCCGATCTCCTTCGGGAAGCCGCTGGGCAGGAAGTGCGCCGTGACGATGCTGGCCATGACGGCCGTGCCGATCGATCCGCCGATGGTGCGGATGTTGGCGTTCATGCCGCTGGCCACACCGGTCTGCTCGGGGGTGACGGCGGCGACGATGAGGCCGGCGAGGCACGCGAACGCCAGGCCGATGCCGGTGCCGGTGACGGCGTTGGACGCCGCGACCTGCCACGGCTCGGCGTGCCAGACGGCCATCATGAACATGCCGACGGCGCCGAGCACCGAGCCGACGACGACGACGGTCTTGGGGCCGATGCGGCGGGCGATGGGCGCCGCGACGAGGCCCGTCAGGAACGTCATGATCGCGGACGGCAGCAGGATCAGGCCCGACTCGGTGATCGACGAGCCGAAGCCGTAGCCGTTGGCGCTGGGCGTCTGGTTGAACTGCGGGATGAAGCCGAACGACGCGTACATGCCGACGCCGAGCAGCAGGGCGACGAGGTTGGTCGTCCAGACGCCGGGCAGGCGCATCATCTTCATGTCGATGAGGGGGACGTCGACGACGAGCTCGGTGCGGATCCATGCGCCGAGCAGGACGATGGCGGCGACCAGCAGGACGACGGTCTTGACGTCGCCCCAGCCCCACTCGGGGGCTTGGCTGAGGGCCAGCAGCAGCGCGACGAGCCAGGCCGACAGCAGCACGGCGGGCAGGATCGCGATGCGTCCGGGGGTGCGGACGGGCGACTCGGGCACGACGACCGCGGCGACGACGGCGGCGACGGCCGTGACGATGAACGGCAGCCAGAACAGCCAGCGGAACCCGAGGGCGTCGACGATCGGACCGGCCAGCACGATGCCGGCCCCGAAGCCGACCGCGAGCAGCGACGAGACGACGCTGACGGCGCCGCCGATCTTCTCCTTCGGGAACTCGTCGCGGATGATGCCGAAGGCCAGCGGCAGCACGCCGCCGCCGACGCCCTGGACGACGCGGGCGGCGATCAGCAGGCCGATCGACGGGGCCAGCGCGGCGCCGAGCGAGCCGATCGCGAGGGCGGCGAGGGAGATGACGAGCAGCCGCTGCTTGCCGTAGGCGTCGCCGAGCCGACCCATGATCGGGGTGAACACCGAGGCCGACAGCAGGTAGCCGGTGAGCAGCCAGGTGACGGTGTTCTGGTCGGTGTTGAACTCGGTCTCGAGCTCGGTGAGGACGGGGATCGTCAGCGACTGCATCAGCGTGTAGGACGCGACGGAGACGGCGAGGACGGCGAACGTCACCCAGTAGTGGGTGCGGCGGACGGCAGAGGAGGACACAGAAGAACTTTCACGATCAGGAGGGCGACAAGAGAGCGCGTGAGCAAGCACGCGGAAGGCGATTGCTTGCTGCAACCATCTTACGGGCGGTCCTGTTCCCGATCCCACCGAACGTGGGCGGCCTCACGCTCGACCGCGCTCCAGGCGCGGACGCTCAGCGGTGGCCGGCGACGTCCGCCAGCTCGGCCAGCACGACCCGCACCATGGGTGCCAGCCGCTCGGACCTCGGCCCGACGGCCCAGCGCTCGTACGCCAGCCGGAAGGCCAGCACGCCGAGCTCGGCGGCGACGACCGCGGTGGACGTCGGGACGTCCCTGGCGCGCAGCCCGTCGGCGAGCGCCACCGCCAGGACTCCCATCTTGGCGAGCTCGCGCTCGCGCAGGTCGGCGTGCTCGGCGACGATGCGCGCGCGGTCGCGCGACCAGTCGGGGCTGGACGTGATCGCGTCGCAGGCGTCCTCGACGGCCAGGGTGACGACCTCGATGGGGGCGAGGTCGGACGGCGCGGACGCGACGACGTCGGACATCCGCCCGCTCAGCATGTCGCCGGCGAACAGCACCTCGCGCTTGTCGGTGAAGTGGCGGAAGAAGGTGCGCTCGGTGAGACCGGCGCGCGCCGCGATGTCGGCGACGGTGGTGCGGTCGAAGCCCTGCTCGATGAACAGGGTGCGGGCGGCCTCGGCCAGGCGGCCCTTCGCATCCGGATCCCATCGGCTCATGCGTCGATCCTAGGCGATGACAGTTCCTGACATCACCTGCTACCGTTCATGTCAGTCACTGACATCACTTCGTCCACCCAAGGAATCCCATGCGCATCTTCGTCACCGGAGCATCCGGCTTCATCGGCTCCGCCGTCCTCCCCGAGCTCGTCGCCGCCGGCCACCAGGTCACCGGCCTGGCCCGCAGCGACGCGTCCGCCGCCACCGTCACGTCCCTCGGCGCGCAGGTCGTCCGCGGCTCGCTCGACGACCTCGACGTCCTGCGGTCGGCCGCTGCCGACGCCGACGCGGTCGTCCACCTCGCGTTCAAGCACGACCTGGCCTTCTCGGGCGGGTTCGCCGAGGCGGCCGAGGCCGACCGCGTCGCGATCGAGGCCCTCGGCACCTCCGTGGGCGGCGACGACCCGACGCTCGTCGTCGCGGCCGGTCTCGCCGGCCTGTCACCCGGCCGCGTGGCGACCGAGGCGGACGTCGCCCTGCCCGAGGGTCACACCGCACCTCGCGTCGCCAACACCGCCGCCGCCCTGGCGTTCGCCGATCGCGGCGTGCGGGCGTCCATCGTGCGACTCTCGCCCAGCGTCCACGGCGAGGGTGACGGGGCCTTCGTCGCGACGCTGGCCCAGGTCGCCCGCGACCGGGGCTTCGCCGGCTACGTGGGCGACGGCGGCAACCGGTGGCCGGCCGTGCACCGCTCCGACGCCGCGACCCTGTTCCGGCTCGCGGTCGAGAAGGCCGCCCCCGGGTCGGTGCTGCACGGCAGCGCCGAGGAGGGCGTGGCCATCCGCGACCTCGCCGAGGCCTTGGGCCGCCGTCTCGGCCTGCCCGCACGGTCGGTCTCGCCGGACGACGCCGCCGCGCACTTCGGCTGGCTGGGTCGCCTCGTCGGCATGGACATCCCCGCGTCGAGCGCCGTCACCCGCGAGACGCTCGGCTGGACGCCCACCGGCCCGACGCTGCTCGACGACGTCGAGGCGGGCCACTACGGCTGAGCCGCCCCGATGCAGGACGTCCCCGGAGTCGCGCGACTCCGGGGACGTCGGCGCATCTGGGACTCCCTCCCTGAAACACGCCTGCGACGGTGCCGTCGTGGCGGCCGGGGAGACGGCCAGGTCACGCGCCGCCGAGGGGCCCAGCGGCCGGCACCCATCGCACGTCCTAACCTACCGCGCACACCTCACGCCCGGTCGGGGAAGCGCGACGTCGCCTCAGTCCTCCGCGAGCACCACGACCCGGTCGGCCGGCAGGACGCCGAACCGCGCCGACTTGGCCGGGTTGACGTACACGCCGAAGCTCGCGTCGGCGTCGTCCGCCTCGGACGAGACGCGGTAGCCGAGCGCGGTCTCGCCGCGGCGCGCGGCCGAGGCGACGACCGTCGCGTAGGTGACCGGCTCGCCCTCGAGCACGTAGTCGCGCGCGGGCCGCAGGTAGATCTCGGCACCGTCGGCGTCTAGCAGGTCCTGGAAGACCGCCTCGAGCCGCTCGTTCTCCGACAGCTGCGACAGGATCAGGCTGAGGATCTCGTCGCTGACGATGACGTCGTCGACGTGCGCGACCTGGGCGAGGGCCCGGTTGCGGTCGTCCAGCATCTCGCTGACGACGGACGGCCGCTCGCCCTTGGCGCGGTCGCCGACCATCTCGCGCAGGTGCAGCAGCGTCACGAGGGTGCGGGCGTCGGCGCGCTGCACGGGCAGCTCGTCGGAGTAGCAGAGCACGATGATCTGGTCGTACTGGCGGACGTCGAAGCGGTCGAGGGTCGCCCGGTCGGACGTCCGCCCGCGCGTGACGGTGACCGACAGGTTGGCCAGCGTCGGGACGTCCGGGGTGCCGAGCTCGGTGAGGATCTCGAGCGTCGAGCCCTCCTGCGCGTACTCGTCGAGCTCGCGGACGACCGTGGCGGCGCGCTCGTTCCAGCCGAGCATCAGCACCTTCGACGGCGCCTCGGGCTCGACGGGGGCGGTGTTGATGCGCGACTCGTCGACGGCCGCGGTGCTGCGGGCGGCGCTCGCCAGCACCGAGTCGTCCTCGGCGACGACGACCAGCTCGCTGCCGCCGACGACGGTGTCCATCGCGGGGTTGAGCTCGACGTAGCCGTCGGGCGACACGAGCCCGATGACGGACGCCGACTCGTACGCGGCGACCGCCTCGCCGAAGGTGCTGCCCGACAGCGACGCGTCGGAGTGGAAGTAGATCTCGTCGCCGTCGAAGTCGAACAGCTCGGTGTAGACGGCGGCGGCGCCCGACTGGCGGGACGTCTGGACGATCAGGCGGGCGATGGTCTCGCGCTTGTCGACGATGACGGTGCGGTCGCCGCCGACGAGGCGGGCGGCCTCGAGGTTCTGCGGGTCCTGGATCTCGGCGACGATGTGCGGCCCGTCGCCGTCGTGGGTCAGGGCGAGCAGGGTCTTGATGACCTCGCTGTCGGGCTCGTCGCCGCCGGGCGACAGGACGATGATCGAGCGGGCCAGCGAGTGGTTGCTGAGGGCGAGGTCGCCGAGGTCGAGGGCCGAGCCGGTGCGGCAGACGACGCGGGTGCCGCGCAGGTCGTCGAGCTTCTCGCGGATCTGCTCCTCCATGTCGACCTTGTCCTGCTCGGCGAGGATCACGATCGCCGGACGCTTGCGGCTCTCGTTGGCGATCGACAGCTCGCGGACGATCGCGAACACGGAGTCGGACCAGCCGAGGATGACGGTGTGGTCGCGCTCGATGACCAGTGACCGTCCGCGGCGCAGCTCGGCGAGCTTGTCGTCGATGCCGGTGGCGATGACGCCGATCAGGGCGCTGACGATGAACAGGCCGGCCACGGTCAGCACCAGCATCGTCGCGATGAACCGCCACGAGCCGGAGTCGCCGGCGACGGTGCCGGGGTCGAGCGCGTGGAACAGCGTCGCGAGCATCTGCCCGAAGAAGCCGCCCTTGGCGTTGGGCGACCCGGGCTCCATACCGGTGACCTGCACGATGACCGTGAACACGATGATCAGCGCGAGCGTCACGACGGCGAGCCATGCCACCAGCGCGGACGTGCCGCGGGCCATCGTGGCGTCGAACCAGTAGCGCAGCTTCGCCCCGCGCGACGGTTCCGGACGGGCTCTGCCCTGCTTGGTGTTCGTCGTCTTCATGCGCTTGACGGTGCGCTGACGCATCTGTCGTCCGGTCTGTCCCACTGCATGCCCCTTGAGCCTGTCGACCCCCGACACGACATCTTGGCGGAAGGGCGGGTGTCCCGTGTGGAAATCGTCAATCCCGTCCTGGGCGATGTAGATACACTCGACTGGTCAGTTGTGTACACAAAGGAGCAGGCATGGACGTCGGCATCCGAGAGCTTCGCAACTCTCTCAGCGAGCAGCTTGCCCTGGTGAGGGACGGCCACACCGTCACCATCACGTCCCACGGCAAGCCGGTGGCCCGCATCGTCCCGGTCGATCAACCCACGAAGCTCGAGCAGCTGCGGGCCGCGGGGCACGTCCGCGAGCCCCACCGGAGCAAGCGGGTCGCACAGGCACCCCTGCAGACGGCCGGGACGGTGTCCGACCTGCTGGACGAGCAGCGTCGTTGATCGCCTACCTCGACACGTCGGTCCTGGTCCCGCTGCTGATCGCCGAGCCGTCCAGCCCCGCGTGCGCCGCGCTGTGGGACACCGCCGACGACGTGGTGACGAGCCAGCTGGCCTACGTCGAGGGCGCAGCCGCCTTGGCCGCGGCTCGACACGCCGGACGCATCACCCGTTCCGACCACCGGGCCGCTGTCGCCCGCCTCGACGACGTCTGGTCGCAGATCTCCGTCGTGCCGGTCGACGAGACGTTGGTCGCCCACGCTGCTCGCCTGTCCGACACCCAGGCCCTCCGCGGCTACGACGCCGTCCACTGCGCCAGCGCGGTCGCGGTGTCCGACGTCGACATGGTCGCGGCCGCGGGCGATCGCCGACTGCTCGACGCCTGGCACGATCTCGGACTCGCGACCGTCGACGTCACTCGCTGAGTCGCGGCACCTCGAGTGGCTCATAACCTCGTCCTGTGGCGCCGCCGCCCCGTCGATGGCCTACCGTAAGCAGTAGTCACCGGAGGGAATCCCATGTCGTACGAAGCTGAGAAGAAGCGCCTCATCGAGGAGTTCGAGACCGTCGTGGGCACCATTCGTCAGGACTGGGGCCTGAAGGACAAGAAGCAGACGCTCGACGCGAAGCCCTCCTCGTCCTCGACGACGCCCCGCGCCGCCGGCCGCCACTGACGTTCCGACGTCGCTAGGCACTCCCAGCGACGTCGTCGAAGATCCTCGGGTCGTGCGCCGGGACGACCGTGACCCCGTCCGTCGCGTTCAGCTGACGCAGCGTGTGGTGGTTGCGGGCGATCGCAGCCCGGTCGCGGCCCACCGCCTGCTCGAACGCCCGCAGCTTCCGCATCGGCTGGAGGGGCTGTCCCGACGGCGTCGTGTCCGCGTACGAGGCGGCGTCGAAGACCGCGTCGCCGGCGTGGACGACCAGACCCCGCTCCCCCGCGTCGACGGCGACCGCCGCGTGCCCGCGCGAGTGCCCCGGCATGGGGACGAGCGTGATGCCGGGCAGCACCTCGTGGCCGGTCAGCCCCGCCATCCAGGTGTCGCCGCGGCCACCGTGCAGTTGCCAGGCGGGCCCGTGCGCCCACTGCGCCGGACGGTAGCGACGGCGGTCGAGCGCATCGGGCGCGGTGACCGCGGCGGCGTGCTCGTCGGCGGTCGTGTGGACGGTCGCGGCCGGGAAGTCGGACAGGCCGCCGATGTGGTCGAAGTCGAGGTGCGTCACCACGACGTGGACGACGTCGGTGGCGTCGAAGCCCATCGCCTGCAGCTGCAGCACGGCCGAGGCGGCCGGCGTCGACGCGACCTTCAGCAGGTGCCGTGCCGGGCCCATGCGCCGCGGATCGGCGTAGTCGCCGAGCCCGAGCCCCGTGTCGACGAGCACGAGACCGTCGTCGGTCTCGCACAGCAGGACGTGGCAGACGATCGTGCCGGTGAGCGGTGGGGTGAACGTTCCGCAGCTGAGGTGGTGGACTCGCATCCCCTCATCCTCCCTGCAACATGGTCCTTTCGGGCCATTCAGCGCGGGCACGATAGGAGATACCGTGTCTCGTGTGTTTCACATGCTGTTGGTGACGGTCGCCGTCATCTGGGGAGTCAGCGCCGTCGTGGTCGTCGCGATCTTCGCCGTCGACGAGCGAGCGTTCCGTCGGCTCGCGACGGAGCAGGCGCCGCACGACCGGTCGGCCGATGCGGACGTCCGACACGCCCCCCACGCCCCCGCGCGACAGCTCGCCGCCAGCACCGCCGGCTGACCGTCCTGACCCGGCACCCCGGTAGCCTCAGGTGGTGACAGTCCTGGTCGTGAGCCTCGCGGTCGTGGCCCTCGTCGCGTTCGTCGTCCTGCTGGCCGCACTGCGCGCCGGCTCGTCCGACCCCGGCTTCCACGCCGGCTCGACGGGCTCGAAGCCCGTCGACGACGATGACGAGAACCGCGCCGCCTGATCGGCCTGCGCAGTTGACCCGACCGATGTGACACGTTCACTCCTCTGACACATGCGGTCAGTAGGTTCGCCGCATGAGTGAGCTCTTCGTCGTGCTCGCTGCTGTCTGGGGGGTCAGTGGCGCGGTCGTCACCGTCATCGTGGTGCTCGACGAGCGCTCGCACCGTCGCAGGGGCTCAGCCGAGCCGCTGCATGACGTCGCCATCCGCCCGGCCGCCGCTGCAGCCCGTTCGAAGGTGCCCGCCCATGGCGATCGCGCACTCGCTTAGACGGTTCCGTCGCAGGGTCCGCTGCAAGGTCAAGTACGGCAGCGCCTGCCCGCACAGTCCGAAGCACCGCTGACAGCAGGTTCAAGCGGCGATCGAGTCGCGGCGTTGGCTGAACGTCTCGAACCGCTCGGCGAGGTCGACCATGCGCGCGGCTTGGTTGTCGTCGTCGGAGCGGCGCTCCCGCACGTAGTGCGCGAACAGCGCCGCGACCACGAGGACATTGACGCCCACGATCACCAGCGTCACCCACAGCACCGTTTCCATGACGTCTTCAACGACATTGAGCGGGAGAGGTAACGCCTGCCGTTCATCGGACTGGCCAAATTACGAGCGGCGCAGTGATATTGCCCCGCGTCATGACTTCGGAGTTCCCGCCTCTACCGATACATGAACCTACGGATGCTCCCGAGCGCTTTCGCCGCGCTTGTCCTAGGCATTTCATTCATGATCTGCCTCGCTGTGGTCGAGATCAGTCGAATCGCGGTGGTTCTTCCTGCTCGCCGACTGATGAGCACTCTGCATGACCAGCGCTCGAGTCGACCGACCAAGCCGCTCGTCAGCGGCAAACGACACCTCACCTCGCACTAGACGCAACGCGGAGTACATCCCGCCTTCGTGCGTCAGTCGGAGCCGAACAGGTCGCGCGTGTAGACGCGCTCGCGGACGTCCTCGAGCTCGTCGACGCGGCGGTTGGCCACGATGACGTCCGAGACCTTCTTGAACTCGTCGAGGTCGCGGATGACCCGGGAGTGGAAGAACTCGTCCTCGGCCAGCTCGGGCTCGTAGAGGACGACCTGAATGCCCTTGGCCTTGAGTCGCTTCATGATGCCCTGCACGCTGCTGGCCCTGAAGTTGTCGGAGCCCGACTTCATGATCAGCCGGTGGATGCCGACGACCCGCGGGTTGCGGCTGAGGATGTCGGTGGCGATGAAGTCCTTGCGCGTGCTGTTGGCGTCGACGATCGCGCTGATCAGCGTCTGCGGCACGTCTTGGTAGTTCGCCAGCAGCTGCTTGGTGTCCTTCGGCAGGCAGTAGCCGCCGTAGCCGAACGACGGGTTGTTGTAGTGCGTGCCGATGCGCGGGTCGAGGCCGACGCCGTCGATGATCTGACGTGACGACAGGCCGTGGCTGATCGCGAAGGAGTCGAGCTCGTTGAAGTAGGCCACGCGCATCGCCAGGTAGGTGTTGGCGAACAGCTTGATCGCCTCGGCCTCGGTGGGCTCGGTCAGCAGGACGGGGCAGCCCTTCTCGGCCGCCCCCTCCATCAGCAGGTCGGCGAAGCGCTGCGCGCGGTCGCTCCGCTCACCGACGACGATGCGCGACGGGTGCAGGTTGTCGTAGAGCGCCTTGCCCTCACGCAGGAACTCCGGCGAGAACAGCACGTTCTCGGTGGCGAGCCGCTTGCGGACGTCGAGCACGAAGCCGACGGGGATCGTCGACTTGATGACCATCGTCGCGTCGGGCGCCAGCTTCACGACGTCGGCGATGACGCTCTCGACGGTGCGGGTGTTGAAGTAGTTGGTCTGCTCGTCGTAGTCGGTCGGCGTCGCGATGACGACGAACTCGGCGTCGGCGTAGGCCGTCGCGGGGTCGTTCGTGAACGTCAGGTCAAGGTCATCGCGACCGAGGAACTGCTCGATCTCGGCGTCGTGGATGGGGCTCCTGCGCTGCTCGAGCAGGCGCAGCTTGCCCTCGTCGATCTCGAGGCCGACGACCTCATTGCTCTGCGACAGCAGCACAGCGATGGACAGCCCGACGTAGCCGAGCCCGACAACAGCGATCTTGGTGCTCACCCCGCCAGCCTAGGGCCTGGGCCGAAGTTGCCTACGCAACGCGTCTCCGCAACTCGAAAGAGACACGAATCACCCAGACAGCACGTAACCATCTGGTGAACAAGGGTCCTACGGCCCTCATCCACCCGTAAGGTGACCCTGGGAGCACGGGGGAATCTCCAGGGTGGGTTCAAGGCTTGAGGGGGGCAGCATGACTGATCATTCGCGCGGTTTCAAGACGCTTCAGAGCCGTACACCCGGAGAGACGTACATGACCGTGACGTCCATCCCCTCCGGCCCCGAAGTACCCGCCTCCGCCAGCGAGCTCAACCCTCGGGAGAGCTCGTGGCAAAGCGGGTACGCCAGCCGCCTTCGGGTGACCGACGCGCTTGTGCTGATATTTGCGACAGCGACTGCCGGGGTGCTGCGTTTTGGAGCAGACGCATCCAATTCCATCAACCTTGGTAGTTATCCGACGTCCTACATGATGCTTGGCATCTTCGTAGCCACGCTCTGGTGGGTGGCTCTCACCATCTCGGGCTCGCGCGACCAACGCATCGTGGGTCACGGCGCCGAGGAATACACCCGCGTCGCCAAAACGACCGTCTCGGTGTTCGGTATGGTTGCCATCTTCTCGTTGCTATTCAAGCTAGATGCTTCTCGCGGTTACCTCGCCATTGCATTTCCTCTCGGCCTCGTTGGACTCCTCGCCGCCCGCAAATCGTGGCGCAACTGGTTAGGCCGGGAGCGCGCACGCGGACGCGCGCATTCGCGCGTCTTGGTCGTAGGCGGGGTCCGATCGGCCAAGCGTATCGCCGAGGGGTTCATCGCAGGCGACGCAGATGGGTACCGGGTTACCGGCGTCTGGGTGCCTGATCGCCAAGGCGCTCGAAACGAGTGGCTCGACGTCCCTACTGCTTTCATCCCTGTCATGGGGACTCAGCGATCCCTCGTCGGAGCCCTGTCGATTTCCGAAGCCGACACCGTCATCGTCACCGACACCGAACACCTGGGGCACGACGGCCTTAAGGATCTCGCATGGCAGCTTGAAGGTGCCGCGATCGACCTCATGGTTTCGCCGAACGTGTTTGATGTGGCGGGGCCCCGCATCCACGTTCGCGGCGTCTCCAACATGCCGTTCATCCACTTGGAGCGCCCCACCTACGCCGGCGCTGCGAAGTTCGCGAAGTCAGCCTTCGATAAGACATTTGCTCTACTCTTCCTCGTCACCATGCTGCCGTTGCTGCTCGCTATCGCCGTTGCGGTGAAGCTCGACAGCCCCGGGGCCGTTCTTTACCGAAGCGAGCGCATCGGGGTTGGAGGTAGGCCGTTCTTCATGCTGAAGTTTCGGTCGATGGCCGAAGGCGCCGATCGCCAGGTGGCCGATCTGTCCGCGAGGAACGAGGGCTCTGGCCCCCTCTTCAAGATGAGGTCGGACCCCCGCGTCACACGGGTCGGCCGATTTCTGCGCCGCTACTCGTTAGACGAGCTCCCGCAGTTCATCAACGTCCTCCGCGGCGATATGAGCGTCGTCGGACCCCGCCCCCCTCTGGGCCGCGAGGTGGAGCAGTACAACGGAGCGACCCAGCGCCGCCTCCTAGTCAAACAGGGCATTACCGGTCTGTGGCAGATCAGTGGGCGTTCCGACCTCACGTGGGAGGAGACCGTTCGACTCGACCTCGACTACGTCGAGAACTGGTCAATGTTGCGAGACCTGCAGATCGTGTGGCGGACCTTGAAGGCGGTTACAAGAAGTGAAGGGGCCTACTGAATGACGCGCCAGCACGGCAAAGCTGCGCCACGATCAGTGGCGATTGTCGGAACCCGCGGGTACCCCAGTTACTACGGAGGATTTGAGACGGCAGTGAGAAGGTTGGCTCCGTTCTTGGCTGACAACAACTGGAACGTCGTCGTTTATGGCCGCCCTGGAGCAACCCGGAACGATGACCCTTCAACCCACCCCTCAGTACAGACAGTCGAGACGCGGGGGATCAGTAGCAACTCGTTAAGCACGCTCTCCTTCGGTCTTACGTCGGTGATCCACGCGGTAAGACACAAGCCCGATGTAACACTCGTTATGAATGTCGCTAACGGATTTTGGCTACCTCTTCTGAAACTTCGTGGCATTCGCACTGTCGTGAATGTTGACGGCATCGAATGGCACAGAGCTAAATGGGGGCGGCTCGCTAAAGCCGTATTCAGGTGGGGGGCGCGACTCACCGCCAAGCACGCCGACCATCTCGTCTTCGATGCGAGAGCCATTCAAGATTTCTGGCTGCGGGAGTTCGGACGGGACGGGACGTTCATCCCGTACGGCGGAGACCCCGTGCCGGACCTCCCCGTCGAATCGGGGCTGTCCTCTGGAAAGTACGTCCTCATGGTCGCTCGGTTCGTCCCTGAGAACACTGTCAGCGAGTTCTTCAAGGCATCAGTGGGCCTAGCAGAGAGTGGAATTGACGTAGTCATCGTTGGATCGTCAGGGTCGGATGGCGGACCGCTCGATGACCAGGCTAGAGAACTCGACGCAGCATTTCCTACGATCCACTGGCTAGGACACCTAAGCGACGACCAACGACTGTTTTCTCTTTGGCAGCATGCAGGCGCCTATTTCCACGGCCACAGCGTCGGAGGAACTAACCCCGCGCTCGTTCAGGCAATGGCTGCGGGTGCTCCCGTCGTCGCACGCGACACCGTGTACAACCGTGAAGTGCTAGGCGACACCGGCATCTTCTGCGAACCGTCGGCGAACGACATCGCACGGAGCATTCGCGACATGCTCGACAATCCTGGCGACGCAAGTGTGAAAGCGGTGGAGCGTTCGCGTCTGCACTATGGCTGGGACGGCGTCTGCGCCGACTACGAGACACTTCTTAAGTCCGATGCACTCAGCTAGCAAGGCCGCGACAACGTCCCGGGTCGAAGCCACCCACCCTCGGAAACTGATCGCATGAGAGTTCTGTTCGATGCCTACTGGTGGTGCAGCGGGTCAGCGGCCGTCCGCCGAGTGATGCGCGAAGTCGTCATCGCCTGGGCCGCAGAGTTCCCCGACGACCACATATGCCTCGTAGTTCGTCGCAGGCACCTCGAAGATGTCCGCAAAGAAGTCGCACCTGAGACACTGTTAGTGCCCTCGCGGATGAGGCCTCAAGCAGCCTTGGCGGTGCTAGGGACGTCGTACGCAGCACGGACCTTCAAACCGGATCTCGTGATCTCTCACAACTTCGCCTCGCTGAGCAAGAACTCCGCAGTATTTCTGCACGATGTTCTATTCAAGACCAACCCGGAGTGGTTCACGATTAAGGAACGTATCTACTTCTCAACCATGATTCCGCTGGCACGACGTTCAGACGTTGTCATCGCGTCCTCTAGAAACGAAGCCTCAAGGATACGGCGCTTTGTTCGAGAAACGCCTGTCGTGGCGGCGGGAATCAGCGTTGCTGGCGGCCTGCTCGAAGCCCCCACGACTGACGGATTCAGCACGCTGACCAGCAGACGCTTCATGCTTGCGGTCGGCAGACTTACGCCACGCAAGAACTTGGCAAGGACGATTGCGGCCGCTCTCGAAGCTGATCTCGCCACGCCCCAGTTCCCTTTGGTCGTTGTTGGCGCTGCAGAGGGCTCTTCGGCTGCCCTTCCCCCGGGTTCAGACGAAGCCGTGAATGACCGCCGTTTGATATTCACCGGCTTTGTCACCGATATCGAACTGAAGTGGTTGTACCAGAACGCACGCCTTTCGGTTTACGTGTCGATGGACGAGGGCTACGGAATGCCGCCCCTCGAATCCTTGGCGCTGGGCACACCCGTCGTGGTTAGCGACATCGATGTAATGCGCGAGAATTTGGGGATACACGCAACCTATGCCGATCCAACCGATGTTGCCTCGATAGCACAGGCGATGACGTATGAGGCGTCGACCGAATTGACCCAAGAGCGCATTCAGTCCCTTCGCGCGCACGGATCTTCGTTGACGTGGGCACAGGTGGTGTCCTCCATTCGGCACGCAGCCGAGGAGTTCGTTAATGACTGACCGCGTCCAATCGCGAGGACAAGCCCGTCAGAGGGATTCTTTTTTGCATCTTTCCCAAGTGCCACCAGAGAGGGTTCGTCGATGCCGCAGAATTTAGAGCCGCCTCGTCTCAGCGTCATCGTCGTCTCTTTCAATAGTCGTCACCTCCTCGGTCGGCTGTTCGCGTCACTCCTACCCGTGCCCGGAGTTGAGATCATCGTCGTCGACAACGGCAGCACGGATGAGTCCGTCCCGTACATCAAAGAATTTTTTCCCGAGATCTTGCTTGTGCCGATGGACGCCAACCTAGGCTTCGCCAAGGCCGTCAACATAGGGGCGCAAGCGTCGCGCGCCCCCGTCATGCTTCTCATCAATCCAGATGCTCACATCTCTGCTCGGTCAATTGAGGTGTGCCTACAAGCGTTCAACGATCCAGTTCCGAGTGGAGTCATTGCGCCGCTGGTGGAGCACCCCGAAGGGCGCCTGCAAACGCTTGAGGCCGGGCGCGAACCCACGCTCTGGAGAGTCGCGACTCATTGGAGTGGGTTGTCGCGCTTCGCTCGCGCCCTACCAGTGCTCGAAGGACACTTCCTGAGATCGGACCAGGTGCCAAACTCGCGTCAGGTCGACTGGGTCTCTGGATCGTGCATGTTTGTCTCGCGGGAGGCTTGGGAAGCCGTGGGCGGGTTAAGCGAGAGATGGTTCATGTATGCGGAGGACACCGACCTATGTCTCCGAGTTCGCGACGCCGGCTTCACAATACGAGTTCTGACATCGGCGAAGGCCGAACATGGGATCGGTCAGAGCGATTCAACGGGCAGCGGCGCAGGAGGTCCGGTCAGCCACGCCTGGGTCACCAACACGTTCGACTTGTTCAAGCTGCGTCGGCGACCAAGCAGAATTACGGCATGGACTTGGCGCGCAGTCGTTGCCGCCGGTCTGTGGAGCCGTGCCATCGGCTACGGCCGGCGTGCGCTGAAGTCAGCGAACTGTCCAGAGCCGTCGCCAATCGACTGGACGCAAGAATCGCTGAAGTTCAGAAGCCATGCTCATGCGATCCTGAGGCAGCCTTTGCGCGAGTCCAGCCAAAACGGCTCGCAGCCCTCGCTTCATGAGCGCATCCGCTATGCGGGCCTGGTCTGCCAGAGTATGCACCTCCGAACGGTGGGCCGCTGGAGCCGACGCTCCTTACTTGGCGACTCGGGTGCCACTATTTCTCTGACTTCCTACGGCACACGTCTCGACGTGGTCGCCATCGCCATCGAAAGCGTCGGTCGTGGAAGCCGCCTCCCCTCCCGCATCGTGCTGTGGCTAGATGAGGACCGCCCCTTACCGGACTCCGTTCGGCGGCTGGAGCGTCGCGGTCTAGAGATCCGACAGTGCCAGGATCTCGGACCACACAAGAAGTACTTTCCCTACGTGAGCGAGGACCTCGACACTTTCCCAGAATCTCCGCTGGTAATCATGGACGACGATTCGATGCTTTCAAGGACCTGGCTCGAAGACCTTGTTGAGCTGCACCGAACGCATCCAGAGGACATCTTGTGCCATCGCGGGTGGACCATAGGGATCGCACACGACCACATTGAGCCGTACATCGACTGGCAGGAGTGCACGTCGTCCGAGGCAAGTCTTCGAACCTTCGCTACGGGTGTCGGCGGCGTGCTCTATCCGCCATCCTTCCTACATCACGTTCGGGAGAAAGGACGCCAGTTTCTGACCAAGGCCCCGAGGGCCGACGACGTCTGGTTGAACTCGATCGCCATTGAGAACCGTTATAGGACGCGCCAGGTACGTCCCCAAGCTTCGTCGGTGCGCGCGATTCCGGGTACCGGGGGTGAGTCTTTGGCTCTCCACAACGTCGATCTGGGCCTGAACGATCGACAGATCGAACTCTGCTACACATCTACTCACCGGGCGGTCCTGACCGAGGAAGATCCCCTCAACCGGAGGACGGCTACGACGTGACTCTTCACGCTGCCATCGTCATACCGAACCTCAATGGAGGCGATGCGCTCCTCGACGCGATCGATTCGCTTGTCTCGCAGGACCCCGTTCCGCAGGTTGTAGTTGTCGACAACGCCTCGACGGACGGGTCCATTTCGAAGGTCAGGTTCGCCTTCCCGTCAGTACATATCATCGAGAACTCCACAAATCGGGGTTACGCTGGCGGCGTAAACCCGGGGGTCCAGTGGGCCTTGGGCAGAGGGTTCACGTATGTCGGAGTCTTCAACGATGATGCCGTCGCTCAGCGAGGATGGCTGCAGGAGCTCGCTACGACACTTGCGCAACGTCCTGACGTCGGCGTGGCGACCAGCAAGGTCCTAAGTGCCGACGGCACCCGGCTAGACAGCGCTGGCGACTGCTTTACGACTTGGGGCTTAGCGTTCCCGCGGGGTCGCGGAGAAGTCGACGACGGTCGATATGACTCGCCGACCGACGTCTTCGGTGCGAGTGGGGCTGCCTGCCTATTCAGAGCCGACACTCTAAGAGCGGTCGGACTGTTCGACGAGGACTTCTTTGCGTACTTCGAGGACATTGACCTGAGCTTCCGGATCCGCCACGCGGGGTGGCAGATCACCTACTGCCCGAAGGCTCGTGTTCACCACGTGATGGGCATGACCAGCTCAAGATCACACGGTTTCACGACACATCAGACGATGAAGAACCTCCCGCTTGTCCTCTACCGGAACGTTCCCACCAGACTGCTGTGCAAGATCGCGCCTCGGTTCGTCCTTTCTCAGCTTCTGCTGACCTGTTGGGCCTTTAGACGCCATCAGGGTCGTGCAGCCCTGACAGGTCATGGGCGCGCAGTTCGCCTTCTCGTCGAGAAGCGCAAAGACCGCGAGAATATCCTCTCAACCAGCGTCCTCAGCCTGGGGCAGATCGAAGCCCTGATGGTCCCAGACTTCCCGCCCCATCGCCCTGATCTTGACCTTTTGCGCGCCGTTTGGCGGAAGGCTTCATCCATGACGAATCGAAACACTCGTGACAGATAGCGCTGTGGTGTACTCGGCCCTCTTCGGCTCCTACGAAAAGCTGAATGAGCAGCCAGTGGCTGACAAGTCGGATCTACGATTCGTCTGCTTCACCGACAACCCCAGGCTAGAGAGCGACACGTGGGAGTTACGCGTAGTAAAACCTCGATTCCCCTGGGACCCGACCCGCTCAGCCCGAGAGCTCAAGATTCTGGGCCATCCGGAAATTCTCGAGTACCGAACGTCGCTCTGGATCGACAATCGTGTTCAACTCGCAATGCCGCCCGAGCTCTTTCTACCGACGTTCATCCGTGATGCCGAGATTTCTCTACCTCTGCACAGCTTCCGCGAGACTGTGCGGGAGGAGTTCTATGCAGTCCTGCAGCACGGCTTCGACCGTGCCGAACGCGTCCGAGAACAACTGCACCATATGACCACGCACCAGCCTGAGGTGCTGACGCAGCAGCCCTACTGGACTGCCATTCTGGCCCGTCAACACGGTCCTTCTATGCAGGACGCAATGACGGATTGGATGTTTCATGTGCTTCGGCACTCGCGTCGGGATCAGCTGTCCGTCAACGCGATCCTGAACCGATCGTCGCTGACGGTGAACGCTCTCGCGCTCGACAACTTCACGTCCGAATATCACACCTGGCTCGGCGTGAAGAAGGACGAGAAAATCCTGAAGGATCGCTCGTTCATCTACCCGTTGTCCGACGACATCCGAGATCGCTGGCTTACCAGTCGAGCCCACGGCAAAACGGTGGGCGCGAGACGGCGGCTGCGCGCAGCGACCAGCCGAGGAAAAGCCTGATGATCGCACTGATGAGTCTTTTCATCGGCTTCGCGGTCGCTGCCTGGACCCGCGACAAGCCGTGGCGGGCCGTGCAGGTCTCAATCCTGTTGTGGTTGCTAGTTCCCGCTGCGGTGGTGGCTGTCAGCGCGGGGGCCACTCTGGACAGCAACACGTTTCTGCACCCTTCAACAGCGATCCTGTTTCTCACGTTCCTCGTGCAGGTGACAACTCGCGGCGATCAGGTGCTGCAGGCCTCGAGCAGGTACCGCGTGCCTTTGGCGATAGTCTGGTTCGGCGTTCTCTGGTCTTTCGTGACCTGCATCGCCTACGGCACCGGCTACTCCCTTGTACTCAATCAACTAGCTGCGCCAGTTGTCGCGTTCAGCTTGATAGGTCTCTGCAGTCATCTGTCACCGTCATCGACCATGGCCGTTGTCAAAACGGTCGTATGGGGCTCGGCCGCGGTCGCAGGCTTCGCGATCCTCGGGACGCTTCAAGACTTCACGTCACCGTTCACGGAGCAAATGAGAGCCACCTATCTTTGGTTCGATTCCAGTGTCGCCGTCACTCGGCAATCAAGCACCTTGGACGGTCCGCTTGTCCTGGCGTTCGCCGGGACCGTCGCCTTGCCGTTGATCGGATCTCAGCGTCGCGTGGTGCCAAAAGTAGCGTTGGCCTCTCTGGCGATCTTCGCTAATTTGGCGAGCCAGTCCCGCACTGGCGTCGCTCTGTGTGCCATCGGCGTGCTTCTCCTAATCTTCCAACGGCGGTCTGCGTTCCGGACCCGGATCGCCGCTTCGATCTTGATAGCAATCGCCTACGCAGCGACAACACGGTACGGACTCGCGAGCGGTGTGACGTCCCGCTTCCAGTACGACAATGGCTCTGCTGGGGCGCGGAGCGTCGCGTGGTCAAATTTCTTCGACAACCTGTCCAGCTACTCGCCTTACGGCATGGGCCCGGGTGCCGATGCGCGGCTTGCACAGTCTCTCGGAATGCCTACGAGTTTCGAGAGCGCCCTCGCCTGTCTGACAATCAGTTTCGGGATTCTCTTCGGCATCGCGTACTTCGGCGGACAGATCCTCATTTTTATAAGCGCTTTCCGATCGAAGGCTTTCGTCCCTATCTCCGGTGCGGCAACGTCCGCAGCCTTCGCGCTCATCAGCGTGCAGACGTTCAGTTCGACGGCCAACCAGTCGGCCGTTTCTCTGCTTCAGTGGATCGTCCTAGGTCTGATGGCATTCGGAGCAGGCACCACGACCTCACCTTCGCCGACTACAAGTGCGACGACGCATGACATCAACCCTGCCAACGCCATACCCTCGACGAATCGACTGGTTCCATGAGAAATCTCTTCCTCCTACTCGCGACCATGCTTCGACTCTTCAGGCAAAGGACGGCTTCGGAGACTGAACGCATCGCCTACTACCCGGATGTCGAACATGGCCGCGACGTCCGCTTGACCGGCGATGTGAATTTCGGGTCGGAACCGTTCCTCGTTAGTCTCGGCTCGCGTGTGACGATCGCCGACGGCGTCAGATTTATAACCCACGATGGCGCCGTGCGCGTCCTTCGAGACGAACTTCCGGACCTTCATCTCTACGGGCCGATCAAGGTGGGGGACGACGTCTTCATCGGTGTGTCCGCCATCATTATGCCAAACGTAAGCATTGGGAACAGATCGATTATCGGTGCCGGTAGCGTAGTCACCCGAAGCGTACCGGCGGGCGAGGTGTGGGCAGGAGTGCCGGCACGACGGATCCGCACCATCGATGAGTATCGTGCCTCGGCCATAAGAGAAAGCTTCAGGTGGGAGCCGGGCGATTACGGACCTCGGTGGCGCGAGGAACTCGTCAAGAGATTCGGTCAGTGATGCGTGGTCGATTCTTGCGAATCCGACCGGCGATCCTAGCCAACTGATGGGTACGATTTCTCGCCGGGTCGTTACTACGTTAATTGGAAATGCGCTCGGCCCTCTTGCAAGTCTTCTCACAGCCCCGATGTTGGCCCGCGGGCTGGGTGTCGATGGGAGAGGCGAAGTAGCAGCCGCTGTCGCACCCCTCGTCTTGGGCGCAACAATAGCCACAGTCGGCCTACCAAACGCTGCGACCTACTTTGTCGCTCGGGCGCCATCGGTCTCCCGTTACGTATCAAGATTTGCCGCACTCATGCTGGTCATATCTGGAGTAATCGCAACGACAACAATCTTCTCGCTACGGGGATGGCTTAGCGACGGGGACGTCGAGCTGGCTCGGATGATAGCCGTCGCCGCGTTGCTCGTCGTACCGACAATGCAAGTTGTCCTGCTTCAAGCTGTCGCCGCAGGCTTAAACCAGTGGAAGAGGGTCCTTGCGGAGCGAGCAATCTCATCTTTCCTCCGTGTTCTCACTATTTCACTCCTGCTGCTCAACGATCGGTTGACACCCCTCTCGGCCATCGCCGTTCTAGCCACAGCGCCGTTGATCGGCGGTCTTGCATACATTCATCCACGACGCCGAACAGACCCGGTCAACACACCCGCTAACGGTGACCTTCTGAAATACGGCATGCGCATATGGGTTGGCGCGATATCCGGCATTCTCTTATCGCGGATAGATCAAACCTTGATCGTGCCGCTCAGCGACACCGAGCAACTCGGTTACTACGCCGTCGCGGTGTCGATCAGCGAGCTCGCCCTAGTCGCCAACACATCGATTAGAGAAGTAATGTTCACCAACTTGTCGACGCAGTTCGACCGACATCGGTTGACCGTGGCCTCCAGAGTCTCTACGTGGGCCGCGTTGGGGGTCGGGATGTGCACGGCTGCCGCCTGCATCGGCCTGCTGCCACTCGTCTTCGGATCTGACTTCGCTCCCGCAATCCCGGTCTCTTTGATCCTTATCATCGCGGTCGTGGTAGGAAACCCGGGCTCCATGGCCGGGGTCGGTCTGACGGCATTGGGCTACCCGGGCCGTCGAAGTGTCAGTCTCATCATCGCCTGCGTCGCGAACGTAGCCTGTCTCCTCGTGCTTGTGCCAAGCCTCGGGGCGAATGGCGCCGCCATCGCAACCCTGGTCGGGAACCTGGTCTCGAGCAACATCAATATCGGATTCATGTGGAGACTGACGGCGGTACGGCCTCTTGCCTTTTACGAACTGCGTCTTCGCGACCTGGCACTCGTCAAGACCCAACTGTTCGAGCGACGCGGCGGCTAGCGGTGACAGGCGTTGCCCAAGGGCCACGGCCCGGTGAGTTTCTGCAGCATCTCGGCGAGGGGTGGGCAATGACGGTCCTAGAGAGTTTCGTGACAGATAGAATCCAGCGGACGAGCAGCATCAACGCAATTCGGACGGAGCCACTGTGGACTTACGCGACTACCTGAGGTTGGGCCGTTCGCAGTGGAACGTAATTCTCGTCTGTGGACTTCTGCTGGTCGCCATCTCGGCTCTGCTTACGTGGAGAACCACCCCGCAGTATGCTTCATCGGCGAGGCTATTCGTCTCCACGCAGGGCTCGACCGACGACACTCAGGCAAATCAGGGCGGACAGTTCTCTCTGCAGCGAGTCAAGTCCTATGCAGACCTTCTGAACGGGCAAGCGATCGCGCGGCGCGTCGTCGACGAGCTGGACCTCGACCAGTCGCCGAAAGCACTGGCCAGCCAGATCTCGGCCTCCTCCAAGCTCGACACAGTGATCCTCACGGTCACTGTCACCGATCCCGATCCAAAGCGGGCCCGCGTACTCGCTGACGCGGTCGCCAACGTGTTTGTCTCCTACGTCGCTGAGTTAGAGACCCCCCCTGGCAAGGACCAAGCCACCATCAAGGCAACGGTGGTCGATCAGGCCTCCTTGCCAACCACGCCCGTCTCGCCCAACGCGATGCGAAATCTTGCATTGGGACTTGTCTTGGGTTTGGCTATTGGCGTTGCGATAGCCGTGCTGCGCGAAACGCTCGACAGCACGATCAAGTCGGCCGGGCACCTTGAGAAGCTCGTGCCGGCGCCAATTATCGGTGCCATCAGCTATGACTCCGACGCCATTGACACCCCATTGATCACGAATCTCGACACGTACGCGCCGCGATCCGAGGCGTTCCGCGTGCTGCGGACCAATCTGCAGTTCATCGATCCCGACGCGCACCACAAGGTGTTTGTCGTCACCAGCTCGCTGCCCGGCGAGGGCAAAACGACGACAGCCGCCAACCTCGCTCTCGCGCTTGCGGAGGGTGGCGAGAAGGTCATCCTGGTCGAGGGCGACCTGCGTCGTCCGAAGGTCGCCGAGTACCTGCGGCTCGAGTCGTCCGTCGGCCTGACCACGGTGCTGATCGGCAAGCTCTCGCTGGAGGACGCGATCCAGACGACGGCCAACGAGGATCTTCACGTCCTCACCAGTGGCTCGACGCCCCCGAACCCCGCCGAGCTGCTCAAGTCGAGCTCGATGGCCGCGCTCATCACCTCGCTACGCGAGACCTACGACATCGTCCTGATCGACGCACCGCCGCTGCTACCCGTCACCGACGGCGCACTGCTGGCCGCCCAGGCTGACGGGGCCCTGCTGGTCGTCCGGCACGGCAAGACCACGACCGACCAGGTCACGCTCGCCGTCGAGCGCCTCGAAGCCGTCGGCGCTGCGCCCGTCGGCGTGATCTTCAACCGCACTCCGGCAAAGGGCGGGGACGGTTACGGGTATGGATACGGGTACGGCTACGCCCCCGAAGCGTCCGCATCGCAGGACGCATCTGCGAAAGCCTGACGTGATTTGAGTCACATCTGCGGAGGGCGGAAACGAGTTCACACCGCCGAAGTTACGAACAAATCGCCGAAGATGAGGGGCACTTCATGTTTCGTGTTCATGAAATGTGCTGAGAGCGGCACTAGTAGGGCCGAAAGTCCCCTACGCTTAGCGGAGAATTCCACCTGTAGCACCACCCACCTGGCACCTTTGCCAAAGACAAGGACAACCATGAAGAAGATTCTGATTGCGCTCGTCGCATCGATCGCTCTGGTTCTCGGCACGGGAGCCTTCGTGAGCGGCGCTTCGGCAGCCGACTACCCGGGCACCGTTCCGACGGCCCCCTCCACCCCGCCGGTCAAGACGATCGAGCCCGGCTCGAACTTCAAGATCACGATCAAGATCAAGGCCGGCAACGCCAAGGCCAACGGCACGCTGCGCGTCGTCTTCAACGGCAAGAAGTACACCGTCAAGGTGCGCAACGGCGTCGCGAAGTTCAAGGGCAAGGCGCCCAAGTCGACCGGCACGAAGGCGATCAAGTACACCTTCAAGCCCTCGAAGAACTCGGTCTTCAAGGCGAGCAAGGGCAAGACGAAGGTCAAGATCAAGAAGTAGTCATCGAGCGCTCCAGCGTTCATCTCAGAAGTGGGGCTGCCCATCGGCAGCCCCACTTCTGCGTGTGTAGGGCACCAAGCAGCAGGGGGACACCATCGTGAGCAGCTCACGCACCGCGCCGACGGCGAAGAAGAAGCCGCGCCGGCTCACGATCGTCCTGGCCGTGCTCGGCCTGCTGGTCGTCATCGGCGTCGCACTCGCCGTCTACGCCTACACACAGCTGTCGTCGGCGCGTGACGACATCGACGTCGCCACCACCAGCGCGTCCGAGCTGCAGACCGCGCTCGAGTCGGGCGACCAGCCCGCCGCGCAGACGTCGCTCGAACAGCTGCAGCGGAGCATCGGCGACGCCGACTCCACCCTCTCGGGCGCGATCTTCTCCGTCGCCGCGAAGCTGCCGGTCGCCGGCAAGAACGTCAAGGCCGCACGCACCGTCACCTCGTCGCTGAGCACCGTGGCCGACGACGGACTGCCGCCCCTGGTCGAGATCGCCGACCAGTTCAACGGCAAGACGTTCAACCCCGCCGGCGGCAAGATCGACGTCGCGGCCATCGCCGCGATCGGCCCCAACGTCACGACGTCGGCCCGCGTCATCGAGGCCGCCTCGGCCGACGTCGACGCGATCGACGCCTCGTCGCTCAACGGCTCGCTGCGGGGCCCGGTCGAGGACGTGCAGAGCAAGCTGGCCCACGCGGCCACCGTGGCGCAGCGCGCCACCACCGCCTCGACCGTCGTGCCGCAGATGCTGACGGGCAAGCACCGCTACCTGCTGATCTTCCAGAACAATGCCGAGATCCGGGCAACCGGCGGGTTGCCCGGCGCCTACGCCGTGCTCGACGTCAACGACGGCAAGATCTCGCTCGGCGAACAGGGCTCGGGAGCGTCGATGGGCGACCTGCCGTACGAAGCGACGCCCATCTCGCAGGAGGAGACCGACCTCTTCGACACGAAGCTGGTCAGCGACTTCCGCGACATCAACTTCACCCCCGACTTCCCACGCGCCGCCGAGATCGGCACGGCCATCCTCGCTCGCGAGAAGAACATCGACGTCGACGGCGTGCTGTCGGTCGACCCCGTGACCCTGTCGTACGTGCTCGACGGCATCGGCCCCATCACGCTCGACGACGGCTCGACGCTCACGTCGTCCAACGCCGTCGACGTGCTGCTCAACGGCGTCTACGTGAACTACCCCGAGCCCGACGCGCAGGACGCGTTCTTCGCCTCGGCCACGCAGAAGATCTTCGACAAGGTGCTGGCGGGCCAAGGCGATCCGACCGCCCTGCTCAAGGCGCTCACCAAGGCGACCGACGAGCGTCGCGTGCAGGTGTGGACGAAGGACAGCGCGATCACCGACGCGCTCGGCGATTCCGCCGTCGCCGGCAAGCTGCCGACGGGCACGGCCGCCGACTCCTCCATCGGCATCTACCTGAACGACGCCACCGGCGCGAAGATGCAGTACTACCTCGACTACGACATCTCCGCCAAGGCCACCCGGTGCACCGAGAGCGGCACGCAGTCCTTCGAGACCACCACGACGCTGACGTCGTCCGCTCCCGCCGACTCGGCCCAGCTGCCCGAGTCGATCCGCGGGCCGGGCTTCGGCGCCGAGCCGGGCTCGATGCTGCTCAACTACTACGTCTACGCGCCCGACGGCGGCAAGGTCACGGCCCTGACGATCGACGGCGAGGACGCCGCCTACCCCCTGACACAGGACGGACGCGGCGTCGACCTCACCACGGTGCAGCTCGACCCGGGCCAGACCGTCACGGTGAAGGCGACGATCAGCGGGAAGGACGGTCAGCGCTGGGCGACGCGCCTGCTGGCCACCCCGTCGATCAAGCCGGGCTCCGAGAGCTCGGTCATCCGCAGCGCCTGCTAGACGTCGCTCAGGCGCGGTCGTGCAGGGTGACCCGGTAGCCGTCCGGGTCGGCGAAGGTGAACGTGCGGCCGAACGGTCCGTCGATCGGTGCCGCCACGATGGTGTGACCGTCGGCGACCAGCGAGTCGTGGATCGCCTGGACGTCCGTGGCGTGCAGCCAGATCGCGGCACCGATGCCGGGCTGCGGCGCCGAGGCGATGTCGGTGCCCTCGACGACGTCGCGCAGGGCGAACGCGATCGGCGTGGTCTCGAACACCACGGCGTGGGGCGGTCCGGCCGGTGAGCGCACCAGGCCGAGGTACTGCTCGTAGAACGCCTGCGAGGCGTCGAGGTCGGTGGCCTGCAGGGAGATGAAGTCGGGTCCGGTGACGGGCATGGTGCTGCTCCTTCGCTGTGTGTCAGTTATCTGACATGTGAAACATATGTCAGAATACTGACATGAGTCAAGACGGCATCGACCTCGAGACATCCCTCGGGTACCTGCTGAAGGAGGCGTCGAGCGCACTGCGCGCAGCGATGGAAGAGGTGCTGCGGCCGCTCGGCATGACCGTCACGCACTACTCGTGCCTCGAGCTGCTGTCGCAACGACCCGGCCTGTCGAACTCCGAGCTCGCCCGCGGCGCCTTCGTCACCCGGCAGTCGATGAACGTCCTGCTGCAGGCCCTCGAGCGCGACGGATACGTGACCCGACCGGCCGAGGCGCCGGTCGGCAAGGCGCTGCCGACGCGGCTCACCCCGCGCGGGCGCCGGAGCCTCGCGAAGGCCACCGCGGCGGTGCGGTCCGTCGAGATCAGGATGCTCGCGGGCATGAGCCGCACCGAGCAGGCAGCGGCGTTCGCGGCCCTGCAGAGCATGACCCGATCGCTGCGCGCCGCCGACCCGGTGTGACGCAAGCCCTCTGGCGCTGACCCGCGTTCTGCCTATGATGGCAGCTCGTACCGGTCAGTAACATGGCTGGCGGAACGCACGGGAAGGGCTGAGCGACATTCCGGACAGAGTTCGTCAGGTGCTCGCGCGGTTCCTCGCCGACGATCCCGACATCCAGGTCGTCTACGTCAGGGCCATCCGCCCCGACTCGTACTACGTCAGCGTCGAGGACGGCCGCACCGTGATCTTCGTGCACCCGGTGCACCAGTCGACGGCACGGCGCCCGGACTGATCAGGGCTGCATCCAGGCCAGGCCATTGTTGGTGCTGGTGTAGACGCCGTCGTCGACGACCGCGAAGAGCGCGCTCGACGTCGCGGCGATGGCCCTCGCCGGCTCGCCCGAGATGCACCCGCCCGGCGTCCACGTCACTCCCCCGTCGGCCGTCGTGAACGCGTTGGCGGCGCAGCCGTTGTAACGGGCCAGCGCGAAGCCCGCGCTCGGCGTCAGGAAGGTGCTGACCCGGACGTTGTCGAGACGCCCCAGCGCCACCCACGTCCGGCCGTCGTCGCCCGAGCCGATGATCGAGCCGTCGGCGCACGACACGCGCCCCGACTCGGCCGTGACCTGGCTGACGGACGTGACGACGCACCCCTCGGCCGGCTTCGAGCGTCCGTCGGGCGTCACGACCGACGCGGTGTCGTCGGGGCGCGGGTACCAGAGGTCGACGTCGTCGGCGGTCGTCCACGTGCGTCCACCGTCGGAGCTGGTGACCTGGCGGACGTCGCAGTCGGACGTCGTGCCGACCACCGCGATCGAGCTGGCGTCGGTCGCGCGCACCGCGAGCGTCGAGGTCAGACCGGTCTCGGACGGTGCGAAGTCGGCGCCGCCGTCGGTCGAGACCTGCACCGTGGCGGCCGGGTCGGTGCACCGTCCGCGGGTGCCGTAGACGATCGTGCCGTCGTTCGCCGCCGACATCGCGACCGCCTCTGCCGCCGTGAAGTCGTAGGGGATCTGCTGGGTCGTCCCGGCCTCGGTCGGCTCGCTGGCCGACGGGGTCGGCGCCGTCGCGGACGCCGACGTCCGGGGCACGTCCGACTCCGGCGGGGTGCCGTTGACGTGCCGCACGGCGCCCACGACCAGGATCACGTCGACGACCACGAAGACGGCCAGGAGGAGGCGCTGCACGAGGGGACTCACCTGTCCGAGCCTAGTCGCTGGCACCGAGACCTAGGTCCCACGTGTCCCACCCGACACGTCTGACCCGTGCCCGGCCACCACGCCCTCACTACGATCGAGGGATGCGCTCACGATGGCTCCTGCTGGCAGCAGGGGCGTACGCGCTCGCACTCGCCCTGATCGGCCTCTGGAAGACCCCCGTCGACCGCAACGTCGCCGTCGTCGACCTCGCCCCGGTCGCGTGGACGATCGACCGGCTGGGCCTCGACCCGTGGCAGGGCTACGACCTCGTCGAGTTCACCGCCAACATCGCGCTGTTCGTGCCGCTCGGCGTCCTGCTGCTGCTGTGGTGGCGCCACCGCGGGTGGCTGCACGCGGCAGGGGTCGCGTTCGCGACCAGCCTGACGATCGAGATCCTGCAGCAACTGCTGCGACCCGAGCGGTTCGCGAGCGTCAGCGACGTCGTCGCCAACACCGCCGGCGGCGCGATCGGCGGCCTGCTGGTGGTGGCCGGACGTCGTCTGCGCCCGCGGCAGCCCGTCAGTCGCTGAGCGGATCGGCCAGGACGGCGATCGTCGACTGCGTCCGCTTGGCCACGTAGAGCGCCTTGTCGGCCGCCGCGAACAGGTCGGTCAGCGTGCTGGTGGAGTCACGCGTCAGCACCACCGACGCCATGCCGGCCGACAGACCGATGCGGTTGCTCTTTTCGGCCACGTCGCGGCACAGCGTGTTCACGAGCTTCTCGATCACCCCGACGTCGTCGCCCGACACCAGGATCGTGAACTCGTCGCCACCCACCCGGGCCACGACGCTCGACTCGACGCGGTCGAACATGAACGTCAGCGCCGCCGCGACCGCACGGATCATCTGGTCACCCATGGGGTGGCCCTCGGTGTCGTTCACGAGCTTGAGGCCGTCGATGTCCATCGCGACGATCGCGATCTCGCGCGACGCCTCGTCGCCCAGGTCGAACAGCCTGGCCGCGTGCTCGTCGAGCGCACGGCGGTTCAGCAGGCTCGTCAGCGGATCGCGGTAGGCGAGCTTCTGCAGGTCGGCCTCGCGGATCGCCCGCGACACGGCGGCGCCCAGGATCGCCACCAGCACGTCGGTGTAGGCGACGCCGTCGTCGTCGAACACCTTCTCGCCGATGTGCCGGGTCGCGTAGAACTCGCCCCACGAGCGACCGTCGACGACGATCGCCGTCGACAACGACGAGCCCTTGCCGAAGCGCTCGAGCAGGTAGCGCTCCTCCTCGGGCAGCTCCTCGTCGTCGATGCTGTCGACGAAGGTGCGACGCTCGCGGATCGCCGACGTCAGACGGCTGAGGCCCGACACCGGATACGTCTCGTCGGCGGGCCACCGCTCCTCGCCGTCGCCGAGGTCGCCGACGTTGATGAGGGTGCGGACGTCCTCGCCCGAGTCGTTCAGGCGGCTGATCGACACCGTCGCGGCCCCGAGGGCCGTGCGCGCCTGCTCGGCGGCCGTCTCGAGGATGTCGTCCAGCTCGTGCTGGTCGGCCAGCATGTGGGCCATGGCGGCCAGGCTCTGCAGACCGCTCGTCGCCTCGCTCATCGCACTCCGGTCAGTTGCCGCTGCCCAGTCCCCGCAGCGGATCCCAGCGTACCTCCGCCGGGCAGCACGGGAGGTCGAACGCGAAATGAGACGGAGCGACACCTTTCGGTGGGACGATGGGCCCATGACGGGTCGTGACGGTCGCCAGACGCGGCGCAAGATCACGCTCGAGACGCTGAGCTTCGCCGTGCCGGTGACGGCCGCGGTCCTCTGCTCCGGCCTCGTCGTCGCGACGTGGTCGCGCGACGACGCGCTACTGGCTGCCCTGCTCACGGCCGTGGCGTGCACCGCCGTCATGCTCTGGCACCGGAGCAACCACCCCGCGAGCATCGCGCCGAGGAGCTCCTCGGCGGCAGAGGCAGAGGCGTCCGCGGGCACGGACGACGTCGAGGACGAGGGTGGCCGGTGGGACGTGCTCACGGTCGTGCTGTTCGTGGCGAGCCTGACGGCCGTCGTGGTCGTGGGCGTCGTCGTCCGTTTCACCCCCGCGCTGGCGGTCATCGTGCTGTTCGCGGTGGCCGACAGCGACTCCGACCTCGGCGACGTGGCCCTCGCGACGGTGCTGACGCTGGGGGCTGCCGCCGTCGTCGAGCTCGTCGTGGTCGCTCCGCTCAGCCGGCTCTGGGACCTGTCGACCGACGAGGGCCCCGGGCTGCTGGCATCGATCTACCCCGTCGCGACCGACCGGGCCTGAGAGCGGGTCACCCGACCGGCTTGACGTCCACGGCCGCCGACCACCGGGCGCCCTTCGGGACGCTGACCGTCACGTCGAACGTCGAGATCGGGTCGCCCTCGACCTTGGTCAACCCGATGAGCCCCGGGCCGCCGCCACTGTCGGACGAGCACGGGACCGCCCCCTCGCCCACGCCGCTGATCGCGACGACGATCTCGGCGTCGTCGTCACCGATGCAGTCCATGTGCAGGTAGAAGTCGCTCGTGGGCGTCTTCAGCGTCACCGGCCGGACGGCGTCGCCCTTCTGGTCGATCAGCTCGGCGACCCGCGTCGTCCCCTTGCGCTGGTCGAACGTCTGCGTCGGCATCAGCTCGGAGCACCCCGCGAGCGTCAGCATCGCCAGGACGGGCAGGGCGGCCCAGGTCGTCCGCTTCAGCATGCGCATGGGCCCAGTGTGCTCTCAGCCGACGACGATCCAGACCACATCCGGCTGGTGGCGGTCGTTGGTCCAGACGGCGACGCGAACGCGCCCGGCCCTTTGCAGCTGCATGGACGCCAGGACGTCGGCGTGCGACGTGGTGACCTCGAGGGCACCGGCCGTGTCGATCGTTCCCGACCACGCCATGGTCAGTCCCTCGGCGCCGGCGAAGTCGTCCGGCCCCGACAGGCGCACCTCCGTCTCGCCGTCGATCTCTGCCAGCGTGCCCACCACCACGCACGACGACGTCGCGACCACCGGCGCTGCGCCGCAGTCGTCGGGGATCTCGCCCACTCGGTCGTCCATGACGAAGACCAGTGAGTTCGGAGGGGCGACGCGAACCGTCTGGACGGACGTCGGCTTCTCGCCGCCCACTTCGGCCACGGGCGGGGCGCTCCGTCTACGGAGCAGCGCGACCGTCATGGCCCACGCGAGGCCACTGACGACGACGCCGGCGCCGACGACGAGCTGGACCACGTACGCCCAGGTGCCGTCGATGTCGAAGACGTGCCGGACGAGCCTGATCATCAGACCGATCGGCCAGGCGATCGTGAAGACCTCACGGCTGCGCCTGCGCCACTCGTCGAGCCGTTCGTCCTTCACGAACCGTGAGGCTACACGCGGAAAAGCCCCCGACAGGCGCGAACCTGTCGGGGGCTTCTTCGTGTCTCTGCGGGGCGGAGGTGGCGAGATTTGAACTCGCGAGAGGTTTAAACCTCAACCCGCTTAGCAGGCGGGCGCACTAGGCCACTATGCGACACCTCCCCGCAGCACGCCGAAACGTGCAACCGGAACAGGATAGCGACCGTCCGCGGCCCACGACGAATCGGCTCGTCATTCGACCGCGGTTCGCACGGATCGATGCCGCCCTCACAGGGGCCGGGGTGCTTCGGCGCGCTCAGGCCTCGGGGTCGAAGCGGGTGTAGCCGTTGGCGACGTTGAGCCGGTCGTACACGTCCCGCGCGAAGGTGTTGGCCCGAGAACCCAGGTGCACCAGCGAGAAGACGACCGAGCCACCGTCCGACCGCGTGAACACCAGCTCGCCCCGACCGATGCTGACGTCCTCGACGTCCGCCCACCGCACGTGCACGGGCCGGGCGCTCACGGGGCCACCCAGGCGGACGCCCTCGGGGTCGGCGCGCACGACCGTCGGCGGCAGCACCAGCACCCGGACGGCGTTGAGCAGCAGGACGACCGCCAGCAGGCCGATCCACTCCCACACCAGGAAGGCGAGCATCGCCGCGACGCCCGCGCCGATCAGCTGGACGCCGACGGACGTCAGGACGTAACGGCGGTCGAGACGGTAGGTCGTCGAGGGGCTGGCGGACGGACCGGGAGTGGGCTGGGACATCGCCACCATTGTCGCCCGAGCGACCGTCACGTGCTGCACGAGGGCCGCGACGACGACGAGGCCCGGGCCACGCGAGCCCGGGCCCCGTCGTCTCGACCGGCAGAGGGGGCGGGATTCGAACCCGCGGCTGACATCGCTGCCAGCGAGCGCTTTCAAGGCGCTTCCGATCGGCCGCTCCGGCACCCCTCCTGGCGGCGGCACCCCGCGAGGTGCTGCGCCGAGAACGATTATCGCACCGTTGGGGCCGGTGCACGCCACCGGTTCTACTTCAGCGGAGCGAAACGGGGAGGCTCCACGCGGACGACTTCCTCGATCGCGCGAGCCGCCCGGGCCGAGCCCTGACGCATCGCGTAGTGCCGCGCGAGCAGACCGACACCGAGGCCCAGCACGGCCGAGTAGAGCGTCGACAGGGCGATGTAGGTCGGGAACGCGCCGGGCGTCACGAGCGACGTCGAGAGCACCGCGGTGCCGATGACGGCGAACACCAGCACCCACCAGCCGTCGCGCCGCTTCGACCGCAGCGAGACGCCCACGATCAGCGCCGGGAAGCCGATGAACACCTCGACCGGCCGGGGGACGCCCTCGAACGTCCGGCGCATCCACCCCACCAGGTCGCTGAAGGTGTCGACCAGGATGTCGGAGCCGTGCGAGCGGACGAAGCTGCTGTAGGCCAGCAGCAGGAGCAGCAGCACGGCCGCGCCCGCGAGGATCGCCAGGTTCTGCTTGCCGAGACCATGCAGGCCCGCCCCCAGGTTCCAGACCAGCGTGATGGCCAGGCCCAGCGCGATCGCGATGACCATCAGGTTGAAGCGCTGGTAGTTCACCGGCGCGTTCCAGGCCGCGACCGCGACGGTGCCGCTGAGCGCGACGACGATCGTCAGGCCGAACTCGCGCAGCACCGCGACGAGCGAGTCGGCCGGGCGGGTCACCAGCACCGCCCAGACCGCGGACAGGATCGCCGTGAGCGCGGCGGCCGAGGCCAGCAGCACGTTGGTCTCGACCACCACCGCGGCCACGCCGAGTGCTGCCGTGATGGGCAGCCAGATGCGCATGTGGCCGCCGCCGCGGTGCGTCAGGCCCACCGCGAACACGACCATCAGCAGCGCCGCCGACGGACGCTGCAGCCACGACGGCGCGCCGACCGCGACGACCGACGTCAACGCACCCGCGACGCCCACCACCCACAGGCCGAAGACGCCGACCATGATGAGCCGCACCGTACGGGCCGACTCGATGCGCGGTTGGCGCGTCGGGACGTCGTACTCCGGCGGCACCGACGCGTCGAGGCGCCGGCGTCCACCCTGGGCGGTCTGGGTCATGAGCTGGGCGTCCTCCCTTGACGGGCAAGTCTCCGGTTGGCGAGCGACGGGTTGACGTCCCGGGCGCGGGCGACCTCGTCGGCCAGCACGTCCGCCCGGATGATCCGGTCGTCCGAATCGGCCTCGACCACGATAGAGCCCCACGGATCGACGACCAAGGAATGGCCCGTGTAGCGCTCACCACCCTGCGCCGCCGCGACGACGTGCACGGTGTTCTCGATGGCCCGCGCGCGCAGCAGCGTGCGCCAGTGGTCGAGCTTGTGGTCGCCGGCGACCCACGCGGCCGGGACGACGAGCGTCTCGGCGCCGGCGTCGACGAGGGCCCGCGCCAGCTCGGGGAACCGCAGGTCGTAGCAGGTCATGAGGCCCACCCGGCGTCCGTCGACGTCGACGACCACGGGCTCGACCTCGCCCGGCAGGAGCCGCTCGGACTCCTTGTAGCCGAACGAGTCGTACAGGTGGATCTTGCGGTACGAGGTGCGCAGGGCGCCGTCGGGGCCGACGACGACGAGGGTGTTGAACGGCAGCGCCCCGTCGACGCGCTCGAACATGCCGGCGACGACCGTGGCGCCCAGGCGGACGGCCTCGGTGGCCAGCATCGCGACGAACGGGCCGTCGAGCGGCTCGGCGACGGCCGAGAGGTCGTGGTCGGTCGAGCCGAAGTCGTGCATCGTCGCCTCGGGCAGCACCACGAGGTCGAGGTCGTCGTCGGCGCCCAGCGTCGAGAGCTGCCGGACGACCGCCTCGCGGTTGCCCCGCGAGTCGATCTCGGCAGCGAGCTGGACGACGGCGACACGCATGACGACCATCCTGTCAGGTCCGGCCTGACAGGGGCCCGTTACCGTTCATGAGATGCGCGCAGTCACTGCTCCCACACCTGGCGGCGTCGATGCCCTCCAGGTCGTCGACCGCCCCACCCCCGAGCCGGCCCCCGGCGAGGTGCTGATCCGCGTCACCGCGGCCGGCGTCAACCGGGCCGACCTGCTGCAACGGCAGGGACACTACGATCCGCCGCCCGGCGCGACGGACGTCCTGGGGCTCGAGTGCTCGGGCGACATCGTGGCCGTCGGCGACGGCGTCACCGACCTGCAGCCGGGCGAGCACGTGTGCGCGCTGCTGAGCGGCGGCGGCTACGCCGAGTACGTGGCCGTCCCTGCCGGGCAGGTCGCGATCGCGCCCGACGGCGTGACGCTGACCGAGGCCGCGGGGCTCATGGAGGTCGCCGCGACCGTCTGGTCGAACGTCTTCATGATGGGCAAGCTGCAGCACGGCGAGACGCTGCTCGTCCACGGTGGCGGCAGCGGCATCGGCACGATGGCGATCCAGCTCGGCAAGGCGTTCGGCGCCACGGTCGTCGTCACGGTCGGCTCGGAGGAGAAGGCGGCGTTCTGCCGCGAGCTCGGCGCCGACCTGACCATCAACTACCGCGAGCAGGACTTCGTCGAGGAGATGAAGGCCGCCGACCTGCGCGCCGACGTCATCCTCGACATCATCGGCGGCAAGTACCTCGCCTCGAACGTCGCGGCCCTCAACACGGCCGGACGGCTCGTCGTCATCGGCATGCAGGGCGGCGTCAAGGCCGAGCTCAACCTCGGCGCACTGCTGACCAAGCGGGCCGCCGTCATGGCGACGTCGCTGCGGGCGCGCCCGGTGTCGGAGAAGTCGGCGATCGTGTCAGCGATGGTCGCGCAGGTGTGGCCGCTGGTCGCCGACGGCACGGTCCGCCCGATCGTCCACGCGACGTATCCGCTCGAGGACGTCCGCGCCGCGCACCAGGAGCTCGAGGACTCGACCCACACCGGCAAGGTGCTGCTCACGTTGTGACGTCGTCGCCGCTGACTAGGGTGGAGCGCATGAGCGAGCCGCACCCCGACGTCATCGGCCCCGACGGCCAGTCCGTCACCCTGCCCGGCACCGGCAACGACACCGGCACGCCCCTGGGCGAGCTCGTCGAGCAGCCCGCGAAGGTCATGCGCATCGGCGCGATGATCCGCCAGCTGCTCGACGAGGTGAAGGCCGCGCCGCTCGACGACGCCAGTCGCAGCCGTCTGCGCACGATCCACCTGCAGTCGATCGAGGAGCTCAAGGACGGCCTGGCCCCCGAGCTGGTCGACGAGCTCGAGCGCCTGAGCCTGCCGTTCGAGGGCGAGTCGCCCAGTGAGGGCGAGCTGCGCATCGCGCAGGCCCAGCTGGTCGGCTGGCTCGAGGGGCTGTTCCACGGCATCCAGGCGGCGCTCTACGCACAGCAGGTGCAGGCCCAGTCACAGCTGCAGACCATGCGACTGGCCCTGCCGGGTCCAAACGACAGCAANCCCCGAACGTGACAGGCGTCCGGCGCAGGAGTGTCGCCGGTGGTCTCCATCACGTTCGGCGAAATGACTGCAAGAGGGAGCCCCCAATGACCGCCACGGTCGACGTCGTCACCCCCCCGTGCGCCTCGGTGCCGGAGGTCTACCTGGACGAGCGCCTGCACACGCCGCCGTCCCGCACTGAGCTCAGCGCCGCCGACTGGGAGAGCCTGACCCTGAAGCGTGCGTCCGCGCACCGTCAGTGCGCCGGCTGCCCCCTGCTGGTCACGTGCCTGTACCGCGCGGTCGTCGAGGTCGACGTCTCGGGCTTCGCGGCCTGCACCACCGAGGACGACCGGGCAGCGATCCGTCGCCAGCTCGGCATCGAGATCCAGCAGTCGTCCGCGACCCCGTACGGTGCGGCGCGCGTCGGCGGCGGACCCGTCAGCCACGAGGCCGTCATGGCCGCACGGCACGCCTTCCCGAAGGACACGTGCCACCAGCTCGCCGAGCGGCTCGACTGCTCGACGTCCACCGTCAAGCGCCACCTGCGCCGGGCCCGCGAGCAGAAGCTCAACCCCACCTCGGCCCCGGGCGCCACGCGGGCGATCCCGTCCGTCGATGCCGTGCTCGACTGCTTCGACCAGCTCGAGTCCAGCCGCTTCGCGTGACCTGATGGACAGCATCACGATCGACGTCCGCACGGGTGGCTCGGCCGTCGTGCGCGACCTGACCCGCGAGTGCGCCGACTTCTGCCGCGATCGGGGCGACGGGCTGCTGCACGTGTTCGTGCCGCACGCCACCGCTGGGGTCGCGATCATCGAGACCGGCGCCGGCAGCGACGACGACCTGCTGACGGCGCTCGACGACCTGCTGCCGCGCGACGACCGGTGGGTCCACCAGCACGGCACGCCGGGGCACGGACGCGATCACGTCGTCCCGGCCTTCGTGGCCCCGTCGATGACGGTGCCGGTGCTGGGCGGACGCCTGACGCTCGGCACGTGGCAGTCGGTGTGCCTCGTCGACACCAACGTCGACAACCCAAACCGCCAGGTGCGCCTCAGCTTCCTGCCCGGCTGATCCCCGGTGGGGTCGCGCCCCCGCAGCTTCCCAGGTGAACACGGGAAGCTGCGGCTCGGCGACGTCCGATTCCGGGGTTCTCCTGGGAAACCGGGGGCGGGGGGCTAGAGGTACTTCGTGAGCTCCTGGGCGAGGCCGTCCTCGTCGATCGAGCCGGTGACGGCGTCGGCCACGGCCTTCAACGCGTCGGGGCTCTGGCCCATCGCGACGCCACGGCCGGCCCACTGCAGCATCTCGAGGTCGTTGTTGCCGTCGCCCACCGCGAGCACGTCCGCCGCCGTCAGGCCGAGGCGCTCGCACACGACGTCGAGGCCCGACGCCTTCGAGACGCCCTCGGGCGCCAGGTCGAGCCACGCCGAGTAGCCGATGAAGTAGTTGGTGCCCGTCAGGCCGAGGTCGTGGACGATCGCGGTGAACTCGGCCGGCGTGTGATCGGTCGAGCGGATGACGACGCGCGTGACGGGCTCGGCGATGAGCTTCTCGACGTCGTCGATCACGAACTGCCCCGCGAACTCGGTCTCGGGGAACGGCCGGTTGACCCGGAAGCCCGAGCCGACCTGCTCGACCGCGACGATCGCGTCGGGCACCTCCTGCAGCACGCGGCGCACCGCGTCGGCGGCGTCGAACGTGACCGAGTGGACGACCTCGACCGGGTCGTACGTGAACACGACCGCGCCGTTGCTCGCGACCGCGAGCCCGTCGGTGAAGCCGAGCTTGGCTGCCGTGTCCATGACGCCCGAGATCGCGCGGCCCGTCGAGATGACGGTCTCGATGCCCGCGTCGCGGATCGCGACGACGGCGTCGCGCACGACGTCGCTGAGCTCGTTGTCGCCGTTGACGATCGTGCCGTCGACGTCGAGGGCGACGAGCTTGGGGACCCAGGTCATGACCGACGCCCGCTCACGATGCAGCCCTGGTGGCTCGCTCGCTGGCGCTCGCTCACGCGATCGGCCTCAGGAGCTCGCCCAGCAGGGGGTGGAGAGCGGCCGGCAGACGCACCGAGCCGTCGGGCTGCTGCCCGTTCTCGAGGATCGCGATGATCGTGCGCGTCATGGCGCACAGCGTGCCGTTGAGCGTCGCGGCCGGCGTCGTCGACTCCTCGCCCCGCACGCGGATGTCGAGGCGGCGCGCCTGGAACTCGGTCGTGTTGGACGCCGACGAGACCTCGCGGTACTTGCCCTGCGTCGGGATCCACGCCTCGCAGTCGAACTTGCGGATCGCCGACAGCCCGAGGTCTCCGGAGGCGACGTCGATGACGCGGTACGGCAGCTCGAGGGCGTCGAGCCACGCCTTCTCCCATCCCAGGATGCGCTGGTGCTCGGCGTACGACTCCTCGAGCGTCGTGTAGACGAACATCTCGACCTTGTCGAACCAGTGGACGCGGAAGATGCCGCGGGTGTCCTTGCCGTACGAGCCCGCCTCGCGGCGGTAGCAGGGGCTGAACGCGGCGTAGCGGCGCGGCAGCGACTCGGCCTCGAGGATCTCGTCGGAGTGGTACGCCGCCAGGGCGACCTCGGACGTGCCGACCAGGTAGAGGTCGTCCTTCTCGAGGTAGTAGACGTCGTCGGACGCGCCCTGGCCCAGGTAGCCGGTGCCCTCCATCGCGCTGGGCTTGACCAGCGCGGGCGGGATGATCGGCGTGAAGCCCCACTCGGCGGCCTTGCTCATCGCGAGCTGCGTCAGGGCCAGCTCGAGCTGCGCGCCGACGCCCGTCAGGAAGTAGAAGCGCGAGCCGCTGACCTTGACGCCGCGCTCGACGTCGATCGCGCCGAGCATCTGGCCCAGCTCGAGGTGATCGCGCGGCTCGAAGCCCTCGGCCGCGAAGTCGCGCGGCGTGCCGATGGTCTCGAGCACGACGAAGTCGTCCTCGCCACCCTGCGGGGCCTCGGGCGACGCGAGGTTCGGCAGCGTGCGAATGAGGCGGTCGAACGTCTCGCCCGACTCGGCCTGGGCCGCCTCGGCGGCCTTGACCTGCTGGCTGAGCTCCTTGGTGCGGGCGAGCAGCTGCTGCTTCTCGTCGCCCTGCGCCTTCGGGATCAGCTTGCCGAGGTTCTTCTGCTCGGCGCGCAGGGCCTCGAAGGCCACGATGGACGATCGGCGCTGCTCGTCGGCGGCGACGAGCTCGTCGACCACGTCGGTGGGCAGACCGCGGCGCTGCTGGGCAGCGCGCACGGCGTCAGGGTCGTCTCTCAGGAGGCGGGCGTCGATCACGTCGCCAGCCTATCGTCCGGCACGAGAGCGTCTCCGGGTCCATTAGAGTTGACCGACCCCTGAGGAGGAGCCATGTCGTTCGACCTGCGTCGCGCCGAGCCCGGCCGACCGTCCGTCATCACGTGGCTCGTCGCCGTCCCCGCCGTCGTCTTCGCCTTCTTCGCCGTCGCCGTCGCGACCGACACCCGGGCCGTCATGCGTCTCGACCTGGACGTCGCCGACCGCGCCTACGACGTCACGGCCGGCCACCCCGGGCTCGTCTCGTTCCTCGACGCGGTCGCCGTGATCTTCAGCAACCTGTCGGCCGCCGTCGTGCTGGTGCTGATCGCGCTCTACGCGCTGTGGCAGCGCGAACGCGCCGTGGCGGTGTGGGTCGTGTTGAGCGGTGTCGCCGCGATCGGCGGCAACGCGCTGCTCAAGCTGGCGTTCACCCGCACGCGTCCGTCGTTCGACGAGCCGCTGTACGAGATCGGCGGCTACTCGTTCCCGAGCGGCCACTCCGCCGGCGCGGCCATGTTCTTCACCGTCGCGATCCTCGTCGCGATCGTCCTGACCGGGCGCGGGTGGCGCCGGCGCATCCTGATCACGGTGTTCACGCTGCTGGCGATCGGCGTCGGCGCGAGCCGCGTGTTCCTCGGCGTGCACTACTTCAGCGACGTCGTGGGCGGTCTCGCATTCGGCATGTTCGTGACGATCGGGCTGTGGGTGCTGGTCGTCAGCAGCCGCACCCGCCTGCCGCACGAGCTCGCGGTCATCACGGGCACGGGACGCAGGCGGGCCGCGGTCGTCATCAACCCGTCGAAGGTCGGCGACGTCGAGGAGTTCAAGAGCCGCGTGCGCGCGGTCGCCGAGATCTCCGGCTGGAACGAGCCCCTGTGGTTCGAGACCACGGTCGAGGATCCCGGGCACGGCCAGGCCAGCGCGGCCCTCAAGGCCGACGCCGACCTGATCGTCGCGGCCGGCGGTGACGGCACGGTGCGCGCCGTGTGCGAGGAGGTCGCCCGCACCGGCGTCGCGGTCGGCATCCTGCCGCACGGCACCGGCAACCTGCTGGCACGCAACCTCGGCATCCCGCTCAACACCCGCGACGCGCTCGACGTCGTGTTCGGCGGCCAGGACCGCGCGATCGACCTGTCGAACCTCGAGACCGACTCGGGCACCAGCACGACGTTCCTCGTCATGGCGGGCCTCGGCATGGACGCGGCGATCATGACGGGCGTCAACGACCAGCTCAAGAGCAAGGTCGGCTGGCTCGCGTACTTCGTCAGCGGCGTGAAGGCCGCCCGGTTCCCGGCGATGAAGGTCAAGATCAAGGTCGACGACGGCGAGTACCGCAAGTTCCGCGCGCGCACCGTCGTGGTCGGCAACGTCGGCTTCCTGCAGGGCGGCATCCCGCTGCTGCCCGACGCCCAGATCGACGACGGCAAGCTCGACGTCGTGGTCATCGCGCCCAAGCGGTTCATCGGCTGGCTCGCGATCATCGTGCGCGTCGTCGGACGTCAGAAGCGCACCAACGAGCGTCTCGACCGGCTGACCGGCAGCACCGTCGTCATCAAGGCCGAGAAGCCCATGCCGATGCAGCTCGACGGAGACCCCGTCGGCGAGGGCACCGTCATCCGGGCGCACGTGCAGCCCGGCGTCCTCCTCGTCCGGGTGCCAGTCGCACCCAAGCCCGCCTAGGTCGTCCTGGCCGGATCGCGGTGACTGGGCGACGTATCAGGGGCCCTGACACGTCGCCCAGCCACCGCCCGCCGCGCGGCGGGGGTCAGGGCGTGACGTAGGTGTCGATCTCGCCGAGGATCGTGGCCTTGACGTCGTCGGGCGCGAACGACTGGCGGACGCCCGCGCGGGCCAGCTCGGCGACGCCGGCGTCGGTCAGGCCCAGCAGGTTGCGGGCGACCTCGTACTCGTCGCTGAGCGTCGTGCCGAACATCGGCGGGTCGTCGGAGTTGATCGACACCGGCACGCCCGCCTCGACGAGGGTCGCGAGCGGGTGCTCGTCCATCGAGCCGACCGACCGGGTGCGGACGTTGGACGTCGGGCTGATCTCGAGCGGGATGCCGTGCTCGGCGAGGTACGCCATCAGGGCGGGGTCTTGCGCCGCCACGATGCCGTGGCCGATGCGCTCGGCACCCAGCGACTCGATCGCGTCCCACATGGTCTGCGGGCCGGTCGACTCCCCCGCGTGCGGGATCGAGTGCAGGCCCGCGGCCCGCGCCTGGTCGAAGTGCGGCTTGAACTGCGGACGCGGCACGCCGACCTCGGGCCCGCCGAGACCGAAGCCGATGAGACCGTCGGGCTGCAGGCGCAGCGCGGTGTCGAGCGTGACGTCGGCTGCGGGGACGCCCGACTCGCCGGGGATGTCGAAGATCCACCGCATCGTGATGCCGAAGTCGGCCTCGGCGCGACGGCGGGCGTCCTCGAGGGCCTCGCAGTACGCCTCGGCGCTGATGCCGACCGCGATCGACGTGTAGGGCGTGCACGTCAGCTCGACGTAGCGGACGTTCTGCGCCGCGAGGTCGCGGGCGACGTCGTGCGTCAGCGTCCAGAGGTCCTCCGGGGTGCGGAGCAGGTCGACGACCGACAGGTACACCTCGACGAAGTGGCCGAAGTCGGTGAACGTGAAGTAGTCCGCCAGCCCCTCGTCGTCGGTGGGCACCGTGGTGCTGCCGGCATGTCGCTGAGCCAGCTCCGCGACCGTCCGCATCGACGCCGACCCGACGTGGTGGACGTGCAGCTCTGCCTTGGGCAGACCGAGTGAGAACCCTGGGCGCTTGGAGACCATGCTCCCGACGATAGCGGCAGGTGTCAGCCGAAGACCGTCCCCGACGTGTCGGCGTTGAGGGCGCGTCGGCGGCTGAACGCGCCGAGGTCGACGACATGGCCCGTGTGCGGCATCGTGACGGTGATCGGCTCCGCGTCGTGGTCGACGCCGGCCTGCACCCCGTCGACCAGGGCCCGCATCAGCGTGCCGACCAGCGGGGCGTTCTTGAACTGGTTGCCGCTCGTGCCCATCGCCACGAAAAAGCCGTCCGCGGCCGTGCGGTCGTAGATCGGCGTCCAGTCGGTCGCGACGTCGTACACGCCGGTGATGCCGCGGACGCGGTGCGGCACCGCGAGGTCGGGCAGGCGTCGTGCGGCCCGCAGCACCTGGGCGTCGAAGCGCTCGCGCGACGGCAGGGGGTCGGACGCGTCGGGGTCGTCGATCCAGTCGAGCGGATCGCACTCGGGCTCGGTGCCGCCGACCAGCACGTGGCCTCCGGAGTCGGGCCGCAGGTAGATGCCGATGTCGGCGTCGGCGAGGACGGGCGGGTGGTCGCCCAGACCCTGCGGCGTCGGCACCTGGTGCACCTCCTGGCGCATCGGTGCGACGGCGACCGTGAAGTCGTCGCCGATGCCGGCGAGCTCGTTGACGCGGGACGACCACGGGCCCGCGGCGTTGACGACGACCGGCGCGACGAGGCGACGTCCGTCGTCGAGCGTCACCTGCCAGTCGTCGCCGGCCCGGCCGATCGCCGTCACGGTGCGCCGGAACGAGAACGTCGCGCCGTGGTGCGCCGCGGCCTCGGCGAGGTTCGCGGCGGCGAGCCGGGGGTCGTCGACGAAGCCGGCGTCGGGCGTGAAGATCCCGCCGAGCCGTCCGCTTGGGTCGTCGAAGAAGGCGTCGGACGTGACGGGCTTGGGCGGCCAGAACCGTCCCGCGTCCAACCCCCGCAGGTGCCGCTCGAGGTCGTCGGGGCCCCACACCTCGTACGGGATGCCGGCACGGTCGAACAGCTCGGCCTGCAGCCGGGCGGGCAGGATGTCGACGTCGAGGAACACCATGCCGCAGCGCCTGAACGTCGCGAGACCGTCGGCGGGACGCACGCCGAGGTGGTCCTCCCACTCGTCCCAGCGGAACCGCGACTCCCAGGCGGCCGCGACGCCGTCCCACGTCGGGTAGTTGAACCGCACGATCGCGCTCGACGCGCTGGTGGAGCCGTGTCCGGGACCGGCGGCCTTGTCGACGACGTGCACCGAGCGGCCCGAGCGGGCGAGCTCGAGTGCCGTCGACGCACCCACGACGCCCGCGCCGACGACGATGACGTCGGTGGTCGTCGTGCTCATGCGGGGGCGCTACCGCTCGTCGGCCTGCTGACGCTCGACGACGGAGCCGCGCTGGTCGAACTCGACGTCGACCGTCACGAGCACCTCGCCGTCGAGGCTCAGCTCGACGCGGTTCTCCTCGGCCGTCAGGTTGCCCGCCGTGCCCTCGTCGAGCCACGTGACCGAGCCGATGACGCTGACGAGCGAGACCTTGGCGCCGTTGTCGCGCTGACCGCGGAAGACGACCGGGCCGGGCCCGGAGTCACGGATGACCAGGGCCGTGCGGCTGACCAGCGGGTGGTCGACACCGACCGTGGGCTCGTCGGCGCCACCCGTGCGGCCGAACGTCCACTTGTCGTCGCCGGACAGCTGAACCTCGCCCGTCTCGCCGGCAGCGGTCTTCCACATCACGGTGATCACCCCTAGATCGTTCCATGCGTGTCTCGAAAGATCACAGGAACCTCTCTTTTCACCCCGGCGACCGGCCGGGGATCACGTGCCGGGGACGATGGCGGCGATGATCGTGCCGTCGGCGCGACGACGTCCGGGCACCGGTGCGGGCTCGCCCTCGAGCCGCGGGCCCTGACCGTCCAGCGCGACCGACACGGGCGCGCCGGCCCGCACCGTGACGGCGTGGCCGCGCACGACCAGCGACGCCTCGGCGCCGTCCTCGACCTCGAGGTCGACGCGGTCGGGCAGCACCGCGACGCGCACCCGCGTGCCGAGCAGCGTCAACCGGTACGTCAGCGACTCCCACGCCTCGGGCAGGCGCGGGTCGATCGTGAACACGCCGCCGTGGTCGCGGAAGCCGCCGAACCCGCTGACCAGCGCGCTCCACACGCCGCCCGTCGACGCGACGTGCACGCCGTCGGACGTGTTGCGGTGCCGGTCGGCGAGGTCGACGAACAGCGCCGACAGGAAGTAGCGCAGCGCCAGGTCGTGGTAGCCGACCTCGGCCGCCATGATCGACTGCACGACCGCCGACAGCGTCGAGTCGCCCGTCGTGATCGGGTCGTAGTACTCGAAGTCGGCGCGCTTCTCCTCGGGCGTGAAGTGATCGCCCTGCAGGAACAGGGCCAGCACGACGTCGGCCTGCTTGAGCACCTGGAACCGGTAGATCACCAGCGGGTGGTAGTTGAGCAGCAGGGGACGCTTGTCGAGCGGCGTGTGCTCGAGGTCCCACACCTCGCGCTCGAGGAAGTGCTGGTCCTGCGGGTGGACGCCGAGGTGCTCGTCGTACGGGACGGCCATGTCGGCGGCGGCGCGCTCCCACTCGTCGACCTCGCTCATCGCGAGGCCGAGGCGCTCGACGACCCGCTCGTACTCGATGCCGTCGCGGGCGGCCAGGTCACGGACGGCCTGGGCCGCGCGGCTCAGGTTGAAGCGGGCCATGACGTTGGTGAAGAGGTTGTCGTTGACGACCGTCGTGTACTCGTCCGGGCCCGTGACGCCGTGGATGTGGAACGTGCCGTCGTCCTCGTCGCGCCAGAAGCCCAGGTCGACCCACATGCGCGCGGTCTCGACGAGGATGTCGACGCCCTCGCGGGTGAGGAAGTCGAGGTCTCCGGTGGCCGCCAGGTACTGGCTCAACGCGTAGGAGATGTCGGCGTCGATGTGGTACTGCGCGGTGCCGGCCGCGTAGTAGGCCGAGGCCTCCTCGCCGTTGATCGTCCGCCACGGGAACAGGGCCCCGTGCTGGGCGAGCTGCTTGGCACGCGATCGCGCCGCGTCGAGCAGCGTGTAGCGGAACCGCAGCGCGTTGCGGGCCGCGCGCGGGGTCGTGTACGTCAGGAACGGCAGGACGTAGATCTCGGTGTCCCAGAAGTAGTGCCCGCCGTAGCCCGATCCCGTGACGCCCTTGGCGGGGATGCCGGTGCCCTCGGCGCGGGCCGAGGCCTGCGCGATCTGGAAGAGGTTCCAGCGGGTCGCCTGCTGCACCTCGGGCTGACCCGGGATCTCGACGTCCGAGCGCTCCCAGAAGCCGTCGAGCCAGGCGCGCTGGTCGTCGAACTGCTGGTCGAGGCCCTCGTCGTGCGCGCGGTCGAGCGTGCGACGGCAGCGGTCGAGCAGCTCGCGCGACGGCACGCCGCGCGACGTGTGATAGCTGACGAGCTTGGTCAGGACGATCGGCTGACCCGGCTCGGCGTCGATGCGGTACGTCATCTTGGCCAGGTCGTCGTCGGTCTGGATGCGCTTGGTGTAGTTGTTGGCCGTCTCGAGACGGTGGTCGGCGGCGACCGCGATCGTCATGCCGCTCTCGGTGCACTGGTAGCCGAGCGCGACGCGACCGTCGGCGAGGTTGCCCCAGTTGCTCTGCGGACGCAGGACGCGGTGGTTCATCTGACCGGCCTTGCGCGGGTCGACGCCCTCGCCCATCGCCTTGGAGCGGACGTGGTACTCGTCCTCGCCGTCCTGGCGGTTGAGGATCTGCGACGAGATGGCGACGGGCGCGTAGTCGTCGAGCATCGTGACCTCGAACGTCAGCACCGCGAGGTGGCGCTGCGTGAACGAGACCATGCGCCGCGACCGGATGCGCACGCGCTTGCCGCCGGGCGTCCGCCAGAGGATGTCGCGGGACATGACGCCGGTGCGGAAGTCGAGACGACGCTCGTACTCGACGAGGTCGGCGATCGGCAGCAGCAGCGGCTCGTCGTCGACGTAGAGGCGGATGACCTTGGCGTCGGGGGCGTTGACGATCGTCTGGCCGACGCGCGCGAAGCCGAAGGCCTCCTCGGCGTGCTGGATCGGCCACGTCTCGTGGAAACCGTTGACGAACGTGCCGTGCGTGAACGAGTCGCGTCCCTCGTCGACGTTGCCGCGCAGGCCGAGGTAGCCGTTGCCGACGCTGAACAGCGTCTCGGTGGTGCCGAGGTCGTCGTTGTCGATGTGGCTCTCGACCAGCGCCCACTCGTCGACGGGGTAGCGCGAACGGTTGAGGAAGTCGTGCACCTGCGGCGCGATGTGCGAGGGGCTCATGCGTCGGCACCGTCCACGAGCTCGTCGAGGTCGGACACGACGACGTCGGCGCCGTGCTCGGTGAGCTGGTCGGCGCCCACGCCGCGATCGACGCCGATGACCAGGCCGAAGTCGCCGGCGTGCCCGGCGGCGACGCCGGAGAGCGCGTCCTCGAACACGACGGCCCGCTCCTTCGGCACGCCGAGGTCGTCGGCGGCGGCGAGGAACGTGTCGGGCGCGGGCTTGCCGGGCAGGCCGCGCTCGCCGGCCTCCTTGCCGCTGACGATGACCGGGAAGTGCTCGATCATGCCGGCGGCGGTCAGGACGGCGGCGGCGTTGCGCGAGCTCGAGACGATCGCCATCTTCGTGCCGCGCTTCTCGAGCGCCTCGACGAGGGCGACCGAGCCGGGGTAGGGCTTGACGCCCTCGGTCTGCAGGATCTGCTCGAAGTCGTCGTTCTTGCGGTTGCCCAGGCCCGCGACGGTCTCGGCCGACGCCGGGTCGGACGCGTCGCCCTCGGGCAGCTCGATGTCGCGCGAGGCGAGGAACGACCTGACGCCGTCGTACCGGGGCTTTCCGTCGACGTACGTGAAGTAGTCGGCGTCCGTGTAGGGCTCGTCGACACCCCGCTCACGGAGGAAGTCGTTGAACATCTGGGCCCATGCGCGCATGTGCACCTCCGCCGTCGGCGTGATCACGCCGTCGAGGTCGAAGAGGGCAGCGTCGTAGTCGTTCCAGTCCACACGCACGAGCGTACGCAGGTCGGGTGTCCGCGAGGTAACGCACGGGGTGCGGCGACCGCCACAGTTCCGTGCGCCTACTTCTTGCGCGTCGTGAACGTCCACTTCCTGCTCACCGAGCGCGAGAGGTCGTCGGCCGAGAAGGAGGTGACACGGACGTAGTACTTCGTGGCCGGCTTCAGCCCGCGCAGCACCCGTCCCCGGTTCACGGTCTTGAACGTCCTGGCCTTCCTGCCCTTCGACCAGACCGTGATCTCGTAGCGCCGAGCGCCCTCCACGGCCGGCCACGCGACGCCGCTCGAGCGTGCCTTCTTCTCGTACGTCCGGAGCTTCGTGGCCGCGGGCATCGCCGGAGTGGTGAACGTGACGGTGGCGGGGACCGATGAGACCGGACGCGTCGACGCAGTGGCCTCCACCGACGCCGTGTAGGTGCGCCCCGGCTCGAGCGATCCGGCGTAGAACGTCATCGACGTCCGGCCACCGGTGCTGCCGCCGTAGGTGCGCGTCCGTCCCTGCATCGTCAGCCGGTAGTCCGTCGCCCCGGGCACGACGTTCCAGGTGAACGTCGCACCCGCGGGAGACACCGCGACGTCCAGGCCGGTCGGCGTCGCCAGTCCGACGGCGCCGGCGTGCAGCGTCCGCGTCTCGTAGCGGTATCCCGGCTTCCACACCGTCACCCGCACCGCCACGGGCACGCCCACGTGCTGCGCCGTCAGGGCGAACGTCCGGTCGTAGGCTCCCTCGACCTCCTCGCCGTTGAGCATCCACTCGTAGAAGACCTGCACGTCACCGGGCACCCAGGCGCCCGGGTCGACCGTCAGGACGGATCCCGGCGTCAGTGCGCCGGAGACCGACGGCTCACGCGAGCTGCCGATGGGCAGGGCCTGCGCCAGGACCGCGTCCTTGCCGGTCACGACCTGAGCCGCGCCGACCGCGACGTCGTCCGCGTCCTCGATGTCGGTCACGTCGTCCCAGTACTCGGTGGCGGTCGTGTCGGAGTAGTCGTAGAACTCCAGCCGGTAGTCGCCGGCGGCGAGGCCGTCGACCGAGTAGCGGCCATCACCGTCGGACCAGCCGTAGCCCGCCTCGACCCACTCGTCGTCCTCGAGCTCGTAGGCGGTGACCAGCACCTCCGACGCGTCGAAGCCGGACGCACCCGAGCTCACGGTGCCTTGGATCGAGCCGGTCGAGACCGCGACGGCCGAGGACGCCTGCGCCGTCAGCAGTCCGGCCGCGAGGGCACCGACCAGGGCGACGGTGGACAGACGGCGGGCGACCCGGCCCCGGACCTTCAGCATGACGACGACCTCTCCTCGGGACGACGACGGTCGAGGCCCCGGGGCGCAACGGTAGGGGACGACAGCGGGTCGCGGGGCCGAATCGCGAACCGTGAACCGGGCCCGGACGGATCACCCGCCTAGTCACTTCGGATGACTTGTGCCGAATGCCAGGTTACGAACGTGTGAACACCGCAAGAATGCGCGAGAGGTCGCCCGGCCTCCCAGCACTCCCAAGGAGCTCCATGCGCACTTCGATCCTCTCCCGCGCGGCCGTCGCCGTCGCGACCCTGGCCATCGGCTCGGTCACCCTGGCGGCAGCCCCCGCCACCGCCGCCACACCGGCCGGAATCGACCGCGCCTCCATCGTCTCGGTCCTCGACGCGGCCCGCAGCTACCAGTCCAACGGCGGCGGTTACACCGAAGCCGAGCAGGCGGCCCTCGACAAGCTGACCGAGACGGTCTGCGGCTACACGACGACGAACGACCTCTACCCGCACGGCGCGTACTTCAACTTCTTCAAGCAGAACAGCGGGGCGGACGGCGCGATCGTCTCGGTCGAGCTGCACGAGAACATCGAGGGAGGCGACTACACGCACCGGTACTGCAACTTCGGACTGGTCGTGACCGCCGACAAGGACGCGAAGCTCAGCGGCCAGGCGACGCTCACGCTGACCCCCCGCCCCGCGGACACCGAGGGACCGATCATCGCGACCGCTGCGGCGGACGACTCCACCACCGGACAGCTGTCCGGCAACGCGTTCGTGTCGACCAGCATCACGCGAGACTCGAACGAGTTCTTCAGCAACTACTCCGCCGTCGACTTCACCGCTGCCGGGGCGGCCACGACGTCCAAGACCGTGACCGACCAGCGCAAGATCTGGGACCACAAGTCCAAGGTCGAGAAGCGGGCTGCCAAGGCCAAGTACGACAAGCGCATCGCCAAGGCCAAGAAGGCGTACGCCAAGGCGCTCGACCGGGCCGGCAGCAACTCGGCCACGAAGGCCGCCGCGAAGAAGGCCTACCTGGCCAAGCGGGCGGAGACGAAGGTCAAGTACGACTACGCGGTCTGGAACTACCGCTACGTCACCAACACCAAGACCGTCACCCAGTCCACGCCGTTCAACCTGACGGCCAGCGGCCGCAACAACAACCTCGGCTGATCCAACTCCCCCGATCCCGCCTCGGCCTGCTGGCCGGGGCGGGATCGCTTCGTCCGCACCCGGACGGGCCACGCCGACTAGTCCGATGTGATGGTCTTCACAGTCCAGCCCGCAGCCGCAGCAGATCTCGCGCATGCTGGACGACGGGCCGGTCGGCCCCCTCACTCCCAAGGAGCACCATGCGTTCGTCCGTCCTGTCCCGGTCCGTGATCGCGGTGGCCTCGCTGGCCATCGGCTCGGCCGTCCTCGTCGCCGCGCCGGCCACCGCCGCCACGGCGAACGGCATCACCCGCGAGGACGTCCTCGCGGCCGCCAGCAGCCTGCGCGCCGACCCGGAGGACGGCTCGCCCCAGAACGGCACCCCCGAGCTGGCTGCGCTCGCAGCCAAGGCGTGCGGGCCCCTGGGCAGCGACACGTTCGGAGTCTTCGGGCAGCCCGTCGCCACGCCCGACAGCGTCGACGGACTCACCGTCACCGTCCTGCGTCAGTCGGCCGAGGACGTCGAGGGACCGACGGGCTTCCCGTTCGGCAACCTCGACACCTGCACGTTCGCCGCCGTGGCACCGCTCGGATCGGGGACGACCTTCACGGGCGACCTCGAGGTCACGACCTCGACCGTGCGCCTGACCGACTTCCCCTTCGGCCAGGGCACCACGAGCACCGTGACGTCCCGCCTCTCCGGCGACGTCTTCGTCTCGCCCGCCACCGAGGCGACCAGCTCCTTCAGCTTCGCGGGCGCCGAGGCGAATGGTCTCGTGACGGCCCCGAACGGGCAGCGCGTGCTGACGGTCACCAAGATCGCCGACAAGAAGAGCAAGGCGGCCAAGAAGGCGGCCAAGCGGACGTACGTCAAGCGCATCAAGGCCGCGAAGAAGTCGTACGCGAAGGCCGTCAAGCGGGCCCACGGCAGCCCCACGAAGAAGGCCGTCGCCCGGGCGGCCTACCTGTCGCGCCGCTCCGCGGTGAAGTCGTCGTACTCGTACGCGATCGCCGACTACAAGCTCGTCAAGACGCGCTCGGCCGCGGCCGACGCCCGCCGCTTCTCGGTGTCGACCGGCCCGTCGATCGTCGGCTGACACCGCCATGCACCGCACCCCGACACCTCACTCCCGAAGGACCACCATGCGCTCATCCCTCCTGACCCGTTCGGCCGTCGCCGTCGCGTCACTGGCCATCGGCTCCGTCGCCCTGGCCGCAGCACCCGCGTCGGCCGACACCACGACCGGCACGAGCCGCGAGGCCGTGCTCACCGTCGCCGACCAGATCCGCAACGACAACCGGTTCGCCGACGGCAACCTCGCCCTCGTCGAGAAGATCTGCGGCATCGGCGTCGACGACGGACGCGACATCGAGCTGCGCACCACGAACCAGCCCGAGGGCGTCGACGGCTTCATCGCCGAGGCATTCGTCGATCCGGCCGACGGTCCCAGCCGGACCTGCACGTTCGCCGGCTTCGCCACCGAGAAGTCGTCGAGCACGATGTCAGGGACTGCGACGCTCGCCGAGCAGCAGTTCAGCTCCAGCGCCGCCGCACCGACGAGCCACGACTACACGCTCTCAGGAGACGTCTACGTGACCGCCCCGGTCACCGACCTCTCGTACGGCTACGGGATCGCGACCGCCTCGGGCAACGTCACGGTGACCCAGGCCAGGACGACGACGTCCTCGCGCGTGGTCACTCCCAAGAGCACCGAGCGCAAGCGGGCGGCCTACAAGGCCTACAACCGGACGATCGACACCGCGCAGGCCAAGCTCTCGAAGGCACTGAAGAAGGCCGACGGGAGCAGCAGCAAGAAGGCAGCCGCCCGCAAGGCCTACGCGGCGCGCAAGAAGGCCGCCAAGGCCACGCTCCACCGCGCCCTGGCCGGCACCCTGACGATCGTGGTGACCGAGAACGCGAACACGTCGACGACGGCGTTCACGTTCACGACGCAGGACCTCCGCCTGCGCTGACCCGCAGCACCGACGATCCCGCCCGAGCGCCCGCTCGGGCGGGATCGTCGTGTTCGGGCCTAGCCCGAAAGGCCCATTTCCAGGCAAAACCCCTCGCGAACGAGACAGGCCGTCCATCCTTGACCGAGCCGTCCCGCTCCCGCCTCGAAAGGTCATCATGCCCATCCCCCACCTCGTTCGCGTCGCAGCGGCGACCGCGACTCTCGCCGTCGCAGCCACGGCCCTGGCCATGCCCGCCTCAGCCAGCACCGAGAGCACCGTCAGCGCCGCAGCCGCACGAGCAGTCGCCGACCTCGGCCCCGGCACGTTCTCGACCGCGGACCTCGCCGCCGAGGACGACCTGATCGACTCCATGGAGGCCCTGGCCGACCAGACGTGCAACGTGTCGGGCCAGAGCGTCTCGCTCAACTCCGACGTCGTCCTTCTGAACGTCCTCGACTCGGGTGCTGGGCCGGTGGCCGCCCTCGTGTCAGCCGACATCAACCTCGACGACGACCAGTCGGTGTACGAGCGCACCTGCAACTTCGCCTTCCTCGTGTCCGAGCAGTCCACGACGTTCGACGGCTCCTACTCGTTCGCCGTCACGTCCGACGTCCCCGACGGTCAGTCGTCGTCCCTGGACCCGCTCAAGACCGTCACGGGCTCCTTGAACGGTGAGTACGTCGTCAGCACGCCCACGTTCACCACGGTCACCGAGTTCGCCGACGCGAGCCTGACCTCGTCCGGGTCGACCAGCAAGCTCACCCCGGCTCAGCGCACGGTGCGCGACGTCGTCACCACGCCGAAGAGCGCTCAGGCGAAGAAGGCCGCCAAGAAGAAGTACGACAAGGCCGTGAAGACCGCCAAGAAGACGTTCAAGAAGGCCGGCAAGACCAAGAAGGCCAAGAAGGTCCTGGCCCGGAAGACTGCTGCCGCGAAGAAGGCCTATGCCCGCGCGATCGCGCCCACGTCACGGGCCGTCGATCGCGTGGAGACCTACACCGCGCGCACCCCGTGGTCGATGAGCGGGACGCTGGACTACCGCGACGCCGTCTGACGGAACGCTCATGGCGATCCTGCTGCCGACTCGAGGCCGGCGCGATCGCCCGCCGTCCTCGGATTCGGTGTCGGAGTCAGGAGACGTCGACTCCTGCGTCGCACCCGATGATCCCGCCCCGCGCCGCGCGTCGGGCGGGATCGTCGCGTCCGGGACCATCGTGACCACCTCGGCTGGTCCTTTGGGATGAGTTCTGCCCATCCGGCGGACCCACCGGCGGGTCGACCGCATGCTGGGCGGTGGGCCGGTGCGGCCCACCACACTCCCAAGGAGCACCATGCGTTCATCCCTGCTGTCCCGAGCCCTGATCGCCGTCGCCTCGTCGTCGGTCGCCTCAGCCGCCCTGGCCGTCGCTCCCGCGACCGCCGCCACCCCGTCCGGCACGACCCGCGACGCCGTCCTGTCGCTGGCGTCCGCAGCTCGTGCCGACGCCAGCGCGCCGTCACGGACGACCCGCACGGCGGCCGCCCAGGTTCTGACCCGCGAGTGCGGCCTGGCCTCCGGCGAGTCCGTCGACGTCGCCGACGTGAATTTCGTCCGGGCCGTCACGCCCATCGCCGGGGTCGACGGCGTCTACCTGGACGCCGAGGTCCGCAACGGCCTCACCGTCCTGCGCGAGTGCGCGCTGGGCCTCGTGGCGCCCACCGCCGACGGCGCCACGCTGACAGGCACCGCGACGCTGGACGTCGTCGCCGGCGACTCGATCCAGCAGGCACCGTCCGTGCCCCTGTCCGGCGACGTGTCGGTCATCGTCCTCACGAATGCGACACGATTCAGCGACGGCTTCTCGTACACCGCGACGGGGAGGGCCTCCAGGACGGTGACCACGACGACCACCGACCGGGTCAGGGTCGAGCCCACGGCCAACGCAAGGACAAGGGCGCGGAACACCTACGACGCGAGCGCCCAGAAGGCCAGGAAGGCCTACAAGAAGGCGGTCGAGAAGGCCGACGGCAGCGCCCGGAAGAAGGCCTCCGCCAAGAGGGCCTACCGCGCCAGGATCGTCGCGGCCCGGACGACCTACGCCAAGGCGGTCGCCCCTCGCCTGGTGACGCGGACGCGGACGAGCGCGGTCACGCAGTTCAGCGACTTCACCGTCGTGGCCAAGCGCACGGCCCCCGCCCCGCCCGCGCAGACCGGGCTCTGAGGCGGGGTACCCGGGCTGACCACCCGACATGGCTCGTCCGGATGACCTTCCGGCGTTCTGGCCCGGCAACGCAACGGAAAGCGCATGATCGTCGGTGGGTCGAGTGACCCACGTCACCTCCTAGGAGCCTCATGCGTTCATCCCTGCTCTCCCGGTCCGTGATCGCCGTCGCGTCACTGGCCATCGGCTCGGTCGCCCTGGTCGCCGCACCCGCCACCGCCGCGACGCCGTCCGGCATCACCCGCGACGCGGTCCTCTCGCTCGCCGCAGCCGCTCGCGTCGATGCGACGGCCGCGGCGACGCGAACGGCGGCCCGCGACATCCTGAGCCGCGAGTGCGCGCTCACCACGGGCGAGAGCATCACCACCACCGAGAACGGCCTGTTCGTCACGTCGGTCGCCGCGGTCACCCCCAGCGCGACGGCGGACGGCGTCTCCATCAGCGGCTTCGTCAGCTTGTCCGGACAGCCCATCCGTCAGTGCGTGGTGGGAGTCATCGCGCCGACCGCACCCGGGTTCACGCTCAGCGGCCAGGCCACCTTGTCGATCACGACGAGCTCGTCGCCGGCACAGGCCCAGACGACACTGTCGGGGGACGTGTCGGTCTCTGCGATCAACACCATCCCCAACTTCACGGCTGTCACCGGCAGCACGTACTCCGCCAGCGGGGCCGCGAGCAAGACGAGCACCGTGCGCACGTCGACGAAGGTCAAGGACAAGAAGACGTCCACGCAGAAGAAGGCCGCCAAGAAGAAGTACGACAAGAAGCTGAAGGCACTCAAGACGTCGTACAAGAAGGCCCTGGCCAAGGCCGGCAGCAGCAAGGCCAAGAAGAAGGCCGCGCAGAAGAGCTTCTCGGCCAAGAAGAAGGCCGCCAAGGCGACCTATCGGTACGCCATCGCCGGCTACAAGATCGTCAGGAAGACCAAGACGGTCACGGAGACCCGACCCTTCACGGCGAAGGCCGAGCAGAGCAACCTGCTGTTCTGACCTGTCACCTGCGGACGGTCCCGCCTCGAGCGCGTGCTCGAGGCGCGACCGTCCGCAGGGGTGCGACTTTGGGCGGATGTGCCCCCGAGCGCGCGATCTGGTGGATCATGGTCGTGGGCCACCCCGGGAGTCGTGGCTCGTCTGCCGTTCGCGGCCTCATTCCTTGGGAGAAGAATGAACCGTCTCATCACGCGTCCCCTGCTCATGCTGTCGGCGAGCGGGCTCGCACTAGCCGTCGCCGTCGCACCCGTCAAGGTGTCCGCCGCCGAGGTCGACCAGGGAGCCGTCGAGGTGGCGTCGCAGACGGCGCCGCCGGTGGACCCCCTGCCATGACGTCCGTGACCCGCGCGATGGTGCTCGAGGCCGCGTCCGGGCTCCGCGCGACCGAACCCGACGCCACGGCCGAGGCGAAGCTGGACCGCCTGGTGCGGGACATCGTCGCGAGCGCCGTGTCGGTCGGCGGCGATCTCGTCGACTACACCGCCTACCCGACGCCCGCCGACGCGTCCGTGACGGGCGTGCTGATCGACGTCTCGTTGACGCGCACCGACAGCGTGCAGACCCGGTCGCTGGCGACCGTCGCACTGGCCCCCACCTCCGACGGCGACCAGCTCGACGGGTCGGTCGTCGTCAGCGGCCTGCCGGTCGACGCCGCCGACGGGGCGCGGACGCTGCACACCTCGACGCTGTCGGGCGACGTGCACGTGTCGACGCCCGTCGACGTCTCGGACTCGGGGGTGCTGGAGGTGTCGCTGACGTCGGTCAGCGTCGAGCCGACGCCGACGCCGACGCCGACCCCGTCCACGCCGACGCCGTCGCCGTCCACGCCCGCCCCGACGTCGACGCCCCGCACGGCCGCCGAGCTGGCCGCCGCGAGGAGGACGTACGACGCCGCGCTCAAGAACGCGCGGACCAAGTACGCCAAGGCCCGCAAGAAGGCCGGCAGGAGCAAGCGGAAGAGGGTCGCTGCCAAGAAGTCCTACGACGTGCGGCGTGCGCGGGCGAAGGCCGCCTACCGGGCGGCGATCGCCGACGTGCCCGCAGGCGCCGCACCCGCGGGCGCCACGAGGAGCGCAGCCGCGGTCAGCGCCAGCGCGCCCACCACCGTCATCTCGACCGACGTCGGCTGGGCCCCCGTCGGGTGACCTGGCCACCACGTCCCACGCAGTCGCACGTGTCACCCCGTCGACCGACGATGACCGGGTCGACCGTCACACTGTGGTGGGCCGCGCGGCCCGACAACGAAGGAGCACCCGTGCACCGAACCATGTCGTCGATCGCCCTCCTGACGACCAGTCTGCTGGTCGCGACCGCAGCAGTCTCCGGTCCGGCGGCGGCGAACGGCAGCACCGGCGTCACCCGCGACTCGATCCTGACGGCCGCCGCGGGCATCCGCGAGCCCGACATCGCCACCGGCCCGGCCACTGACGCAGCGGTGCGTCAGATCGTCGGACGGGCCTGCGCCGCCGACCTCGACGGCGCGGCCCAGCTCTACCAGTGGCGTGCCAGCTCCGTGGACGGACCAGGCGTGACCGGGCTCGTCGTGCGAGCGGCGATCGTCGAGCCGGACGGCTCCGGCTCGACCACGTCGCGCATCTGCGCGTTCGCTGCGATCACACCCTCGACCAGCAGCGAGCACCGACTGTCCGGGTCCTACACCTTCGGCGTCGAGATGGGCTACACGGAGACGCGCGAGCTCAAGGGACTGATGTCCGGATCCGTCCAGCTGACCACGGTGCTCAGCGTCCCGCGCGACCGCTACGTCAGCGCCGCGTACCTGACCGCGGCCGGCTCGTCGCAGCGAACCGTCCACACGACCGTCGAGTCACGGGTGGAGACCCCGAAGACGAAGAAGCAGCTCAAGACCGCACGGGCCACACTGGTGAAGTCCAACGCCTCAGCGAAGCGGACCTACAAGAAGGCCGTCAAGGCGGCCCACGGGAGCAAGGCCAAGAAGGCCGGGGCACTCAAGCGCTACCGGGCGAGCCGAGCTCGTGCCGAGAAGGTCTATCTGAGGGCGACCCGCACCTTCGTGATCAAACGGACCGGACACACGGACGTCGAGTCGGAGGCGTTCACCGTGAAGGCGTCCAACTACGAGGAGATCTACTGACGACCCCACCCCTCACTAGGCTGTCGTCATGCCTCTCGGAGCGGACAGTGAAGTCGGACGCCTGCGCACGGTCATGCTGCACCGTCCCGGGCCCGAGCTCGGACGGCTGACGCCGCGCAACAACGACCAGCTGCTGTTCGACGGCATCCCGTGGCTCGGCCGCGCGCAGGAGGAGCACGACGCGTTCGCGCAGGCCCTGCGCGACCACGACGTCGAGGTGCTGTACCTGACGGAGCTGCTGACGCAGACCCTCGCGATCGACGCCGCCCGCGACGAGATCATCGACAGCACGCTCAAGGGCCTGTTCGTCGGCCCGAGCCTGCAGGCACTGATCGGCGCGAAGCTCGCCGACGCCGATCCGGCGCAGCTGGCCGAGACGCTGATGGCCGGCCTGCGCAACGACGAGGTGCACCTCGACGGCAGCGCCGCGCACCAGCTGATGCAGCCCGAGGACTTCCTCATCAACCCGCTGCCCAACCTGCTGTTCACCCGCGACTCGTCGGTGTGGCTGCGCGACCGCGTCGCCGTCACGAGCCTCGCGATGCCCGCGCGGGTGCGCGAGACGCAGCTGACCGGGCTGATCTACCGCCACCACGAGCGGTTCGCCGGCACCCCGATCGTCCATGGTCCCCACCTGGAGCACCTCGAGGGCGGCGACGTCCTCGAGCTCTCACCCGGCGTCATCGCGGTCGGCATCGGCGAGCGGACGACCCCCGCCGGTCTCGAGCGGTTCGCGCAGCAGGTGCTGTCCGAGGGCCTCGCGCACACCGTGCTGGCGGTGCCGATCGCGCAGGAGCGCGCCACGATGCACCTCGACACGATCGTGACGATGGTCGACGTCGACACCGTCGTGATCTACCCGACCATGTCCGACACCCTGCGCTCCGTCCCCCTGACGTGGGGTGACGACGGCTTCGTCATCGGCGCCGAGACCTCGTTCTTCGCGGGGGCCGCCGCCGCGATGGGCATCGAGACGCTCCACCAGATCGACACCGGTCTCGACCCCGTCACCGCCGAGCGCGAGCAGTGGGACGACGGCAACAACACCCTCGCGATCAACGCCCGGCTCGCGGTCGCCTACGAGCGCAACGAGCAGACCAACGCGCGGCTCGAGGAGCACGGCATCGAGGTCATCACGATCAGTGGCGACCAGCTGGGCTCGGGGCGTGGCGGGCCCCGCTGCATGTCGTGCCCCATCGACCGCGACTGACTCAGGCCAGGCGGGCGAGCTCCTCGTCGGTGAGGGTCAGGTCGAACGACGCCACCAGCGCGGCGAGCTGCTCGACCGTGCGGGCGCTCGCGACGGGCGCCGCGACGGTCGGCTGCTGGCGCAACCAGGCCAGGGCCACCGCCGTGACGCCGACCGAGTGGTCGGCGGCGATCGCGTCGAGGGTCTCGAGCAGCGCGACGTTGCGGTCGTCCTCGAGGTAGGCGGCGGCGCCCTCGGCGCGGGTCGAGTCGACCGACGTGCCCGGTCGGTACTTGCCGGTCAGGAAGCCCGAGGCGAGCGCGTAGTAGGGCAGCTCGACGATCCCCAGCTCGGCGACCGTCGGGGCCAGCGTCTCGGCGTAGTCGCGCTCGACGAGGTTGAAGTGGTCCTGCGCGACGGTGAAGCGCACCTGACCGGCACCGTCGGCGACCTCGACGGCGCTGCGCAGGCGCCCGGCGTCGAAGTTCGACGCGCCGACCTCGACGACCTTGCCCGCCGTCACGAGCTCGTCGAACACGCCGACGTACTCCTCCTGCGGGACGTCCTGGTCGTCGCGATGCGCGTAGTAGAGGTCGATCCGGTCGGTGCGCAGACGCGTCAGCGACTCGTCGACGGCGGCCCGGACGTTGTCGGGCGACAGGCCCGGACGGTCGGGCAGCGAGAACACCTTCGTCGCGATCGACACGTCGTCGCGACGTCCGCGGGACGCCAACCAGTCGCCGATGATCCGCTCGGAGTCGCCGCCGGTGTTGCCCGGCACCCAGACCGAGTAGACGTCCGCGGTGTCGATCGAGCGTCCGCCCGCGTCGACGAAGGCGTCGAGCACGGCGTGGCTCTCGGACGGCGAGGACGTCCAGCCGAACGTGTTGCCGCCGAGGACGAGTGGTCCGAAGTCGAGAGAAGTCATACAGGCGTCAACGACGTGCGGCCCCGGTCATTCCCGGCGGGCCTCCGCCAGGACCCCTGAGACGTAGGCCCGGACGACTCGGCGCGCGTCGAACTGCGGGTCGCTGCCAGCACCGATGCACAGATTGCCGATGCCGCGCAGCACCTCGTACGCGGTCGGACCGGCGCCACCCGGAGGATGGTCGGCGGCGGCTGCGAGCAGGTCAGCACACACCGGGACGAGATGGTCGACGAAGTGCCGGTGGAGGGCGGCGCCGACCTTCTCGTCCTGCAGGGCCGCCGCCAGGCCGTGCTTGGTGACCAGGAAGTCGACGAACAGGTCGAGCCACGCACGCAGCGCGGCTTCCGGCGACGCGGATGATGTCATCAGCCTCGGCCCGGCCTCGGCGCACGCGTCGACCTGGTGGCGGTAGACGGCGACGACCAGCTCGGCCCTGGTCGGGAAGTGACGGTAGATGGTGCCGACGCCGACGCCGGCGGCGGCCGCCACCGCCCGGACGGGGGCGTCGACCCCGGAGGCCACGAACACCGAGGCAGCGGCTTCGAGCAGCTTCTGCTCGTTGCGGAACGCGTCGACGCGCTTGGCCCGCGGAGACGACATGGATGCCTCGGACGCACTCGTCATCGTCGATCCTCCAGGTCGTCTTGATATCCGGAACACTGTTCCGTATAGTTGTGGAACAACGTTCCACTTATATCCTGCCACAGCGGACCACTCGAAGGGCCCACCATGTCCAGCATCGTCCACCGCCTCGACGCCCTCACCGGACCGCCGATCCCCGTCGTCTCGGTCGCCCCCGTCGTCCTCGAGGCGCCCGGCCGCTCACGCGACCTGCACGTCCGGGTGTCCGCCCCCGTCACCGGCACCGACCTTCCGATCGTGCTGTTCTCGCACGGGAACGGCTGGTCGCACGACGGCTACGCACCCCTCACGGCATTCTGGGCGTCGCGCGGATTCGTGGTGGTCCAGCCCACGCACCTCGACTCTCGCCGGCTCGGCACCCGCATGGACGACCCGGGGTTCGCCGACATCTGGCGCACCCGGGTCGACGACCTCCGCCGGGTGCTCGACCAGCTCGACACCGTCGAGTCGGCCGTGCCGGGCCTGGCGCGGCGGGTCGACCGTTCGCGCATCGCTGCGGCCGGGCACTCCTGGGGCGCCCAGAGCGTCGGCGAGCTGCTCGGCGCCCGGGTGCTCGACGCCGACGGGACACCCGGCGACGACCTCTCCGACGCACGCGTCACGGCCGGCGTCCTGCTGGCGACGGCCGGCACCGGCGACGACCTGTCGCCCTGGGCGAGCACGCACCTACCGTTCATGCGTCCGTCGTTCGCGTCGCTGACCACACCCACGCTCGTCGTGGCAGGCGACCGGGACGACTCACCCCTGACCGCCCGCGGACCCGAGTGGATGACGGACGCCTACGAGCTGAGCCCCGGCGCGACGGACCTGCTGACACTGTTCGGCGGCGAGCACTCGCTGGGCGGCATCCCGGGTCACGAGGTCGCCGAGACGACCGACGAGGACCCCGAACGGGTCGCCGTCGTGCAGCGCCTCACGACCGCCTACCTGCGCAGCGCGCTCGACCCGTCCGATCCGAGCTGGACGGCAGCACGAGACGAGTTCGACGCCGCCGTCGAGCCGGGTGGGCGGATCGAATCCCGCCACTGACGCGAGGACCGCCGAACGTCAGACCTGCACCTGGCGGCTGATCAGCGAGCCCTTCGCGGCCCGCTCGGCGGACGTCAGCGGGCTGTCGTCGGCCAGCGCGGCTGCCAGACGCTCGGCGAACGCGGTCGCCGGCTGCTCGAGCGCGTCGGCGTCGTGCTCGAACTCCCACACCGGGACGAGCAGACCGTGCGCGCGGAAGTGACCGATCAGCTTGGTGCCCTCGCCGAGCGTGTCGTCGTCGGCGGCGTGCAGCCGGGCCAGCGCGTTGAGCAGCGCGGTCTCGTCGTGCGTCATGACCCAGCGCAGGAACCGCTGCGGTCCCATCTCGGTCCAGTACGCGCCGTCGACCGAGTCGAGGTGGACCGTCGGGGCAATCGTGTCGTTGGCCTCGGCGAGCGCCTCGGCGACGCCGTCGTTGTCCTCGACGCCCTCGACCCAGTAGTCGAAGCCGTCGTGCACGACGACGTCGAACGTCGAGTCGGGCGCGATGATGTCCTGCAGACGCGGACCGACGCCGGGATCGGTCATGCGGACGGGGCTGCCGGGCTCGGTGCTGCGGGCGAGCTCGATGACGTGCGCGAGGTCGCGGCTGATGTCACCGAAGTTGTGGGCGACCTGCAGGCCGATCCACGTCTCGCCGTCCTGTCGGCGGATGCCGGCGCCGTTGCCCGGCAGCATCGAGCACACGCGGACGGTCTCGCCGTCCTTCAGCGTGATCGTGGCCGAACCGGCCGGGACGAACTCGCGCAGCGCGACCCAGTCCTCCTCGGACGGCAAGCCCTCGAAGGTGCGCGCCACGAACGGCATGCGCTCCTTCTTGGCAGCCTTCGTGCCGTCGGTACGAGTCTTGATTCGCGACTTCTTGCCCATGACGGGCGAGTCTAACGGGCGACGGCTGAGCCGCTCGGCCGGTCGTCAGTGCGTCGTGAGGGCGAGCTCGGCGTTGACGCGAGTGCCCTTCGACATGTCGACCCACCAGCGGTCGGCGACACGGTTGATGATCGCGAGACCGCGACCGCTCAGCGAGTCCTCGTCGAAGTCGATCGGCTTGAGGTGGCCTCCGACGCCACCGTCGAGCACGCTGAGCTCGAGCAGGTCGCCGTTGATCGACCACGAGATCTCGATCGCGCCGTCCTCGGCGGGGACGCCGTGGCTGACGGCGTTGGCGATCATCTCGCTGATCACGATGAGCGCGTCGTCGATGACCTCGTTGGACGCGTGCTGCCGCGTCAGGAAGGCAGCCAGACGGGTGCGGGCGATGCCCGGCGTGGAGGGCTCGAACGGTAGGCGGACGGTGTCGTGCGACATCATCTGCGCCACCGTCCTTCCGTCTCCGGTTCGTCCCGTCGAGTTCTTCAGGCTCCATCTCACCACGGATCCTGAAACGCTTCTGGTCCAAAGTAACTACTCCAGGGGGGTCATTGCTACTCCTGTGACGGATTAGACCCTCCCCGAGGCCCATTTCGGCCAGAGGAGGACGATGGTCCCATGACTGACTCGACCGTCCCGACCACCGAGATCGACGCGATCCCGGCGACGATCCCCGACGACCTCGTCGTCCTCGACGTCCGCGAGCCGCACGAGTGGGCGGCCGGGCACATCGACGGCGCCGTCCACATCCCGCTGGGCGAGATCCCGGCCCGCGTCGGCGAGCTCGACCCCTCGGTGCGCACCCTCGTGGTGTGCCACCTGGGAGGCCGGTCGGCCCGCGCGACCCAGTGGCTGCACGCGCAGGGCCACGACGTCACGAACGTCGCGGGTGGCATGGAGGCGTGGGAGGCCGCCGGACGCCCGACCGTCTCCTAGCCCGACCGAAGCGCCTCAGCGCCACCCCGGGGGTAGCTCCCCCGGGTAGTCCGGGGTGTCGGGGTGCAGCGCGGGGCCCGGGGCGACCGGCTGCACGGGCTGGTGCCAGACCATCGCGTACGGCGGTGGCGGCCACATCGGCGCGAGGGGCGGCGGTGGGTCGGGGATGGGGTCGCGCGTGCGCTGGACGCCCCGCCGGCGTGCCAGCCACTCGATCGTCACGACGAGCAGGACGCTCGAGACGATCGTCGGCACGAGGTCGAGGGGCCCGGCGCCGGTGTCGTCGGTCGCCGAGATCACGCCGACCGCGTCGAGCGCGAACAGCACGACGTTGTTGGCGGCGTGCGCCGCGATCGCGGCCTCGAGACCGCCCGTGCGGATCGTCAGGACCGCCGCGGTCAGACCGAACAGCCCGACGTCCAGCAGCCCCCACAGGCCGTACCCGTGCCCCGCGACGAACAGCGGCGTCGTGACGACGACCGGCACGATCGCGAACCTCGTCCACGACCCCACCAGCTGCATCAGGTAGCCCCTGAAGAGGTACTCCTCGGCGGCGGACTGCAGCGGGACGACGAGCAGGATCGCCAGCAGCGCCCACGCCGTGCTCGGGTCGATCGCGGCCGGGGTCGACACCTCGGACGGGTCGGTCACCTCGCCCACGACGAGCGAGCCTCCGATCGTGACGACCGTGACGACCGTCGCGACGACGGCCGTGAGCCCCAGCCAGCGCCAGCGCAGACGTCCTGCGACCGACGACAGGTAGCCGACCGGACGCGGGCCCGTGGCCAGCACGCCCAGCAGCACCGCGGGGATCAGCAGCGCGATGCTCAGCAGGTCGAGCACGAAGTAGTCGAGGTGCGCGGTGTCGAGGTCGCCGACCGCGTCGAACCAGCCGTCGAGCGATCCCGACGAGCTCGACGCCGCGAACCAGACGGCCGCCGCGACGACCAGCAGGATCGTCAGCCCGAAGTAGAAGACGACGATGACCGGCGCCGCCACGGGCAGCTTCCACCAGGCGTACGCCGGGGTCTCGCGGGCGAGACGGTGGTACGGCGTGGCCATGGCTGATCCTCACACAGACGGCAACAGCGCCACCGGATCGGGTCCGATGGCGCTGCAGGGTCGTGCAGGTCTACTTGGCGGCGGCCTTGAGGCGCGAGCCGACGCTGACCTTGACGCCGAAGCCGGCGGGGATGTCGATCGTCTCGCCCGTGGAGGGGTTGCGACCGGTGCGGGCCGCGCGTGCCACGCGCTCGACCGAGAGGATGCCGGGGATCGAGACCTTCTCGCCCTTGGCGACCGAGTCGAGGAGGATCTCGCTGAAGGACGAGAGAACCGCGTCGGCGTCGGCCTTGCTGGTGCCGGCCTTCGAAGCGAGGGCAGCGACGAGGTCGTTGCGAGAGATAGCCACAAAAGCTCCTTGTGAGTGGGGGTGTTTTCGTCATTCAGTCTAGGAACGCGATCCCCGCCCCGGGCGCCCACCCCGCCGTGCGCCGGGCCGATTCCGCCGTGATATCAGGCCCATCCGGGAGGCGGGGCGGCGTCGACGAGCTCCTCGATGCGTGCGAGGTACACGTCGCGCGGCCACTGCGTCACGCCCAGCGACTCCAGGTGGGTCGTGCTCCACTGCGTGTCGATCAGTCCGCCGTCACCGACCCGCCGGGCCAGCTCGACGAGGGCGACCTTCGAGGCGTCCGTCGCGCGGTGGAACATCGACTCGCCCGCGAACAGGGCCCCGATGCTCAGGCCGTAGAGGCCCCCCACGAGCGTCCCGTCGGCGCTGCGGGTCTCGACCGAGTGCGCCCACCCCAGACGGTGCATCTCGACGTACGCCTCGCGGATCGGCCCGTCGATCCACGACCCGGGTCGCGACGGGTCGGCGCACGCGTCGATGACCTCCTCGAAGGACTCGTCGACCGTCACGGTGAAACGGCGCACCGAGCGCGACAACGACCGGCTGACCCGCAGGTCGGACGGCACGAGCACGCCCCGCTCCATCGGCGACCACCACAGCAGCTCGCGGTCGTGCGGCATCGGGAACGCACCCCGTCGGTAGGCCTCGACCAGGGTGCTGGGGGCGAGGTCGGCGCCCGAGGCGACGCAGTCGTCGTCGGGCCACTGGTCGGGGTCGAACACCCAGGGCGTCGGCGGCAGCGGGGTGCGGGTCACGGCTCGAGCACCCGCGTCAGGTGGTGCAGGACGCTGTCGCCCCACTGCGTCCACTCGGCGGCGGTCGCCTCCTGCAGGCAGCCCCACCACACGAGCGTCCGGTTGACCGCCTGCGTGCACGACGCGGCCCGCAGCTGCGCCGCGAGGTCGTCGGGCTCGACGCCCCACACGTCGCCGTACGCCGCGAGCACGTCGGACCACGACAGCGTCCCGTCGGACTGGGCGATCCATGCCTCGGGCACGCACAGCAGCTCGGCGGCGTGCGCCCACTGACCGTCGCCGAAGTCGAAGAAGTGGCCGTTGGCCGCGAAGACGTTCCACGGGTGCAGGTCGCCGTGCTGCCACGTCGTCGGCAGCGACGACTCCTGCAGCTCGGCGACGGCGTCGACGACGCGCGGTCGGGCGCCCTCGAGCTGCGTGCGCAGATCGTCCGGGATGGTGGCGGGGTGCTGGTCCGGCAGCGAGGCGAGCACCTCGACGAAGCGGTCGAACCGGCCCACGACGGTCGACGGACGGCAGTCGGGCAGGCCCGTGGCGATCAGCGCCTCGCCGTGACCGGCCGCGGTCCGCTGCAGGTGGGCGGCGTGCCCGAGGACCCGCCGCCAGTCGTCCGCGGTCGGGTCGCTCGTGTCGCCGAGGGTCGCGCCGCGGTCGAGCGTCAGCATCCAGCCACGATCGACGTCGACGGCGACGGGAGCGTCGACCGCGTCGGGCGCGAGGCGGGCCAGCTCGACCTGCAGCGCCGGCTCGAACGCCATCGAGGCGCAGTTGGCCTTGAACCAGATGCGTCCCGCGTCGGTCGGCACCGTGAGCTGCGTCGACCAGGGGCGGATGCGGGGCTGCTCGACGGGTCCGGTGACCTCGATGCCGCGGGCCGCGAGGGTGTCGTGCGTCCACCGCCGCGCCGCGTGCCGCCAGTCGTCGTGCGCGACGCGCTCGGAGAACGGTCGGCCCATGGGGTCAGCGTAGGCGTCCGGCCCGCGGTCCGTGGGGTTCTGCGCTCGAGGGGCCGGGGCGGGGCATCGCTCCTATGCTGGACGCATGGGACTCAGACGCAGTGTTGCCACCTCCGCCGGCTCGAAGCTGGCGCCCAAGGTCGCGTCCGGGTACGTCCGCACCGTGCTCGACCGGGCCATCGACGGCATCGGGCCGCTGCGCTCGGCGGCCGCGGCCGCCGACAGCCGTCTCGTCGACGCCGACGGTGACGTCGAGAAGGCCATCTCGAGCCTCATGAAGACGCACACGAGCCTCGCGGCGGCGCAGGGATTCGTCACGAACCTCGGCGGCCTCGCCACCGCTGCGCTGGCGGTGCCCGCCAACGTCGCGGGCGTCACGATCGTCCAGTGCCACCTGGTCGCGGGGATCGCCCACCTGCGCGGCTACGACCTGCACGACCCGCGCGTCCGCAACGCGATCCTGGCGTGCATGCTCGGCGAGGACGCGGTCAAGACCCTGGTCAAGAAGCACCGCCTGCCGTCGTCGCCGATGGCGCTCGCGACCTCACCGGTGCACGACCCGGTGCTGGACGAGCGGCTGTCGAGGGAGGTCACGGCCGAGCTGGTCGGACGCACCGCCGGACGTCGAGCCGTCACCATGATCGGCCGTCGCGTGCCGTTCCTCGGCGGTGCGGTCGGCGGGTCGAGCGACGCCTGGGCCACGTGGCAGATCGGCTCGTTCGCGTCCGACGAGCTCAAGGACCGCCGCCGCTCCTGACCGCCGCTCCTGACCGCGAGTGGCGCAGGACTGTTGGTTCAGGACTGCCGAGGCAACAATTCTGCGCCACTCGCGGGGCGCTTGCGACGGGGCGGGGTGTCGCGGACGAAGCGCCGGAGTCGCCGGTCGAGGCGAGACCACCCGGGCGCGGAGACCGACGAGCGGTCGAGCTCGGCCAGCCACCGCTTGGCTCGCCCCGCGTCGTACGGCCACCCCAGCGCGTCCTCGGCGTCGCGGACGACCAGCAGTGGCGACTCGACGAGCTCGACCGACGTGTAGCCGTACCTCTCCTGACCCAGGCGGGCGAGCGCCTTGTCGCGCCTGAGGTCGTGGCGATGGGTCTCTTGCGACCGGTGCCCCGCGCCGTCGTACTCGGGGTGCCTCGCCGTGCCGACGATCTGCAGATCGGTACGGGCCACGAGACGTCCCTCCCCGTCGCGCACCTCGACCTGTGATCGGACCGGGACACCCGACAGCTGGTGCGCCAGGCGCAGCACCGACTCCCACCACGACTCGCTGAGGCGATCGGCCAGCGGCAGGGCATCGCGCAACGTCCGGGCACCACGGCGGCCCGGGACGATGGCGTCTCGCAGGCGCTCGACCGACGTCTCGCCCGCCTGCAGCGCGCCGTCGATCACCGCGACCAGGTCGATGAGCCCGAGGTCCTCCGCGAGCTCGACGATCGTCCACTCCGCCGACGCGATCCGCACACCGCGCAGGGACGACCGGTGCCGGCGGGGCACGTCGCACCGCCTGACGTACACGCCCCGCCGGTCCAGGTGGGCGAAGTCGGCGTCGCTGACGGCGACGATCGGCACCGAGCGGGTGCGCGGGAGCCGCCATCCGCGCAGGCTGGCGCTCGTGAGGTGCGTGAAGATCGCGTCGGCGGGGAGGGCCTGCTGGACCGCGCGGCAGGTCTTCGCCAGGTCTCCGGCGTCGTCCACGTCCATGAAGACCGTGTGGGTCGGCGTGTGGTAGCCGCCCGTCCGAAGATTCTGCCGGGAGGGGGCACCGGCGGCGTCCTGGCTCATCCCTCCACCCCACCATGCTCATGAGCCCGTGGCCCGCCCCTGGCGCGAGCCTGTGGACGGAGCGCGAGTGGCGCACGATGGTTGGCTCCAGTCGCGAGAATCAACAGTTCTGCGCCACTCGCGGGTCAGCGGAGGGTCAGCGCAGGGTCAGCGCATGGTCAGCGGAGGGCACGGACGACGGCGCTCGCCGGTTCCTTGGCCAGGATCTCGGCCATCCAGACGCTCGTCGCCACCAGCGACGGCAGGTCGACGCCGTGCTCGATGCCGAGGCCGTCGAGCATCCAGACGAGGTCCTCGGTCGCGAGGTTGCCGGTCGCGCTCTCGGCGTACGGACACCCGCCGAGGCCGCCCGCGGACGCGTCGAACGTCGTGACGCCGACCTGCAGGGCGGCGTACGCGTTCGCGAGCGCCTGGCCGTAGGTGTCGTGGAAGTGCATCGCGAGCGATCCCACGTCCGTCCCCGCCTCGCCGAACGCCCGCACCAGCGCCTGGACGTGCTCTGCCGTGCCGACGCCGATCGTGTCGCCCAGCGACAGCTGCGACGCGCCGAGGTCGAGCAGCCGTCGCCCCACCGAGACGACCTGCTCGGTCGCGACCGCACCCTCCCACGGGTCGCCGAAGCACATCGAGACGTACGCGCGGACGTCGAGACCCGCGGCGCGGGCGCGCGCCACGACGGGCTCGAACATCGCGAGCTGGTCGTCGAGCGTCGAGTTGAGGTTCTTGCGCGCGAACGTCTCGGTGGCGCTGGCGAAGATCGCGACGTGACGGACGCCCGCCGCGAGCGCCCGGTCGAGACCGCGCTCGTTCGGCACCAGGACGGGCAACGGGGTCGGGCCGTCGAGGGGCAGGCGCGCCACGAGCTCGGCGGCGTCCGCGAGCTGCGGCACCCACCGCGGGTGGACGAAGCTCGTCGCCTCGACGACCGGCAGGCCCGCCGCGACGAGGCGACCGATGAACTCGGCCTTGACCTCGACGGGCACGACCGCCTTCTCGTTCTGCAGCCCGTCGCGCGGGCCGACCTCGTAGATCGTCACCGCCCCGGGCAGCGACTCGTCGCGGACGGTCGTGGGCCTGATCATGCGGCTCCTCCTCGAGTGGTGCGAACCCGGCTTCGAGTGGTGCGGACTGGTCCGACACGCCGTCCCAGAATGTCCACACCGCACCACTCGCGGTCCTGGTCGCGGGGGTGGGGGGCGGTCACAGCGGGTCCACGGTGAAGAGGACGTGCTTGATCGGCACCTGGTCGCCGACGGCGGCGCCGACGAACGAGACCGTGCCGTCGTAGGGGGCCGTCAGCGGCAGCTCCATCTTCATCGCCTCGACGACGCCGAGGTGCTGGCCCAGCTCGACCGACTCCCCCTCGGCGACGTCGACGCGCAGCACCGTGCCGGGCATCGGCGAGACGACGTCGGCGTCGGTCGCGGCGCCCCGCCGGTGCCCGCCGCGCATCGGATCGGGCAGCTCGAGCGCCCAGACCTGCCCCTCCCACGCGATCGTGACGGCGTCACGGTCGACGACCGCGAGCTCTCCCCCGTCGGCGAGCTCGTCGGGCCGCAGGCGGGACGTCCAGCGGTGCCCCGACTCGTCGGTCAGGACGATCGAGAGCGGCGCGGGCTCGCCACCCGAGCGCCAGCCGTCGACGCTGCCGAAGACGTGGTCGCGCTCGTCGAGGTCGTACGTCGACCACAGGCGGGCGGCCGCCCGCACGGCGGCCTCGGGCACCGACGGCGCCGCGAGCAGGTCGGCGGACGCGTCGCCGTCGAGCCACGCCGTGTGGATCCGCCCCTCGGCGAACTCGGCACTCGCGACGAGTCGCCGCACGAAGCCGACGTTCGTGGTGATGCCGAAGACGCCCGTGTCGTCGAGCGCCGACACCATCGCCAGGCGCGCGGACTCGCGGTCGTCGCCCCGCACCACGATCTTGCCGAGCATGGGGTCGTACGCCGTCGAGACTACGGCGTCGGCCGTCAGGTCGGTCTCGACGCGCACCCCCTCGGGCCAGGCGACGGCGTCGACGTGGCCGGCCTGGGGCAGGAAGCCCGCGTACGGGTCCTCGGCGTAGACCCTCACCTCCATCGCGTGGCCCGTCGCGACGATCTGGTCCTGCGTCAGCGGCAGGGGCTCGCCCGCCGCGACGCGCAGCTGCCACTGCACGAGGTCGAGACCCGTGATCTCCTCGGTGACGGGGTGCTCGACCTGCAGGCGCGTGTTCATCTCGAGGAAGTACGCGCGCTGGCCGTCCGGCGTGTCGGCGACGAGGAACTCGACCGTCCCGGCGCCGGTGTAGCCGACCTCGCGGCACAGGGCGACCGACGACTCGTGCAGCGTGCGCCGCAGCTCGTCGGTCAGCCCGACCGCGGGCGCCTCCTCGACGACCTTCTGGTGCCGTCGCTGCACCGAGCAGTCGCGCTCGAAGAGGTGGACCACGGTGCCCGCGGTGTCGCCGAAGACCTGCACCTCGACGTGGCGACCGGCCTCGACGTACGTCTCGACCAGCAGCGTGTCGTCGCCGAACGCCGACGCCGCCTCGCGGCCGGCCGCCTCGATCGCGTCGGCCAGGCCGGACGCCTCGCGGACGATGCGCATGCCCTTGCCACCGCCGCCCGCGGCCGCCTTGACCAGCACCGGGTAGGCGTCGTCGGGCACCGAGCCGATCTCGAACTGGGGGGTCACGGGCACGCCCGCGCGCTCGGCGATCGCACGCGCACGGTCCTTGCGGCCCATCGCGTCCATGACGTCGGCGGTCGGGCCGATGAAGACCAGGCCCGCGTCGACGACCGCGCGGGCGAAGGCCGAACGCTCCGACAGGAAGCCGTAGCCGGGGTGCACCGCCTCGGCCCCCGACTCGGCCGCGGCGGCGAGCAGCCGCTCGATCGACAGGTACGACTCGGACGCCGGCGTGGGGCCCAGGTGGACGGCGTCGTCGGCGAGCCGGACGTAGGGCGCGTCGGCGTCCGCGTCGGAGTAGACCGCGATGCTGCGCAGCCCCGCCTCGCGGCACGCGAGGATCACCCGGCGGGCGATCTCGCCGCGGTTGGCGACCAGGACGGAGGAGAACGGAGAGGGCATGCGGCTCACATCCTGAACAGGCCGAAGCGGGGCTCCGGCGTCGGAACGGCCGTCGCGAGCTGCAGGCCCATGGCCAGGACGCGACGGGTGTCGGCGGGGTCGATGATGCCGTCGTCCCAGAGCCGGGCGCTGGAGTAGTACGCCGATCCCTGGTCGTCGAACTGCTCGCGGATCGGGGCGCGGAACGCGGCCTCGTCCTCGGCCGACCACTCCTCGCCGCGCTGGTCCATGCCGTCGCGCCGGACGGTCGCCAGCACGGCCGCGGCCTGCTCGCCGCCCATCACCGAGATCTTGGCGTTGGGCCACATCCACAGGAACCGCGGGTCGTACGAGCGTCCGCACATGCCGTAGTTGCCGGCGCCGTACGAGCCGCCGATCACGACCGTGAACTTCGGGACGACCGAGGACGCGACCGCCGTGACGAGCTTCGCGCCGTCCTTGGCGATGCCGCGGTTCTCGTACTCCTGGCCGACCATGAAGCCCGTGATGTTCTGCAGGAACACCAGCGGGACGCCGCGCTGGTTGGCGAGCTCGACGAAGTGCGCGCCCTTGAGCGCCGACTCGCTGAACAGGATGCCGTTGTTGGCCACGATCGCGACGGGGTAGCCCTCGATGCGCGCGAAGCCGCACACCAGCGTCTCGCCGTAGAGCGGCTTGAACTCGTGCAGCCGCGAGTCGTCGACGACGCGGCGGATCACCTCGCGGACGTCGTACGGCCTGCGGCCGTCGACCGGCACGACGTCGTAGAGGGTCTCGGGGTCCTCGCGCGGCGGGACGGGCTCGTGCGGCGGGGGCTCGGACGTCGGACGCTCGAACGTCCCGACGATCGAGCGGACGATCTGCAGCGCGTGCTCGTCGTCGTCGGCCAGGTGGTCGACGACGCCGGACGTCCGCGCGTGGACGTCGCCGCCGCCGAGGGCCTCGGCCGTCACGACCTCGCCCGTCGCGGCCTTCACGAGGGGCGGCCCGGCCAGGAAGATCGTGCCCTGCTCCTTGACGATGACGGTCTCGTCGCTCATCGCCGGGACGTAGGCGCCGCCGGCCGTGCTGGAGCCCATCACCGCGGCGACCTGCGGGATGCGCATCGCGGACATCTGCGCCTGGTTGAAGAAGATGCGGCCGAAGTGCTCGCGGTCGGGGAAGACCTCGTCCTGCATCGGCAGGAACGCGCCGCCGGACTCGACGAGGTAGAGGCACGGCAGGTGGTTCTCGCGCGCGATCGTCTGGGCCCGCAGGTGCTTCTTGACCGTCATCGGGAAGTACGTGCCGCCCTTGACGGTCGCGTCGTTGGCGACGACGACGCACTCGCGTCCGCTGACCCGGCCGATGCCGGCGATGACGCCGGCGCTCGGCACGGCGTAGTCGTCGTCTCCCCCGTACATCCCGTACGCGGCGAGGGCGCCGATCTCGAGGAACGGCGATCCGGGGTCGAGCAGTCGGTCGACACGGTCGCGGGGCAGCAGCTTGCCGCGGGCGAGGTGCCGGGTGCGGGCGGCCTCGCTGCCGCCCTGCCGGACGATGGCGAGCCGCTCGCGCAGCTGGTCGACGAGTTCACGCATGACCTGAGGTTAACAGTTGTTAACCTCAGGCCGCTAGACTGGTGCCGTGACGACCACCCGGCGCGAGCAGATCCTCGACACCGCCGCGACCCTCTTCGCCGAGCGCGGCTTCCACGGCGTGTCGGTGCACGACATCGGCAGCGCCTGCGGCATCTCGGGCCCCGCCCTCTACAAGCACTTCGCCGGCAAGAACGACGTCCTCACGCAGTCGCTCATCGCGATCAGCGAGCGCCTGCTCGAGCAGGGACGGTCGCGCTCGGAGAACGCCAGGAACGCCGACGACGCCCTCACCGCGCTGATCGACTGGCACATCGAGTTCGCCCTCGGGCACCGCGCCCTCATCGTGATCCAGGAGCGCGAGTGGGCCAACCTCGGTGCCGACGGACGCCGCGACGTCCGTGCGCTGCAGCTGGCCTACATCGACATCTGGGTCGACACGGTGCAGCACCTGCGCGACGACCTCGACGCCGCCGAGGCGCGGGCCGCCGTCCAGGCGACGTTCGGGCTGATCAACTCGACGCCGCACAGCGCGCGCATCAGCGAGTCGTCGATGGCGTCCCGACTGGCCCGGATGGCGCGAGCGGCGCTGCTGGCGTGACGGTGCGGGCCCGACGGCTGATCGTCGCGGCCGCGACGCCCACCAGCATCACGACACCCCCCACGACCTCGAGCCCCGACGGCACCTCGTCCTGCACGACCCACGCCGTCGCGATGCCGACGACCGGCACCAGCAGGACGAACGGCACGACGGCACTGGCCGGGTAGCGGGCCAGCAGCGAGTTCCAGATGCCGTAGCCGATCAGCGACGCGCCGACCGCGGTGTAGACCGTGCTGGCGACCGCGACGCCCGACAGGTCGCCCAGGGCACGCACGACCTCGTCGCCGCCGTCGACCACGAGCGACAGGGCGAAGGCCGGCACCGGGACCACGAGTGCCGACCAGACGACCATCGAGAACCCCGACTGGACGCCCGCGGCCCGAGCGATGACGTTGCCCGTGGCCCACGACAGCGCCGCGCCGAGGATCACCAGCACCGGCAGGACGGGCGCCGACGCCCCGTGCGCCACGACGACCAGCACGAGTCCGGCCGTGCCGATCGCGGCCCCGACCACCTGGCGCCTCGTCGGCACCTCCTTGATGACCGCGGCGGCGATCACGATCGTGAAGATGACCTGCGCCTGCAGCACCAGCGAGGCCAGGCCCGCCGGCATGCCGAGGTCGAGCGAGACGTAGAGCAGGCTGAACTGCCCGAGGCTCATGAACGTCCCGACCGCCACGACGGCCTGCCACGACGCGGCGGGGCGCGGCACGAAGAACACCAGGGGGATCGCGACGAGCACGAACCGCATCGCGAGGAACAGCAGCGGCGGGACCCCGTCGAGGCCCTCGTCGATCACGACGAAGTTGGCGCCCCACAGCAGCATCACGCCGACGGCCAGGAGACTGTGCTTGAGCGACATGACACCAGTGTCGTCGCTGCAACCATGAAGCACCAGCGATGTCTTCTACCGACAACCCGGTACGGTTCCTTCATGGTGACTCACCGATGATCGACATCGTCGCCCTGCGGGCGCTCGTCGCCGTCCGCGACCACGGCAGCATCGTCGCGGCGGCCACGGCGCTCGACCTCACGCCGTCCGCGGTCTCGCAGCAGGTCAAGAAGCTCGAGCGGCAGAGCCGGACGCCGATGCTGGAGCGGGTCGGCCGCAGCGTCGTGCTCACGGAGCGGGGGCGTCTGCTGGCCGAGCGCGGCACGACGCTGCTCGCCGATCTCGAGCAGGTCGAGCACATCGCGGTCGGCGGGGCCGCGACGTCGCCGCGCGGGACGTTCCGCATCGCGGCGTTCTCGACGGCGTCCCGCGGGGTCGTGGCACCCCTGCTGGCCCGGCTGAGGTCGACCGCGCCCGAGCTGGACGTCACGGTCGTCGAGTCCGATCCGCGCGAGACCGTCACGCTGGTCGAGCGGGGCGGGGCCGATCTCGCGATCGTCCACGACTGGAACACCCTGCCGCTCGACGTCCCGCCGACGCTCGACCGGCACCAGCTGCTGGTCGACGTCGCCGACGTGCTCGTGCCGTGGGACCACCGCCTCGCCCTCGAGGAGTCCGTGACGCCGCTCGACCTGCTGGCGGACCGGTGGATCACGACGCCGGCCGGCACGATCTGCCACGAGTGGCTGGTGCAGATGTTCGCGATGCACGGCGAGCGCCCCGACATCCGCTTCTTCGACGGCTCGTACGCGACGCACATCTCGATGGTCGAGCACGGTGTCGCGGTCGCCCTGGTGCCACGGCTCGGGCGCGAGCCGCTGCCCTCCCGGGTGCGGGTCGTCGAGGTCGTCGACCCCACGCCGCAGCGCCGCGTCAGCTCGCTGTGGCGCACCGCGAGCCGCGACAACCCGGCCCGCCAGCACGTCCAGCGCGAGCTCGAGTCGCTCCACCCCTCCTGAGCGCCCGGATCCTCAGGCGTGCTTGAGGGTGCGCCAGCTGACGAGCGCGGCCAGCAGGGCGATGACGATCGCGGCGGCCGACGTGTACTGGACGCCGAGGTCGAAGGCCTCGCGCGCCGAGTCGAGCAGGCCCGTGCCGACCTCGTTGGGGTAGAACTTGGCGACCTCGACGGTGCCGCCGAGCGTCTCGAAGGCGCCCTCGCGCTCACCCCACTGCAGCATCGCGGGGTAGGTCAGGTGCGAGCGGTACGTCGACGTCAGCACCGTGCCGAGCACCGCCGTGCCGAGCACCGCGCCGATCTCGTAGGCGGTCTCGGAGATCGCCGACGCCGCCCCTGCCTTGGACGACGGGACGCTCGACAGCATGACGTCGTTCGTCAGCGTCTCGGCCATGCCGATGCCGACCCCCATCACGGTGAACGCGACCGCGACCGACACGACGCTCGGCACCTCCGTCAGCGCCGTGATGGCGTAGCCGGTCGCCGAGGCGACGAAGCTCGCGGTCACCAGCGAGCGGATGCTGACGACGTTGGCGAGTCGCACCGCCACGAATCCCGCGACGACGGTCGCGACGAGGCCCGGCAGCAGGACGAGCGCGGCGTCCATCGCCGACAGCCCGAGCACGAGCTGCAGCAGCTGGGCGCCGAGGAACAGGAAGCCCGTCAGGCCCATGAGGCTCAGCAGGTTCGCGACGATCGCGCCGCTGAAGACCCGGTTGCCGAACAGCGTCAGGTCGATCATCGGCGACGCGCTGGTGCGCAGCCGGTGCACCAGCGCCCAGGCGGCGATGATGCCGACCGCGAACGCCGTCATCGTCAGGTCGGTCAGGCCGTGCTCGGCGAGGTTCTTGATGCCGAAGACCAGCGGCAGCATCGCGAGCAGCGACAGGACGATCGCGAACGGGTCGAGCGGGCCCGGCGCGGGGTCGCGCGACTCGGGCAGGAGCGCCAGCGCCAGGGGCACCAGGACGATCACGATCGGGACGTTGATCAGGAACACCGAGCCCCACGACGCGTGGCCGAGCAGCCATCCGCCGAGCACGGGGCCCAGGGCCGCGCCGCCCGAGAACATCGCGGCCCACGACGCGATCGCGAGCCGGCGGTCGCGCGGGTCGTGGAAGACGTTGCGGATCAGCGACAGCGTCGACGGCATCAGCGTCGCGCCGAAGACGCCCTGCAGGGCCCGTGCGAGGAGCAGCATCTCGGCGCTCTGGCTGTAGGCCGCGACGAGCGAGGCGGCACCGAAGCCGACCGTGCCGATCAGCAGCAGGCGACGACGTCCGAACCGGTCGCCGATCGAGCCCATGGCGATCAGCAGCCCCGCGAGCATGATCGCGTACAGGTCGACGATCCACAGCAGCTGCGTGCCGGTGGGCGTGAGGTCGACGCTGATGGCCGGCAGCGCGAAGCTCAGCACGGTGTTGTCGACCGACACCATGAGGACCGGCAGCATCAGCACGGCCAGCGCCGCCCATTCGCGGGGTCCGGCCCTGTGCGCGTGCATGGTTCCGGTGGTGCTGTCGATCGTTGTCATGTCGTCCTCCTCACGGTGAGTTGTCGTCCGGTCCACTATACCGTCCAGCCGGTATAGTACGGACCATCCGTGGCGTGACGTCGCTCTCTGTAGGGTGAGCGCATGGCGGCCACCGAGCGTTCGACGAGGGATCGCCTGCTCGACGCCTTCGAGACGCTGCTCGTCTCGGCCGGCAGCCGCTCGGCCACGCTCGACGCCGTCGCGTCGGCCGCCCAGGTGTCCAAGGGCGGGCTGCTCTACCACTTCCACAGCAAGGACGAGCTCGTCGACGGCATGCTGGCCCGCCTGCGCGAGCAGGGACGGGCCGACGTCGAGAAGATGCGCACGGCCACGAAGGGCCCCGTCGACTTCTACCTCACGACGTCGATCAACACCGGCAGCGACTTCGACCGCGCCCTGATCGCCGCCAGCCGCATCGCGCAGGACAACGACTCGCGGGCGTCGGACGCCCTGGGCGACCTGCGCGAGTGGTGGTTCGCGGTGCTGCTCGAGCACCTCGAGGACGAGTCGCTGGCCCGCACGATCCAGCTGATCGGCGACGGGCTCTACTTCGACGACACGACGGGGCTCAACGAGAAGAACGCGCTCAAGCACGTCCGCGACGTGCTGACGCGCCTCGGCGCGCTGTAGCGGGCACAGGCGGTCGACGGCCACCGTGACAGGCCGTCTAGCATCTCCGCGTGACCCCTGACTGCCGCTGCTCCTGCTCCTCGAACCGTCGTCGCCGAGGAGTGTCGTTCGTGCTGACCTGCGTGCTGCTGTTCACGGCCCTGGGCAGCACGGCGTTCGCGGCCGGCTCGCTGGCCCGCAACAGCGTCGGCACGGCGCAGATCAAGAAGAACGCCGTCGTCGCCTCCAAGCTGCGGGCCGGCTCCGTGGGGTCCTCCGAGATCCAGGACGGCTCGGTCAACGGCACCGAGGTCGCCGACAACAGCCTCGGCGGGGCCGACCTGGCCGACGGGAGCGTGACCGGAGCCGATCTCGCCGACGCGAGCGTCGGCGGTCGGAAGATCGCGGCCAACAGCATCGGACTGCAGGCCGTCGAGCAGAGCACGCAGGACCACCTGACGAACGTCCCCATGACGCAGGTCGTGCCCGACCCGGCGCGGAACGTGTCGCTGAACCTCAACCCGGGGTCTCTCGTGAAGTACGTCGTGACTCCGGCGCAGGCGGGGCTGAACCTGCTGCAGAGCCAGGTCACGGTGCGGTCGATCAAGTCCACGACGATCACGTGCGACATCGCGGTCGACGGCGCCGTGCTGACCCGCGTCAAGCAGTCGATCATCAAGACCGACGACCTGCAGTACGCCTTCGCGACGATTCCCCTCACGGCGACCACGCGCCTGATCGACGGCCAGACCGTGGCCACCCGGTGCACCGTCGGCCAGGCCTCCATCGCCTCGGCGATGACGGCAGACCCCGACGAGAACGGCACCACGCGCGCGACGACCCTGGTCGCGACCCGCGTGGCACGCTGACCCCTCCCCCACCGCCCCCGCGGGGTGGCGGACTGTTCACCTGATGGCGGGGTCACGGCCACGCGGTCGTCACCCGCCACGCGTGCTCTGGAGACATGACACTCCTCTCCACGGGAACGATCACGCCGCACGTCCGCCGCGCCGCCCACGTCATCGGGGCCGCAGCACTCGCCACGGGCCTGACCACGGTGCCCGCCGGCGCCCAGACCGCACCGGCGATCGACCGCCGTCACGCCGAGCCGCCGCAGCACGCCCAGCCCGTCACGGTGTTCGCGCACCGCGGCGCGTCGGGCTACCGACCCGAGCACACGCTGGCCGCGTACGAGCTGGCGATCCGCATGGGCGCCGACTACATCGAGCCCGATCTGGTCAGCACCAAGGACGGCGTGCTGGTGGCGCGCCACGAGAACGAGATCAGCGGCACGACCGACGTCGCCGACCACCCCGAGTTCGCCCAGCGCAAGACGACCAAGACGATCGACGGCGTCGCCGTGTCGGGCTGGTTCACCGAGGACTTCACGCTGCGCGAGCTGCGGACGCTGCGCGCCAAGGAGCGGCTCCCCGGCGTCCGCGCCGGCAACACCCGCTACGACGGACGCTTCCAGGTGCCGACGTTCGACGAGATCCTCGACCTCGTCCGGCGCGAGGGCAGGGCCCGGGGCCGCACGATCGGCGTCGCACCCGAGACCAAGCACCCCACGTACTTCCGGTCGATCGGCCTGCCGCTCGAGCGCCCGCTGCTGAGGTCGCTGCGCCTGGCCGGCCTGGACTCGAAGCGCTCGAAGGTCGTCATCCAGTCGTTCGAGACGAGCAACCTGCGGCAGCTGTCGCGCGAGACCAAGGTCAAGCTCGTGCAGCTGACGTCCGCGACGGGCGCGCCGTACGACCTGGTCGCCCAGGGCGATCCGCGGACGTACGCCGACCTGATGTCGCCCGCCGGGCTCCGCCGGGTCGCGACCTACGCCGACTGGCTCGGGCCGGAGAAGAACAGCGTGATCCCCCGCGACGCCGCGGGCTTCCTCGCCCAGCCCACGTCGGTCGTCGACGACGCGCACCGTGCGGGCCTGAAGGTCGTCGTCTACACGTTCCGCGACGAGAACCAGTTCCTGCCGGCCGACTTCCGCAACGGCGTCGACCCCAACGCCAAGGGCGACATCTTCGGCGAGCTGCAGGCCTTCTTCGACACCGGCATCGACGCGGTGTTCAGCGACTACCCCGACACCGCCGTCGCCGCGCGCGACTGGTGGGAGGACAGGGACTGACGGAGGAGGAGGACGCTAGACGTCGACCCACGAGGTGCCGGACGGCTCGACCGTCGCGCGTCCCGCGCTCGCACCGGCGACGTCCTCGGCGAACCGCGCGGCGTCACGGACGCCGACCGTGAAGACCACCTCGGTGCCGTACTCGACGTCCGACACCTCGCCCATGGCCCGCAGGCGGTGGTCGAGGGCGCCGGCCTCCGCCGCCGGGGCCGTGACGCGCATCGTGTGCAGCAGGCGACGCTGACGCGTCCCGGCCGCGTCGAGCGCCAGGCCGACCGCGTCGCCGTAGGCGCGGACCAGTCCGCCGGCACCCAGCAGCGTGCCGCCGAACCACCGGGTCACGACGGCGACGACGTCGCTGACGTCACGCCGGGTCAGCACCTCGAGCATCGGGGCGCCGGCCGTCCCCGCCGGCTCCCCGTCGTCGTTCGAGCGACGCAGCGACGCGTCGGCGCCGATCACGAACGCACTGCAGTGGTGCCGTGCGTCGTGGTGCTCGCGCCGGACGGACGCGATGACGTCGCGAGCCTGCGCCTCGTCGTCGACACGGGTGACGACGGCGAGGAACCGGGAGCGCCGGACCTCGACCTCGGCCGTGCCCGTCCGGGCGACCGTGCGGTAGGCGTTCAGCTCTTGCGGAGCTTGAGGAAGATGCTGGGGCCGAAGTCGCTCTTGGCCAGGCGCTTCTGGCTGATGCGCTCGGCGGCGAGCATGACGCTCTTGGGCAGGACCTTCTTGACCCGCTGGCTGCGCAGGTTCGAGACCGACAGCTTGCTGTCGAGCACGAGACCCGCGGCGGCGAGCTGGCCCACGACGGTGTCGATGTTGTGGTTGACGAACGCGATCGCATCGGGCTCGTCGGCCCTGGTCTGACGGATGTCGACCGGCTCGACGGGCAGCGGCGTGCCCTGCTTCTTGTGCCGGCGGCGGTTCATGAAGTGCCCGTAGTTGGCGACCTCGATGATCGCGGTGCCACCCGGCGCGAGGACGCGCGAGATCTCGGCGAACTCGGCGGACGGCTCGGGGATGTGGTGCATGACGCGCACCATCGTGACCAGGTCGAGCTCGCCGTCGGCGAACTTCAGGTCGTCGGCCTGCATCTGGACCTGCCTGACGTCGGTGCCCGCGAGCACCTTCTTGGCGGCCTCGAGCTGCGTCGCGGCCGGCTCGGCCAGCGTCACCTCGTCGGAGAACGTGCGCAGCAGCAGGCACAGACGACCGAAGCCGCCACCGATGTCGGCGGCCTTGCGGTAGTGGTTGCCCTTGAGCAGGCGCCGGATGGCGATGTGCTCGGCACCGTTCTCGTAGTCGCGGTTGTCCCAGTACGCGGTGTAGTCGTAGTCGCGCTCGTACTGGTTGGCGACCTTCTTGGACGGCTCGTTGTGATCAGTCACGTCCGGAACCCTAGCAACCGGAGACGTGGACGAGGAATCAGCCGAACGTCCGCGGGCCGAACTCCGGCTTCTGCTTCGCGGCACCGGCCTTGCGGGCGATCGCGGTGTTGCGGGCCTTGAACATCGCGGCCTGCAGCTTGCGCTCGAGGCGCCACGCCGAGCGCAGGCTGCCCCGGCGCGTGCCGTAGACGAGCTGCTTGGTGGCGGCGACCGAGTCGGGCGAGCGCTCGAGGACCTGCTCGACCAGCGCCAGGGCGGACGCCAGGGGGTCGTCGGTCGCCTCGGTGGCGAGCCCCAGCTCGGCGGCGCGGGTGCCCGAGAAGGTCTCGCCGGTCATGGCCAGGCGCATCAGGACGTCGGCCGGCAGCAGCTCGCTGAAGGGGACGGTGCCGCCCATGTCGGGCACGAGGCCCCACTTGGCCTCGAGGATCGCCCAGGTCGCGTCGGGCGTCGTGAACCGGAAGTCGGCGCACGAGGCCAGCTGGAGACCCGCGCCGTAGACGTGACCCTGCAGCACCGCGACGACCGGGACGGGCAGCTCGCGCCAGACCTGGTTGACGCGCTGGAAGCGGTTGAGGGCGCGCGGGCCCGCGATGAAGAACTTCTTGACCCGGTTCCGGTCGGCGAACGCGGCCCCGAAGTCGAGGCCGGCGCTGAAGGAGCGTCCCGCCCCGCGCAGGACGACCGCGCGGACGGCGCGGTCGGAGCGCAGCCGGTCGGCGGCGGCGATCAGCTCGTCGATCGTGTCGAGGTCGATGCCGTTGAGCTTGTCGGGACGGTTGAGCGTGACGTGGGCGATCGGTCCGTCGACCTCGACGAGCACGCGGGGTTCGGTCATGGCCCCAATCTAGCCGTCCGGCTACCGGCCGGTAGGTGCGCTCAGCCGACGAGCGAGGTGATGCGCGCGACCGTCGACTCGAGGCTGACGCTGATCGTCGCGTGCCCTCGCGCGTCCGGCCGCTGGGGCCATCCCGGGCCGCCGAGGATCGCGGTGGTGGGCGGGACCATCGCGGTCACGACCTTCCACATGTCGTCGTCCTCCTCGCGCGGCAGCGACGCCCAGACGAACACGATGGTCGGGCGCAGGTTGGCGGTCATGCTCGCCAGGGCCTTGGCGGGGAACTGGGCCCCCAGCACGTGGCACGCGAGCCCGGCCTCGGCCAGCCCGGCCTCGAGCGCGATGAGCGGCATCGAGTGCAGGTCGCTCTCGGCGCTGGCCAGGACGATCGTCGGGCCGCTGGAGTCGAGGCGTCCCGCGGCCCGCGTGTAGGCGCGCAGCTCGCCGACGATGACCTCGCTCGCGATGTGCTCGACCTCGATGCCGAGCCGCCCGTTCGACCACTCCTCGCCGATGCGGATGAGCGCCGGCGCGATCACGCCCGACCACGCGCCGTTGACTCCGTCGCGGCGCAGCGCTCCGCCCACGAGGGCGCCGACGCGATCGGGCTCGTAGTCGCGCGCCGCGCGGATGATGCCGTCGATGATCTGCCCGTGGTCGAGGTCGGCACCGTGGTCGTCGATCGAGGCCTCGAGCAGCGCGGCCTCCAGCCCGTCGGCGGCGACGGCCTGCGCGACGCGGGCAGCCTCCATCGGCGGCGCGCCGCGACTGATCAGCGCCTGCACGAGCGTGACGCGCTGGATGTCGGTCTCGGTGTACCGGCGGTGGCCACCGGTGGTGCGGTGCGTCGGGCCGACGCCGTACCGGCGCTCCCACGTGCGCAGGGTCGACGGGGAGATGCCGAGACGTTCGGCCACGGAGCCGACGTTCCAGACGATCGCGCCGACGGGACGCCCCGTCTCGTCGGCCTCGGAGGCCTCGACGCTCTCGGGGTTCGACATGTGCTCAGCATAGAACTTGTTCAGGGCCTTGCGCTCTGAACAAGTTCTGAGTAAGTTTCGAACACATTCTGAATTCGAGGTTTGATCCCGTTCAATTCGGGGAAAGAAGGAACCATGGTCAACGTCAACCGCCTCCCCGGTCCCATGATGGACGCGTACGAATGGCAGTACGAGGGCGCCTGCATGGGCGTCGACAGCTCTGTCTTCTTCTCCCCCGAAGCCGAGCGAGGCGCCAAGCGCGAGCGACGCGAGCAGGCTGCCAAGCAGCTGTGCCTGCGCTGCCCCGTCATCGAGCGCTGCCGCCAGCACGCTCTCGCGGTCCGCGAGCCGTACGGCGTCTGGGGCGGGTTGACCGAGGGCGAGCGGGCCGCGATGGCCCGCCAGGAGAAGATCGCCAGCTGAACGTCCCCGTCGCGACCGCGACGCTCGGGGAGCGTCGCGTGCGCGACGTCCCCATGTCATCAGGAGGCACCATGAGCACCGATTCGAACCAGAAGCTGTCCGGCCGCACGATCGCCTTCCTCACGTCGCAGGTCGGCGTCGAGAAGGCCGAGCTGACGTCACCGTGGCAGGCCGTGATCGACGCGGGTGGCACGCCCACGCTCATCGCGCCCGAGAAGTCGCCGGTGCAGTCGATGGTCGGCGACGTCGACAAGGACGACACCTTCGACCCCGACCTGACGGTCGACGCGGCCTCGGTCGCCGACTTCGACGCTCTCGTCATCCCGGGCGGCACGGTCAACGCTGACAACGTCCGCGGCGACGAGGCCTCGGTCGCGATGGTCAAGGCGTTCATCGACGCCGGCAAGCCCGTCGCGGCGATCTGTCACGGCCCGTGGGCCCTCGTCGAGGCCGGCGTGCTGCCGGGCAAGACGCTCACGTCGTTCCCGTCCCTGTCGACCGACATCACCAACGCCGGTGGCTCGTGGGTCGACGAGACGGTGTTCCACTGCCCCGCCAACGGGTGGGACCTCGTGACGTCGCGCAACCCCGACGACCTCGACGCGTTCAACGCCACCCTCACCGACGTCTTCGCGAAGGCCTGATCCGCATGGCAGCCAAGAACGCCAAGACAGCACCCGGCGCAGCCCCCAGCACGTCGGCCAAGATCCTCTACCGCCCGGTCGGCATCGTCAGCTCGATTGCGGGCGGCCTGATCGCGAGCGCGATCTTCAAGCAGGTCTGGAAGCAGGTCAGCGCCGGCGACGGCGTCGACCCGCCCGGCCCGCTGGAGTCCGAGTACGACTTCAAGGAGATCCTGCTCGCCGCGGTGATCCAGGGAGCCATCTACTCGGCGGTCAAGACCGTCATCCAGCGCCAGGGAGCGCGCACGTTCGAGCGCGCCACCGGCGAGTGGCCCGGGTCGTGAGCTCGGTCGCCGACGTCCTGGGCGACACCTTCGGCCGCATCGGCGACGACGTCGTCGCGCTGGTCGAGCCGATGTCCGACGCCGATCTCGTGCGCCGGGTCGCGCCCGGCGCCAACACCGTCGGGTGGCTCGTGTGGCACCTGCTGCGCGTGCAGGACGACCACGTCGCCGACGCCGCAGGCACCGAGCAGGTGTGGTTCGCGAGTGGTTGGGTCGACCGGTTCGGCCTGCCGTTCGAGGCCGGTGCGACGGGCTACGGCCAGACGCCCGACGAGGTCGACGCGGTCCGGCCCACCGCAGAGCTGCTGACGGGCTACGCCCGCGAGGTCACGGCTGCCACGCAGCGCTACGTCTCCGGACTGGACGAGGGCGACCTCGACCGCGTCGTCGACGAGGGATGGGACCCGCCGGTGACGTTGGCCGCGCGACTCGTGAGCGTGATCGGCGACGACCTGAAGCACCTCGGCCAGGCCGAGTACGCCGCAGGCCTGTCCTAGTCGGCGAATCGCCGCATGAACGTGCGGAAGCGCTCGTTCTGCATCGACTCGGCCTGCCGCCGCGACTCGTAGTCGAGCGAGGTGGGCAGGTCGGACGTCGACGCGATCCGCACCGACTGCTTGATGTCCGCCATGAGCACGGGCTCGCGCTCCGCGTAGAGGTGGGCGAGCCCGAGGGCGTACGCCAGGGCGTCGTCGGTCGACCGGTCGGCCAGGCCGATGCGCAGCGCCTCGTCGGGGCCGATGACCGCCCCCTCGAGCAGGGCGGCGGTCGCCCGCCCGCGGCCGATGCGTTCGGTCAGCATCCAGCTGCACCCGCCGCCGGGGTGCAGGCCGATCTCGGCGAACGTCGGGCCGAAGCCCGCGTGGGGGCCGGCGACCACGACGTCGCACGCGAGCGCGACGTTCAGGCCGGCGCCGATCGCCGCGCCGTTGACCGCGGCGACGGTCGGGATCGTCAGGTCGCGCAGCCCGAGGAACGAGGCGTAGACCTTCATGAGGTGGTCGCGCATCTGGTCGGTCGGACGGTCGAGGTCGCCGAACAGGTTGGCCAGGTTCGCCCCGGCGCAGAAGCCCTTGCCGGCTCCCGTGACGACGAGAGCGCGGGCGTCGCGATCCGCCGCGACGGCGCGGACGGCCTCGGCCAGCTCGTCGAGCAGCGGCCAGTCGAGGGCGTTGCGACGCTCCGGGGCGTTCAGCGTCAGCAGGCGGACGGGACCGTCGGTTTCGAGGAGCACGAGTGACATGCGCCGACGATAGCGGCTGCGGCGGATTGATCCGATCGTCCTCGGGTACGCCATCGTCATGACAACCATCAGCCGCACCTTCACCGTCGAGCCCTCCCCCGCCACCGTCCTGGACTACCTCAAGGACTTCTCGCACGCCGAGGAGTGGGACCCGGGCACCGAGAAGTGCGACCGCATCGACGCCGGACCGGTCGCCGTCGGCAGCCGCTGGCACAACACGTCCAAGATCGCGGGCGTCTCGACCGAGCTGGAGTACACCCTCGAGGAGCTCACCGACTCCAAGGTCGTCTTCGCCGGCAAGAACGACAGCGCCACCACGACCGACACGATCACCGTCGTGCCGTCGGGCTCGGGCAGCGAGATCACGTACGAGGCCGTCATCGAGATGAGCGGCGCCGCCAAGCTCGCGACCCCCATCGTCAAGCTGGTCTTCGAGAAGATCGGCAGCGACACCGAGGACGACATGGTCACGGTGCTGAACCGCCTCTGACGGACGACGGGTGGTCCGTCGGGTCTGGCACGCTGGACGCATGACGCACCTCGACGGATCCTTCAGCTCACGCCAGGACGGCATCGACATCGCGACGTACGCGTGGCCGCTGCCCGAGGGCACGGACGCCCGTGGTGTCGTGCAGGTCGCCCACGGCCTGGCCGAGCACTCCGCCCGGTACGACCGGTTCGCCGTCGCGCTCAACGCAGCTGGCTACCACGTGCACGCGGCCGACCACCGCGGGCACGGCCGCTCGATCCACGCCGCACCGGGCGACTTCGGCACGCCGGGCTTCGCGGGCCTGCAGGCCGACGTCGTCCAGCTCGGCGAGCAGCTGCGCGATCAGCACCCCGACCTGCCGCTCGTCCTGTTCGGCCACTCGATGGGGTCGTTCGCGACGCAGCACGTGCTGCTCGAGCGCTCCGATTTGTACGACGCGGTCGTCCTGTCGGGCTCGACGGCGCTCGACGTCCTCGCCGCGGGCATGGGTGACGGACCCGTCGGCGACCTCAGCGCGTTCAACGCGCCGTTCGACGACCGCACGGGCTACGAGTGGCTGTCGCGCGACGAGGCCGAGGTCGACGCGTACGTCGCTGATCCGCTGTGCGGGTTCGACCTGCCGGCCGAGACGCTCCCGTCGCTGTTCGGCGGCACCGAGCGGCTCGCCGATCCGGCGGCGCTCGCGGGCATCCGGCATGACCTGCCGATCCTGCTGGCGTCCGGCACCGACGACCCGTTGGCCGGCGGTGGCGAGCTGATCGAGCTGCTCGCGACCCGCTACCGCGACGCCGGCGTCAGCGACGTCGAGGTCGTCCTCTACCCGCAGGGGCGCCACGAGATCCTCAACGAGACCAACCGCGACGAGGTCACCGCCGACGTCATCGGGTGGATCGACCGCCACCTCGGGCAGTAGGGGTCACGCCAGCTCGAGCGACACGTGGCACTCGGCGAACCGGCGCTCTCCGTCGGGCTGCGCCACGAGGCGCCACCGCTCGGTCAGGCCCGCCGCCGTGAGCAGGTCGACCATCGCGTCCGGGTGCCAGCGCCACGCCCGCGCGACGCGGTGGTCGAACTCGGCGACCGGTCCTGATGCGTCGTCGGCGCACTGGAAGGCGACCACGACCCGCGAGCCGGGCCGCAACCGCCGCACCCACGCGTCGACGACCGCCCGGACGTCGTCGGGGTGCACGTGGATCAGGCTGAACCGCGCCAGCACCCCGGCGAGCGGGCCGTCGTCGGCCAGCGTGGCGAGGGTCGCGTCGCCCTCGACGAACCGCACGTGCGGGTGGCTGTGCCGGGCGATCGCGAGCATGCCGGCCGACGGGTCGACACCCACGACGTCGAGCCCGGCGGCGACGAGGTCGCTCGTGACGTGGCCCGTGCCGCACCCGACGTCGACGATCGTGCCGTCCGGGCCCGCCGCGGCCTCCGCGACGAAGGCCGCGACGGCGTGGCGCTCGAGGACCGATGCGTACCCCTGCGGGAAGGCGTCGTCGTAGGCGCCTGCGAGCGCGTCGTACCCCGGCTGGCTCGTCATGCCCGGGATCATCGCACGGGGGCGTCGAGGGCGCGGTGCCGTGCGAGAATGACGCTCACATCCGGGACGGAAGGCATGACCTGTGGCCAAGCGGGGCGAGGGCGCTGACTTCGTCGAGGCACTCGCTCGAGGGCTCGACGTCATCGAGTGCCTCGGATCGGCCGCACGGGCCATGAGCCTCAGCGAGATCGCGACCGCGAGCGACCTGGCCCGCCCCACCGCCCGTCGCCTGCTCCTGACGCTGGCCGAGCTCGGGTTCGTCCGCGTGACCGGTGGCTCGTACGACCTGACGCCGAAGGTGCTGCGCCTCGGCATGGCGTACGTCGGCTCGACCGGGCTGTGGGACGTCGCGCGCCCCCACATGGAGGACCTCGTCCGCACGACCGGCGAGTCGACCTCGATGACGCAGCTCGACGGGTCCGACATCGTCTACGTCGCGCGGGTCGCCGTGCCGAAGATCATCGCGATCCGGGTCGAGATCGGCACGCGCTTTCCGGCCGTCGTGACGTCGCAGGGCAAGGTGCTGCTGGCGGCCCTCGACGCCGACGCGCTCGACACGACCCTGCGCATCCCCAGCCGCGCCCCCGGCGTGGCCGTGCCGTCCGTCGACGTCGACCGCGTGCGCGGGCAGCTCGCGACGATCCGCGAGCAGGGGTGGGCCCTCGCCGACGAGGAGCTGGCCCCGGGCGTGAGGTCCGTGGCGGTGCCAGTGCGCGACGCGTCCGGTCGCACCGTCTCGGCCATGAACGTGACGGTCAACGCGGCCGAGACCAGCGTCGAGACCCTGACGCAGGTCTACCTGCCCGCGCTCGTCCGCACGGCCGCCGAGGTCTCGGCCGACTGGGCCCTGCTGCAGGGTCGCCCGCAGAGCGAGGTCTCGGCCGTCCGCTGACGCGGTCTCACGGGTAGAGGCCGCGGGCCAGGTGGGCCGTGGTCACGGTCTCGACGGCCATCGACGTGGCGGCCAGACGCAGAGGGATGTCGTGCCTCGCGGCGTGGTCTCGGACTCGTTCCCACGCCCGCACCATGCGCTCCTCGAGGCGCTGCTCGACCTCCTTCTCGGACCACCAGTACGCCTGGTTGGCCTGCACCCACTCGAAGTACGACACGATGACACCGCCCGCGTTGGCCAGGATGTCGGGGACGACCAGCTGCCCGTTGGCCCCGAGGATGTCGTCGGCCGCCGGCGACGTGGGACCGTTGGCGCCCTCGACGATGACGCGAGCCCCGACGCGGTGCGCGTTGGTCTCGTCGATCACGCCTTCGACCGCCGCGGGGACCAGGAGGTCCACGTCGAGGAACAGCAGGTCGCCACCCTCTGGAAGGGCCTCGGAGGCACCGAAGTCGACGACGCTGCCGGTCGCGTCGACGTGGGCCTCGAGGGCGGGGACGTCGAGACCCTCCGGCGCGTGCACCGCGCCGTACTGGTCACTGACCCCGACCACCCGGACGCCGGCCTCGGCGAGGAAGCGTGCCGCTCCGCGACCGACCTTGCCGAACCCCTGGACCGCGGCCGTCGCGCCGACCGGTTGCAGGCCTCGGTGGCGCATCGCCGCCAGGGCGACGTGGACCACGCCGCGAGAGGTCGCGCTGGCCCGACCGAGGGAACCCCCCAGAGCGACGGGCTTGCCGGTGACGACTCCCAGGACGGTGTGTCCGCTGTTGACGGAATAGGTGTCCATCATCCACGCCATCGTCTGCTCGTCGGTCCCGATGTCGGGCGCGGGGATGTCCTGGGACGGACCGATGATCGGCATGATCTCGGAGGTGTAGCGCCGGGTGATGCGCTGGAGCTCCCCGCGCGAGTACAGGCGCGGATCGAAGCGCACGCCCCCCTTGGCCCCTCCGTACGGCACGTCCACGAGCGCGCACTTCCACGTCATCCACATCGCGAGCGCCCGGACCTCGTCGAGCGTGACGTCGGGGCTGTACCGCAGGCCGCCCTTCGACGGGCCCCTCGACAAGTTGTGCTGCACCCGGTGGCCCACGAGCAGCTCGACCGAGCCGTCGTCCCGCCGCAGCGGCACGCTGACCGTCAGCTCGCGGCGCGGGGTCGCGAGCATGTCGAACATGCCCGGTGAGTATCCGAGTACGTCGACCGCACGGGACAGCTGCGTCCGTGCGTCGGCCAAGGGATCCTTCGTGGCGCCGAGGACGGTCATGGGCGGGTCCTTTCGGGGTGTTGCCGGCGACGTGACGTCCGGTCGACGGGTCGGAAGCGGATGACCTGTCCGGGGCGCACCTGGGCCACGCGGTCGAGGGACGCCCTGTCCACGACACCGACGACCGGGTAGCCGCCCGTGACGGGGTGGTCGTCCAGGAAGACGATGGGACCGCTTGGCGGCACCTGGATGGAGCCGGTCGCGACGCCTTCGCTGGGCAGCTCCTCGTGGCGGGCACGGGCCATGCGTGGGCCCTGCAACCTCACGCCGACGCGATTGCTCGCGGCGTCGACCCGCCAGTCGCCCGCGCACAGGGTGCTTAGGGCGTCGGCCGTGAACCACGAGTCCCTCGGGCCCCACCTGAAGTCGACCGTCAGGTGCCCGGCGGTCGGGGTCGCGACCGGCGCGAAGTCGGTCGACGGGAACCGCCCGCTCAGGTTGCCGGCGGGCAGCACGGCGCCGGGCCGCAGCACCTCGGGCCCGAGCCCGGCGAGGGTGTCGGTGGAGCGCGAGCCGAGGACGGCGTCCACGCCGATCCCGCCCCGGACCGCGACGTAGGTCCTGACCCCGACCGTCGGCGTGTCCAAGGTCAGGATCTGACCGGCCTCGACGACGAAGGCGGTGTGGTGACCCACGAGGACGCCGTCGACCCGGGCACAGGCGTCGGCTCCCGTCACCGCGACGTACAGGTGGTGGTGCGCGAGGACGGACAGTCCGCCCATCGTGACCTCGAGCGCAGCCGCCTCCGGGGCGTTGCCGACCAATCGGTTCGCGAGGGCGAAGCTCGTGCGGTCGACGGCGCCGGAGCGGCCGACCCCGTAGCGCGAGTACCCACGGCGACCCAGGTCCTGGACGGTGGCAAAGGGGCCCGGGGTCACGACGGTCATGCTCGTCATGGCACCTCGACGAACTGCACCAGGCCGCCCGGCACCAAGAGGGCTGGAGGTTCCGTGCGCAAGTCCCACAGAACGGCGTCGGTGTGACCGACGATGCGCCACCCGCCCGGGGAGCTGCGCGGGTAGATGCCGGTGAACTCCCCGGCCAGTGCCACGGCGCCCGCCGGCACGTCCACGCGCGGCTCCTCGAGACGTGGGACGGGGCGGTCCTCCAGATCGCCCACCATGTACCCGAATCCTGGGGCGAAGCCGGTGAACGCGACTCTCCACGTCTGTCCCGTGTGCCACTCCACGAGCTGGTCGCGGGTGAACCCCAAGAAGTCCTGCACGAAGGCGACGTCCTCGCCGTCGTAGCGGACCGGGATCTCGGTCGCCGGGGCGCCCCGGTCGGTCCGTCGGCGGATCTGTGTGCCGGCGATGGCGGAGCTCAGGGCGTCGTAGGTGGTCCGGTCACGGTCGTACTCGACGAGCACCGTCCGAGCCGCCGGGAGGAGGTCGAGGACACCCTCGGGCGGATCGGACTCGAGCGTCGCGAAGCAGTTCAGCACCTCGTCGAGCGAGTCGCTCTCGACGAGGAGGTGGTGCGTGCCGCAGGGCGAGAACTTCACGGCGTCGCCGCAAAGAGATGGGAGATCTCGTATCCGCGGTCGCGCAGGGCGGCGGTCATCCTGCGACCCATCGTCACCGCGCCGGGCGAGTCGCCGTGGATGCAGTAGGAGTCCGGGCTCAGCTCGAGGACCGAGCCGTCGAGGGTCTCGACCACGCCGTCGGTCACCATGCGCACGACACGTTCCACGACGGCGTCCACGTCGTGCAACACCGCACCCTTCACCGATCGCGGGACCAACGACCCGTCCGACAGGTAGGCCCGGTCGGCGAACGCCTCGGAGATCGTGGCCAGGCCTGCGTCCCCGGCGAAGCGCAACAGCTCCGAGCCCGGCAGACCCATGACCGCCAGGCCGGGGTCCAGCTCGACGATCGCCTCCACCACGGCACGCGCCTGGGTCGACGAGTCCACGACGGTGTTGTAGAGGGCGCCGTGCGGCTTGACGTATCGGACACGCGTCCCGGCCACGCGCGCCAAGCCCGACAACGCACTGACCTGGTACATCACGGCGTCGGTCAGCTCGCGAGGATCCATGTCCATGCGACGTCGTCCGAACCCCTGCAGGTCGGGGTAGCCGACGTGGGCGCCGACGGCCACGTCGTTCGACGCCGCGAGCTCGAGGGCGTGACGGATCGTGGAGGGGTCGCCGGCATGGAAGCCGCACGCGACGTTCGCGCTCGACACGATGGTCAACAGGTCGTCATCGGTGTCGAAGGACCATCGACCGAACCCCTCGGCGAGATCGCTGTTGACGTCGATGCGGGGGGTCATGCGCCGTCGTCCGCCTGCAGCGCGTCGTACGCGTCCACGACGGCTGCACTGATGTCGTCGTCGTCCTCGAGCGTTCCTCCGGAGACACCGATCGCCGCGACGACGGGCGTGCCGAGCGGACGACCACCGGCGAACGTGACCAGCGGACGCGCGCCGAGGGCGGTGTTGAGCCCGAAGAACGGGCCACCGGGCTGCACGGCTCCATCGAGGGCGCCGGACGGACACCGCAGCGACAGGGACGTGTAGGCCTTGTTGATCGCCAGCTCGCGGCACGCCAGCATGGCGTCCTCGTGGGCCGCGAACGCCAGGAGATTGCCTCCGGCGTCGACGATCGCGAAGCACGACGGCACGTCGCGCTCGGCAGCCCGGTGCAGACCCGCCTGGATGACGGCCATGGCCTGAGGCAGCGTGATGCCCATCAGATCTGACCTCCGTCGACGACCAGCGCCTGACCCGTCATGTATGCCGAGTCGTCCAGAGCCAGGAACGCGATCGTGCGGGCGATCTCCTCGGGACGCCCCTGCCGTCCGAGAGGGACGGTCGCGGCGATCATCTCGTCCTGCTTCCTCCGTCCTCCCATGAACTCGATGGCCGGCTCGTTGAACGGGGTGTCGACCCACCCTGGGCACAGGCAGTTGACGCGGATGGAGTCGCTGGCGAGCTCGACGGCGAGTGCGCGTGAGAACGCCACGATCGCGCCCTTGGAGGCCGAGTAAGCGGTCTGCCCCGGGCCTCCCTTGAGCCCGGCGATGGACGAGACGTTGACGATGGACCCGCCGGTCTCGTTCTGCCTCAACAGGGGAACGGCGTACTTGGCGGACAGGAAGCAGGACTTGGGGTTGATCCCGAGCAGGAGGTCCCAGTCGCTCTCGGCGAACTCGGTGACCGCTCCGGACCGCTGGACGCCGGCGTTGTTGACCACCACGTCGAGACGACCGAACGTGGCTGCCGTCTCGTCGACGAGTCGCTCGACCTGGGATGCGTCGGACATGTCGACCTGAACGGCGTGGGCGACACCGGATTCGGACAGCTCGCCGGAAACCCGGGCCGCCCCGTCGCCGTCGAGGTCGGCCACGACCACGTCCAGCCCTCGAGCAACGAGCTCGACGGCTGCGGCCCTGCCGATGCCCGACGCGGCTCCGGTCACGATGGCTACGCGCTTGCTGGTCGACACAGAGGTGCCCTTTCGTTGCGGTGAGGTGGGGTGGGGTGCGATGAGGGGATCAGGACGGCGTAGGTCGGTAGACGGGGCCTCGCTCGACGACCCGCTCGAGCATGTCGAGGTACTCGGAGGTGTCGTCGACGAGCCGCCGTTCCTCCTGGCCCGGGTAGCCCATCAGCTCGCGCACCCGGTCGTCCATGTAGTACGCGCCGGCCGTGAGGGTGCCCAGAGCCGTGAACACGTCGGGGTGATCGACGGCGAGTCTTCCCAGCACCTGACGCACGTCCGGCGCCGTGCGCACGAGCTCGAGGGCGGCGTCGAGTCCCTCGCGCAGGTCCGGACGAAGGCGGAGCGCCTCGTCGATCCACCGGGTGTGCACCTCGACCTGGGTGGCCGAGGGCATCCCGTCGGCCTCGCAGATGAGGACGTCCGCGATCTGGCCGTAGGTCTCGCGCTGGTTTCCCGAGAGGCCGAGGGTGAGGTCGAGTCGTGTCATGCGGAGACCTTCTGCTCGCGTCGGTTCTGGATGAGGTGCTCGACCGAGCGCAGCGCCAGGGCGGCGATCGTCGCGGTCGGGTTCATGCCCGACGACGTCACGAACGTGCTGCCGTCCATCACGAACAGGTTGGGGACGTCATGGGTGCGTCCGTAGGTGTCCACGACGCTGTCGGACGGGTCGTCGCCCATGCGCGCCGTCCCGAGGAGGTGCCAGCCGCAGTCACGCATGAGCGGCGTCGCGTGCGTCTCGACGGCGCCGGCAGCGACGTGCGCCTCGCGGGCGCGGGCGACGTGGAACTCCAGCAGCTTGCGGGTGTTCTCGCTGGACCGGTACTGGATCTTGGGTGCCGGGAGGCCGTCGGAGTCGACCAGCGAGTCCGACAGCACGACGCGGTTCTCCGCGTCAGGCAGGTCCTCGGCGATGATGCCCCACTCGAACGAGCGTCCGAAGCTCTTGCGGGCCTGGTGGTGGAAGTCCTCACCCCAGCCGGCGAGCGGGTCGCCGCTCTCGTCCGATCCCGGGAGGCCGGCGTACCCGGACCTGTTGCCGAGCGGACCGCCGGCGGGCATGACCTGCCACTTGGCTCCCCGCACGAACCCCCGGCTGTGGTCCGTCTCGTAGAACTGGGTCGAGACGATCGACTGGCCCGCGGGCCCCAGCCAGCTCTCGAGATCCTCGTCGTACAGCCCGTTGACGGCCGCGTACGGGTGCATCATGAGCCGGCGACCGACCATGCCGGACGAGTTCGCGAGGCCGTCCTGGAAGCGCGCCGAGGTCGACATCTGCAGCAGACGCGGCGTCCCGACGCCGTTGGCCGCCACGATCACGACGTCAGCCCTCTGGTGATGGGTGACGCCGTCGCGGTCGATGTAGACCGCGCCATTGGCGAGCCCGTTCTCGTCGACGGTGATCTCGCTGACCCGGGCGCCGGTGACGAGACGAGCGCCCTTCTCGATGTTGGACGGCCAGTGCGTGATGTCGGCTGACGCCTTGGCACCCTCGGGGCATCCGGTCTGGCAGGTGCCGCGACGGATGCACGCGTCCCGCCCGCGGTACCCGCGGGAGGCGATCGCGTTGGGTGCGGGCCACCAGTGCCAGCCGAGCGCGTCCATGCCCTGTGCGGCACGCAGGCCGATGCGGCCGATCGGCAACGGGGGCAGCGGAGGTGCCGCGGTGTCCGGGTACGTCGGGTCGTCGCCCAGTCCGGAGATGCCGAATTCCTGGTCCATCTGCTCGTAGTACGGCTGCAGGTCCTCGTAGGAGATCGGCCAGTCGTCGGCGACACCGTCGAGGGTCCTGACACGGAAGTCGGACGGAAGCGAGCGCACCCAGTGGGCGCCGTACAGGATGGTGCTTCCGCCCACACCGGAGTACATCAGCGGGTTGACGTCCGACTCCGTGACGTCGATGGGGTAGTCGGCAGGGCGGTTGCGGACGTTGGGGTTCGGGTGCCAGTCCCGCTGGGCGGACAGCTCCCAGTCCTTCGTGGCGCCGGTGAACTCGGAGCGCCTCGTCCAGTCGCCTTGCTCCAGGCAGACGACCCCGAACCCCGCCGCGACCAAGCGGCTCGTCGCGATGGCGCCCGAGGGTCCTGCGCCGATGACCAGGACGTCGGTGCGGTCCGGACGTGGTGTCGTGTTGGACATGTGTCGTGCTCCTTGGCTCGTGGTGTGTCAGACGCCGCTGAACAGCTTGCGGGACTTGCCGACGGAGAGTCGGGCGAGACCGATCGCGATGATGAGGGCGAGACCGTTGAACACCGGCTCGACCCAGGACGGGGCTCCCAGGAGGGTCAGACCGTTGACGCCGATGGCGAGCAGGTAGACCGACAGCACGACTCCGAGCGGGTTGAAGAAGCCGAGCTTGAACGCGGCCAGGCTCAGGAAGGCGGCGGCGAACGCCGGCAGGAAGTACGCATTCGAGATCGAGGGGTTGCCCGATCCGATCCGGGCCGTGAGGATCAGGCCGGCCAGTGCTGCCAGCACCGAGCAGGCGATGAGCGCGGTGGCACGCACCCGCGGGGCGTTGACGCCGGCCAGACGCGCCGAGACCGGTGAGCTGCCGACGGCGTACAGGTAACGACCCCACGGTCGGCGCTCCAGGATGAACCACAGGACGGCGGCGACCACGACCATGTAGATGATCGGGAGCGGCACGCCCACGACGTCCTTCTGACCCAGGTCGGTGAGCGAGGCGGGCACTCCCTCGTACAGGACGGCTCCGTCGGTGTACCAGAGGACGATTCCGCCGAGGACCGTGCTGGTGGCCAGGGTGACGACGACCGACGGGAGCTCGAACATGACGATCAGGACGCTGTGGATGATGCCGATGACGGCACCGACTGCCAGGACGACCAGGATGACGAGCGGGACCGAGAGGCCCTGCTTGCCCGGCAGGCCGGCCGCGAGGATCGACGCGAACCCCAGCTGCGCGGCTACCGACAGGTCGAAGTCGTTGGCGATCAAGGGGATCATGACGGCCAGCGCGAGGATCGTCAGGACCGCGCTCTCGACGAGGACCGTCCGGATGTTGTCGGTGGTCGCGAACGAGTCGGGCCTCAGCACGCTGAAGACCACGACGATGATCACGAGCAGCCCCACCATCCCGAAGCGGGGTAGCTCGGTCAGGAACGCGGCCCTGCCGCTCGTGCTGGTGCCGGCCGTCTGCGCGGCTGCATCTGTGCGTGCCATGTTCTCGTCTCCGGAGGGTTCAGGGTCAGTGCATCGCACTGAGGATGTCAGTGATGGTGAGGTCGGACCGCTGCTCGTCGAGGACGACACGGCCCTTGCGCAGGACGACGACGCGGTCGCAGAAGTCGAGGATCTCCTCGGGCTCGACCGCGGTCAGGAGCACGGCTGCCCCGTTCTCGGCGGCGCCGCGCAGGCGGTGCAGGATCTCGGTCTTGGCCCAGACGTCGATGCCCTGCGTCGGCTCCTCGGCGACGATCGCCCGGGGGTCCACGGCGAGCCAACGCGCCAGGATGGCCTTCTGCTGGTTGCCGCCGCTGAGCGTCAGGATCGGGACGCTCGCGTCGCTGGGCTTGATGCGCAGGTCCTCGGCCCACCGCTGGGCGAGGGCAACCTCCTTCCGGCGTGAGATCTGCCCGCGAGACAGCGTGCCCTTGAGGGAGCGGATGGAGATGTTCTCCCTGACACTCAGGCCGGGGAGGACGCCCCGCCGCGGTCGGTCGCTCGGGACGTAACCGATCGTCTGCACGCGCGGGCTGTTGGCCACGAGGGGGGAGCCGTCGAGCTGGACCGTGCCGCCTGCTGCCGCTTCGCGTCCGGACAGGACCGACCCGAGGGTTTCCAGCCCGCTGCCGGTCATGCCGAAGACGCCGAGGATCTCACCGGAGTAGACCGACAGGTCGAGCCGGTCGAGCGTGTCGGAGACGATCGCGCGAGCCTCCAGGACCGGTTCACCCGTCCTGACCGGGGGCGTCCACTCGGCCTCGACGCGGGTGGGTGCGTCGCCGACCATCATCTCGACCATGCCGGGGATCGATGTCCCCTCGGTCGGTCCGGAGTAGACGAGCTGCCCGTTGCGCAGCACGGTGAGGGTGTCCGCGAGGTCCACGACCTCCTGCAGCCGATGCGTGATGAACACGATGCCGATCCCACGGTCCGCGTACGTCCTCATGGCCGCGGCGAGCATCTCGATCTCGTGGCTCGGCAGGGCCGAGGTGGGCTCGTCGAGCACGAGGGCGGCGACGTCGCCCGACGCGGACCGGTCGAGGGCCCGCGCGATCGCGATGATGGCGCACTGAGCCTGGGTGAGCGACGAGATCTGCTGGCGGACGGTGTGCTCGAGCCCGAACTCGGCCAGGGCCGCACGGGCCCGCTCCTCCTCGGCTCTGCGGTCGATCTGTCCACGTCTCATGGCCATGGGTCGGCCGATGCTGAAGTTCTCCAGCACGGTCAACGAGGGGAGGAGGCCCAGGTCCTGGTGGACGAAGACCACCTCCCCCATCGAGACGTCGCCCTCGTCCGCCGCGTAGAAGCCGGACAGAACCTTGACCAGCGTCGACTTGCCGGACCCGTTGAGCCCGATCAGTGCGTGGATGCTGCCCGGTGCGACCTCCATCGAGACGTTGCTGAGGGCGCGAGTGGCGCCGAACGTCTTGCTGAGACCACGGATCTGGATGGCTGCCGTGCGCGTCGAGGGCATCTGGTGCTACTCCCCGTCCCAGATCTTCTTGTACTCGGCCCGGAAGTCGATGTCACCGGTCCACGGACCGCTCGGGTCGATGGTGTCGACGTTCTCGGCGGTGATGAGCCGCACCGGGACGTTCTGCTCGACGGCTTCCTCGCCGGCGAGCATGCGGTTCATGTTGTCCATCGACGCCCAGGCGCCCCACTCCATCGCGCCTCCCACCGACGCCGTGAGCTGACCCTTGCGGATCAGGTCCATCGCGGCGCTGATGCCGTTGAACGTCCCGACCTTCACGTCCTTGAGGATGCCGGCGCTCTGCATCGAGGGGATGCTGGCCAGCATCGCGGCGTCGTACGAGGCGATCATGACGTTCGTGTCGGGGTTCTGGCGGACGGACGACACCGTGAGCTGCGGGAGACGGGTCGCCGCGTCACCGGCGGTGAACTTCTGCGAGCCCGTGATCTCGCACGACGAGCAGTCCTTGATCGCCTTCTCAGCGGTCTCGGTCCAGGCGAAGGGGGCCTTGAACTCCGGCGCGTTCAGGATGAAGGCCTTGGCCTTCCCATCGGTCTTCCAGATCATGTAGTCGGCCATGGCCTTGCCCTGCTTCTCGGTGCTGGCCTGCACGTCGTACGACACGCTGGTGTCGCTGACCTCGTTCAGGGAGTCGTAGCTGCCCACCACGATGCCCTTGGCGCGAGCGGCCTTGAGCGGCCCGGAGATGGCGTCGGCGTCGATGGCGTCGATGATGATGCCGTCGGCGTTCGAGTCGATGGCGTTCTGGATGGCCCGCGAGTAGATGCGAGGATCGAACTTGCCGTCGACGACCGTGACGTCCCAGCCGAGTGCGTCTCCGGCCTCCTTGGCGGCCTTGCCCGGGAGGTTGCACCCCTCGGCCTCGAAGCCGCAGGTGATGAAGACGACCTTCTTGCCGGCGGCAGCCGCCGGGCCCTCCGTCGGGCCGTCGAACGTCTCGACGGGCTTCATGGCCTCCTCGGCACCGGCCTTGTACTCGGCGACATCGACGCTGCCTCCGGATCCGGAGCCGGAGCTCGCAGAGTCAGAGCCCCCACCACAGGCGGCGAGCGTGAGGATCCCGCCGACAGCGACCAGCGCGAGGGAGGTCCTGCTGGTCCTTCGACGCAGCGCTGCCCGTCCCCGACCCCCGTCAGTCGTAGCGAAAACGTTCATGTTCAGTCCTTCGATGTCGAGCCAAGGAGGCTGGGTGGGTGTGGCCTCGACCACAGTACGAAGGACGATACGGATTGTTCACACATTCTGCAATCCTTTTACTTGACCTTTAACGCCCCTGAAACTCCTTAACATCACGGCAATAAAGCGGCGGCTGAAAACGGGTGATTTGTTGAGCGATCCGCGCTACGCTGCGGGAATCTTCTCAGGACAGGACCTCACATGACTCAGACCCACGGCCTCGACGTCGTGGCGGACCTGTTCGCGGGCAGGCCTGCGCCCGTCGCGGCGAGCACCGCTGAGCGCGTCGTCGACGTGCTCCGGGGCTATCTGATCGAGGGACGCATCGTCCCCGGCACGCGCCTGTCGGAAGAAGCCTTCGCCGCCGCCATGTCGGTGTCACGCAACACGCTGCGCGAGGCGTTCCGCATCCTGGCGCACGAGAAGCTGCTCGTCCACGAGATGAACCGGGGGGTCTTCGTCCGCGAGCTCACCGCGGACGACGTCACGTCGATCTACCAGTTCCGCACGATGCTGGAGACGTCGGCGCTCGCCCAGACCGAACGGCACACCCAGGCTCAGAAGAGCAAGATCCGACTGGCCGTGACCGAGGGGCTCTCAGCCGCGGAGGCAGAGGACTGGCGGGGGCTCGGCACCGCGAACATGCACTTCCACCTCGCGATAGCGGGTCTGGCCGGCAACCGTCGCCTCGACGCGACGATGAGTCAGCTGCTCGCCGAGCAGCGTCTCGCGTTCCATGTCATGACTCCTCTGAAGGACTTCCACGACCCCTACCTGACCGACAACGTGACGATCTGCGAGCTCATCGAGAGCGGCGACGTCGAAGAGGCTGCACGACACCTCCGTGCCTACCTCGACCGCGCGTGTGCGCAGATGGTTCGCGCCTTCGAGGCGACCAGCTGAGACGCCAGTCGGTACGCGTCGACGTCGCCGGTCACGGCACACCCCGTCGACCTGGGTGTGGCGGTCGAGGCCTTCACCTCGCCGTGTGAGCCGGTCCTCGCGCACCGAGCCGACCACTTGTCCGGAATAGGCATCGTGCAGGCCGAGTTGCACCGGACATGCGAGCCATCGGAGTGCCCATGCCCGGCGACGAGGACGACCTGGAGGTGCTCGACCTTCCTGTGCAGGATCCGCAGGACGGCCAGATCCGCATCCGCGTCCACGCCGCGACCGTCAACCCCACCGACACCGCGATGATCCGCGGTGCCTATTACCGCGACGGCGAGGTGCCGCCCGGGCCGCACGTCCCTGGCATGGACCTGTCCGGCGTCGTCGACGCGATCGGGCCGGGTGTCGACCGGTTCGCGGTCGGCGACCGCGTGATCGCCGTCGTCGCTCCCCTCAGCGAGACGCGTGGCGCCTACCAGGACCAGATCGTGCTGCCTGCCGAGCAGGTCGTCCCCGCACCCGCCGGTGCCGACGACGCAGCCGCGGCGACCCTGCTCATGAACGCGCTCACCGCGCGCCTGGCCCTCGACGAGATGGCCGTCCCGGCCGGCGGGACCGTCGCCGTCACCGGCGCGGTCGGCGCATTCGGCGGATTCGTCGTGCAGCTGGCCAAGGCCGACGGCCTGCGCGTCGTCGCCGACGCGAAGGAGGGCGAGGAGGACCTCGTCCGCGACCTGGGCGCCGACATCGTCGTCCCCCGCGGCGACGACGTGGCCGCCGCCATCCGCGCCGCCGTGCCCGAGGGCGTCGACGGCCTGGCCGACGGTTCCGTGCAGATCGACCAGACGCTCGCGGCCATCAAGGACGGCGGGGCGCTGGTGACCATCCGCGGGTGGGACGGTCCGACCGACCGCGACATCTCGGTGCACCCGATCTTCGTCTCGTCCGCCGTCGGCCACACCGACAAGCTCGACCGCCTCCGTCAGCAGGCCGAGGACGGCACGCTGACGTTGCGGGTGGCCACGACCTTCCCGGCCGAGCAGGCGGCGGAGGCCCACAAGCTGCTGGCCGGCGGCGGGGTGCGTGGACGCATCGTGCTCGACTTCAGCTGACAACCGCCCCCACTCGACCGTCACCCCGTTCGGACGTCTCCGTCCGATCGGGGTGTCGGTCGTCGGGGCGCGCCGCCATCGTCCATCGCGGGTTCGTGGAACACGTTCCGGTCGCTGCACCGCGACGAGAAAGGGCCGGAACCCTGAGGTTCCGGCCCTTCGTCGTTCCTGTGCGCGAGGGGGGATTCGTGCGCGTAAACGTGGGAGAACTTCCAAGTCAGGTGCTCAAACACCAGCGAATGTTGCCTCGTCAGCGTCGGAACGCCTGAGCGCCTGGTGACTGCGGTAGGCGGTCTCCATTTCGCGAGAACCACTCCTACTGTCGCGCCGTGGCCACCTGCGGCATCTCGTGCCTGCAACCGAGCTTGGGGTCGCGGCGCACCGTCTCGACACACCGCGTACCGACGATCAGGTAGGTGGTCTCACCGTCCGTTGCCACAAGGTCGACGTCGCGCCCCATCAAGCGAGCCCGCACGTAAACAGTAGCTAGGTCTGCCACATCACGGAGGTGCCCAAGCCCCTCGAAGGATCGTGGGCGCGCGATGACCTCATGCTCGCCGGCGCGGATCACGACAGGTACGTGAGGAACGAGTGCGCTGACGCTGACGGCAACTGCGATGTTGTCCAGATCGTCCGAGCCGACCGTCGCAATGGCCCTCGCGCCCTTACAACTGAGCCGTTCAAGCGTCTGCCTGTCGGTCCCGTGCCCGTGAACAACTGGGACTTTGAGGGCTTGCGCGACCCGCAGGGCAGGAGCGCGCGAGTCGCGTTCGAGGCCTATGACCCGGATACCGAGGCGCCTGAGCTCGACACACAGCCGCAAGCCGACCTGACCCATCCCGATCACGACGACGTGACCCGATCGTGGGGGGCGTCGTGACCCGAACAAACTGAGGACTCGCGGCTCGAGGAACCTCTCGATGAAACCCGCCGTCAGCACGGCGCTGAATGCGATCGTCGCCAGCATCGCCAGTCCCGCAAACACCATGTAGGCATCGCCACCATGCGCCACCGCCGGCCCCACCGTAGAGACGACGCGGGCTGCATCGAAGAACGCCTCTGCCGGCGGCACACCCATGCTGATGAGCCACACAAAGTCCGCGAAAAGAACAACACCCACCCCACCCGTTCCCACCACCAGCATCCGCGTGCTGGTGGTCTGTCCCAAGTGTGCCCCGAGGACGACTTGTCGGAGACGATCCCGCAGACCGGCAACCCCCTTCGGCCAGACTGACGGTGGACGAACCAGCTCTCTGGGTCCATCGACCGGGTCGGAGAGGACGTAGGGACGATCGCCGTCCGTCCACGCCGCCAGTGCTCCCGGCAGCACGCATGGACCAGCGAGGCTGGGGGCCACGATCTCCGCCGGCGACACGATCTCGAGGTGCGGCCAGAGCTGTCCAAGGCGCTCCTTCATGGTCTGGTCGAAGACCGTGACGATCGTCTGAAGATGTGGATCAGCGTCGGCTACGACCAAGGCGTGGCGGAGCGCGGCAACGTCCTCGTGGACTGCGATGACGACCGCCTCCACTCCTTCTTGCGCCAGTGCCACCAGGAGCGTCGAGTCGCACGGAGCAACGAGGTGGGTGGTGCTGAACCCAGGCTCGGCCTGCACCGACGCACACAGCCGCGACGCCAGCAGGGTGTCTCCGACGACGACCACCATCCGTTCGCCGCCGGAGTTCACGCCTTCCTCAGTCACCAGCGCGTTCTGCCTCGTACAGCGCGTACGGGTCGTACAGCTCGCGACCCAGCACGTCACGCAGCCATGACGCGTCGCGCCGCGAGGCGCGTTGCGAGGCGTCCGACCGGCCATCCCCGGTGAGGTTGGACGCGAAGATCCCGGCAGCCGACTTCGGCAGGAAGTCCTCATACACGATCGGCTGCAGCTCTCCGGCCGCCGACCGCGCGTAGTAGGCGAGGTCTGCGGCGTGCAGGGCCTCGTCGGTGCGCGGCAAGGCGTCCAGCCCACGTAGGTCGTACAGCTCTCGTCCCGCCGGCGTCAACGCAACGCCCCGCTGCTCGACCTCGCCGAACCGGACACTCAAGGAGTCTCTGACGACCGATCCATCGGACTCGCGGAACGCGCGCGGTTCAGCGAGCGCACGGAACGAGGTCTGCCGTAGCAGGACGTCCGGCTCGTCGTCGGAAGTGCGCGGCGGCCCTTGGATGCGATCGATCATCTCGACACCTCGAGCCGTCATCCGTTCGTAGAGCGCGTCGATGTCGAGAACGCGTGGCGTGAGGTGGTTGATGTGGGTCGACGACACCCCGCCGATGTCCGCCGCGACGCTCGAGATGGCCTCCAGCCGCTCGTACCAAGCCCGGTCCACGGGTTCGGGAGACAGGGCGAAAGCCGCAGTCGCCAGCTCGATGAACCTGTCCGCGTGTGCCTCCTCGAGCGACCCGTCACGCTCCATCCGATCGGCCAGCCCCAGGAGCTCGTCGGGAAAGATCCGTCGAGCCTCGAGGAACTCGCGCAGATCGTTCTCCGTGCTCTCGTCGAAGAACCGCCGGTCGTCGACCACGAGCATCGACGTGAACACCCGGAACGGGTTCACCGCCAGCTCAGCCCTGTCGACGGGCCGGAACGCGGTCGACACGACGGGGATGGGTGGCGCGGCCTCCCGCAGGTCGTAGAAGCCGACCGGGTACATGCCGCACGCACCGAACACCCTGCCCACCTCGGCGAGCTCCTGAGGTGTGCCGACACGGATGGCACCGTGCCGCTCCGCGGTGACCCGCTCGATCGTGCCGAGTCGTTCGGCATCAGGGCGCTTCGCCAGGACCTCGGCGTTGACCTCCTGGGAGACCTCGACGAGCGTGTTGTAGGCGGGTACCTCGCTGCCGTACAACTCCGAGAGGCTCGCGGCAAAGCGAGTTCGGAGCTCAGTCTGCGTCACGCTCATCGCGCTTCCCCCGTCACCTGTCCGCGCAAGGTCATTGCGGTCCGGACCCGGTCCTGGGCCAGGCCCCAGGCGGCTTCGTGCGGGGCAGAGCCGGTTCGTGCGCTCTCGTCGAGAACAGTGCGCGTGTTGCTGCGCATCGTTGCTGACACCGAGGCGAAGACACGGTCGGGGTCGGTTGCGAACGCCGAGTGGCGGGCGTCCATCGAGAAGGCGGCGGCCACGATGCCGCCCGCGTTGGCGATGAAGTCGGGGACGAGGATCACGCCCCGCTCGTGCAGGATGGCACGCGCCTCGGGGGTCGTTGGCATGTTCGCTCCTTCGACGACCAGCTGGGCGGTCGTGCGCCGAGCCACGTCGTGATGGATCACGTCCTCGCGGGCGGCCGGCACCAGGATGTCGACGGGAACGTCGAGAACTGCCGACGCATCCGGGACATGATGAGCACTCGGGTCGTCGTAGACCGCGACCACCTCGTCCCCGTGACCCTCGTCGTTTCGCAACGACACCAGACGTTCCACGTCGAGTCCGTCGGGTGCCACGAGGGTCCCCTTGCTGGTCGCGATGGCTGTGACGGTTGCGCCGAGCGCAACCAGGCGAAGCCCCGCCGCGACGCCGACGGCACCGAAGCCTTGAATGGCGACGCGCGCGCCTTGCATCGTCAGTCCGGAGGACTGAGCAGCGGCATCAGTCGCCTCTGCGACCCCGAAGCCGGTGATGCCAAGCTGGTCGTAGGGGAGACCTCCCAGTTCGGCGGGAAGGCCCACGGCAGATCCTCGTCCCAGCTCGTCGGAGATGATCGCGGCGTCGTTCTCCGTCAGTCCCATGTCCAGCCCGAAGACGTACTCGGACGGCACTTCATTGGCAAGCCTGCGGGCGAAGGCCCGCAGCACGGCCTCCTTGTCCGGCGCGGAAGGGTCGCTACGAATGCCCGCCTTGGCGCCGCCGTGGAACAGACCGCTGACGGCCCACTTCCAGGTCATCGTGCGCGCGAGCCGCGCCACTTCGTCGACCGTCAGGGTGGGACTCATCCGAGTGCCACCCTTGCCCATGCCGAGGGCAGTGTTGTCGATGACGAGCACGCCCTTCATGCCGGTGCGCCGGTCGGAGACCATGACGACCTTTTCGGGACCCCATTCGTCGATGAGCTCAAGCATCAGACGAACTCCACGCCCTGCGCCAACGGCAGCTCGGTCGAGTAGTTGACCGTGTTGGTCGTGCGGCGCATGTAGTTCCGCCACGCGTCGGAGCCCGACTCGCGTCCGCCGCCGGTCTCCTTCTCGCCACCGAACGCGCCACCGATCTCGGCGCCTGAGGGGCCGATGTTGACGTTGGCGATGCCGCAGTCGGAGCCGACGACGGACACGAACGTCTCGGCCTCGCGGACGTCGAGGGTGAAGATCGACGACGACAGACCCTGCGTCACCTCGTTGTGGAGGCTCAGCGCCTCGTCGAACGTGTCGTAGGTCAGGACGTAGAGGATGGGCGCGAACGTCTCCTCCTTGACGACGCCCGTCTGGCTCGGCATGTCGATGATTGCGGGCTGCACGTAGTAGCCGCCTCCTGCTGCCTTGCCGGCGTCGTGGTCCTGGACACCACCGGTGACGAGGACGCCGCCGTCGTCCTGGGCGCGAGCGACGGCAGCGGTGAAGCCCTCGAAAGCCGCTTCGTCGACCAGCGGGCCGACCAAGGTCGACGGCTCCAGCGGCGAGCCGATCGGCAGCGTCTCGTACGCGGCCTTCAGGCGCGCGACGACATCGTCCTTGATCGACTCGTGGACGATGAGGCGGCGTAGAGACGTGCACCGCTGGCCGGCCGTGCCGACGGCCGAGAACACGATGCCGCGCACGGCCAGGTCGACATCGGCCGACGGGGCGACGATCGCGGCGTTGTTGCCGCCGAGCTCGAGCAGGGAGCGACCGAGGCGTTCCGCGACACGCGGAGCGACCTCCTTGCCCATGCGGGTCGATCCGGTGGCTGAGATCAGCGGCACCCGGAGGTCGTCGACGAGCGCCTGACCCACCTCTCGAGTTCCGAGCACCACCTGCGACAGGTGGTTCGGAGCTCCGACGCGCCGGCACGCCTCTTCGGCGAGCGCCTGGCAGGCCAGCGCGGTGAGCAAGGTCTTCTCGGACGGCTTCCACACAACGGCGTCTCCGGCGACGAACGCGAGCGCCGCGTTCCAGGACCACACGGCGACCGGGAAGTTGAAGGCACTGATGACGCCGATGACCCCGAGCGGGTGCCACTGCTCCATCATCCGGTGGCCGGGCCGCTCCGTGGCGATGGTGAGGCCGTGCAGCTGGCGCGACAGGCCGACAGCGAGGTCGCAGATGTCGATCATCTCCTGCACCTCGCCGAGGCCCTCACTGAGGATCTTGCCGGCCTCGATGGACACGAGGGCGCCGAGGTCGTCCTTGTGCTCGCGCAGCAGCTCACCCAGCTCGCGGACCAGTGCGCCGCGAACAGGCGCTGGGACCGACCTCCACTCCAGGTACGCCTCGTGTGCCCGGCCGACAGTCTCCGTGACGTCGTCCGCCGAGTGGGCGGACAGTCGGCCCATCTCCTGCGCGTCGACCGGCGACACCGCTGGCAGCTCTCCAGCGTCGTCGAAGGGGTCGCCGGCGCCGAGCCGGCCGAGGATGTCCAGAACGTCACGCGAAAGTCTCATACCTTCACCGTGACGTGCTAAACAGTGTTGGCCTAGAGTGTTTAGCAGAATTAAAGGAGCAGTCATGTCGCGTGCCGAGGTCCAACGACTCATCACCCTGATCTACGTCGCCCGTCACGGAAGTCTTACGGGGGCTGCCGCGTCCCTTGGCATCACCACCTCGGCGGTGTCACAGCAGATCTCAGCCCTAGAGGCGGACTGCGCTACCCCCATCGTCGAGCGGACGGCGACCGGTACTGTCCTGACCGGCGCAGGTCTCTCGTTGCTGGAGCACGCCGAGAAGCTCGCCCGTCAGCTCGACGACGCCCGGTCGACGATCGCACAGCTCAGCGGCGAGCTAGCCGGACGAGTCCGCGTCGCGACGATCGCCTCGGGCGCTGCAGCCCTGCTGCTGCCTGCCGAGAAGGTCCTCGAACAGACTGCTCCTGGGGTCGCTCTGTCGGTCGTCGAACGAGAACCTGGTGAGAGCTTGGACGAGGTCGACGGCGGCAGTGTCGACCTGGCGCTCATCGACGTGTACGACCATGTGCCCGTCGCCATGCCCTCGCACCTCCTCGTCGAGGAGGTCCTGACCGAGCCGCTCGTCCTGGTTTCGGCCTGTGACGCCGACCTGCCTCGACGGGTCGCGCTGGCCAGCCTGAAGGACCAGCCGTGGGTGATGCCGCCGTCCACCACCGCATGCGGAGCCGCCACGCGACACGCCTGTCGCGCTGCGGGGTTCGAGCCCGACGTCGCTTGGGAGACCGATGACCTGCTTCTACTCGTCGCGACCGTGTCACGCGGCGCCGGGATCACCCTGCTGCCGCGACGGGCCGTCGCGGACACGGTCGCCCCTGTCGAGATGCGACGACTGGTCGATCCTGTCCTGAGCCGGCGGCTGCTCCTCGTCGCGCGAAGGACGACTTCACAGCGCCCGACCGTGCGTGCCGTGCTGGACGCGATCCATCACGTCGGGCGCCTCTCTCCAGCACCGTCGACGGTCAGATGATGTTGCGTTCCGGACGCTCGCCAGCGTTGTGAAAGCGGCGCGCGTGCATGGGAGACACATCGACGAACGGTTCCTTGCCCAGATAGAGGTCACGCACGACCTCACCGACGGCCGGGCCCATCAGGAAACCATGGCCGGAGAACCCCGCAGCGTAGATGAACCCCTCCACGACATCGGAGGATCCGATCACGGCGTTGTGGTCCGGCGTCATCTCGTACAGGCCGGCCCATCCGCTCTGCAGCCCGACGTCGCCGAGCGCCGGGACACGGCGATCCATGCATTCTGCGAGGGTCTCGAGCCAGTCGGGATCACGCGAGATGTCGAAGCCTTCCGAGTCCGTGGCCTCGGGCGCGCCCATGAGCAGACCTCGACCCTCCCCGTGGAAGTAGAACATCGTCGAGAAGTCGATGGTGAAGGGCGTACCGGTCAGGTCGACCCCGAGTGGTTCGGTCACTGCGATCTGTCGACGAAGCGGGACGATGGGAAGGTCCTCCCCTGCCCAGCTGGCAATGTCGGCCGACCACGCGCCTGCAGCACACACGACCGCGTCGGTCGCGATCATGCCGGCGCTGGTCCGGACAGCGGCGACCCTGCCGTCAGCGACCTCGATGTCGGTCACCTCCGTGCCGGTCAGGATGCGCACCCCGGCTCTCCGCGCGGCCTTCGCGTAGCCGGCCACGACGGACTCGGGGGTGCAGTGCCCGTCGCGTGGCGACCACAGACCTCCGACAAGATCCTCGGTCGCGATGAGCGGCGACAGCCTCTTGGCGTCGGCGACACTCACCGTACGGGCGGCGAGCCCGAGGCTCGTCATGAGCTCCACGTTCTCCTCGAACGCTGACATCGTCTCGTCGTTGTCGGCCAGCAGGAGGTAGCCGACCTGGTGAAGATCGATCTCCTGGTCGAACTGCGTGCCGAACTCCTCGAACGTCCGCAGACTGCGCTCACCGAGCCGGATGTTGATCTCGTCGGAGAACAGCGCTCGCACCCCGCCGGCGGCCTTGCATGTCGAACCCTCACCGAGCGCGCCCTTCTCGACCAAGACGACGTCCTCGACGCCGGCCAGCGCGAGGTGGAAAGCAGAGCTCAGACCCATGACCCCGCCGCCGACGATGACAACGGACGCGCGGGCGGGGAAGGCGGCGGGTGGCACTGGAGCTCTCCTTGGGTCGGGGGTTCGACCCTCGCCCGCCGAGGCGCCGTCGCACAAGCGACAGTTCGTGAACCACGCACCTCAGGCCTGCTGAAACGTCACCTTTGAGCATCTCTAAAGGACTCTTGCGAGGATCTCTCGCTGGTCCCCGTCCGACCTCCTAGGGATACTCATCGCACCGTGACCCACGTCGCACATCCTCATTCACGAAGAGCTGGAGGCTCCATGTCAGACCCGCAAGAGCACGTCGTCACCTGGGGTGACGGCCACTCCACGTGGGCGCAACTGTGGCCCGCTGTCGGTGAACGTCGAGGAGACCCGGTCATCGTTTCCCACGGGGGCCCCGGGATGACTCACGACTACCTGCGCCCCCTCAGGGCGCTGGCTAAGACAGGGCGCGACGTCATCCTGTACGACCAGGTGGGCAACGGGCGGTCGAGCCACTATCGCGACCGCCTCCACGACGCAGACTTCTGGACGGTCTCGCTGTTCGTCCAAGAGGTTCAGGCTCTCGTCGACCACTTCAGCCTCCACGACGGCTACCACTTCCTGGGCCAGTCCTGGGGCGGCATGCTGGCCATCGAGTGGGCCATCGAGACCCGCGCAGGGCTGCGGTCCGTCATCTTGGCCGACTCGCCGTCGTCCATGATCACCTGGGCCGCCGAGGCGACGCGACTGCGATCACTCCTGCCTGCGCCAGTCCGAGAGACGCTTGCGGCGCACGAGGAGGCCGGCACCACGGACTCGCCTGAGTACGCGGAGGCGACCACGGAGTTCTACCGCCGACACCTGTGTCGTCTCGACCCCTGGCCGGACGATCTCCAGGCGACCTTGGCGGCGTGCGACGACGACCCCACCGTCTACTACTCCCTCATCGGGCCCACCGAGTTCCACGTCGTGGGCGCATTCGCGACGTGGGACCGTGACGCCGACCTCCACCGAGTCACCGTCCCGGCGCTCGTCCTGCACGGCGAGTTCGACGAAGCCACTGATCTGGTGGTCGACGCGAGTCGCCGACTGATCCCGGGAGCCGCGTACCTCCGCATCCCGAACGCCAGCCACTGCCCACACCTGGAGCAGCCGGAACTCACGCTGACTGCCTTCTCAGACTTCCTCGCCCAGCACGACTCGAACCTCACCTCCAGGAGCATCTGATGGACACGCACGATCACGCACCCCGCACGCCCGTCACAGATGCAGAGACCCGCCTCCAGGACCTCGGGTACGAGCAGACGCTGCAACGCACCATGAGCCTGCGCGATGTCGTCGTTTACGGCCTGATCTACATGGTCCCGCTCGCACCGGCAGCCGTGTTCGGCGCGGTGTTCGAGTTCTCCAAGGGCCAGGTGGCACTGGTCTACCTCGTGGCGGCGATCGCCATGTTCTTCAGCGCTGTCAGCTACCGGGAGATGGCAGCCCGTTACCCGGTCGCGGGATCGGTGTACTCCTATGTACGGTTCGGCACCGGCCGGCTCATCGGCTTCATCGCCGGGTGGGCCATCCTGCTGGACTACCTGTTGCTGCCGGCGCTGCTGGGCATCTTCGGCGCCGCAGCCATCAACAGCGAGATCCCCTCGATCCCATCCTGGGTCTGGATCGTTCCCTTCGTCGGCGTCGCAGCGGCCATCAACGTGCGCGGCATCTCCATCACCGCGCGAATGAACCTCGTCTTCCTTGCCATCCAGCTCGTCGCGATCTCCGTCTTCGTCGGCGGCGCGCTCGTCGCAGTCGCAGCCGGTCGCGCGCAGCTGAGCTTCACGCCCTTCTTCGACTCGACCTACTTCTCCTGGTCGCTGGTCTTCAGCGCCATCCCCATCGCCGCCCTGTCGTACGTCGGGTTCGACGCGATCTCCACCCTCAACGAGGAAGCCAAGGGAGGTGGCGAGACGGTCGCCCGGGCCACCATGATCGTGCTCGGACTCGTCGCCGCGCTGTTCATCGCCCAGGTCTACTTCGCGGCCATCTTCGTGCCCACCCCGGACGCCTACGTCGACTCGGACCTGGCCGCCACAGCCTTCTACGACATCGCGGGCGTCGCCGTGTCCCCGTGGTTCCAGACGGTCTTCACGCTCATCTCCGCCCTCGTGGCCATCTTCGCCAACACGCTCGTCTCCCAGGCCACCACGTCCAAGCTCATCTTCAGCATGGCTCGCGACCGCCAGCTCCCCGTCGCCTTCGCTCGGCTGTCCACCAGGGGCGTACCGATCGTCGCCCTGACGGTGGTGACGGTGCTTTCGATCATCATCGGCCTGACGGCCGTCGGACACATCGCCGAGATGACGACGCTGGTGACCTTCGGAGCTCTGACCGCCTACATCCTGCTGCACATCAGCGTCCTGTACCGCTTCGGAGTCCTTGGCGGGAGCGACCGCAAGATCTTCGCCCACTGCATCTCGCCGGTCATCGGCGGCGGCCTGCTCGGCTACGCCCTCTGGGAGACGACGACCGACGCCAAGGTGCTGGGACTGAGCTGGCTCGCCGCAGGGCTGCTGGTTGCCTTCGTCCTCGGTCGCCGCGGAACGTCGCTTGACACCGCCGACGGGTTCTGAGCGACTACCGTCCTTGACCATGCGGGTGAACATGGTCCATCTCTCCTCCCTCGAGGCGATCGCACGACTTGGAACCGTCTCGGCTGCGGCGGACGAGCTGGGCTACACCCCCGGTGCGCTGTCGCAGCACATGGACGCTCTCGGTCGGACGGTCGGCCGTCCGGTGCTGGCCAAGGCGGGGCGGTTCGTCGAGCTCACAGACGTCGGCCGGATCGTGCTGTCCGAGGGAAGATCGATGCTGGCCGCGGAACGACGCTTGATGGACGCCGCGACCGATGTCGGTGACGACATCCGCGACGAGATCGTCCTCGGGACCTGGGGGAGCACTGCTGCCGGGCTCCTGGCGCCGGTCATCGACCTCGTGCGCGCAACACATCCCGGGTTGACGATCAGGTGTCGTGAGGTGGACCTTGACGAGGTCGGAGACGCCGTGGCCCGGCGTCGGGTCGACGTGTCCTTCGGCCTGACATATGGCGACGCACCCGTGGAGCAACCCGCAGACGTGGTGCCCACCAGCCTGCGGTCCGAGCAGCTCCGCATCGCCGTCCGGCACGACGATGAGCGCGCCGGACGCAGGATGCGGCTCCTGGACTTCGCCGACAGTCCGTGGGTCCTGCCACCTCCGCACACCGTGTGGGGCCAGGCCATCAGGGCTGCCTGTCGCAAACGCGGATTCGAGCCCATCGAGGCTCATGAGCTGACCGACACGGCCGCCACCCTGACGTTGGCGTCGACCGGCCTGGGAGTTGCTCCGCTGACCGACCTGATGCTTGCACTATCGCCTGAGCGTGGCGTCGGCGTCGTCCGACTCGAGGACGACATCCGCCGCGACCTCGTCATCTACTCCGCCAGTTCCCATCAAGAACGCCGCGGTGTGACAGCGATCATCGAAGCGGTCCAGACAGTCGTTTCGGCACTGTGACGGCTACGGGCCGGTTCACACAACGCGGTGGCTCGACCCCGGCGAAGAGCCGGTCACGCGATGACGACACGGCGACAACCATCAGACCCGTCGACAACCTCCGGGAACGGAACACATTCCAGTCGTCGCGTCGGCAGCCATGCGCGCGACCGACGTGCCGGTCAGGGCCCGGCTGAGAAAGTCCGCGCAAACCAGTGCGTCGCCGACTCCTACCCGCACCATGTGTGACAGAACAGTTGCTGCAGAACTGAAAAAGGGCCGGAACCCTGAGGTTCCGGCCCTTCGTCGTGCTGTGCGCGAGGGGGGATTTGAACCCCCACGCCCTTGCGGACACTGGCACCTGAAGCCAGCGCGTCTACCATTCCGCCACCCGCGCATGGTCCCTGAGGACCGGTCACACAGTCTAACAGGCCATCTCCGATAGGTTTCCCCCGCGCCCGGTCACGACGGATGAGGCGCCACTTCGGGGAGTCCCGATACCATCGCAGGGAACATCATTGATCCGATCGGAAGGCGGCCGTAGATGGCGGGGGTGCTGCAGCGCTTCGAGCAACGCCTGGAGGGTGCCGTGACGGGAGCGTTCGCCCGGGCCTTCCGCAGCGCGGTGCAGCCGGTCGAGATCGCCGCTGCCCTGCAGCGCGAGGTCGACAACTCCGCGCACATCCTGTCGCGCGACCGGATGCTGGTGCCGAACGACTTCACCGTCGAGCTCGCGCCCTCCGACTTCGAACGCCTCAACCCCTTCAGCACGACGCTGGCCGAGGAGCTCGAGACGCTCGTCAAGGAGCACGTCGTCGAGCAGCGCTACACGATGCCCGGCGCGTTCGAGCTGACGTTCACGATGGTCAACGACCTCAGCACCGGACGCTTCCGGGTGCGCAGCAAGACCACGGCCGCCGTCACGCCCGTCGCGGGCCAGCGCATGACCGACACGGCGGTGCGGTCGGCCGACGTCATCCTCGAGGTCAACGGCATGCGCCACCCCCTGAGCCCTCCCGGTGTCGTGATCGGCCGCGGCAACGAGGCCGACCTCAAGATCGACGACCCGGGCATCTCGCGGCGCCACGCACAGATCAAGACCCACCAGAGCGGCGCCGAGACCACCGTCACGATCGTCGACCTCGACTCGACCAACGGCGTCGTGCTCAACGGGCACCGCGTCGCCACCGCGGTCGTCGCCGACGGCTCGGAGATCCGGCTGGGCAACACCGTGATCATCATCCGCATGACGGAAGTGACGTGATGTCCGAGCTCACCCTGACCCTCATCAAGCTCGGCTTCCTGGCCGTCCTGTGGCTGTTCGTGCTGTCGGCCGTGTCGGTCATCCGCTCCGACATCTTCGGCACCAAGGCCCCGTCGACACCCCGCCCGGCCAAGCAGAAGGCCCCGGCCAAGGTCGGCCGCACCAAGGCGCGCAAGCCCCCGCGCGGCAACCCCACGACGCTCAAGATCGTCGACGGGCCCAACGCCGGCCAGAGCGTGCCCCTCGGCGACGGGCCGATCCTGCTGGGACGCGGCACCGACGCGGCGATCCGCCTCGACGACGACTACGTCTCGACGCGTCACGCCCGCTTCGCGACCAACGGCGAGCAGTGGTTCGTCGAGGACCTCGGCTCGACCAACGGCACGTACCTCGGCAGCCAGCGCATCACGACCCCGATCCCGATCGGCCTGGGCATCCAGGTGCGCCTCGGCAAGACCATCGTCGAGCTGCAGAAGTAGTCCATGACCGCCCTCAGCTACCGCTACGTCGCCCTGACCGACACGGGTCTGCGCCGCGCCGACAACGAGGACTCCGGCTACGCGAGCGACCACCTGCTCGTCATCGCCGACGGCATGGGCGGTGCCGCCGCCGGCGAGATCGCCTCGTCCGAGACGCTCCACGTCATCCGCCAGCTCGACCGCGACCTCGACATCGATGCGATCGACGCCCTCGACCGGGCCGTCATCGACGCCAACCAGCGCCTGGCCGACATCATCGCCCGCGACCCCGCCGTCGAGGGCATGGGCACGACGCTCGACGCCCTGCTGTGGGACGGCGAGAAGTTCGCCTTCGCGCACATCGGCGACTCGCGGGTCTACCGCCTGCGGGGCAACGACCTGCAGCAGATCAGCACCGACCACACCTTCGTCCAGAGCCTGATCGACGAGGGCCGCATCTCCAAGGCCGAGGCGCGCACGCACCCGCACCGCTCGCTGATCCTGCGCGCGATGCTGGGCCGCGACGACAACGGCGCCGACCTCAGCTGGGTGCAGCCCGTGCTGGGCGATCGCTACCTGCTGTGCAGCGACGGCCTCTCCGACATGGTCGAGGACCCCGCGATCGCCCGTGCCCTCGGCGCCGAGACGATCGACATGGCCGCGACCGAGCTCATCCGCCTGGCCCTCGAGGGCGGCGGCGTCGACAACGTCACCGTCGTGATCGCCGAGTTCGTCGAGAAGAACACCGAGCCCGACGAGCACCTGTCGTGCTCCGACGGCCAGCCGCAGCTCGTCGGCGCGGCCGCGAGCCAGCAGCGTCCCCGCACCGGCAACGCCGCTGCGGGCACCGACACGACCCGCACCGACGGTGAGCAGACCTTCGACCCCGAGGAGCTGCGCTACGCCCCCCGACCGCCTAGCCGGCGGCGCTGGGTGCGGTGGACGGCCGGGCTCGTCGTGCTCGCGGCGATCCTCGCCGCCGCCGGCTACTTCGCGTACCAGTGGTCGCAGACCCAGTACTACGTCTCGGACGTCGACGGGAAGGTCGCGGTCTACCGCGGCGTCCAGGCCGACATCCCCGGCATCACCCTGAGCCACGTCGACGAGACGACCGAGATCGAGCTGACGTCGCTCAGCGAGTTCCAGCGTCGCGAGATCGAGGACGGCATCGAGGCCTCGAGCAAGGCCGACGCCCTGCAGACCATCAAGGAGCTCGACGTCATCACCCCGCCCACCCCGGCACCCAGCCCCAGCACCACGCCCACCGCGCCCGCCCCGGCGACCACGACCCCGACCGCCGCGACCCCCGCGGTCTGGACCCCATGACGACCCCGGTCTGGGTCCCCCGCAAGCGGCGCGGGGCCGAGCTGTTCCTGACCTTCCTCGCCGTCTTCATCGGCATCGCCGCCTACGCCTCGGTGGGCCTGGGCGCCGAGGGCACGATCCCGGCCGACACCTACAAGCTCGGCGGCGCCCTGATCGTCGTGGCCATCGCGACGCACCTGATCGTGCGCCGGGTCGCCCCGTACGCCGATCCCGTGCTGCTGCCGCTGGTCATCTCGCTCAACGGCCTCGGCCTGGCGATGATCTACCGGCTCGACATCGGACGCCAGCAGATCGATCCCGCCCGGGCCGCCTTCGCCAACTCCCAGCTGGTGTGGACGGCCGTCGGCATCGCGGCCTTCGCCGGCATCCTGATCGCGGTGCGCGACCACCGCCGCCTGCAGACGCTGACGTACACGTTCGGCGCCGCGGCGATCGGCCTGCTGATCCTGCCGCTGATCCCCGGCGTGGGCCAGACGATCAACGGTGCCCGCATCTGGGTCGTCCTGTTCGGCTTCAGCTTCCAGCCCGGCGAGGCCGCCAAGGTGTGCCTCGCGATCTTCTTCGCCGGCTACCTCGTCGTCAAGCGCGACGCCCTCGCGCTGGCCGGCCGGCGCATCATGGGCATCGACCTGCCGCGCGGGCGCGACCTCGGCCCGATCCTCGCGTGCTGGCTCATCAGTGTCGGCATCCTGGTCTTCCAGCGCGACCTCGGATCGTCGCTGCTGTTCTTCGGCCTGTTCGTCGTGATGCTCTACGTGTCGACCGAGCGTCCGGGCTGGATCGTCGTCGGCGGGCTGCTGTTCGGCGCCGGCGCCTACTTCGGCTACGCCGCCTTCGGCCACGTGCGCGTGCGCTTCGACGCCTGGCTCGACCCGTTCGGCGACCCCGACCGCAACGGCCAGGTCATCAACGGACTGTTCGGGCTGGCGCACGGCGGCATCCTCGGCCAGGGCCTCGGCCAGGGCAGCCCGCAGCTGACGCCGTACTCGTTCTCGGACTTCATCGCCGCCTCGATGGGCGAGGAGCTCGGGCTCACGGGCCTCATGGCGATCCTGCTGATCTACGGGCTCATCGTCGAGCGCGGTCTGCGCATCGCGCTGACGTGCCGTGACGCGTTCGGCAAGCTGCTGGCCGCGGGCCTCGCGTTCTCGTTCGCGCTGCAGGTCTTCGTCGTGGTCGGCGGCGTCACCCGCCTGATCCCGCTGACGGGTCTGACGACGCCGTTCATGGCGCAGGGCGGCTCGTCGGTCGTCATGAACTGGGCCATCATCGGCCTGCTCCTGCGCATCAGCGACCAGACGCGTCGCCCCGCCCCCGAGATCTCGACCTTCGACAGCAACGACGAGACCCAGGTGGTGAAGATCTCGTGAACCGTCCCATCCGCAACATCGCCGTCGCGTGCCTCGTGCTGTTCCTGGCGCTGATCCTCAACGCCAACTTCGTGCAGTTCGTGCAGGCCGACGAGCTCAACAGCAAGAACGGCAACCGCCGCGTCATCAACGAGGAGTACTCCCGCGACCGCGGCGCGATCCTGGTCGACGGCAAGCCCGTCGCCGAGAGCGTCAAGAGCAAGGACGAGTACAAGTTCCAGCGCCGCTACCCCGACGACGACCTGTACGCGCCCCTGACCGGCTACTTCTCCTACATCTACGGTCGCAGCGCCGTCGAGAGCACGCAGAACGACGTCCTGTCGGGCAGCGACGACCGCCTGTTCGTCAACCGGGTCGTCGACCTGGTGTCGAACAAGCAGCCCAAGGGCGGCAGCGTCGAGCTCACGATCGACCCCCTGGCCCAGAAGGCCGCCGCCGAGGGCCTCGAGCGCCTCGGCGACGACACCAAGGGCGCCGTCGCGGCGATCGACCCCCGCACGGGCGCCGTCCTCGCGATGGTGTCGCAGCCGTCGTACGACCCGAACCGCCTCGCGAGCCACGACTTCACCGAGGTGCAGAAGGCCTGGCAGGACCTCACGACCGACGACGACCAGCCCATGACCAACCGCTCGACCGAGCAGACGCTGCCCCCGGGCTCGACGTTCAAGCTCATCACGGCGGCGGCCGCCCTCGAGAACGGTGTCGTGACCGACATCGACGACAAGGTCAAGGCCGGCACGACGCTGAAGTTCCCCGGCTACGGCTACACCCTGCCCAACGAGAACGGCGGCAACTGCGGCGGCAGCACCATCACGTTCGAGCGGGCGCTCAACGTCTCGTGCAACGTCGCCTTCGGTGGCCTCGCCCTCGAGATCGGCCAGGAGAAGCTCGGCGAGCAGGCCGCCAAGTTCGGCTTCGGCACCGACCCGATCGACGGTCTGGCCGCCAGCCCCAGCCGCTTCACGAACCCCGACACGACGCTCGAGCCGCCGCAGCTCGGCCAGACCGGCATCGGCCAGTTCGACGTGGCGGCGACGCCGCTGCAGATGGCCATGGTCGCGGCGGGCATCGCCAACGACGGCGACGTCATGAAGCCCTACGTCATCGACACCGTGCGCGCGCCCAACCTGCGCGTGCTCGACAAGACGCAGCCCGAGCGGCTCAGCGAGGCCGTCAGCGAGACCACGGCGCGCAAGCTGCGCGAGATGATGGTCAGCACGGTCCAGCAGGGCACCGCGACCTCGGCGCAGATCCCCAACGTCGAGGTGGGTGCCAAGACCGGCACCGCCCAGTCGACGCCCGACCGTCCGCCCTACGCCTGGTTCGTGTCGTACGCCAAGGACGGCGACAACGAGGTCGCCGTCGCGGTCCTGGTCGAGTCCAGCGACACCGCCCGCGACGAGATCGCCGGCGGACGCCTCGCCGGTCCGATCGCCAAGTCCGTCATGGAAGCGGTGCTGGGCAAGTGACCGACGTACTCCCCCTGAACGCAGCGATTGAAGGAATGACACGATGACCGATTCCGGCGACACCGAGGCCACCGACGGCGTGGTCCGCCTGGGCGACCGCTACGAGCTCGGCGGGCTGCTGGGTCGTGGCGGCATGGCCGACGTGCGCGTCGGTCGCGACCTGCGTCTGGGTCGCACCGTGGCGGTCAAGCAGCTGCGCGGCGACCTCTCGGCCGACGACACGTTCCAGGCCCGGTTCCGCCGCGAGGCGCAGTCGTCCGCGGCGCTCAACCACCCGTCGATCGTGGCGGTCTACGACACCGGCGAGTCGATCGACAAGCACGGCAGCCACGTGCCCTACATCGTCATGGAGTACGTCGAGGGCCAGACGCTGCGCGACATCATGCGCGGCGCCGAGAACGGTCGCAAGATCCTGCCCGAGCGGGCCCTGTCGATCACCGCCGACATCCTCAGCGCGCTCGACTACAGCCACCGCTCCGGCATCATCCACCGCGACATCAAGCCCGCCAACGTCATGCTGACGCCGTCCGGCCAGGTCAAGGTCATGGACTTCGGCATCGCGCGCGCCATCGCCGACACGTCGTCGGCCATGACGCAGACCGCCGCCGTCATCGGCACGGCGCAGTACCTGTCGCCCGAGCAGGCGCGCGGCGAGACCGTCGACGCCCGCAGCGACATCTACTCCACCGGCTGCCTGCTGTACGAGCTGCTCACGGGACGTCCGCCGTTCATCGGCGACAGCCCCGTGTCGGTCGCCTACCAGCACGTGCGCGAGGAGGCCAAGCCCCCGTCGCAGCTCAACCCCGACGTCAGCCAGGCGATCGACAACATCGTGGCCAAGTCCCTCGCCAAGCGCGTCGACGACCGCTACGAGAGCGCCGCCGCGATGCGCAAGGACCTCGAGCGCGTCCTGGCGGGTCACTCGGTCGACGCCCCGACGTCGGCGACCTCGGTCGTGCCGGGTGCGACGCAGGTCGCCCCGGTCGTCGCGGCCGCGGCTGCCGGCGCCGCCGCCGGCTCGCGCCGCGCCACCCCCGATCCGGAGGACGAGGACGACAAGTCGGGCAAGTGGTGGGCGATCGGCGCCCTCGCGGTCGTGCTGATCGCGGCGATCGCCGGCGTGCTGTGGTTCACCGGGGCGTTCGACTCCGACGAGCCGCCGCCGCCGACGCAGGTCGCCGTCACCGACGTGACCGGCCAGGACGTAGACACCGCCACGCGAGCCCTGACCAACGACGGCTTCGTGGTCGGCGACACGACCGAGCAGGCCAGCGCGGACGTCGAGGAGGGCCAGGTCATCGAGACCGATCCCCCCGCCAACACGCAGCTCGACGAGGGCTCGACGGTCAACCTGGTCGTCAGCACCGGCCCCGAGACGGTCCCCGTCCCCAATCTGTCCGGCTACACGTACGACCGTGCCAAGGAGACCCTCGAGGGCCTGGGGCTCCAGGTCACCAAGGAGCTGCAGGACAGCGACGCCCCGCGCGACCAGGTGCTCAACACCGACCCGTTCAGCGGTAGCGAGGTCGAGGCCGGCTCGACCGTCAAGCTGATCGTCTCGCGCGGTCAGGCCACCGTCCCCGACCTGGTCGGCCAGATGGAGCAGGACGCCCAGGACGCCCTCGACGAGCTCAACCTGAAGTACGAGGTCACCGAGGACCCGAACTCCACGGAGCCCGCCGGCACCGTCGTCCGCCAGTCGCCCACCAGCGGCCAGCGGGTCTCGATCGGCTCGACCATCACACTGACGGTGTCGCGCAAGCCCGACACCCCGACGCCGACGACACCCACGCCGCCGGCCACCGACGGCGACCCGAACGTCCCGGACACCCTGGGCGGTTGAGTCCGGCGGCTGAGTGGGGTCGGGCCCGACTCAGCCGGCGAGGCGGGCGTGCGTCAGGGACACGGGGTTGGCGTAGGCCTTGACCGTGACCTGGCGCAGCTGCTCGATCTCGAGGCCCAGGTCGTAGCTGCGCGAGTAGTCGGCGTACGTGGACGTCTCGGGCGACTGCGCCATCGCGCGGTACATGCCGCCGACGTTGCCGATCGCCTCGATGACGTAGGGCGGCGAGTAGGGCACGCCGTCGAGCACGACGGTGTTGCCGACGCACTTGATGCCCGTGGTGGAGATGAGCCGCTGGCCCTGCAGCGAGATCGCCTCGGCGCCACCAGCCCACAACGCGTTGACGTAGGCCTGGATGTCCTGCTGGTGCACGACCAGCAGGTTGGGATCGATGTCGGGATCCTTGCCCGTGCGGGGGGCGTCGGTCAGCGTGACCCGGATGCCGGGTCCGTTCATCGCCGTGAGCCCCGTGGCGGGCTCGAGGTCGTCGACGCGCTCGCGCAGCCGGTCGAGGTCGTCGCCGCCGACGCCGGACGACAGCTGGTCGATCTGGGCGCGCAGCGCCTGCGCGTCGTCGCGCCGGGAGTCGATGCGGTCGGACCGCTCGCGCAGCAGCGAGCCGACGTCACCGCCGGACGGTCGCAGGTCGTCGCCGTCGGCGCTGATCGACGCCGCCGCGAACAGCAGGCCGGTCGCGGTGAACACGCCGAGCACCAGGAGCGGTCGTCGGCGCAGCGCGTGGGTGCCTGTCTTGGCCATGCCGCACTCCTCCCGTGCCCGGTCGACGACTAGGCTACCCGTGAGCACCCACCGATGCGGCCCTCGCGCCGCACCAACCCACCGGAGACGTCGTGGCGAGAGACAAGGCCCCCAAGGGCCCGCAGGCCCAGAAGATCGGCAACCGCTGGGCGGGCCCCGCCATGGTCGGTTCGGCCCTCATCGGACTGGTCTGGATCGTGGTGTTCTACGTGCTGAACGGCCAGACGATCGACTACCCGTCGTTCCTGCAGTGGTACGCCGATCTCGGCAACTGGAACCTCGTGATCGGCATGGGCTTCATCGTGGCGGCCTTCGGCTTCGCCATGAAGTGGGAGTGACCACCGCTCCTCGCTGAATTACACGGGTGTAGTTATCCACATCTGTGTGCACAGCTGTTGACGACGACGTGCGCCCCGGCCCGCCGCTAGGGCGTGAGCTGCATCGTCCGCAGCACGAAGGCGGCGATCATGACGATCCACAGCGCGCCGATCGCCAGTGATTGCACGAGCGTGCGGCGGTCGCGCGGCGCGTAGGCGAACACCGCTCCCAGGGCGACTCCCGCGACGAAGCCGCCGAGGTGCCCCTCCCAGCTGATGTTGGGGCCCGCGACGCTGATGAAGGCGTTGATCGCCAGCAGCACCAGCAGGGTGCGGACGTCCTGTTTGGCCTTGAGCAGGAAGATCAGGGCCAAGCCGAACAGCCCGAACACGGCACCGGAGGCGCCGATCGTGACGGTCGCCGGATCGGCCAGCAGGTACACCACGATCGAGCCGGCGAGGGCCGACGTGAGGTAGGCGACGACGAATCGCGCCGTGCCCAGCGCGCGTTCGACGAACGGCCCGAACAGGTACAGCGCGTACATGTTGAACAGCAGGTGGAGCATGCTGCCGTGCAGGAAGGCCGAGGTCAGCAGACGCCAGTAATCGCCGTCGGCGGTGACGTACGCCTGCAGGGCTCCCTGCTGGTAGACGTCGCCGGCGCGGTCGCCGGTCGCGAGCTGCGCGACGTAGGCCGCGACGTTGATGCCGATCAGGATCATCGACACCCGGCCCTCGCGGCCGGAAACGGCTCCGCCGGCCAGCGTCGTCGGCTGGCGGACGGTCTTGGCCCCCTCCGCGATGCAGGAGGGGCACTGGAACCCGACGGAGGCGTCTCGCATGCAGTCCGGACAGATCAGCCGCTCGCACCGCTGGCACGAGATGTAGGCCTCGCGGTCCGGGTGGTTGTAGCAGCGATAGTCCTCCGCCGGGAGGTTCACGACCTAGCCCTCGGAGCGGGCGATCGTCAGCTTCTCGATCACGACGGGCTGCGCCGGACGGTCGAAGCCGTCGGTCGAGACCTTGCCGATCGTGTCGACGACGGCGCGGCTCGCGTCGTCGGCGACCTCGCCGAAGATCGTGTGCTTGCGGTTGAGCCAGTCGGTCGGCACGAGGGTGATGAAGAACTGCGAGCCGTTCGTGCCCGGTCCGGCGTTGGCCATCGCGAGCAGGTACGGCTTGTCGAAGCGCAGGTCGGGGTGGAACTCGTCCTCGAACGTGTAGCCCGGGCCGCCGGTGCCGGTGCCGAGCGGGTCGCCGCCCTGCAGCATGAAGTTGGCGATGATGCGGTGGAAGCCGAGCCCGTCGTAGAAGGGCTTGGTCGCGACCTGGCCGGTGGCCGGGTCGACGAACTCCTTGGTGCCCTCGGCGAGGCCGACGAAGTTGTCGACGGTCTTGGGGGCGTGGTCGGGGAAGAGATTCACGACGATGTCGCCATGGTTGGTCGAGAAGGTCGCGGTGAGCTGCGAGGCCACAGGGGGGATCCTTTCGGTGTGGTGACCCCATCTTTTCACGTCCGGCCAACTTCCGTCGGGCGGCTGGCGGGGCGGCGGTCCACCGATCCGGTGGCTATCGTGAGCGCATGTCGACGTCCTCGGGCTCCCACCGCCTGCGCACCCTGTTCCTGCTGACGCTGCTGGTCGGCGCCCTGCTCGCCCTGCGGGCCGCGGTCGCCGACAAGGGCGGCTCCTACGATCCCGCGGAGGTGCGTCGATGAGCGTCACGGTCGAGCGGGTCGACGGCGGCATCGCGGTGCTGACGTTCAGCGAGCCACCCGTCAACCTCTACTCCCTCGAGCTGCACGACGCCTTCGACGTCGCGCTCGACGAGGTCATGGCCGATCCGCCGCGGGCGCTGCTGATCCGCGCCGAGGGCAAGATCGTCTCGGGCGGCGTCGACGTCGCCCAGTTCCACGCGCGCAGGACCAAGGCCGAGACGCTGGCCCTGTACGACCGCATGCTCGAGCTGCCGACCCGGATCGACGCCATGCCGTTCCCGACGTTCTTCGCGGCCCACGCCCTGACGCTCACGTGGGCCTTCGAGGTCGCGGTCGCGTGCGACATCATCCTGGCCAGCGAGAAGGCGAAGTTCGGCCTGGTCGAGCGGGTCATCGGCCTGACGCCCACGATGGGCGGCACGCAGCGGCTCGCGGCGCGGGCCGGCGTCGGTCGCGCGAAGGAGTTCGTGTTCACGGGCGACCTCTACGACGCGGCGACGATGGAGCGCTGGAACGTCGTCAACCGGGTGCTCCCGGTCGAGGGCTTCGACGACGCGGTGCTGTCGTTCGTCCGGTCGATCGCGGTCGGCCCCACGAAGGCGTTCGGCGCGGCGAAGGACATCCTGCGCCACTTCGAGGCCGGCGGCGTGCCGCAGGCGATCGAGCACACGACCGCGATCGCGTCCGAGCTGTTCGACACCGACGACCTGCAGCACGGCATGGAGTCGTTCCTGACGAACGGCCCCGGCCGGGCGACCTTCGAGGGCCGCTAGACCGTCAGGCGATCGCGGGGTGGTCGGCGTTGACCTTGAGGGTCGTGCGCCGCTCCGCCCAGAAGCTGACGAACGGGATCGTCGCCAGCAGCATCGTCGTGATGGTGAAGACGGGCTTCCACTTGTTGCGGGTGGCCAGCACGGCGATCACCACGAGCAGGGCCATGAACAGCAGGCCGTGGACCTGGTCGATCACGAGGATCAGCGTCTCGTTGCGGTTCCACCACGAGCCGTCGCCGGTCAGTCGTTGGGCGAACGCGGCCGTGAACACGAAGATCAGGTTCAGGCCGACGATCGTCGCCAGCACCTGGTACGGAAGCAACGGACCGCGAGGATTCTTCACGACCTCAGGCTACCTTCGCGGGCCTGGCGGCGATCGTCTCGGTGCACATGCGCCACCACATGAACGCCGCGAACAGGCCGAAGACCCACCACTGCATCGCGTAGGCGAGGTTCTTGAGGCCGACGGTCCACGAGACGTCGTCGGGCTGCGGCGGCGGCACGAGGTCGAGGGACCCGGCGGTCGCCGGGTCGGTGCTGATCGCGAAGCCCGAGTAGAGGTCGTACGGCACCTCGTTGATCAGGCTGGGGATCCGGACGGCGCCGATCGTCCGCTCGTCGGGGTCGAACGACCGGGCACCGGCCTCGGCGGGCTCGCCCGGCTCGAGGACGGCCTCGACGACCACGCGGCCGGCCGGGACGTCCGGCAAGGCGCCGGTCTCGGACGACCAGCCGCGCACGACCAGCAGGGTGTCGCCGCCGGCGACCTGCAGCGGTGCGAGCAGCCACGCCCCGTCGCGTCCGTCGAGCTCCTTGGGCGTGACCCAGATCTGCTCGTCCGCCGGGGCGAACGATCCCTCGACCGTCACGGGCCGGTGGTTCAGGTCGCGGGTGAACGGCGTGTCGGGCGTCCACAGGTCGGTCAGCGCGACGCGCGGCACCTCGCGCTTGTCGGCCTGCTCGTCGTGCTGGCGCGAGTCGTACACGCCCATCTGCCACAGGCCCATCAGGACGCAGAACACGACCGCGACCACCCCGAGGACGTGCAGGCCCATCAGGCCGGGCGTGAACCAGGCCTTGACGGGGGGTCTGCTCGTCTCGGGGCGCACGGTGGTCACGCCGTGAACGGCGTGACGTCCGGGTAGAGCGGGAAGCGCTCGGCCAGCACCGTGACCCGCTTGCGCAGGCCCTCGAGGTCGACCTCGCCGGGCTGCAGCGCCGCGGCGATGATGTCGGCGACCTCGGTGAACTCCTCGGCGCCGAAGCCGCGGGTCGCGAGCGCCGGCGTGCCGATGCGCAGGCCCGACGTCACCATCGGCGGACGGGGGTCGTTGGGGACGGCGTTGCGGTTGACCGTGATGCCGGCCTCGTGCAGCCGGTCCTCGGCCTGCTGGCCGTCGAGCTCGGAGTCACGCAGGTCGACCAGCACCAGGTGGACGTCGGTGCCGCCGCTCAGGACCTTGACGCCCGCCGCGGTCATGTCGTCGGCCAGCAGGCGCGACGCCAGGATCTGCGCGCCCTCGATCGTGCGCTGCTGGCGCTCCTTGAAGCCGGGCTCGAGGGCCATCTTGAAGGCCACGGCCTTCGCGGCGATGACGTGCTCGAGCGGGCCGCCCTGCTGGCCGGGGAACACCGCGGACCGCATCTTCTTGGCGACCTCGTCGTCGTTGGTCAGGATCGCGCCGCCGCGAGGACCGCCGAGGGTCTTGTGCGTCGTGGTGGTGACGATGTGCGCGTGGGGGAGGGGGCTGGGGTGCAGGCCCGCCGCGACCAGGCCCGCGAAGTGCGCCATGTCGACCCACAGCTTGGCGCCGACCTCGTCGGCGATCTCGCGGAACAGCGCGAAGTCGAGCTGCCGCGGGTAGGCCGACCAGCCGGCGATGATGACCTGGGGCTTGTGCTCGCGAGCCAGCGAGCGCACCTCGTCCATGTCGACCAGACCGGTCTCGGGCACCACGTGGTAGGCGACGGGCTTGTACAGCTTGCCCGAGAAGTTGAGCTTCATGCCGTGCGTCAGGTGGCCGCCGTTGGCCAGGTCGAGACCCAGGATCGTGTCGCCGACCGTCGCGATGGCGTGCAGGGCCGCGGCGTTGGCCGTCGCGCCCGAGTGCGGCTGGACGTTGGCGTAGCCCGCGTCGAACAGCTGCTTGAGGCGGTCGATCGCGATCGTCTCGACCTGGTCGACGAACTCGCAGCCGCCGTAGTACCGCTTGCCGGGGTAGCCCTCGGCGTACTTGTTGGTCAGCACGCTGCCCTGCGCCTCGAGCGCCGCGACGGGCGCGAAGTTCTCGGAGGCGATCATCTCGAGCGTCGACTGCTGACGATGCAGCTCGGCGTCGAGAAGCGCTGCGATGTCGGGGTCGAACTCGGACAGGTGCTGGTCGTGGCTCATGCCACCAAGGATAACGGTCGCGCCGTCACGACTTGCGCGGGTTCATCCCGGCATGACGGGTGACGAGGACCGCCGCCTGGGTGCGTCGCTCCAGGCCCAGCTTCGAGAGCAGCTGCGTGACGTAGTTCTTGACGGTCTTCTCCGCCAGGAACATCTCGCCGGCGATCTGCCGATTGGTCAGGCCCTGACCGATCAGGTCGAGGATGCGGCGCTCCTGCTTGGTCAGCGACTGCAGGGGGTCCTCGGCCGGCTCGCCCTCGCGGATGCGGCGCAGGACGCGCTGCGTGACGGCCGGGTCGAGCAGCGACTGGCCGCTCGCGACGCGGCGGACGGCCTCGACGAGATCGGTGCCGCGCACCTGCTTGAGGACGTAGCCGGCCGCTCCGGCCATGATCGCGGCGAACAGCGCGTCGTCGTCGTCGTACGACGTCAGGATGATGACGGCGATCGAGGGGTCGAGCGAGCGGATGTCGCGGCACACCTCGATGCCCGAGCCGTCGGGCAGGCGCGCGTCGAGCACCGCGACGTCGGGCTTCATCGACGGGATGCGGGCGACGGCGTCCTGGGCCAGCCCGGACTCGCCGACGACCTCGATGTCGTCCTCCTGGTCGAGCAGGTCCTTGAGCCCGCGGCGGACGACCTCGTGGTCGTCGAGCAGGAACAGTCTGATCGGTGCGGCACTCATCAAGATCTCCTCGGTACGGTCCACGACACGGTCGTGCCCTGGTCTGCCTCGCCCGTGACGGTGCAGGTCCCGCCGAGCAGCTCCGCCCGCTCGCGGATGTTGCGGAGCCCGTTGCCGGGCGACCCGGGTCGCAGTCCTCGACCATCGTCGCGGACCTCGAGACAGATGTCGTGACCGACTCCCACCTCCACAGAGACGCGGGACGCCCTCGCATGACGGACGATGTTCGACAGGGCCTCGCGCAGCACCGCCAGCAGGGGGTCGCGGACGTCGTCGGGGACCATGCTGTCGACGGGCCCCGACAGCGTGAGGTGCGGCGTGAACCCCAGCAGCTTGGCGGCGTCGTGCACGACGAGCTCGAGCTCGGCGCGCAGGTCGTGGGCCTGCGTCGTCGAGCTGAGCGCGAAGATCGTGCGCCGGATGTCCTTGATGGTCTGGTCGATGTCGTCGATCGCCGACGACAGGCGCTCGACCGCGGCGGGCTCGGCGATGAGCTTGGTCGTGTTGTCGAGCATCAGGCCGATGCCGAACAGCCGCTGGATGACGAGGTCGTGCAGGTCGCGGCCGATCCGGTCACGGTCCTCGAAGACCGCGAGACGCGCCTGGTCCTCCTGCGCGCGGGCGACCTGCAGCACGAGCGCCGCCTGGTTCGCGAAGCCCTGCGGCACGACGGGGTCGAGCTCCCACCGGTCGGTCTGGTGGCCCTTCATCCAGCCCACGATCAGCACGCCGGTCTCCTCGCCGCCGCGCAGCGGCAGCACCATGAGCGATCCGAGGTCGGGCCAGGCCGGGGTCTTGTGGCGCTGGTACCGCGGGTCGAGCTCGGTGTCGGGCACGACGATCGTCTGGCCGAGCCGGGCCGCCTCGCCCACGAGGGTGCCGCTGGGCGGGATCGCCTCGCCCAGCACGCCGTCGGCGGGACGTCCCGAGACGGCCTCGACGACGAGGCTGTCGGAGGTGTCGGGCATCAGCAGGGCGACGAAGTCGGCCGCCGACACGAGGCGGGCCCGATCGGCGACGAGCTGCAGGGCGGTGTGGCGCGAGATCGGCGAGAGCAGGGACGTCGTGATCTCGCTGGCCGCCTCGAGCCACAGGCGCTGTCGCCCGCCGCGCTCGTGCAGCCGGGCGTTCTCGATGACGACGCCGGCCGCCGAGGCGATGGCCTGCGCGACCTCCTCGTCCTCGTGCGTGAACCCGTGGCCCGACCGCTTGCCGATCAGGTACAGGTTGCCGAACTCGAAGTTGTGGATCCTGATCGGGACGCCGATGAACGCGCTGCCCTCGCCCTTGCCGGCGATGCCGCGCCGCACCCGCGGGTCGGGCTGCTCGAGGAGGTCGACCAGGAGCTGCCGTCCGGGGTGCTGCTGGTCGACGACCCCCGGGACGTTGTACGCCGCGAAGGTGCCGATCCGCCGGTCCGACCGCCGGTCGAGGACGTCGAGGAAGCCGCTCTCGGCGTCGACGAGGTCGCCGGCCTGGCGCAGGATCCGGTCGAGCAGCCCCTCGAGGGACAGGTCAGACGACATCGTCGCGACGGCCTCGAGGACACCTCGCAGACGTTCGGACGCCACCTTGGCACTCCCCGGCATGAACACACTCCCTGAGTACCAGCCTACGGTCGACGGGACCTGAGGTCTCGACTTTAGCGACCTTCGCCGAAGATCATGAGGACATTGGTCCCTGCCGCTGCCCCGACCGAGCCGTCACCATGGGAGTACGAACTCAGTCGTATCCCGGCTCTCCCGCCGTGGTCCGTGCGGATCTCCCTCCGTCCAGACCCTGGGTCGAGGCACCTCTCCCGGCAGCCCGACCCGGACGACACGAGAAGAGACCCGACGCTCTCCCGCGTCGCGGTCACGGCCCCCGGCAGCGCCTCGCGCTACGGGGGCCTTCGTCATGGGCGCGCGGCGCAGACGGTTGCGTCTGTCACCGAACTGCAATCTTCGCGGACCGCACCTCCCGTCCCGGCGCGTGTAGCGTGCGGACCACCTGTCCCATCATGTGGACGACCGTCGCCGCCGCGGGTGGGTGGCTCGACTCATAGGAGACCAATGACCATCTTCCGTCGGGGGACCGCGCTCGCCGCGGTGTCCGCACTGGCCGGGGTCGCCCTCGCAGCCTGCGGAGCAGGGAACAACAGCGGTGACGGCGACTCGGGAGCGGGCCTCATCGTCGGCACGACCGACAAGGTCGTCTCGATCGACCCGGCGGGCTCGTACGACAACGGCTCGCTGAACGTCCAGACGCAGGTCTACCAGTACCTCCTCAACTTCCCGGCCGGCAGCACCGACCCGACGCCGGACGCCGCGTCGGCGTGCGACTTCGACACCCCCACGACGTACGTGTGCACCATGAAGCCCGGTCTGACGTTCGCCAACGGCAACGAGCTGACCGCCTCCGACGTCGCGTTCTCGTTCAACCGCATCGTCGCGATCAACGACCCGAGCGGCCCCTCGTCGCTGCTGGGCGCCATGAAGAGCGTCGAGGCCACCGACGACTCGACCGTCACGTTCACGCTCAACGCGCCGAACGACCAGACGTTCCCGCAGATCCTGGTGACGTCCGCCGGTCCGATCGTGGACGAGGAGACCTACCCCGCCGACAAGGTGCTCGACGACGACGCGGCCGTCAAGGCCGCCGGCTTCTCCGGCCCGTACACGATCGCGAAGTACTCCAAGAACCAGCTCGCCGAGTTCAAGGCCAACCCCGACTACCAGGGCACGTACGGGAAGCCGAAGACCGCATCGGTCACGATGAAGTACTACGCCAAGCCCGAGAACCTGAAGCTCGACATCAAGAACAAGGACATCGACGTCGCGTACCGGTCGCTGACCCCGACCGACATCGCCGACCTCGAGAAGACCGACGGCATCAACGTCGTCACCGGCGACGGCGGCGAGCTGCGCTACATCACGTTCAACCTCGAGACGATGCCCGGCGACTCGCCGGAGCAGAAGCTCGCGATCCGCAAGGCCATGGCCTCGTCGATCGACCGGGCCGACATCGCGACGCAGGTCTACAAGGACACCTTCACCCCGGCGTACTCGATGGTCCCGGACGGCCAGACCGGCGCGACCGAGGCGTTCAAGGACGCCTACGGCGACGCGCCCGACGCCACGAAGGCCAAGCAGTTCCTCGACGAGGCGGGCGTCTCGACGCCGGTCGACATCAAGCTGCAGTACAACCCCGACCACTACGGCTCGAGCTCGGGCGAGGAGTACGCGGCGGTCAAGCGTCAGCTCGAGGCGACCAAGCTGTTCACGGTCGACCTGCAGTCGACCGAGTGGGTCACGTACTCCGAGGAGTACAACGCCGACGCGTACCCGGTGTTCCAGCTCGGCTGGTTCCCGGACTTCCCCGACGCCGACAACTACCTGTCGCCCTTCCTCAGCCCGTACGACAAGGAGAAGAGCGGCAACTTCACCAACTCGCACTACAACGACCTCGACTCCGACTTCGCCGACCCGGAGATGACGAAGCTGCTCGAGAGCGAGCGCACCGACGCCGACAAGGCGTCGCGCGAGGCGACGCTGGGCGCGATCCAGGAGCGCCTGGCCGACCAGGTGCCCTACCTGCCGCTGCTGACCGGCTCGCAGGTCGCGATCGGCGTCGACGGCGTCAAGGGTCTCGACGAGACGCTCGACCCGTCGTTCAAGTTCCGGTTCACCTCGCTGTCGAAGTGACCACCTGAGGAGGGGCGGGCCCGTCGGGTCCGCCCCTCCTCGGCATGAGACCACCACGAAGAAGAGGACCACATGTCGACCGCCGAAGTCCTGGCACCGCTCGAACCCGCCGGTGCGCGTCCACCGAGCCGGCGTCGCGGACCACTGAGCCCCCTGGCCCGCTACCTGCTGGTGCGACTCGCGCTGCTCGTGCCGATGATCTGGGTGCTCGTCACGATGGTGTTCGTGCTGATGCGCGTCATCGGCGACCCGATCCAGGCCGCGCTCGGCGGACGTCTGACGGCCGAGCAGATCGCCGAGCGCAAGGCCGACGCCGGCCTCGACCGGCCGATCCTGACGCAGTACTGGGAGTACGTGTCCGGGCTGTTCCGCGGCGACTTCGGCACGACGCTGACCGACAACCGCAAGGTCTCGGACATCCTCGTCGTCAACGGCGCGGCGACGCTCGAGCTGGCCTTCTGGTCGCTGGTCGTGGCGTTCGCGGTGGGCGTCCCGCTCGGACGCCTCGCGGCCCGCTACCGCGACCGGGTGCCCGACGTCCTGCTGCGGCTGTTCTCGATCCTGGTCTACGCGGCACCCGTGTTCTTCGTGGGCCTGCTGCTCAAGCTCGCCTTCACGCCGTTCGGCTGGCCGTCCTCGGGACGCGCCAGCATCGCGACCGAGCTGACGCTGCAGGACGTCCACCCGCGCACCAACATCATGATCGTCGACGCGATCCTGTGGGGAGACCCCGCGCTGATCGGCGACGTCCTGAAGCACGCGATGCTGCCCGCGATCGCCCTCGGCCTGCTGACCGGCGGCGTGTTCCTGCGGCTCGTGCGGGTCAACCTGCTGCAGACGCTGCGGATGGACTACGTCACGGCGGCCCGTGCCCGCGGCATCTCCGAGCGACGCGTCATGAACAAGCACGCCTTCCGCAACGCGCTGGTGCCGGTCGTGACCGTCATGGGCATGCAGGTCGCCCTGCTGCTGGGCGGCGCGATCCTGACCGAGACGACCTTCGAGTGGAAGGGGCTGGGCTACCAGCTGTCGGAGTACCTGATCCGCCGCGACTTCCTGGCCGTGCAGGGCATCGTGACCGTCATCGCCCTGATCGTCGGCGCGATGAGCTTCCTGATCGACGTCATCGTCGCGTTCGTCGACCCCCGAGTGAGGTTCTGATGTCTCGATTCGTCCCCGGCGTCGTCCGGCAGTCCCACGGGCTGCAGCGCTTCATGCTCCTGCTGGGCTTCGGCCTGGTGTTCCTGTTCGTGTTCGTGGCGATCTTCGCCCCGTGGCTCGCGCCGTACGACTTCAACGCCGACCGCGCCAACGGCGTCGTCTTCGGGACGCAGCAGGGCCCGTCGGCCGATCACTGGTTCGGCACGACGGTCGGCGGCACCGACGTGCTGTCGCGCGTCATCTACGGAGCCCGCACCGCGGTCGAGGTCATCGTCCTGGCGGTCGTGCTGTCGGGTGTCGTCGGCGTGCCGCTCGGCCTGGTCTCGGGCTACCTCGGCGGCTGGCTCGACCGCGTCCTGGTGCTCGTCATGGACGCCCTCTACGCGTTCCCGTCGCTGCTGCTCGCGATTGTCGTCTCGATCGTCCTGTCGGGCGGCAACAGCAGCGCGATCGGCGGCATCCTCGCGGCGGCCATCTCGATCACCGTCGTCTTCGTGCCCCAGCACTACCGCGTGATCCGCAACGCGACGCTGTCGGTCAAGGCCGAGCCGTACGTCGACGCCGCCAAGGTCGTCGGCGTGCGGACGCCCCGCATCCTGCGCAAGCACGTCTTCTCGAACGTCTCGTCGTCGCTGCCCGTCATCGGCACCCTCAACGCGTCGGAGGCGATCCTGACCCTCGCCGGGCTGGGCTTCCTGGGCTTCGGCATCGAGCCGTCGGCCGCCGCCGAGTGGGGCTACGACCTCAACAAGGCGCTGCCGGACGCGTCGTCGGGCATCTGGTGGACGGGAGTGTTCCCGGGTCTGGCGATCGTGCTGATCGTGCTGGGCGCGACGCTCGTGGGCGAGAGCCTCAACGACATCCTCAACCCGCTGCTGCGCACCCGCGGCGCCGACACGACCGAGGCCGACCAGGCCGAGATCGAGCAGGAGTTCGCCGCGCTCGACGGTGCCACGGACGACCGGTCCCTAGGGAGGCCGCCAGCGGCCGACCGTGAGCGAAGCGAAGGGACAGACGCAGGGACCGACGCCGGCGAGAAGCGGGTCGCGGCGCTGTCGCTGACCGATCTCGCGGTGTCGTTCCGCACCGACGCGGGCCAGGTCAGGGCCGTCAAGGGCATCAGCTTCGACGTCGCCCCGGGCGAGGTGGTCGCGGTCGTCGGCGAGTCCGGCTCCGGCAAGTCCGTCAGCTCGCGAGCCGTCCTGGGCCTGCTGCCCTCGACGGCCGAGGTGACCGGCTCGGCCCGCCTGGGCGACCGCGACCTGCTCGGGCTGTCGAACCGCAGCCTGCAGCCCATCCGCGGCGACCGGGTCTCGATGGTGTTCCAGGAGCCCGCCACGGCGCTCAACCCGGTCTACACGGTCGGCTGGCAGATCATCGAGGGGCTGCAGGCGCACCGCAAGATCTCGAAGAAGGCCGCCCGCGCCCGCGCCGTCGAGCTGCTCGAGATGGTCGGCATGCCCGACCCCGAGGAGCGCGTCGGCTACTACCCGCACCAGCTGTCGGGCGGGCAGAAGCAGCGGGTCGTCATCGCGATGGCGATCGCCTGCGATCCCGACGTCATCATCGCCGACGAGCCGACCACGGCCCTCGACGTCACGGTGCAGGCCTCGATCCTCGAGCTCCTGCTGTCGCTGCGCGAGCGGCTCGGCACCGCGATCGTCCTGATCACCCACAACATGGGCGTGGTGGCCGACATGGCCGACCGCGTCGTCGTCATGTATCGCGGCACGATCGTCGAGCAGGCGCCGTCGCGCGAGCTGTTCGCGTCCCCGCGGCACCCGTACACGCGGGCGCTCCTCGACGCCGTCCCGCACCTCGGCCGCTCGGACGGTCCCGGGCTGGTCGACGAGACGACCGACGTCGTCCTGACGGTCGACGACCTCGTCGTCGAGTTCGCCGGACGCTTCGGACAGCCGCCGTTCCGGGCCGTCGACCACGTCTCTTTCGAGATCCGCAAGGGCGAGGTGCTGGGCCTGGTCGGCGAGTCGGGATCCGGCAAGTCGACCGTCGGTCGCACGACGGTGGGCCTGCAGCAGCCGACGTCCGGCACGATCCACGTCTCGGGCCAGCAGGTGTCGGGCCTCAGCGACCGCCAGCTGCGCTCGATGCGCTCGCGGTTCGGGTTCGTGTTCCAGGACCCCGCGTCGTCGCTCAACCCCCGCATGTCGATCGGCCAGTGCATCGCCGAGCCGCTGCACGTCCAGACCGAGCTGACGTCGTCGCAGATCGACGCCAAGGTCGCCGAGCTGCTCGAGAGCGTCGAGCTCGGCGGCTCGTACGCCGAGCGGTTCCCGCACGAGCTGTCGGGCGGCCAGCGGCAGCGGGTCAGTCTCGCCCGCGCGCTGTCGCTCGACCCCGACCTGCTGATCGCCGACGAGCCGACGTCGGCCCTCGACGTCTCGGTGCAGGCGCGCGTGCTCGAGCTGTTCAGGGAGCTGCAGCAGCGTCTGCAGTTCGCGTGCCTGTTCATCAGCCACGACCTCGCGGTCGTCGACACGCTGGCGAACCGCGTCGCGGTGATGCAGCACGGCGAGCTGGTCGAGATCGGGGCGCGCGACCAGGTGCTGAGCCACCCCCGGGAGGCGTACACGCAGCGACTCATCGCGGCGGTCCCCGTGCCCGACCCGATCGAGCAGGCGCGCCGCCGCGCCGAGCGCGCCCCGATCGGCTGACCCGTGCCGAGGGCCGGCGTGCTCGAGGCGCCGGTTCTTGGATCGTGGGGGACACTCGACAGGTGAACGTGTTCAGTTTTGCGCAGGAACGGGTCGGGGCAGCCATCTTCGCGCGCGTCGCGGGGGAGGAGGGGCCGGCGCGGCGCGACCGCATCCACCTCGCGGAGGGGCCGCGACGGTTCGGGCCCGACTCGGCGATCCAACGTGTGCACTCCGACGCGTCGATGTTCGTCGGCGGCATGCGGGCGCTGCTGCTGCAGTCGCTGCACCCCTTGGCCATGGCGGCGGTCGACCAGCACTCCGGCTACCGCGGCGACCCGTGGGGACGCCTGCAGCGCACCAGCACCTTCCTGGCCGAGACGACGTTCGGCACGATCGAGGACGCCGACCGCGCGATCCGCATCGTGCGGGCCGTGCACGGACGCATCAACGGGGTGGCGCCCGACGGACGCCCGTACGAGGCGTCCGACCCGCACCTGCTGCGGTGGGTGCACGTGGCCGAGATCGACAGCTTCCTGCGGGCCCACGACCGGTACGGCGCGCACCGCCTCGACGCCGGCGGGCGCGACGCGTACGTCGCCGACACGGCCCACGTCGCCCGCGCGCTCGGAGCCGTCGACGTGCCCGACACCGTCGCCGAGCTCGACGAGGTCATGCGGTCGTACCGGCCCGAGCTGCAGGGCACGCCCGCCGCCCGCCGGACGGCCCGCTTCATCCTGGTGCACCCGCCCGTGCCGCTCGCCCTGCGTGGACCGTACGGGCTGCTGTCGGCGGCCGCCGTCGCGATGATGCCGCGGTGGACCCGGCTGCCGCTGCGGCTGCCGTACCTGCCGCTGACCGAGGCGACCGCGGTGCGCACGAGCGGTGTCGTCGTGACGGGCGCGATCCGCTGGGCTATGGGGTCGGGCGTGCCGGCGGGCGCGGACACGCCCTAGGTCAGCAGCCTCCCGCGAGGTCGTCGCCCACGACGTCGCACATCGAGTGGCCGGTGGGCGGTGCACCCACCGCGGCCGCGACCAGGAGCCGCCTGAACGCGACGGCGTCGTCGGCCGACAGGCTGCCCAGCACGACGTCCTCGACCGCTGCCATGCGGCGCCGGACGTCGTCGAGCGTCGCCTCGCCGGCGGCGGTGCGCACCACCTGCCGCGCTCGCCGGTCGGCGGGGTCGGGTCGTCGCTCGACGAGACCGGCCTTCTCGAGGTCGTCGACGAGGTAGGTCATGACCGTGCGATCGATGCCGAGCCGATGGGCGATCGTGGCCTGGTTGCTGCAGTCGGTGCCGGACGACGCGTTGACCAGCACCTGGAAGCCGCGCGGACCGCCCGGCAGGGCGTCCGCCGCGTCACGGGCCCCGTCGAGGTAGCGGCGCAGCAACGAGCCGAGGGCCTGGCCGAAGTCGTCGACCGTCTCCGTCGCGCGCTCGCCGGCCGTCTCGCTCATGCCTCCACCCTATCCGCCCCGGACTACGAGATGGTCGTCATCAGCGATCGTCTGTGAAACATATGATCTGTGTGCAAGACTATATGTACCCACCCATACCCCAGGAGCACCTGACATGACCACGATCCTCCGGCTCGACTCCAGCATCCGCACCGACGGCTCGGTCACCCGAGCCGTCGCCGACACCCTCGTGTCGTCGATCGTCGAGGCCGAGGGGCCCGACACCGTCGTCACGCACCGCGACCTCGCTGCCGATCCCATCGCACCCGACGTCTGGTCGACCGCCGCCTTCGCCGGCTTCGTGCCGCGCGAGCAGTGGACCCCCGAGCAGGAGGCGGCTCGCGCCGTCGCCGCCGGGCTGGCCGACGAGGTCGAGGCCGCCGACGTGCTGGTCGTCGCGGCGCCGCTGTACAACTTCGGCGTGTCGGCGCACCTCAAGACGTGGATCGACACCCTCATCACCGACCCACGCTTCGCGCCCGGCACCGACACGGTCGCCAGCCGGCCCGCCTTCCTCGTCGTCGCTCGCGGTGGCGGCTACGGCGAGGGCACGCCCCGCGCCGGCTGGGACCACGCGACCGACTACCTGCGCCGCATCTTCGGCGACGTGTTCGGTCTCGACCTCGACGTCATCGAGACCGAGCTGACCCTCGCCGAGGTCACCCCGCAGATGGCCGGTCTCGTCGACCTCGCCCGCGCCCAGCTCGCCGAGTCGCACGACGTCGCGCGTGCCGGCGGTCGTTCCGTCACGCTCAAGCTGCGCGCCACGGCCTGACCGATCGCCGTCACCACGTGGCAAATCGCCGTGACGGGGTACGGGACGTGCCCCGGACAACGATGCAGGAGCGGTTCACCATGAAGAAGCTGACCATGCTCGCCGTCGCGGGAGCCGGCTACGTGCTGGGCTCCCGCGCCGGACGCGAGCGCTACGAGCAGATCAAGACCCAGGCCACCAGGACCTGGAACAACCCGAAGGTGCAGGACGCCGCCGACACCGTGCAGGCGCAGGCCAAGCAGGCCGGTGCCGATCTCGGGCACGCCGTCAAGGACAAGGTCTCCGAGAAGGTGTCGTCCTCCGACCACGCCAACGAGCAGCCGTCGACGATCGCACCGGGGATGGGGACGTCGTGAGCGACGACCGCACCCCCGTCGGCGAGGCGTCCACGGGCCAGCTCATGACGCAGGCCATGGAGGACATCTCCACCCTGATCCGCGACGAGCTGCAGATGGCCAAGCAGGACCTCGCCACCACCGGCAAGAAGGTCGGCGTCGGCGCGGGCCTGTTCGGCCTCGCCGGGACGCTCGCCCTGTTCGGCCTCGGTGCGCTGGTCGCCACGGCCATCCTGGGGATCGCCGAGGGTCTGGCGCCCTGGATCGCCGCCGCGATCGTCGCGGTCGCGCTGTTCGCCGCCGCAGGCGTCGCCGCACTCCTCGGCAAGGGCAGCATCAGCACGGCGGGCGACCCGCCCGCCGCCCGCGTGGAGAGCGTCAAGGCCGACATCGGCACCGCCAAGCACGGCTCCACCCACGAAGGGACGTCCCGATGAGCTCCGACCTCGAGCAGGAGATCAAGGAGACCCGCGAGCACCTCGGAGAGACCGTCGACGCCCTCGCGGCCAAGCTCGACGTCAAGGCGCGGGCGCAGGAGAAGGTCGCCGACACCGACAAGCGTCCGTTCGCCGCGGCCCTGGTGCTCGCCGCCGGCGTGGCTGCGGCCGCGCTGGTGTGGCCGCGCGGCCGCTGAACCTCACGAGCCTCGGGTGATCCACTCGTCGAGGTGGGGCTTCTCGGCGCCGATCGACGTGTCGTCGCCGTGGCCCGTGTGCACGACCGTGTCGTCCGGGAGCGTCAGCAGACGCTCCCGGATCGACTCGATGATCGTCGGGAAGTCCGAGTAGGACCGTCCCGTCGCGCCCGGTCCGCCGTTGAACAGCGTGTCGCCGCTGAAGACGACGCCCAGATCGGGTGCGTAGAGGCACGTGCTGCCCGGTGAGTGACCCGGCGTGGGGATCGCCCGCAGCGTCGTGCCGGCGACCTCGAACGTCGCCCCCGAGTGCAGCTCCTGGTCGGGAGCGGTGTCGTGCTCGGCGTCCCACAGCATGCGGTCCTCGGGCGGGAACCACACCTGGGCACCCGTGGCCTCGCCCAGCTCGACCGCGGCGTTGATGTGGTCGTTGTGCCCGTGCGTCAGGACGATCGCGACCACGGTGCGCCCGTCGATCGCGTCGAGGATCGGTGCGGCGTCGTGCGGGGCGTCGATGACGATCACCTCGGCGTCGTCGCCGACCAGCCAGACGTTGTTGTCGACGTCCCAGCTGCCGCCGTCGAGCGCGAACTGTCCCGACGTCACGACCTTCTGGACCCTCGCCGTGCTCACAGCGTCACCTCCGTGGAGAGTGCACGGTACGCAGGCGACGCTCCGGCACATTGCCCATGGTTCACTCGCTGACGCTCGCTCACAGCGTCACCACCGATCGCAGGACCGTGCCGTCGTGCATCTTGTCGAACGCGGCCTCGACGTCGTCGATGCCGATCGTCTCGGTCACGAACGCGTCGAGGTCGAGGCGTCCCTGCTGGTACAGGTCGACCAGCATCGGGAAGTCGCGCGACGGCAGGCAGTCGCCGTACCAGCTCGACTTCAGCGAGCCGCCGCGACCGAAGACGTCGATCAGCGGCAGGTCGAGCTGCATGTCGGGCGTCGGGACGCCGACCAGCACGACGGTGCCGGCCAGGTCGCGGCCGTAGAAGGCCTGCTTCCACGTCTCGGGGCGACCGACCGCGTCGATCACGACGTCGGCGCCGTTGCCGTCGGTCAGGGCCTGGATCGCCTCGACCACGTCGCCGTCGGCCGACGGGTTGATCGTGTGCGTCGCGCCCAGACCCGTGGCCCACTCGAGCTTGCGGTCGTCGAGGTCGATCGCGATGATCTTCGCCGCGCCGGCCAGACGGGCACCGGCGACCGCCGCCGATCCGACGCCGCCGCAGCCGATGATCGCGACCGAGTCGCCGCGCTGCACGTTGCCGGTGTTGATCGCGGCACCGAGACCCGCCATGACACCGCAACCCAGCAGGCCCACCGCGGCTGGCGACGCCGAAGGGTCGACCTTGGTGCACTGGCCCGCCGCCACGAGCGTCTTGTCGGCGAAGGCGCCGATGCCCAGCGCGGGCGACAGCTCCGTGCCGTCCTCGAGCGTCATCTTCTGCTTCGCGTTGTGCGTGTCGAAGCAGTACCAGGGGCGACCGCGCAGGCACGCCCGGCAGCTGCCGCACACCGCGCGCCAGTTCAGGACGACGAAGTCGCCCGGCGCGACGTCCGTGACGCCCTCACCGACCGACTCGACGATGCCGGCGGCCTCGTGGCCGAGCAGGAACGGGAACTCGTCGTTGATCCCGCCCTCGCGGTAGTGCAGGTCGGTGTGGCACACGCCGCACGCCGAGATGTCGACGACCGCCTCGCCCGGACCCGGGTCGGGGATGACGATGTTCTCGACGGTGACGGGTGCGCCCTTCGAGCGGGCGATGACTCCTCGGACGGTCTGCGGCATGCGGGCTCCTCGGTCGTGGCTGCGGTCACCACGACGCTATCGGCCTACAGGATGTAGAGCATCTCCTGGTAGGTCGGCAGCGGCCACAGGTCGTCGGCGACGACGGCCTCGAGCGCATCGGCCGCGGCGCGGACGGTCGCCATCGCCGGCAGCAGGGCCGACTGCGCGTACGTCGCCTCGGCGAGGCCGTCGTCGCCGTGGTCGCCGTCCAGCGCCAGTCGCAGCGCGCCGATGCCGACCCGGAGGTCGTCGATGACCGACGTGATCTCGTGCAGCAGGTCCATGTCGGGCTCGAGGCCGGCGGTCCTCAACGCGCTGACGTTGGTCGCCAGCTCGGTCTGGTAGCGGACCGCGGCCGGCAGCACCGACGTCTGACCGATCTCGAGCGTCGACAGCGCCTCGACCATGATGCTCTGCGTGTAGTGCTCGAGACCGATCTCGTACCGGCTGTGCGCCTCGCTCTCGGTGAAGATGCCGTAGCGCTCGAACAGCTGCACCGACGACTCCGTGATCAGCTCGGGCAGCGCGTCGAGCGTCGAGCGCAGGTTGGGCAGTCCGCGCTCGGCCGCCTCGACCTGCCACTCGTCGGAGTAGCCGTTGCCGTTGAAGACGACCGAGCCGTGCTCGGTGATGAGCTCGGTCAGCAGCGCCTGGACGGCCTCGTTGAGCTCGGTGCCGAGCTCGACCGCGGTCTCGAGCTTCGTCGCGATGTGGTCGAGCGCCTCGGCCATGATCGCGTTGATCGTGGTCATGGGTCCGGCGACCGACTGCAGCGAGCCCGGGGCGCGGAACTCGAAGCGGTTGCCCGTGAACGCGAACGGGCTCGTGCGGTTGCGGTCGCCCGGGTCGGTCGGCAGCACCGGCAGCGTGTCGACGCCGATCTGCAGCGTCCCGCGCCCCTTCGACGACGTCGCAGGCCCCTTGGCGAGCTGCTCGAAGACGCCGGCCAGCTGGTCGCCGAGGAAGATCGAGATGATCGCGGGGGGTGCCTCGTTGGCCCCGAGACGGTGGTCGTTGCTCGCCGACGCGACCGACGCCCGCAGCAGCCCTCCGTACTGGTGGACCGCGCGGATGACCGCGGCGCAGAACACGAGGAACTGGGCGTTGTCGTGCGGGGTGTCGCCGGGCAGCAGCAGATTGCCCTCGGTGGCGTTGCCGAGCGAGAAGTTGACGTGCTTGCCCGAGCCGTTGACGCCCTCGAACGGCTTCTCGTGGAACAGGCACTCCATGCCGTGCTTGCGGGCGACGGTCTTGAACGTCGTCATGAGCAGCTGCTGGTGGTCGGCGCCGACGTTGGCGGCCTCGAACATCGGGGCGATCTCGAACTGTCCCGGCGCGACCTCGTTGTGGCGGGTCTTGGCGGGGATGCCGAGCTTGAACAGCTCGCGCTCGGTGTCGGCCATGAACCCGAGCACCCGCTCGGGGATCGCGCCGAAGTAGTGGTCGTCGAACTCCTGGCCCTTGGGCGGCTTGGCACCGAACAGCGTGCGACCGCTATTGAGCAGGTCGGGACGGGCCACGAAGAAGTGACGGTCGATCAGGAAGTACTCCTGCTCGGGACCGCAGTACGAGACGACCGCCGACGGCGTGTGCCCGAAGAGGGTCAGGACGCGCTCGGCGTGCACCGCCATGGCCTGCTGGGCCCGCAGCAGGGGCGTCTTGTGGTCGAGCGCCTCGCCGGTCATCGAGATGAAGACCGTGGGGATGCACAGGGTGTTGCCGTGCGGGTTCTCCAGGATGTACGCGGGACTCGTGACGTCCCAGCCGGTGTAGCCGCGCGCCTCGAAGGTGTTGCGCAGGCCGCCGTTGGGGAAGCTCGAGGCGTCGGGCTCGCCCTGCACGAGGGTCTTGCCGGCGAACTCGGCCAGGGCCGTCCCGTCGCCGACCGGGTCGAAGAAGCCGTCGTGCTTCTCGGCCGTGAATCCCGTCAGGGGGTAGAACACGTGGGCGTAGTGCGTCGCACCCTTCTCGATGGCCCAGTCCTTCATGGCCGACGCGACGGCGTCCGCGACCTGGGGGTCGAGCACCTCCGAGTTGTCGATCGTGGCGACGACCGACCGGAAGACCGACTTCGGGAGGCGCTTCTGCATCACGGTCCTGCTGAAGACGTTCGCGCCGAAGATGTCACCCGGTGTCTCACCGGGGACGCAGCTCGGGGCCGGCGGGACGTACGCCTCGACGTCGGTGATGGCCTGCAGGCGGACGGGGTTCGCGCTCATGTGATCGGTCCTTCTCGGGGGCGAGGGGCAGTCCTCGAGCGGCTGCCGGTCTCAGGATGATCCACGGACGTTTCGCCGACGTGTCAGCGGCGATTCGTGCCGGGAACCATAGGCTGGACGACGTGAGCACCCCCGACCGTCCGTTGAAGAAGCTCGGATTCCTGACCATCGGCCTGTTCGACGAGCACGACCCGGGGCCGGGTCACGAGAGCACGCTGCAGGTCATCGAGCTCGGCGAGCGGCTGGGCTTCGACAGCGCCTGGCTGCGGCACCGCCACCTGCAGCACGGCATCTCGTCGCCCGTGGCGGTGCTGGCGGCGGCGTCGCAGCGCACGTCCCGCATCGAGCTCGGCACCGCCGTCACCCCGCTCGGGCTCGAGAACCCCTTCCGTCTGGCCGAGGACCTGTCGACCGTCGACGTCCTGTCGGGCGGCCGGCTCAACCCCGGGGTCAGCGTCGGCCCACCGACGCACTACGACGACATCAAGGCGCACCTGTACCCCGACACCGCCGACGCCGAGGACTTCTCGTACGCCCGGGTCGACCGGCTGCTGCACGCGCTGCGGGGCGAGCGGGTCAGCACGTTCGAGGGGACGCAGGGCATCGAGACGTTCTCGGCGCGCATCCAGCCGCACGCCCGGGGTCTGGCCGACCGGGTCTGGTACGGCGGCGCAGGATTCGCGTCGGTGGAGTGGGCCGCGCGCTCCGGGCTCAACCTGCTGACCAGCAGCGTCGTCCGCGCGGAGGGTGACCTGGTGGGCGACGGCGAGGACTTCGCCCGCATCCAGCGCGCCCAGATCGACCGGTTCCGCGAGCTGCACCCGCTCGGAGGCGCCGCCCGGGTGTCGCAGGGCCTCGTCGTGGTGCCCACCGACTCCGCGACGCCCGAGCAGGCCGCCCGGTACGAGGCGTACGCCGCGTCGCGGCTCGACCGCACCCGTGAGCCGCAGGGGCCCGGTCGCCTGCTGTTCGCTCCCGATCTCGTCGGAACCTCTTCACAGATCGCCGACCGCCTGTGGGAACACGCCGGCTTCCAGGCCGTCGACGAGGTCGCGTTCGCGCTCCCGTTCACGTTCGAGCACGCCGACTACGAGCAGATCCTGACCGACATCGCGACGGTCCTGGCACCTCTCCTGGGGTGGCGATCCGCCGCCTGACCTGCGGAACTACACCCGTGTCATTTTCCACAGGTGTGTACACAGCTGTGCGTAACCCGGGCTGTGGACCGTGCTGAATCACATCGATGGGATTTCATCCACCGGCTGGGGACAATCCTGTGCACAACCGCGACCGTCGCACCGGCCCCGGGAACGACGAATCCCCCGGTCCGAGGGACCGGGGGATGTCGAGGGTGGAGCCACGGGGACTCGAACCCCGAACCCCCTGCTTGCAAAGCAGGTGCGCTACCAATTGCGCCATGGCCCCGTGCTGGTGTGGATCACAGACGATCCGTGGCAGCCGACCAGGTGTCGGGCGGCGCATCTCCGGATCTCCGGCCGAGGGCCCAGACGAGCCCTGCGGCGGCGATGCTGAAGGCGATGACAGTCTTCATCGGACCTCCTTCTACGTGGGCGTACGAGGACTTGAACCTCGGACCTCTTCCTTATCAGGGAAGCGCTCTAACCAAGCTGAGCTATACGCCCGCAACAGCCCTGAACTCTACCGCACCCGTTTCACTTGTCCTCAGCGAGGGTCACTTCGACCCCTCCCATGAGCTGTGCGGCCAGGTTGTACAGGTGTGCGCCGATCGTCGCGAGGGCCGTCATCAGCACGACGTTGACGGCTGACAGCACCAACGTGAGGCCGACGACCCGGCCCACGCCGAAGTAGTCGGTGACGTTGAAGGCCGTCGTGTCGTCGCTCAGCACGGTCGTGAAGCTCTCGTTGATCTGGTCCCAGACCCCGACGAAGTCGAGGACGAACCAGAAGATCGTGACCGCGACGACCGCGACGATCATCATGGCGACCGAGATCGCGAAGGCCAGGCGGGTGACCGACCACGGCTCGACGTGCGTCAGCCGCAGGCTGGCACGGCGACCCGGGCCCGGCTGGACGGTCTCGGCCGGGCGCGACGTGCGCGCGTCGTCGGGACGGTCCTTGACGGCCGGGATGACCGCGGTGGACGCCGGCGACCCCTTCGTCGTGTGCTCGTAGTCGGCCGCCGTGAGCGGACGACCGGTCGGACCGCCGACGGGCTGGATCTGCCGCTTCTGGTCAGGGCGAGCGGACGCGGCCTTCTTCGCCGGAGCCGCGGGCGACGACGCGGACGTGGTCGACGACGACGTGGGAGCCGCGGTCTTGCGCGGACGTCCCTTGTCGGTCTGGGACGCCGCCGGCGTGGCCTTCTTGGCCGGCGTCGCCTTCGACGGCGTTGCCTTCGACGGCGTGCTCTTGGCGGCAGGAGTGCCCTTGGCCGCCGGGGTGCCCTGGGCAGAGGCCGCGGGCTTGGTCATCCGCGGGATCGCCTGCGTCGGGGCGGCGTCACCGGCACCCGATCCGGGCACGGCTTTCGACCCCTTCGATTCTTCGGTCACTGGTCACTGCCCTCGTCGGTCGGGTCGGTCTCGGTCTGGTCGGTGGGAGCCTCGTCGGTCACGGACTCGTCCGTGGGGGCCTGCTCGGTCACGGCCTCGTCCTGCAGGACCTCGGCATTGCGTGCGATCGTCACGACCCGATCGTCCCCCTTGAACTTGACGAAGCTGACTCCCATCGTGCCACGCCCCGTGGGGTTGACGCCGGAGACGAGGCTGCGTGTGACCTGACCACTGGCCGTCACCGAGATGACGTCGTCGGTGTCGACCAGCACGAGACCGCCCACGAGCTCACCACGGTTCTCGGTGATCTGCATGGCCTTGATGCCCAGTCCACCACGACCCTGCAAACGGTACTGGTCGATCGGCGTCTTCTTGGCGTAGCCGCCGTCGGTGACGGTGAAGACGAACAGCTCATCGGCCTCCGGGACCTCGACCTGCTCGAGCGCGTCGGCCGAGCGACGGATGACCGACAGCGACAGCATCGAGTCGTCGTCGCGGAACTTCATGCCCGTGACGCCCGACGTCGCCCGGCCCATGGGCCGCAGCTGCTCGTCGTCGGCCCGGAACCGGATCGCCTGCGCGCGGCGCGAGATCAGCAGCAGGTCGTCGTCGGGGGTGACCAGCTCGGCACCGATCAGCTCGTCGTCGTCGTCGCGGAAGTTGATCGCGATGACACCGGCCTGGCGGGGGCTGTTGTAGTCCTCGAGGCGCGTCTTCTTGACCAGGCCCTTGCGGGTCGCCAGCACCAGGTACGGGGCCTGCTCGTAGTCACGGATCGCCAGCACCTGCGCGATCTCCTCGTCGGGCTGGAACGACAGCAGCCCGGCGACGTGCCCGCCCTTCGCGTCGCGCCCCGCCTCGGGCAGCTGGTACGCCTTGGCGCGGTAGACGCGACCGGCCGTCGTGAAGAACAGGATCCAGTGGTGGCTCGTGGTCGCGAACATGTGGTCGACCATGTCGTCGCCGCGCAGCGAGGCGCCGCGCACGCCCTTGCCGCCGCGGTTCTGCACGCGGTACAGCTCGGTGCGGGTGCGCTTGGCGTACCCGCCCTTGGTGATCGTGACGACGACCTCCTCGTCGGGGATGAGGTCCTCCATCGACAGGTCGCCGTCGGCCGGCACGATCGGGGAGCGGCGGTCGTCGCCGAACTTGTCGACGATCTCGGCGAGCTCGTCCGACACGATCTGACGCTGACGCTCCGGCTTGGCCAGGATGTCGCGGTAGTCGGCGATCTCGAGCTCGATCTCGGCGAGCTGGTCGATGATCTTCTGACGCTCGAGGGCGGCCAGACGACGCAGCTGCATGTCGAGGATCGCGGTGGCCTGGATCTCGTCGATCGTGAGCAGCGCGATCAGGCCCTCGCGGGCCTCGTCGACCGTCGGGCTGCGACGGATCAGGGCGATGACGTCGTCGAGCGCGTCGAGCGCCTTGACGAGTCCGCGCAGGATGTGGGCGCGCTCCTCGGCCTGGTCGAGCAGGTACTGGGTGCGTCGCTGGATGACCTCGATCTGGTGCGTGATCCAGTTGCTGATGAAGCCGTCGAGCGTCAGCGTGCGCGGGACGTCGTCGACGATCGCCAGCATGTTGGCGCTGAAGTTGCTCTGCAGCTCGGTGTGCTTGTAGAGGTTGTTGAGCACGACCCGCGCGACGGCGTCGCGCTTGAGCTTGACCACGAGGCGACGTCCGACGCGCGACGACGACTCGTCGTTGACGTCGGCGATGCCCTGCACACGACCCGAGATGGCCAGGTCGGCGATCTTCTCGGCGAGGTTGTCGGGGTTGACCTGGTAGGGCAGCTCCTTGATGACCAGGCTCAGGCCGCCCTTGGCGTCCTCCTCGATCTCGACGATGCCGCGCATCGTGATCGAGCCGCGGCCCGTGCGGTACATGTTCTCGATGCCCTGGGTGCCGACGATCAGTCCGTTGGTCGGGAAGTCGGGGCCCTTGATGCGCTGCATCAGGGCCTCGAGCATCTCCTCCTGCGACGCCTCGGGGTTGGCCAGCGCCCACTGCGCACCGTCGGCGACCTCGCCCAGGTTGTGCGGCGGGATGTTGGTCGCCATGCCCACCGCGATGCCCGCCGAGCCGTTGACCAGCAGGTTCGGGAAGCGCGCCGGCAGCACGGTCGGCTCGAGCGACCGGCCGTCGTAGTTGGGACGGAAGTCGACGGTGTTCTTCTCGATGTCGCGCACCATCTCCATCGCGATGGGGGCGAGCTTGCACTCGGTGTACCGCATCGCGGCGGCACCGTCGTTGCCCGGCGAGCCGAAGTTGCCCTGCCCCGAGATCATCGGCGCCCGCATGACCCACGGCTGCGCCAGGCGCACGAGGGTGTCGTAGATCGCGGTGTCGCCGTGCGGGTGGTACTGGCCCATGACGTCGCCGACGATGCGCGAGCACTTGGAGAATCCGCGATCGGGTCGGTAACCGCCGTCGTACATCGCGTAGAGCACCCGGCGGTGGACGGGCTTGAGCCCGTCGCGGACGTCGGGCAGCGCGCGCGACACGATGACGCTCATGGCGTAGTCGATGTAGGAGCGCTGCATCTCGACCTGCAGCTCGACGTGCTCGATCCGGTCGTGCTCGGGGGGAGGCGTGGTGTCGGTCATGAGTGGATCCCTGTCAGATCAGATATCGAGGAAGCGGACGTCTTTGGCGTTGCGCTGGATGAACGAGCGCCGCTGCTCGACGTCCTCGCCCATCAGGATCGTGAACATCTCGTCCGCGACCGCTCCGTCCTCGAGCGTCACCTGGCGCAGCACGCGCTGGGCCGGGTCCATCGTGGTGTCCCAGAGCTCGGAGTCGTTCATCTCGCCCAGACCCTTGTAGCGCTGGACCGGTGCCTCCTTGGGCAGGCGGCGTCCGGCCTCCTTGCCGGCCGCCAGCAGGCCGTCGCGCTCGGCGTCGGAGTAGGCGAGCTCGGCCGGCGCGTTGGTCCACTTGATCTTGTAGAGCGGCGGCATCGCGAGGTAGACGTGACCCGCGTCGATCAGCGGCTTCATGAAGCGGAACAGCAGCGTCAGCAGCAGCGTCGAGATGTGCTGGCCGTCGACGTCGGCGTCGGCCATCAGCACGATCTTGTGGTACCGCAGCTTGGCCATGTCGAAGTCCTCGTGCACGCCGGTGCCGAGCGCCGAGATGATGGCCTGCACCTCGGTGTTCTGCAGGATCTTGTCGATGCGCGCCTTCTCGACGTTGAGGATCTTGCCGCGCAGCGGCAGGATCGCCTGCGCGTACGGATCGCGCCCGCCCTTGGCCGAGCCGCCGGCGGAGTTGCCCTCCACGATGAAGATCTCGCACTCCTCGGGATTGCGCGACTGGCAGTCGGCGAGCTTGCCGGGAAGGCCGCCGCCACCCATGAGCCCCTTGCGGTTGCGGGCCAGGTCGCGGGCCTTGCGGGCGGCCATGCGGGCCGTCGCCGCGTCGATCGACTTGCGCACGATCGTCTTGCCCTCGGCGGGGTTCTGCTCGAACCAGGCGCCGAGCTCGTCGTTGAGGACGGACTGCACGTACGAGCGCGCCTCGCTGTTGCCGAGCTTGGTCTTGGTCTGGCCCTCGAACTGCGGCTCCTCGAGCTTGATCGAGATGATCGCGGTGAGGCCCTCGCGGATGTCCTCGCCCGAGAGGTTGTCGCTGGCCTTCTTGATCAGGCCCTGCGCCGTGGCGAACTTGTTGACCGTCGCGGTCAGCGCGCCGCGGAAGCCCTCCTCGTGCGTGCCGCCCTCGTGCGTGTTGATCGTGTTGGCGAACGTGTGCACCGACTCGATGAAGCTGTCGTTCCACTGCATCGCGATCTCGAGCGACAGGCCCTTCGACTCGTCCTCGGACTCGATCGAGATGACGTCGCGGTGGATCGGCGCCTTGCTGCCGACGTTGATGTGCTCGACGTAGTCGACCAGGCCCTTGTCGAAGCGGAAGCGTGCGTCGCGGACGCGGTCGTCGCCCTGGGGGCCGTCGGCGCCCTCGACGTCGGGACGGTCGTCGCGCAGCACGAGCTCGAGGCCCTTGTTCAGGAAGGCCATCTCGCGGAAGCGCTTCTCGAGCGTGTCGTAGCTGTAGTCGACGGTCTCGAAGATGTCGGCGCTGGCGTAGAACGTCGTGGTCGTGCCGGTCTCGCTCGTCTCGGCACCGCGCTCGAGCGGGGCGTCGGGCTCGCCGTACGTGAACGACTGCGTCCAGACGTAGCCGTCGCGCTTGACCTCGACATGGAGCTTTGTCGACAACGCGTTGACCACCGAGACGCCGACTCCGTGCAGACCGCCCGAGACCTTGTAGCCACCGCCGCCGAACTTGCCGCCGGCGTGCAGCGACGTCAGCACCAGCGTGACGGCCGGGATCTTCTCGGTGGGGTGCTCGTCGACGGGGATGCCGCGACCGTCGTCCTCGACGCGGATGCCGCCGTCGGCCTGCATCACGACCTTGATGTGGGAGGCGTACCCCGCGAGGGCCTCGTCGACCGAGTTGTCGACGACCTCGTAGACGAGGTGGTGCAGCCCGCGCTCACCGGTCGAGCCGATGTACATGCCGGGACGCTTGCGCACCGCCTCCAGCCCCTCGAGCACCTGGATGTTGCTGGCGTCGTACGACACAGGATCTGGAGTTTGGGTCACCTCATCAGTATAGGGGGCCATTCTGTGCGTCTGAGGACATACCCACCGATGTGGAGCTGCGTGTCGACGCGCCACGGTGCCCATCAGAGCCACGTAACGGCACCTGTGACGACGTCGTGGACCCGGTGTCAAGTCCCAGTAAGGTCCCCGATGCCCTGATCGGCCCCAGGGGCGAATGCGTTCCACGTGGAACACGCGTTCTGGGGCCTGTGAGGCATCGTGGAGGGATGAGCACCACGATCGTCCGCCGCGACACGACCGCCTCGGCGGTCACCGCTGCGCTCCTCGGGGTCCTGACGCTCGTCGTCCTGGTGCGCGTCGCGCTGCAGTCGCAGCGCGGACAGGACTGGGACGACGCCGCGATGCACACCGTGATGGGGGGTCGCGACACCCGCCTGACGGTGCTGAGCCTGCTCGGCTACGTCGGCATCGGCGCGATCGTGGCGGTCGTCGCGGCGTGCGTCGTCGTCTCGGTGCTGCGCGGTCGCATCGCCCTGGCGGTCGGGGCCGTCGTCGTGATCGCCGGCTCCAACGTCACGACCCAGCTGCTCAAGCACACCGTGCTCGACCGGCCCGACCTGGGCCTGGGCACGCTCAACAGCCTGCCGAGCGGGCACACGACGGTCGTCGCGAGCGCCGTCGGCGCCTCGCTGCTCGTCGCTCCCCGCGCCTGGCGGTCCCTGGTGGCGCTCGGCGGCGGGCTGGCGACGACCCTCACGGGCGCGTCGACGATCGTGGCGGGCTGGCACCGACCGTCCGACGTCGTCGCGGCCCTCGCGGTCGCGCTCGTGTGGACGGCCGGCGCCGCGCTGCTGCTGCGCGGACCGGCGTCGCCGATCGCCGGCACCACGGCAGGCGCCGTGGTGGGATGCGTCGCCGCGATGATGCTGCTGGTCGCGATCGGCGTCCGTCCCGTCGCGGGCTGGGACGGCTTCGTCGAGGCCTCGCTGGTGCTGGGTCTGGTCACCGCCGCCACCGCGACCTTCGTCATCGCCGCCGCCGCCACCGCCCCGAACGACTGAGGTCGGATTCCGCCGCGCCTCGTCGTTCGCCAGGGAGCGGAGGTGGGGGGACCCCAGGCCACAAGCGGCCTCCCTGGCGACCGTTCGCCAGGGAGCGAAGCGACCGTGAGGGCGAAGCCCGAGGCGAACCACAGCCATCAGGCTTGCGTCGGGTCGCCTCGCTCCGCTCACGGTCGGCCGCAAGCGGCCTCCCTGGCGACCGCACACCTCGTTCGCCAGGGAGCGAAGCGACCGTGAGGGCGAAGCCAGAGGCGAATCCCAGCATCACGCTCGCGTACGTCGCCTCGCTTCGCTCACGGTCGGCCGCAGGCGGCCTCCCTGGCGACCGTTCGCCAGGGAGCGGAGCGCGCCGTGACCACTCCTCGTTCGCCAGGGAGCGAAGCGACCGTGAGGGCGAAGCCAGAGGCGGACCCGAGCGTCAGGGCTTGCGTACATCGCCTCGCTTCGCTCACGGTCGGCCGCAGGCGGCCTCCCTGGCGACCGTTCGCCAGCGACCGGTCCTATCCGTAGGTGTCCCGCGGACCCCGGGCGCCGCGGATCGATCGTGGTCCGTTCTTCCACGAGGGCGCCTGCGGACCACGCACGTCGATGCGGGTCACCGTCCCGTCGCCGAGGGCCTCGTTGAGCTTGGCGACGATGCGGGGCGCCAGCAGCTTCAGCTGCGTCGCCCATGCCGTCGACGTCGCACGGACGTGCACCACGGTGTCCTCGAAGCCGTCGATCTGGGCGTGCTGGGCGACCTCCGGACCGACGATCTTCGTCCAGTCCGTGAAGATCCGCTGGTCGTCGAGCTTCTCGGCCCAGCCCTGGTTGCGCACGACCTGGTCGAGCAGGTCGGAGATCGGCGAGGGGTCCTCGTTCTTGGCGCGCGACGGCCTGATCGGGCCGGACCGTCGTCGGGGGCGCTGCCCGCCGCCGGAGCCCGGGGCGCCCGCACCCTTGTACGACTGCGCGATGCGACGCGCGAGCTCGAGGGGGTCGTCGTCAGTCACGCACGACCTCGCCGCCCGCGACCCTGAACCGGTGCCCCTTCAGCGCATCGGGCACGTCGTCGGCGACGGCCGCGGTGACCAGCACCTGCTCGGCGTCGGCCACCAGACCTGCGAGCTGCTCGCGGCGACCCTGGTCGAGCTCGGCGAAGACGTCGTCGAGGATCAGCACGGGGTCGTCGTCGTCGGCCCGGAGCAGCTCGAACGACGCGAGCTTCAGCGCCAGCGCGAACGACCACGACTCGCCGTGGCTCGCGTAGCCCTTGGCGGGCAGGTCGCCGATCGTCAGGACGACGTCGTCGCGGTGTGGGCCGACCAGGCTGATGCCGCGGTCGACCTCGTCGCGGCGGCGGCGCTCGATCTCGTCGAGGATCAGCCGCTCGATCGTGGCCTGGTCGCGCAGCTCGGGGTCGAGCACGACCGACGAGCGGTACGTCGCGAGCACGATCCGGCGGTCCGGGGCGGACGCCGCGGCGACCCGCTCGTACGCGTCGATCAGGTGGGGAGCCAGGGCGTCGAGCAGCGTCAGGCGGGCGGCGACGAGCTCGGCGCCGGTGCGGGCGAGGTTCTCGTCCCAGATGTCGAGCGTCGCGATCTCGACGTTGCGGCGACCGCGCGCCGACTTGAGCAGCGTGTTGCGCTGCTTGAGGACGCGGTCGTAGTCGGCCTTCACCCCCGCGAGCCGCGGCGTGCGCAGCACCAGCAGGGAGTCGAGGAACCTGCGCCGGTCGGACGGGTCGCCCTTGACGAGCGCGAGGTCCTCGGGCGAGAAGATCACGGTGCGCAGGACGCCCACCAGGTCTCGGGTGCGCGGCAGCGCCCCGCGGTTGATCCGGGCACGGTTGGCCCGGCCCGGCGTGATCTCCAGCTCCAGCAGCGCCGTGCGGTCGCCCTTGACGACGTCGGCCCGCACGATCGCCTGGTCGGTGCCGGCCCGCACCAGGGGGGCGTCGTTCGAGACGCGGTGCGAGTCGAGACGCGACAGGTAGTCGATCGCCTCCACCAGGTTGGTCTTGCCCTGGCCGTTGGAGCCGATGAACGCCGTGGCGCCGCGCTCGAGCTCGATCTCGACGTCGGAGTAGGAACGGAAGTCGTGCAGGATCAGCTTGCTGACGTGCATGCGGTGCCCGTCGTCACGGCTCAGGCGTCCTTCGGGTCGTGACCTGCCTCGGCGGCGGCCTGCACGGCGTGGCCGCCGAACTGGTTGCGCATCGCGGCGACGGCCTGCATCGCCGGCGACTCGTCCTGGCGCGACGTGAACCGGGCGAACAGCGAGGCCGCGATGGTGTGCATCGGGACGGCGTTGTCGATGGCCGCCTCGACGGTCCAGCGTCCCTCGCCCGAGTCCTCGGCGTAGCCGCGGATCTTCGACAGGCCCGGGTCCTCCTCGAGCGCCTTGACGAGCAGGTCGAGGAGCCACGAGCGGACGACGGTGCCCTCGCGCCACGAGTCGAAGACCGCCGTGACGTTGTCGACCATGTCGACCTTCTCGAGCAGCTCGTAGCCCTCGGCGTAGGCCTGCATCATGGCGTACTCGATGCCGTTGTGGACCATCTTGGAGAAGTGGCCCGCCCCGACCCGTCCGGCGTGGACGAAGCCCGACTCGCCCTCGGGCTTGAGGGCGTCGAAGGCCGGCTGCACCTTCGCGATGTCGTCGGCCGTGCCGCCCGCCATCAGCGCGTAGCCGTTCTCGAGACCCCACACGCCACCGCTCACGCCGCAGTCGACGTAGCCGATGCCCTTGTCGGCGGCCAGCGCGGCGTGCTTCTCGTCGTCGGTCCAGCGCGAGTTGCCGCCGTCGACGATCACGTCGCCCTCGTCGAGCAGGTCGAGCAGCTCGGTGACGGTCGAGCGGGTGATGTCGCCGGCGGGCACCATGACCCACACGACGCGCGGCGCCGGGAGCTGCTCGACCATCTCGGCCAGCGAGGCGACGTCGGTGACGTCGGGGTTGCGGTCGTAGCCGACGACGGTGAGGCCGCCCTTGCGCAGGCGGGTGCGCATGTTGCCACCCATCTTGCCGAGTCCCACGAGTCCGATGTGCATGTCCGCTCCTGACGGTCGGGTGTGTCCGGTGATCAGCTCTGCAGGCGCACGGGCATGATCAGGTAGCGGAACGCGACATCGGGGTCGGCTCCGATCTCCGGCACTCCCGAGATGGCCGCAGGCTTGGTGTGCTGCGTGAACGACAGGTGCACGACGGGCTCGGACATGACCGCGAGGCCCTCGAGCAGGTACGTCGGGTTGAACCCGATCGAGATGTCGGCACCGTTGATGGTGGCCTCGATGGACTCCGAGGCCTGCGCCTCGTCGCCGCTTCCCGCCTCGAGCAGCAGGACGCCGTCGGAGAAGGTCAGCCGGACGGGGGTGTTGCGCTCGGCCACGAGGGCGACGCGCTTGACCGAGTCGACGAAGGCCTGGGTCTGGACGTAGGCGACGGTCTCGGCCTGGGCCTGGAAGAGCTGACGGACGCGCGGGAAGTCGCCCTCAAGCAGACGGGTCGTCGTGCGGCGCGTGCCGTTGCCGACGACGCCCTCGAAGCCGATCAGGCCGTCGCCGGACTCGCCCGACGACACCGCGATCGTGACGTCGCCGCCACCGGTCAGCGACCGGGCGGTCTCGTTGAGCACGCGGGCCGGCACGAGCGCGTTGCCCGACAGGTCGCTGGCCTCGGGGAACCACTGCAGGTCGCGCAGGCTGGCGCGGAAGCGGTCGGTCGCCATGAGCGAGATCGTCGATCCCTCGAGCTCGAGGCGCACGCCGGTCAGCAGCGGGAGCATCTCGTCGCGGCCGGCGGCCGCGCTGGCCTGGGCGACGGCGGTGGAGAAGTCCTCCGAGCGGACCGTTCCGGTCGCGGTCGGCATGTCGGGCAGCTGCGGGTACTCCTCGACAGGCATGGTCTGCAGGCTGAAGCGGGCGCTGCCGCACACGACCTGCACCTTGGTGCCCTCGAGCGACACGTCGACCGGCTTGGCGGGCAGCGACTTGACGATCTCGGCGAGCAGACGGCCCGAGACGAGGGCCCGGCCGTCCGCGCTGACCTCGGCCGGCAGCGTCGCGCGCGTCGAGGTCTCGTAGTCGAAGCCCGAGAGCGTGAGTCCGTCGGCGGCCGTCTCGACCAGGAGACCGGCCAGGACCGGCACGCTGGGGCGGTTGGGCAGGCTGCGCGCCGTCCACGCGACAGCGTCGGCGAGGGTGTCGCGCTCGATACGGAACTTCACGTGATGGGGCCTTTCCGAGGACGGGATCCGTCGTGGTTGATCCTGCCACGGTGCGCTGTCCACACACACCTCGGGACGTCACTTCGGCGGGAGCTGTCGATGTAGAGAAGAGTAGTAGTCGTAGTAGCGTCTGTGGATTCGGTGGACAACCGCTGTAGCCCCTGCGACGACGGCGAATCGGCCCGTGGACAACCTGTGCGGCGCGAGCTCGTGAAACTACACGTTCCTGTGGACGTCGGCTCGGCGTTCACATGCCGTTCACACCCTGACACCCGATGTCCACGGAATGCGTCCGGTTTCCCACAGGGCCGTCCCCAGCTGTGCACGATCGTGCCGGGGAGGGCGGGGATCACGACTGTCGGGCCTGCTGCTTGATGCGTGCGGTCAGCTCGGTGACCTGGTTGTAGACCGCGTGCTTCTCGGCCATGAGCTTGCGGATCTTGCGATCGGCGTGCATCACGGTGGTGTGGTCGCGGTTGCCGAACTCCTGCCCGATCTTGGGCAGCGACATGTCGGTGAGCTCGCGGCAGAGGTACATCGCGATCTGTCGGGCCAGCACCAGGTTGCGGCTGCGGTTGGTGCTGCAGAGGTCGTCGATCGAGAACTCGGAGTACGCCGCGGTCTGCGCCATGATCATGCCGGCCGTGATGTCAGGCTCCTCGCCCTCGGCGATGAGGTCCTTCAGCACGATCTGCGCGAGCTGCAGGTCGACCGTCGTGCCGTTCAGGTTGGCGAACGCCGTGGCCCGGATGAGGGCGCCCTCGAGCTCGCGGATGTTCGTCTGCACCTTGCTGGCGATGAACTCGAGCACGTCGGCGGGGGCCGTGAGCTTCTCGTTGGCGGCCTTCTTGCGCAGGATCGCGATGCGGGTCTCGAGGTCGGGGGGCTGGACGTCGGTCGTCAGACCCCACTCGAACCGGTTGCGCAGGCGGTCCTCGAGCGTCGTCAGGTTCTTGGGCGGCCGGTCGGACGTCATCACGATCTGCTTGTTCTCGTTGTGCAGCGCGTTGAACGTGTGGAAGAACTCGGTCTGCGTCGACTCCTTGCCCTCGAGGAACTGGATGTCGTCGACCAGGAGGACGTCGATCTCTCGGTACTTGCGCTTGAGGGCGGCGGTGCGGTTCTCGCGGATCGCGTTGATGACGTCGTTGGTGAACTCCTCGCTGTTGACGTAGCGCACCCGCGAGGACGGGTAGAGGTTCAGGACGTAGTGGCCGATCGCGTGCAGCAGGTGCGTCTTGCCGAGGCCCGACTCGCCGTGGATGACGAGCGGGTTGTAGGCCTTGCCGGGTGCCTCGGCGACGGCGACGGCCGCTGCGTGGGCGAACCGGTTCGACGATCCGATGACGAAGTTCTCGAAGAGGTAGCGGGGGTTGAGGCGTGCCTCGGCGACGGTGCCGATGCGGGGCGGCGCGCTGGACCGCTCGGCCCAGCTGGGGACGAACTCGTCGCCGCTGTCGTCGTCCTCGTCGTCGGGCTCCTGCTCCTGCGTCGACGCGCCGACTTGTCTGTTTATCGACAAATCGTCTTGTTGACTATGGAGCGAGTCGATCAGCGAGGGGTCGATCGTGACGACGAGCCGGGTCTCCTGCTGCAACGTCGTGCTGATGGCGTGCTCGAGGGCGGGTCGCACCCGCGACTCGAGCTGCGCGCGGGTCAGGTCGTCCTGCACCGCGACGATCATGATGTTGTTGTGCAGCGTCAGCGGCTTGGCGGAGTAGACCCACACCTTGGCGCCGGGCGAGAGCGTGGCGACGGCTCGTTGCCAGACCTCGTTGAGATGCTCGTCGGGGCTGGCGTCCTGGCCGTCCTGCATGCAATGCCTCCCGACATGTCCCTGCGAGGGAATGTGCACAGTGTTTTCCACACTGTGTGAATCAGAACTGGAGGGTTGTCTCCAGGTTGTGGAAAAGTCGTCAAGCGGCGACGCTAGCAGCGTTGCTGGTGCCAAACAAGCGGCTTTCCCCAAGCCCGAGGGAAGCTACGGCGTGTCGTCTGGACGTGGGCGTCCACAAGGCGTAGGCAGGTCGGTTTGACCGAGATGTGGCACCCCCGTACCGTTGCCTAGTCGTCCCAGAACGACCCCCGCCGCATGCTCATGATCATCGATGATCATGGGCGAGCGGTGGCCGTCGAACGGCCCAGTCCAAGATCCGAGGATTCATCGTGAGCAAGCGCACCTTCCAGCCCAACAACCGTCGTCGCGCCAAGAAGCACGGCTTCCGTCTTCGCATGCGCACCCGCGCCGGCCGCGCGATCCTCGCGGACCGCCGCCGCAAGGGTCGCGCCAAGCTGTCCGCCTGAGCCGTTGCTCGCACGCGGTCACCGCATGCGCAGCGGCGAGGACTTCCGGCACACGATCCGTCGTGGCGCCAGGGGTTCGCAGCCGACTCTCGTCACCCATGTCGTGCTCGGCGCACGCGCCACCGGAACCGACGGACCAACGTCCGTCGGTTTCGTCGTGAGCAAGGCCGTCGGGTCGGCGGTGGAGCGCAACCGCGTCAAGCGGCGGCTGCGGCACCTGATGCGCGACCGCGTCGAGAGCCTGCCGCCCGGATCGCGCGTCGTCGTGCGAGCGCTGCCGGCGTCCCACGCCGCCGCGTCGGCAACCCTGGCCGAGCACCTCGACGCCGCACTGCGGCGGTCCGGTGCCCGGTGAGGTCGACGTGTCGATGAGGCGGGGCTCCCCGCCCGCGATCGTCCTGATCTGGATGCTGAGGGCGTACCGATTCGCCATCAGCCCGTTGTACGGCCAGGTGTGCCGCTACCATCCGACCTGTTCGGCCTACGCTTTGCAGGCCGTGGAGACTCATGGAGCGGTGCGCGGTTCCTGGCTCGCGGGTCGTCGCGTCCTGCGATGCCACCCCTGGAGCGCGGGCGGCTACGACCCGGTTCCGCAGTCACGTAGAGGAGAACAATGTTCGGCTTCCTAGGCGACATCGGCGGCGCCATCATGACGCCTCTGTACTACGCCGTGTCGGGGATCCTGCTGGTCTGGCACAAGATCTTCGAGACCGTCGGGCTCTCCGGTGACTCCGGGTGGACCTGGGCGCTGTCGATCATCGGCCTGACGATCACGATCCGCACGCTGCTGATCCCGCTGTTCGTCAAGCAGATCAAGTCGAGCCGCAACATGCAGCTGCTGCAGCCGCAGATCAAGGCCCTGCAGCAGAAGTACAAGCACGACCGGGAGCGCCTGACCCAGGAGCAGATGAAGCTCTGGAAGGAGACGGGCACCAACCCGTTCGCGTCGTGCCTGCCGCTGATCCTGCAGATGCCGATCTTCTTCGCGCTGTTCCGCGTGATCGACCAGGCCGCCAAGAACGGCGCTGAGGGAGCGCGCGGCTTCCTCGACGGCGCCGACGCCGAGTCGCTGAAGGAGGCCGTGCTGCTGGGTGCCCGCATCGCCGACACCTTCGTCAGCAGCAGCGAGATCGAGACCAAGATCATCACGATGTCGCTCGTCGTGATCATGTGCATCACGCAGTTCACGACGCAGCGCCAGCTGATGAGCAAGAACATGCCGGCCGACGCCATGACGGGTCAGTACGCGCAGCAGCAGAAGCTGCTCCTCTACGTGCTGCCGGTCGTGTTCGCCGTCGGCGGCGTGGCCTTCCCCCTGGGTGTGCTCTTCTACTGGACCACGTCGAACTTCTGGACGATGGGCCAGCAGTTCTACGTCATCCGTAACAACCCCGCGCCCGGCACGCCGGCGTTCAAGGCCAAGCAGGATCGCGACAAGAAGCGCGGCAAGGACGTCGCGGAGGACCCGCTGAAGCCCGAGATCGAGGAGGGCCCCAAGCCCGCTCCCCGTGCCCAGCCGAAGAACCAGCCGCGCAGCCAGCGCAAGAAGCCGGCGCAGCCGGGCAACGGACAGCAGAAGCCGAACCCGGCCAAGAAGCCCCAGCAGAAGCCCGTGGCGAAGAAGAAGCCGGACATCACGGCCCAGGACCCCAAGAACACGCCGAAGAAGAACCCCACGGACGACCCGAAGAAGGGTGGCACGTCATGACCGACGCCGCGAAGCTGGAGAACGAGGGCGACATCGCCGCCGACTTCCTCGAGGGTCTGCTCGACATCGCGGATCTTGACGGTGACATCGACATGGACGTGGACGGTGATCGCGCCGCGGTCGAGGTGGTCGGAGGCAATCTCGACCACCTGGTCGGGCGTGACGGCGAGGTGCTCGACGCCCTGCAGGAGCTGACGCGGCTGGCGGTCTACCGCGAGACGGGCGAGCGCAGCCGGCTGATGCTGGACGTCGCGGGGTTCCGCGCGGCCCGTCGCACCGAGCTGGTGGCGATCGCCCAGACAGCCATCGAGTCGGTCAAGGGTGGCGAGACCTCGGTGTCGCTCGACCCCATGACGCCGTTCGAGCGCAAGGTGGTGCACGACGCCGTCGCCGAGGCAGGCCTCGAGAGCTCCTCGGACGGCACCGAGCCTCACCGGTACGTCGTCGTGCACTCGGCGGGTGAGTAGTCATCCCGATGTCTGACTCCCCCGACTCCCCGGAGATCGGCGATGTTTCACGTGGAACACCCCCGCCGCACGCGGCGGGGGTGTTCGCGTCCCGGATGCACCTGGCCGAGCAGTACGCCGAGATCCTGGCGACGGACGGTGTGGTCAAGGGCCTGATCGGTCCTCGTGAGGTCCCCCGCCTGTGGGATCGCCACCTGATGAACTCGGCCGTCGTGGCGCCACGCGTGCCCCACGGCGCGTCCGTCGCCGACGTCGGCACCGGTGCCGGTCTGCCCGGCCTGGTCTGGGCCATCGCGCGGCCGGACCTCCGCGTGACGTTGATCGAGCCCCTGCTGCGCCGCACCACGTTCCTCGACGACGTCGTCGCCCGGCTCGGTCTGAGCAACGTGGAGGTGCTGCGCAGTCGCGCCGAGGACGTCACCGCGTCGTTCGACGTGGTCACGGCCCGCGCGGTCGCCGCCCTCGACAAGCTCGGTCGCTGGTGCATGCCGCTGGTGTCCCCCGGCGGCGTCATGCTGGCGATGAAGGGCCGGTCGGCGGCCGACGAGGTCGAGGTCGCGACGGCCACGCTCCACCGCCTCGGCGCGACGTCTATCGTGGTGACGACGTACGAGAACGGCGACGTGCCGACCACCGTCGTGGAGGTCACCAAGTGAGCCATGTTTCACGTGAAACGATGAAGGGGCAGGCATGAACGACCAGCAGCCCACCCGCCGCACACCGCCCACCGCCGCATCCACCTACAGCGTCCCGGTGCCGTCGAATGACGACTCGACTCCCCTGGCGGCCGCCGCCCAGCAGCACGTCTCCCTGCTGCAGCGCGCATCGGCGATCCAGCGGTTCGAGCGCCCCGTGCACTCACGGGTCTTCGTCGTCGCGAACCAGAAGGGTGGCGTGGGCAAGACCACGACCACCGTCAACGTCGCCGCCGCCCTCGCGCTGAAGGGCCTTCGGGTCCTCGTGGTCGACCTCGACCCCCAGGGCAATGCGTCGACGGCCCTCAACGTCCCGCACTCCGAAGGCACTCCCGGGGTCTACGAGGCGATCGTCGAGGGCGTCGACCTCGACGAGCTCGTCAAGCCGTGTCCCGACATCCCCGGGCTCACGGTGCTGCCGGCCTCGATCGACCTCGCCGGCGCGGAGATCGAGCTCGTCTCGCTGGTGGCACGGGAGTCACGACTCGACCGTGCCCTGCAGTCGTACCTCAAGGACTGCGAGGCGGTAGGTGACCGCATCGACTACGTGCTGATCGACTGCCCGCCCTCGCTGGGCCTGCTGACGGTCAACGCGATGGTCGCCGGGCGCGAGGTGCTGATCCCGATTCAGTGCGAGTACTACGCACTCGAGGGCCTGGGTCAGCTGATCCGCAACATCGATCTGATCCGAGCCCACCTGAACCCCAAGCTCGAGATCACCACGGTCCTGCTGACGATGTACGACGGTCGCACGCGGCTGTCGGCCGGCGTCGCCGAGGAGGTGCGCGGTCACTTCGCCGAGAAGGTCATCACGACGCCGATCCCGCGCTCGGTCCGCATCTCGGAGGCACCGAGCTACCAGCAGTCCGTCATCACCTACGACGGCACCTCGTCCGGGGCGCTGTCCTACCTGGAGGCCGCGCGCGAGATCGCGTTGGCCGGGAGCAAGGGAGCCACCCGATGAGCACACGTCGCGGACTGGGCCGGGGGCTCGAGTCCCTCATCCCGTCCAGCTCGGCCGACGCCGCGGCGTCAGGCCTCAAGGAGATCGAGGGCGCACGGTTCGCCGAGATCCCGTTGGGCCAGATCGTCGCGAACCCCCGTCAGCCGCGCCAGGTGTTCGACGAGGACCACATGGCCGAGCTGGTCCACTCCATCAAGGAGGTGGGCCTGCTCCAGCCGGTCGTCGTCCGCGAGGTCGCCAAGGACCGCTACGAGCTCATCATGGGGGAGCGTCGCTGGCGGGCCAGCGGCAAGGCGGGTCTGGAGACGATCGGCGCGATCGTGCGCGAGACGTCCGACGAGGACCTGCTGCGCGACGCGTTGCTCGAGAACCTGCACCGCTCGCAGCTCAACCCGCTCGAGGAGGCGTCGGCGTACCAGCAGCTGCTGGAGGACTTCGGGTGCACGCACGAGGAGCTCGCCGACCGCATCGGACGCTCACGACCGCAGATCAGCAACACGCTGCGACTGCTGAAGCTGACGCCGACGGTGCAGCGCCGCGTCGCCGCCGGGGTGCTGTCGGCCGGCCACGCCCGCGCGCTGGTCAGCGTCGCCAACCCGGAGATCCAGGATCGCCTGGCCACGCGGGTCGTGGCCGAGGGGCTCTCGGTGCGCGCCCTCGAGGAGATCGTCACGGTCGGTCCCGACGCGGCCAAGCGCCCCGCCGCTCGTCAGTCGGCGAAGGCGTCGGCCCCACGGCTGGCCGATCTGGCCGCCCGGCTGTCGGAGCGGTACGACACCCGCGTCAAGGTCGACCTCGGCCGGTCGAAGGGACGCATCACCGTCGAGTTCGCCACGATCGACGACCTCGAGCGCATCGTCAAGATGATGGACCCGAAGAAGTCGCCCTGATCAGCGATATAGCAACAAGTAGAGATGTCGACATATTGATCTGGCGACACGAAAAAGCCCGGCATCCGTCAGGATGCCGGGCTTCGTCGTCAGCGATGGATCAGCTGGTGTACTCGTTCAGGTCGTTCAGGATCGCGCTCTTGGGACGCACGCCGACGATCGACTTCACGACCTCGCCCTTGTAGTACAGGTTCATGGTCGGCAGGCCGGTCACGCGGTACTGCGCCGGCGTGACGGGGTTGGCGTCGGCGTCCATCTTCAGGATCGTGAGCTTCTCGCCCTTCTCGGTGGCGATCTCCTCGAGGATCGGGGCGAGCTGACGGCACGGGCCGCACCAGCTGGCCCAGAAGTCGACCAGCACGGGGCCGTCGGCCTGGAGGACGAGCTCGTCGAAGTTCGCGTCGGTGACCGCGGCGAGGGTGGATTCTGCCATGGGGTGCTCCTTAGGGTCTGTGTACAGGTGAACGTCGGGGAGGGCTGGTTATTCCGCCCACTGCGCCATCGCGACGTCCGTGGCGGGCTCGCCCGCGGAGTCGATGTCGGCGAGGAAGCGCTCGGCGTCGAGGGCTGCCGCGCAGCCCGTGCCGGCGGCCGTGATGGCCTGGCGGTAGGTGTGGTCGACCAGGTCGCCGGCGGCGAAGACGCCGGTCACGTTGGTCGCGGTGGAGCCGGCCTCGACCAGGACGTAGCCCTCGTCATCGAGGTCGACCTGTCCCGTCAGGAGCTCGGAGCGCGGGTCGTGGCCGATCGCGATGAACAGGCCCGTCGCGTCGAGGCGCCGCGTCTCGCCCGTCACGGTGTCGCGCAGCGTGAGGGCCTCGAGCTTGTCGTCGCCGATGATCTCGGCGACCTCGGAGTTCCAGGCGATCTCGATCTTGTCGTTGCCGATCGCACGGTCCTGCATGATCTTCGAGCCGCGCAGCTCGTCACGACGGACGACCATCGTGACCTTGGAGGCGAAGCGCGTCAGGAACGTCGCCTCCTCGAGGGCGGAGTCGCCACCACCGACGACCACGATGTTCTGCTCGCGGAAGAAGAAGCCGTCGCACGTCGCGCACCACGAGACGCCGTGGCCCGACAGACGGTCCTCGCCGTCCACGCCGAGCTTGCGGTAGCCCGAGCCCATCGCCAGGACGACGGCCTTCGCGCGGTACGTGCTGCCGTCGTCGAGGTGGACGGTCTTGACGTCGCCGGTCAGGTCGACCGACGTGACGTCGTCGGTGACGAGCTCGGCGCCGAAGCGCTCGGCCTGCGCGCGCAGCTTGTCCATGAGCTCGGGGCCCATGATGCCGTCGGGGTAGCCGGGGAAGTTCTCGACGTCGGTCGTGTTCATCAGGGCACCACCGGCCGTCACCGAGCCCTCGAACACGAGCGGCTCGAGGTTGGCGCGGGCCGCGTAGATGGCCGCGGTGTAGCCCGACGGACCCGAGCCGATGATGATGAGGTTGCGAACGTCGTCACTCATGGAGATCCCTCTGCTGGGTGGTGAGATGGTGGCCGGTGCGATGACCGGATGCGTGGATGTCAACGAATTCTAGGTGCCAGACATTCCATCGGCCGCCCCGCGTGCAGGTCACGAACGACCGCGCACCACGACGTCGTCGATCTCGCCGCGGAAGACCCCGGGCTCGACCTCGGGCAGCGACGTCAGCCAGACCACGAGGTAGCGGGTCACGATGCCCGAGCGCAGCGAGATGCTGGCGTCGGAACCGGCCGAGTCGACCGTCGCCACGTCGGTCAGGCCCCGTCGCACCCTCGGCGTGCGGTCGGTGTCCTCCGAGGCGGCGTAGACCACGATGCTGGTGGGTGATCCGGCGAGCCGCAGGCGCAGGGAGTCGACCTCGCGCAGACCTCCGAGGTCGAGGACGAGCCCGACGCCGTCCTTGACGCCGCCGAGCTCGGGGGAGCCGAGGTACGTCGACGTCTGCCACCCCGTGGTCGGCAACCCGTCGATCGCGAGCCGCGCCTGGTCACGGTTCTCGCGACCGTCCTCGCCCTGCGGGTCGAAGTCGACGGCCCGCTGCACGGGGAGCACCCGCACGGGCGACGAGTCGTCGATCGGGTCGGCGGCGCGGTCGGTCTGCCGGCTGACCAGGAACCCCAGCAGCGACAGGATCACGAGCGCGCCCGCCACGCCCAGCAGCACCAGGCCCCGATCGCCCTTCGCGGCCCTGCGCGCCTTCTGCTTGCCGCGCTCGAACGTCGTCGGGGGTGCCGGCTCGAACGCCTTCGGACGCCGGCGCGGTGGCTCGAGGCCCGGCGGGGGCCCGCCGGGGACGATGACGGGGTCGAGTCGCAACAGGTCGGGGGACGAGATGGCCGCGAGGCTCGGCTGGTCGTCGTGGAGGTCGTCGTCCTCGCCCGACAGCCGCAGCGTGTGGGCGATGTCGGCCGCCTTGCGCAGCGGGGGCTCGTGGTGACGCGGGGGGGAGCCGAGGATGCGGTCGGCGATCGTGTCGATGTCGCGGGAGACGCCGGCCCTGACCTGCCGTGGACGCAGCAGGCGACCGTGCTCGGCAGGCGCGGCGACCAGGCCGTCGACATCGGCTCCCGGCCACCGACCCGTCACGCTCGCGTAGAGCAGCTTGCCGATCGCCTGCACGTCGAGCTGCTCGTAGGCCTGGAGGTCCGACAGCGTGTCCTGGCGCCCGACCGGCGCCAGGGCCGTCGCGACCCCCAGACCCACGACACGGACGGCACCCGACTGCTTCAGGAGCACCTGGTGGGGCGTCAACCGGCGGTGGTAGACGCCGTGCTCGTGGGCGTGGGCCATCGCCTCGGCCACCTCGGCGACGACCGTGGCCGCGCGGCGGTTGGGCAGGGGCGACTGCGCCAGCAGCTGGTCGAGCGGGAAGGCGCGGGCCCACTCGCGGACGACGAGGTGGTGGCGCTGCTCGTCCTCGATCAGGTCGAGCACCCGCAGGAACCGGGGATCGGTCACGGACGTCGACTCGCGGGCCGCGTCGAGGAAGTGCCCGGCGCGGGGATCGGCGCTCGAGATGATCTCGAGCCCGACGTTGCGGTTCAGCACCTGGTCGTGGGCGCGCCACGTCGAGGAGCCGTGCCGCTCGTTGACGAGGTCCTGCAGCTCGTAGCGGCGGGCGAGGACGTCACCGGAGGCCAGTGACCGCCGCTCGGTCATGCCCTCACCTCTCGTCCGCCCGTCTCGTGCCTGAGCCCATGCTAGACGGATCGGGCGCGAGCACCGGGCTCAGTCGCCGCCGCGTCGGCGCAACGACGTCAGCAGGTGGCTCAGCTCGTCGAGCCGGACGACCCGGGCGGCGGCGACGAAGGTGACCAGGCCGGCGAGACCGGCGACCACGGTCGTCACGGCACCCCCGACGGCGCGCAGCGGCTCGACCCCCACGGCGTCGAGGCCCGCGGCGACGCCGAGCGTCACGAAGGCCGTCAGCACCAGCGCGACGACCATGCGGCGGATGAAGAAGTGCATCTCGCGGTCGACGACGGGCCCGATCGCCCGTGACAGCAGCGTCACCGACAGCACCGACCCCACGACGTACGCGATGCCGTACGAGAGGGCCAGCATCATCGCGACGCGGTCGGGCTCCACGAGGTGCACGAGCACGATCGCGACGACCACGTTGACGGTCGCGATGACGACCTGGATCAGGAACGGCGTCCTGTTGTCCTCGTTGGCGTAGAACCCGCGGAGCATCAGGTAGTGCACCGTGAAGGCGACGGTGGCCAGCGAGAACGCCTGGATCGTGTGGCCGATCGCCAGCGTGCTACCCCCGAGGGCTCCCAGGCCACCCGCGATCGCCGCCGCCGACTGGCCGAGGCACGCCAGCGCCACGGCGAGGGGGGCCACGATGACGAGGGCGATGCGGACCGTGCGACCCAGCTCGAGCCGGAAGCGGTCGTACTCGCGGTCGGACGCGAGGGCCGCCAGGGTCGGAATGACGGCGGTCGCGAGCGAGACCGTGATGACGCCGTGCGGGAGCTGGCTGATCAGGTAGCCGAGGCTGTAGACCGTCGAGCCCGCCGCCTTCTGGGCGTCGGCCGCACCCGCGATCGTCGCGCTGGTCGCGAGCCGTGCCACGACGATGAAGGCGATCTGGTTGACCAGGATGAACAGCAGCGTCCAGCCGGCGAGCCGCGCGGTGTGCCGCAGGCCGACGCCGCGGAAGTCGAACCGCGGCCGGAACCGGAAACCGGCCCGCCGCAGGTAGGGGAGCAGCACCAGCGCCTGCAGCGCGATGGCACCCGTCGAGCCGAGCCCCAGCACGAGGCCCTGCGTCGTCGTGAAGCCGTCGACGCCGTTGCTCGTCCCGAAGACCACCGCGTAGGTGACGATGACGGCGCAGGCCACGACGTTGTTGACGATCGGCGCCCACATCATCGGCCCGAACCGGCCGCGGGCGTTCAGCACCTGCCCGGTCAGCACGAAGACGCCGTAGAAGAAGACCTGCGGCAGGCACAGCAGCATCAGCAGCTCGGCCGAGTCACGCTGCGCGGCCCTCTCGGGCTCGAAGAGGTCTCCGTCGAAGACGATGCGCAGCAGGACGGGCGTGAGCACCATCAGCACGAGGGTGCCGATGCCGAGCACCAGCACGCCGAGGGTGATGACGCGGTTGGCGTAGGCGGTGCCGCCGTCGTCGTCGTTCTTCATGGCCCGGACGAGCTGGGGAACCAGCACGACGTTGAAGACGCCGCCGGCCAGCAGGATGTAGAGCGTGTTCGGGATCGTGTTCGCGATGTCGAACAGGTCGCCGTTCAGCTGGGTGCCGATCACGACCGCGAGCAGACCGGCGCGCAGGAAGCCGGTGATGCGCGAGACGATCGTGCCGAGCGCCATCCACGCGCTCGCGCGGGCGATCGAGCGGTCAGTCATCGTCGTCCGCGAGGGGCTCGGTGACCCCGCCCCGGCCGGTGCGGCGACGGTGGAAGCGGCGCACCAGCGCGACCAGCACCAGGACGCCGGCGGCTCCCATCGCGACCCACAGCACCGTGCTGATGCTGCTCGACTGCACCTTGAACGTCGTCGTCGCACCGACGTCCTGGCCCTGCGAGGTGACCAGGCCGGCGGTCAGGAACGTCGTGCGCTGGGTGCCCAGGTCGATCTGCACCGTCAGGGTGCGCCGCTCGCCCGCCGCGATCGTGACGGGATCGACCGCCGGGATGGCCAGTGCGGGATTGCTGGAGTCGAGGTCGACGCCGATGCGGATGGCCTCGTCGGTGTCGTTGCGGATCGTGAGGGGGAACCCTCCCTTCGAGCTCGACAGGGTCACCGACGACGGCGCCTCGATCGTGATGCGGTCGAGCGTCGCGCCGGTGCGCCGGGCCCGCGCCGCGGCGACCGTCAGGGCCTCGGAGCGGTCGAGCCGCCACCGCACGGCCAGCGCCTCGGCGACGCCGCGCGCCGACGAGGCGTCGAAGCCGTCGTTCTGCGCGATGATCGAGCCCAGGGTCTGCCCCTTCTGCAGGATCTCGGTCGCCGCGACGAGCTGCGCGCGCGACAGCGGTCGGGCCCTCGCGGTCGTCGGGACGGACCCGTCGTACGTCGCGAGCGAGCGGGTCAGCAGGCCGTCGAGGCTCACGGGCTGCACGAACGGCGCCGAGAACGCGCTCGCGAGCTGGCCCGACGCCCAGTCGGCGCCGGGGTCCCACTGCGGGTCGACGAGCACGACGGCGTCGACCCGTGAGTCGGGGTCGATGGTCCGTTCGAGCGTGGCGAGCGCCGCCTCGCTCAGCACGCGCTGACGCAGGGTCGTCGCGGAGTCCTCGCCCGGGGTGCTCCCGTCCCGGACGTCGTCGACCAGCAGCGGGACCGGGCCCTCGGAGGTGTCGTACTGGACGAGCGACCCCAGTCGGCGGTCCCAGTCGGGCACCGACGCCGGCGTCACGATGACGGGGGCGCCGCCGTCGCCGCGCAACGTCGTCAGCAGGTCGCGGGTGACCCCGTCACGTGTCGGCCACGACACGCGACGCCCGCTCAGCTGATACGTCGCGAGGACGCTCGAGGTGGCCTGGTCGACGGCCTCGCGCAGCGGGCCGGCGAGGTCGGGGTGCGCCGACAGCGCCAGGACGTCGGGGCGGTCGTAGTCGAGGATCCACGGGCTGCGGGCACGGGCGAGGTCGAGCAGATCGGTCAGGAAGATCGACGCGGCCGCCTTCTGTTCGGCGGTCACCTCGACGTCGTCGCCGACGCGCCGGCCGTTCGCGACGTCGTCGACGCCCACGAGCAGGGCCGGGTCGACCACGATGGTCGAGCCCTCCGCGGGCGTGCTGGCGGCGAGGTCGAGCAGGTTGCGCAGCCGGCCACCCTGGCCGACGTCGGCCAGCAGGCTCCGCGGATCGGTGTAGTCGCCGTCGGCGCCGCGGCGGTCGGGCATCAGGAACGGCCACGCGACCGACGTCGGCACGGATCCCTCGGCGTCCGACACCAGCGGCAGGAACGTCGTGGCGCGCGCGACCGCGACGGGGCTGCGGTTGCCCTCGTCGTCGGTCGCCAGGATCTGCACGCCGACGGGGTAGACACCCTGCGCACCCGTGATGCCGAGCTGCTCGTAGGGCACCTCGACCCGGAACGGCAGGGTCTGGCCCGCGGCGAGGTCGCCCATCTCGTCGAACGTCCCGGCCTCGATGACGCGGACGCCCGTGTACGCCTGGCCGTCGGACGTCGCCTGGTCGATCTGGCGCCGGGTCGTGAAGGGTGACGCGGGGATCACGAGGTAGGCCTGCACCGACGTCCACGCGTGGTCGTCGTCGTTCGTGACGGTGCCGGTCATCGTGACGTCGCGACCGGGGGCCAGCAGCGTCGGCTCGAGCGTCGTGATCGCGACCGAGAGCTCGGGGTCGTCGTCGGCCGCGCCGGCCGGAGCCAGGGCGCCGAGGGAGCACAGCGTGGTCAGGAGCAGCGCGACGAGGATCGTGCACCGGCGTCTGCTCACCCGGACATGCTAGACGCACGGGGCCCGCCGACAGGCCGAAGCGCCCGCGGCCCGGCGGTAGAGTGTCTCCCCGTGCCCACGCCCTCATTGACCGCAGACCGACGGGCCCGGATCGACGCCGAGCTCGACGCGCACCCGTTCCTGGCCGAGCTCGGAGAGCTGTTCGCCGCGGCGGGCCACGAGCTGTCGATCGTCGGCGGCCCCGTGCGCGACGCCGTGCTGGGCCGTCCCGGCAACGACTGGGACTTCGCGACCTCGGCCCGCCCCGACGAGATCGAGCGCATCGCGGCCGACTGGGCCGACGCGATCTGGGACGTCGGCCGCGAGTTCGGCACGATCGGGCTGCGCAGGGCCGGGCACCAGCTCGAGCTCACGACGTACCGCACCGACGCGTACGACGAGGGGTCCCGCAAGCCCGAGGTGCAGTTCGGCGACACCCTCGACGGCGACCTGTCGCGGCGCGACTTCGCGGTCAACGCGATGGCCATCCGGCTGCCGTCCCGCGAGTTCGTCGACCTGTTCGGCGGCCTCGACGACATCGACGCGGGGCTGCTGCGCACGCCCGTGACGCCCGAGCAGTCGTTCAGCGACGATCCGCTGCGGATGATGCGCGCGGCGCGGTTCGTCGCCCAGCTCGGCTTCACGGCGGCCCCCGAGGTCGTCGCCGCGATGACCGCGATGGCGGCGCGGATCGAGATCGTGTCGGCCGAGCGCGTGCGCGACGAGCTCGACAAGCTCGTCACCAGCGCCCACCCCGTCGCGGGGCTCCGGCTGCTGGTCGACACGGGCCTGGCCGAGCAGGTGCTGCCCGAGCTGCCCGCCCTGATCCTCGAGCGCGACGAGCACCACCGGCACAAGGACGTCTACGAGCACTCGCTGACCGTGCTGGAGCAGGCGATCGAGCTCGAGCACCGGCTCGACGCGGCGCCCGACCTGGTCATCCGCCTCGCGGCGCTGCTGCACGACATCGGCAAGCCCAGGACGCGGCGGTTCGTCGAGGGCGGCACCGTCACGTTCCACCACCACGACGTCGTGGGCGCCAAGCTGGCGCGCAAGCGGATGAAGGCCCTGCGCTACAGCAACGACACGATCGACCAGGTCACGTCGCTGATCGAGCTGCACCTGCGGTTCCACGGGTACGGCTCGGGCGAGTGGACCGACTCGGCCGTGCGGCGGTACGTCCGCGACGCCGGCGCCCAGCTCGAGCGCCTGCACATCCTGACCCGCGCCGACTGCACGACGCGCAACCAGCGCAAGGCGCAGCGCCTGCAGCGCACGTACGACGAGCTCGAGCGGCGCATCGCGGTGCTGGCCGAGGCCGAGGAGCTCGGCTCGATCCGTCCCGACCTGGACGGTGGCCAGATCATGTCGATCCTCGGCATCGCGCCGGGGCCCGAGGTCGGCGAGGCCTACCGGTTCCTGCTCGACCTGCGGATGGACCGGGGGCCGCTCTCCGAGGCCGACGCCACCGAGGCGCTGACGGCGTTCTGGGCCGCTCGGCCGAGGCCGGAGTGATCTAGGCTCGTCACCATGAACCTCCTGGGACGTGCCTGATGGCCGGCGGACTCATGGCCCTGCTCGACGACGTCGCGGCGCTGGCCAAGCTCGCCGCCGCGTCGGTCGACGACATCGGTGCCGCGGCAGGTCGCGCCAGCACGAAGGCCGCGGGGGTCGTCGTCGACGACGCCGCCGTGACCCCGCGCTACGTCCAGGGCTTCGACCCGTCGCGCGAGCTGACGGTCATCCGCAAGATCGCCGTGGGCTCGCTGCGCAACAAGATCGTGTTCATCCTGCCGGCGGCGCTCCTGCTGAGCCAGTACGCGGAGTGGCTGCTGGCGCCGATCCTGATGCTCGGCGGCACGTACCTCGCGTTCGAGGGCGCCGAGAAGCTGTGGGAGAAGTTCGGCCCCGGCGAGCACCACGGACCGGCCGAGCCGGTCGCCGCCGAGGGGGGCGCCGACCACGAGAAGACCATGGTCAGCAGCGCGATCCGCACCGACTTCATCCTGTCGGCCGAGATCATGGTCATCGCGCTGAAGGAGGTCACCGACGAGCCGTTCGTGTCGCGGGCCCTGATCCTGGCGGTCGTCGCCGTCGCGATCACCGCGCTCGTCTACGGGGCCGTCGGCCTGATCGTGAAGATGGACGACATCGGGCTGCACCTGGCCAAGAAGTCGTCGGCGGTCGCCCAGAAAGTGGGACGCGGCCTCGTCGTCGGCATGCCGATCTTCCTGCAGGTGCTGGCCACCGTCGGCATCGTGGCGATGCTGTGGGTCGGCGGCCACATCCTGCTGGTCAACGCCGACGAGCTCGGCTGGCACTGGCCGTACGAGACGGTGCACCACTGGGAGGAGGGTGTCGGTGGCGGGGCGGTCGGCTGGCTCGTCAACACCGCCTCCTCGGCCGTCATCGGCGTCGTGGTCGGCGCGGTCGTCGTCGCGATCCTGCACCTGATCCCGCGCAAGGCCTCCGCGAAGCACTGACGCCGACGACGAGGGGCCCGGATCCACGTGGATCCGGGCCCCTCGCCGTCGTGGCTCAGCCAGCGGTCTAGCGCTCGACCTCGCCGGCGATGTACTTCTCGAGCATCTCGCGACCCAGGTCGTCGGGACGCTGCTCGGGCGGCGACTTCATGAGGTAGGACGACGCCGAGAGCAGGGCGCCACCGATGCCACGGTCCTTGGCGATCTTCGCCGCGCGGATCGCGTCGATGATGATGCCGGCCGAGTTGGGCGAGTCCCAGACCTCGAGCTTGTACTCGAGGTTGAGGGGGACGTCGCCGAACGCGCGACCCTCGAGCCGGACGTAGGCCCACTTGCGGTCGTCGAGCCACTGGACGTAGTCGGACGGGCCGATGTGCACGTTCTTGGCGCCGAGGTCGTGGTCGATGTTCGACGTCACGGCCTGCGTCTTGGAGATCTTCTTGGACTCGAGGCGCTCGCGCTCGAGCATGTTCTTGAAGTCCATGTTGCCGCCGACGTTGAGCTGGTACGTGCGGTCGAGCACGACGCCACGGTCCTGGAACAGCTTGGCCATGACGCGGTGCGTGATGGTCGCGCCGACCTGGCTCTTGATGTCGTCACCGATGATCGGGACGCCGGCGTCCTCGAACTTGCGGGCCCACTCGGGGTCCGACGCGATGAACACGGGCAGGGCGTTGACGAAGGCCACCTGGGCGTCGATCGCGCACTGCGCGTAGAACTTGTCGGCCTGCTCGGAGCCGACCGGCAGGTACGACACGAGGACGTCGGCCTGGGTGTCCTTGAGCACCTGGACGACGTCGACCGCCTCGGCGTCCGACTCCTCGATCGTCTCGCGGTAGTACTTGCCGAGACCGTCGAGCGTGTTGCCCTTCTGGACGATGACGCCGGTCGGGGCGACGTCGGCGATCTTGATCGTGTTGTTCTCGCTGGCCTGCGTGGCCTCGGAGAGGTCGAAGCCGACCTTCTTGGCGTCGACGTCGAACGCGGCGACGAACTCGATGTCGTTGACGTGGTACTCGCCGAACTTGACGTGCATGAGCCCGGGGACGTTGCCCTCGGGGTCGGCGTCCTTGTAGTACTCCACGCCCTGGATGAGGGACGTGGCGCAGTTGCCCACGCCCACGATTGCTACGCGTATCGAACCCATGGGTTCTCCTTCGTTGATGGTGATGTCACTTCTCGGTGGTGGTGCTGGTCTCGGTGGTGCCGTCGTCCGTGTCGGGGTAGCCGCCGGACCGCTCGCGGTCGATCAGCTCGGTCAGCCACCTGACCTCGCGCTCGACCGACTCCAGGCCATGGCGCTGGAGCTCCAACGTGTAGGAGTCGGCACGGTCCCGCTTGCGCTGGCCCGCGGCACGGACGTTCTCGAGCCGCTCCTCGAGCCGGCTGCGGCGCCCCTCGAGGATGCGGACCCGCGACGCGGCGTCGGTGCGCGAGAAGAACGCGAACCGGACGCCGAACGTCTCGTCGTCCCACGCCGACGGACCGGAGTCCTCGAGGGCCTGGGCGAAGTGCTCCTTGCCCTCGGCCGTCAGCTGGTAGACGATGCGCGGCCGACGTCCCCGACCCTCGGGGTCGACGGTCTCGTCGGCGACGACGTAGCCCGCCCGGCCCAGCGCCTTCAGCGCCGGGTAGAGCGTGCCGTACGACAGGATGCGACCCCACCCGAGCAGGGCGTTGACCTGCTTGCGCAGCTCGTACCCGTGCATCGGGGCGTCGTGGAGCAGTCCGAGGACTGCCACCTCGAGCGCCGCGCCGCGTCGTGTCATCGTCGTGTCCCTGACATAGTCGTTCGTTTGTTATATCGGGACGATACATCGACACGTCACGTCTGCCTAGTCGCCCCGTCGCGTGACCCACGACACGGGCGTGCCGGCGATTGGTCATCTCTCAGGTACGTTCGGCACACTTGACCGACGACGGACTCGCACCACGGGTCCTGTATGGAGGTAGACGGACCCTTGGCAACACAGCGAAAGCGCCCCTCGCCCACCGCGAGCGCGGCGAAGAGCAAGCGAGGATCGACCACCACGGCGTCGTCGAAGACGGCACGCCGGGGCGGAGCCGTCGGCGGCGTCGGCCGCAAGATCGGCGGCCGCGGCCCCTGGTGGACCAAGACCCTGCGCTGGTTCTCGTTCCTCGCGGTCGCCGGCGTGCTGGCCGCGGCGCTGACGTTCTTCGTCCTGTACCGGGCCATCGCGATCCCCGACGCCAACGCCGACTTCCAGACCCAGACGACGCAGGTCTACTACTCCGACGGCAAGCACAAGCTCGGCGAGTTCGCGCTGCAGGACCGCGAGAGCGTGTCGATCGACCAGATCCCCGCCTCGATGCAGGCCGCGGCGATCGCCGCCGAGGACCGCACGTTCTACACCAACCGGGGCATCGACCTGAAGGGCATCCTGCGCGCCGTCCGCGACAACACGACGAGCGGCGAGATCCAGGGTGGCGGCTCGACGATCACGCAGCAGTACGTCAAGATCCTCTACCTGACGCAGGAGCGCTCCTACAGCCGCAAGGTCAAGGAGGCGATCCTCTCGATCAAGATCCACAACCAGCTCAGCAAGAAGCAGATCCTCGAGGGCTACCTCAACACGATCTACTTCGGCAACGGCTCGTACGGCATCCAGGTCGCGTCGCAGAACTACTTCGGCAAGCCCGCCTCGCAGCTCAACTACGCGCAGTCGGCGCTGCTCGCCACGATCATCAACAGCCCCAGCTACTACGACCCGTACGCCGAGGGCGCCGCGGCGCGCATCATGCCGCGCTTCCAGTACGTGCTCAACGGCATGGTCGAGTCCAAGGCCATCACGGCCGACGAGGCCGCGAAGTTCGCCGACAAGCTGCCCGAGGTCAAGGACAAGAAGGACCTCAACCGATTCGGCGGCACGAAGGGCTTCCTGCTCGCGGCGGTCAAGGAGCAGATGGCCAAGCTCGAGTTCAGCCCCTCGCAGGTCGAGGGTGGCGGTCTGCGCATCGTCACGACGTTCGACTACGAGGACCAGAAGGACGCCGTCGAGGCCGTCAAGGACAACCGGCCGTCCGGTGCCCCCGAGCTGCACCCCGCGCTGGTGTCGGTGCAGCCCGGCACGGGAGCGGTGCGTGCGATGTACGGCGGGCCCGACTTCCTGAAGAGCGAGCAGAACTGGGCGATGCTCGGCACGCAGCCGGGCTCGACGTTCAAGGTGTTCGCGGTCATCGCGGCACTCGAGGACGGCTACAGCCTCAAGACCGTGCTCAACGGCAACTCGCCGCTGCGCGACGACAAGGGCAACATCCTGACCGAGAACCAGGGCGACAGCGGCGGATCGTCGTACGGACGCATCCCGCTGTCGACCGCGACGGCCAAGTCGGTCAACGCGGCCTTCGTCGACCTGACGATCCAGATGGCCGGCGGCATGCAGAGCGACTGGGCCAAGGGCGCCGACAAGGTGCTGAAGGCCGCGAACCAGGCCGGCATCCCGAAGGCGACGACCGACACCTGGGAGAAGACCGCCAACATCTCGCTCGGCGCCAACCAGGTCGCCCCGATCGACATCGCCAACTCGTACGCGACGCTGGCCGCCGGCGGCAAGCGCGCCGAGTGGTACATGGTGCAGAAGGTCACCGACTACCAGGGCAGCGTCCTGCACGAGCACGAGAACAAGACCCGCCGGACGATCCCCGAGGACGTCGTGGCCGACACCATCGCCGCGATGCGGGGCGTCGTGACGTCCGGCAGCGGCACGCTGGCCTCGTCGATCTGCACGACGGCGGGCAAGACCGGCACCGCCACCGCGGCCACCGACGGCAACGACGACGACCAGCACGTGTCGTCGTCGTGGTTCGCCGGCATCACGCCCAAGCTCGCCACCGCCGTGATGTACAACCGCGGCAAGGGCAACGAGAACCTCGAGGGCTACATGCTGCCGACGTTCTTCGGCGGCCAGACGCCGGCGCGCACGTTCAAGACGTACATGGACGCGGCCCTGCAGGGCTCCGAGTGCGGCACGTTCCCGCCTCCGGCCAACATCCAGAGCGAGAAGGGCACGAACTACGTCGCGCCCGCGCCGAAGAAGACCGAGAAGCCGAAGCCGGAGAAGACGCGCAAGACGCGCGAGCCCGAGCCGACGACCCCGGCTCCGACGACGCCCGCGCCGACGCAGCCGCCGGCTCCCGAGCCGACGACCCCGGCGCCGACAACTCCGGCGACTCCCATCGTGCCGCCGCCGGCGGCGTAGGCATCCGCCCTAGCGCAGGTTGACGGCGTCGAACGTCGCGGTGGTGAAGCGCACCGCGACGTCGACGGTGTCGCCGACCTCGGGTGCCGTCACGCTGGCGGGCACGAACACCATGCTGGCCTGCATGTGCGGAGGCTCGGCGAACCAGCGCTGCTTGCCCGCGATCGTGAACGGCGACAGCGAGAGGCCCGCGGCCTCGAGGCCGCCCTTCGCCAGCGACTTGCCGCGCCCGACGACCCCGGCCGAGGCCTTGGGTGCCTCGAGCCCGATGCCGTGGCTCGTGCCGCCGGCGATGACCAGCAGCGTGCCGTCGCGCGGCATGGCGCGCTGCCGGTAGCCGATGTGCTCGCCCTTGGCGACGAGGTGCGAGTCGAGCACCGTCGCGCGGACCGACAACGCCCCCAGGTCGCCGAGCCACAGCGACGTGCCGACGCGCGGACGGATGTCGAGCTGCGGACGTCGCGTCGACAGCGCGGCGACCTCGGCGGTCGTCAGGTGCGAGACGTACAGGACCGTCGTCTCGACCTGTGACGTCTCGAGCACCGCGGCCCAGCTCTCGGCCTCGCCGAGGTTGCCGCCGGACATCGACCGCAGCGGCAGGTGGATCGCGAATCCCTCGACCCGCAGGTCGCCGAGCGCCGCGACGGCGGCGGCGAGCTCGTGCCGGTCGAGCCCGTGGCGCGACATCGACGTCTCGCCCTCGAGCAGGATGCGGGTGCCGGGAGCCGTCGCGGCCAGCTCGGCGATGTCGCCGACCCGGCCGAGCGTGTGGATGACCCGGTCGTCGAGCACGACGTCGGTGAAGAACGGACGCCACGGCGTCAGCACCATGACGTCGCCGTCGAACGACGCCAGCGCGCCGGGCACCTCGGCGTACGTGCCGACCGAGATCGTGGTGACGCCGATCGCGGACGCCTCCATCGCGAGCAGGCTGCGGCCGAAGCCGTAGCCGTTGCCCTTGATGACGGGCACCAGCCCGGGCCTGCTCTCGGCGACCGCGCTGATCGACCGACGCCAGCGCGCCGCGTCGACGTCGAGCTCGAAGCCGCTCATCCCCGCCTCCTCATGTAGGTGGTGAAGCCGGCGTGGAGCGCACGGTTGAGCGGCAGGTCCCACTCGCCGAGGTACTCGACGGCCTCGCCGCCGGTGCCGACCTTGAACTGGATCAGGCCGACGTGCGAGTCGTCGGGGTCGAGCGTCTCGGTGATGCCGCGCATGTCGTACGTCGTCGCGCCGGCGGCGAGGGCGTCGCGGATCATCTGCCACTGGATCGCGTTGGAGCCGCGGACGTCGCGCTTCTCGGTCGTCGAGGCGCCGTAGGAGTACCAGGCGTGCTCGCCGACGCGCACCATCGTGGTCGCCGCGACCAGATCGCCCTCGTGGTGGGCCAGGTAGAGCACGAGGCGGTCGGCCTCCTCGGCCGTCATGGCGTCCCACATGCGCTCGAAGTACGACAGCGGCCGTGGGGTGAAGTGGTCGCGCTCGGCGGTCTCGGCGTACACGGCGTGGAAGGCGGCGAGGTCGTCGCGGGTGCCGGTCGTGACCTCGACGCCGGCCTTGGCGGCCTTCTTGATGTTGCGGCGCCACAGCTGGTTCATGCCGGCGAGGACGGCGGCCTCGTCGCGTCCGGCGAGCGGCAGCTGGAAGTTGAACTTCGGCTGACCCGCCGAGAAGCCGCCCTCGGTGGGGATCTCCTTCCAGCCCAGACCCGCCAGGGCGGTGGCCACGCCGATCGCCTCGTCGTCCAGCACGTCGGCCGGGACGTCCGACAGCGTGCCGAGCACCGGATCGGCGATCGCCTGCTTGATCGTGGCGGCGTGCCAGCGACGGGTCACGACCGGCGGACCCATGCGGATGCCGAAGGCACCCTGCTTCTTCAGGTGGGAGGCCATCGGGGCCAGCCACCGGTCGAGGTCGCCGTCGCGCCAGTCGATGTCGGGGCCCTCGGGCAGGTAGGCCAGGTAGCGCTTGACGCGGGGCAGCTGGCGGTAGAGGACGAGGGCGGAGCCGACGATGCGGTCGCCGTCGAACCAGCCGATCGACTCGCCCCGCCACTCGTTCTTGACCGCCGCCCACCCGGGAGTCTGCAGGAAGCTGACCGACGGGCGCGCGCGCACGCGGTCGAGGTGCTCGTCGGCGCTGATGGGCCGGACGCTGAGGGGGCCGTGCGGGGAAGCTGTCGTCACCGCACCACGCTACCAACCCGGGACGTCCGATCCCCGACGCCGATGAGTTAGGCTTGCCTTACCAAGCCAGCCATCCCCGGAAGGCACCACCTGTGAAGACCTACACCGCGACCGTGCTCGGGAGCCGCCAGCTGTCGGCCCACCTGGCGACCGTGACCCTGGGGGGCCTGGACGACTACCCGACCACCGGCATCCCCGACGAGTACGTCCGGGTGCTGATCCCGCCCGTCGGGTCCGCGCTCGCCCTGCCGCAGATCGACGAGGCGTGGAACATCTCGTACGCCGAGGGGGCCGTCGAGCCCGACTTCCGCGTCTACACGATCTCCGACCACCGGGTCGTCGACGGCCGTGTGCAGATCGACCTCGACATCGCGCTGCACGACCAGGGCGTCGGCTCGGACTGGGTGCGACGCTGCCGGCCCGGCGACGAGGTCGGCCTGATCGAGCCGCACGGCCTGTACGCCGCGCCCTCCGACGTCGCCTGGCAGCTGCTGGTCGCCGACATCACGGGCCTGCCGGCGCTCGCGCGCATCCTGCGCGGCCTGTCGCCGCAGCAGAAGGCCGTCGTGCATGTCGTCCTGACCGACGCCGGCGACGAGATCGCGCTGCCGAGCCCGGCCGACGTGGACGTCACGTGGCAGGTCGTGGCCAAGGAGACCGACATCTGCGAGACCCTCGCCGAGGCCGTCACGTCGCGCGACCTGCCCGACGCCGACCGCTACGTGTGGCTCGCGGGCGAGGCGCGGGCGAGCCGTGCCGTGCGGCGTCATCTGCGACGCGAGCTGAAGTGGCCCCAGGCCGACTTCTACACGTGCGGCTACTGGCAGATCGAGGCCGAGAAGTGGAACGCCCGCTACGAGGAGGTCGCCGAGGTCGTCCAGAAGAAGTCGGCCGAGGTGCAGCGGGAGGTCGGCGACGACCAGGGCGCCTACCTCGACGCCCTCGACGACATCTACGAGTCCGTGGGCCTCTGACCCACGCCACTTCCGTCCCCCAGGGAGGCCGCTTGCGGCCGACCGTGAGCGGAGCGAGGGGGTCCACCCAACCCTCATGGCAGCAGTTCGCCTCGGGCTCCGCCCTCACGGTCGCTGCGCTCCCTGGCGAACGGTTGCTCCCGTCCCCCAGGGAGGCCGCTTGCGGCCGAGCGTGAGCGAAGCGAGGGGGACTGACGCAAGCCTGATGGGGTGGGTCAGAGGGGCTTGACCCAGCGCGACCACTCGGGCTGGCGCGAGTAGCCGGCATCGGTCCAGATCGACGCCCCGAGATCGTTGCCGTCCAGCACCATGGCGTCGGCCCGCTTGCCGCCGACGGCGGCGAAGCGCTGCTCGGCGTGCTCGAGCAGCGTCCGGCCGATGCCCCGCCGTCGGTGCGACGGGTGCACCGCGAGCCGGTAGAGGTGGCAGCGCCACCCGTCCCACCCGACGATCACCGACCCGACGACGTCCTCGCCGTCCGTCGCGAGGACGAGCGCCTCCGGATCACGCGCGAGCAGTCGCTCGACATCGGCCGCGGAGTCGGACGGGCGGTCGGCGTTCTCGGCACCGACCGTCCACAGCGCGAGCACGGCGCCGACGTCGGCCACGGTGGCGGGGCGCACGACGATCTCAGTCATGCGCCCCAGCCAACCCGACCGGGTCCGCGGGCTACCGGGCGACCCGCACCTTGATCGTGTAGCTCCGCGACTTCTCGACCACGAGGATCTTCCACGTGCTGCCGACCGTGGCCGATCGAGGCACGCGCACCGTCGCCCGACCGTCCTTCAACCGCGCCGACGGCTTCGCGACGGTGCCGAGCCGCGCCGGGCCGAGCACGCGACCGGAGGCCTCGACGGTGCCGTCGAGCGTGTAGCGGCGGCCGCGCTCCAACGTGAACTTCCCGCCGCGGTACGTGGCGCCGCGCACCTCGTACGCCAGCGTCCGGTACGTCACCGACCGCGTGCCGGTGTTGCCGGCGGCGTCGGTCGCGCGGGCCGTCAGCGTCGTGCGCTTGGGCGTCACGACCGTCGTGAGGCGGCAGGCCACGGGGCCGGACGTCTCGTCGGTCGCGGTGCACCGTGCGGCCGGTCGGTCGCCGACGTACAGGCGTCCGGCTGCGACGCCCGCGATCGTCACGACGGGCGCGACCCGGTCGACGGGGACCGGCGTGGGCTCGGGCTGCGGCTCCACCGGGGTCGTCGCCGGCGTGCAGGCGATCGTGCCGGTGCGGATCGAGTGCCCGCCGGTGTCGCCGTCGTCGGACCACACGACCTCCTTGAGGCCGTCGACGCAGCGCGACTGCGGGGCCAGCGCGAAGCCCTCGTTGTTGAGGTTGGGCATCGTCACGGGACGGTCGTAGGCCTCCGCGACGGTGAACACGCCGCCCTTCAGCTGCAGCAGCGACGTCTTGCCGTCGTGCGTGTCGTCGGTGACGGCCCACAGGCGCTGCCGCTCGGCGTCGAACGTGACGTCGGCGAGGTGCGCGAAGCCGCTCGAGATCGTCGCGATCCTGTGCGACGTGCCCCCGGTCGAGTCGAGCGCGAAGGCGTGCAGCGCGCCGGTGTCCTCGACCGCGACGACGTACAGCCCCGTGCCGTGCAGGGGGTAGTCGGACGGGACGTAGGGCTTGTTCGTGCTCTGGTCGACGAATCCGCCGGCGACCAGGAACGAGTCGGGAACCCAGGTGACGCCCTCGAGGCCGAGGTTGGCGCCGGCCGCGGGGATCTGGCTCGTCAGGTTCCACTCGTCGGTCGCCTTCAGGGTCGTGTCGGCGGTGTCGGGTGCGTAGCGCAGGATCGACATCCGGCTGACGCCGCTGGCGGCGTTGTTGCGCTCGGCGGCGGCGTAGACGAAGCCGTCGGGCCCGATCGTCAGGCCCTCGGTGTCCGGAGCGCCGGTGCCGTCGAGGTACGTCGGGGTCTTGCCCGCACCCCAGCCGTCGGTCGTGGCGGGCACCCACGTCTGCCCGTCGCGCACGAGCTTGAACAGCGTGCCGAGCTTGTTCTGCGCGGCCCACAGCACGTCCGGGTCCTCCGGGTCGAAGGCCAGGCCGCTGAGGTCCTGCGTGAACGTCGACGCGAGGTCGGCCGTGCGGACGTCCTGGCTGCCGGGCCAGGGCTCGGTGTCGAGACCGGGGCACGCGTTGGCGGCGCCCTGGGTGGCGGCCCGCGTGTCGACGAAGTCGCCGACGCCGTCCTTGCAGCGTCCGTACGTCACGGCCGCGGGGTTGGTCCAGGTGTACGACTCGACGACGGCCCCGTCGGCGCCGAGCAGGCGCACCGAGTCGCCGGCGCCGAGCGAGAAGCCGAAGCCGGACGTGCCGGCCTCGACGACGCGGTAGCCCTTGGCGGGGACCGTCGTGCCGGTCGGGAACGTGTAGGCGCCGGCGTCACCGGAGTCCTTCAGCGTCCAGCCCGAGACGTCGAGGGGCGTGTCGCCGATGTTGACCAGCTCGACCCAGTCGGGGCCGATCTCGTTGAGGCGCACGGGGCTGCACGCGTTGGACGCCCCACGGGTCGACGTCGTGGTGGTGCGGAAGTCGCCCGTACCGTCGGGGCAGCGTCCGTAGGTCGTGGCGGCGTGCGTCGTCCACTCGTACGAGTCGACCTTCGTCGTGCCGTCGGCCAGGTAGAGCGTCGCCGAGTCGGCCCCGCCGAGCCCGAAGCCGGGCGACTGGTTGACCTCGGTGTAGATCGCGAAGAACGCGCCGGGCGCGATCGTCGTCTTCGCGGGGACGACGACGGGCGTCGCGGCGTGCGACGGGTCGGCGTCGAGGATCTTCCAGCCCGAGACGTCGACCGTGCTGGTGCCGGTGTTGGTCAGCTCGACCCAGTCGGCGACCTTGTCGCCGTTCGACTCGACCTCGTTGATCCGGATGACTGTCCTCGGGTCGGCCGTTGCCGCGCACTGGTTGGGCAGGCCGATCGTCGACGCGGTCGTCGTGAAGGCGCCGGTGCCGTTCGGGCACCGGCCCCACGTCGTGGCGTGGGTGTCGGCGGGCCAGGTGGTCGCGTCGAGCAGCGTCGACCCGTCCGGTGTGTAGAGCCGTGCGGAGTCGCCCTTGCCGAGTCCGTACGAGAGGGTCACGTCGAAGGACTTGACCGCCCCGGCGCCGAGGACCGTCCCGGACGGGATCGCGAAGGCGTGCGTGTCGTCGTTGTCCTTCAGCACGTAGCCCGAGACGTCGATCGCCGCGTCGCCGGTGTTGACGAGCTCGACGAGGTCGGCCGGATCGGACTCGACCTCGTTGATCTTGAGCTGGTCGGCGCCCGCCGGCACGGGGCACGCGTTGGCGGCTCCCGGCGTCGCGGCGCGCGAGATCACGAACGCGCCGGTGCCCTGCGGGCAGCGAACGGCGGACGGGGTGCGGTGGGTCGTCCACTCGTACGTGTCGACAGCCGTGCCGTCGGGCAGCGAGACCGTGATGGAGTCGGCCTTGCCGAGCCCGAAGCCGCCGACGAGCGCGTCGGTCTCGAACGCGAAGAAGGCGCCCGGGGCGACCGTGGTGCCTGCGGGGGCGATCGCCGTCGGGGTGTGGAGGGGATCGGCGTCGACGGCCTTCCAGCCTGTCAGGTCGACGGGCTGGGTGCCGGTGTTGACGAGCTCGACGAAGTCGGGGCCGGTGCCGTCGCTGCGCACCTCGTTGAGGCGGACCTTCTGCGGGTCGGGCGTGCACTGGTTGGCCGTGCCGAGGGTCGCGGGCGTGACGCTGAACTGTCCGGTCCCGTCGGCGCATCGTGCCCATGTCGTGGCGTGGGTGTTCGCGGGCCACGTCGTCGAGTCGAGGAGCGTCGTGCCGGAGAACAGGCGCACGGAGTCGCCCTTGCCGAGCCCGACGGTGCCGGCGGCCGATCCCTTGACGTTGACGTCGAGGACCACGTAGGCCTTGCCGGCCACCACGGTGCCGGAGGCGATCGTGTAGCCGGTGCCCGTGTTCTCGGAGTCGCGCAGGACGAGTCCCGAGAGGTCGACGGGGGCGTCACCGGTGTTGACGAGCTCGACGACGTCGTCGGGATCCGACTGCACCTCGTTGATCCTGATCGACGAGTAGTCGGTGGCCGCGCTGGCGGGACCTCCCAGCACGACGGTCAGGAGCAGCACGAGGCAGGACAGCAGGGGGATGGACCTCAGGGGCACGGGGCTCGGGGGTGCGGACAGGACGGGGCGACGGGGGCTCGCAGGCATGCGGCGCACGCTCGCACCGCCGGGAGAACGTGCCGTGAACCCCCGGGGGCCGGGGCGCGAACGCCGGAGGTCAGGCCGGGACGGCGTACTGCGGCTGCTGCGGGACGACCAGCAGCGTCATGCCGGCCTCGGCGGGCGTGCGATCGGCCTTGCGGTGGTTGCACCGGATGCACGCCGCCACCGCGTTCTCCCACGTCAGCGTGCCGCCGCGGCTGCGGGGGACGATGTGGTCGACCGTCTCGGCCTTGCCGCCGCAGTAGGCGCACATCGCGTCGCGGGCCTTGATGGCCGCCTTGGTGCACAGGTGCGAGCGGCGGTGCATCCAGCGGGTCTTGACGTACCGGACGAGCCGCAGGACCTTGGGGACGGGGAACGGCCCGAACATGCCGGCGGCGGCCTCCTCGATGACGGCGACCTCGCGCACCAGCATCTTGATCGCGTGGCGCATCGAGACACGCTGCAAGGGCTCGTAGCTCGCATTGAGCACGAGGACGTTCGCGTCCGACATCGCTGACCGCCTCCCGACGGTGGATCCTGACTGGATCGTAGCCGGAACCACGGCATCGCGGGCGGGCTCGAAACACACCCGTGACGAATCTGTCCTACGGTGAGCACGTGGACACCTCAGAGCTCTTCGACGGCTACGGCCCCGTCGCCGGTTTCGACGAGATGTTCGAGGGCACCGACGTGCGCGACAGCTACGGGCAGGTGCACACCTCGTTCGAGGCGATGGGCGCCGACGAGGTCCGCCTCCGCGCCGACTCGCTGGCGTCGTCGTACCTCGAGCAGGGCGTCACCTTCGGCGTCGAGGGCGAGGAGCGGCCGTTCCCCCTCGACATCGCGCCCCGCCTGATCGAGGCCGACGACTGGGACCACGTCGAGCAGGGGGTGCGCCAGCGGGTGCTGGCGCTCGAGAAGTTCCTCGCCGACGCGTACGGGCCGGGCGAGCTGTTCTCCGACGGCGTCGTGCCGCGCGACACCGTCGTCACGTCGCCGCACTACCACCGCGTCGTCGCCGGGCTGGAGCCCGCGAACGGCGTGCGCGTGCACGTCGCGGGCGTCGACCTGATCCGCGACGGCAACGGCGACTTCCGGGTGCTCGAGGACAACGTCCGCGTGCCGTCCGGCGTCTCGTACGTCATGACCAACCGTCGCGCCCTCTCGGCGGCGCTGCCCGAGGTGTTCGCCGACCACCGCATCCGTCCGGTGTCGCAGTACTCGCAGCACCTGCTGACGGCCCTGCGCAAGGCCGCGCCGGCCGGCGTCAGCGATCCGACCGTCGTCGTCCTGACGCCCGGCGTCTACAACTCGGCCTACTTCGAGCACACGCTGCTGGCCCGCACGATGGGCGTCGAGCTCGTCGAGGGCCGCGACCTGGTCTGCCGCTCGGGGCGCGTCATGATGCGCACGACGCAGGGCCTCGAGCCCGTGCACGTCATCTACCGGCGCATCGACGACGAGTTCCTCGACCCGGTGCAGTTCCGTCCCGACTCGGCGCTCGGCGTCCCCGGCATCATCAACGCCGCCCGCGCCGGCCACGTCACGATCGCCAATGCGGTCGGCAACGGGGTCGCCGACGACAAGCTGCTCTACACGTACGTGCCCGACCTGATCCGGTACTACCTGTCGGAGGAGCCGATCCTGCGCAACGTCGACACGTGGCGCATGGGCGAGGCCGACCAGCGCGAAGAGGTGCTCGACCGGCTCGACGAGCTGGTGCTCAAGCCCGTCGACGGCTCGGGCGGCAAGGGCATCGTGATCGGCCCCGCCGCAACGAAGGGCGAGCTCGACGAGCTGCGCGGCAAGATCCTGACCGATCCCCGCGCGTGGATCGCCCAGCCCGTCATCTCGCTGTCGACCGTGCCGACGCTCGTCGAGGACGGCATCCGTCCCCGCCACGTCGACCTGCGACCGTTCGCGGTGCACGACGGCGACGACGTCTTCGTGCTGCCGGGCGGGCTGACCCGTGTCGCGCTGCCGGAGGGCGAGCTGATCGTCAACTCCAGCCGCGGCGGCGGCTCGAAGGACACGTGGGTGCTGGCGCGCCCCACCGACCCCGACGACGAGGGCGAGATGGCCCCCAGCGCGTCACCGGTCTCGGGCATCGCGCAGTCGGCCGGCCCGGCCATCGAGGGCGACGTCGGCGACATCCACGTGCAGGAGCAGGAGCAGCAGCAACAGCAGCAGGGACGGGCGACGACCGGTCCGACGAACGGGGAGCCCACATGCTGAGCCGCATCGCCGAGTCGCTGTTCTGGATCGGGCGCTACCTCGAGCGTGCCGACGACACCGCGCGCATCCTCGACGTCCAGATGCAGGTCCTGATCGAGGACCCCGGCATGGACGAGCGCACGTCGTGCGAGCAGCTGCTGTCGGTCATGGGCGTCGAGGACTACACGGGTCACCCGAACCGCTGGATGATGCTCGACCTGCTGGCGCACAACCCCGAGTCGCCCGTCTCGATCGCCGCGGCCATCGGGGCCGCGCGCGAGAGCTCGCGCCGGGCCCGCGAGACGCTCTCGACCGACATCTGGGCCGCGATCAACACGACGTGGCGCGGGCTCAGCACGGCCCGGGCGATGCGCCCGCCGGACATGTTCAACTGGGTGCGCAACCGCACCGCGATGATCTCGGGCATCGCCGACTCGACGATGTCGCGCGACGACGGCTGGCACTTCTACATGCTGGGCCGCAGCATCGAGCGCGTCGACATGACGGCCCGCCTGCTGTCGACCGCCGCTCTGGCGTCCGGCCCGCAGGTCGCGTGGCCGACGACGCTGCGGGCGTGCGGCGCCTACGAGAGCTTCATCCGCGCGTACCGCGGCATCGAGGCCGATCGCCAGGCCGCCGAGTTCCTGCTGCTCGACCGCTGGTTCCCGCGGTCGATCGTGTCGTCGCTGGCCGAGGCCGAGCGGGCCCTGGGCAACCTGGCCGCGTCCGGCCAGCGCTCGGGCTTCAGCGACGAGGCCCAGCGGCTGCTGGGCCGGGCGCGCACCGAGCTCGAGTACCGTCCGCTCGCCGACATCGTGTTCGACCTGCCGGTCGAGATGGAGCGCCTGCAGCGCAGCTGCGCCGCGGCGAGCGACGCCGTCTCGGCCCGCTACTTCGCCGAGTCCGAGATCCACACGTGGCGCGGAGGAGCGATCGTATGACCTACCAGCTGCGCATCAAGCACACGACGGGCTACCACTACGAGAAGGGCGCGATGGCGTCCTTCAACGAGGCCCGCATGACGCCCATGACGACGCCGGAGCAGTACGTCCTGCGGTCGCGCATCGAGATCACCCCCGCGCCGTGGTCGTACGAGTACCGCGACTACTGGGGCACGACGGTCACGTCGTTCGAGGTGCACGACCCGCACTCCGACCTCACGGTCGTCGCGACGTCGATCGTCGACACGCAGGAGGTGCCGCCCAAGCCGCAGGCCGTCGGGTGGGACGACCTGACCCCCGACGTCCAGGACGAGTGGTGCGAGTACCTCGTGCTGTCCGACTGGGTCGCTCCCGCCGCCGAGCTGCAGGAGCTGCTCGACGGTCTGCGCGCGACGTCCGAGCGACCGGGCGACTACGCCCGTGCCGCCGTCGGTCTGCTGCACGAGCGCCTCGCCTACGTCCCGGGCAGCACCGAGGTCACCACGACCGCGGCCGACGCCTGGGCCGCGCAGACGGGCGTCTGCCAGGACTTCGCGCACCTCAGCCTGGGTGCGCTGCGCGCCGCGGGCATCCCGGCGCGCTACGTGTCGGGCTACCTCCACCCGTCGCCCGATCCCGTCGTCGGCGAGACCGTCGAGGGCGAGTCGCACGCGTGGATCGAGTGGTGGGACGGCGAGTGGGTCGCCTGGGACCCGACCAACGCGGTCGCGCCCGGGCCGCGCCACGTCGTGGTCGCGAAGGGCCGCGACTACGGCGACAGCCCGCCACTGCGCGGCATCTTCTCGACCGCGGGCGGCTCCGAGCTGTTCGTCGGCGTCGAGATCACGCGCCTGCGCTAGCGTCGGGCCCATGGCCCTCCTGCACGCCGCGTCCATCCGTCCGACCAAGATCGAGATGCTGCGTGTCTGGGCGCCGACCCAGCCATGGTTCACGGGCGACGACGAGGGCCTCGAGCAGGTCGGCGCCTACCGCTTCGACGACCCCGACGGCGAGGTCGGCATCGAGACCTTCCTCGTGCGGTCGGGCGACGGTCCGGTCCTGCAGATCCCCGTCACGTACCGCGGGGAGGCGCTGGCCGGCGCCGACGAGTGGCTCATCACCGAGATGGAGCACACGGTGCTGGGCCACCGCTGGGTCTACGACGCGTGCGGCGACCCGGTGTACGCCGCGGCGCTGGCGACGACGATCCTCGGCGGCGGCTCCGAGGCGTCCGTCGAGCGCGAGGCCGACGGCGTCCGCACACCGGTCGAGCCGTCCGTGCGCGTCACGGGCAGCGGCAGCTCGGACGACGTCGGATCCGTCGGGCTCGTCGACGTCCGCGACCGCGACGCGGCGACGCTGGTGGTCACGTCGGTCGCCGAGATCGAGGTGCTGCGGGTCGTCGGCGACGACTCGTGGGCGATGGGCGGCGAGACGCTGACCGGCACGTGGGACGGCCACGACGGACCCGCGCTCCTCGCCGTCGCGCGCTGATCGCCGCGCGGCTAGCGTGGACGGCATGACCGAAGAGCGCTACTACGCCGACCCCGTGCCCGACATCCACCGCCCGTACGTCGCGGCCGACGACCGCTACCAGCAGCTCGACTACCGCCGCGTCGGCACGTCCGGTCTGCTGCTGCCGCCGATCTCCCTCGGTCTGTGGTGGAACTTCGGCGACAACCGCCCGTTCGACACCCAGCGCGAGGTGCTGCGCCACGCGTTCGACCACGGCATCACGCACTTCGACCTGGCCAACAACTACGGTCCGCCGCACGGCTCGGCGGAGGAGAACTTCGGGCGCATGATGCGGACGGACTTCAAGCCCTACCGCGACGAGCTGATCCTGTCGAGCAAGGCGGGCTGGGACATGTGGCCGGGCCCGTACGGCAAGCTCGGCTCGCGCAAGTACCTGCTGTCGAGCCTCGACGCCTCGCTCGAGCGGATGAGCGTCGACTACGTCGACATCTTCTACTCGCACCGCGTCGACCCGACCACGCCGCTCGAGGAGACCATCACGGCGCTCGACACCGCGGTCGGTCAGGGCAAGGCGCTGTACGCGGGCATCTCGTCGTACTCGCCGCAGAAGACCGCCGAGGCCGTCGCGATCGCCCGCGACCTCGGCACCCCGCTGATCATCCACCAGCCGTCGTACTCGATGCTCAACCGCTGGGTCGAGGGCGGGCTGCTGACGGTGCTGGACGAGCACGGGCTGGGCGCGATCGGCTTCTCGCCGCTGGCGCAGGGCCTGCTGACCGACAAGTACCTCGGCTCGGACGCCGTCGAGCGGGCCGGTGACCGCAGCAGCTTCGACGAGTCGGTGCTGACGAAGGAGAACCTGGCGCGGCTCAAGGGCCTGGCCGGCATCGCCGAGAAGCGCGGCCAGTCGCTGGCGCAGATGGCGATCTCGTGGATCCTGCGGCCCGGCGGCGTCACGTCGGCGCTGATCGGCGCGTCGTCGGTCGAGCAGCTCGACGAGAACCTCGCCGCGGCGCAGCAGACCGACTTCACCGACGACGAGCTCGCCGCGATCGACGAGTTCGCCGGCGACGCCGAGGGCGTCGACCTCTGGAAGGTGTCGGCCGAGCTCTGACCACCGACGCGATCCGGCGCCTGCTCGACAGCCCGCCCGACCTCCCGGTCGTGGGCGGGCTGTCGGCGCTGACGACCGCGCTGCGCGAGCGCGGGACGGCGGTCGTCCAGGCGCCGCCCGGCACCGGCAAGACGACCCTCGTGCCACCCGCCGTCGCGGCGCTCGTGGCACGGGGTGGCGGGCGGGTCGTGGTGACCCAGCCGCGGCGCATCGCGGCCCGCGCGGCGGCCCGACGGCTGGCGGGGCTGCTGGGCGAGAAGGTCGGTGAGACGGTCGGCCACACCGTGCGCGGCGACCGTGCCGTCGGGCCCGCCACGCGCATCGAGTTCGTCACGACCGGCGTGCTGCTGCGGCGGTTGCAGCGCGATCCCGAGCTGCCGGGGGTCGCGGCGGTCGTGCTCGACGAGGTGCACGAGCGTCAGCTCGACGCCGACCTGACGCTGGCGTTCCTGGTCGACGTCCGTGCCACGGTGCGCGACGACCTGCTGCTCGTCGCGATGTCGGCGACGGTCGAGGCCGGACGGATGGGGGCGGTGCTCGACGCACCGGTCGTCGACGTCCCGGGGGCGCTGCACCCCGTGACGCAGCACTGGGCTCCGCCGCCCGCGGACGTCCTGCCGACCGGAGGTCAGGACCGGGGAGTGCCGCCGCGCTTCCTCGACCACGTCGCGGCGACCGTCCGGCAGGCGCTCGCCGCCGACCCCGGCGACGCGCTCGTCTTCGTGCCCGGCGTCGGCGAGGTCGAGGGCGTCATGCGGCGGTTGACGGGGCTGTCGGACGTCGACGTCGTCGCGCTGCACGGACGTCTTCCGGCCCGCGAGCAGGATCTCGCCCTCACCCGGGGGCCTCGGCGCCGTGTGGTGGTGTCGACATCGGTCGCCGAGTCGTCGCTGACGGTGCCGGGCGTGCGGATCGTGGTGGATGCGGGCCTGTCGCGCGAGCCCCGCACCGACCAGGCCCGTGGCCTGCCGGCGCTCGTGACCGTGCGCGTCAGCCGGTCGGCCGCCGAGCAGCGCGCCGGACGCGCCGGACGCGAGGGCCCGGGCGCGGTGCACCGCTGCTGGTCGCGCGCCGACCACGCCCATCTGTCGGCGCACCCCGCGCCCGAGATCGCGGTCGCCGACCTGACGGGCTTCTGCCTCGAGCTCGCTGCGTGGGGAGACCCCGACGGTCACGGTCTCGCCCTGCTCGACGCACCTCCGCGCGCCGCGCTCGATGCCGCGCACGAGACGCTCGCGGCGCTCGGAGCCACCGACGACTCGGGAGCCATCACGGCGCGCGGTCGGGCGATGGCGCAGGTGCCCGCCGACCCCCGTCTGGCCCGAGCCCTGCTCGACGGCGCGGACGTCGCGGGATCGCGGCGCGCCGCCGAGGTCGTGGCCCTGCTCGACGACGACGTCCGCGCCCCGGGCGGTGACCTCGTCGCCGCGCTGCGCATGGTGCGCCGGGGCGGGCCGGCGGCCCGCTCGTGGTCGGACGCCGCCGCGCGCCTGGAGTCGCTCGTGCCGTCACGCGTCGCCCGCACCGACCTGACCGACGACCTCGCGGTCGGTGCCGTCGTGGCGCTGGCCCACCCGGGGCGCATCGCCCGTCTGCGTCCCGGTGGCGGCTCCTACCTGATGGTGTCGGGAACCGGTGCGTCGTTCCGCGCCGCCGACCCGGCCCTGGCGGGTCTGCCGTGGATCGCGATCGCCGACGTCGAGCGTCGTCCCGGCACGCGCGACGCCACGATCCGCTCGGCCGCACCGGTCGACGAGGACACCGCGCTCGACGCCGCCTCGGGATCGTGGCACGAGGTCGACGAGGTGGTGTGGGAGCGCGGACGGATCGTCGCGCGACGGGTCACGCGGCTGGGAGCCATCGAGCTGTCCGCCGTCCCGCTCGCCCAGCCGCCACCGGACGCCGTCGCCGCGGCGGTCGCCGAGGGGCTGTCGCGCGACGGTCTCGCGGCGCTGCCGTGGAGCGAGGCCGCCGTCGCGCTGCGCCGTCGCATGGCATTCCTGCACCACGCGCTCGGCGAGCCGTGGCCCGACGTCGGCGACGAGGCGCTGCTCGCCGACGTCGACGCCTGGCTGGGCGTCGACCTCGCGCGGGTGCGCTCCCAGGCAGGGCTCGCGCGCGTCGACGTCCTCGGGGCGCTGCGACGTCTGCTGCCCTGGCCGGCGGCCGGGCGACTCGACGAGCTCGCCCCCGAGCGCGTCCGCGTGCCCACGGGGTCGGCGCCCCGTGTCGAGTACGGCGAAACCGGCACCGAGCAGCCGGTCCTGTCGCTCAAGCTGCAGGACGCGTTCGGGTGGGACGCGACCCCGCGGCTCGCCGACGGACGGGTGCCGCTGCTGCTGCACCTGCTGACCCCCGCGCGTCGACCCGCCGCGGTGACGGCCGACCTCGCGTCGTTCTGGTCGGGGCCGTACCGCCAGGTCAGGTCGGAGCTGCGGGGCCGGTACCCGAAGCACGCATGGCCCGAGGACCCGACGGTCCGTCCGTAGTCGTCAGCCCACCGGGGCGCGGCGCACCTGGCGGGTCAGCTCGTCCTGCGGGATCGGCACGACGTCGGTGACCCGCGCCGGTCCGACCGAGAGCTGCCCGTCGTCGAGGGGCTCGCAGCGGATGCCGCCGTGGCCGCGCAGGGCCTGGTGCGCCCCGGGGGTGAAGACCTCGTTCATCCACCCGCACGGGTTGGCCGGTGTGATCGACCGGAACCGGATGGGCCCGTGGCCGCCGTCGAGCGTGAACGTCGAGCGGACGAGCGCGTCGACGTCCAGGCCTCGCGTGACCAGGTTGCGCCGGGCCAGCACGGGATCGAAGGGCGTGTTGGCCGCGGGGAAGAGGCCGTCGCCGGCGATCTGCTCCTCGAGCCGCTCGATCGCCTCGGCCGCGATGATCGTGACGGACGCGTACGTGAACCGGGTGTTGAAGTAGCGGTCGCCGACCAGGCCCTTGTGCGCCCGCACGCGCACCGTCGTCGGCGTCTCGTCGCCGTCGTACAGGGTCATGCCGTCGCGCGGGCGACCGTCCATGCGGCGCACCGGCGAGACCACCAGGTGCGTGATCGCGATCTCCATCCCGCCACCCTAGGCCGCCCCGCCCCCCGCAGATCCGCGAGTGGTGCGGAGTGGACGAAGTGGGACGGCGTGTCTGGCCATCACGCACCACTCGATGCCGGGGATGCACCACTCGGCGCCGTGGAAGGGGGACGTGTGCACGACCGCGCGCCGCCCACAGGGCTGCGGTGAGCTCTGGCGGTGTGGCACTGCCCCGACCGAGCGTCGTCGGATGGACCCCATCCTCCACAGCCGGGCCGAGGCGTCCGGCCACACATCCAGGACGCTGCGTCGTTCCGCCCTCTACGTCCACCCCGTCCACGGTGTCTCCCAGCTGACGGCCACCGCGGACGATCTGGCGTCCACGTGCCGCGCCGTCGCCCTCGTGCTGCCGGACGACGCGGTGTTCACCCACGTCACCGCCGCTCTTCTGCGCGAGTGGTGGATGCCGATGGCCGACGCGTTCCCGCTCGTCGCGTGCACCGACGGCGACACGACGCACCACGACCGCAGGGGCGTCTTCGTCCGACGGTGCGACATCCCGCCCGGGCACCGCCAGCGCCTCGGCGACGTCGCGGTCGCCTCGCCCGAGTGGACGATCGTCGAGCTGTCCGAGCACCTCGCCCTGCTCGACCTGGTCGCCGTGATCGACAGCGCCCTGCACCTGGGCCACACGACGGTCGCCGACATCCGCGCGACGATGCGCCGGGGACGCCGCGGCGTCCGGGTGCTGCGGCGGGCACTCGAGCTCGTCGACGGACGGAGCGAGTCGTGGTGGGAGACGATGCTGCGCCTGCTGCACGTGCTGTCGGGGTTCGCGGTCGACCCCCAGGAGCGGGTGCTCAACCGTGCGGGTGTCGAGGTCGCGCGGGTCGACCTGCGCATCCGCGGCACCCGCCGGGTCGTGGAGTACGACGGGAGCGGCCACCGCGACAAGGGCCAGCACCAGGACGACCTGCGGCGCGAGAAGGCGCTGCAGCGCGAGGGTCTCGAGCGCTACGGGTACATCGCGACCGAGATCGTCGGCGGGGCGCGCCAGATCGTCCGCGACGCTGAACGGGCGTCCGGACGTCCGCACGTCGGGTCGCGCGCCGACCTCTGGCTCGCCGAGGCGCGGCTCGCGAGCATCAGCCTGACCGGGCGGGCGGCCCTGGCTCGCCGGCTCGAGAAGATGACGCGCGACACGTCGGCCCGCAGCAGCCGATGACCGCCGGCCTGATCGTCGAGTGGTGCATTCCGTTGCCCGAGTGGTGCGTCGTGGTCAGACACGCCGTCCCAGAATGTCCAGTCCGCACCACTGGCGAGTCCCGGAGGGGCGGGAGGCGGATTTCCCTCGGACGGCGGTGGTCCCGTAGGCTTGGGCGGTTGCTGTTCGGCAACCACTCCTGCTACGGAGACCCCGTAGCCGTTTAGTCCGAAGGAGACTGAATGTCACTGCGCCCGTACGAAGTCATGATCATCCTCGATCCCGACCTCGAAGAACGTACCGTCGCCCCCAGCCTGGACACGTACCTCAACGTCGTGCGTCAGGACGGCGGCTCCGTCGACAACGTCGACGTGTGGGGCAAGCGTCGCCTCGCCTACGAGATCAACAAGAAGAACGAGGGCATCTACGCCGTCGTCACGCTCCAGGCCGAGCCGGCCACCGTCAAGGAGCTCGATCGTCAGCTCGGACTGAACGAGTCCGTCGTCCGCACGAAGGTCACACGTCCCGACGTGAAGTAGGCCTGATCACTGGTCCACAGCACCGACGGCGAACCCTCGCGTTCGTCACAGGTCTGCGGAACACTCGAGCCAGACACCCACACACCTGAAAGGCTGCGCCACATGGCAGGCGAAACGATCATCACCGTCATCGGCAACCTGACCGACGACCCGGAGCTCAAGTTCACTCCTTCGGGCGCCGCAGTTGCCAACTTCACCGTCGCGTCGACGCCTCGAACCCTCGATCGTCAGACCAACGAGTGGAAGGACGGCGAGGCTCTGTTCATCCGCTGTGCCGCGTGGCGCCAGCTCGCCGAGAACGTCGCCGAGTCGCTGCAGAAGGGTCAGCAGGTCATCGTCCAGGGCCCGCTGAGCGTCCGCAACTACGAGCGCCAGGACGGATCGCGCGGCACGAGCGTCGAGATGACCGTCAACGAGATCGGTCCCTCGCTGCGCTTCGCGACCGCCAAGGTCACGCGCGCCAACCGCTCCGGCGGCGGGGGCGGCGGCTTCGGCGGAGGCAACTCCGGCGGAGGCGGCGGCAACACCTCAGGTGGCGGCTACGGCGGAGGCAACTCCGGCGGAGGCGCACCGGCACCCGCGAACGACCCCTGGTCGTCGCAGCCGGCGCAGGGTGGATCCGGTTCATGGGGTGGGAGCTCCGGCGCGTCCGAAGAGCCCCCCTTCTAACCACTCACGTCATTCACGAATCACAGGAGCAACATGGCTAAGCCAGTCGTCCGCAAGCCGAAGAAGAAGAGCAACCCGCTCGCCGCGGCCAAGGTCACCGACATCAACTACAAGGACACCGCGCTGCTGCGCAAGTTCATCTCGGACCGCGGCAAGATCCGCGCGCGCCGCGTCACGGGTGTCACCGTCCAGGAGCAGCGTCTCATCGCGAAGGCCATCAAGAACGCCCGCGAGATGGCACTGCTTCCCTACACGACCACCGGTCGTTAAGGGGTATCGACATGAAGCTCATCCTCACGCACGAGGTCACGAACCTCGGAGCTCCCGGCGACATCGTCGACGTCAAGGACGGCTACGGCCGCAACTTCCTGCTGCCGCGCAACTTCGCCATCCGGTGGAGCAAGGGCGCGGCCAAGCAGGTCGAGTCGATCAAGGCTGCGCGTGACGCGCACGCCGTCCACGACCTCGAAGAGGCCAAGAGCATCAAGGGCAACCTCGAGTCGAACCCGATCAACGTGCCGGTCCGTTCCGGCGCGGGCGGACGCCTGTTCGGCGCCGTCACGGTCTCCGACATCGCCGAGGCCCTCGGCGAGGCCGGCGCCAAGGTCGACAAGCGTCGCATCGAGGTCGGCAACCCGATCAAGTCGCTCGGATCCCACGAGGTGTCCGTGCGCGTCCACCCCGAGGTGAGCGCGCGCGTCAAGCTCAACGTGGTCGCCTCCAAGTAGTCCACCTGACGGGCCGACACCCTGAGGCTTCTGCCCAGTGGTGCCGGCCCGTCGTCGGTGGCGCATCCCCATGCGTTCTCCTCTCGCCGCAGCCGCGTCCCTCCTGGTGGCCGGGAGCCTGGTGCTCTCCGGCTGCTCGCTGACGTCCGGGGGCGACGACGAGCCGGCCCCCACGCCGAAGACGTCCACCGTCGCCCCGGTCACCGAGCTGCCCAGCACGGCGTGGACGTCCGCCGACGCGGCCGAGGTCAGCCAGGGCGGCACGCTGCGCCTGGCCGCCTCCGCCCTGCCGGCGAACTTCAACCCGCTGCAGTCCGATGCCGCCGACTCCGACGCCGCCGAGATCCTCGCGCCGACCTCGGGCGGTGCTGTCCGCATCACCGCCGACGGCGGCTGGGAGGTCGATCCCGACTACGCCGAGTCGGTCGAGGTCGTCGACGAGGACCCCTTGACGGTCGAGGTACGGCTCAACCCGAAGGCGGTCTGGCAGGGCGGCACGTCGATCACGGCCGACGACATGGTCGCGTTCTGGAAGGCGCAGAACGGTTCGGACGACGCCTACGAGGTCATCTCGACCGCCGGCTACGACGCGATCTCCGCCGTCGAGCCCGGCGACGACGAGTTCTCGTACACCGTCACGTTCTCGCGCCCGACCGCCGAATGGCCCCTGTACGTGTACCCGCGGCTCGCCGCGAACGTCTCGGACTCGCCGAAGCTGTTCAACCAGGCCTTCCGCACGCGTGCCATCTCGTCGAACGGCCCGTTCGTCGTCACCTCGATCGACCCCGACGCGGGCGTCGTGACGCAGAAGCCCAACCCGCGGTGGTGGGGCACCCCGCCCAAGCTCGACGAGATCACCTGGAACGTCGGCGACGCCGAGCTGCAGGCCGAGGCCTACGTCAACGACGAGCTCGACGCCGTCGACCTGCAGGCATCGACCTACCGCATCGGCCGCGGCACCGGCGCGGTCCAGCGGGCAGCGGGCGTCGAGTGGTCGCAGGTGACGCTGAACGGCGGTCGCGGACCGCTGCAGGACGTCCGGGTGCGCCGGGCCGTCGCCCACGCCATCGACCGCGACGCGATCGCGGCGACGACGGCCAAGGCCCTCGGCGCACCGGCGGCGCCCCTCGGCAGCCTGCTGCTCGTGCCCGGCCAGAAGGGCTATCAGGACTCGACGTCGTCGATCGCCCACGATCCCGCCGAGGCGAAGAAGCTGCTGGCGGCGGCGGGATACACCGCGGGAGCCGACGGCATGCTGGCCAAGGACGGCGAGCCGCTCACGCTGACGCTGCCCGTGCCCGAGGACACACCCACCAACAACGTCCGGGCCAGCGCGATCGCCGACGACCTGCGTGCTGTCGGCATCACCGTGACGCTGCGCCCGACCGCCGCGGCCACGTTCTTCGACGACGTCGTGATCCCGCTCGACTTCGACCTCGTGACGTTCGTGAACCGGGCCTCCCCGTTCCCGATCACCGCCGCCAAGCCGCTGTTCTTCCCGCTCGACTCGGCCCAGAACTACACCGGCATCGCGCCGGACCGCATCGGCCCGGGGTTCGACACCGTGCTGGGCACGCTCGACGACGCCCTGCGCATCAAGCGGGTGGCCAAGCTCGACGAGTGGCTGTTCGAGGACGTCCCGATGATCCCGCTGGCCGTCACCCCGGTCACGGTCGCCGTGCGCAACGGCCTGGTCAACTACGGTGCGGCCCAGTTCGAGCAGCCCGACTGGACGACGGTCGGGTTCGTCACGAAGCCGAAGAAGGCGCCGGCGGACGACTGACCGCCGCCGCGACGACGTCGGCCACCTGGTCGGCGGCGGCCCGGGCGCGCGCCCCGTCGGAGGGCCGGTAGACCTCGCGCCGGGCGTCGTACCGACAGCCGACGATCTCGCCGTGGTCGGCCGCGACGGCCTGCAGGCTCGTGGTCCACCCGGCCGCCCTCAGGCGCAGCTCGAGGCCGCCGACCTGGTCGGGCGGTGTGCTCGTGTCGTCCTGCCCGTAGAGCACGTCGATGCGGCAGCGTCCCTCACCCCGGGGGAGCGTGCGTGGGAGCGGTCCTCCCGAGATGCCGTCGAGGACACCCGGCCCGTCGGCCGGTGCGATCAGCACGACGCCTCCGAGCCCGACGCCGAGGCGCTCGGAGTGGACCGCCAGACTCGTCGCCGCCGTCCCACCGAGCGACCAGCCCGCCACCACGACGCGATCGGGATCGAGCCCGGCTCCGGACGCCTGCTCGCGCGCGTACCTGACGGACGTCAGCAGGTCGGAGCGGCCACCGTCGGGCGTCTCGCTGCTCCAGTCGGGTGCGAGGGCCAGCGCGCCCCGTAGCGCGACGCGGTCGGCCAGCGGACCCATCCACGACGAGCTGTCGACCCCGCGGCCGTGCCACAGCAGCACGACGCCCCGCTCGGGGGTGCCGCGCACCAGCACCCGACGTCCCGGCGCGTACTCGTGGTCGTCCATCGGCTCAGTCTGCCGAACGGGTCGCGCCGAGGACCATCCAGGTGTCACCCCGCTGGCGCAGCCACAGCGTCACGAGGCGGGCGGCGATGAACCCGCCGTACGCGACCCACAGCCACGTGAAACCCGCTCCGGTCGCCCCCACCGCGAGGACCAGGGGCGTGTAGACGGCCAGCGTCACGATCCCCGCGATCGCCAGGTACACGCCGTCGCCCGCACCGATCAGGACGCCGTCGAGCACGAACACGACACCCGACAGCGGCTGGATCGCGGCGACCACGAGCAGGGCCGGGACCAGGGCCGAGCGCACCGCCGGATCGGACGTGAACAGGTGCGGCAGCCACGGCGCGAGGGCGGCGAGCACGGCACCGGCGACGAGCCCGGTGCCGACGCCCCAGCCGATCATGCGTCGCGTGAGGGCCCGCGTGCCCGCGGCGTCCCCCGCGCCGAGCGCGCCGCCCGTCAGGGTCTGGCCCGCGATCGCGACTGCGTCGAGCGCGAAGGCCAGCAGCGTCACGAGGGTCGCGGCGACCTGGTGGGCCGCGAGCTGGACGTCGCCGAGACCCGCTGCCACGAGCGCGGCCAGCACGACCGTGGCCCGCAGCGTGAGGGTGCGCACGACGAGCGGGACGCCCTGCGTCGCTGCCGCGAGGATCTCGCCCGGCCGCGGCCGGATGGAGGCCCGGACGGGGCGCGCGCGCCGCACGACGGCCGCGACGAGCCACGCGGCGGCGAGCCACTGGGCGATGACGGTGCCGGCGGCGGCGCCCCGCACCCCGAGGCCGAGTCCGTAGACGAGCGTGAGGTTCAGGGCGACGTTGACGAGATTGGCCGCGATCGTCGCCAGCAGGGGCGTGCGCAGGTCGAGCACGCCGCGCAGCGCTCCGGTCGCCGCGAGGATCAGCAGCATCGCCGGGACGCCGAGCGACGAGACGAGCAGGTAGTCACGGGCGTGACCGGCGACCTCCTGCGAGCTCGAGAGCGCATCGGCGAGGGGACGGCCCGTGAGGGCGACGAGCGCGGCGAGGCCGATCCCGAGGCCGACGGCGAGCCACAGCGAGCTGACCGCGAGCCCGAGGGCCGTCCGGTCGTCCCCCGCCCCGTGGTGCCGAGCCACGCTCGCGGTGCTGCCGTAGGCGAGGAACACGCATAGGCCCACCACGGTGCCCAGGACGACCGAGGCGGCGGCCAGTCCACCGAGCTGCGGGGTGCCGAGGTGGCCGATGATCGCGGTGTCGGCCAGCAGCATCAGGGGCTCGGTGACGAGGGCGAAGAAGGCCGGCACGGCGACGGCGAGCATGCGACGGTCGACGTCGCGGAGCCACGTCACGACGACCTCGCGATGGTGACCAACGGGTGACGTGGGGCCGAAGTGACGGGGTTTGTCGACAAGTCCATGAACAGGCACCGGTGGAAGACGAGGTGTCCGGAACTATTTTGTCTCCACATCGAACAAATCCCGTCGTCGCAGGTCAGAGGTGCTTTCGGTGAAATAAAACATTTGTTGTCCACATGTTCGTCCACCGACTGTGCACATGGCTCTCGGCGTTTTCCACAAGCCCACAGGTGTTACCCACAGGGCCTGTGCAGGACGGTGTTGGCCGTTCGGAGGACCGGGCCTACTGTGACGGGTCGGCTCCTGTCGGTGGCGACAGCGACAGTAGTCAGTGACGGCGCGATCAGAGAAAAGGCGGTCCCATCGGTGAGTGTGGCGGACCTCTACGAGGCGGGCCCCGGGCCCGGCGAAGACCCCTCCTCGGGACGGGTCCCTCCGCAGGACATCGCCGCCGAGCAGAGCGTCCTCGGCGCGATGCTGATCAGCAAGAACGCGATCGACCCCGCGGCCGACATCCTCCAGGGCCGTGACTTCTACCGCCCCGCGCACGAGCTGGTCTTCGACATCATCGTCGACCTCGCCAACCGCGGCGAGCCCGCCGACGCCATCACCGTCGCCGCCGAGCTGCAGCGCCGGGGCGAGGTCGGACGCATCGGCGGCGCGCCGTACCTGCACGACCTCGTGCAGGCCGTGCCGATCGCGTCCAACGTCGACTTCTACGCCCACATCGTCCGCGAGAAGGCCGTGCTGCGCCGCCTCGTGCAGGTCGGCCAGCGCATCGCGCAGATGGGCCAGGCGCAGGAGGGCGAGCTCTCCGAGATCGTCGACCGCGCCCAGGCCGAGGTGCTCGACGTCGACGGCACCAGCCAGGCCGAGGACTACCGCCTCGTCTCCGAGCTCATGCCGCTGACGATCGACGAGATCGAGGAGATCCAGGGCCGCGACGGCACCCTGACCGGCGTCCCGTCCGGCTTCCCCGACCTCGACAAGTTCACGACCGGCTTCCGCGCCGGCCAGATGATCGTCGTCGCGGCACGACCCGGTGTCGGCAAGTCGACGCTGGGCCTCGACTTCGTCCGCTCGGCCGCGATCCGCCACCAGATCCCGTGCGCCATCTTCTCGTTGGAGATGACGGGCGCCGAGATCGCGATGCGCATGCTCTCGGCCGAGGCACGCGTCAGCATCGGCCACATGCGCGGTGGCGGCATGCACCAGCGCGACTGGGACGCGATCACCAAGGCCATGCCGCGGGTCAACTCGGCGCCGATCATCGTCGACGACAGCCCCAACATGACGATGCCCGAGATCCGCTCGAAGGCTCGTCGCATCAAGAAGCAGCACGGTCTCGGCTTCATCGTGATCGACTACCTGCAGCTCATGACGTCCGGCAAGCGCGTCGAGAACCGCCAGGTCGAGGTCTCGGAGTTCTCCCGCAACATCAAGCTCCTCGCCAAGGAGCTCGAGTGCCCCGTCGTGGCCATCAGCCAGCTGAACCGTGGGTCCGAGCAGCGCACCGACAAGACGCCGCAGATCTCCGACCTGCGCGAGTCCGGCTCGATCGAGCAGGACGCCGACATCGTGCTGCTGCTGAACCGTCCTGATGCCCAGGGCGCCGGCGAGTCGGACCGTCCCGGCGAGGCCGACATCATCATCGCCAAGAACCGCTCGGGCCCGACCAACAAGATCGCGGTCAGCTTCCAGGGTCACTACTCGCGCTTCACGCCGATGGCCCGCGACGCCGAGCCCCCCGCCGTCGCCGCCGGCGACTTCTTCGGCTGAGCGACCCGCGCCCTACTGGTACGTGACCAGGTCGGGGTGGGGCCTGACCTGACGCCACGTCTGACGCGCGTCGAGCATCGGCGAGTCCTCGTCGACGAAGTTCTTCCAGCCCCAGCCGACGTCCTTCGGGGCGTCGCGGCGCAGGGTGCGCCACGTGTCCTGCTTGGCGCCCTGCGGTCCGGAGCCGTCGACGTGGATGACGGTCGCGAGCTCGGGGTGCGAGGTGTCGACGTCGCCGCGGTCCTTGATCATCGACAGCGAGAACTGGTGCAGCACGAAGATCTTCTGCGGCAGCGTCTTCTCACGGGTCAGGTCGGCGAGCCACGCGCTGGTGCGGTTGATCTCCGCGGCCGACACCGAGCCGATCTGCACCAGGTGCTTCTGCTTGCGCTTCAGCCGCCACTCCGGGTCGAGGGCCAGCCCGACGTGGGGACGCTCGAGCAGCGAGCGGTAGCGCTTGGCCTGCGTCAGGAAGTCGGTGCGCCCCGGCTGCAGGTCGAGGACGACGTACACGCCGGCCTTCTCGGCGGCGTCGACGAGCGGTCGCAGCTTCGCGACGGACGTCTCGGTCGAGTAGTCCTTGTCCTTGCCGGCCGAGGCCGACGCCACCGTCGCGATGATCTCGAAGGTGGGGACGAAGGTCGAGGAGCTGACGCGTCGGTACTTGCGGGCCAGGCGCTCGACCCGCGCGACCGACGCCTTCACGCCCTGCTCGCCGAGCACCCCGAGCTGCGGCGCGCCCGGGTGGCCGTACATCGCGGTGTAGGTGCGGTCACCCAGCGCGAGGTAGCCGCCGGTCGGCTGCTCGGCGCCCGTGCGGACGACGGCGAGCGGGTAGGCGACGTCGTCGAACGCGGCGCCGAGGGCGATGACGGGCCCGTCGGGCCGCTCCGCCAGCGCGGCCGCCGCGCTGTCACTGGTCCGGGGGTCCGCGCCCGGCACCTCGACGACCTGGGCCCCGGCGGCCCGCGCGGTCGCGATCGCCGCGGCGTCGTCCTGCGCCGACGCGGTGAGCACGACCGTGCCGAGCGGGTCGGGCGCGCGATCGCCCCCGAGTCGGGCGACCTCGGCCGCGGCGCTCGCGTCGTCGACGGTGACCGGGCGGGCGCCGGGGACGTCCTGGGCGGCGCCGAACGTCAGCACCGTCGCGGCCTCCAGGCGCGAGATCTCGGCGGGCGCCTCGGGGGAGTCGACGAGCACCGGCACCGCGAGCGACGTGGCGGTGGCGATGGCGACCCGCTGCGCCTCGGGGTCGGCCGGATCGGCCAGCACCGCGACGGGCGACGACGTGAACAGCCGCCGAGAGACGTCGACCGACGTCGCGGGCGCGACGACGTCGAGCGCCTTGCTGGCCTCGCGAGCCTGCGGTGCCGTGGCGGCCGAGACCGCGCGCGCCCCCGGCGAGGCGCCCGTCGATCCACCGCGGTCGACCAGCAGGGCGGCCGCGACGAGAGCCACAGCGACCGCACAGCAGATCAGGGTCACCCGATTGAGCCTGGAAGATACGCTCATGCCCGTGACCCTACTGACCACTCTCATGGCCGCGACCAGCAACGCACCCGACTCGGGCCTCGCAGGGTGGACCGTCGACCTGATGGACCGGCTGGGCCTGTTCGGCGCGGCCCTCGCGGTCGGCATGGACAACCTCTTCCCGCCGATCCCCAGCGAGATCATCCTGCCGCTCGCGGGATTCGCCGCCAGCCAGGGCACGTTCTCGCTGACGGGCGCGCTGATCGCGACGACGCTGGGCTCGGTCGTCGGCGCCGTCGTCCTCTACTGGCTCGGCGCGATCTTCGGCCGGGAGCGGGCCGTGATGGTCTTCGACAGGGTGCCGCTGCTGAAGGTCAGCGATCTGGAGAAGACCGAGGCCTGGTTCGCCAAGCACGGCGGCAAGGCGGTCTTCTTCGGGCGCATGGTGCCGATCTTCCGCAGCCTGATCTCGCTGCCGGCCGGCGTCGAGAAGATGAACTTCGCCTCCTTCCTCGCCCTCACGACGTTGGGCAGCCTGATCTGGAACTCGATCTTCGTGGTGGCGGGGTACCGCCTCGGCGAGAACTGGGACGCCGTCGAGCCGTACGCCGACGTCTTCCAGAAGGTCGTCATCGGTGGCGTGCTGCTGGTCATCGTCGTGTTCGTCGTGGTCCGTGTGCGCGAGAAGCGACGCCCCACCGCGGCATGAGGATCGTCTCGCTGCTGCCGTCGGCCACCGAGATCGTCTACGCCCTCGGGCTCGACGACCACCTGGTCGGCGTGACGTTCGAGTGCGACGAGCCGGCGCAGGCCCGCTCGCGGCACCGCGTCGTGGTCGGTGGCGCCGACACGTCGGGCATGACGGTGGGCGAGATCGACGCGTACGTGCGTGCACAGGTCGCCGCGGGCCGTGACCTCTACACGCTCGACGAGGGGGCCCTCGGCGAGCTCGATCCCGACCTGATCCTCAGCCAGGACCTCTGCCGGGTGTGCGCCCTGCCGACCGGCCAGGTCGACGCGGCCCTCCAGCACCTCGGGTGCCGCGCGGCCGTCCTGACGCTCGACCCGCACTCGCTGGCCGACGTGCTCGCCTCGATCGGCGCGGTGGGCGCGGCCGCCGGCGCCGACGCCCGGGCGGCCGAGCTGATCTCGTCCCTGGAGGACCGGCTGGCCGCGGTGCGTGCCGCGGTGGCCGGGCGTCCCCGACCGCGGGTCGCCGTCGTCGAGTGGGTCGAGCCGTTGTTCACCGGCGGGCACTGGATCCCCGACCAGGTCGAGGCGGCCGGGGGTTTGAGCGTGGGCGGGCACGTGCACCGTGCGTCGGGACCGACGCCGTGGGCCGACCTGCGGGCCGAGCGACCCGACGTCGTCCTGGTCGCCCCGTGCGGCTTCGGCCTCGACGGCGCTGCCGAGCAGGCCGAGCTCGTGCTGCGCGAGCTGCCGGACGCCGAGGTGTGGGCGATCGACGGCGACGCCGTGGTGGTGCGGCCCGGCCCGCGCCTGGTCGACGGCGTCGAGGCGATGACCTCGGTGCTGCACCCGGGCACCGTGGCGCCCGGCCCGCACGTGAGGCAGGTCAGTCGCTAGCCGTGCGGCGACGCCGGCGACGCGACACGGCCTCGGCCAGCAGCCCGGCGGGCACCAGGATCACCCCGGCCACGATGCCGATGCCGACCAGGAGCGTCCTCCACGGCTCGGGCTCCCCGCCACGGTTGCCCGGCAGGCGCGCCGCGCTGGGGTGCTGGGCGACGTACTCGAGACCGATGCGCTGCCCCGTGTCGTAGTCCTTGTCGTCGCGGCGCGTCCACACCATGGTCGTGACACGACGATCGTCCGCGGTCGTGAACCGCACCGACATCTGGCTCCACTCCCTGCCCGACGCCCGGGCCGCGGCGGGCGGCCTCTCGACGGTCCCCGTGACGCGGACGAAGTCGCTGTCGGGGTCGTCCAGCGCCGAGGCGTTGCCGTGCTCGGCGAGCCCCCCTCGCACCGCGACGACCCCGGCCGTCCCGAGAGCGAGCAGCACGACGGTCAGGACCGCGCCGGTGATCCGCCGCCTGCGTCGTGGTTGCACGTGGAACATCCTCCTCGGTCGTCCCGGTCGAACCCCTGCGTCAGGGATCGCCCGCGGGCGTCACGCTATCGCGCCGGTTGTGGGCGGCCTCCTACAGTGGCGGGGTGACTCATTCGGTGATCCGGCGCCTGCTCCCGGTGGCAGCAGCCTCGCTCGTCCTGCTCTCGGCCTGCAGCGGGGGCGGCTCCGACGGCTCCGAGGCGAAGGCCGGCGCCACGCCGAGCGCGACGCAGACGGCTCCGCCCGTCGACCCCGAGCAGGTCGCCTGCAAGCTCCTGACGGCGTCCGACCGCAGCGAGCTCGCGGGTTCGGCCGTCGACGACGTCGTCGCCGCCTCGGGCGCCGACGGCAGCAGCCAGTGCCGGTGGCAGGCCGCGAGCGCCCTGATCCAGGTCACGACGCTGCCCGCCAAGGAGTGGGCCAAGTCGCTGCCCGACGTCGTCAAGCAGCTCGAGTCGTCGACCGACGTCAGTTCCGCGGCCGACAAGAAGGACCTCGCGACGGCCAAGAAGCTGCTCGCGGGAGCGGCCACGTTCACCGACGACCAGGCGTGCGACGCGTTCACGACGCTGGCCGAGCTCGGCGGCGACGACGAGGGCACGCGGACGACCGTGACGTCGATCCCGATCACCGAGACCGAGTCGGGCATCTCGGGCCAGACCTGCTCGGGCGGCGAGCTGACGTCGGTCCTCTACTCGGTGCCGGGACTGGAGCAGACCGACGCCGTGAACAAGACCGTCTCGACGATCCTCGACCGCGCCCAGAAGCGGCTGGCCGAGAAGGGCTGACGTCTACAGCGAGACGTCGGCGCGGCGGTCGTCGGCGCCCGGGCGGTCGCACATCGTGCGTCCGTCGGTGAAGCGGACGCCGTCGGTGAACCGGGCCTCGATCTGGCCCGACCCGAACTGCTCGACGTACAGGCGCGAGTAGAGGCCGCCGAGCTCGAGCAGCTCGTCGTGCGTGCCCTGCTCGACCAGGTGACCGTCCTCGAGGCCGAAGATGACGTCGGCGTTGTGGATCGTCGAGAGCCGGTGGGCGATCGCGATCGTGGTGCGGTTGTGGGTCGCCCGCTCGAGGGCGTCCTGCACGAGCCGTTCGGTCTCGGTGTCGAGGGCCGAGGTGGCCTCGTCGAGGATCAGGATGCGTGGGTCCATCAGCAGGACGCGCGCGATCGCGAGCCGCTGCTTCTCGCCGCCGCTCAGCCGGTAGCCCCGCTCACCGGTGACGGTCTCGTAGCCGTCGGCGAACGACAGGATGCGGTCGTGGATGTTGGCGTCGCGGGCCGCCTGCTCGATCTCGTCGGCGGTCGCGTCGGGCTTGGCGTACGCGATGTTGTCGCGGATCGACCCGTGGAACAGGTACGGCTCCTGCGTGACCATGCCGACGGCCTCGGCGACCGAGCCCATCGTCAGGTCGCGGACGTCGGTGCCGTCGATGAGGACCGCACCCGTGTCGACGTCGTAGAAGCGGGGCACCAGGTACGTCATGGTCGTCTTGCCGGACCCCGAGGGCCCGACGATCGCGGCGAGCTGGCCCGGCTCGACCTTCAGCGAGATGCCGTCGAGCGCCCATCCCTGCTCGGGGGCGGGTGATCCGCGATCGATCCGCACGCCGGTGTCGCCGAAGCGGTCTCCGCCGACGGGTCCGCTGAGGCTGCGCGGCTCGGGGTAGCGGAAGAAGACGTCGCGGAACTCGATCTCGCCCCGCAGGTGCTGCGGGTCGAGGGCCAGGGCCCCCGGACGTTCGGTGATGGCGGGCTCGAGGTCGAGGTACTCGAACAGCCGGCGGAACAGCGCCAGCGACGTCTGCACGTCGAGCGAGACGCGCATGAGCTGCAGCAGCGGCATCTGCAGCCGCGCCTGCAGGGTCGTGAACGCCACCAGGGTGCCGGCCGTGAGGGCGCTGCTCCCCTGCAGCATCGTGCCGGCGACGAGGTAGATCAGGGCGGGGGTGATCGCGAAGAACGTCTGGACGGTCGCGAAGAACGCCCGGCCCGTCATGGCCTGGTCGACCTGCAGGCGCGTCTGCTCGCGGTTGGCCTGGCGGTAGCGGTCGACCTCGGAGTCGGCGCGGTTGAAGACCTTCGACAGCAGGATGCCCGAGACGCTCAGGGCCTCCTCGGTGATCGCGGTCATCTCCGACAGTGACTCCTGCGTGCGCCGGGCCAGCCGCTGGCGGCGCTTGCCGACCTGCAGCTGGACGTAGACGAACACCGGCATCAGCACGAGCGTCAGCAGCGTCAGCTGCCACGACAGGATGATCATCGACACGAACGCCGCGATGACCGTGACGCTGTTCTGCAGGATCGACGTGGCGGTGTCGGTCAGCACCGTCCGGACGCCTGCGACGTCGTTGGCCAGGCGCGACTGGATCGCCCCGGTCTTGGTGGCGGTGAAGAACGCCAGCTCCATCTTCTGCAGGTGGGCGAACAGGTCGCTGCGCAGATCGGCCATCGCGGAGTTGCCGATCGTGGACGTCAGCCAGTTCTGCCCGATCCCGATCAGCGCGGTCACGATCGGGATCGCGCACATGCCGGCCACGAGCCAGGCCAGCAGCTCGGTGCGGACGCCACCGTCGGGCGGGAACAGCGCCTTGTCGAAGATCGCCTTGGTCAGGAAGGGGACGACGGAGGTGAGGGCGGCGGACACCACGACCGCGACGGCCACGAAGACCATCTTGGTGCGGTAGGGCCGCAGCATGTGGGCGATGCGGCGCAGGATCGGCGGTCCGCCGGAGGCGATCTCGGTCTCGCTCAGGTGCGTGACGGTCGGGCCGCCGTCGCCTCGGGCCACCCGGTCAGTCCTCGATCTTGGTCAGCACCACGTCGGTGGCGTCGCCGGCGACGACGGGGACGAGGTCGGTCGTCCCCCACACGCCGACCTCTCCGCCGCGCAGCGCGGCCCAGATGAACAGCTCGTCGGGGTCGGGCGCGAACGCCGGGTCGGCGACGAGCGTGAACGCGGTCGGCACCGCCGTCGACTCGATCGCGGTGCCGGCGAGGACCTCGCCCTCGCCGTCGACGAGCTTGATCGTGGCGATCGCCCCCGACGGCAGCGCGATGCGCTCGCGGAAGGTGACGGTGCCGGTGACGGTCAGGAGCTCGGAAGGCATGGTGACAGGCTATGCCCGCAGTCGTGAGACGTCTCGCGCAGTTCGCGGGACACGGTCAGAGACCGGCCTCGGCGACGGCTTCGTCGAACGAGGTCGCGGGTCGGCCGAGCAGGCGCTCGACGTCGCCGCTGACGTGCTCGAGCTCGCCGTCGCGGATCGCGGTGTAGGTGCTGATCCAGGCGTCGACCTGCCAGTCGGGTGCGCCGAAGTGGGCGCGGCTGGCGCGCGCCTCGTCGATCGTCTCGTCGACGAACGAGAACCGGCGACCCGTGATGCGGGTCGTGATCGTGGCGACCTCGTCGAACGTCAGCGCCTCGGGGCCCGTGAGGTCGTACGTGCGGCCGGCGTGCTCGCGGGGGTCGAGCAGGACGTGCGCGACGACCGCGCCGACGTCGCGCTGCGAGACCGCGGCGACGCGTCCGCGGCCGGCCGGCCCGCGGATGACGCCGTTCTCGTCGGCGAACTGCGGCAGGACCTCGGCGTAGAAGTTGTCGCGCACGAACGTCCAGTCGAGACCGGACGCCCGGATGTGGTCCTCGGTCGCGCCGTGGTCGCGGCCGAGCGTGAACCCGGACGTCGCGGACGCCCCGACGAACGACAGGTAGACGATCTGCCGCACGCCCGCCTCGACCGCGGCGTCGACGAACGAGCGGTGCTGGTCGAGCCGGTCGGCGGCCTCGTGGCCCGAGACCATGAAGACGGTGTCGACGCCCTCGAGCGCGGCGGCGCAGCCGGGCTGCCCGTAGGTCGCCTCGCGCACGTCGGCACCGGCGAGGTGCGGCGCCCGCGCCGGGTCGCGCACGAGCAGGCGGACCGAGGTGCCGGAGTCGGCGAGCAGGTGGGCCGCGGTGCCGCCCACGGCGCCGGTCGAGCCGGTCAGGGCGATGGTCGTCATGCCGGGTGCAACCCGGCGCCCCCGACCGGTATTCCGGTCGGGGGCGGTCCTCAGGCCTCGAAGCGGCGCAGGCGCAGGCTGTTCGTGACGACGAAGACGCTGCTGAAGGCCATGGCGAGCCCCGCGATGAGCGGGTTCAGGAAGCCCAGCGCGGCCAACGGGATCGCGGCGACGTTGTAGGCGAAGGCCCAGAAGAGGTTGCCCTTGATGGTGCGCAGCGTCGCGCGGGACAGGCGGACGGCGTCGACCGCGGTGGCGAGGTCGCCCTTCACGAGCGTCAGGTCGGAGGCCTCGATCGCGACGTCGGTCCCGGTGCCCATCGCGATGCCGAGATCGGACGCGGCCAGCGCCGCGGCGTCGTTGACGCCGTCGCCTACCATCGCGACGGCGCGGCCCTCGGCCTGCAGCTCGCGGACGACCCGCAGCTTGTCGGCCGGGGTGACGTCGGCGACGACCCGGTCGATGCCGACCTCGGCGGCCACCGACTCGGCGACGGCGCGGTTGTCGCCCGTCAGCAGGACGGGCTCCAGCCCCAGGGCGCGCAGGTCGGCGACGGCCCCCGCCGACGTCGGCTTGATCGTGTCGGCGACGGTGATCGTGCCCCGGAGCTCGCCGTCCCAGGCGACGGCGACGGTCGTGCCCGTGCGGCGCGTGGGCGCGGTGACCTCGACGCCCTGCTCGCGCAGCCACGACGGACGTCCGACGAGCGCGGCCCGACCGTCGACGAGACCACTGACGCCGAACCCCGCGTGGTTGGCGAAGTCGACGACGTCGACCGGGTCGGCCAGCGTCGCCACGGCCCGTGCGATGGGGTGCTCGGACGAGTGCTCGAGCGAGGCGGCGACGCGCCGCAGCTCGCCCTCGTCGACGCCCGGGGCCGGGTCGACCGACACGACGCTCATCGCCCCGGTCGTGACGGTGCCGGTCTTGTCGAGCACGACGGTGTCGACGGCGCGGGTCGACTCGAGCACCTGCGGGCCCTTGATCAGGATGCCGAGCTGGGCGCCGCGTCCCGTGCCCACCATGAGGGCCGTCGGCGTGGCGAGGCCGAGCGCGCACGGGCAGGCGATGATCAGCACCGCGACGGCGGCCGTGAACGCCTCGGTCCACGAGTGCCCCGTCGCGACCCAGGCCGCCAGGGTCACCGCCGCCAGGACGATGACGGCGGGCACGAACCACGCCGACACGCGGTCGGCGAGACGCTGGACGTCGGCCTTGCCCTCCTGGGCCTGCTCGACGAGCCGGGCCATCTGCGACAGGCGGGTGTCGTCCCCGACCGCGGTGGCGCGCACGACCAGGCGTCCGCCGTGGTTGACCGTCGCGCCCGTGACGACGTCGTCGGGGCCCACGTCGACCGGCACGGGCTCACCCGTCAGCATCGACTCGTCGACCGACGACGTGCCGCTCTCGACGATGCCGTCGGTCGCGATCTTCTCGCCCGGACGCACGACGAAGCGGTCGCCGTCGGCGAGCTCGGCGAGCGCGACGGTCTGCTCGCGTCCGTCGTCGCGCAGCACCGTGACGTCGCGGACCCCGAGGTCCATGAGGGCCCGCAGCGCCGCGCTCGACCGCACCTTGGCGCTGGCCTCGAGGTAGTGCCCCGCGAGGATGAAGACCGTGACGGCTGCCGCGACCTCGAGGTAGATCTCGTCGTGCCCCGTGTCGGACGGCAGCAGCGAGAACCGCATCGTCATGCCCGTCATGCCGGCGTCGCCGACGAACAGGGCCCACAGCGACCAGACGTAGGCCGCGCCCACGCCGACGCTGACCAAGGTGTCCATCGTGACCGCGCCGTGACGCAGGTTGACCCAGGCGGCCCGGTGGAACGGGTACGCGCCCCACGTCACGACCGGTGTGGCCAGCGCGAGGGCGAGCCACTGCCACAGGTCGAACTGCCAGGCGGGCACCATCGACAGCAGCGCCACGGGAAGGGCGAGGGCCGCGGAGACGCGCAGCCGCCGCCGCATCGACGAGGTGCCGTGGAGGTCGTCGTGCTGCTCGTGCGTCGACGTCGGCGTCGGCAGGCTCGCGGAGTACCCCGTCGCCGCCACGGTGTCGATCAACGACTGCACGTCGACCTCGTCGGCGACGGTGACCGTGGCCTTCTCGGTGGCGTAGTTGACCGTGGCCTCGACGCCGTCGAGCCGGTTGAGCTTCTTCTCGACCCGCGCGGCGCACGACGTGCAGGTCATGCCGGCGATGTCGAGCCTGAGGGTGCTCATGCGAGCGCGTACCCGGCTTCGTCGACGGCGCGGACGACGTCCTGTCGGTCGAGGGGCGTGCCGCTCTCGACCGTGACGTCGGACGTGCCCCCCGCGACGAGGTCGACCGTCACGGAGGTGACGTCGGGGAGCGCCGTGAGCTCCTCGGTCACGGCGGTGACGCAGTGGCCGCAGGTCATGCCGGTGACGCGGTAGGTCTCGGTGGTCATGGTGGGTCCTCTCGGTGGACGGTCTAGGAACGGACGAGGCGTGCGATGGCCTGCGACGCCTCCTTGACCTTCAGGTCGGCCTCGTCGCCGCCGGCGCGGGCGGCGTCGACGACGCAGTGGGCGAGGTGCTCGTCGAGCAGCTTCAGCGCGACGGCCTCGAGCGCCTTGGTCGTCGCCGAGACCTGCGTCAGGACGTCGATGCAGTAGGTGTCGTCCTCGACCATGCGGGTCAGGCCGCGCACCTGCCCCTCGATGCGCTTGAGGCGCTTGAGCACCGCGACCTTGTCGTCGCTGTAGCCGGGTGCCGCGTGGTCGCCGGTCATCCGAGCAGCCCCTTCATCGTCGCGATCTCGCGCTGCTGGTCGGCGATGACCTGACGGGCGAGCTTCTGCGCGCGAGCGTCCCGGCCGTCGGCCAGCTCGGTGCGCGCCATGGCGACGGCCCCCTCGTGGTGCTCGATCATCAGGGTGAGCCACTCCTGGTCGAACGCGGCCCCGGAGAGCTGCGCGAGCCCGGTCATGTCGGAGTCACTCATCATCCCGTCGCCCATGTCGTGGCCGGCGTGGTCCGACGGGACGTCCCAGTCGTCGAGCCACGTCTTCATCGTCGCGATCTCGGGACCCTGCGCGGCCTCGATCTGGGCGGCGAGGGCCTTCACGTCGGCCGAGGCGTCGGCGCGCTCGGCCATGTCGGCCATCTCGACGGCCTGCTCGTGGTGCGGAACCATCTGCTGGACGAAGGCGACGTCGGCGTCGCCGTGACCGGCGTCGGACTCGTTGGACGAGCCGCAGGCCGCGACGAGGACGAGCGGCAGCGCCGCGAGGAGTGCGATCAGCTTGTTCATGACTCCGAACATACCCCTAGGGGGTATACCGTTCAAGGGCTCCCAGGAACGGACGCCCTACGCTGGCCCCATGAGTGACATTCCAGGACTGGACGGGGTGCTCGACGTCGAGCACGTCGAGGCAGGTCCCGACAAGGTCGTCGTCCGCTTCACGCTCGGCGAGAAGCACCTCCAGCCGTTCGGCATCCCGCACGGTGGCGTCTACTGCGCCGTCCACGAGTCGACCGCGAGCATCGCGGGCCAGATCTGGCTCGACGGCAGGGGCGTCGTGGTCGGCACCAACAACTCGACCGACTTCATCCGGCAGGCGGCGGTGGGCGACACCATCACGGTCACCGCGACCCCGATCCACCGCGGTCGTGGCCAGCAGCTGTGGCACCTCGACTCGCTCGACCAGGATGGTCGGCTCATCGCGCAGGGGCAGGTGCGCCTGGCCAACCTCGACCGCGAGGTCCCCGCCGAGATGCTGGAGAAGTTCACCGGCGTGTCCCGCTAGACTCGGTGCAAGCAGACGCGACTGGCGTTGAGGTGGCTACCACCGGGGAGCGCTGCGAACCACCGACACACACGACACTGGGACCGTTCGCCTGGGCCCCACGTCAGCCGAGTTCCGCTGACTGGAGGCACCAGAGATGATGATGACCATGACGAACACCGATCACCGTCCCGACGGATCGAGCCCGACCGCGCTGCTCGACGACGGCGACGTCCGCGTGCTGCTGCTCGAGAACATCCACACCGACGGCGCCGAGTTCCTGCGGGGCAAGGGCTTCCAGGTCGAGACCCGTGACGGGGCCCTCGGCGAGGACGACCTCATCGAGGCGATCCAGGGCGTGCACCTGCTGGGCATCCGCTCGACGACCTACATCACCGAGAAGGTCCTCGACGCCGCCCCCGACCTGCTCGCGATCGGTGCGTTCTGCATCGGCACCAACCAGATCGACCTGGCCGCCACGACCCAGCGCGGTGTCGCGGTGTTCAACGCGCCCTACTCCAACACGCGCAGCGTCGTCGAGCTCGCGATCGCCGAGATCATCTCGCTGGCGCGCCGCCTGCACGAGAAGTCGACCGACATGCACGCCGGCGTGTGGAACAAGTCGGCCGCCGGCAGCCACGAGATCCGTGGTCGCACGCTCGGCATCATCGGCTACGGCAACATCGGCAGCCAGCTGTCGGTCATCGCCGAGGCCCTCGGCCTGTCGGTCGTCTTCTTCGACATCGACGACAAGCTCGCGCTCGGCAACGCCAAGCGCTGCTCGACGCTCGAGGAGCTGCTCGCGGTCGCCGACGTCGTGACCCTGCACGTCGACGGACGTCCGGGCAACGCCGGTCTGTTCGGCGACGACGAGATGCGGCAGATGAAGCCGCGCTCCCTGCTGCTCAACCTGTCGCGCGGCATCGCCGTCGACACCGCCGCCCTGCGCCGGCACATCGAGTCGGGCCACATCGCCGGCGCGGCGGTCGACGTCTTCCCGATCGAGCCCAAGCGGCAGGGCGACGCCTTCGAGTCCGACCTGCGCGGGCTCAAGAACGTCATCCTCACGCCGCACGTCGGCGGCTCGACCGAGGAGGCGCAGCAGGACATCGGACGCTTCGTGGCGTCCAAGCTGCGCTCGTACGCGTCGTTCGGCGGCACGTCGCTGAGCGTCAACATGCCGGGCATCAACCTGCCGGCCGACACGACGAAGCACCGGCTGGCCCTCGTGCACCGCAACGCCCCGGGCGTCCTGGCGCGCATCAACGGCCTGCTGGGCGAGCACGGCGTCAACATCGAGGCCCAGTCGCTGTCGACGCGCGGCGAGATCGGCTACGTGCTGACCGACGTCGCCGCCGAGGTCGGCGCCGAGGTGCTGCAGGAGCTCGCGAAGCTGCCCGAGACGGTGCGCCTGCGTCAGCTGAGCTGACGCGGGCGCCCGCCCGGGGCCGCTACTCGAAGCCGAACGGCGGGAAGTCGTCCGTCACGAGGAAGGCGTACGCGGTGTAGCGCGTCGTCCAGCGGATGAAGCCGACCATGAACGACTCGAGACCCGACGGCCAGCGTCCGAGGATGATGACGGCGAACCAGCCGATGATGTAGACGACGTACAACGCGATGACCAGGAAGAACGAGACGATCGCGTGGGGGATCAGCAGGAAGATCCGGAAGAAGATGCTGAGCCGGCTGCGGCCCTCGATCGCCGGGACGACCTCGACGCGCGTGCGCGGGTCGGTGCCCGGATCGGCGAACTGGGTGTCGAAGGTGAAGGGCGGGTACTCCTCGCGCATGAAGAACACGTAGGTCTGCGTGCGCGCCGAGTAGCGGAGCGTCGCGATGATGAGCCCCTGCAGGCCCTCCGGGACCTTGCCGGCGAAGACGCCCGTGAACCAGGCCACGAAGGCGAGCACCTGGGCGACGATCTGCAGGACGTAGAGCACGATGAAGTGCGGGATCGCCAGCAGCCAGTGCACGAACGGACGCCAGCGGGCGATCTTGCCGGGCGAGGCGAACTGGAACGAGACGGGGTAGCCGCCGGGAACGCTGGCGACGGCCGGGGCGCCGTACGGCGGGGGCGGGGGCTGGTAGGCAGGCGGCTGCTGCCCGTACGGCTGCTGGCCCGGGGGCTGGTAACCCGGCGGGGGAGGCGGCGGCGTGGAGTCGCTCATGGGGAGTCCTTCGTCCGAGAGAGGCTGTGCGGTCAGACGAACCGTAGCGAAGTCGCGAGCGTCTCGGCCACGCCTGCGTCGACCTTGTGGGTGGCGAGCGGGTCGCCCCGGGTCGTCCCGCGGTTGACGATGACGATCGGGATGCCCCGCTGGTGGGCCGCCTTGACGAAGCGCAGGCCCGACATGACGTGCAGCGACGAGCCGAGCACGACGAGGGCCTCGGCCTCGGCGACCAGCGCGTACGACCGCTCGACCCGCTCCTTCGGCACGTTCTCGCCGAAGAACACGACATCGGGCTTGAGGTCGCCGCCACACGTGCGGCACGGCGCGACGACGAAGTCGTCGGTCTCGCGCAGGACGACGTCGCCGTCGGGCGCCAGCTCGCCGGTGCGCTGCTCGAACCCGGGGTTGAGCGCCGTCAGGCGCTCGTGCAGCGCGGCGCGGGTCGTGATCTCGTGGCACCCCAGGCAGACGACGCGGTCGATGCGGCCGTGCAGGTCGATCACGTCGCGGTGCCCGGCCTGCTCGTGCAGCCCGTCGACGTTCTGGGTGATCAGGCCCGTCAGGCGGCCGGCGTCCTGCAGCGCGACGAGGGCGTGGTGCGTCGCGTTGGGGTCGGCGTGCCACATGCGGGTCCACCCCACGTGGGAGCGGGCCCAGTAGCGCTGCCGCCCCTCGACCGTCCGGACGAACTCCTGGTACGTGATCGGCGTGCGGGGCGTCGAGCCCGGCCCGCGGTAGTCGGGGATGCCCGAGTCGGTCGAGACGCCCGCGCCCGTGAGCACGAGCCACGTGCGGTCGCCGAGGACGTCGAGGGGATCCACGCTCACGAGCGTACGTCCGGGACGTCGAGGTCGTCGCCCGACAGGTACATGCGGGTGCGGACGACGGCGAAGCCGACGATGCCGGCCAGGAAGACGACGGCGAAGATGCCGACGGCGAGCGACGCGCCGTCCGGGCGTTGCCCGGGGTAGGCGTACTGGACGAACCGCTGGCCGACGTAGCCGAGCAGGGCGGCCGAGCCCCAGCGGTAGGAGAGGGCCGCTCGGTCCCGGTAGCGTGCCGTCCGCTCGACCCGTCCGCGCTCGCCCAGCACGGCCAGCACGCGTTGGCGTTGCCGCCGGGTCGTCACGGCCGCCACGGCCCAGAGCGCTGCCACGCCGAGCCAGGCGTACCCGATCGACTGCCCCCGCACCAGCAGGAACACCGCACCGAAGAGCGTCGTCGCGCCCCACCCGATCAGGAACCACAGGTGGACGGGCGACTCGTTGCCCTGGCGGATCGACGCCAGGTCCTCGTCCGTCGCGGTGTCCATGCGCCGCTCGAGCCGGGTGGTCGGGGCCAGCGATAGGAGCGCGAGGGTCGCGGGCAGGACGAGGGCGATGATCAGGACGGTCATCGGCGACCCACCGCCGCTTCGTCGGGGCGGGTCGACCGTCCCGTGCGGAGTGGGGTCATGGCCGGCAGGTACCCCGTCGTCGCGGGGGCATGCCGGGCATCAGCCCGCGAGCTCGACGAGCCTGCGGACGGTGTTGAGGTTGCGCGCGGTGCCGGCGACACCGAGCGCGCGGCCGATCGCGTCGGCCTTCATCTGCGGGCGTCCCGCGCCGTCGGCGTACCGGACGTGCATCTCGGCGCCGACGACGTCCCACCGGTCGTCGTGGGTCTCGAACGAGCGGGCCTTCTCGAGCGCGTCGGCCGTCGGCTCGCCCGCGAGGAAGGTGACGTAGGAGTACTTCGGCTCGACCACCTCGAACGGGTGGGCGCTCAGCGCGGAGCGGACCTGGTCGGGCGTCCGGGAGATCACGTCGCGGAAGAAGCCGAACCGCTGCTCGACGGCCTGCTCGAGGGCCCGGTCGAACACCGCCGGGTCGCCCGGCACGTCGGCGACCAGGTTGCCCGAGGCGATGTACGTGCGGACGTCGGTCGCCCCGAGGTCGGCCGCGATCGCCCGCAGGTCGGCCATCGGCAGCTGGGCCGGGCCGACGTTGACGGCGCGGAGCAGCACGATGCGGGTGGCCATGGGGCCAGTATCACCGGCGACGCGGTCAGCGGACCATCAGCACGACGAACAGGACCGTCAGCGCTCCGGCGAGCACGAGCCCGCCGAGGGCGCGCACCCAGGCCGCCTGCCCCCGCCGGGACGACCGGACGATCGCGATCGGCACGAGCACCAGCAGCACGGCGAGCGCGATCCAGTACCCGAACAGCACCGTTCCGAAGTACGACGTGTCGCACACGGCGGGCTCGTCGGCCGCGCTGACGCTGCCGCACGAGTCGGTCATGAAGACCGACGTGATCGCGAGCAGGGCGAGGAGCGCCGAGCCCAGCACCTGGAGGACGTACAGGACCCACGCGACGGCGGTGCCGGAGCGGGACGTGCGGGTGCCGGTCACGGGGGGACCGTAGCGCGGGGACGACCTGTCTCGGGGCGTTTCGGACGTCAGCGCCCCTGGCCGCCGGGGTGGGGCGGGGTGTGGTCGCGGCGGTCGTCCGGACCTGAGAGCCCCCCGGCACCGGAGCGGCCCGTGAGAGCCACGAGTCCGACGATTCCGACGACGACGGCCAGGACGATCAGAGCGGTGATCATGGTGCAGCCTAGATCGTCGCGGCGAGCTCTGTCGCCTGCTTGATCGCGCGCTTGGCGTCGAGCTCGGCCGCGACGTCCGCCCCGCCGATCACGTGCACCGTCACGCCGCGCGACTCGAGCGGCTCGACGAGGTCGCGGACGGAGTCCTGGCCCGTGCACAGCACGATCGTGTCGACCGCCAGCACGCGCTGCTCGGGGACGTCGCCGGCGACCGTGACGTGCAGGCCCGCGTCGTCGATGCGGTCGTAGGTCACGCCCTTGAGCATCTCGACGTCGGCGTCCTTGAGCGTCTGGCGGTGCACCCACCCGGACGTCTTGCCGAGCCCCTTGCCCAGCTCGGTCGTCTTGCGCTGCAGCAGGTGCACCCGGCGCTTCGCCGGTGCCTTCGCCTTGGTCGCGAGTCCGCCGCGCTCGAGTGCCGGATCGGTCACGCCCCAGCGGCGCATCCACTCCTCGACCGACTCGTGGGGCTCGTGCAGCAGGAACTCCGCGACGTCGAAGCCGATGCCGCCGGCGCCGACGACCGCGACGGTGCGCCCGACGGGCACGCGATCGCGCAGCACCTGCTGGTAGTCGACGACCGACGAGTGGTCGATCCCCGGGATGGAGGGGATCCGCGGGACGACGCCGGTGGCCACCACGACCTCGTCGAAGCCCACGAGGTCGTCGGCCGTGACCCGGGTGCCGAGGTGCAGCGCGACACCGCCGAGCTCGAGGCGGCGCGAGAAGTAGCGGACCGTCTCGCTGAACTCCTCCTTGCCCGGGATCTGCATCGCGAGCCGGAACTGGCCGCCCACCTCGGGCAGCGCCTCGAACAGCTCGACGTCGTGACCGCGTCCCGCGAGCTCGGCGGCCGCCGCGAGCCCCGCCGGCCCGGCCCCGACGACCGCGACGCGCTTGGCCGCGCGGGTCGGCGACAGCACCAGCGTCGTCTCGTGGCCGGCCCGCGGGTTGATCATGCAGCTCGCCCGCTGGTTCTTGAACGTGTGGTCGAGGCACGCCTGGTTGCACGCGATGCAGGTGTTGATCTCGTCGGCGCGGCCCTCGGCGGCCTTCTGCACGAAGTAGGGGTCGGACAGCAGCGGCCGGGCCATCGACACCAGGTCGGCCTGCCCCGACGCCAGGATCTCCTCGGCGACCTCGGGGGTGTTGATGCGGTTCGACGCCACGACCGGCACCGTCACCTCGGGCCGCAGCTTGCCGGTGACCCACGAGAACGCCGCCCGCGGCACCGACGTGACGATCGTCGGGATGCGGGCCTCGTGCCAGCCGATGCCGGTGTTGATGATCGAGACGCCCGCGGCCTCGACGCGTCGGGCGAGCTCGACGGTCTCGTCCCAGCTCTGGGCGTCGTCGACGAGGTCGAGCAGCGACATCCGGTACATCACGATGAAGTCGGCCCCGACGGCCTCGCGCACCCGCTCGACGACCTCGACCGGGAACCGCATGCGGTTCCCGGCGCTGCCACCCCAGCGGTCGGTGCGGTCGTTGGTGCGGGCCGTCAGCATCTGGTTGATCAGGTAGCCCTCCGACCCCATGATCTCGACGCCGTCGTAGCCGGCGCGACGGGCCAGCACCGCGGACGCCGCGAAGTCGTCGACCGTCCGGTCGACCTCGCGGGTGGTCATGGCCTTGGGGCGGCCGAACGGGGTGATGGGCGACGGCTTGGACGACGCGGCCCGCTTGAACGGGTGGTAGCCGTAGCGGCCCGCGTGCAGCAGCTGCATGACGATCTTGCCGTCGTGCTCGTGCACCGCGTCGGTCACGATCCGGTGCTTGTCGGCGAACCGGCGCGACGTCATCTGCGAGCCGAACGGCAGCAGCCAGCCGTGCCAGTTGGGCGCGTAGCCGCCCGTCACCGACAGGGCCACGCCGCCCTTGGCGCGCTCGGCGAAGTAGGCCGCGAGCTCGGGGAGGTGCCGGGCGCGGTCCTCCATGCCGGTGTGCATCGATCCCATGACGACGCGGTTGCGCAGCGTCGTGTGCCCGAGGTCGAGCGGCTCCAGCAGGTGGGGATACGGGCTCATGTGGGCTCCTGTGATGGGATGGCCGGGTGATCTCGAAGACCGCGGCCAAGTTCCTCGTCGTGGCGGGCGTGTTCAACGTCGTGATCTGGCCGCGCTTCGCCAAGGCGATCGCCGACGACGACCGCGCGTGGGCCGGCGAGCACTGGCACAGCACGCCGCAGCCGTTCTTCTGGGTGCACGCGGTGCTGATCGTGACGGCGTTCCTGATCGGCGTCGGCGTGCTGGTCGTGGGCGTGCGCGCTCACCGCTCGGTCCCGCCCAGCCGCTGAAGGATCTCGTCGCACCACGCGATGCCGGTCTCCTCGCCGAGGATGCCGCCGCGGAGGACCAGCCACCCGCCGAGCTCGTCCGTCGGCAGCGACGCGGGGTCCGGGTAGAACCGGGCCGCGCTGTCGCGGTAGTAGGCCAGCTGCGCCTCGTGGTGACGCCGGCGCTGTCGGACGTCGTCGACGATCGCGGCGGCGTCGCCGAACGGCAGGGCGCGCAGCTTGACCGCGAACTCGCTGCGCAGGTGCTCGGGCGGGGTCGTCGTCGACGCCCAGCGGGCGAGCTCGTCGCGGCCCGCCGCGGTGATGACGTACACCTTCTTGTCGGGGCGACCGTCCTGCGGCACGAGCTCGGAGACGACCCAGGCATCGGCCTCCATGCGGCCGAGCACCTTGTAGATCTGCTGGTGGCTGGCTTTCCAGAAGTGGCCGATCGAAGCGTCGAAGCGCCGGGCCAGGTCGTAGCCGGAGGCGGCGCGCTCGGCGAGCGAGACGAGGATCGCGTGCTCGAGGGCCATGCCGGGACGGTAGTACGACGACCTCAGATGTGCAACTGGTTGCATACGCGCAGGCGGCGGCGACGGGATAGCATCTGGCGATGACCGCTGACGAGCCCGCCTTCGACCCGGGCCTGCTGATCGACGTCGCGACGGCCTACCTGTTTGACGACGCGCCCTCGCTGACCCAGGAGCAGGTCGCCGAGGCGGCCGGCGTCGAGCTCGAGGACGCCGTCACGATGTGGCGGCACCTGGGCTTCTCCGAGGTCGGCCCGGGAGTCGTCGCGTTCACGCCCGCCGACGTCGAGGCGCTGCGGATCACCCGCCGCCTGACCGAGCTCGGCGTCGTCGAGCCCGAGCGCATGCCGCAGTTCGTGCGGTCGATGGGTCGCTCGTTCTCGCGGCTCGCCGACTGGCAGACCCGGTTGCTGCTGGCGTCGCTGAGCGGCGGTGACGGCGAGGACGACCCGCCGCTGGAGGTGCTGACCGAGGTCATCCCGATGGTCGAGGAGGTGCAGGGCTACATCTGGCGCCGGCACCTGCTCGCGACGGCCAGCCGCATGGCGCTGCGCGGATCGGCCAACGGTGCGACGTCCTCGACGACCGTGGGCTTCGTCGACATCGTGGGCTACACGTCGCGCAGCCGGCAGATGAGCACGCGGGCGCTGGGCGAGATGGTCGAGTGGTTCGAGCGGGTCGTGACCGACCTGGTGGTCGAGCGTGGCGGCCAGGTCGTCAAGACCATCGGCGACGAGGTGCTCTACACCGTCGACGACCCGTTCGCGGCCGCCGACCTGGCGCTGCTGCTGGTCGAGCGGGCCGAGGTCGACGACCGGTTCCCCGAGGTGCGCGTCGGCACGGCGCACGGACCCGTCCTGGCCCGGCTCGGCGACGTCTTCGGGCCGACGGTCAACCTGGCCTCGCGCCTGACGTCGATCGCGCGACCGGGTCGCGTCCTGGTCGACGCCGACCTGGCCGAGAGGCTGCGGGAGCGGGCGGACGACTACCGGCTGCGTCGCACCCGCCGCACGTCGGTCAAGGGCTACGAGCACCTCGAGCCGTGGGCGCTCAAGCGACCCCGCTCGCGGGGTGACCGGGGCGACTGATCACCTTCTGGAACTGCGCGACCCGGGGCGGTGGCCGGAGACTACGATTCTCCGTATGTTCATCTCCTCCTCCCGCGGCCTGACCGCGCTCGCGGCACTGGCCCTCGCGCTCACCGCGGCCTGCGCTCCCGCCGACTCCGACGGCGGTTCCGGCAGCGACTCGACGGCGGACGCGGCGAAGGCCGCCACGTCGCTGTCCGACTGCAAGCCCGCCGACCTGCCGCTGCTGACGTCCGGCACGTTCACGATCGCGACCGACGATCCTGCCTTCGAGCCGTGGTTCGTCGACAACGACCCGACCAACGGCAAGGGCTTCGAGGGGGCCGTCGCCTACGCCGTCGCCGACAAGCTGGGCTTCGCCAAGGACGACGTCACGTGGGTCAAGGCGGGCTTCAACCAGGCCGTCCAGGCCGGCACCAAGTCGTTCGACGTCGACATCAACCAGTTCTCGATCACGGCCGACCGCGCCAAGGCCGTCGACTTCTCGTCGCCGTACTACTCGGCCGCGCAGGCGATCATCACGCTGAAGGACTCGTCGTTCGCCGGTGCGACGACGCTGGCCGACCTCAAGGACGCCAAGCTCGGCGCCCAGGTCGCCACGACGTCCCTCGAGGCGATCAAGCAGATCGCCCCCTCGTCCGACCCCCTGGTCTACGACGACACGACCAAGGCCGCGCAGGCCCTGCAGAACGGCCAGGTCGACGCCGTCGTCGCCGACCTGCCGTCGGCGTACTACCTGACGTCCGCCGAGCTCGACGGCGCCACGATCGTCGGGCAGTTCCAGCCCACGACGGGCGAGTCCGAGAAGTTCGGCCTGCTGCTGGCCAAGGACAGCGCCCTGACGCCGTGCGTCAGCCTCGCCGTCGACGCCCTGGCCGACGACGGGACGCTCGCCGCGCTCGAGAAGGAGTGGCTGACGCAGGCCACCGACGTGCCCGAGCTCAAGTGACGTCACCCGCGGGCGCCGGTGTCAGCCGGCGCCAGCTCGAGCGCGACGCCTACCGCCGCCGCCGTGCCCGCTCGCGGGCCGCGGTGGCGGTGGTGTCGACGCTCGTCGTGCTGGGCGGCCTCGCCGTCGTGGTGCTGCAGTCCCCGGGCTGGGACCGCGTCCGGCAGACGTACTTCGACGTCGGCGACGCGAAGGCCGTCCTGCCCGACGTCGCCGAGGCGTTCTGGCTCAACATCCGGCTGTTCCTCGTCGCCGAGGTGCTGATCCTCGTCGTGGCGATCACGGTCGCGATCATCCGCGTCGTGCCGTCGCCCGCGCTGGCACCCGTCAAGCTCCTCGCAGTCGTCTACACCGACGTCTTCCGCGGGACGCCGACGATCCTCGTGGTCTTCCTGATCGGCTTCGGCGTGCCGGCGCTCGACCTGGCGGGCACCCCGACGAGCCTGTTCTGGCTGGGCGTCATCGCGCTGACCCTCTGCTACGGGGCGTACGTCGCCGAGGTGCTGCGCGCCGGCATCCTGTCGGTCCACCCGACGCAGTGGGCCAGTGGTCGGGCCCTCGGGCTGTCGTACGCACAGACGATGCGCCACATCGTGCTGCCGCAGGCCGTCCGTCGCGTCACGCCCCCGCTGCTCAACGACTTCGTGTCGCTGCAGAAGGACACCGCCCTGCTGTCGATCATCGGCCTGGTGGAGGCGCTGCGCGTCGCGCAGGTCGACGCGGGCCGCACGTTCGCGTTCACGGGCTACGTCGTCGCGGCGTGCTTCTTCATCGTCGCGACGATCCCCCTGGCGCGGCTCACCGACTACCTGACGGTGCGCTCGCTGCGCCGCGAGAACGGAATCTGATGACCGAGGGTGGCACCGGCGTGCTCCGCGCCGACGCCGTGCGCAAGTCGTTCGGCGACCACGAGGTGCTCAAGGGCGTCTCGCTCGAGATCGCCGAGGGCGAGGTCGTGTGCCTGATCGGCGCCTCCGGCTCGGGCAAGTCGACGCTGCTGCGGTGCCTCAACCTGCTGGAGCAGGTCGACGACGGCGACATCTGGTTCGACGGTCGCGAGATCACCGATCCGCGCGTCGACGTCGACGCGGTCCGGCGCGACATCGGCATCGTCTTCCAGGCCTACAACCTGTTCCCGCACCTCTCGGTCGAGCAGAACATCGTGCTGGGCCCCGTGAGGTCGCGTGGCGAGTCGCGCGAGACGGCCCGCGCCCGCGCGCACACCCTGCTCGAGCGCATCGGGCTGGCCGACCGGGCCGGCGCCTACCCCGACGCGATGTCGGGCGGCCAGCAGCAGCGGGTCGCCCTGGTGCGGGCGATCGCGATGCAGCCCCGGCTGCTGCTGCTCGACGAGATCACGTCGGCGCTCGACCCGATGCTGGTCGGCGAGGTGCTCGACGTCATCCGCGACCTGCGGACCGAGGGCATGACGATCGTCATGGCGACGCACGAGATGACGTTCGCCCGCGAGGTGTCCGACCGCATCGTGTTCATGGCCGACGGTCGCATCGAGGAGTCGGGCCCGCCCGAGCAGATCTTCACGGCACCCCGCAGCCCGCGCACGGCGGAGTTCCTGGCCCGGCACCTGCCGTGACCCACGACTTCGAGGCCCGGGCGGCCGAGCTGCTCGGCCCCGGCGCGCACGGCTACTTCGCCGGCGGCGCGGGCGACGAGGTCACGCTGCGCGACAACGTCGCGGCATGGGACCGGTTCGCGCTGCTCCCGCGCGTGCTGGTCGGCGTCGAGCACCGCGACACGTCGGTCACGCTGCTGGGGCGCGAACGTCCCCACCCGTTCCTCGTCGCCCCCATGGCGTACCAGCTCGAGGCGCACCCCGACGGCGAGACCGGCACGGCGCGCGCGGCCGCGGCCACCGGCTCGATCATGGTGCTGTCGTCGCAGACCACGACCGACCCCCGGCAGGTCGCGGCGGCCGCCGGGCCGGCCGACCGCTGGTTCCAGCTGTACGTCTACCGCGACCGCGGCCTGTCGCACGACCTCGTCGCGGCAGCCCGCGAGGGGGGCTACGAGGCCCTCGTCATCACGGTCGACTTCCCGTTCGGCGGTCGTCGCGAGCGCACCGAGCGGTCCGGCTTCACGCTGAGCCACCCGCCGTTCGTCGACGGTCTCGCGGGCCCGCGCTCGCTGGCCGAGCGGCACGCGATGCACGATCCGTCGCTGTCGTGGGACGACGTCGCGGCCTTCGGCGAGGCCAGCGGCCTGCCGGTCGTCCTCAAGGGCGTCCTGAACCCCGCGGACGCCGTCCGCGCGGTCGACGCCGGCGTGGCGGGCATCGTCGTGTCGAACCACGGCGGTCGTCAGCTCGACACCGTGCTGTCGGGGGCCGACGCCCTCGGTCCGGTCGTCGAGGCCGTCGACGGGCGACTCGACGTGCTGGTCGACGGAGGCGTCCGCCGCGGCTGGGACGCCGCGAAGGCGCTGGCGCTCGGCGCCGACGCCGTGATGGTCGGGCGACCGGTCCTGTGGGGCCTGGCGTGCGAGGGCGAGGCGGGAGCGCGCCGGGTGCTGGAGCAGCTCGTCGACGAGCTCGACGGGACGCTGGGCCTGCTCGGGTGCCCGCGTGCCCACGATCTGGACGCGTCGCACGTCGCCCGTCGCCCGACCTGACACGCTGGGTGCATGCCTCTCTTCGCCACGACCTACCGCTACGTCGCCGACTCCGACGCGGCCCGCGACGCCACGCGTCCGGCCCACCGCGCCTACCTCGCCGAGCTGACGGGGCGGGGTGAGCTCGCCCTGTCCGGCCCCTACGTCGGCGGCGAGGGCGGGGCGCTGCTGGTGTTCGAGGCCGACTCGGAGGCCGACGCCGTGGCGCTGACGGACGCCGACCCGTTCGTCGTCGAGGGCCTGGTGGCCGAGGTCAGCGTGCGCCAGTGGCAGACCGTGTCAGGCCGGCTGGCGCAGCGCGTCTGAGCCGGTCGCGCACCGCCAGCGCCGCGGTGCGCCCGGCACGGTTGGCGCCGATCGTGCTGGCCGACGGCCCGTACCCGACCAGCTGCACGCGCGGATCGGCCACCGCCGTCGTCCCGTCGAGCCGGATGCCGCCCAGCGGACCCCGCAGGTGCAGCGGGGCGAGGTGCTCGACCGCGGGGCGGAAGCCCGTCGCCCACAGGATCACGTCGGCACGCTCGAACCGGTCGGCCCACCGCACGCCCTCGGGCTCGATCGTCGTGAACATCGGGCGCGGGTCGGCGTAGGCGCCGAGCCGCTCGGCCTCGCGCTCCTGCTCGCGCAGCTGCAGGCCCGTCACGCTGACGACGCTGCGGGGCGGGAGCCCCAGCCGCACCCGCTCCTCGACCTTCGCGACGACCTCGCGGCCCACCTCGGGGGTGAAGTCGCGGTCGTTCCACACCGGCGCGCGGCGCGTGACCCACACGGTGTCGGCGATCGGCGCGAGGGCGCCGATGAACTGCACCGCCGACGCGCCGCCGCCCACGACGACGACCCGCCGGCCGCGGAAGTGCTCGGGGCCGGGGTAGTCGACGGTGTGCAGCTGCTCCCCGGCGAACGCCGCGATGCCGGGGACGTGCGGGACGAAGGGGCGCGTCCAGGTGCCGGTCGCATTGACGAGCGTCCGCGTCGTCCACGAGCGTCCGTCGGCCGACGCCACGCGCAGCAGGCCCTCCGCGTCGTCGACCCGCGCGACCCGCACCGGCCGCACGACCGGCAGCTCGAAGCGCGCCTCGTAGGCGGCGAAGTACGACGGGACGAACCGGTTGGCCCGCTCGGCGCCCGCGCGGTCGGGGACCCGGGCGCCCGGCAGGTCGGCGACGCCGTGGACGTCGTGCATCGTCAGCGCGTCCCACCGGTGCTGCCACGCGCCCCCGGGGCCGTCGTCGCCGTCGAGCACGACGTGCTCGATGCCGCGGCGGGCCAGGTGGTACGACGTCGAGAGGCCGGCCTGGCCGGCTCCGATCACGACGCTGTCGAGGATCTCCACGTCCGGCTCAACGCCGCTGCGTCGGCCGCCATTCCGGCGTCGGCCTCGGCGGTCGTGTTCTGCACGACCCGCACGACCAGCGCCGGGTCGTCGACCATCGGCACGTGCCCGCAGTGCGGCAGCGCGACGTGCCGCGCCTCGGGCAGGCGCTCCTGGGCGATCGCCGACGAGCTGTAGGGCAGGATCAGGTCGCGCGTGCCCCACGCGATCGTCGTGGGGACGTCGAGGTGCTCGCGGAACGAGTAGGTGACGCCCTTGACGATCGTCCGCTCGAAGCCGTGGCAGTGCTTGAGGGCCAGCGCATCGCCGTAGACCTGTGCGGCGGTGAACCGCTCGGGGTGCGCGTACAGCGAGCTGCCCGCCAGACGCCGTCCGGCGGACGACCGCGACACCGAGCGCAGCACCGACGCGGGGAGCTGGCTGGTGACGCGCAGGAGGACCAGCAGCACCAGGGTCTGCAGGCGGTTGACGGTGCCGAAGAATCCCGCCGGGCTCAGGGCCGTGACCGATCGGGCGAGCCCCCGGGCGCCCAGCTCGAGGGCGATCGCACCGCCGAGCGAGTTGCCGACGACGTGCGGCCGGTCGACCCCCCACGCGGCGAAGTTGTCGCTCAGGTTGTCGCACGCGTTGTCCATGTCGTACGCGGCCTGCAGCGGGTAGGCCGGCGACTCGCCGAAGCCGGCGAGGTCGACCGCGATGACGTCGTACGACTGCGCGAGCGTCTCGAGGACGGGGTCCCACGCCTGTCGCCGGTGGCCGATGCCGTGGATGAGGACCAGGGGTTCGCCGGATCCCTTGCGCGTGTAGGACAGTTCGGAGAGCATGCGCATCAAGATACTGACGGTATGCGGATGTGTCACGCGTCCGGACGTCACGGTGAACGGGCCACTTGCAACCGTGACAGCACTACTGTCACAATAGTGGTGTGACGATTCCAGCGCAGTCCGCCCCCTCCGCGTCCGGACCCCTCCACGGAGTCCGCGTCGTCGAGCTCGTCGGCATCGGGCCCGGACCGTTCGCGGCGATGCTGCTGGCCGACCTGGGCGCCGACGTGATCCGCGTCGACCGGCCCGGCGGCAACGCCCTGCAGCTGGGGCCCGCCGAGAAGGACATCCTGGGTCGCGGCCGTCCGTCGGTCGCGATCGACCTGAAGAACCCCCGCGGCGTCGAGACGGTCCTCGACCTCGTGGCGTCCGCCGACATCCTGATCGAGGGCCTGCGCCCCGGCGTCACGGAGCGTCTGGGCCTCGGCCCCGCCGACTGCCACGCCCGCAACCCCGCCCTCGTGTACGGGCGCATGACCGGTTGGGGGCAGGACGGACCGCTCGCGCAGGCGGCCGGCCACGACATCAACTACATCGCGGTCGCCGGCGCCCTCGGCGCGATCGGCAGGGCCGGCGGACCGCCCCAGGTGCCCCTCAACCTCGTCGGCGACTTCGCGGGCGGATCGCTCTACCTCGTGACGGGCCTGCTCGCGGCGCTGACGCACGCGCGCTCGACCGGCGAGGGCCAGGTCGTCGACGCCGCGATCACCGACGGCACGGCGCACCTGATGTCGATGATCGTCGCGATGCAGCAGTCGGGGGGCTGGAGCGACCGTCGCGGCACCAACATGCTCGACACCGGCACCCCCTTCTACGACGTCTTCGAGACGTCCGACGAGCAGTGGATGTCGGTCGGCCCGCTCGAGCCGCAGTTCTTCGCCGCGCTCGTCGAGGGCCTGGGGGTCGACCTGCCGGGCCAGTACGACATCGGCCGGTGGGACGAGCTCCGCGAGACCCTGACCTCGACCTTCGCGAGCCGCACGCGGGCCGAGTGGGTCGACGTGTTCGACGGCACCGACGCGTGCGTCGCTCCCGTGCTGAGCCTGACCGAGGCGTACGAGCACCCGCACAACGTCGCGCGCGGCACGTACGTCGAGCACCACGGGCTCACCCAGCCGGCACCGGCTCCGCGGTTCTCGGCGACCCCCGCCACCTTGACGACGGCACCGGAGACCGCGGGTGCCAGCACGGCCGAGGCGCTCGCCGCCTGGGGCGTCGCCGACGTCGACCAGCTCATCGCCGACGGCGTCGCCGTGCAGGCCCCCCGAGACACGACCACTCCTACGAAGGGCACCTCATGAAGCGCACGATCTTCGACTCCGACCACGACGCGTTCCGCGACACCGTCCGCTCCTTCTGCGAGAAGGAGATCGCCCCGCACCACGACCAGTGGGAGAAGGACTCGATCGTCCCCCGCGAGATCTGGACCAAGGCCGGCGACATGGGCCTGCTCGGCTTCATGATGCCCGAGGAGCACGGCGGGGGCGGTGTCACGGACTTCCGCTACAACGCGATCCTGACCGAGGAGATCACCCGCATCGGCGCCAGCGGCATCGGCTTCGTCATCCAGACCGACCTCGTGTCGGGCTACCTGCTGTCGCACGCGACCGAGGAGCAGAAGGCGCGCTGGTTCCCGAAGTTCTGCAGCGGCGAGATGATCACCGCGATCGCGATGACCGAGCCCGGCACGGGGTCCGACCTGCAGGGCATCAAGACCACCGCGGTGCTCGACGGCGACGAGTACGTCATCAACGGCTCCAAGACGTTCATCACGAACGGCATCAACGCCGACTTCGTGATCGTGGTGTGCCAGACCGATCCCTCCGCCGGTGCGATGGGCTTCTCGCTGATCGTGGTCGAGCGGGGCGCCGAGGGCTTCGAGCGCGGTCGCAACCTCGACAAGATCGGCCTCAAGGCGCAGGACACCGCCGAGCTGTTCTTCGACGACGTGCGCGTGCCCCGCACCAACCTGCTGGGCGAGGCCGGCCACGGCTTCATCTACCTCATGGAGAAGCTGCCGCAGGAGCGCCTGTCGATCTCGGTCGTGGCCGCGGCCGCGTGCCGCCGGATGGTCGACATGACGCTCGAGTACGTCAAGGACCGCAAGGCCTTCGGCAAGCCGATCGGCTCGTTCCAGAACTCGCGCTTCACGATGGCCGAGCTCGAGACCGAGACGCAGATCGCGCAGGTGTTCGTCGACGAGTCGATCACGCGCCTCAACGAGGGCACCCTGACGGTCGAGGACGCCGCGATGGGCAAGTGGTGGACGACCGAGCTGCAGAAGAAGGTCGCCGACCAGTGCCTGCAGCTGCACGGCGGCTACGGCTACATGAGCGAGTACCCGATCTCCAAGGCGTACCTCGACACCCGCATCCAGACGATCTACGGCGGCACGACCGAGATCATGAAGGAGATCGTCGGACGCGGACTCGGCATCTGACGCGCGTCCACAGCACGGCCCTCGACCCCTTCCGGACGTCGGGGGCCGTGCCTATCCTTGACGCATGAACGACGCGCAGACCTGGACCACGATCGGCGGCATGTTCACGTTCATGCTGGCGTTCATGGCCATCCTGGTGCGCCTGTTCGGCCAGAACCTCGACGCCCGCTTCGCCGCACTGACCGCGATCATGACCGCCGGGTTCGAGCAGGTCGATCGCCGGTTCGAGCAGGTCGATCGCCGGTTCGAGCAGGTCGACAAGCGGTTCGAGCAGGTCGACAAGCGGTTCGAGCATGTCGAGCGGCGCCTCGACCGCATCGAGCACCGGGTCGACGCCCTCGATCGCGACGTCACGGCGATCACCCGCCGTCTGATGGACGGCCCCGACACCGCCTGAGCCTCAGCTCCGGCGGCGCACCGTCTCGCGCTTCGCCTCGTCGACGCCCGTCTCGTACGCCGTCACGAGGGCCTGCACCGTCAGGGGCTTGAAGCGCTCGACCAGGGCGATGATGTCCTCGGGCGGTCGGCCCGACGAGCGCAGCGTCGGCCACCACATGGTCTTGAACACCTCGGTGATCTCGCGAGCGACCGAACGGCCGGCCTCGTCGAAGATCTTGCGGGCCGCCAGCGCGACCTCGATCGGCATCTCGGTCTCGATGAACTGGATGCCGACCGCCAGGTGGGCGGGGGCGACCTGGAAGACGTCCTCGGTGGGCGTCGGCTCGACGACGCCGAGGGCGATGAGCCGCTCGAGGTCGTCATCGGTGAGCGGGCGTCCGGCGCGCAGCTCGAGCGACGCGCGGTCGAGCTCCTCGGGACGATCGGCCATCCACGGTGCCAGCAGGGTGCGGTGCAGGGCGACCTGCTCGGGCGTCGCGCCCGCCGGGATGTTCTCGAGGTAGCCCTCGATCGCCGACAGGGTGAAGCCGTGGCCCTGCAGCTCGCGGACGAGCTCGAGCCGGGCGATGTGGTCGGGGCCGTAGAAGCCGTTGCGTCCCTCGCGGCGCGGCGGCGGGATCAGTCCGCGACCGGCGTAGAACCGCACGGTGCGCACCGTCATGCCGACGCGCGACGCGAGCTGCTCGACGCTCATGGTCTCGGCCGGGGTCGTCGTCATGGGTCCGACCTTATTCCACGGGCCCACCGGCGCCGACGAGGTTAGGCTCGGAGCTCGGGAGCTTCGGGGGGCGGAGAGACGATGCGCAGCTCTGGTGTGCTGGCGGCGGCGATGGCGGTACTGCTGGCGGGATCGGCCGTCGCGGCCACCGCGGCGACCACGACGGGCTTCGCCCAGTGGGGGCCGCTGACGGGGTCGACGAACGACTACGCGACGACGATGCAGCTGCCGGCGCTCGGCTTCCCCGAGGCCACGGTCGCGTCCGACTCGCGCGCGGACGTCGCCCTGCCCTCGGGGGCTACCAACTGGTTCGGCGCGAGCACCCCGCCGGGCCAGCGGTACGGGTCGAGCCGCGACCAGGCGTACCTCAACCTGCGGCCCAGGGCCGACAACGCGTCGTCCCCGTCGACGACGACCTACACGTTCGACCGTCCGACCCCGCAGGGCTGGACCGTCGTGCTGGGCGACGTCGACGCCGACCAGGTCCGGGTCTCGGCGACGCGCGCCGACGGGACCGCCGCGACGACGGCCGACCTGGGCTTCCGCAGCGCCTTCAACCTGTGCGACACGACGCCCCGGCCGAGCAGCGTCTGCTCCGACACGGGTCGACCCAAGGACGTCCCGACGTGGGACCCGGCGACGGCGACCCTGCGGGGCAACGACGCCGCGGTCGACTCCGACGGGGCGACCGGCTGGTTCGAGCCCACCACGTCGCTGCGCACGCTGACGTTCACGTTCACCCGCCGCGCGGGGCTCCCGATCCTCCAGACGTGGTTCGCCGTCACGAAGCAGGACGTGTCGGGAACCGTCGCGGTCACGACCGGCACGTGCTCCCTCGCGAGCGCGACGGTCTCGCTCGTCGACGCGTCGGGCGCCGTCGTGGCGACGCGGTCGGTCGACGCGTCGGGCACCTACGCCTTCGACGGCGTGGCCGCCAGCGACGGCTACCGGGTCGCGCTGTCGGGCGTCCCTGCGACCTGCCTCGTGACGAGCCCCAGCAGCCGCGCGATCGACCTGAGGGCGGGAGACGCCGTGACCGACTTCTCGGTGCGGCAGGCCGTGCCTGTGCCGATCACCGGTGAGGTGCGCGCCGTGTCCGGTCCCCTCGAGGGCGTGACGGTGACGCTGACGCCCGTGGCCGGCGGACCGTCCCGCACCGCCACGACCGACGTGGCGGGGCGCTACGTTTTCGAGGACAACGCCGACGCCGCCGACTACACGATCGCGGTCACCGCGCCGTCCGGCTACCTGTCCGCCCCCGACCGGACGGCCACGGTCCCGGCGGGCGCGACGACGCCGGTCACCGACCAGGACTTCGTGCTGCAGGCCCTGCCGACCGTCAGCGGCGTCGTCGAGGGGCCCGACGGCCCGGTGGCGGGTGTGACGGTCGAGCTGACCGGCGGCGGGTCCACCTACCGGGCGGTGACGGCCGCCGACGGCACCTACGCCCTGCCGCGCGTCCCGGCGGGCGGCTACGTGCTCGCGGTGCCGAACCCGCCGGCGGGCTACCAGACCCCCGCGACGTCGCCCGTCACGGTCGGCACGGCCGACGTGCCGGACCAGGACGTCGTCCTCACCCGGGTCGCGGCGACGGGCTCCGTCGCCGGCACCGTGACGCTCGACGGCCGCCCCCTGCCCGGCGCCGTCGTGACGGTCGGCCCCGGGGGCGCCGCCGGCGCCACGGTGACGACGGACGCCGAGGGCACGTTCGGGCTCGGCGCCCTGACCCCCGGCACCTACCGGGTGACCGTCGCGGCACCGGCCGGCACGAGCGGTGGTGCGGCGCGCAGCGTGACGATCACGGTGGCGGGCGAGGACCTCACGGGCCAGGACTTCGCGTTCGTCACCGACCCCGCGACGTCCGACCCGGTCGTCCCCGTGCCGGACGATCCCTCCGACCCGGCCGCCGATCCGACGCCCGACGACGACGGCGGCAGCGCCCCCGACGACGGCGCCGTGCTGCCCGACTCGGGCGGCCCCTCGCTCGCCCTCCCGCTGCTGGGGCTGGCCCTCACGACCGCCGGGGCCGTCGCGGTGGTCGCGGCCCGCCCCCGGCGCGGGTGACCTGCGGCACATCACCCCGACCCTTGGACTTTGACAGTGTTGGTGTCACAATCAACAGTGCCGCCCTCGCGACGGCACCTGTTCTCCATCCACACCTGCGGGACTCATCTCTAAGGAATCCGTTATGACCGAGGCCTTCGTCTACGACGCCATCCGTACGCCGCGCGGTCGCGGCAAGAAGACCGGATCGCTCCACGAGGTCAAGCCGATCTCGCTGGTCACCGGTCTGGTCGACGAGCTGCGCAAGCGCAACCCCACGCTCGACACCGACGGCATCGAGGACCTCGTCCTCGGCAGCGTCTCTCCCGTCGGCGACCAGGGCGGCGACATCGCCAAGACCGCGGCTCTGGCCGCGGGCCTGCCCGACACCGTCGCCGGCGTGCAGCTCAACCGCTTCTGCGCCTCGGGCCTCGAGGCCGTCAACCAGGCGTCGGCGCGCGTGCGCTCCGGCTGGGAGGACCTGATCCTCGCCGGTGGCGTCGAGTCGATGAGCCGCGTTCCGATGGGATCCGACGGTGGCGCGTGGGCCATGGACCCCCGCACGTCGTTCGACACCGACTTCGTGCCGCAGGGCATCGGTGCCGACCTGATCGCGACGATCGAGGGCTACAGCCGCCACGACGTCGACACGTTCGCCGCCGAGTCGCAGGCACGGGCCGCCAAGGCCATCGCCAACGGCTACTTCGCCAACTCCGTCATCCCGGTCAAGGACGCCTCCGGCCTGACGATCCTCGACCACGACGAGTTCGTCCGCGAGGGCACGACGGCCGAGAGCCTCGGCAAGCTGCCCGCCTCGTTCGCGCAGATCGGCGACCAGGGCGGCTTCGACTCCGTCGCGCTCGAGAAGTACCACTGGGTCGAGAAGATCGACCACGTCCACCACGCCGGCAACTCCTCGGGCATCGTCGACGGTGCCGCCCTCGTGCTGATCGGCAACGAGTCCGCCGGGGAGCGCCACGGGCTCAAGCCCCGCGCCCGCATCGTCTCGGCCGCCGTGTCGGGCTCCGAGCCCACGATCATGCTGACGGGCCCCGGCCCGGCCAGCCTCAAGGCGCTGGAGCGCGCCGGGCTGAGCATCGGCGACATCGACCTGCTGGAGATCAACGAGGCCTTCGCGGCCGTCGCCCTGCGCCTCATGAAGGACCTCGGCGGCTACCCGCACGACCAGACCAACGTCAACGGCGGCTCGATCGCGATGGGCCACCCGCTGGGTGCGACCGGCGCGATGATCCTCGGCACCCTGGTCGACGAGCTCGAGCGTCGCGACCAGCGCTACGGCCTCGCGACGCTGTGCGTCGGCGGCGGCATGGGCATCGCCACCGTCGTCGAGCGTCTTCGCTGACCTCCTCCCCTCACCCTCCTTCTTCTTGACCAGAAAGACACACCCATGACCGAAGCAGTGCGATACGAGGCCGAGGGCGGCATCGTCAACCTCGTCCTGGACGATCCCAACCAGAGCGCCAACACGATGAACCAGGACTACGCCGACTCGATGGCCGCGGCCGTCGACCGGCTCGTCCAGCAGATCGCCGACGACCCGGACTCGGTCACGGGCGTCATCGTCTCCTCGGCCAAGAAGACCTTCTTCGCCGGCGGCGACCTCAAGCTCATGACGAAGGCGACGCCGGCCGACGCCGAGGCGCTGTTCGCCAACGTCGAGGCCATCAAGGCGACCCTGCGCACGCTCGAGACGTCCGGCAAGCCGGTCGTCGCGGCGATCAACGGTGCCGCGCTGGGCGGTGGCCTCGAGATCGCGCTGGCGGCCCACCACCGCATCGCGGTCGACGGCGGCTACTCGATCGGCCTGCCCGAGGCGACGCTGGGCCTGCTGCCCGGTGGCGGCGGCGTGACCCGCACGGTCCGCATGTTCGGCATCTCCGACGCGCTGATGAAGTTCCTGCTCCAGGGCCAGCAGCTCAAGCCGTCGAAGGCGCTCGCCGAGGGCCTCGTCGACGAGGTCGTCGCGACGCAGGACGAGCTGATCCCCGCCGCGAAGGCCTGGATCGAGGCCAACGCCGGCAACGAGGAGGCCGCGACCCAGCCCTGGGACCGCAAGGGCTACCGCATCCCCGGCGGCACGCCGTCGACGCCCAAGTTCGCCGCGTTCCTGCCGGCCTTCCCGGCCAACCTGCGCAAGCAGACCAAGGGCGCGCTCTACAAGGCGCCGCGCAACATCATGAGCGCGGCGGTCGAGGGCTCGCAGGTCGACTTCGAGACCGCGACGCGCATCGAGTCGCGCTACCTGGTCGAGCTGATCGTGGGCCAGCAGTTCAAGAACATGACGCAGGCCTTCTTCTTCGACCTCGGCGCGATCAACGCCGGCAAGTCGCGCCCCGAGGGCATCGCGCCCACGAAGGCCGAGAAGGTCGCCGTCCTCGGCGCCGGCATGATGGGCGCGGGCATCGCGTACGTCTCGGCCAAGGCCGGCATGCAGGTCGTGCTGAAGGACATCTCGCTCGAGGCCGCCGAGAAGGGCAAGGCCTACAGCCAGGGCATCGTCGACAAGGCCGTGTCGCGCGGCCGCCTGACGCAGGAGAAGGCCGACGCCCTGCTGGCGCTCATCACGCCGACCGACGACTACGCCGACCTCGAGGGCTGCGACTTCGTCGTCGAGGCCGTCTTCGAGTCGGTCAAGCTCAAGCACGAGGTGTTCGGCGAGGTGCAGAAGGTCGTCAACGCCGACGCGCTGCTCGGCTCCAACACGTCGACCCTGCCCATCACGATCCTGGCCGACGGCGTCGACCGTCCCGAGGACTTCATCGGCATCCACTTCTTCTCGCCGGTCGACAAGATGCCGCTGGTCGAGATCATCGCCGGCAAGGACACGTCCGACGAGGCCATCGCGCGCGTCATCGACTACACCAAGGCCATCAAGAAGACGCCGATCGTCGTCGGCGACAGCCGCGGCTTCTACACCAGCCGCGTCATCGGCACGTTCGTCAACGAGGGCGTCGGCATGCTCGGCGAGGGCGTCTCGCCCGTCAGCATCGAGCGGGCCACGACCCAGGCCGGCTTCCCGGCGCCGGTCCTGCAGCTCAGCGACGAGCTCAACCTCGAGCTGATGGTCAAGATCCGCAACGAGTCGAAGGCCGCCGCCGAGGAGGCCGGCCAGGCATGGCCCGAGAGCGCGTCGGAGAAGGTCATCGACACGATGATCGAGCTCGGCCGCCCGAGCCGCCTCAAGGGCGCGGGCTTCTACGAGTACGTCGACGGCAAGCGCGAGGGGCTGTGGAGCGGTCTGGCCGAGCAGTTCCCGATCGCCGACGAGCAGCCGTCGTTCGAGGACCTCAAGGAGCGCCTGACGTTCATCATGAGCATCGAGTCGATCAAGTGCCTCGACGAGGGACTGCTGTCGGTGCCCGACGCGAACATCGGCTCGATCTTCGGCATCGGCTTCCCGGCCCTGCACGGTGGCGCGATCCAGTACGTCAACGGCTACGAGGCCGCCGACGGCTCGATCGGCGTCGAGGCCTTCACGGCTCGCGCGCAGGAGCTGGCGCAGAAATACGGCGACCGGTTCACCCCGCCGGCCTCGCTGCTCGAGAAGGCCAAGAACGGCGAGATCTACGCCTGAGCACGTACGGCTGACCCACCCGTCACGACGCCCCCGAGACCTGCCGGTTCCGGGGGCGTCGTGCGTCCACGGGGTCGAGTAGGGTCGGCGCCGTGATGCGCCAGGTCCCGATGCTCCCGATCGTCGTCCCGGTCGCCGCAGCGACCATGGCGTTCCTGCTGTGGCGGCTCGCACGGCGCGGCCGGCTCACGGCGCCGCGCGCCGCCGTCGCCGTGGCGCTCTGCGTGTACGCCGCCGGCATCGTCGCCAACACCGTCTTCCCGATCTTCCTGGACGCTCCCCGCCACCACAGCGCATGGAAGGTGTACGTCACCCCGTTCACGGACTACGAGGTCAACGACGCGGTGACGAACATCGTGGTCTTCGTGCCCGTCGGGATCCTCGTCCACCTACTCATGGCACGCCCGCCGTGGTGGCGCGTGATCGTCGTCTCCACGGCGATCAGCGCGGCCATCGAGCTGACGCAGTTCCTCACCGGCAACCTGCTGGGCGGCGGTCACCTGGCCGACGTCAACGACCTGATCTTCAACGTCGCCGGTGCCGCGATCGGCCTCGGGGCGCTGGTGCTGCTGGTGAGAGTCCCGGGGGCCGCGCCCCTCGTCGACCGGTTCCGCTGGACCCCCGACGCCTGACCCGGGCCGAGCGACGTGTGACGAAGACGTGGTGGATTGGTGAGGCTCGCCTAAGTTACGGTGGGGCGTCATGACCCTCCTCGATCGCTCCGCGCCCGCCGGCGAGCAGCGTCCGACCCATCGGTCGCGGGCCGCGCTGTCGGCCGGGCTCGTCGCGCTGATCGGTCTGCTGGCCGTGGTGTGCTTCTTCAGCATCACGATGGGGGCCCGCGGCGTCGGGCTGTCGACGATCTGGAAGGCGTTCACCGACTACGACCCGGGCAACGCCGCTGAGACGGTCATCCGCGAGCTGCGGGTCCCTCGGACGTTGATCGGCATCGTCGCCGGCGCGGCGCTGGGGCTCAGCGGCGCGATCCTGCAGGGCGTGACCCGCAACCCGCTCGCCGATCCCGGCATCATGGGCATCAACGCCGGCGCGGCAGCCTTCATCGTCTTCGGCATCATGGTGCTCGGCACCCAGTCGGTCAGCACCTACGTGTGGTTCGCCTTCGTCGGTGCCGGCGTGGCGACCGTGACGGTCTACGGCATCGCGTCGTTCGGACGCGAGGGGGCGACGCCGGTCAAGCTGGCGCTCGCGGGTGCCGCCGTCACCGCGATCCTGTCGTCGATCACGTCGGCGATCGTGATGACCAACGTCTCGGCCCTCAACGAGCTGCGGTTCTGGCAGGTCGGGTCGCTGGCCGGCCGCTACTTCCCGGTCCTGTGGCAGACCCTGCCGTTCCTGGTCGTCGGCCTGCTGGTGGCGCTCGGCACGGGCCGCGCCCTGAACGGGCTGGCCCTCGGCGAGGACCTCGCGGTGGCGCTCGGCCAGCGGGTGCGCCTGACCCGCATCGTGATGTTCGTGACCGTCGCGGTCCTGTGCGGTGCGGCCACCGCGGCGTGCGGACCGATCGTCTTCGTCGGCCTGGTCGTGCCGCACCTGGCGCGGATGATCTGCGGACCCGACTACCGCTGGATCCTGGCGTACTCCCTGTTCCTGACCCCGGTCGTCCTGCTGGCCGCCGACATCGTCGGACGCGTCGTGGTCTCGCCCGGTGAGCTGCAGGTCGGCGTCGTGATCGGCGTGATCGGTGCGCCGGCGTTCGTCCTGCTCGTCCGCTACCGCAACCTCGCGGAGCTGTGATGGAGACCCCCACGAGCCTCGACGTCCCCACCGTCCGCGGCGGGCGCCGTCAGCGTCGCCGGCGGGCGACGGTCGTGACGGCCGCGCTGCTGCTCGTCGTCGCGTGCCTGTTCGTGCTCACGATGATGCTCGGCAGCTACTACGTCTCGCCGATCGACGTCATCACCTCGGTGCTCGGGCTGCGTGACGACCCCACGACCGACTTCATCGTGCGCGACCTGCGGCTGCCGACCGCCGCGTCGGGCGTGGCCGTCGGGCTGGCACTGGGCCTCTCGGGCGTGATCTTCCAGAAGCTGCTGGGCAACCCGCTGGCGTCGCCCGACTTCGTGGGCGTCTCGTCGGGCGCGAGCCTGTTCGCGGTGTCGTCGATCGTGCTGTTCGACGCCAGCAGCTCCGCGGTCTCCGGCTCGGCGCTGCTCGGCGCGCTGCTGACCGCCCTGCTGATCTACGTCCTGGCCTGGCGCGACGGCATCACGGGCTACCGGTTCGTCCTGATCGGCATCGGCGTCTCGAACTTCATGGTCGCGATCATCGGCTACATCGTCTCGCGCGCCGAGCTGTACGAGGCGCGCCAGGCGATGACGTGGCTGGCGGGCACGATCGGCCAGTCGGGTGCCGGCGAGCTGCGGACGCTGCTGGTCGCCGTCGTCGTCGTGATCCCCCTGGCGCTCGTGCTCGAGCGCCCGCTGCGCACCCTCGAGCTCGGCGACGACACCGCGACCGCGCTGGGCTCGCGCGTCGAGCGCAACCGCCTCGTGCTGATCGCGCTGTCTATCGTCCTGATCGGCTTCTCGACGGCGGTGGCCGGCCCCATCCTGTTCGTCGCCCTGATCGCCGGCCCGATCGCGCAGCGGCTGACGGGATCGGCCGGCGGCATCCTGACGGCCGGGCTGGTCGGCGCGGTCATCGTCCTCGGCGCCGACCTCGTCGCCCAGCAGGCGCTGCCGACCCCGCTGCCGACGGGTGTCGTGACGGGCATCATCGGCGCCCCCTACCTCATCTGGCTCCTCGCCACCGTCAACCGGGAAGGACGCGGCGGATGACCTCTCACGACCTGCGCGCCGACAACCTCACGCTCGCCTACGGCGACACCGACGTCGTCCGCGACCTCGACGTCCAGATCCCCGACGGACGCATCACGGTCATCGTCGGGGCCAACGCCTGCGGCAAGTCGACCCTCCTGCGGGGCCTGGCGCGGCTGCTGACGCCGCGCGGCGGGCAGGTGACGCTCGACGGCACGTCGGTGCAGGAGATGAGGAGCATCGACGTCGCCAAGGTGCTGGGCCTGCTGCCCCAGACGCCCGTCGCCCCCGACGGCATCTCGGTCGGCGACCTCGTGGGTCGCGGACGCTACCCGCACCAGGGGTGGTTCCGGCGCTGGAGCGCCGAGGACGACGTCGCGGTCGCGGCAGCCCTCGAGGCGACCGGCACGACCGATCTGGAGCACCGCGACATCGCCGAGCTGTCGGGCGGCCAGCGCCAGCGGGTGTGGATCGCGATGGCGCTGGCGCAGGACACCGACCTGCTGCTGCTCGACGAGCCCACGACGTACCTCGACATCAACCACCAGGTCGAGCTGCTCGACCTGCTGACCGACCTGAACCGCCAGTCGGGCAAGACCGTCGTGCTGGTGCTGCACGACCTCAACCTGGCCTGCCGCTACGCCGACCACATCATCGCGATGAAGGGCGGCGCGATCGTGGCCGAGGGCGCACCGCGCGACGTCATCGACGCGGCGACCGTCACCGAGGTGTTCGGCCTGGCCTGCGAGGTCGTGCCCGATCCGGTCAGCGGGACGCCCCTGATCGTCCCGCGGGGCCGGCACCACGCACGGCCCGAGGTCGTCCGGACGCTGGCCTGATCCGACCACGTCGGGTTGCCGTGGCGCCGCCGCGTGATGGGATGGCGGCATGGACGACGGTGCCGAGATCGCGATGTTCCCGCTGGGCTCGGTGCTGTTCCCGGCCATGCCACTGCCCCTGCGGGTCTTCGAGCCCCGGTACCTGCAGATGCTGCAGGACCTCCTTCCCGACGGACCGGCCGAGTTCGGCGTCGTGCTGATCGAGCGGGGCCAGGAGGTCGGCGGCGGCGAGAAGCGCTTCGACGTCGGCACGATCGCACAGGTCGCCGAGCTGAAGGTCGCCGACGGCTACCTGGCGCTGCTGGGCGAGGGCACGCGGCGCATCGAGGTCGTCGAGTGGTCGTCCGAGGACCCGTATCCCCGGGCGCGCGTGCGCGACCTGCCGCCGCTGGAGTGGGACGACGAGCTGCAGGAGCGTTTCGACCAGACCGAGGGTCTCGTGCGGCGGACGCTGTCGCGGGCCAGCGAGTTCGACGACCTCGCGTGGTCGCCCACCGTCCAGCTCAGCGACGACCCCGTCGACGCGCTGTGGCAGCTCGCCGCGATCGCGCCGCTCGGACCGCTCGACCAGATGAAGCTGCTGCGGTGCCGCACGGCCCGCGAGCTGGTCGACGCGATCTTCGCCGCGACGCAGGACGCCGGCGAGACCTACGACGCCAGGGGGCTCTGACCGTGCTGACGTTGAGGGGCGCCGGGGCGACGGTCGAGATCTCCGAGCACGGGGCCGAGCCGCACTCGCTGCGGGCGCCCGACGGCCACGAGCTGCTCTGGCAGGCCGGCGAGGCGTGGCGCCGGCACGCGCCGATCCTGTTCCCGATCGTCGGTCGCGTGCCCGACGACACGATCACGGTCGACGGCCGCACCCACCCGCTGACGCAGCACGGCTTCGCGCGCGACCTGGAGTGGGACGTCGTGACGTCGGACGAGTCGTCGGCGACCCTCGTGCTGCGCGACGGCGACGAGACCCGCGAGCGGTTCCCGTTCGCCTTCGAGCTGACGGCGCACTACGCGGTGGACGACGACGGGTTCGCCACGACCTACGAGGTGCGCAACACGGGTGACGACCGCGCGATGCCGGTCTCGATCGGCTCGCACCCCGCCTTCGCGTGGCCCCTCGAGGAGGGCGCCGCCAAGACCGATCACGTCGTGGTGTTCGACGCGCCCGAGCCGGCGCCGATCCGCCGTCTCGACCACACCCTGGTGCTCCCGGGCGACCAGCCGTCGCCGTTCGACGGTTCGACGCTGAGGCTCGACCCGGCGCTGTTCGCACCCGACGCGATCGTGATGGACCGCGTCGTGAGCCGCGGGCTGCGCTACCTGGCCCCGTCGGGCCGGGGCCTGCGCATGACGTGGGACGACGTGTTCGACGTCTTCGTCGTCTGGTCACGCCCCGACGGTGCCGACCTGCTGTGCCTCGAGCCGTGCGTCGGTGGCGCCGCGCCGATCGACTTCGCGGGCGAGCTGCGCGACAAGCCGGGCGTCGTGATGATCCCCGCGGGTGGTCGCCTGGCCGCGTCGTACCGGATCGACCCGCTGCTCCCGTAGGGCGCGGTCAGCCGCCCAGCGCCTCGTCGAGGCGGGCCACGAAGAAGTCGGCGCTCTCGCGCGAGAAGCACAGCGGCGGCTTGACCTTGAGGATGTTCTGCCGGTCGCCGGTGGGCTGGACGACGACACCGAGCTGCAGCAACCGGTCGCACAGCGCCGCGGTCTCCTCGGCGGCGGGCTCGAGGGTCGTGCGGTCGCGCACGAGCTCGACGCCCAGGTACAGGCCGCGGCCGTGGACGGCGCCGATCAGGTCGTGCCGCTCGGCCAGGCTCTCGAGCCCCGCCCGCAGGTGGGCGCCGACGACGCGGGCCTGCTCCTGCAACCCGTCGCGCTCGAGGATCCCGAGCACCACCCCGCCGATCCGGCTGCTGAGGGTGCTGCCGCCGGCGGACGAGAAGAAGGTCCCCTGGTCGGCCAGCGCCCGGGCGATCTCGGCGCGGGTGATGACCGCGCCGAGCGGGTGCCCGTTGCCCATGGCCTTGGCCATCGTGACGACGTCGGGCACGACCCCGTGCTCCTCGTAGCCCCAGAACCACTCGCCCTGCCGCCCGTAGCCGACCTGCACCTCGTCGGAGACGCACACGCCGCCCCCGGCACGGATCGCGTCGTAGACCCGCGGCAGGTAGCCCGGCGCCAGGCCGATCGCGCCCGCGTTGCCGTTGCGCGGCTCGGCGATCCACGTGCCGACGGGGGTGCCGGTGGCGGCGAGACGCTCGATCTCGGCCACCGCGTCGCGGGCGTAGGCCTCGCCCGCCCCCGCGCCGCGGTGGGTGCCGCGGTACGCGTTGGGCAGCTCGACGGCGTGCACGTGGGCGGGGCGGGTCTCGCCGGCCCGCGGGTTGTCGGACGTCGAGGTCGACACGGCGTCCGAGGCGACGGTCCACCCGTGGTACGACTCGGTGACGCACAGGACGTCGTCGCGCCCGGTGAACGCCGCGGTCAGGCGCAGCGCCAGGTCGACGGCCTCGGAGCCGCTGTTGACGAGCAGCACCGTGTCGAGGTCGTCCGGCACCGTCGCGAGCAGCCGCTCGCTCAGCTCGGCGACGGCGGCGTAGTGGAAGCGCGAGTTCGTGTTGAGGCGCCGCCACTGGTCGGCGGCGGCGGCCGCGACCTCGGGGTGGCCGTGCCCGAGGATCGTCACGTTGTTGACCATGTCGAGACGGTGGCGCCCCGTCGTGTCGATGAGGTGCTCGCGCCACCCGCGCTCGATCTGCGGCGGAGCCGTGTAGTAGTGGTTCTGGAGCGGCGCGTACGCGCCGGTGCGCCGGGTGAGCAGGTCGTCCGGCCCACCGTCCGGCAGCGGCGGGGTGCCGAGCAGCGGGGCCGGGTCGAGCACGCGCGTGCGCCAGGCCGCCAGCTCCGCCGGGCGGACGAACCGCGGGGGGAGCCGGTCGACGACGGCGTCGGCCGCCGTGAGCCAGACCGTCGCGCGGTCGGTGGTCGCCAGGGCGTCGCCGGCCCTCATGGCCGCACCGTCGGGGACGACGGCCTGCGGTGTGCGCAGGACGACGGCGTGGTCGCGGCCCGTCAGGACGACGGCCCCGTCGCGACGGGTCACGGTGCCGGCGAACGGCGCGGCCAGGGTCACGGGCGATGCGGTGCGCAGGTCGACCCCGAGGGCGACGGTGGCCGGTTGGTCGCGGCTGAGCGCCGGGGCGCGCGTCAGACGTCCCTCGGCGAAGGCCGTGACCGCGGCGCCGTCGCTCGCGGCGTCGGCCAGCGCCCGCTGCTCGACGGATCCGCCGTCCTCGAGCCAGGAGCCGTCCCACAGCACGTCGCTGTCGTGCCCCAGCCGCACGACGACGGGCGGGCGCTGCGTGAACGACGGCACCAGGGGAGCGGCGAGGGTCGGGACGGGGGGCGCGGTGACGGGGCGTCCCAGCGCCAGGCGGATGGCTGCCGTCATGACCTCGGGGTCCTGGGCCGCGGGCACCTCGAACATCGCCCACTCGTCGTCGAGTGCCGCGGCCGCATAGGCGTTGTCGGGGTCGACGGCCAGCTGCTCGGCACCGCTGACGACGAGCGTCGCACCGCGCAGCACGACCAGCGGCCACAGTGCCGTGAGCTCGGCGTCCGTCAGGTGGACCTCGACGTCGAACGCCTCGACGAGGGGCAGCACGGCCAGGGGCTGGCCGGGCTCGTCACGGAACACGGCGCTGCAGGCGACGGCCAGCTCGGCGACCCGCCAGCTCGTCATCGCGTCGCCGAAGTCGATGATGCCCGTGACCTGCAGGGCGCCGACCACGTCGCGCTCGCCGACCAGGTTGTCGGTCGTGAGGTCGCCGTGGACCGGCTGGGTCGGGAGCTCGTCGCGCACCGGGTCGAGGCGGGTGCGCACGCGGGCCACCGCCTCCTCGACCAGCGCACGACGCACGGGGTCGTCGACGAGGGCCAGGCGGTCGGCCACGACGGACTCGCCCTGCCGCAGGTCCCACTGCAGGTCGCGCTCGAGGCCGGGGTGGGCGACGTCGGCCAGGGCGGTCGCGACCTGTCCGGCCAGCCGGCCGATCTGCGCCAGCGTCCCCGGCCACGGGGCCCCGGTGGACGACAGGGGAGAACCGGGGACGAAGGTCAGCAGCCGCAGCGCGTGGGGCACCCCGTCGACGTCGACCGTGACGATCTCGTCACCGTCGAGCGAGGGCACCGGTCGCGGGGTCGCGTGACCGCGCGCCGACAGCTGCCGCATCACCAGGTTCTGCGCCTCGATCTCGGCCCGTGCGAAGACCGGGTTGCTGACCTTCGCGAGGTGTTGCGAGCCGTCGTCGCCCGTGAGCAGGACGTTGCGGTCCTGCTGGCTGCCGAGCTCGACCCCGCGGCCCTCGACGCCGAAGTGCTCGCGCGCCCACGCGACGACGTGGTCGATCGTGACGGCGGGCCGGGGCAGGCCGGTGCTGGAGGGCTCCATGACACCTGATCGTAGGGCTGGCGCGGTGCGCACCGGGTCACGACGAGGCGCGACGCTCGTACTCGGCCCTGGCCTCGACGTCGACGGCCCGCAGCGCCTCGTCGGCACCGATCGCGTGGCCGGCGCCGTTGCGCACCCGTCGGGGCAGGACGTTCATCGAGTAGAACAGTCCCTTGCTCCACGCCGGCACCCACGTCTCGAAGCGGGGCGCCCGCGCGACCTTGACGATCGCGGCCGCGACCTCGTCGGGGCGGACGGCCCGCATGCCCTTGGCGGCCGAGACGCCGGCGGCCAGCTCGGTGTCGACCACCGTCGGCAGGATGCACGAGACGTCGACCCCGAAGGGTGCGAGCTCGGACTGCATCGCCTCGGAGAAGCCCATGACGGCGTACTTGCTGGCGCTGTAGGTCGCGCCGTTCGCGACCGCGATGCGTCCGACCGCCGAGGCGACGTTGATGATGTGGCCGCTGCCGCGCTCGATCATGTCGGGCGCCACGAGCTTGGTGCCGGTGATGACGGCGCGCAGGTTGACGTCGAGGATGCGGTCCGTCGCCGCGTCGGTCTCGTCGACGAGGGGCGAGAGCGGCATGATGCCCGCGTTGTTGACGAGCACGTCGATCGGACCCTGCTCGCGGGCGCGCTCGACGAACCGGGCGTACGACGCGCGGTCGGCGACGTCGACGACGTGGGCGACGGATCGTCCGCCGACCTGCAGCGCCGCCTTGGCGGCGACGTCGTCGTCGAGGTCGCCGATCACCACGACGGCTCCCTGGGCGGCGAACCTGCGGGCGGTCGCGAGGCCGATGCCTCGACCGGCGCCGGTGATGACGACGACCTGGTTGCTGAGCGTGCGGGACATGGGTCCTCCAGAGGGGTGGGTGGGTTCAGCGGCGGGTCAGGTGGACGGGCTGGCCGTCCTTGGGGAACGGCAGCGAGGCGTAGCTCATGGGGGCCCGGTAGCCCGGGTCGACGCTCCACTCGAACTGGCGCAGCAGGTGCACGAGGATCGTCTTGACCTCGGCGCCCGCGAAGAACATGCCGAGGCACTTGTGCACGCCGCCGCCGAACGGTTCCCAGGCGTAGCGGTGCACCTTGTCGTCGCGGCGGTCGTCGGCGAACCGCTCGGGGTCGAACCGCTCGGGATCGGTCCACAGCTCGGGCATGTGGTGCGACAGGTGGACCATGACGGCGACGAGCCGGCCCGCCGGGATGCGGTGCCCCATGACCTCGGTCTCCTTGACGGTCCTGCGGGCGAGCACCGGCACCGGCGGCACGAGCCGGAGGCTCTCCTTCATCACGAGGTCGATCGCGACGAGCCCGTCGAGCTCGGCCATGGTCGGGTGCTCGGGCAGGGCGAGCGCCTCGTCGCGGCAGCGTCGCTGCCACTCGGGGTGCTGGCCGAGCTGCTGCATGACGGTCGAGACCGTGATGGTCGAGGTGTCGTGCGCGGCCATCAGCAGGAAGATCATGTGGTTGACGACGTCCGCGTCGCTGAAGCGCTCGCCCTCGTCGGTCTCGAGATGGCACAGCACCGAGAACAGGTCGTCGCCGGGCGTGGCCCGCTTGGCGGCGAGGTGACGCCCGAAGAACTCCTCGAGCAGTCGTCGGCTCCGCAGGGCGCGGCCCCACCGCGTGCCCGGCACGTTGGCGCGGACGAGCGCCGTCGCCGACTGCACGCAGTCGATGAAGGCCCGGTTGACGCGGTCGAGCTCGTCGGGCGTCGCGAGGTCGGCCCCGCCCATGAAGACCTCGGCGGCGAGGTCGAGCGTCAGCTCCTTCAGCGCGGGGTAGGCGCGGACGTCCGGGCCCGGCTGCCAGCGCGCCAGTCCTGCGGCGACGGCGGGCTGCAGGGCGGCCGTGTACCCCTCGAGCCGGTCGCGCGTGAAGGCCGACTGCATGATGCGCCGGTGGCGGTGGTGCTCGTCGAAGTCGAGCAGCATCAGCCCGCGGTCGAAGAACGGGCCGACGAGGTAGCCCCAGCCGTCGCCGCTGGCGAAGGCCTTGTCGGCGTTGCGCAGCGCGGCCTCGCACGCGTCGGGCCCCAGCAGGACCGTCCAGCGCTTGCCGATGAAGTCGATGTCGGAGACCGGCCCCCAGCCGTCGTACTGCGTGCGCATCATCGCGAGCGGGTCTCGGACGTAGTCGAGCGTGCGGCCGACGTAGGGGATCCCGCGACGTCGGGGAGGTGCTGCAGTGGTCTGGGTCACACAGGCATCTTGATTCAGACAGGACGCTCTGTCAATATCGAGGCATGGCAGTCAAGGCAGGGACGTATCGCGGCATGTCGGCCGAGCAGCGAACCGCCGACCGCAGGGCCAGGCTCGTCGAGGCGACCCTCGAGGTGTGGGGGCGCGACGGTGGGCCGAAGGTCACGATGACCCGCGTCTGCGCCGAGGCGGGGCTCACCGAGCGGTACTTCTACGAGAGCTTCACGGGGCTCGACGACGCCCTCGCCGCGGTCATGGACGACATCGCGGCGCAGATCGCGGAGCGGTCGGTCGCGGCGCTCGAGGCCGCGGCGGGCACCCCCGAGCAGCGCGTGCGCGCGGGCATCGGAGCGTTCGTGCAGATCCTGACCGACGACCCCCGCAGGGGGCGCGTCGCGATCGTCGAGTCGCTGTCGATCGACGCGCTGCGGCCGCACCGCGCCCGCCTGCTGCGCCAGTTCGCCGAGCTGGCGGCGCACGAGGCCCGCGACCTCTACGGTCCGCAGGCCTGGAGCGAGGTCGAGGGGCACCTCGCGGCGACGATGTTCATCGGTGGCGTGGCCGAGCTCGTGACCGCGTGGATCGAGGGGACACTCGCGGCGAGCCCCGGCCAGATCGTCGACGCCGCGACGCATCACTTCACGGCGACTGCCCATCGTTGACGTCGGCGTCGGCGTCGACCTCGGCCTGGCGCAGGCCGCGGCCGAGGCGCGACGACCGGTAGCCGTAGACGAAGTACACCGCGAAGCCGATCGCGAGCCAGATCAGGAAGCGCACCCACGTCTCGACCGACAGGTTGACCATCAGCCACAGGCACGCCGCGATCGACAGGATCGGGATCAGCGGGACGCCCGGCACGCGGAACGGACGGTCGAGGTCGGCGCGCGTGCGGCGCAGGATGATGACGCCGGCCGACACCACGACGAACGCGAACAGCGTGCCGATGCTGACGAGCTTCGACAGCTCCGACAGCGGCACGAACCCGGCCAGCACGGCGACGAACAGGCCCGTGATGACCGTGATGCGGTACGGCGTGCCGAAGCGCGGGTGCACCTTGGCCAGGCCGACCGGCAGCAGCCCGTCGCGCGACATCGCGAACAGCACGCGCGACTGGCCCAGCATCAGCACGAGCACGACGGTCGTCAGGCCGGCGACGGCGCCGACCGAGATGATCTTGCTGGCCCAGTCGAGGTCGTTGGCCTTGAACGCCTCGGCGAGCGGCGCGGCGGTGTTCATGCGCTCGTCGCTGTACTTGAGCATGCCCGTGACGACGAACGAGACCGCGGCGTAGAGGACCGTGACGATCGCCAGCGAGCCGAGGATGCCGCGCGGCATGTCGCGCTGCGGGTTCTTGGTCTCCTCGGCCGACGTCGCGACGATGTCGAAGCCGATGAACGCGAAGAACACGACCGAGGCGGCCGCGATGATGCCGTAGACGCCAAAGACCGTCGGGTCGACACCGAAGATCGACTGCAGCAGCGTCGAGTCGAGTCCCGACCCGCCCTCGCTGGGCTTCGAGTCGGGGACGAACGGCGTGTAGTTCGACGCCTTGATGAAGAACAGGCCCGCCACGATCACGAACGTCACGACGGCGACCTTCACGATGACCAGGACGCTCGTGAACCGTCCCGACAGCTTGGTGCCGAAGACGCCGAGCGCCGTCAGCGCCAGGACGATCGCGATCGCGCCGAAGTCGGGGATCGCCTCGTCGCCGGCGAGCCACGTCGGCAGGTCGAACAGCGACTGCAGATAGGCCGACCACCCGCGGGCCACGACGGCCGCACCGAGGGCCAGCTCGAGGACGAGGTCCCAGCCGATGATCCAGGCGATGAGCTCGCCGAGCGTCGCGTACGAGAACGTGTAGGCGCTGCCCGCGACGGGGACGGTCGACGCGAACTCGGCGTAGCAGAGGGCGGCGAGCCCGCACACGATGCCGGCGATGACGAACGAGATCACGATCGCCGGCCCGGCGTTGCTGTACGCCTGCTCTCCCGTCAGCACGAAGATGCCGGTGCCGACCATGACGCCGACGCCGAACACCGTCAGGTCCCAGGCCGAGAGCTCCTTCTTGAGCCGGGTCTCGGGCTCGTCGGTTTCCGCGATGGAGCGTTCGACGGACTTGATGCGGAAGAGATCCATCCGGACATCCTGTGGCGATCGGCGGTCGGGCGCAAGCGCTCAGGCCCCTGCCGGCGCCGCGTGTCGACGGCGGCTCACCGCGTGCGGGGGTACCGGGCCCAGGCGAAGCAGAACAGCCCGAAGGCCGCGAGGCCCAGCGCGACGGCGCTGAGCAGGTACGGCCCGAACGGCTGGTCGCGGACGGTCTTGAGCGCGTCGTCGAGTCCGCCGGCCTTCTCGGGGTCGTACGCGAGCGCCGCCCAGCCGAACAGGATTCCGACGACGCCGACCGCGACGCCCTTCGCGACGTAGCCGACGCGGCCCAGCACGATGACGGCCGAGCCCGAGTCGCCGCTGGTCGCGGGACCCTCCAGGTCGTGCGTGAACGAGTCGGTGACACCCCGGTGCACCTGTCGCACGCCGAGGGCGAACACGGCGATGCCGATCGCCGCCACGAGCGTCCGGCCCGCGGGGGCGCCGAGCAGGTCGGCCGTCAGGCCCTCCTCCTGGGAGTCGCCCCCCGATCCTCCGCCCGATCCGCCCGCGATCTTCGCGGCCGACACCGCCAGGGCCCCGTACACGACGACGCGGCCGGCAGCGCCGACGCGCTTGCGCACGCGCTTGGCGCCGTCCTCGGTCGCGTAGCCCCAGATCGCGGTGCCGAGCTGCCACAGCATCAGCGCGACCAGGCCGATTACCGTGGTCCACAGCATCGTGCGGCCGAAGGGCTGGTGCGCGAGTGTCCGCAGGGCGCCGCCGCTGCTCGCGTCGCCCCCGCCCCCGCCCGACCAGGCGACCTGCAGCGCGATCCACGCCACGATCAGGTGGACGACGCCGTACGCGGCCAGCCCGACGCGGGCGCCGTGCTTGAGCAGGTCGCTGTGACGCGCCTGCTGGGGACTCGTGCCGACCACGGTGGTCAGTCCTCCCGTGCTTCGAGGGCCTCGGCGGCGCGGGCGATGTTGCGCTGCATGCCGCCGAAGACGATGCCGTGGAACGGGTAGATCGACCACCAGTACAGCTGGCCGAGGAGTCCCTTCGGCGCGAACAGCGCCCGGTGGTGGAACGTCGTCGTCCCGCCCTCGGTCGACCCGACCTGCATCTCGAGCCAGGCCAGCCCGGGCAGGCGCATCTCGGCCCGCAGGCGCAGGAACGTCGAGTCGTCGGTCTCCTCGACGCGCCAGAAGTCGACGACGTCGCCCACCACGAGGTCGCGGGGGTTGCGGCGCCCGCGGCGCAGGCCCGGTCCGCCGACGATCCGGTCGAGCACGCCCCGCACCCACCAGGCCAGCGACCACGAGTACCAGCCGTTGCGGCCGCCGATGCCCTCGATCACGGTCCACAGGTTCTCGGGGCTCGCGTCGACCTCGCGGGTGCGCTCGTCCTGGTACAGCGAGCCGCCGGCCCAGTCGGGATCGGTCGGCAGGCCCTCGGCGGGTGCCCCCGCGGTCGCGGCGGACGACCAGCTGGTCGGCACGTCGAGGCTCTGGATCTTGGTCAGCGCGAGCTCGACCGATCGGTCGAAGTCGATCAGCCCCTCGGGCGGGTCGGGCACGTGCTGCTTGATGTCGGTGTCGCCGGCCACGACGGTGTTGCGCAGCGACTCGACGAGGGGGCGGGCGAGGCTCGCGGGGACCGGGGTGATGATGCCGACCCAGTGGCTCGACAGACCCGGTGACAGCACCGGCACCTTCAGCACACGGCGCTTGGGGAGGCCCGAGATCTGGGCGAAGCGCTGCATCAGGTCGAGGTACGTCAGCACCTCGGGACCGCCGATGTCGAAGCGCCGGTTGACGTCGGACGGCATGTCGGCCGAGCCGACCAGGTAGCGCAGCACGTCGCGGATCGCGATCGGCTGGATGCGGGTGTTGACCCACTTCGGCGTCACCATCACGGGGAGGCGCTCGGTGAGGTAGCGCAGCATCTCGAACGAGGCGGATCCCGAGCCGATCACGACACCGGCCTGCAGCACCGTCGTCGGCACGCCCGAGGCGAGCAGGACGTCGCCTACCTCGCCGCGCGAGCTGAGGTGCTCCGACAGCTCCTCGCCCTCGGGGATCATGCCGCCGAGGTAGACGATGCGGCTGACGCCGGCCTCCTTGGCGGCGGTGGCGAAGCGCTCGGCCATGTCGTGCTCGGTCTTGCCGAAGTCGTCGCCCGTGCCGATCGAGTGCAGCAGGTAGTACAGGACGTCGACGTCCTTCATCGCGTCGCGCACGTCGCTGTCGCTCGTGCCGTCGCCGACCGCGACCTCGACGTCGTGCGACCACACGTGGGCGCGGGCCTTGCGCTCGTCGCGCACCATGACGCGCACCGTGTGGCCGGCCTCGAGCAGCTGGGGCACGAGGCGTCCGCCCACGTATCCGGTGGCACCAGTGACGAGACTGCGGGGGGACGACATGTCCCCAGTGTCCTGGGGCCGACCGGTCGGCGCACCTTCTTCCCCGCCCGTGGGGGATTCCGGCACCGGGGGCCGGGCGATACCGTCGAGCCATGACGAGCTTCCCGCCCGACGTGGTCGCGGCGATCCTGCACCACATGAACGACGACCACACCGACGACAACCTCACGATCGCGCGCGCCTTCGTCGATCCCGCGGCCACCGCCGCGACGATGACCGACCTCGACACCGAGGGCGGCACCTGGGACGTCGTCGTGGACGGCGGGACCCGGACGCAGACCGTCCCGTGGCCCGGGCCGGTCGTCGAGCGCGCCGACGTCCGCCGCGCGGTCGTCGCCCTGCACGACGCCGCGGTCGAGCGGCTGGGCCTGCCGGCCCCCGAGGCGCACTGATGTCGGGCGAGACCGAGCGCAGCGTCGAGCTGACGCGCACGGGTCCGTCGCGCTACACCGCGACCAACGTCCGCGGCACGACCCTGCGGATCGGCGACGGCTCGAGCGACGACTTCACGCCCGTCGAGCTGCTGCTGGTCGCGCTGGCCGGCTGCACCGCGCTGACGGTCGACCCGCTCGTGGCGCGACGGGCCGAGCCCGTGACGTTCGACGTGCACACCCGCGCCGACAAGATCCGCGACGAGCTCGGCAACCACCTGGTCGACCTGCTGATGCGGTTCGACGTGGCGTTCCCCGAGGGCGAGGACGGCGACCGGGCGCGCGCGCTGCTGCCCGACGCGATCGCGAAGGCCGAGGACCGGCTCTGCACCGTTGCGCGGACGCTCGCGATCGGTGCCGAGGCGGACGTCGAGATCCGCGACGTCTAGACCGGTCGGGCCGCTGCTACGCGAGGTGCTGGAGCGGGATGTCCTCGTACGCGAAGCGGTTCGGGAAGTAGTGCGGCGCCAGCGGGCGTCCCGTCGGCTCGACGGTGCCCGGGTCGGCGGGCAGCTCGGCGCACGGCCGCTGGCACGAGTCGTTGCGTCGCACGAGGCGGTCGTCGACGACGGTGCCGAGGTAGCGTCCGTCGAGGTCGACGACCTCGTTGTCGTCCCACGGCAGGCACCCGATGCGGCGACCGCGCAGGTCGAAGACGTGCGGGTCGGACCAGCTGCGGCGGAAGGCCACGGGGTCGCCCTCCATGTCGAACAGGTAGACGCTCATCGGACCGCGCCCGTCGCCGTCGTGCCCACTGCCGTCGTGCCCACTGCTGCCATGCTCATTGCCGTCGAGACCTTCCCCTCTTCCTCCGACGGTACGAGGCGATGGGGTCAGGCGGGGGAATTCGGCGTCCGACACTCGAAATTGACTCGAAGGGACTAGTTCGTCCGGGCCGCGAAGGCCTCCTCGAGGTCGCGGATGCTGAGCCGGTCCATCGCCATCATGGCGGCCTGGGCACGTCCGGCGGCCTCGCGGTCGGGATCGCCGAGCAGGCGGTGCAGCGCCGTCGGCACGACCTGCCAGCTCAGCCCGAAGGCGTCGACGAGCCACCCGCACCGGCCCTGTCGGCCGCCACCGGCGATCAGCCCGTCGGAGATCGTGTCGACCTCCTGCTGCGTCTCGACGCCGACCGCCAGCGAGAAGGCGTCGGTGAGGCAGACGCGCGGCCCGCCGTTCATGAGCGTCAGGCGCTGGCCCTGCACGCTGATCTCGCCGATGAACAGCGAACCGTCGGGGTGCCGCTGCTCGCTCAGCAGCTCGGCGTCGTCGAACACCGACAGGTACCGCTCGATCGCCTCCTCGGCGTTCGCGTCGAACCACAGGAACGGCGTGACGGTGACGTGGCCGGCGCTCACAGCGACAGGCTCGGATCGTGAGGGCCCTTCGGCTCGACCCAGAAGTCGAGGGCGAGGTCGGACTCCTCGCCGCCGTTCAGGTAGATCGAGAAGTCGGTGACCCCGGCCTCCTCGAGGACGTCGTCGTCGATGAAGAAGTTGCCGGTGCACTCGCGGCTCGGACGCGTGACGATCTCGTACGCCGCGTCGGCCATGATCGCCGGCGTGCGCGAGTGGTGGCCGAGCCCCGGGCCGACGACGTTGCGGACGGCCGCGGTGTCGATCGCGGTGCGGGGCCACAGGGAGTTGGCGGCGATGCCGAGCTCGCGCAGCTCCTCGCTCAGGCCCAGCGTCACGAGGCTCATGCCGAACTTGGCGATCGTGTAGGCCGTCGCGGTCCTGAACCACTTGGGGTCGAGCGTGATGGGTGGCGACAGCGTCAGGACGTGGGGGTTGTCGGAGCGCTCGAGGTGGTCGATGCACGACTTCGCGAGCAGGAACGAGCCGCGCGAGTTGATGTCGTTCATCAGGTCGTACTTCTTCATCGTGACGTCGCGGGTGCTCGACAGGTCGATCGCCGAGGCGTTGTTGACGACGACGTCGATGCCGCCGAACGCCTCGGCCGTGCGCGCCACGGCGTCGAGCACGAAGGCGTCGTCGCGGATGTCGCCGACCAGGGGCAGGGCGTGCCCGCCGGCCTCCTCGATCGCCGCGGCGGCGGTGTGGATCGTGCCGGGCAGGGCAGGGTGGGGCTCGGTCGTCTTGGCCAGCAGGGCGATGTTCGCGCCGTCGCGGGCGGCGCGCACCGCGATCGCCTCGCCGATACCGCGGCTGCCGCCGGACATGATGATCGTCTTTCCCGCGAGTGACATGTCGTGATCTTGCCACCACTGCTGTCACGATGGCCAGGGGTCGCCTAGCCTGTCGTCATGGATGACGCAGTGCTGGTCGCCGACGCCGACGGCGTCCGCACGATCACGTGGAACGATCCCGACCGACTCAACGGGCTGACGGGCGTCATGCTCGACATCGCGTCCGATGCCGTCGAGCAGGCCCCGGACGGCACCCGCGTCATCGTCTTCACGGGGGCGGGTCGGGGCTTCTCGACCGGCGCCCGCCTCGACGGACCCATCAGCGGCACCGAGCCGATGGACCGCGCCAACCGCCTGATCCGCGCGATCGTCGCGAGCCCCGTGCCCGTCGTCGCGGCGGTCAACGGTCCGGCGGCCGGCTTCGGCTGCTCGGTCGCGCTGGCGGCCGACCTCACGATCGCGAAGGAGTCGGCCTACTTCCTGCTCCCGTTCACGAGCATCGGCCTCATGCCGGACGGCGGCGCGACCGCCGTCGTGGCGGCGTCGATCGGCCGCGCGCGGGCCTCGGCGATGGCCCTGCTCGGCGAGCGGCTGCCGGCCACCGACGCCGCGGCCGCGGGGCTGGTGCACCGTGCCGTGCCCGACGACGACTTCGCCGCCGAGGTCGACCGCCTCGTCGGCCGGCTCGCCCACGGCGCCGGCGTCGCGTACCGCTCGACGAAGCAGGCGATCGCCGCGGCGACGCTGCCGCACCTCGACGACGCCCTCGACCGCGAGCGCGACCTGCAGGTGCGCCTGTTCGACACTGCCGACTTCGCCGAGGGCACGACCGCCTTCCTGCAGAAGCGCCCGCCCGTCTTCGAAGGACGGTGAGACGCACCATGGACCAGCCCACCGACGACTTCGAGACGCTGACCCGTCTGCTCACCGGCCGCCGCAGCTGCCGCGGGTACCTGCCCGACGAGGTGCCGCGCGAGACGATCGAGCAGCTGCTCGCCGCGGCGCAGCACACCGCGTCGTGGTGCAACACCCAGCCGTGGAACGTGCACGTCGTCTCGGGGGAGGCCAAGGACGCGCTGTCGAAGGCGGCCGTCGAGAACGTCATCGCGACGTTCGGGCAGCCCACGCCGTCCGACTTCCCGTTCCCCGAGGCCTACACCGGCGTCCACCGCGACCGCCGCAAGGAGGTCGGCTGGCAGCTGTACGAGGCGGTCGGCGTGCAGAAGGGCGACCGTGACGGGTCGGCTGCCCAGATGCTGCGGAACTTCGAGTTCTTCGGCGCCCCGCACGTCGCGATCATCACGACCGACGCCGATCTCGGGGTCTACGGTGCGATCGACTGCGGCCTGTACGTCGACTCGTTCATGCTCGCGGCCCAGGCGCTCGGCATCGGCACCTGCGCGCAGGCCGCGATCGCCCAGGTGACGCCGGCCGTCCGCGCGTTCCTCGACCTGCCCGACGACCGCCGGGTCGTGTGCGGGATCTCGTTCGGCCGTCCCGATCCCGACCACCCCACGGCCCGGTTCACGTCGACACGCGCCCCGATCGACCAGGCGGTCACCTTCGTCGACTGACCGGCCGTGCGAGTGGTCAGCCGCGCAGGGCGCCGATGCCGAGGACGGCGGCGAGCCCGAGCGCGCTGCGGGGGTCGTACGCCGCGGTCCACAGGCCTCCGTGCGCCGCGTTGACGGCTTCGTCCTGCCACGGCTCGGCCTGGGGTGCGGCACCTGCCCGCAGGTCGTGGACCAGCAGCGCCGCCATCAGGGTGTTGCTCGTGGCCGGGTCGAAGATCTCGACCCCGAACCGGTGCGAGCCGGCATAGGCGGCGGCCAGCGCCTTGTTCTTGACGACCGATCGTGTGCGGGTGGCCGGGGCGACGTTGAGCGACACCGTGGTCCCGGCGGCGCGTGACGTGGTGGCGCGCCAGCGCTGGATCCGCTTGGCCAGGGCGTAGTTGGGCCCCTGCTGCGGCACGAGCGCGTCGCAGATGCCGGGGTCGGCTCCCGGCGGGTAGTGGCGCTGCAGCAGGCGTCCGCCGCTGGCCAGGCGCAGCGGCGTGCGCACGAGCCGCGATCGCGACGAGTAGAGCTCGTTGGAGAACCGCACCTCCTCGGCCGGGACGGCGAACGTGTCGGTGGGTGTCGCGAGGAACGCCAGCGCGGTGTCGTCGCGCTCGTCGACCAGGTGCTCGACCAGTGCGTCGGCCGCCATCGAGAGCCGGACGTGGGTCGCTCCGTCGGCGTAGCAGTAGTTGCCGACGACCAGCCGTCCGTCGAGGCCGCCGAGCCAGTGCGCGATGCCCGGCAGCTCGGTCAGCAGGTCGGCGCCGGTGTCGTCGCCGTTGGTCAGGATGCGGGCCGGCACCAGCGTGCGGCCGGCCGACTCGGTCGCGAGGGTGCGGAGGCGCTCCTGGACGTCGGCGCGCGGCAGGTCGAGCGCCACGACCTGTGCCCCCCAGCGCAGGAGGGCGCGCAGGGGCCCCATCTCGGCACCGGCGCCCAGCACGACGACGGTGTCGCCCTCGAGCCGCAGCCACTGCGGGTTGTCCTGCACGGTGCGGACGGCGTCGGCCGCCGAGCGGGTGATGACGCCGGCGGCGACCCACGTCTCGAGCTGCCCGACGAGGGCGGCCCCGCCGAGCCGCTCGCCGCGGTAGGGGATCGTCAGCTCGGTCTCGGCCTCGGCGGTGCCCTCGACCGTCCGGGTGTGGAAGGCCTGCTTGAGGGCGCTGCCGCGGACGGCCTCGTCGAGCGGCAGGTCGTCGAAGCGCATCAGGCCGTGGGCGCTGCGCAGGCCCTCGGCCGCGATGCTGTGGGCCGCGGCCGCCTCGCCGACGCCGGCCTCGACCGACCGGCGGAAGTGCGCCAGGTAGTTGCGGCGCCAGTTCGTCTCGTTCTCGATCGCCCGGGCACCCACCGGATCGGCCTTGCGCAACGCGTCGGCCATGACGGTGCGGGCGGCGGACGTCGAGCTGTCGGACGGAAAGGTGACTCCCTCAAGTGCACTCATCGGACCAGCGTAGAAGGCGGCGGTTCGTACCGTTCATCAAGTTCTTCGAAATTTATTCCCCGACACACCAATCCACCTCCCACGGTGCGCCGAACCGCAGGTGTGACCACGACGACAGACACTCGCGCAGCCGCTGCGGCGCCCTGGTGGGCGGGAGCCATCGCCGGCTTCCTCGCCGCCGCGTCCGGCGTCGCCGTGGGCACCGGGGTCGCCGCCCTCCTGCAGGGCGTGCCCTCCCCGATCGAGTCGGTCGGCAACCGGGCGGTCGACTACGCGCCGCCGTTCCTCAAGGACTTCGCGATCCGGCAGTTCGGGTCGAACGACAAGGCCGTCCTGATCGGCGGGGTCGTCGCGACGCTGGCCCTGTTCGCGATCGTCGCCGGCATCATCGGCCGTCGCCGGCCGCGCATCGCGATCGGCGCCGTCGCGCTGCTCGGTGCGCTCGCCATCGCCGCCGCCGCGATCGACCGCACCACGACCGCCAGCCGGGTGCTGACGCTGGTGCCCTCGGTCGTCACGCTGCTCGTGTCCCTCGGCGCGCTGCTGGTGCTGCTCGCCAACCTCCGCGGTCGCGAGAAGGCCGCTGCGGCGCACCCGCTGGGCCTGGGGCGTCGCGGCTTCCTCAAGGCGTCCCTGGGCGTGACCGCCCTGGTCGTGATCGGTGGAGCCGTCGGCCAGGTCTTCGGCGACGCCGCTGCCGCGGCCTCCCGCGCCGGCATCCGCCTGCCCCGGGCCGCCAAGCCCGCTCCGGCCGTCCCCGCCGGGGCCCAGGTCGACGTCGAGGGCGTCAGCCCCTACGTCACCCCGAACCGCGACTTCTACCGCGTCGACACCGCGCTCAGCATCCCCGACGTGCCGGCCGAGGGCTGGAGCCTGCGCATCCACGGCATGGTCGACAAGGAGCTGAACCTCTCGTTCCGCGACCTGATGGACATGGAGCTCGAGGAGCACCGCGTCACCCTGACGTGCGTCTCGAACGAGGTCGGCGGACCGTACGTCGGCAACGCGCTGTGGCTCGGTGTCCGCACCGCGACGCTCCTCGAGATGGCCGGCGTGCAGGACGGCGCCGACGCGATCAAGTCGACGAGCGCCGACCGCTGGACGGCCGGCACCCCGATCGAGGCCGTGACCGACGACCGCAACTCGATGGTCGCGATCGGCATGAACGGCCAGCCCCTCCCGCTCGCCCACGGCTTCCCGGCCCGTCTGGTGGTGCCCGGCCTGTACGGCTTCGTGTCGGCCACCAAGTGGCTGACCGAGATCGAGGTCACGAGGTTCTCGGACTTCAAGGGCTACTGGACGACGCGCGACTACACCGCGCTGGCACCCATCAAGTTCTCCTCGCGCATCGACGTCCCGAAGTCGTTCCAGGCCTTCCCGCAGAACGCGGTCCGCATGGGCGGCGTGGCGTGGGCGCAGACCGTCGGCATCGAGAAGGTCGAGCTCAGCATCGACAAGGGCGACTGGGTCGAGGCCGAGCTCGCCGACGAGGACAACGTCGAGACGTGGCGCCAGTGGTCCTACCAGTGGGACGACGCCACGACCGGCATCCACTCCGTCCAGGTGCGCGCCACCAACAAGGACGGCGAGACACAGACTTCCGAGCGGGCCCCGATTCGCCCGAACGGTACGACCGGCTGGCAGAGCGTCCAGTTCCGCGTCGAGTAACACAGCACGACTCGCACGAGAGCACGACAACCCAACCACAAGGAGACACGACATGCGTACCCACACCAAGAGCTTCGCCGTCGCGGCTGTTGCCTCGCTCGCCCTGTTCACCGCGGCGTGCGGATCGAGCGACTCGGAGGGCGACGCCGCCGCTCCGTCGGACGAGGCCACCTCGGCCGCGCCGTCCGCCGACTCCTCGGACGCCGACCCGGCGGCCGACCTCGTCGGACCCGGCTGCGCCGACTACGCCAAGGCCGTCCCGGACGGCGCCGGCTCGGTCAGCGGCATGGCCCAGGACCCGGTGGCCACGGCCGCCAGCAACAACCCGTTGCTCACGACGCTCGTCAAGGCCGTCAGCGGACAGGTCAACCCCGACGTCGACCTGGTCGACACCCTCAACGGTGGCGAGTTCACGGTCTTCGCGCCCGTCGACGACGCGTTCGCCAAGATCCCGGCCGACACGATCGACACCCTCGCCAAGGAGGCCGGCGGCACGACGCTGTCGAGCATCCTGACGTACCACGTGATCCCCGAGCGCATCGCGCCCGCGGACATCGACGGCACCTTCAAGACCGTCAACGGCGCCGACCTGACCATCACCGGTTCGGGCGACGACATCAAGGTCGGCGACCAGGCCGCCGTGATCTGCGGTGGCGTCCAGACCGCCAACGCCACGGTCTACCTGATCGACACGGTCCTGATGCCGCCGGCGGCCTGATCGCCACGCAGCACCGCACGACCGCAGCACCGCACGACCCGCGAGGCCGGCACTGACTTCACCAGGTGCCGGCCTCGCGGTCTGCGCGGGTAGGGTCGCGCCATGGGCTCCATCCACCTGATCCGCCACGGGCAGGCCTCGTTCGGCGCGGCCGACTACGACCAGCTCTCCGAGCTCGGGTACGAGCAGTCGTCCTCGCTGGGGGTCTCGTGGGAGGCGTCCGGCTGGGCGCCGACGTCGGCCGTCACGGGCGGCATGAAGCGGCACGCGCAGACCGCGATCGCGGCGATCGACGCGAGCGGTGAGGGCGACGGCTACGACGTCGACCCCGGGTGGGACGAGTACGACCACCTGGCGCTGGCGAAGGCGCAGGACTCCTCGGCCATGGGCTCCGACACCAAGGCCTTCCAGCGCACCCTCAACATCGCGATCACCGGGTGGATGGCCGGCGAGCCCGGCCCGGGCGAGCCGTACGAGACGTTCCGGTCGCGGGTGATGGCCTCGTTCGACGACGTCGTCGCGCAGGCGACCTCCGGCCGGCAGGTCGCCGTGTTCACCTCCGGCGGCCCCATCGCGCTCGTCGCGTCGCACCTGCTGGCCGGGGACGACTCGCTGTTCCAGCGCATCAACGACGTCATCGTGAACGCCAGCGTCACGACCGTCATCGTCGGCGCCTCGGGAGCCCGGCTCCTCGCGTTCAACGAGACGGGCCACCTGCCCCGCGACATGGTCACGTTCCGCTAGCCGCGCGGCGACGGCCACCGGGACGCTGCCGGGATACCGGTAGTATCCGGACCATGACGATCCCCGCGAGCTCCCGCGTCCTGATCACCGGCGCCGCCTCCGGCCTCGGCCTGGCGCTGGTGCGCCAGATGGTCGACCGCGGGTGCCGCGTGCTCGCGACCGACGTCCACGCCGAGCAGTCCTCCGCGCTCGACGGGCTGGTGGGCGTCACCTACCGGCACCTCGACGTCACGCAGGACGTCGACTGGGCCGCGGCGCGCGACTGGGTCGTCGAGGAGTGGGACGGCCTCGACCTGCTGTTCAACAACGCCGGCGTCGCGGCCGGTGGTCGCATCGAGCTGACCGAGATGGACCAGTGGCAGTGGATCGTCGACATCAACCTGCTCGGCGTGGCCCGCGGCTGCCGCGCCTTCGCGCCGATCATGAAGGCGCAGGGCAGCGGACACATCGTCAACACCGCGTCGGCCGCGGGCCTGGTGCACCCGCCGCGAATGAGCGAGTACAACGCCGTCAAGGCCGCGGTCGTCGCGCTGAGCGAGACGCTGCTGCACGAGCTCGCGCCCTACGGCGTCAAGGTCTCGGTGGTGTGCCCGACGTTCTTCAAGACCAACCTCACCGAGTCGATGCGCGGCAAGGACGAGTCGGCGCAGAAGTCGGCCGCCAAGCTCATCGACCGGTCGACGGTCACGGCCGACGACATCGCGGCCGAGGTCGTCAAGGGCGTCGAGAAGGGCCGGCACATCATCCTGACCGACCGCGACGGCAGGATCGCCTACGCCGCCAAGCGGTTCGCCCGACCGGTGTACGACCGCATGATGCGCAAGGCCTCGTTCCAGATGGCGAAGAAGGACTGATCCCGTGCGCACCAACGTCCTCATCACCGGCGCCAGCTCGGGGCTGGGCGCCGGCATGGCCCGCATCCTGGCCGCCAAGGGCCACCACCTCGCCCTGACGGCCCGGCGCGTCGACCGCCTCGAGGCGCTGCGCGACGAGCTGCTCGCGGCCCACCCCGGCATCGAGGTCGTCGTCCACGCGCTCGACGTCACCGACCACGACCAGGTCTTCGCGGTCTTCAAGCAGGCGATCACCGACCTCGGCGGGCTCGACCGCGTCATCGTCAACGCCGGGCTCGGCAAGGGCGGACGCATCGGCACGGGCAGGTTCGAGGCCAACCGGCAGACCGCCGAGACCAACTTCGTCGCGGCGCTCGCGCAGTGCGAGGCCGCGATGGAGCACTTCTACGAGCGCAAGGCCGGTCACCTCGTCGTCATCTCGTCGATGTCGGCGATGCGCGGCATGCCCTCGTCGATGACGACGTACGCCGCGACGAAGGCCGGCCTCGCGATGATCGCCGAGGGCATCCGGTCCGACCTGATCGGCCGCAAGGGCCTCGACATCAAGGTCACGACGCTGTTCCCGGGCTACATCGCGTCGGAGATGAACGAGGGCGTGACGCAGGAGACCCGGATGATGGTCGACACCGAGACCGGGTGCCGGGCGCTCGTGGCCAAGATCGAGGCCGAGGTCGTCGATGCCGCCGTCCCGTCGTGGCCGTGGGCGCCGCTCGGGCAGGTCATGAAGTACGCGCCGCTCGGCGTCGTCCGCCGGATGGTGTGACGGCCCGTCTCCGATAGGGTCGTGGCGACATCAGGCACGTCGTCGAATCCAGGGGGACCCCATGACCAGCACACCGTCCGATCCCAACGAGCCGTTCGGCGCCGGTCAGCCGGCCTACCCGGGGCCCCAGCAGCCCGCGGCCCCGTACGGCTCGTACCCGACCGGGCCGGGCGGCCAGCCGCCGCAGCGTCCGGCCGCGCCGCCGCAGCCGTCGTCGATCGCGCTGGCGGTCAAGCTGATGCTGGTGGGCGCCGCGCTCAGCCTGCTCTCCCTGGTCGTGGGGTTCATCGGCCTCGGCTCGCTGAAGGATGACATCGCCCGGCAGATGCGCGAGAGCGACCCGTCCGTCACGCAGTCCACGATCGACGCGGCGTACGCCGTCGGCATCGCCTCGAGCATCGTGGGCGGCTCGATCACCGTGCTGCTGTGGCTCTGGATGGCCTGGAAGAACGGCCAGGGCCGATCGTGGGCCCGCGTCGTCGCCACGGTGCTGGGCGTGCTGAACGTCGTGTTCACCCTCTTCGGACTCGCCATCGGCGGTACCCAGACGGTGAGCGTGGTGCTGTCGATCGTGAACCTCGTGCTCGGCGTCTTCATCCTGGTGCTGCTGTGGAAGAAGCAGTCGTCCGCCTTCTACGACGCGACCGCGGCCTCGCGCCAGCTCTACTGACGCTCGCGAGGGGGTTGTCGCCCCTCCAGGAGAGGGTTGTCGCCCCACACGGGGGCGGCAACCCTCTCGTCGTGGGGCGGAAACCCCCTCGTCAGCGGGCGAGGAGGGCGCGGGCGAGCTCGCCGACCTGGTCGAACTCGACCAGGAACCCGTCGTGGCCGTGCGCGGACGTCACGACGTCGAGCCCGCGGGCACCGGGGATCAGATCGGCCAGCAGCTGCTGCTGGTGCAGCGGGTAGAGCCGGTCGGAGTCGATGCCCGCCACGACCGTCCGGGCGGTGATGCGCGAGAGCGCGGACTCGACGCCTCCGCGGTCGCGACCGATGTCGTGGGTGTCCATCGCCGAGGTCAGCACGACGTACGAGTTGGCGTCGAAGCGTCCGACCAGCTTGGCGCCGTGGTGCTGCAGGTACGAGTCGACCGACCACGTCCCGTCGTCCTCGACCTGGCGACCGAAGCGGTCCTGCAGCTCGGACTCGCTGCGGTAGGCGATGTGCGCGATGCGTCGCGCCAGGTCGAGGCCCGCGAGGGGTCCGACGGGGCCGTCGTAGTAGTCGCCGTCGAACCAGGCGGGATCGTTCTCGATCGCCGCGACCTGCGTGCGCGACAGGGCGATCTGCTCGGCCGAGGCCGCCGCCGACGTCGCCAGCAGGAACAGCCGCTCGACGCGCGCCGGGTGCTCGACGGCCCACTCCAGGGCCCGCATGCCGCCGGCCGATCCGCCGATCACGCTGTGCCACCGGTCGATGCCGAGGCGGTCGGCGAGGGCGACCTCGGCCCGCACCTGGTCGCGGACCGTCAGGGACGGGAACGAGCCGCCCCACGGCATGCCGTCCGGGTCCAGCGAGGCCGGTCCGGTCGAGCCCTGACAGCCGCCCAGGATGTTGGCCGCGACGACGAAGAAGCGGTCGGTGTCGATCGGGCGACCGGGGCCGACCAGCGTCCCCCACCACCCCGGTGTGGGGTGTCCGGGGCCGGCGTCGCCGACGACGTGGCTATCACCCGTCAGGGCGTGCAGCACCAGCACGGCGTTGCCGCCGTCGAACGTCCCCCACGTCTCGTGCGCGAGCCGGACGTCCGCGAGGACGCGACCCGAGTCGAGGGTCAGGTCGCCGAGATCGGTGAAGGTCCGTCCACCCACGGGATCCCCCTCCCGCCACGCGCCCGTGACGAGAGAGGGATCGATGCCGGGGGCCAGGCTCACTTCGCGGCGCGGAATCCGGCCTCGAGGTCGGCCAGGATGTCGTCGATCCCCTCCAGGCCGATCGCGAGGCGCACCAGACCGGGCGTCACGCCGGTCGCGGCGTGCTCCTCGGGCGATCCCTGGGAGTGGGTCGTGCTGGCGGGGTGGATCGCGAGGCTGCGGACGTCGCCGATGTTGGCGACGTGGCTGAACAGCTCGAGCGCGTCGATGAACGCCTTGCCGGCCTCGAGCCCACCCGGCAGCTCGAACGTCAGCACGGCTCCGGCGCCCTTCGGCACGTACCGGTCGGCGAGCTGCTTGTACGGGCTGCTCGACAGGCTCGCCCAGGTGACCTTCGAGACGTCGTCGCGGGCCTCGAGCCACTCGGCGACCGCGCGGGTGTTCTCGATGTGCCGCTCGATGCGCAGGCTCAGGGTCTCGAGGCCCTGGGCGAGCAGGAAGGCGTTGAAGGGCGCGATCGCGGCACCCGTGTTGCGCAGCACCTGCACGCGCAGCTTCGAGATGTAGGCGGCCGGTCCGAGCGCCTCGGCGTACTTGAGGCCGTGGTAGCTCGGATCGGGCTCGGTGAAGCCGGGGTACTTGTCGCCGTGGGCGCCGTAGTCGAACGTGCCGCCGTCGATCACGACGCCGGCGATCGCGGTGCCGTGCCCGCCGATGTACTTCGTGGCGGAGTGGACGACGGTGTCGACGCCGTGCCGCAACGGGTTGAGCAGGTAGGGCGTCGCGATGGTGTTGTCGACGATGAACGGCACGCCGACCTCCTTGGCGACCGCCGAGATGGCCTCGAGGTCGAGGACGTCGCCCTTGGGGTTGCCGACCGTCTCGCCGAAGAACACCTTGGTGTTGTCCTGGACGGCCGCTCGCCACGCCTCGGGGTTGTTGTTGTCCTCGACGAACGTGACGGTGATGCCGAGCTTCGGGAACGAGTGGCGCAGCAGGCTGTCGGTGCCGCCGTACAGGCTGGCCGACGCGACGATGTGGTCGCCGGCCTCGGCGACGTTGGTCAGCGCGCCGGTCGTGGCCGCCTGGCCGGAGGCGAACAGCAGGGCGCCCACGCCGCCCTCGAGCGCGGCGAGGCGCTCCTCGACGACGCTCTGCGTCGGGTTGATGATGCGGGTGTAGATGTTGCCGGGCTCGGCGAGGCTGAACAGCGCGGCCGCGTGGTCGGTGTCGCGGAACTGGAACGACGTCGTCTGGTAGATCGGCAGGGCGCGGGCGCCGGTGGCCGGATCGGGAACCTGTCCGGCGTGGATCTGCTTGGTCTCGAATGACCAGGTGTCGCTCATGGTGTCTCCCGGGAGGTCGAAGGTCTGTCCTCCGACAGTGCCACCGTCTCGCTGCACGACAAGGGCGTCTCACGATGTGGCACGGAGCCACCGGCCCCTGGGGAGGCCGTTTGCGGCCGACCGTGAGCGGGGCGAAGGGGCCCTGACGTAGGTCTGATGGCTGCGGTCCGCCCTCCGGCGCCCCACCCGGGCTCGATCACCCGCCACGCCTCGCAGCAGGGCGGCTTCGCCGCGCACCGCTCACGCTGCGCTGGCGCGCCTCGGCGCTCGCTCGCAGAGCTCGCTCGGCCTCAGCGCATGCTGAACGGCTGGGCGGTCGACTCCAGCACCGAGAGCCACAGGTCGCCGTCGGGCGAGACGCTGTGCGACCCGGCCGTGACGAACGGGATCGGCACGTTGACGAACCGGTGGCGGCGCCGCCCGACGACCATGTCGGTGCGGCCCGACATCGCGGCGTGGACCGCGATCTGGGCCAGGCGTGCGCAGTAGACCGAGTCGGACGCGTCGGCCGGCACCGAGCGGATCGCGTAGCCGGGGTTGAAGTAGCGCATCGTCAACGGCTGCGATCGGTTCGCGAAGTCCTTGCCGATCTGCTCGCGCAGGAAGCCCGCGATGTCGCCGAGGACGGCGTTGCCGCTCGCGTCGGTGCGGTCGTCGGCGGGGATCAGCTCCTGGCCGGCACCCTCGGCGAGGACGATGACGGCGCTGCCGCGCTCGGCGACGCGGCGGGCGAGCAGGGGCAGCAGCCCGTTCTCGCCGTCGAGCGAGAACTCGACCTCGGGGATCAGCACGAAGTCGGCGTCGTGGTTGGCCAGCGCGGCGTAGCAGGCGATGAAGCCGGCGTGGCGGCCCATGACCTTGACGATGCCGACGCCGCCGACGGCCGCCTCGACCTCGACGCGCGCCGCCTTGATCGACTCCGCGGCCTTCGAGAACGCCGTCGAGAAGCCGAAGCTCTGGCCGATGTGCGGGATGTCGTTGTCGATCGTCTTGGGCACGCCGACGATGCCGATCGACAGCCCGCGTGCCTCGATCTCGCGCCCGATGTTGTGGGCTCCGCGCATCGAGCCGTCGCCGCCGATGACCAGCAGGATGTCGATGTCGAGCTCGACGAGCCGGTCGACGATCGCGGTGGGGTCCTGCGCGCCGCGCGACGAGCCGAGGATCGTCCCGCCGCGCTCGTTGATGCGGGCGACGTACTCGGGCGTGAGCTGCACGACCGCGTGCCCGTTGGCCTCGACGATGCCGGCGTAGCCGTGCTGGAAGCCCACGACGTCGTGCACGCCGTAGTGGGTGTGCAGCTCGAGGACGATCGCCCGGATGACGTCGTTGAGCCCGGGGCACAGCCCGCCGCACGTCACGACCCCGACCTTGGTCGTGGCGGGGTCGAAGAAGATCGAGCGGCGGGGCCCGCCGGCCTCGAACGTCGGCAGCTCCTCGAGCGGCAGGCCGCGGGCCGTGATCAGCTCGATCGTGTCGTCGTACAGGACGCGGTCGGTCTCGCCGACGTAGTACTCGTTGGTCTCGCGCTCGTTGACGTACATCGCGAGCGGGCTGCTGACGGTGCACGGACCGAGCGAGCGGACCTGGAGATCGGCGAGAGTGACCACGAGGCGATCCTACTCCGAGGAGAACCTCACGTTCGGGCCTTCCGGCAGGCTCAGCCGACCGGGAAGACCAGGCACGTCGACGTCGCGGTGGCCAGCAGGCGACCGGCGGCGTCCTTGATGTCGGCCTCGACGAAGGCGGCCCTCGACCCGGGCTTGGTCACGCGGCCGGTCGCGACGACCCGACCGGTGTCGACCGTGATGCCGCGCAGGAAGCTGACCGTGAGGTCGAGCGACGTGTACGCCGTGCCGGCCGGCAGCGTCGTCTGCACCGCGCACCCGCAGACCGAGTCGAGCAGCGTCGCGAAGAAGCCGCCGTGCACCGACCCGATGGGGTTGTAGTGCGACTCGTCCGGGGTCGCGGCCATGACGGCGGTGCCGGTCTCGACGCTGACGAACTCCATGTTGATGTGGCTCGCGATCGGGGCGCCCGGGACGTCGCCGTCGATGATGGCCTGCAGGTAGTCCAGCCCGGACATCGTCCGTGCCAGCGCGGCCTGGGGGAGCGGGTCGACCCACGTGATGGTCTTCGACTTCTGCGTCTGCTCGGTCATCGTGCCTCTTCGTCGTCGCCGTCGTGTCGCCAGGTGATCGGGTGCCGCGAGCCTAGCGGGGGACCGCGGCGCCCGATCCGGGCAGTGCCGGCACCCGGCATGGGGCAAGATGGCGCCATGACGCTCGACATCACCGTCCGCGGCTCCGCGGAGCAGCACCACCCCGCCGAACGGGCCACCGTCTCGTTGGCCGCCGCGATCGAGAGGTCCGACAAGGCGCAGGCGTTCGCCGACGCCCTCGCGATCCAGGACCCGCTGACGGGCCAGCTCAAGGAGCTCGCCGACCTGCGGGCCGTCGAGACGTGGTCGAGCGACCAGGTGCGCGTGTTCAGCCACCGGCCGTGGGACGGCGACGGACGGCGTGGGCCCGCGGTGCACGTGGCCAGGGTGCGGGTGCGGGCCGAGTTCACCGACTTCGAGCGGCTCAGCAGCTTCCTCGACCACTGGTCGAGCGTCGACGGCGTCGAGGTCGGCGGTGTCGTGTGGGACGTCAGCGCCAAGAGCCGCCGGGTCGTCGAGGCCGAGGTGCGCAAGGCGGCGGTCGACGACGCCGTCGTCAAGGCCCAGGCGTACGCCACCGCGGTGCGCCGCGGCAAGGTCGTGGCGGTCCAGCTCGCCGACCCCGGCATGCTGACGGGCCCCGGCGAGGCGCCGGCGGCGCCGATGGCGAAGGCGTTCGCGCTGTCCGACGGCCAGGGTCCCGAGCTCGACCTGACGCCGGCCGAGATCGTCGTCCGGGTCGAGGTCGACGCGCGCTTCCAGGCCGACTAGCCCGGCCGTGCAGGGGTTTCGGCCCCTGCACCCTCACATACTGCGGGTATGCTGGCCGTCATGTGGTGGTCTCCCGTCCGTGACCGTGCGGCCCGGCTCCTGGGCCTGGTGCCTCGTCGACGTCAACGTCCGCAGCGCGACCGGCCGGTCCGCAGCGGCCGCGGCCCCATGCGGGTCGTGTACGACGAGGCGATCGTGCACGAGTCGTTCAGCCTGCGCGCGCGGCTGCTGCAGCGCACGATGCGCATCGTCTTCAAGCCGCTGCTGCAGTACACGCCGATCAACGACCGCTCGCTCGCGGCGATCAGGGCGCTCGACACGTTCTCGTCCCGTGGCCCGCGCTCGCGCTACGTCGAGCCCGTCCAGCACGAGCTGGGCGGCGTGCGCGTCGAGGCGATGACGCACCGCTTCGGCCCCGAGAGCGACATGACGATCCTCTACCTGCACGGGGGCGGCTTCTTCTCGTGCGGCATCGAGACCCACCGCCGCATCTGCGAGCGGCTCGCGCTCAAGACCGGCGCGACCGTCGTGTCGGTCGACTACGTGCAGCTGCCCGAAGGGTCGATCGCCGACTCGGTGCACGACGCGATCACGGCGTACCAGGCCCTGCTCGACGAGACGTCGCACCCCGACAAGATCGTCGTCGCGGGCGACTCGGCCGGCGGGTACCTGACGATGAAGATCGCCGAGCTCGCGACCCGACGTCGCCTGCAGGCACCCGCCGCCCTGCTGGGGTTCTCGCCGCTGCTGAGCGTCGACCCCGATCGCGAGGACAAGGAGGTCGTGCGGGTCGCGCCGGCGCGTGACGCGTACCTGCCGGTCAAGCGGCTCGCCAAGATCCGTGAGCGCTGGCTGCCCGAGGGATCCTCGATCGAGGGGTACGCCTCGCCGCTGCACGCCAGCGCCTACATCTCGTCGCCGACGTTCTTCGTGGCGGTCGAGGACGAGATGCTGCGACCCGAGGTCGAGGCGATGGCGCTGCTGCTGTCGCAGCGGGGGGTCGAGGTCGAGACCCACCTGTGGCGCAAGCAGGTGCACGCGTTCCCCGTGCTGGCCGACGTCCTGCCCGAGAGCGAGATGGCCCTGCAGCTGGCGGCCGACTTCGCCCGGCGGGCGGTCGGCGAGCTCGACCGTCCCGCATCGGTCGACCCCGAGGCGCACACCGAGCAGATCGCGGGCATGGTCCCCGACTCGGCCGCCTGACCCACGACGCGACGACGCCGGGGACGAGCCGCAGCGAGCGGTCCGTCCCCGGCGTCGGGTGCGTGACTACTTGAACGACAGGCGCACGCGGGTCAGCGAGCGGTCTCCGTCCGTCGTCGACGAGGCGCCGAGGGCCCGCAGGGCCTTGGCCGACTCGATGCCCTTGCGCACGTCGGCCGGCGGATCGGCCTCGAGCAGCCGGTCGAGGATCGTGCCGATGTCGACGTAGAGGCCGCCGACGGCGTCGCCGTCGGGGATCACGCTCGTGAAGGCGTCCTGGTCGCCCAGCGACCCGTCGGGATCGGCGATCTCGTCGGCGGCTCCCTGGTTGGTCGCGAGCACGGCGCCGTCGTCGGTCGGCGACGCGACGAGGGGGATGCCATTGTCGCCGGCCAGCTTCGCGATGCGCTGCACCAGGTCGAGGGCAGGGGCCTTCTCGGACGTCAGTGCGAGCGCCAGGTCGAGCGTGCTGAGGCCCTCGGGACCCGAGAGCGTCGGCAGCTTCTCGAGGTTCTTCGAGCCGATCGCGAGGGTCAGGTTGTCGCCGAAGAGCGTCTCGAGGTCCGCGGGCAGCTGCAGCCCCGTCTCGGCCTCGATGCTGTCGAGGAAGCGCTCGACGTCGAAGCCCGGGCTCGCGAACGGATCGGTCGGGTCGGAGCCGAACGGGTCGGCCGGCTCGGTCGGGTCCGACGGCTCGGTCGTCGGCGTCGGGAACGTCGGGACGTCGGGCGTCGGGACGGTCGGGACATCGGGGGTCGGGACGGTCGCCAGGACCGGGTCGGCCAGGGCGTCGGACGGGTCGGACGCGGTGCCGTCGAGGCCCGTGTCACCGGCGCCGCCGGAGAACTGCCGGTCGAGCTCCTCGACGAACGAGTCGTACGCCTCGGAGACCTGGTCACCGACACCGGCGACCGACAGGGCGGCGACGGTGTCGGCGGGGAGCTTGCCGAGCGGGGTCCCCTTCGTGGTGCTCCTGCGCTTCTCGTCGACGCCGCTCAGCACGGCGAGCTCGATCGCGTCGCCGTCGGCGCGCAGCGCCGTGGCGACCGAGCCCATCGCGACGACCCGGTCGAGCTCGGTGCCGAGCGCCTCCTTGGCCTGGGGGATCGACGACAGCGCCTCGAGGTCGATCCACGCCGAGGCGACACCCTGCTCGCCGAGCTCGTCGACGTCCTCGGAGAACTTCTCGCTGTCGGCCAGCGACGCCTTCTTCGTGGCCGCGACGGCCTGGTCGACGTCGGCCTGCTTCGGCGAGATCAGCGCGTATCCGTCGAGGTAGGCCAGGCCGTAGTCCTCGCCGGCGCACTCGAACAGCTGCTTGATGCCGTCGCGCGACCTCGACTCGTCGGTGACCTGGACGGCGATGACGGCCGTCTTGTCCTCGACGTTGGCGCCGACGCCGATGCGGTCGCCGATCCACGGCTCGACGTCCTTCTCGTAGTCGACGTCGTCGCACGAGGCGGCGAGGATCTGCGGGAAGACGAGCTCGCGGATGTCGGCCTCGTCGCTCGTGATGCCGGCCTCGTCGGCGAGGTCGGGCACCTTGCGCAGCAGCGTGAACAGGTCGATCTTCTGGCTCGCGGACGGGTCGAGGTCGACCCGCGCGTAGATCTGGGTCGAGGCCGGCAGGACGTCGTCGGGCTGGGTGCCGCCTCCGCTGAGCCGGTCGTAGACCGCGTAGGCGCCGAGCCCGCCGCCCAGCACGAGCGCCGCCGCCACGCCGCCGACGATCGCCGTGCGCGCACCGCGACCGCGCGTGCCGCCGCCGGTCGCGGCCGGGGCGTCGGGCGCCGGCGGGGGCGGCGGGGGCGGCGGTGCCGCGGCGGCGGACGGAGCCCGGACGACGCTCGGCTCGGACGGGGGCGGCGGCGGAGGAGGCGGGACGGGAGTCTGGTCGCTCATGCGGGATCCTTCTCAGCGGATTCTTGGGTCGTCTGAGCCTAGCCGAGGAGGACGCCCTGTCTCACCGCCTGCTGACAGCTGTCAGCGATCGATCGTGGTGACGGCGAAGTCGGCGTCGAGCTCGACCGTGACGTCCTCGCCGCTCGGCAGCAGCACGTCGACCTCGTACACGTGGTCGGCGTCGTCGCTCCCGCTGGTCCCGGTGACGCGTCCCTCGCCGGTGGCCTTGAGGGCGGCGGCCTCGGCCTTCGTCCTGGTCTCGCCGAGCAGGCCGCGGTCGTCCTCGGGGGCGACGGCCGACGGCGAGGCGTCGGTGGGTGCCGCGCCGGTCGGCGTGGCCGACGGGTCGTCGGTCGCGAAGTCGGCGGCCTTCGGCGGGCTGTTGGTCACGGCGAAGGAGTCGTCGAGCTCGACGTCGATGTCGGTGCCGTTCGGGAGCGTGACCTCGACCTGGTACTCGTACCGGTCGTCGCCGTCGCCGCGCTCGGCGTCCGTGACGGCGCCTCCGCCGACGTACGCGAGCGCCGCGGCCGAGGCCTTCTCGCGGTCTCCGGACGACAGGGCCTCGTCGTCGCTGCCCCCGCAGGCGCCGAGCGTGAGGGCGAGGGCCGAGATCGCGCCGACGGCGGCGAGGCGGGGGCGGAACGAGGTGGTGCGCATGGTGTCTCCTGTGATCGGGGTGGGTGAGCGGGAGGGGGAGTGTCGATGACCCCATCCCACCGCCTGCACGTGAGCACGCTGTGAGACCGCCGTGAGGGCGTTCTTATATTCGCCGCGCACCCTCGAGACAAACAAGCAGGCTTGACTGTTTGTGTGTTCTCGGCGCATGCTGGTCGGGTGACGACCGAAGCCGCCGTGCGCGCGACCCAGGGCGAGCGCACCCGCGCGATGCGCCTGCGCCTGATGGAGGCGACGGTCGACTCGCTCGTCGAGCTCGGCTGGTCGGGCACCACGACGACCGTCGTGAGCCGGCGCGCAGGAGTCAGCCGCGGTGCGCAGCTGCACCACTTCCCGAGCAAGCAGGCCCTCGTGGTCGCGGCGGTCGAGCACCTGACCGACCGTCGCCGCGACGACATGCGGCGGCACGCCGACCGCCTCACGGGCGACCACCGCATCCGTGGCGTGCTCGACATCCTGGCCGACCAGTTCGTGTCGCCGGTGTTCTTCGCCGCGCTCGAGCTGTGGGTCGCGGCCCGCACCGACGCCGAGCTGCGCGAGTCGGTCGCGCCCCTGGAGCGGCGGATCGGGCGCGAGACGCACGCCTACGCGCTCGAGCTGCTCGGCATCGACGAGACCAAGGGCGACAACCGCCAGCTCGTCCAGGCGACGCTCGACCTCGTCCGCGGCCTGGGTCTGGCCGCCTCGCTGACCGACGACGCACGACGACGGGCGACCGTCCTCGATTCATGGGCCACGGTCCTCGAGCACGAGCTGGAGATGTCATGAGCACCCTCGACGACGTCCTGTCCGACCTGACGGCCGAGAGCGTGCAGCTCGACCAGTGGGTCGCCGGGCTGGCCGAACCCGCCTGGGCGACCGTCACGACCCCCGAAGGGTGGACCGTCACCGACCAGATCGCCCACCTGCACTGGACCGACACGGCGTCGCTCACGGCCCTGCAGGAGCCCGAGGCGTTCGCCGAGATGCTGCGGGCCGCCGCCTCCGACCCCACGGGCTTCGTCGACGCGCAGTCGGCCGAGACCGCGCTGATCCCGCCGGGCGACCTGCTGATGGTGTGGCGCGAGGGGCGGGTCGAGCTCGACGCGGCCCTGCGCGACGTGCCGGACGGCGAGAAGGTGCCGTGGTTCGGGCCGCCCATGAGCCCCGCCTCGATGGCGACCGCGCGCATCATGGAGACGTGGGCGCATGGCCACGACATCGGCGAGGCGCTCGGCATCACGATCCCCACGACGTCGCGCGCCCGGCACGTGTGCCACATCGGGGTGCGGGCCCGGGGCTACGCGTATCTCGTGCACGGCGAGACCGACCCCGGCGTCGACGTCCGGGTCGAGCTGACGGGCCCCGACGGCGACCTCTGGACGTGGGGGCCGGCCGACGCCGACGAGCGGGTCACGGGCTCCGGGCACGACTTCGCGCTGCTCGCGACGCGCCGCCGGCACCTCGACGACGTCGACGTCGTCGCGCACGGCGAGCACGCGGCGCACTGGCTGTCGATCGTCCAGGCCTTCGCCGGCATGCCGGGCGCCGATCCCGTCCGCCTCGCCGACCGGGGCGACCGCCCATGACGATCCGTGTCGGCAACTGCTCGGGCTACTACGGCGACCGCCTGTCGGCGATGCGCGAGATGCTCGAGGGTGGTGACCTCGACTACCTGACGGGCGACTACCTCGCCGAGCTCACGATGCTGATCCTCGGGCGTGACCGCATGAAGGACCCGTCGCTCGGCTACGCCAAGACGTTCGTGCGGCAGATGGCCGACACGATGGGGCTGGCCACGGAGCGTGGGGTCCGCATCGTCACGAACGCCGGCGGCCTCAACCCGGCGGGTCTCGCGGAGCGGCTGCGGGGCATCGCGGACGAGCAGGGCGTCGACGTCTCGATCGCGCACGTCGAGGGCGACGACCTGAGCGAGCGGTTCGGCGCGGACGCCCTGACCGCCAACGCCTACCTGGGCGCCTTCGGCATCGCCGCAGCCCTCGAGGCGGGAGCCGACGTCGTCGTGACGGGGCGCGTCACCGACGCGTCGGTCGTCGTCGGGCCCGCCATCGCGCACTTCGGGTGGGGGCGCGACGACCTCGACCGGCTGGCCGGAGCGGTCGTCGCCGGCCACGTCGTCGAGTGCGGGACGCAGGCCACCGGCGGCAACTTCTCCGGATTCGCCGATGTCGACATGTCGACTCCTCTGGGCTTCCCGATCGCCGAGATCTCGGACGACGGCTCGGTCGTCATCACGAAGCACGCGGGCACGGGAGGGGCCGTCACGGTCGACACCGTCACGGCCCAGCTCGTGTACGAGGTGCAGTCGCCGCTCTACCTCGGACCCGACGTCTCGACCCGTCTCGACACGGTGGTCCTGACCCAGCAGGGCCCCGACCGCGTCGCCGTCACGGGAGTCGTCGGCGAGGCGCCGCCGTCCACCACGAAGGTCTGCCTCAACTCGGTCGGCGGCTTCCGCAACAGCGTCGAGTTCCTGCTGACAGGCCTCGACGTCGAGGCCAAGGCGGCGCTGCTCCAGCGCCAGATGCAGGCCGCGATGACCGCGACGGGCGCACGGCCCGACGTCGTCGAGTGGCACCTCGACCGCACGGGCGTCGACGACCCGGCGACGCAGGCGCAGGCCACGTCGCTGCTGCGGATGCACGTCCGCAGCGCCGCGCCCGAGCCGGTCGGTCGCGCCTTCAGCGATGCCGCGATCCAGCTCGCGCTCGGGTCGTACCCCGGGTTCAGCGTCTCGCGTCCCCCGGCGGCCGCGACGCCCTACGGCGTCTACAGCGCCGCGTACGTCGAGCAGTCGGACGTCCCCCACGTCGTGGTGCACCCCGACGGCCGCCGCGAACCCGTCCCCGCCCCGGACATCGCGAACGGTGCGGATCGGTCGATCTGGGACGGCGTGTCCGACCGGACCGCACCGCTCGCAGCCGGGAGTGCACCACTCGGCGGGACGTCCGCGACGACCCGTGCCCCGCTCGGACGCCTGGTGCACGCGCGGTCGGGCGACAAGGGCGGCGACGCCAACATCGGCGTCTGGATCCCGGCCGACCACCCCGCCCGCGACGACGCCTACGCCTGGCTCGTCGGCCTGCTCGACGTCGCGACGGTGCGCGAGCTGCTGCCCGAGGCGGCCGGGCTCGACGTCGACGTCCACCTCCTGCCGACGCTGTGCGCCGTCAACGTCGTCGTCCACGGCCTGCTCGGCGAGGGCGTCGCGTCGTCGACCCGCCTCGACCCGCAGGCCAAGGGCGTCGGCGAGTGGCTGCGCGCCCGCGTCGTCGACGTGCCGACGGCCCTGCTGACCGACCACTCGACCGACACCGCCGCGGAGGCCGCCCGATGACCGTCTGGACCACCCCCGAGCGTCTCGCCCTGCGCGAGATGGTCACGTCCTTCACCGAGAAGGAGATCGCCCCGCACCTGCCGGCCTGGGAGGACGCGGGCGTGCTTCCGCGCGAGCTGCACCGCAAGGCCGCGGACGTCGGTCTGCTCGGCATCGGCTTCGCCGAGGAGCTGGGCGGCAGCGGGGGCGACATCGTCGACGCGACGATCATGACCGAGGCGGTGATGGCCGGGGGCGGGTCGACCGGCCTGCTCGCGAGCCTGTTCACCCACGGCATCGCGATCCCGCACATCGTCGACAGGGGCAGCGCCGACCTGGTCGACCGGTACGTCCGGCCGACCCTGGCCGGCGAGACGATCGGATCGCTCGGCATCACCGAGCCCGGTGGCGGCTCGGACGTCTCGGGGCTCACGACCCGCGCCGTCCGCGACGGTGACGAGTACGTCGTCAACGGCGCCAAGACGTTCATCACGTCCGGCGTGCGCGCCGACTTCGTCACGACCGCGGTGCGCACGGGCGGGCCCGGCTTCGCCGGCATCAGCCTGCTCGTGATCGACAAGGGGCTGCCGGGCTTCACGGTGTCCCAGCCGCTGCGCAAGATGGGGTGGCACTGCTCCGACACCGCCGAGCTGACGTTCGACGACGTCCGGGTGCCGGCGTCCAACATCGTCGGCGACGTCGACGGCGGGTTCTCGCTGATCGTCGACCAGTTCGTCAACGAGCGGCTGAGCCTCGCGACGCAGGCCTACGCGACGGCGCAGCGCACCCTTGACCTCGCGACCGAGTACGCGAAGCAGCGCGAGACGTTCGGCAAGCCGCTCGTGACGCGTCAGGTCATCCGCCACAAGCTCGTCGAGATGCACAGCCGCACCGCGGCCGCCCGCGCCCTGACCCGCGAGGCCGTCGAGCTGGCCGCGGCCGGGCAGAGCCCGCTGCTCGAGGCGGTCGTCGCCAAGAACGTCTCGGTCGCCGCGTGCGAGTGGGTCGTCTCCGAGGCCGTCCAGATCTTCGGCGGCATGGGCTACATGCGCGAGTCCGAGGTCGAGCGGCACTACCGCGACGCCCGCATCCTCGGCATCGGCGGCGGCGCCACCGAGGTCATGACCGATCTGGCCGCCAAGCTGATGGGACTGTGATGAGGACCGCCGTCGACACGACGTCCGAGACGTACCGCGCCAACCGCGAGCGGATGCTCGAGCGCGTCGCCGACCTCGCCGCCCAGCACCGGCTGGCGGTCGACGCGGGCGGCGAGCGCAGCATCGAGCGGCACCGCCGCCGCGGCAAGCTGACGGCCCGCGAGCGGATCGAGCTGCTCGTCGACGCCGACGCGCCGTTCCTCGAGCTGTCGCCGCTGGCGGCCTGGGGCACCGACTTCACGGTCGGCGCCTCGGTCGTCACGGGCATCGGCGTCGTCGAGGGCGTCGAGGTGCTGATCGTGGCCAACGACCCCACGGTCAAGGGCGGCTCGAGCAATCCGAGCACCCTGCGCAAGAGCCAGCGGGCCGCGCAGATCGCGGACGAGTGCGGGCTGCCGACCGTCAACCTGGTCGAGTCGGGCGGTGCCGACCTGCCGACGCAGAAGGACATCTTCATCCCCGGCGGCGGCTCGTTCCGCAGCATCACCCGCGCCAGCGCCGACCGGCGTCCGACCGTGGCGCTGGTCTTCGGCAACTCGACCGCCGGCGGCGCGTACGTGCCGGGCATGAGCGACTACGTCGTGATGGTCAAGGAGGGGGCGAAGGTGTTCCTCGGCGGCCCGCCGCTGGTCAAGATGGCCACGGGGGAGGAGTCCGACGACGAGTCGCTCGGCGGCGCCGAGATGCACGCCCGCACGTCGGGCCTGGCCGACTACCTGGCGGTCGACGAGCACGACGCGATCCGCATCGGGCGCTCGATCGTCAAGAACCTCAACTGGCGCAAGGCCGGCACGACGCCCGCACCGACGTACGCCGAGCCCGCCCACGACCCCGAGGAGCTGCTCGGGATCGTCCCGACCGATCTCAAGATCCCGTTCGACCCCCGCGAGGTCATCGTCCGCGTCGTCGACGGCACCACGGACGGATCGAGCCCCTTCGACGAGTTCAAGCCCCTCTACGGGACGTCGCTCGTCACGGGCTACGCCCGCCTGCACGGGCACCCGATCGGCATCCTGGCCAATGCGCAGGGCGTGCTGTTCAGCGAGGAGGCGCAGAAGGCGGCGCAGTTCATCCAGCTCGCCAACCAGACCGACACGCCCCTGCTGTTCCTGCACAACACGACGGGCTACATGGTCGGCGCCGAGTACGAGCAGGGCGGCATCATCAAGCACGGCGCTCAGATGATCAACGCGGTCTCGAACTCGACCGTGCCGCACCTGTCGGTCGTCATGGGCGCCTCGTACGGAGCCGGCCACTACGGCATGAGCGGACGCGCGTACGACCCGCGCTTCATGTTCAGCTGGCCCAACGCCAAGTCGGCCGTGATGGGCCCGGCGCAGCTGGCCGGCGTCATCTCGATCGTCGCCCGCGGTGCCGCCGCGGCCAAGGGACAGCCGTACGACGAGGACGGTGACGCGGCGATGCGCGCCATGATCGAGGAGCAGATCGAGAAGGAGTCGCTGGCGTACTTCACGTCCGGGATGCTCTACGACGACGGCGTCATCGACCCGCGCGACACGAGGACCATCCTCGGCATCTGCCTGAGCGCGATCAACACCAGACCCGTCCACGGCACCGAGGGATACGGAGTGTTCCGCCTGTGAACGCCACCAATGCACGAGAAGTGGGCACCTTCGGTCGGTCCACTCCGGCGAGATCGACATCAGCTGCCCACATCTCGCGGGTGCTGGTCGCCAATCGGGGGGAGATCGCGCGGCGGGTGTTCCGCACGTGCCGCGACCTCGGCATCCGGACGGTCGCCGTGTACTCGGACGCCGATGGGTCCGCGCCGTTCGTCGGCGAGGCGGACGTCGCGGTCCGGCTGCCCGGCAACGCGCCGTCCGACACGTACCTGCGAGGTGACCTCGTCGTCGCGGCGGCGCTCGCGGCGGGCGCCGACGCCGTCCACCCCGGCTACGGCTTCCTGTCCGAGAACGCGCAGTTCGCGCGCGACGTCGAGGCGGCCGGCCTGGTCTGGATCGGCCCGACGCCGTCCGCGATCGAGGCGATGGGCGACAAGATCCGCGCCAAGGAGCTGATGGTCGACGCCGGCGTGCCCCAGCTCGGCCGCCTGGAGCCGGACGCGATCACGGCCGCCGAGCTGCCGGTGCTGGTGAAGGCGTCCGCCGGTGGAGGTGGCCGCGGCATGCGCGTCGTCCGGGACCTCGACGACCTCGAGCGCACGATCGAGCAGGCGTCCGCCGAGGCCGCCTCGGCGTTCGGCGACCCGACGGTCTTCGTCGAGCACTACCTCGAGTCCGCCCGCCACGTCGAGGTGCAGGTCATGGCCGACACCCACGGGACGGTCTGGGTCGTGGGCGACCGCGACTGCTCGATCCAGCGGCGCCACCAGAAGGTCGTCGAGGAGGCGCCCGCGCCGGGCCTGTCCGAGACCGTCCGCGCGACCCTGCACGACGCGGCACGGGCGGCGGCCAGAGCCGTCGACTACGTCGGAGCCGGCACGGTGGAGTTCATGGTCTCCGGCACCGGGTCGGACGAGGGCAGGGCGTTCTTCCTCGAGATGAACACCCGCCTGCAGGTCGAGCACCCCGTCACCGAGGAGGTCTTCGGCCTCGACCTCGTCGCCCTGCAGATCGCCGTCGCCGAGGGTCGCCCGCTGGTCGGCGACGTGCCGCCGCCGTCCGGGCACGCCGTCGAGGTGCGCCTCTACGCCGAGGACCCCGCGGACTCGTGGCAGCCGCAGACCGGCACCCTGCGGACGTTCGACGTCCCCGCGGGCCCGGGCGTCCGGGTCGACTCCGGTGTCGAGGCCGGATCGGAGGTGGGCATCCACTACGACGCGATGATCGCGAAGATCGTCGCCCACGGACCCGACCGGCTCACGGCCGTCCGGAGGCTCGGCGACGTCCTGCGACGCTCGCGGGTGCACGGGCTGACGACCAACCTGACCTTCCTGCGGGCGATCCTGGCCGACGAGTCGTTCGAGGCGGCAGACCTGCGCACGACGCTGCTCGACGACCGGCTCGAGGCGTGGACGGCGCCGGCGACGGACGAGCAGGTGCTGCACCGCTGCGCCTGGGCGGCCGCGCTGGCGGAGGCGACCGCCGCCGCGTCCGGCGCGAAGGTCCTGACGCGCATCGCGCCGGCCTATCGCAACGTGCCGTCGGCGCCGCGGGTGCGCGAGTACGCCGTGGGGGACGACGTCCTCACGGTGGCGTACGAGAACCGCGGCGGCCGGCTCGCGATCGTCACGGACGCCACCGTGACCGTCCTCGACGCCACGCCGACACGGGTCGTGCTCGACGTCGACGGCGTCACCGAGACCTACGACGTCGCGGTCGCCGCCGGGTCGGTCGACGTCGACGGGCCCCACGGCTCGCTCGACCTCGTGCCGGTGCCGCGGTTCGTCGACCCGTCGGACGTCGTCGCCGAGGGATCGCTCCTCGCCCCGATGCCGGCCGCCGTGGTCGAGGTCGCCGTGACCGACGGCCAGACGGTCTCCGCGGGCGACGTCGTCGTCGTCCTCGAGGCCATGAAGATGCAGCACACCATCACCGCGCCGACCGACGGCGTCGTGACCCAGCTGTCGGTGACGGCGGGCTCGCAGGTCGAGTCCGGTGCCGTCCTGGCCGTCATCGAAGGAGAGAACGCATGACCGTCGCATTCACCGAGTCCGAGGAGCGCCTCGCGCTGCGCAGGTCCGTCGCCGCCCTCGGCGCCAAGTACGGCCGCAGCTACTTCGAGGAGGCCGCACGCGACGGGCGCAAGACCACCGAGCTGTGGGCCGAGGCGGGCCGCAACGGGTTCCTCGGGGTCTCGATCCCCGAGGAGTACGGCGGAGGGGGTGGCGACATCGGCGACCTCGCCGCGGTCTGCGAGGAGCTCGCGGCGGCCGGCAGCCCCCTGCTGCTGATGGTCGTCTCGCCGGCGATCGTCGGCACGATCATCGCCCAGTTCGGCAGCGACGAGCAGAAGAAGTCGCTGCTGCCGGGGCTCGCCGACGGCACGTCGACGTTCGCCTTCTCGATCACCGAGCCCGACGCCGGCTCCAACTCGCACAACATCATCACGACGGCGTACCGCGAGGGCGACGGCTGGCGCCTGACCGGCACCAAGACGTACATCTCGGGCGTCGACGAGGCCAGCCACGTGCTGGTCGTGGCGCGCTCGGAGGACGCGCGCACCGGCACGCTCAAGCCGGCGCTGTTCCTCGTGCCCACCGACTCCGCGGGGTTCACGTACCAGGAGATCGACATGGGCATCGTGTCGCCGGAGAAGCAGTTCACGCTGTTCTTCGACGACGTCCTGGTGCCCGCCGAGGCGCTGATCGGCGGGGAGGGCGCCGGCATCGAGCAGCTGTTCGCGGGGCTCAACCCCGAGCGCATCATGGCGGCGTCGTTCGCGCTCGGCACGGCGCGGCTCGCCCTCGCGAAGGCGTCCGAGTACGCCAAGGAGCGCACGGTCTGGAAGGCCCCGATCGGTGCCCACCAGGCGATCGCGCACCCCCTCGCGCAGACGCACATCGAGATCGAGATGGCCCGGCTCATGACGCAGAAGGCCGCCGCGCTGTACGCGGCGGGCGACGTCATGCGGGCGGCGGAGGCCGCCAACATGGCCAAGTACGCCGCCGGCGAGGCGGTGTGCAACGCGGTCGACCGGGCGATCCAGACGCACGGCGGCAACGGCCTGGCCACCGAGTACGGTCTCGTGCAGATGCTGGCGGGGTCACGCCTGTCGCGCATCGCCCCGGTGAGCCGCGAGATGGCGCTGAACTTCGTGGCCCAGTTCAGCCTCGGCCTGCCCAAGTCCTACTAGGAGCCACCATGACCGAGCTCGTCCACCTCGACGTCGCCGACGACGTCGCGACCATCACGCTCGACAGCGAGCGCAACCGCAACGCGCTGAGCCGTCAGCTGGTGTCCGAGCTGATGGCGCACCTCGCGGCGGCGGACGCCGACGAGTCGGCCCGCGCCGTGCTCGTCCGGTCGTCCGGCACGGTGTTCTGCTCGGGTGCCGACCTGTCCGAGGCCGCCGAGGGGGGCATGGTCGAGGGCGCGAGGGCGCTCATCGCCCTGCAGCGCCGGATCGCGACGCTGGGCAAGCCCGTCGTGGTCGAGCTGGCCGGCGCGGTGCGCGCGGGCGGCCTCGGCGTCGTGGGGGCCGCCGACATCGTCGTCGCGGCCGAGTCGGTGACGTTCGCGCTCACCGAGGTGCGGCTCGCGCTGGCACCCGCGGTGATCTCGCTCAGCCTGCTGCCCCGCCTGACGTCGCGCGCCGCCTCCGACCTCTTCCTCACGGCGCGGACGTTCGACGCCACCGAGGCCGTCCACCACGGCCTGGTCACCCGGGCCGTGCCCGACACCGAGCTGCAGGCCGAGGTGGCGCGATCGCTCGCCGACGTCGTGAAGGGCTACCCGCAGGGCCTGCGCGAGACCAAGACGCTGCTCAACCACGACCTCGTGGCCCGCATCGACGCGCTGGGCGACGACCTCGCCGCCCTCTCGGGCGAGCTGTTCGGCAGCGACGAGGCCCGCGCGGCCATGACGGCGTTCCTGCGGCGCAGGAGGTAGACGGGATCTCGCATTCGGCCGCGCGGTGACGGCGTGTCCGGTGAGGGTCGGGGGCTCTCTTCCCCCTTCTCTTGCCCATGGAGATCTCGTGCTGTCACGCTTCCCCCGCCGCTCGGCGCTCGTCTCGGTGCTCGCCGGCGTCGCGCTGGTCTGCGGCCCCCTGTCGTCCGCGCCCGCGCAGGCCGCCGACCTCTCCGTCACGGGCGTCGTCGTCGACACCGCCGGTCGGCCGGTGGCCGACGCCAGCATCGCGGTGTGGGTCAAGGACGAGGACGAGGGCGCGTTCGTGCCCGACGTCGTCGGTACCGAGACGGATGCTCGCGGTCGTTACGCCCTCGACCTCGAGCCGGGGACGTACCGGTTCGGCGTCTTCGCCGACGAGCGGTACGTGTCGGAGTACTACAACGACGCCACGCGGCTGAAGCACGCCACGTCGGTCGTGGTGTCCGACGCGCCGGTCCGGCTCGACACCGTGGAGCTCGAGCTGCTGCCGACGGTCGAGGGGTCCGTCCGCACGCCGTCGGGTGCTCCCGTGCCGTACTCCTACGTCATCGCCGTCACGGGCGATGCCGAGACCGGGTGGGACAGCGAGTACTTCGCCGAGGTCGAGGCCGACGGCACCTACTCGATGCCGGTCGCGCCGGGGACGTACCGGATCGGGTTCTTCGACGAGGACGACGACTACCGCGCGGAGTTCTGGGACGACGCCCCGTCGATCGCCGGCGCCAAGGACGTCGTCGTCGACGCCCGGGGCGTCACCGGCATCGACGCCGTGCTCACACCGGCGCCCGTCACCCCGCCGACCTACCGGACGATCCAGAACTTCTCGAAGCCGCGCGCCGAGGGGTACCCGGCGGTCGACACCGTCATGACGTCGGTCGACGGCACGTGGTCGTACTACCCGGCGGTCTTCTCCCGCCAGTGGCTGCGCAACGGGACGCCGATCCCCGGCGCCACGGATGCCCGCTACCGGGTCACGGCCGCCGACCTCGGCGCCTCGCTCTCGGTGCAGGTCACGGCGTACGCGCCGTCGATGAACTCCGCGTCGGTCACGAGCGACCCGGTCGGGCCGATCCGCTGGCACACCAAGATCGACGCGACGTCGCGTCCCGGGCGCAAGAAGGCCACCGTCACGGTCAAGGTCACCTCGCAGGGACCCGTGCCGAGCACCGGCACCGTGCAGCTGCGCCTGCGCGGCAAGATCGTCAGGACCGCCGCGGTCCGCAACGGCCGCGCCGTCTTCCGGTTCTCGAAGCTGCCGAAGACCAAGGTGCGCTACGACGCGTACTTCTTCGGCGACGAGAGCGTCTACGGCGCCCGCGACGCGGTGTGGGTCACGTTCAAGAAGCCGTCCAGGAAGTAGGACGTTCCGCGGCCGGGTGGCCGCGCCGCCGCGGTGCTGGGCGCGGAGCTGGATCGTGGGTTAGCGTCAGGTCGTCTGCGCACGACCACGTCACCCTCACCCAGGAGCTCGAGCCATGAAGATCACTCCCCTCCGCCGGGCCGGGGCGCTCGTGGCGACCCTCGCCCTCGCGGCCGGCACCCTCGGCGCCACGAGCACGTCGGCGAGCGCGGGCACGACCGGCGTCGTGACCGGCACGGTGCTCGACCCGAGTGGTGCTCCGGTGGCGAGGACGACCGTGACGTTCGGCAGCGCGTCGACCGTCACGACCAACGACAACGGCGCCTTCGCCGTGTCGCTCCCGGCGGGCACGTACCAGGTCCAGGCCCAGGACGAGTGCCGGGTGCTGCAGGGCGCCGCCCCCCTCAGCGTCACCGTGGTCGCCGACGCGCAGCAGAACATCACGCCCCAGTTCACGACGAAGCAGGACCCGCAACCGACCCGGGTGTGCCCCCGGGTGCTGCCGAGGATCGTCGGGACCCCGCAGCTCGACGTCCCGCTGACGGCGACGTCGGGCGTGTGGGCGCAGCCCATCTCGTCGATCACCTACCAGTGGTTCGTCGGTGTGTCGCGCGTCCCCGGCGCGACGGGCCCCACCTACGTCCCGACCATCGCCGACATCGGCAAGGCGGTCTACGTCGACATCGTGGCCTCCAGCGATGGGGTGGCGTCCTACTACACCCCCGCCTTCCCCGACGGCGGTGCCGTTCGGGCCGGTGCCTTCTCGTTCAGCGCGACCCCGGCGGTCAGCGGCCTGCCGATCATCGGCCGCACCCTGTCGGCGTCGCCCGGCGCGCTCACGCCCGGCGCCGCCGTGAGCTACCAGTGGTTCCGTGACGGCCGTGCGATCTCGGGCAGGACCGCCCGCACGTACCGCGTCGCCAAGGCCGACTACAAGAAGCGGATCACGGCCACGATCACGTACAGCCGTCCCGGCTACACCACGGTCGCGGGTCAGGCCGGTCCCTCGTACCGCGCCAAGCGGAAGGGCAAGGTCTCCGCGCGCACCAGCGTCCGCAAGCGCACCGTGACGATCAAGGTCGCGGTGTCGCCGAAGGCGTCGAAGAGGTCGAAGGGCAAGATCATCGTGCTCGAGAACGGCCGGACGCTGAAGCGGGCCTCGGTCAGGGCCGGCACGTCCTCGATCAAGGTCACGGGCCTGAAGCGGGGCCGGCACCGGCTGACGATCGTCTTCGACGGCTCGAAGAACCTCGGCACCACCGCCAAGACGGTCCGCGTCCGGGGCTAGCAGACGGGCGTCCGGACGATGGCCGCGTGCACGTCGGGCGGTGGCACCGTACGGTCGGAGCACACACGCCGACGAGGGGACGACATGCGGCACGTATTGAGAGTGCTCGCGCTGCTGCTGGTGGCGCTGGTCGTCGCGCCGTTGGCCGGGGCCGGTTCGGCGGGTGCGGCGACTGACGACCGGCCGGTCGTGCGGGTCGGCACCGAGGGCACCTACCCGCCCTTCTCGTTCCACGACTCCGACACCGACGACCTGACGGGCTACGACGTCGAGGTCATCAAGGCCGTCGCCGAGAAGGCCGGCTGGCGGCTGCAGTTCGTCGAGACGACGTTCGACGCGATCTTCGCGGCCCTCGACGCCGACCGCATCGACGTCGTCGCCAACCAGGTCACCGACAACCCCGAGCGGCAGGCCCGCTACGGGCTGTCGGACACGTACACGTACTCGCGCGGCGTCATCGTGGTCAAGAAGGGCACGACGGGCATCACGTCGCTCGCGGACCTCGAGGGCAAGACCACCGCGCAGTCGCTGACCACGAACTACGCCGAGCTGGCGCGCGAGGCCGGCGCGAAGGTCGAGGGCGTCGAGGGGTTCGCCCAGGCGGCCGCGCTGGTCGTGCAGGGCCGCGTCGACGCGCTGATCAACGACAACCTCGCGGCGCTCGACTACCTCAACACCACCGGGTCGGACGCGATCGAGATCACCGGCGACGCAGGCGACGAGGTCAGCCAGCAGAAGCTCGCGTTCCGCAAGGACGACACGGCCCTGCTGCAGCAGGCGAACGAGGCGCTCGCGGCGCTCAAGGCCGACGGCACGCTGGCGAAGATCTCCGAGAAGTACTTCAAGATCGACGTCAGCACCGAGAACAGCGGCGAGGCCGACCTGTCGGGCGGGCGCGCGGTCCGCAGCGACGCCGACATCGTCAAGGACGCCGCCTGGCCGATGCTCCAGAAGCTGTTGATCGCGACGATCCCGATCACGGTCGTCAGCTTCGCGCTCGGCCTGGTGCTGGCGGTCGCGGCAGCGCTCGCGAACATCTCCGGCAGCCGGGTGCTGCGCGGCATCGCCCGCACCTACATCTCGATCATCCGCGGCACGCCGCTGCTGGTGCAGCTGTTCATCGTCTTCTACGGCCTGCCCGAGATCGGCATCGACCTGCCGCCGTGGCCGTCGGCGATCCTCGCCCTGAGCCTCAACGTCGGCGGCTACGCCGCCGAGATCGTCCGGTCGGCGATCCTCTCGGTGCCGAAGGGGCAGTTCGAGGCGGCCGCGACGATCGGCATGGGCTACTGGCAGAGCCTGCGGCGCATCGTCTTCCCGCAGGCGGCCCGCACGGCCGTCCCGCCGTTGTCGAACACCCTGATCTCGCTGCTGAAGGACACGTCGCTGCTGTCGGTCGTCCTCGTGACGGAGCTGTTCCGACAGGCCCAGATCGCGGCGTCGGCCGCTCAGGTGTTCTTCCCGCTCTACCTCCTGGCCGCCCTCTACTACTGGGTCGTCTGCGCCGCGCTCGCGGCTGGGCAGGGCAGGATCGAGACCCGACTGAACAGGTTCGTGGCACGATGACCGATCCCACCGCACCCCTTGTCGACGTCCGCGGCCTCGCCAAGGCCTTCGGCGACAACCACGTGCTGCGAGGCGTCGACTTCGCGGTCGACCGCGGCACCACGACGGTGCTGCTCGGCCCGTCGGGCTCGGGCAAGACGACGGTGCTGCGCTCCCTCAACGTGCTCGAGACGCCCGACGCCGGTGTCGTCCGCATCGGTGACGTCGAGGTCGACTTCGGCGCGCTGCCGCAGCGACGCAGGGACGTCCGCGAGCGGACGGCACGTCTGCGGGCGCAGAGCGGCATGGTCTTCCAGTCGCACAACCTGTTCCCGCACAAGACCGTCCTCGAGAACGTGATCGAGGGTCCCGTCCAGGTGCAGGGGCGGCCGAACGACGAGGCCGTCGCCGACGCGCGCGAGCTGCTCGAGCAGGTGGGGCTGGCCGAGAAGGCCGACCAGCACCCCTTCGAGCTGTCCGGCGGTCAGCAGCAGCGCGTGGGCATCGCGCGGGCCCTGGCCCTGCGGCCCAAGGTCGTGCTGTTCGACGAGCCGACGTCGGCGCTCGACCCCGAGCTGGTCGGCGAGGTGCTGGCCGTCATCAAGGACCTCGCGACGCAGGGGTGGACGACGGTCATCGTGACGCACGAGATCCGCTTCGCCGAGCAGGTCGCCGACCAGGTGCTGTTCCTCGACGAGGGCGTCATCGTCGAGCGCGGCTCCAGCGCGCAGGTCATCGGCGACCCGACGCAGGAGCGCACCCGGCAGTTCCTGCAGCGCATCCTCGACCCGGGTTGATCCCCGGACGTCAGAGGTACGGCGTGCTCCTGCCCGGGTAGGTGCAGGACGCCTTGGGGTTGCCGAGCACGAGGCGGGCGACGGGCTCGCCCGACGCGACATCGGCCGGCGGGACCGACACGACGACCGGCAGGTTCGGGTCGAGGCTCTCCGACAGCCCGCGGGACGGCTCCCAGTAGCCCCCGCCACGCTGCAGCGTCTCGCGGGCCAGCACCCGCGCTCCCTGCGACACCGTGACGGTGCCGCTGGCGGCGCGCGACGACTGCGACACGGCGAGCTTCATGTTGAAGCGCCAGCAGTTGTATCCCGCGATGCCGAAGACGGCGCTGCCACCGCTCGAGATCGCGTACGACAGCGACCAGCGGGCGGTGGCGTCGCGCCCGTTGCCCGTCTGCTCCTTGTCGGAGCGGACGACGAGCGGAGCCGACGGGTCGGGGTTGCTGGCCGCGGCGTCGTGGAACCGGTCCAGGAGAGGCCACTCGTACGCGTGCGCCGTGACCGTGCGCGTCGTCGTCCTGCGGCCGTTGCCGGCGGACTTGACGATCTCGACCCGGTACGTGCCGCCCTCGGACGGCGCGAACCGCTTCGAGAAGCGTCCCTTGCGGTCGAGCCGGGCGGTGCCGAGGGAGCGGCGGACCTGGGCGCGGGTGTGGACGTTCGTGACGTAGATGCGGACCTTCTTGCCCGCGAGGCGCGACGAGCCGGCCTTCACCCGTCCCTTGACCAGCGTCGTGCGGTTGCCGCCCGTGGACGAGTCGAGGTCCATCTTGCGGTTGTCGATCGACGCCGCGATCGAGAACGACCGCGAGCGGGCGGCCCCGGCAGGGCTGAGCAGGGCGCTCGACACCACGACGGCGATGAGCAGGACCAGGACTTTTCGCACGGCAGGCACTCTCCACGACAGGACTAAGGTCCTCGTAGACTACGGCGCCCGCCGGCGCGCGGCACGATTTCCGGCGAGATCGCCCGTCAGCGCACCGCGGCGGACTTCGCCGGGTAGGTGCACGCGGCCTTGGGGTTGCCGAGCACCATCGTCGTGCCGGTGGCGGTCACGACGACCGGGTCGTTGGCGCGCATCCGCTTGGTCTCGGTCTTGGTGGGCTCGACGAACCGGTCGCCGCGGCTGAGGCTGCCGGCCTTGATGGTGCGGCCGCCCTGGCTCACGCGGTACGAGCCCGATCCGCCGGTGCGGTCCGAGACGCCGATCTTGAAGTTGATGCGGAAGCACGCGTAGCCCTGCGTGGCGAAGGTGGCCGACGACCCGGCGGGGATCTCGTAGGCCGTCGACCAGTACCCGCCGCCGGCCGACGTGGCCTTGTCGGGACGGGTCACACCGGCACCGCCGGCGAAGAATCGGGCGAGATTGGTGAACCGGTACACGTAGACCTTGGTGACGTCCTGCCCGGCGCGCTTGCCCTGGCCGGCCCGCTTGACGACCTTGACGCGGTACAGGCCGCCGTCCTTCGGCTTCCACTTCTTGGCGAAGCGCCCGGACGACGACAGGCGGTCCGAGCCGATGTAACGGTAGCTCTGGTTGCGGGCGCTGGTGTTGCTCGCGTAGAGGTAGACCTTCTGACCCTTGACCTTGCCGCCGCGCACCGTGCCCTTGATGACGGTGCTGCGGTTGCTGCCGTCGTGCGAGGTCAGGTCGAGCTTGTTGTCGCTGCTGCTGGCCGAGACGCGGTACGACGACGCGGCCTCGGCGGCGGTCATCGGTGCGGCGACCAGAGCCGCGGTGGCGATGGCGATCAGGATCTTGCGCATGTGTCCCCCATAGGTCGAAAGTCCTGTCTCGACGGTACGTCGCCGGCGCCGGGTCGGCCAGCCGACCTGTGATCCGGGCGACGTCCGCGGAGCGAGCATCCGCCTGCGCCGCGATTCCGCCACGCCATAGAATGGTGCGTTCTCCAGCAGTGAAGGAGTGGGGTGAGCTCACACAACGCGGAACAGCGCGAGATCGAGGCCGAGCAGGCATATGTCGACACGGTCTACGAACGACTCGACGCATCCGCCAAGGTCGCCCAGTCCCTCGTGGTCGAGGGCATGGCCCGTGGCCACGTCGGCAACGAGGGCGGTCTCGTCGAGCGCGACGCCATGGTGTTCCAGGCGCAGCGGCGGCTGTCGGCCCTGAACGCGGCGCACGACGGGCTGGTGTTCGGTCGCCTCTCGATGATCGACGGCCAGTCGCGCTACATCGGACGCATCGGCGTGCGCGACGCCGATCGCGAGATCCTCCTGATCGACTGGCGCGCCCCCGCGGCCGCGACGTTCTACCAGGCGACGGCGCAGGAGCCCGCCGGAGTCGTCCGACGCCGTGTGCTGCGGTGCGCCAACGACACCGTGATCGGTGTCGAGGACGACCTGCTCGACGGCGACAACGCGCCCGACGACATGGTCGTCGTCGGTGAGGGCGCGCTGCTCGCGAGCCTGACCCGGGCGCGCGACACGACGATGCACTCGGTCGTCGCGACGATCCAGAAGGAGCAGGACGAGGCGATCCGCGCCCCCAGCCGTGGCGCCACGACGATCGGCGGCGGTCCGGGCACGGGCAAGACCGTCGTCGCGCTGCACCGCGCGGCCTACCTGCTCTACACCGATCGCCGGCGGTTCGAGTCCGGCGGCGTGCTGGTCGTCGGACCGTCCAACGTCTTCATGAACTACATCGAGCGGGTCCTGCCGAGCCTCGGCGAGACCAGCGTGACCCTGCGGTCGCTCGGCGAGGTCGTCGACGGCATCCGCGCGGGTCGGCACGACGAGTCGGTCGCGGCGGCGGCCAAGGGCTCGTCGCGCATGGTCGGGTTCCTGGCCAAGGCCGCGGCGGCGCCGATGCCGGGCACCCCGACGGAGTTCCGCTACTTCTTCAAGGACGACGTCCTGCGCCTCGACGCGGCACAGCTCGACAGGCTGCGTCGCCAGCTGCTGTCCAACGCCAAGCGCAACCGGGCCTACGCCCAGGCGCCGGCGGTGCTGGTCGAGGCGCTGTGGCGTCAGGTGCGGGGCGAGCGCGCCCTCGAGAAGGGCCGCGAGGACTTCGTCGAGATCGTCACGACCGACGACCGCTTCGTCGACTTCGTCGAGCAGTGGTGGCCGCCGGTCGAGCCCGTCGAGATCTGGCGGACCCTCCCCGACGTCATCGACCGCCTGTCGCAGGGCACGTTCAGCCGGGTCGAGGTCGCAGCGCTGAAGGCGTCGTGGGCCGCGGGCGAGCCGAGCATCCAGGACGTCCCCCTCGTCGACGAGCTGCGCTACGTCATCGGCGAGCTGCCCGAGGTCTCGGACGACGACGACGACGCCCCCAAGCAGCTCATGAGCTTCGAGCGGCGCGAGCGCGACGAGCGCGTCGACCGGTTCCGCTCGACGCAGAGCATCGAGGACGACGGGTTCGCCCACGTGCTGGTCGACGAGGCGCAGGATCTCTCGCCGATGCAGTGGCGCATGCTCGGCCGCCGCGGCCGTCACGCCAGCTGGACGATCGTGGGCGACGAGGCCCAGTCGTCGTGGCCGCACCCGCGCGAGTCGGCGGCGGCCCGCAAGGCGGCGCTCGACGGCAAGCCCGAGCACGCGTTCCGGCTGTCGACCAACTACCGCAACTCCGCCGAGATCTACGAGCTCGCCGCCAAGGTCGCCGCGATCGGCGTCCCCGACCCCGACCTCGCCGACGCGGTGCGCCGCACGGGCGAGGAGCCCCAGCACCTCGTGGTCGACGGCCCCGCGCTGGTCGAGGCCGTGAGCCGCAGCGCCCGCGACGTCCTCGGCCGGGTCGAGGGCACCGTCGCGGTCGTCGCACCGCGCAGCTCGCTCGAGGGGCTGCGCGCCGATCTCGCGACGCTCGTCGCCGAGCACCCCGACCGGCTCAAGGTGCTCGACGGGCTCGACACCAAGGGCCTGGAGTTCGACGGCGTCGTCGTCGTCGAGCCCGACGGCATCACCGACGAGTCGAGCGCGGGCTGGCGGACGCTGTACGTCGTGCTGACCCGCGCCACGCAGCTGCTCACGACGGTCGGCACGACGGAGCGCTGGAGGCAGCGCATCTCGTGAGGACGCTCGTCAAGATCGTCGGCGTCCTCGCCGTCGTGCTCGTGGTCGCCGCCCCCACGGCGTGGACCCTCTTCCTGCAGAGCGACCGGTACCTCGTGCTGGGGGCGCACGAGGCGACCGTCCGTCCGGCCACGGACGGGCACGCGACGCTCGACTTCGGCGCCCTCCTGCCCCAGGTCAGGGTGCCGGTCGACGTCCCCGGCGACCTCGGCGTGTCGATCGACCTGGGCGACAGCCAGGGCGCGGGGCTCGAGGAGATGCTCGCGCGCGACGCCGTGATCGCCAGCCAGCCCGACGGCGAGATCCGCGCCGTGCGCGCCGCGATGGTCTCGATGGCGACGTCCGCGGCCCTGCGGGGGCTCGGCGTCGGCCTGCTGGTGGGGACCGCGACGGTCCTGGCCTGGGTCGCCGTCGGGTCCCGTCGTCGCGACGAGCTCGGGTCGCGCCTGACGCGTCCGGCCCGCTCGCAGGTGCTGATCGCCTCGGCGACGGCGCTGGTCGTGGTGGGGTCGCTGGTGCTCGTCATCGTGCCGGGCGACGACGGCCAGCCGACGCGGCGGTGGGTGTCGCTGACCGAGGCCTTCCCCGAGCTGCCCGCCGACAACGCCGGGCTGAAGACGATCCAGCTCGCGGAGGGGTCGGCCACGAGCTCGAGCCGGGCACTCGTCGAGGGTGCCCTCTACCTGTACCGCGACTCCGTCAGCTTCTACGAGGCGCTCGACGAGAGGGCGCAGCAGGCCGTGGTGCGCACGCCCGAGGAGGGGCAGACCACCGCGCTCGTCGTCACCGACCGCCACGACAACATCGGCATGGACCCCGTGGTCCGGACGATCGCCGACCGGGCGCAGGCCCGTCTGCTGATCGACCTCGGCGACGACACGGGTCAGGGCGCGTCGTGGGAGTCGTTCAGCATCAACTCGCTGGCCCGGGAGTTCGAGGGCTTCGACACCGTCGCGGTCGCCGGCAACCACGACACCGACTCCGTGGCCGAGCAGATGGCCGACAAGGGCTTCACGGTGCTCGACGGCGAGCCCGTCGAGGTCGGTGGGGTGCGCTTCCTCGGTGCCAGCGATCCCCGGGGCACGAAGCTCACGGGCTACACCGAGGACGCCGAGACCCGCAACGGTGGTCTGGCCGAGCAGGACACCGCCCTGCGCGACGCGGCGTGCGCGGCCGACGAGGCCGGCGAGCGCGTCGGCGTGCTGGCCGTCCACTCGTGGTCGTCGGGCAGCGAGGTCGCGGCCAGCGGGTGCGTCGACCTCGTCCTGACCGGCCACCTGCACTACCAGGTGGGTCCGAAGGCGATCGACGGGCCGGGTTTGACGACCACGACCCGACTGACCACGGGTTCGACGGGCGGTGCGGTGCTGCCGATCGCGCTCGGCAGCAGCCTGCGGCGCCAGGCGCAGGTGTCGATCGTGACGTTCGACGCCGACGGCGTGCCCGTGGGGCTCCAGGTCGTGTCGTTCAACCCGTCCAAGACGATCGACGTCGGCGACTACACGACGCTCCCGCTGCCGTCCGCCGGTGCCGAGCAGGCCGCGCCCGATCCGGTCGAGGACCCCAGCGCCGACGAGACGGCCCAGCCCGAGCAGCTCCCCACCACCCCCTGACGGGTGGGGGCGGTCAGGTGCAGCGGGCGACGATCAGCTCGGCGTAGGCCGTCGCGCAGGCGATGACCTCGGCGATGCTGACGGCCTCGTCGACGGCGTGGGCGTCGGCGATGTCGCCCGGACCGTACTGGACGGTCGGGACCCCCGCGGCCGCGTACTGGCGCAGGTCGGAGCCGTACGGGGCGCCGACGAGCTCGGGCAGGGGCTGCCCCGCCGCGACGACGGCCGTCGCGACCTGGTCGCCGAACGGGTCGCCGGTGGGCAGGCGCCCGGCGGCGAAGTGGCCACCCGGCCACGTGACGACGGGCGGGTTCTCGGCGAGCCACGCATCGGTCTGCGCGACGCGCTGCACGGCCTTCTCGAACACGGTCTTGGCGTCGGCGAACGTCTCGCCCGGCATGACGCCGTAGCGTCCCTCGGCCACGAGCTGGTCGGGCACCGTGCTGGCCCAGTCGCCCGCGCGGACGATGCCGACGCTGATGGGCCACGGCAGCATGCCGAAGGGCTCGGGCGGGGCGGTGTTGCGGACGTCCTCGAGCTCGGCGAGCGCGCGGTGCACCAGCTCGAAGGCGCTGATCGCGCTGTGGCCCGTCGCGCGCATCGATCCGTGGGTCGAGCGGCCCTGCACCTGCAGGCGGAACGTCAGGGAGCCGGCGTTGGCCGCCACGACCTGGCCGGCGGTCGGCTCCGCGATGATGCACGCGTCGCCGGTGTGGCCGCGGCGCAGGGTGCCGAACGTGCCGATGCCGCCGTCCTCCTCGCCGACGACCGTGTGCACCGCGAACGGCCTCGACAGCTCGAGGCCGCTGACGGCCCGGGCCGCCGCGATGATCGCGATGACACCGCCCTTCATGTCGCACACGCCGCGGCCGAACCAGCGGTCGTCGACCTCGCGGACGTGCCACGGGTCGGAGTTGGTCCACGAGTCGGGCTCGCCCGGCGGGACGACGTCGACGTGGCCGTTGAGGATCAGCGCCGGCGTGCCGGGGCCGGACGTGCCGACGACACCCCACGCCTCCTCGCGCTCGACCTCCTCGCCGGGGTAGTCGGGATCGGCGCGCAGGGCGTCGAGGTCGAGCCGCCACTGGTCGACGTCGAGGCCCAGGCCCGTCAGGGTCGCGGCGCACCACCGTTGGGCGGCCACCTCGGCGTCCGAGCCGCCGGTGCTGGGGATGTTGACGAGCTGGGCCAGGTCGCGCCTGATCAGGTCGACGTCGATGTCCATGCGGCCAGTCTGGCACCGCCGCCGACGAGGGGGTCACCGCCCTGAGGGGAGGGGGTTGCGGCCCCCGCGCAGGGGCCGCAACCCCCTCGTCGACGGGCGACAAGGGTCTCGTCAGCGGTGGGGGTGCGGTGCTGCGCTAGGCTCCTGCCATGTCGACCCAGCACCTCACGTGGTGGCGCCACCTGTAACGGTGGCCTGTCGACCCCACGCCCAGACCGCCTCGCGCCGGCTCTGGGCATCGTTGTCTCACGACGCTCCTCGTCCGGCCGGGGCATGAACCGAAGGACCTGACATGACCGCCCTCGACGAGACCCTCGCCCAGCCCGCGTTCGCGCTGATCCGGGTGCGCGAGTCCGACACCGTCACGCTGGTCGGCGGGCCCCGCACCGATCTCGACGTCCTGGCCGACATCCCCGTCCGGACCGGTGCCGAGCGCGCGTGGGACCACCTCGTGCTGGTGCCGTACGCGCAGGCCCGCGAGCGTGGCTTCGAGGCGCACCAGGACGGGACGCCTTTGTCGGCGATCGAGATCCGGCACAGCGCCGAGGTGCCGCTGACCGAGCTGCTCGAGCTGCTGCCCGACGTGCCCGTCGAGTTCACCGATCGTGGCGGCTTCGAGACGTCCGACGACGAGTACGCCGGCATCGTCCGCCACATCATCGACGACGAGATCGGTCAGGGCGAGGGCGCCAACCTCGTCATCGGGCGCCACTACCGGGCGCAGGTCGCCGACTGGGGGCACGACGCGGCCCTCACGGTGTTCCGCCGGCTGCTCGAGCGCGAGCGCGGCGCCTTCTGGACGTTCCTGATCTTCACGGGCGACCGCTACCTGATCGGGGCGAGCCCCGAGCGGCACGTCAGCCTCGAGGCGGGCCAGGTGCGGATGAACCCCATCAGCGGGACGTTCCGCATGCGCGGGCTCGAGACGCACGCCGACCGCAAGCGCGAGCTGCTGTCGTTCCTGCAGGACGAGAAGGAGATCTACGAGCTCTTCATGGTCGTCGACGAAGAGCTCAAGATGATGTGCGACATCTGCCACGAGGGCGGTCTCGTGCTCGGCCCGTACCTCAAGCCGATGACGCACCTCGTGCACACCGAGTACCTCCTGGCGGGCCGCACGCACCGCGACGTCCGCGAGGTGCTGCGCGACTCGATGTTCGCCGCGACCGTGACGGGCAGCCCGGTCGAGAACGCCTGCCGCCTGATCAAGCAGTACGAGCCCGAGGGGCGCGGCTACTACGCGTCGGTCGCGGCACTGATCGGCCGCGACGAGCAGGGCGAGCAGCGCGCCGACGCCCCGATCCTGATCCGCACGGCCGACGTCGACCTCGACGGCAACCTCAAGGTCACGGCGGGTGCGACGCTCGTGCGCGACTCCGACGCGGCCTACGAGACGACCGAGACGTGGGCCAAGGCGGGCGGCATCCTCAGCGCCTTCGGCCTGGTCGAGTCGGCTCCCGAGCCGGTCGACGGCTTCGACGCGTTCACGCGCGAGGACGAGGTCATCATCGCGCTGGGGTCGCGCAACCAGCGGCTCAGCCAGTTCTGGCTGACCGACCAGTCGGGCGCCGCGCCGGTGCCGTCGCTGGTCGGCAAGCGGGTCGTGATCGTCGACGGAGAGGACGACTTCGTCAACATGCTGTCGCACGTGTTCGGCGTGCTGGGCATGACGACCGACATCGTGCGGCACGACGCGCCATCGCTCCAGCAGGGAGGCGACCGGGCGCTCGACGGCTACGACCTGGTGGTCGTGGGGCCCGGGCCGGGTGACCCCCGTGACCTCGCCGACCCGAAGATGGCGACGCTGCACGGCGTCGTGCGCGGGCTCCTCGACGCGGATCGGCCGTTCCTCGCGGTGTGCCTCGGCCACCAGACGCTGAGCCACCAGATCGGGCTCGACCTGGTGTTCAAGGACATCGTCTTCCAGGGCACGCAGAGCCGCCTGACGGTGCTCGAGCGGCCCGAGACCGTCGGCTTCTACAACACGTTCGTGGCGCGCGTGCCCGCCGCGGGCCTGCCGGAGGGCGTCACGGTCGAGACCGATCCGGCGACCGGCGACATCCACCTGGTGGCCGGCCCGCACTACCGCGGCGTGCAGTTCCACGCCGAGTCGATCCTGACCCAGAACGGTTTCGGCATCCTGCGCGACCTCGTCACCGACCTGGTCGGATGATCGACGACCTCATCGCGGCGTACCGCGGGACGCGCTACGCCGTGCTCGGTGCCGACGGCGGCACGGTGGCCGAGGCGCTGATCGGCCGGCACGTGCCCGCGGTCGACGCGGTGCTGGACGCGCACGGGGCCCGGTCGGGCGTCTTCATCACGGCCTGGAACCCCCGCAGCGAGCCGACCCACGACGACGTCAACGCCGATGCCCACGCCCGCATGGCGATGGCGCTCGCGAGCGACGGGCTCGTGGCGCTGCCGCACGCCGGCTTCGGGGAGGACCCGGCGTGGCGCGCCGAGCACGGCTTCTTCGTGCTCGACCTGCCCGAGGAGCAGGCCGTCGCGCTGGCGGTCGCCCACGAGCAGAACGCCGTCGTCGTCGTGGAGCGGGGCGAGGCGGCCCGGCTCGTGCTGACCAGCGTGCTGGACGCCTGAGGGGTCAGCCCTTCAGCGCGTTGAGCGCCGAGGCGGCGTGGGCCGCCTTCGCGCCGGTCTTGTCGCTCTCGACGACGAACTTCGGCTCGTCGTCGGACGCCGTGAACTTCTGCTTCGCGAGCTGGAAGTCCTTGGTCTTCTTCTCGACGATCTTCCCGTGGGTGCGACCCTGCGGCGTGTCCCAGCTGACCTTGTCTCCGACCTTCATGCGTCCATCGTGCGTCAGGTCGGGGCGAGCCGCATCAGCACGCGCGGTGCGGTTACCGTGGCCGGGTGCGTGCGATCCCCGACACCTTCGACGCGTCCGTCGTGACGGAGATCGGGGCGCGCCTCGCGGGCGTCGAGTCCGACCACGGCGTGCGGATCCCGTGGGCGATCGAGAGCGGGAGTCGCGCGTGGGGCTTCCCGTCGCCGGACAGCGACTACGACTGCCGGTTCTTCTACGTCCGTGACGAGGACGCGTACCTCACGCCGTGGCTGCCGCGGGACGTCGTCGAGACGCCCCTCGACGCGGTCTTCGACGTCAACGGGTGGGACGTGCGCAAGGCCGTCGAGCTGCTGGCGCGCGGCAACGCGGTCGCCGTGGAGTGGCTGCGGTCGCCCCACGTCTACCGCGGCGACGAGGGCTTCCGCGACGCGATGCTCGACCTGGCCGCCGAGATCGCCGACCGCTCGGCCGTCGGGCGCCACTACACCCACGTGTGCCGTGGTCAGTGGGAGCGGTACGGCGACGAGACCGAGATGCCGCTGAAGCGGCTCTTCTACGCGCTGCGCCCGGCCGCGTGCGTGCGGTGGCTCGAGGCTCACCCCGCCGCGGCGACCCCGCCCATGCAGCTGCAGGTGCTCCTGCAGCAGAGCGGCGCGACGGAGGCGGTGGTCCGCCTGGTCGACGAGCTGGTCGAGGTGAAGTCGCGGACGCGCGAGATGGGGATCGGCGCGGCACCGGCCGAGCTGAGGACGTACGTGGCTGATGCGCTGACGCGCGGGCTGGCGATGTTCGGGGACGTCGCCCCCGCCCCGCGGGTCGACGTGCGCGCGCGGGCGGCCGACGCGTTCAGGCAGCTCGTGCGCACGTACGGCCCGGCGTCGTGACGACCCGGCCGGGTCCGCGACGCCGTCACGCCAGGTGGTCGCGCAGACCGGCCATCGCCGAGTCGAGGAGGTCGAGCAGGTCGGACTCCTCGTGGGCGAGCCAGAACTCGTACGCCGACAGCGCCAGGGCCAGGCTGACGTGGCCGACGGTGACGGGCAGCAGGTCGCCGGGCGCCAGGCCCGTGCGGTCCGCGACGTGGTCGGCGATGACGCCCCGCCACTGCGCGTAGCGCAGCACCGAGTGCGCCTGCAGGGCCGGCGTCGAGAGGATCAGGCCCATGCGGCGGCGGTGCTGGGGGGCCGCGTGCGGGCCGAAGTCGTTGAACCGCAGCATCGCCTGGTGCACGCTCTCGTGCAGCGGCAGCCCGGGCGGCGAGTCGGCGAGGATCTCGCGGAAGTGGTCGAGGCTGTCGGCGAAGCGTCCCCACGGGATGTCGTTCTTGGAGTCGAAGTACCGGAACAGCGTGCGGCGGCCGATGCCGACCGACTCGGCGATCGCCTCGACCGTCGTCTCGGCGAAGCCGCGCTCGTCGAACAGCCGGAACGCGGCCTCCTCGATCTCCTCGTGGGTCGTCGCGACCGGACGTCCTCGGGTCGGTCGGGGTCGCTGGTCCACCGGGGCAACCTACCAATCCGACGTCCACGCCGATCAAATGTCAACAGTTGGCATTTTCTCGTCAAAACTCTCGACTTTTGGCCCTGAGTGTCATTACTGTGTGTCGCACACCACTACCGAGGAGCGAGCATGAGCATCGAGACCCCCGCGACCGAGGTCGCCGAGACCGTCGAGACCGACCCCACCGTCACCGCCGAGTCGCTGATCGAAGAGGTCTCGATCGACGGCATGTGCGGCGTCTACTGAGTCGCCGACCGTCATGACCGAGACGATCGAGATGCTCGACGAGGCCTGGGCGCTGTCGCCCGCCGTGGCGCTGCGACCTGAGCCGTTCGGCGCGATGGCCTACCACTTCGGCAACCGCAAGCTGACGTTCCTCAAGCGGATGCAGCTGGTCGACGTCGTGCGTGGCCTCGCCGAGTGCCCCGACGTCCGGTCGACGCTGCAGGCGGCCGACGTGCCCGAGTCCCAGTGGCCGGGGTACGTCGCCGCCCTGCACGGCCTCGCGGCCACCGACATGATCCGCCCCCGCCCGGCTCCGGCCGGCGCCACCAGTGAAGGTGCCGTCGCATGACGATCCTGGAATCCCGTCCCGTCACCGCCCGCCCCGAGGGCGGCAGCCTGATCGAGCAGTTCGAGCTCGGCCTCGACGCCCCCATCTGCCTGACGTGGGAGCTCACGTACGCCTGCAACCTCGAGTGCGCCCACTGCCTCTCGTCGTCGGGCCGTCGCGACCCCCGCGAGCTCAGCACCGAGCAGTGCAAGGCCGTCATCGACGAGCTGCAGCGCATGCAGGTCTTCTACGTCAACATCGGTGGGGGTGAGCCGACGATCCGTCCCGACTTCTGGGAGCTGCTCGACTACGCCGTCTCGCACGACGTGGGCGTCAAGTTCTCGACCAACGGGGTGCGGCTCAACCCCGAGCGGGCGCGCTTCCTGGCCTCGACCGACTACGTCGACGTGCAGATCTCGCTGGACGGCGCGACGCCCGAGGTCAACGACTACGTGCGGGGCCCCGGCTCGTACGACACCGCGATCACCGCGCTGAAGAACCTGCAGGACGCGGGGTTCGAGGACGCCAAGATCTCGGTCGTCTGCACCCGCCAGAACATCGGCCAGCTCGACGAGTTCAAGGCCATCGCCGACCAGTACGGCGCGACGCTGCGCCTGACGCGCCTGCGTCCGTCGGGTCGCGGCGCCGACGTGTGGGACGAGCTGCACCCGCTGCCCGAGCAGCAGCGCGAGCTGTACGACTGGCTGGTCGCCAACGGCGAGAACGTGCTGACGGGCGACTCGTTCTTCCACCTCTCGGCGTTCGGCGTGGCCGACGGCGGGGGAGCCCTGCCGGGCCTCAACCTGTGCGGCGCGGGCCGCGTGGTCTGCCTGATCGACCCGATCGGCGACGTGTACGCGTGCCCGTTCGCGATCCACGACAACTTCCTGGCCGGCAACGTGCTGACCGACGGCGGCTTCGAGACCGTCTGGCAGCGGTCCGAGCTGTTCACCGAGCTGCGCTCGCCGCAGACGTCCGGGGCGTGCACGTCGTGCGCGTTCTTCGACGCGTGCCGCGGCGGCTGCATGGCCGCCAAGTTCTTCACCGGCCTGCCGCTGGACGGCCCCGACCCCGAGTGCGTCCGCGGCTTCGGCGAGGACGCCCTCGCCTCGGGCGACCGCGTGCTGCCCGAGCAGGGCAAGGACCACTCCAAGGCCAACCCCACCCGCAACCAGCCGGTGATGCTGACGCTGTCGCGCCGCGACGACGCCCTCGAGGTCCAGCGCAGCGGCCCTCCCGTGTCGGCCTGCGCCGAGAACCCGCTCGCCGGCTTCGCCCTCTAGAGACCCCAGAAACGAGAACCTGATGTCGAAGAACCCCTGGGCCCAGAATCCCTGGTTCGAGTCCGTCGCCGTCGCCCAGCGTCGTGCGAAGAAGCGTCTGCCCTCGTCGGTGTACGGCGCGCTCGTGGCCGGCTCGGAGCGCGGTCAGTCGACCGCCGACAACGAGGCCGCGTTCATGGAGCTGGGCTTCGCCCCGCACGTGGCCGGGCACCAGCCCGAGCGGTCGATGGCCACGTCGGTCATGGGTCAGCCGATCTCGCTGCCCGTCATCATGTCGCCCACCGGCGTGCAGGCCGTGCACCCCGACGGCGAGGTCGCCGTCGCCAGGGCCGCGGCGTCGCGGGGGACCGTCATCGGCCTGAGCAACTTCGCCTCGCGCTCGGTCGAGGAGGTCGTCGCCGCCAACCCGCAGACGTTCTTCCAGATGTACTGGACGGGTGACCGGGACGTCATGATCCAGCGCATGCAGCGCGCCCACGCCGCCGGAGCCGTCGGTCTGATCGCGACGCTCGACTGGTCGTTCTCGATGGGCCGCGACTGGGGCAGCCCCGAGATCCCCGAGAAGGTCGACTTCAGGACCGCGCTCAAGTTCGCTCCCCAGGTCATCCGCAAGCCGCGCTGGCTCGCGTCGTTCGCGAGCGACCTGCCCGACCTGACGGCACCCAACCTCGCCGCACCCGGCCAGGCCAAGGGCCCGACGTTCTTCGGCGCCTACTACGAGTGGATGAGCACCCCGCCGCCCACGTGGGACGACGTGCAGTGGATGCGCGAGCAGTGGTACCAGCTCAGCGGCATGCCGTTCATGCTCAAGGGCGTGTGCCGGGTCGACGACGCCCGCCGCGCGGTCGACCTCGGCGTCGACGCGATCTCGGTGTCGAACCACGGTGGCAACAACCTTGACGGCACCCCGGCCCCCATCCGCACCCTGCCGGCGGTCGCCGACGCGGTCGGCGACCAGATCGAGGTGCTGCTCGACGGCGGCATCCGCCGCGGCAGCGACGTCGTCAAGGCCGTCGCGATGGGCGCCCGCGCCGTCATGATCGGCCGGGCCTACCTGTGGGGCCTCGCGGCCAACGGCGAGGCCGGCGTCGGCAACGTCCTGGACATCCTGCGCGGCGGCATCGACTCGTCGCTGCTCGGCATGGGACTGTCCTCGATCGACCAGCTCGACCGCGACATGCTCGTCGTCCCCCAGGGCTTCGAGCGTCACCTCGGTGCAGCCGTCACCTCGGCCGTCCCGGACGACATCGCGGCGACGGCAACGGCCTGAGATGACGAGGCTCGCCGACACCACGTGGACCGAGGTCCCGGCGCGTCCGCTGGTCCTGGTGCCGGTCGGCTCGATCGAGCAGCACGGTCCGCACCTGCCGCTCGACACCGACACCGTGATCGCCGAGGCGGTCGCGCGCGGTGCGGCGGACGCCGTGGGCGGTGACGTGCTCGTCGCGCCGGCGCTGTCGTACGGGTCGAGCGGCGAGCACCAGGCCTTCGCCGGCACCTGCTCGATCGGCACCGAGGCGCTGCACCACGTGGTCGTCGAGCTCGTGCGGTCGCTGTCGACCTGGGCGGGGCCGGTCGTCTTCGTGAACGCGCACGGGGGCAACCTCATGGCGCTGACCACCGCCGTCGTGCAGCTGCGCGACGAGGGGCACGACGTCTCGTGGCTGCCGTGCGCCACCGAGGACGTCGACCTGCACGCCGGCCTCACCGAGACCTCCCTGATGCTGTGCCTGCGCCCCGGGTCGGTGCGGCTCGACCGCGCGGAGCCGGGCGACACCCGACCCCTGCGCGAGATCCTGCCGACCCTGATGCAGGGCGGGGTGGCCGCGGTCTCGGCGAACGGCGTCCTCGGCGACCCGACCGGTGCCGACGCCGAGCGCGGCGCAGACGTCCTCGCGACGATGGTGCGCCAGACGGTCGACGCGCTGTCGGACGGCGTCGTCGACGCCCGGGGCAGGATCGGGCTCGCCGAGCGGACGTCGTGAGCCCCGAGCCGCGCGGCGTCGAGCTCCCGGCGGGGTTCGTGGTGCGGCTGCACGACGACGTCGTCCCGGGCGCGGTGCTCCGCCGCGGCACGCGGGTGCTGCGGATGTCGTCGGCGGCCCTCGCGATGACGTCGGGCGGCACGGTCACGGTGGCGGATGCCGGCAGCGCGGCGCTGGCCGGGCGGCTGCTCGACCTCGACCTGGCGGTCCCCGTCCTCGACGGGGCAGGGGGCGACGTCGCCGCGGCGCTGACGCAGGTGACCGTGGTCGTGCCGGTGCGTGATCGTCCCGCTGGCGTCGACCGCCTGCTGTCGTCGCTGCGACCGGCGCTGCGCTGCGTCGTGGTCGACGACGGCTCGCTCGACGCCCGGGCGCTGGCGGACGTCGTCGGTCGCCACGGCGCCGAGCTGCTGCGGCTCGACGTCAACCGCGGGCCGTCCGCCGCACGCAACGCCGGCCTGCGGATCGTGGCGACCCCGCTCGTGGCGTTCGTCGACTCCGACGTCGAGGTGACGGCGGACGCCGTCGCCGGGCTCGTGGCCCACACGGCCGATCCCGCCCTGGCCGCGGTCTCGGCGCGGGTGCGCTCGCGCGGCGGGCAACGGTGGTTCGAGCGGTACGAGGACGCGCACGGATCGCTCGACCTCGGACCCGTGCCGGCGACGGTCAGGCCCTGGTCGGCCGTCTCCTACGTGCCCACCGCGTGCCTGCTGGCGCGCGTCGACGCGCTGGGCGCGGGCTTCGACGAGCAGATGACCAGCGGCGAGGACGTCGACCTGGTGTGGCGGCTGCTGGGGGAGGGACGCCGGGTCCGGCACGCGTCCGACGTCGTGGTGTGGCACCACGGACGCACGACGCTGCCGAGCTGGCTGGGACGCAAGTGGTTCTACGGGACGAGCGCGGCGTCGTTGTCGCGGCGGCACGGCGAGCTCGTCACCCCCGCGGTGCTGACGCCGGGAGCGGCCACCCTGATCGGTGCCGCGCTGGTGCAGCGCCGCTGGGCGTCCGCGATCGCGGCGGGCGTCACGCCGACGGAGCGCGTCGCGATCGTCGCGGGCTCGGTGCGCACCACGTCCGCCCAAGGTGCGGCCCTGGCCCTGCGCCACTGGTGGCCCGTGGCGGCCGCGGCGTGCGTCGTCTCGCGCCGGGCCCGCCGGTTCGTCGCGGTCGCGGGGGCGGCCGACGCCGTCCTGGCCCGTGCCCGGGCCGACACCACGCTCGGCGTGGGCCGGTTCGCGCTCGCCCGGCGTCTCGACGACGTCGCGTACGGCACGGGCGTGTGGAGCGGCGCGGCCCGCGACCGGTCCGTGCGCTGCCTGCTGCCGCAGTGGATCACCCCGCGGCGGGTGTCGTCGCGGCGCGCGGAGCCGTCATGAGCCACGACGTCGTCGTGGTGGGCGCCGGCGCGGCCGGTTGCGTGCTGGCCGAGCGGCTCTCGGCCGATCCGTCGGTGCGGGTGCTGCTGGTCGAGGACGGTGGACGCGCACGCGATCCGCTGCTCACGGTGCCGCGAGCGTTCCCCGTGACCCTGCGGTCGGCGCGCCACGCGCGCACGTATCCGACGGGGCCGTCGGCGGGAGTGCCCGCCGAGGCCTGGACCCGGGGCCGCGGGCTCGGCGGGTCGACGTCGGTCAACGGCCTGATGTGGGTGCGCGGCGCACCCGCCGACTTCGAGACGCTCGAGCGGGCGGGCGGTCCCGGGTGGGGGCCGGACGCCTTCCTGCGCGCGTACCGCGCCATCGAGGACCACGCCCTCGGTGCCTCGGCGACGCGGGGCGCGGGCGGTCCGGTCCACGTGTCGGTCCCGCTGGTGCCCGACACCGTGACGGACGCCGTGCTGGCGGGTGCCCGGGCGGTCGGGCTCCGCGAGGTCGACGACTTCAACGACTCGGACGACGAGCGCATCGGCCGGGCGCCGGCCACGATCCTGCGCGGCCGCCGGGTCAGCGCGGCCACCGCCTTCCTGTCGGTGGCGCGCGGGCGCCCCAACCTGACGATCGTGACCGGCGCCCGCGTCGAGCGCGTCCTCCTGGAGGGCGACCGCGCCGTCGGGGTGTCGATCGTCCGGGGCACGCGTCGCGAGGAGGTGAGGGCGCGTCGCGAGGTCGTCCTGGCCGCCGGGACGATCGAGAGCCCCCTGCTGCTCGAGCGGTCGGGCATCGGCGACCCGGCGGTGCTCGCGGAGGCCGGCGTGCGCGTGCGGGTCGAGCGGCCCCGCGTGGGCGAGGGCGTGATCGAGCAGCGGGCCGTCAGCATGCAGGTCAGGTTCGCCGACCGTCGCGGGCTCACCGAGCGGCTCAACACCCGGCCGCGGCTGGCACGCGAGGCGCTCTCGTACCTCGCGACGCGGCGCGGGCCCATCGCGTCCAGCGGCTACGACGTCGTCAGTGCCTTCCGGTCCGACCCGGGGAGCGAGCGCCCGGACGCCCAGGGCGTCTGGGTGCCGATGGCCCTCGACGAGACGTCGGACCGCATGCAGCTGGCGCCGTACTCGGGCCTGCTCTTCACGGGTTGGGCGATCCGCCCGACGACGCCCGGCTCGATCCACCTGGCGCCGGCGGGATCGGCGGGCCCCGTCATCGTCCCGCGCTACCTGCTCGACCCGGCCGAGCAGGCGACGACGGGCGGGATCCTGGCCCACGCCCGGGCCGTGGTGGCGGCGTCCGCCCTGGCCGACGTGGTGGAGCGCGAGGTGTTCCCGGGCCCGGACGTCTCGTCGCCGGCGCAGGTCGTCGAGCACGCCCGCGCCCACGGGGGCGGCATCTACCACGCGGTGGGATCGTGCGCGATGGGCCCGGACGACGACGCCGTCGTCGACGCCGATCTGCGGGTGCGGGGCGTCCGCGGCCTGCGGGTCGTCGACGCGTCGGTCCTGCCCCACCAGGTGTCGGGCAACTCCGCGGCCCCGGTCATGGCCCTGGCGTGGCTGGCGTCCGAGCGCGTGCTGGGGTCCTAGGACCGTCTCCGTCCAACTGTTGACAGTTGACAAAGATCGGCGTCACAATAGGACGAGCGCGGGAATGTCCAGACCGCGGTGGTCACGGCTTGAGGGCAGAATCGAACGACATGTCCCCTAGCCATCGGCCGTCCCCGGACGGTCCGTGAGGAGCAACTGTGAGTGATGAAGCCGGCGCGGCCCTGACGCGCGATGGCACGTTCTCCCGACGCACCGAGATCGTGATCCGCGACATGATCCTGGACGGCACGATCCCCCCGGGCGAGCGGCTCAACGAGGTCGCGCTCGCGTCCGCGCTCGGCATCAGCCGCGGCCCGCTGCGCGAGGCGATCCAGCGACTGGCCGGTGAGGGCCTGCTGACGGTGATCAGCCACCGAGGCGCCTTCGTCCGGACGTTCGAGGCCCGCGAGCTCGACGAGCTGTACGACATGCGGTGCGCGTTCGAGATGTACGCGGTGCGCCTGATCTGCCGGCGCGCGGACGACGAGCAGCTCGGCGACCTGGCCGCCTTCGTCGCCGACACGGGGCTCGCGATGGACGACTCGAACGGCCGCTACCCCGCCGACCGCGACTTCCACCGCCGCCTGCTGGCGCTGGCCGGCAACACGACCCTCGAGCGCGCCGCCCTCGACACCCAGGCCCAGATATCGCTGGCCCGATCGATGTCGGCCCAGGCGCCCAGCCGCGCCAAGGCTGCGCTCGACGAGCACCAGGCGATCGTCGACGCGCTGCGCAGCCGCGAGCCCGACGTCGCGGTGCGCCTGGTCCAGCAACACCTCGAGCACGCCCGGAGCGGCGCCCTTGCCGCCCTCGGCTTCACCGACGATCCTCGAAAGGGGAATGAGACCCCATGACCGACACCCCCGGCCTCCGCGCGCTCATCGAGCAGGCCACCTCACCGATCCTGTTGCCGGGAGCGCCGAACGCGCTCACGGCCCGCGTCATCGAGCAGGCAGGATTCGGAGCCGTCTACGTCTCCGGGGCCGGGGTCACCAACACCTACCTGGGCATGCCCGACCTGGGGCTGATGTCGGTCACCGAGCTGGTCGGCCACGTCGCCGCGATGGCGGAGTCGGTCTCGATCCCGCTGGTGGTCGACGCCGACACGGGCTTCGGCAACGCGCTCAACGTGCAGCGGACGGTGCGCCAGCTCGAGCGGGCGGGCGCCTCGGCGATCCAGCTCGAGGACCAGGTCAGCCCGAAGAAGTGCGGGCACTTCGCCGGCAAGGACGTCGTCTCGATGCAGGAGATGGTCGGCAAGGTCAAGGCCGCGGTCGACGCGCGTCTCGACGACGACCTGCTGATCATCGCGCGCACCGACGCGCTGTCGACCGAGGGCCTCGACGCCGCCTGCGAGCGCGCCGCGGCCTACTCCGAGGCCGGCGCCGACATCCTGTTCATCGAGGCACCCACCACGACCGAGCAGATGGCGCACATCGTGCGCACCGTGCCCGGCATCCACATGGCCAACATGGTCGAGGGCGGGCTCACGCCGTTGACGTCCCGCGACGAGCTCGGCGAGCTCGGCTTCTCGATCGCCCTGTACGCCAACGCCGCGATGCGGGGAGCGGTCTCGGGCATGCGGCAGGTCATGGACCACCTGCGCGTGCACGGCGACACCCTCGCCGCGGCCGACCTGATGATCAGCTGGTCCGACCGGCAGGCGCTCGTGCGCAAGCCCGAGTTCGACGAGCTCGACCGCCGCTACGCCGCCGACCTGCCCGCGCAGGGGGTGACCGCATGACGATCCACGACCTGCGCCTCTCGGGGGGCCGCGTCTACCTGCACGGCACCGGGACCGCCGACGTCGACCTGCTGGTCACCGACGGCCTGGTCGCGGGCATCGTCTCGCGCGACTCCGACGCCGAGGCGCGCGAGACCGTCCAGCTCGACGGCAAGCTGGTGCTGCCCGGCGCGATCGACCCCCACGTGCACCTGGGCAAGGACATCCGCGTCCCGCGCGACCCCGACGACGCCCGGCTCGAGACCGCGTCCGCCGCGGCCGGCGGGATCACCTCGATGCTGGTCTACCTGATGAGCGGCGAGCCGTACGAGACCGTCGTGCCGGGCGCCCAGGCCGTCATGGAGCAGGACTCCTACGTCGACTTCGGCTTCCACATCTGCGTGGGCACCGACGACCACGTGCACGACATCCCGGCCTACATCCGCGAGTTCGGCATCTCGAGCTTCAAGTTCTTCATGAACTTCAAGGGCGACGAGGGCAAGTACCTCGGGCTGCCGGGCAACGACGACGGGTACATGTACGACGTGCTCGGCATGGCCGCCGACAACGGCGCCATGATCAACCCGCACCCCGAGAACATCGAGCTGGTCTGGAAGCTCAAGAACCGGCCGATCGACGAGTCGCGTGGACCGCTCAGCGCGTGGAACCAGTCGCGTCCCTCGTTCGTCGAGGCCGAGGCGGTGCAGCGCGTCGCCTACATGGCCCAGATCACGGGGGCCTCGGTCTACGCCGTGCACACCAGCAGCCAGCTCGCGCTCGAGGCGATGGAGCGTCAGCGTCGCTCGTACGAGAACCTCTTCGTCGAGACCTGCACGCAGTACCTGACCTTGACGACGGACGCGCAGTGCGGCACCTACGGCAAGGTCAACCCGCCGATCCGCGAGCGCGCCGACCTCGAGGCCCTCTGGACGGGTCTGGCCGAGGGGCGCGTCGACACGGTCGGGTCCGACCACAACGCACGCCACCGCTCGTTCAAGGAGAAGGACGTGTGGACGGCGTCGGCCGGCTTCCCCGGCACCGGCGGCGTCCTGCCGCTGACGCTCACCGAGGGCCTGCGGCGCGGGGTGCCGCTCGAGCGGCTGGTCGACGCGACGTCGACGCGCTCGGCGAAGCTGTTCGGGATGTACCCGCAGAAGGGGACGATCCGCGTGGGCTCGGACGCCGACCTCGCGATCGTCGACCTCGACGGCAGCTACACGATCAACGCCGCCACGCAGCACTCCGGCGCCGACTACACGCCGTGGGAGGGCACGGAGGTGCCCCTCAGCGTGGTGCACACGATCGTCCGCGGGGTGTTCGCCGTGCGCGACGGTCAGCTGGCCGACCGGACGACCGGACGGTACCTGCGCCGCGAGCGCAGCGGTGCCGACGCCCTCGCCGCCGCAGAGAAGGATGCCGACGCATGACCGAGACCATCGACACGGACCCCATCGACCCCCTGACGCGTGAGCGCTACGACGCGGCGGGCTTCGGTCGTCCCGTCGGCCTCGGCAAGCGCCCGGGCCTGCTCATCATCGACGTGCAGTACCGCACGACCGGCACGGCTCCCGTGCCGTTCGACGAGGCCATCGGCGAGTTCACGACGAGCTGCGGCGACGTCGCGTGGGACGCCGTGGGCAACATCGCCCAGCTGCTCGCGCTGTTCCGCGAGAAGGGCTGGCCGGTCCTCTACCCGTACGTCGCCCCCAAGAAGGCGTTCGACGCCGGAGCGCTGGGTGCGAAGGTGCCGGGGATCATGGACATCCCCGACAAGGGGTACGAGTTCCACCCCGACATCGCGCCGCTCGAGGGCGAGATCCTGCTGCCCAAGCGTCATCCCAGCGCCTTCTTCGGCACGCCGCTGCTGAGCTACCTGGTGCAGGCCGGCATCGACTCGCTCGTCGTGACGGGCTGCTCGACGTCGGGCTGCGTCCGCGGCAGCGCGGTCGACGCGTTCTCGTACAACTACAAGGTCGCGGTGCCGTCCGACGCGGTCTACGACCGCAGCCCGCTCGTGCACGAGGTCAACCTGTTCGACATGGGGCAGAAGTACGCCGACGTGTCGACGACCGCCGACCTGCTGGCCTCGCTGCGAGAGATCGGCGACCGGTGACGTCCGGGCCGGGCTACATCGTCGCCGAGGTCACGGTGCACGACGCCGAGACGTACGACCAGTACGTCGAGCGGAGCGGCCCCGTGCTGGAGAAGTACGGCGCCCGGCTGCTGGCGCACGCCTTCCCGGCAGCCGGCGAGCTGGTCGTGAAGGAGGGCGGTCGCACGTTCGAGCGCCTCGTGATCGTGCAGTTCGACAGCCTCGACCGGGTCACGGAGTTCTACCACTCGCCCGACTACCAGGCCGTGATCGGCCTGCGCCACGACTCGGCCGAGTCGCACGTCTACCACCTGGCCGGCGTCGAGTCCTGACGTCGCCGGACACCCGGCCGCCCCTCTCGAGGGGCGGCCGTTTCGTCGTGTCCGGACGGTGCGAGAGACCGTTACACAACGTTTACTGAGAACTGTTGACAGTTTGCAGTTAACGCGGCTAGCGTGACTCGCGTCATAGTCCGTCGACCGGAAGCAGATGCATGTACGCCAGCGCATGGGACCAGCTCCCCGAGGTCGAGGGTCTGCCCAACAACTTCCGCACCGCCGTCGCGGGCCGGGAGATGGGCGTCAACCAGATCCGCTGGGTCCACCCGACCGAGCTCCCGCCGCACACCCACGAGGACGCGGAGCAGGCCATCGTCATGCTCAGCGGCCGCATCGCGTTCACGATCGACGGCGCCGAGCTGGAGCTGACGGCCGGCGACGTCTGCATCGTGCCGCGCGGCTCCGTGCACGGCGGCCACAGCATCGAGGGCGAGGCCGTGTTCGTCGAGGTGTTCGCGCCCCTGCGCATCGAGAACCTCGTCGGCTTCCTCGGCGGACCGTCCATGCCGAAGCAGGAGACCACCGCATGACCCTCCAGCAGATCACCTCACGCGTCCACGTCGAGACCGCACACCTGGGCAGCAACAACTCGATCGTCGTCGGCGACGACGGACTCGTCCTGGTCGACTCGCCGCACCGTCCCACCGACGCCATGCGGTGGAACGAGACCGTCTCGGCGTTCGGCGAGACCCGCTTCGTCGTCAACACCGACCACCACCCCGACCACACGATCGGCAACTTCTGGATGGGCGGCGAGGTCGTCTCGCACCGCGGCACCCGCGAGCGCCTGCTGACCGACGCCCCCAGCGACGAGTACCTGCGCGACCTGTTCTCGCGCATCGACCCCGACGCCGTCGCGCTCGTGGACGACTACACGGTGCGCGTCCCGAACGTCGTGTTCAGCGACCGCCTGGACGTCCACGTCGGCGGGGCGAGCCTCGAGCTGACGTTCCGCCCCGGCCACACGGCCAACAGCCTCCTCGCCTGGTTCCCGCAGGACGCCGTGATCTTCACCGGCGACATCGTGTGCGAGGCCGGCCTGCCGTCGTTCCAGGACTCGCGCCTGTCGAACTGGTTCGACGCCATCGACGCGGTCGCCGAGCACGACTTCGAGTTCCTCGTCCCCGGTCACGGGGAGGTGGCCGACCGCGCGGTGGTCGACCACTACCGCCAGCTCGGCCGAGAGGTCGTGGCCGAGGTGGCCGCGGCGATCGCCGCCGGTCACGACCGCGACCAGGCGTGCGACGAGATCCGCTTCGAGGACAACATCCACGTCGACACGGACGACTACGTCGGCTACCCCGACTCGCTCGTCGAGATGTTCCAGCGGCGGTCGATCACCGTCATCTACGACGACCTGATGGAAGACCCCAGCCTCGCGAACCGATAGCAGACCATCCGAGACCCGAGCGAGCACGCAGCGTCACCGCCTCACCCCCACCCCCACCCCCTTTGGAGTACTGATGATCACCAAGAAGTTCTCGGCAGTCGCGGTCACCGCGGCCGCCCTGCTCATGCTGGGAGCCTGCGGCAGCAGCTCCTCGGACGGCGGATCCGGGTCGTCCGGCGACAGCAAGGCCGAGGTAGCGGCAGCGCAGAAGGCCGTGGACGAGGCCAAGGCCATCCCGGGCACCGACGACCTCGGTGACCCGATCGACGTCGCGTCGCTCAAGGGCAAGACCATCTACTCGATCCCGATCGACAGCAAGGCCGAGTTCTACTCGGTCGGCGAGAAGGCGATGAAGAAGGTCGCCGCCGAGGCGGGCATCAACTTCGTGACCTTCCCGTCCGACGGCACGCAGACCTCGTTCCAGCAGGGCATCCAGCAGGCGATCAACGCCAAGGCCGGCGCGATCATGCTGAACGGCCCGCTGGCGGAGACCCTTGGACCCCAGATCGACGCCGCCAAGAAGGCCGGCATCCCGGTCATCCCCCTGCACCTCAGCGACAGCGAGGGCGAGGGCACCCCGGGGCTCGACTACGAGGCCTTCGCCCCGTTCAACCAGGCCGCCCGCCTGTTCACGCAGTACGCGATCGCCAACCTGAAGGGTGAGCCCGTCCACGCGCTCGTCATCCAGGTCTCCGAGACCGGTCCGTCCGAGGGCATGGTCAAGACGATCGAGGACACCCTCGAGAACGAGGCGCCGTCCGGCTCCAAGGCGACGGTCGTCAACGCGCCGGTCGCCCAGTGGTCGACCCAGGTCCAGGGCCTCGTGCAGTCGGCCCTCCTGAAGGACCCGAAGATCAACGCGGTCCTGCCGATCTACGACTCGATCGCGCTGTACGCCGCACCCGGCATCAAGCAGGCCGCGCCCAACCGCGACGTCAAGATCTACTCGTTCAACGGCACGCCGGCGATCCTGAAGATGGTCAAGGACGGCTCCGTGGCCGTCAACGTCGCCGAGAACCCCGACTGGGTCTCGTACGTCAACCTCGACGTCGCGTTCCGCGCCATGCTCGGCGCGCCGCCGATCAAGGGCGAGACCGGGCCGCTGCGCCTGATCGACGCCTCCAACGTCGACGAGACCGGCAACCCGCCGGAGAGCGGCAAGGGCTTCGGCGACGAGTACCCGACCGCGTTCCTCAAGCTCTGGGGCCTGGCGTAGTCCATGACGGTTCCCACGACGACCGTGGCGAGCAGCGGGGCGGCGACGCCCGCCCCGCTGCTCCGGGTCACCGGTCTCCACAAGTCCTTCAACGGGGTGCCCGCGCTGCGCGGCGTCGACCTCGACGTCCGCCCCGGTGAGGTGCACGGCCTGCTCGGTGCCAACGGCAGCGGCAAGTCGACCCTCATCAAGGTGCTCGCGGGCTTCCACGACGCCGACAGCGGCACGGTCAGCATCCACGGCCGCGAGCTCAGCAGCCCCTTCGGCCCGCGCGGCCTCCGCGAGGAGGGCATGGGCTTCGTGCACCAGGACCTCGGCCTCGCGCCGGCCGGCACCGTGCTGGAGCACATGGCCCTCGACAACGTCGGCCACGCCAGCGGTTTCCGGCGGGTCGACTGGTCCGCCGAGCGCACCCGCGTGCGGGAGCTGCTCGACCGCTTCGAGGTCGAGGTCGACGTCGACGCGACGATCGACATGCTCACGCCGGTCCAGCGCGCGATGGTCGCGGTCGTCCGCGCCGTCGGGGGCCAGGAGCGCATCGCCGGGGGCGAGCGCCGTGGCCAGATCCTGGTGCTCGACGAGCCCACGGTCTTCCTGCCCCGCCACGAGGTCGGCATGCTGTTCGCCCTCCTCGACCGCCTCCGCGCAGCGGGCGACGCCGTGCTGCTCGTGAGCCACGACCTCGACGAGATCCTGCAGGTCACCGACCGCATCACGGTGTTCCGCAACGGCGAGACCGCCGGGACCCGCGACACCGCGGGCTCGACCCGCGACGACCTCGTGCAGCTGATCCTCGGCGCGCGCGACGAGCACGTCGCCAAGGGCGCGGCCGTCATCCGCGACGACCGTCCGCCGCTGCTGTCCGCCCGCGGGCTGACCGGCGACCGCATCGTCGACCTCGACCTCGACCTGCACGCCGGCGAGGTCGTCGGCATCACCGGTCTGGCCGGATCTGGCTTCGAGGAGCTGCCCGAGCTGCTCTACGGCGTCACGGCGCCCCGCGCCGGGGCCGTGGTGCAGGACGGCACGACGATCACCGACCTGCGCCCCGCGGCGTCGATGGCGCGCGGCGTCATCCTGATCCCCGCCGACCGCAAGGGCCAGGGGGGCGTGCTGGGCCTGACGGTCATGGAGAACATGTCGCTGCCGTTCCTCACCCGCCGCGCCCGCGGCTTCCGCATCGACTGGAAGGCCATCCAGGTGCAGGCGCAGGAGGCGTGCGACCGGCTCAACGTCGTCCCGCCCCGGCCCGCCGCGCAGTTCGGCCACCTCAGCGGCGGCAACCAGCAGAAGGCGCTGCTCGGCAAGTGGCTCGACACCGCGCCGCGGGTGATGCTGCTCAGCGAGCCGACGCAGGGCGTCGACATCGGTGCCCGACGGGAGATCTTCAAGCTCATCCGCGCCGCCGTGGCCGAGGGCATGTCGGTCCTGTGCGCGACCTCCGACTACGAGCAGCTCGTCGAGATGGCCGACCGGGTCATCGTCCTCGACGAGGGCCGCATCCGCACCGAGATCCACGGGGACGACATCACCAAGGACGCACTCGCGTCCGCCGTCTATGCAGAGGAAGCGTCATGACCACCACTGATCCGGTGAAGACCACCGCCACCCCGAAGGCGTCGCGCAGGACGACGAAGCGGCCGGCCGAGCCGGAGCGCTTCGCGCTGCTCGGCGTGTGGGCCGTGCTGTTCCTCGTGTTCAGCCTCATCGTCCCCGAGACGTTCCCGACGACGGCGAACATCTCCAACATGCTCGGCTCGCAGGCCGTGCTGCTGGTGCTGGCGCTCGGACTGATCGTGCCCCTGCGGGCCGGCGACTACGACCTGTCGGTCGCGTCGACGCTGAACCTGTCGGCCGTCGTCGTGGCGGTGCTGAACGTCAACCAGGGCTGGAACATCTGGGCGGCGGTGATCGCCGCGATCCTCGTGAGCATGGTCGTGGGCGTCGTCAACGGGTTCATCATCACGCGCTTCGACATCGACCCGTTCATCGTGACGCTCGGTGTCGGCACGGTCGTGCAGGGCCTGATCTACCAGATCTCGAACTCGGTGACGATCACCGGCGTCGACCGCAAGCTGTCCGACACGATGCTGACGCAGCCGTTCCTCGCGATCCCCGTCGACTTCTACTACGCGATCGCCCTGTGCGTCCTCGTCTGGTACGTCTTCGACCACACCGCCTTCGGCCAGCGGCTGCTGTTCGCCGGTCAGAGCCGCGACGTGGCCCGCCTCAACGGCGTGAACGTGTCAGGCCTGCGGTGGGTGTCGATGATCATCTCGGCCGGTGTCGCCGGCGTGGCCGGCGTCATCTACGCCGGCACCACGGCCAGCGCCGACCCGACGTCCGGTGCCGCGTTCCTGCTGCCCGCGTTCGCGGCCTGCTTCCTCGGCTCGACGGTCCTCAAGATCGGCCGCTTCAACCCGTGGGGCACCCTGATCGCGGTCTACTTCCTCGTCACCGGCATCACGGGTCTCCAGCTGATGGGCGCCCAGCAGTACGTCCAGCAGCTGTTCTACGGCGGTGCCCTGGTCGTGGCCGTCATCATGTCCAAGCTCGTCAAGACGCGCGGCGAGCGTCGCCGTCAGGCCGAGGTCCGGCCGGACGTCCCGGCCTGACCACAGTCCCGCCCCCCTCCCCGAACCCCCTTCGAAAGGTCACCATCATGAAGACGAACGCAGCTGTCATCCACGCCGTCGGCGAGGAGTGGAAGGTCCAGGAGCTCGACCTGGACGAGCCCGGCGACAACGAGGTCCGCATCAAGGTCATGGCCAGCGGCCTGTGCCACTCCGACGACCACTTCGTCACCGGCGACCTGGCCGTCGACCTGCCGATGGTCGGCGGGCACGAGGGCGCCGGCATCGTCGAGGCCGTCGGCTCCAAGGTCACCAAGGTCCAGGTCGGCGACCACGTCGCGACCCTGTTCATCCCCGCCTGCGGCCAGTGCGAGTACTGCGCCCGCGGCATGCAGTACATCTGCAACAACGGCGCCGGCATGGAGACCGGCATGGGCATGGACGGCAACCCGCACTTCCACGACGCGGACGGCAAGGCCGTCGGCGGCGTGACACGGCTCGGCACCTTCTCCAACTACCTGGTGTGCCACGAGATGCAGACCGTGAAGCTGCCCGAGGACATCCCGTTCGAGCTGGCCTGCCTGGCCTCGTGCGGTGTCGCGACGGGCTTCGGCGCGGCCGTCAACGGCGGCGTCAAGCCCGGCGACGTCGTGCTCGTGCTCGGTCTCGGCGGTGTCGGCGCCAACGCGGTCCAGGGCGCCAAGCACGCCGGTGCCGACCACGTCATCGTGATCGAGCCGGTCGAGGCCAAGCACGACCAGGCCAAGGTCTTCGGTGCCACCGAGGCGTACGCGTCGATCCCCGACGCGCAGTCGCGCATCGACCACCTGACCAACGGCCAGGGCGTCGACGTCGCGATCATCACGGTCGGCCGCGTCGACGGCGACATCATCGGCGACGCGTTCCGCGCGGTCGGCAAGGCGGGCACGTGCGTGCTGGTGTCGGTCGGCCAGGCCGCCGAGGGCATCTCGATCAGCCCGCAGGACTTCACCAACTTCGCCAAGCACTTCCAGGGCGTCATGTACGGCAACTGCAACCCCACGGCCGACATCCCGAAGCTGCTGAAGATGTACAAGGACGGCACCCTCAAGCTCGACGAGCTCGTGACGCGCCGCTACTCGCTCGACCAGATCAACGAGGCCGTCGCCGACATGCACGCGGGTCGCAACATCCGCGGCGTCGTCGTCCACGAGCACTGAGTCCGAGCCCACCCTCCCCGAAGGAGATCACCCCATGACTGTCACAGAGACCCCCGTCGACGCCCACGCGCCGATCGAGCACACCCAGCTGCTGATCGGCGGCGAGTTCGTCGACGCGCTCGACGGCAAGGTGTTCGACACCGTCAACCCGTCCACCGGCGAGGTCATCACGCAGGTGTCGGAGGGCAGCGCGGCCGACGTCGACCGTGCCGTCGCCGCCGCCCGCGAGGCGTTCGAGCGCGGCCCCTGGTCGCGCATGAAGCCCAACGAGCGCGCCGCGTGCCTGTGGCGCCTCGGTGACCTGCTCCTCGAGGACGCCGCCGAGATCGGCCGCATCGAGACCCTCGACCAGGGCAAGCCGTACTCGTTCGCGACCGGCGGGGACGTGCCCTCCGCGGCAGGCCTGTTCCACTACATGTCGGGCTTCGCCACCAAGCTCGAGGGCTCGACCATCCCGATCTCGGCCCCCGGCAACTTCCACACCTACACGCGTCGCGAGGCGCTCGGCGTGGTCGGCCTGATCGTGCCGTGGAACTTCCCGCTGACGATCAGCGCGTGGAAGCTGGCCCCGGCGCTCGCCGCGGGCAACACCGTCGTGCTGAAGCCGGCCGAGGCGACGCCGCTGTCGGCGCTGCGCCTGGGCCGACTGGCCCTCGAGGCGGGCTTCCCGCCCGGCGTCTTCAACGTCGTCAACGGCTACGGCTCGACGGTGGGCCAGCGCCTGGCCGAGCACCCCGACGTCGACAAGGTCTCGTTCACGGGATCGACCGCGACGGGGCGCCGGATCCTCGACGCCGCGAAGGGCAACCTCAAGCGCGTCACGCTCGAGCTCGGTGGCAAGAGCGCCAACATCATCTTCCCGGACGCCGACATCGAGGCCGCGATCGCCGGCTCGTCGGCCGGCATCTTCTTCAACGCCGGACAGGCGTGCGCGGCCGCGTCGCGCCTGTACGTCCACGACGACGTCTACGACGAGGTCATCGCGGGCATGGCCGAGAAGGCCCGCCAGATCAAGGTCGGCGACGGCTTCGACCCGACCAGCGAGATCGGGCCCGTCGCCAGCCGCGAGCACTTCGAGCGCGTCAGCGGCTACCTCGACGTCGGCAGGGGCGAGGGCGAGGTCGTCACGGGCGGCGCCCGCATCGGCGACCGCGGCTACTTCATCGAGCCGACGATCTTCGCCGGCGCGACGCAGGACTCGCGCATCGTCAAGGAGGAGATCTTCGGTCCCGTCGTCGTGGCCAGCCGGTTCAGCGACACCGACCAGGTCGTGGCGATGGCCAACGACACCCGCTACGGCCTCGCGTCGGGCGTGTGGACGCAGAACGTCGCGACGGCGCACCAGATGGCGGCCCGCATCCAGGCCGGCACCGTGTGGGTCAACTCCTACGGCGTCTTCGACCCGTCGATGCCGTTCGGCGGGATGAAGGAGTCGGGCTGGGGTCGCGAGATGGGTCACGACGTCATGCACGACTACACCGACGTCAAGACGGTGTGCGTCAACATCGATGGCTGACACCTTCCGGCTGGACGGCGTCCTGCCGATCGACCGCAGCAACCTGACCCTGGCCGACAAGGTCGAGGCGCGGGTGCGGCAGCAGATCGTGCAGGGCGAACGTCCGACCGGCTCGCGGCTGAACGAGGTCGAGATCGCCGCTGATCTCGGCGTCAGCCGCGGCCCGGTGCGCGAGGCGCTCCAGCGTCTCGCGCACCTGGGCCTGGTCACCCTCGAGTCGCACCGGGGCGCCTTCGTGCGCCGCCTCGACCTCGACGAGGTGCACGAGCTGTTCGAGGTGCGCATCGCCCTGGAGTGCGAGGCGGCCGAGCTGGCCGCCGTCCGCATCGGCGACGACGGGCTGCGCGAGCTCGACCGCCTGCAGGAGGCCACGGTCTCCGAGGTCATCCAGGGGCAGCAGCCCAGCGTCTTCGACACCCTCGACGTGCACGACCTGATCGTGCGCCACGCCGGGAACGTCCGTCTCGCGCAGGCCGTCGCGCAGGTCAACGGCGAGCTGCGCCTGGCCCGGTCGCGGTCGGGTGCCACGGGGCACCGCGCCCAGGAGGCCGTCGGCGAGCACCGCGACCTCATCCGCTCCCTGACGTCCCGCGACGGTGAGGGAGCCCGCACGTCCATGAAGTCCCACCTGCAGGCGTCCCTGCAGAACACCCTGCAGATGCTGAGGGCCGCGGAGCAGGCGCCCTCCGAAGGAGCCCACCGTGCCTGACACGATCTTCACGCCCTGGACGCTCGGCCGCGTCGAGCTGGCCAACCGCGTCGTCATGGCTCCCATGACCCGCAACCGGGCGGACGTGGCCGGGGTGCTCCCCGACAGCGCCGTCGACTACTACCGCCAGCGCGCGGGTGCAGGCCTGATCGTCAGCGAGGCGACCCAGCCGAGCGCCGCGGGGCAGGGCTACCCCGGCACCCCGGGTCTGCACACCGACGAGCAGCAGGCCCAGTGGGCGCGCGTCGCCGACGCGGTGCACGAGGCGGGAGGGCGCCTGTTCGTCCAGCTGATGCACACCGGTCGCATCGGCCACCCCAGCCTGCTGCCCGAGGGGTGCGAGGTGCTGGCGCCGAGCGCCGTGCGCGCCGACCTCGAGGTCACGACGGCCGACGGCGAGACCGTGCCGTGCCCCGAGCCGCGGGCCATGACGACCGACGAGATCGCCACGATCGTCGCCGACTACGCCGCGGCCGCCGCTCGTGCCGTCGCCGCGGGCGCCGACGGCATCGAGATCCACGCCGCGAACGGCTACCTGCCCCACCAGTTCCTGTCGCCGGGCACCAACGAGCGAACCGACGAGTACGGCGGGACGCCCGAGGGCCGTGCGCGGTTCCTGGTCGAGGTCGCCCGGGCCTGCGCCGACGCCATCGGCGCCGACCGCGTGGGCCTGCGCATCTCGCCCGGCGGTCAGTTCAACGACATGCGCGACCGCGACAACGAGGACACCTACCTGACCCTGGTCGACGAGCTCGCCGCAGACGGCTTCGCCTACCTGCACACGCTGCGCGGGCGCACCTCGACCCTGCACGAGGAGCTGCGTCGGCGCTGGCCGTCCACGTACGTCGTCAACACGGGCTACATGGGCTCCAGCGAGCTCGACGAGGTCGCCCCGATCGTCGAGGACGGTGTCGCCGACCTCGTCAGCGTCGGTCGGCTCTTCATCTCCAACCCCGACCTGGTCGAGCGGTGGCGCCTCGGCGTCGAGCGCTCGGCCTGGGACGAGGACACGTTCTACACCGGCGGGGACGCCGGCTACACCGACTACCCCAGCGCGTCCGCGCGCTGACGAAAGGAAGGCACGTCATGGTCGATCTCTCAGGCAAGGTGGCCGTCGTCACCGGAGGCGCGTCCGGCATCGGGGCGGCGACGGTCGAGGTGCTGCGCGGAGCGGGCGCGACCGTCGTCGCGTGGGACCTCGACGAGGCCCCCGGCATCGTCGGGACCGACATCACCGACTCCGCCTCGGTGCAGCGTGCCGCCGACGCCGCGGTGGCCGAGCACGGGCAGGTCGACGTCCTGGTCAACTGCGCCGGCATCATCACGGCCAACCTGCCGGCGCAGGACGTCGACCCCGACGACTTCCGCCGCACGTACGACGTCAACGTCGTCGGCACGTTCAACACCAGCAAGGCCCTCTACGCGACGCTCAAGGCGTCCGGCGCGGGTGCGATCGTCAACGTCGCCTCGCAGGCGGCGCTCGTGAGCCTGCCCGACCAGTCGGCGTACTCGGCGTCCAAGGGTGCCGTCGCGGCCCTGACCCGCTCGCTGGCGATCGACTGGGCCCCCGACAACATCCGCGTCAACGCGGTCTGCCCCGGCTTCACCCTCACCCCGATGGCCAAGCAGCAGATGACGCCCGAGCTCGACGCCGCGGTGTCGGCGCGCGTCCCGCTCGGCCGCATGTTCGAGCCCGAGGAGATCGGCCAGACCATCGCGTACCTGGCGTCGTCCTGGGCGTCGGCCGTCACGGGCGTCGTGATGGCCGTCGACGGCGGATGGACCGCGGGCCAGCCCGCGCTGCCGATGGGCGGCGCATGACGGGCCGGCTCGACGGCCGGCTCGCCTGGGTCTCGGGCGCCAGCTCGGGCATCGGCCGCGGCGCCGCCGAGCGCCTGGCGGCCGACGGCGCCACGGTGCTGCTGCTGGGTCGCGACCAGGACCGCCTCGCCGAGGCAGCAGCAGCGGCAGGCCCCCGCGCCGTCACGGCGGCCTTCGACGTCGCCTCGCAGGACGAGGTAGACGCCCACGTCCCGGGCCTGCTGGCCGAGCACGGAGCGCCCGACGTCGTCGTCCACGCGGCGGGCATCACGGTCGTGGGAGCCCTCGACGCCCTGACGCCGCAGGAGTGGCACCACCAGATGGACGTCAACCTGACGAGCCTGTTCCTGCTCAACCGCCACCTGTGGCCCGCCATGGTGCCGCGAGGCGGCTCGATCGTGACGCTCGGCTCGACGGCGTCGTTCGCCGGGTTCCCGCAGGACGCCGCCTACGTCGCGTCGAAGGGCGCGATCCTGGCGATGACCAAGGCCATGGCGCTGGACGGCGGCCCGCACGGCATCCGCGTCAACGCGGTGTGCCCGGGCTTCATCCTGACGCCCAACCTGCAGGGCTACTTCGACGCCCAGGACGACCCCGCGGCCGCCGCGGCAGGTGCCGGAGCGGCGGCACCCCTGGGCCGCATGGGCAGCCCCGCCGACATCGCCGGGGCCATCGCGTTCCTGGCCTCCGACGACGCCTCGTTCGTCACCGGCACCTCGATCCTGGTCGACGGAGGCCTGATGGCCAAGGTGCCGACGGCCTGATCGCCGACCTCGCGGCGGGCACCCCCGTCGCGCCTGACATCGTGTGAGCCGGCCTCGCAGCCGGCCGGAAGGAAGCATCATGAGCTCGACACCCACCCCGTCCACGACCGCACCCGACCGCACGGCGGACGCCGACGAGTTCGACGTCGACGTCGTGGTCGTCGGAGCGGGCGGCGGCGGACTCGCGGCTGCCCTGGCGGCGTCCGACGCCGGCGCGTCGGTCGTCGTGCTCGAGAAGCTCGACGCGCCGGGCGGCAACACGGCGCTGTCGACGGGCTCGATCCCCGCGGCCGGCTCGCGGTTCCAGCGCGAGGCGGGCGTCGACGACGACCCCGATCGCATGACCGCCGACCTGATCCGGCAGAGCGGTCCTCACGAGGCCGAGCACCTGACGCGCCGGCTGGCCGAGACGTCGGCGTCGTTGGTCGAGTGGCTCGTCGACGACCACGGGGTCGGCCTGGCGCTCATCACCGACTACAAGCACGTCGGCCACTCGGTCACGCGCCTGCACGCCCCGGTGTCGCGCCGCGGCATCGACCTGTCGAACGACCTGGTCGCGGCGTGCCGTCGCGCCGGCGTCGACGTCGTCACGGGCAACCCCGTCACCGAGCTGCTGGTCGAGGACGGGGTCGTGCGCGGCGTCGTCGTCGAGGGCGAGCGCACGGAGCGGTACGTCATCCGTGCACGGTCCGTGGTGCTGGCCGCCAACGGCTTCGCGGCCAACCGCGAGCTGGTCCAGCGGTGGGCTCCCGAGCTGGCGGGGCTGGAGTACTTCGGTGCCCACGGCTCGACGGGCGAGGCGATCGAGTGGGGCGTCGACCTGGGCGGACGGCTGCGCAACCAGGCCGCGTTCCAGGGGTACGCCGCGGTCGCGTACCCGCACGGCTCGATCCTGTCGTGGACGACGGTCGAGAAGGGCGGCGTCCTGGTCGACGCCCGCGGGGTGCGGCTCGGCGACGAGATCGTCGGGTACTCGGGGTTCGCCACCGAGGTGCTGGGCGGAACGGCTCCGATCTGGGCCGTCTACGACGCCCGCATCCGCGACATCACGCTGCGCGAGGACGAGTTCGCCGACCTGGTCGAGATGGGCGGCGCCAAGGAGTGCGCGACCGTCGACGACCTCGCTCGGGTCGTCGGGGTGGACGTCGACGCCCTGCGCCCGACCCTCGAGGCGTACGCCGCGGCAGCCCGCGGCGAGTCCGCCGACGAGCACGGCCGCACCGACTTCGGCATGGCTCCCCTCGAGCCGCCCTACGTCGCGTCGCGCGTGTCCCCGGGGCTGTTCCACACCCAGGGCGGACTCGACGTCGACGGCGACGGGCGGGTGCTGCGCGACGACGGTGTCGTCCCCGGGCTGTTCGCGGTCGGCGGCGTGGCCGCCGGCGTCAGCGGCCAGCAGGGCGGACGCGGCTACTCCTCGGGCAACGGCCTGCTGACCGCGGTGGGTCTCGGCCGGCTCGCGGGCACGGCCGCGGCCGCGGTGGATCCCGCGTGACGGCGGTGCCGGCGGGCTGGGACGCCTGGCGGGAGCGGCTGGTCGAGCGCATCGACGCCCTCGACCCGGCGACCCTGCTGGCCGACGAGCGGCTGCGCAGCAAGGCCGCCCTGGTCGTGATGGACGACCTCGCGGCGATGGTGGTCGGCGCGACGCACCCCGAGGTGGTCGAGCTCGGCCGGGCGTTCACGTCGCCCGGCTCGCCCGGGGAGGCGACCACGGTCCTGGGCGGCCGGGGACCGCGCGACCGCACGGCGGCCCTGAACGCAACGGCGTGCGGCTGGGACGAGCTCGACGAGGGCTACCGACCGGCGACGTGCCACGGCGGCCTCTACACCGTGCCGGCAGCCGCCGCCGAGGCCGAGGCCACCGGGCGCAGCGTCGCCGACGTGCTCGCCGCGGTGGTGGTGGGCTACGAGGTCGTGACGGCGTTCGCGCGCCTCTTCCCGGCGCCGAGGCCCCTGGTGCTGCACCCGCACGCGACGCTGTCGCCGATCGGCGCCGCCGCCGCGGTGGCCTGGTTGCGCACCGGCTCGGGCGCGGCCGTCATGGCCGCGGTCGACGTCGCGTCGACGCTGTCGATGTCGGGACCGTTCAGCCACGCGGTGTCGGGCGCGCAGGTGCGCAACGCCTGGGCCGGCGCCGGTGCGGTGCTCGGATTCCTCGCGGTCGACCTCTCGGCCGCGGGGCTCGGCGGCGAGCCGACCGGGGCCCTCGACGTGTTCGCGGCGGGATACGGCCACGCCGTCGACGAGGACGAGGTGGCCCGCCTCGGCGAGGACGCCCCGGACCGTCCCTGGGCGATCCTCGACGGGTACCACAAGGTCTACGCGGCCTGCCAGTACACGCACTCGGCGCTCGAGGCGTCGCTCGAGCTGGCGCACGGCGAGCTGGCCGGCACCGACGCGCAGGACATCGCCGAGGTCGTCGTCGAGACGCACCCGCTGGCGTACTCGCTCGACAACACCACGCCGGTCACGACGCTGGCGGGCAAGTTCTCGCTGCCCCACGTCGTGAGCACCGTGCTCGCGACGGGCCGCACCGGTCCGGACGTCTTCGGCGAGGCGCTGCTGCACGACCGGACCGTCGCCCGCCTCCGCGGACTCGTCCGGCTCGAGGCCTTCGAGCCCCTGCCGGAGGCCCCGCACGACCGCCCGGCCCGCGTGCGGGTGACCCGCACCGACGGCACGACGTCCGAGGTCGTCGTGCTGAGCGCCGTGGGTGGTCCCGACCGTCCCCTCGAGGAGGACCAGGTGCTGGCGAAGATCTCCGACCTGACGGCGGCGACGCCGGCGTTCGCCCCCCTGGCCCGTGCGCTGGTCGCGGGCCGCGAGCTCGACGAGCGGTCGTGGCACGCCGTCGTGACCGAGGCGTGGCGCCGATGACGGCGCCCGCGGACTCGCCGGGGCTCACGACCGATCTCGTCCGTCGCGCCCGCGCGCTGCACGGACGGCTGCCCGATCACGTCATGTCGTCCGCGCGGCTGCACTTGCTCGACGCGCTCGGCGTCGGCACGCTGGGCGCGCGCAGCGGCCCCCTCCGTGGCCTCGACCGGGTCGTCACGGTGGCGCACACCGGTGGACGGTCGACGGTGCTCGGCTCGTCGGCCACGGCGCCCGCGTCGGTGGCGGCCCTCGTCAACGGCTCGTACATGCACTCGCTCGAGTTCGACGACACGCACGTCGCCTCGGTCATGCACGGCAGCGCGACCCTGGCCGCCGCGGCGCTGGCCGTCGCCGAGGAGGTCGGTGCCACCGGCACCGCGATGCTGTCGGCGTACGCCCTGGGCTGGGAGGCGATCATCCGGATGGGTCTCGCGAGTCCCGGGACGCTGCAGGCCCGCGGCTTCCAGACCACGTCGGCGGCCGGGCCGTTCGCGGCCTCGCTCGTGTCGTCGCTGCTGCACGACGATGCCGAGCAGGTCGCGGTGGACGCCCTCGGCATCGCCGGCAGCATGCCGGGCGGCACCTTCGCCTTCCTCGCCGACGGCGACACGATCAAGGCCGGGCAACCGGCGTGGGCCGCGCACTCGGGCCTGTGGGCGGCCGAGCTGGCCCGGGCCGGCATGACGGGGCCCTCACGCGTCCTCGAGGGCGACCTGGGGTTCTTCAGTCTCTACGCCGGCGACGCCGACGCCCCGGCGCGTCTGGCCGACGAGCTGACGACCCTGGGCGAGCGCTGGCACCTGCCCGACGCGGCCTTCAAGATGATCCCCTGCTGCCACTTCATCCACCCGTTCGTCGAGGCCTTGGGCCTCGTCATGGACGACGGGGTCGAGGCTGCCGACATCGCGTCGATCCACTGCCACGTTCCCCGCGGCGCCCTGCCGATCATCGCCGATCCGTGGTCCGGACGGCAGTCACCGAGGACCCCGCACGACGCGCGCTGGAGCCTGCCCTACGTGCTGGCGGGACGGGCCGTCGACGGGCGCGTGGGGCTCGATCTGTTCTCGGAGCCGATCGGCGGTGAGCGTCTCGAGCTCTCCCGTCGCATCACGCACGAGGTGTGGGACGACTCCGGCTTCCCGGCGCGCTTCCCGGCGCGGCTCCGGGTCACCCTCACGGACGGTCGGTCGGTCGACGCATCGGTCGACGACGTGCTGGGCGGCGCCGGACGTCCGGTCCCGGCCGGCGACGTGCTGGACAAGGCGCGTGCCAACCTGGCCGCGGCCGGTCTCGCCGACGACCGGGTCGACCAGGTCGTGGCCGAGCTCATCGACGCGGCCGCTCCCGACCTGGCGCGACTGGGTCGGGCGCTCGGGGCCGCAGGCGGGTGATGGCGACGCCGGCGAGGCACAGCGCGCCGCCGACGAACGACAGCGCCGCCGGCACCTCGTCGAGCACGGCCCACGAGATCGCCGTCGCGACGGCCGGCACGAGGTACGTGGTCGACGCCGCCTGACCTGCCGAGATGCGGCGCAGCGCGTAGGACCACGTCGTGAACGCGACGGCGGTCGGGAACACCCCGAGGTAGACCAGCCAGAGCACGTCCTGCCCGGAGGCGTCTCGCAGCTCGCCGACGAGCGCGGGTGCGAACGGCAGGCACGCGACCGCGCCGATGACGCAGCCGAGCCACACGCACATGACGGGGCTCACGAACGCCAGTGCCGGCTTCTGCACGAGCGCGCCGACCGCGTAGAACACGGCGGCCAGGACGCACAGCACGACGCCGGTCGTCGTGGCGGTCGCCGCGGCGGTGGGGTCGCGCTCGGTGCTCGTCGCGATGAGGGCGACGCCGGCGAAGGCCACGACCATCCCGACGACGAGGGGTCTCGGGAAGCCCTCCTTCAGCACGACGCCGGCGAGCAGCGCGATGAGCGCCGGCCCGATGTTGACGATCAGCGCCGTGGTGCCGGCATCGAGGTCGCGCTCGGCCGCGTTGAGCGCGATGTTGTACGCCACCGACCACGTCAGCGCGTAGACCGCCACGAGCAGCAGCCCCCGGCCACGGGGGAGGGTGCCCACCCGAGGTCGGACGAACGCGGTCAGCGCGACCGCCCCGACCACCAGGCGTCCGAGGGTCAGCGACCCCGGGGAATAGGTGTCGCCGACGGCCCGGATGCCCACGAACGCCGACGCCCACAGCAGCACCGTCACGAGCAGGGCGGGGACGGAGAGGTCGCGGTCGGTCTTCACGGGTCCACGCTAGTGCTCGGGCCACGCCGCCACTCGCGGGATTCGGACCTGACGGTCGGCACCACCGGGACGGACGACGAAGACCCCGACCGGGGGGAGGTCGGGGTCTTCGTCGGTTCGGGTGACGACTACTGCGTCGTCGTGCCGCCGTCGGATCCGAGGGTCACCTCGGTCTCGGACTTCTGGCTGCCACGGGTGTAGTCGACCGTGATCTTCTCGCCGGGGTTGTAGCCCCGGACGGCCGCCACCAGGGCCTCGGAGCTCGGCACGACCATGCCGTTGACCGAGGTGATGACGTCGCCCTCCTTCAGGCCGGCCTTGTCGCCGGCGCCGTCGGGCGTGATCTCCTTGACCTGCGCGCCGATGCCGGTGATGCCGTCGGTGCCGAGGAAGTTGTCGACCGTGACGCCGATCTGCGCGTGGGCGACGGTCTTGCCGTCGAGCAGCTGCTTGCCGACGTTCTTGGCCAAGTCGATCGGGATCGCGAAGCCCAGGCCGATCGAGCCGGCCTCGCCCGACGTCGTCCCGCCGGAGCGGATCGCCGAGTTGATCGCGATCACGCGACCCTGCAGGTCGACCAGGGGGCCGCCGGAGTTGCCGGGGTTGATCGCGGCGTCGGTCTGCACGGCCGGGAACGTCGTCCGGTCGCCGCCGGACCCGTCGCTGGACGAGACCGGACGGTTCAGGGCCGAGACGATGCCCTGCGTCACGGTGCTCTCGAGACCGAACGGCGAGCCGATCGCGACGACCTCCTGGCCGACCTTGAGATCGGCCGACGTGCCGAGCGCCGCGGGCGTCAGGCCCGACTTGCCGTCCGCCTTGATGACGGCCAGGTCGGTCTTGGGGTCGGTGCCGACGATCTCGGCCTTGGCGTTCGTGCCGTCGTTGAAGGCGACCGTGATCGTGCCGTCGTCGCCGGCGACCGAGACGACGTGGTTGTTCGTCATGATCTCGCCGTCGCTGCTGATGATGATGCCGGTGCCGGAGCCCGACTCCTGACCACCCTTGACGTTGATCTGGACGACCGAGGGCAGCACCTTGTCGGCGACCTGCTCGACCGTGCCGGACGGCGCCTTGGTCTGCGTGGCCTTGTTGCTGGTGTCGAGCGAGCTGACGGTCGTCCCGTCGCCGCTGCCGCTGCCGTCCTGCTGGTCGAACGCCCAGGCGCCGCCGTAACCGGCGCCGCCCGCGAGCACCAGGAACGCGAGCCCGGCCGCGAGGCGTCGTCCGCCACGACGCGGGGGAGGCGTCTGCGACGCGCCGCCGTCGTGTCCGCCGGCGCCGTAGCCGGCTCCGGCGCCCGCACCGGCCGCCGCGAAGGCGGGCGTGGCGAAGGACGTCGTGGGCTCGTTGTCGCGGAACGGGTCGCCGTGGTTCGACAGGGGCGCACCGGCCGGCACGCCCTGCTGTCCCGACTGGTCGGTGGGGGCCGCGTAGCGGTGCGTGTAGTCGTCCGTCGGGGCGGCGGGTGCGGCCTCGGCCTGACGGGTCTGCGGCTCCGTGGCCGGGGGCGGCGGGGGAGCGGCCTCGGACGTGGCGGGGGCCTGGGCGGGCACCTCGACCGTCGGCTCGGTGTCGCGGTGGGGCGCGGCCGGGGGCGGTGTCTGCCCGGCCGGGTCGTTGCTGGGAGCGGCGTCTGCGCCGTCACGATCCGTAGGGGGGGAGTACGGATTGGCGGCGAACGGATCGTGCGAGTCGGTCATGGTCATACATTCTCGCCCATGACTGAGATGCGCGTGAGAACGACGTAGGAGCCATCGAAGAAGCACGCCCCCTGCCCACGGCTCCGTTTTGCCAGAGAGGGCGGCCGCGCCCGACCGTGAGGGCGAAGCCCGAGGCGAACCCGACCGATCAGGCCTGCGTCAGGTCGCCGCCCCCACTCGCTGGCGCTCGCAGGAGGTACCCCCAGCTTCGCTCACGGTCGGCCGCAAGCGGCCTCCCTGGCGACCGCATGCCCTCGTTCGCCAGGGAGCGAAGCGACCGTGAGGGCGAAGCCCGAGGCGAACCCGAGCGATCAGACTTGCGCACGTCGCCTCGCTTCGCTCACGCTCGGCCGCAAGCGGCCTCACTGGCGACCGCATGCCCTCGTTCGCCAGGGAGCGAAGCGACCGTGAGGGCGGAGCCCGAGGCGAACCAGACCGTGAGGGCTTGCGCACGTCGCCTCGCTTCGCTCACGCTCGGCCGCAAGCGGCTTCGCTCGCGCGACCGGGCGGGTCAGGCCGTCGCCTCGGGCAGGCGCAGGGTGAACGTCGTGCCCTCACCGCGCTCCGAGGCGACCTCGACCGTCCCGCCGTGGCGCTCGGCCGCGCGCTTGACGATCGACAGGCCGAGACCCGATCCGGGCAGCGTCCGCGCCTCGCTGGAGCGGTAGAAGCGGTCGAAGATGTGCGGCAGGTCGTCGGCGTTGATGCCCTCGCCCTCGTCGGCGACCGTCAGCACGCCGTCGGCCAGCCGCACGCGGATCTCGCCCTCCGGCGGGCTCCACTTGGCGGCGTTGTCGAGCAGGTTGGTCACGGCGCGCTCGAGCAGCTGGGGCTCGCCGATCACCATCCACGGCGAGAGGTCGACGTCGATGCGGGCGTCCTGGGCGCGCAGGCGGACGCGGTCGACCGCGTGCGTCACGACGTCGGCGAGGTCGAGCGGTGCGGGATCGCGCGACATCGGCTCGTCACGGGCCAGCTCGACCAGGTCGCCCACCAGGGTCGTCAGCTCCTCGAGCTGCGCCCGGACGTCGTCCATGATCTCGTGCCGCTGCTCGTCGGTGAGGCTGCGCTCGGTGGTGTCGGCGGCCTGCCCGATCAGCTCGATGTTGGTGCGCAGGCTCGTGAGGGGGGTGCGCAGCTCGTGCCCGGCGTCGGCGACGAGCTGGCGCTGACGCTCCTGCGACGCGTCGAGCGCCACCAGCATCGCGTTGAACGACGTCGTCAGACGGGCCAGCTCGTCGCGGCCCGTGACCTCGATCGGGGTCAGGTCGGTCGTGCGGGCCACGTGCTCGGTGGCCTCGGTGAGACGGCGGACGGGTCGCAGCCCGTTCGCGGCCACGGCCCACCCCGCGATGCCGGCCAGCACGACTCCGGCGGTGCTGGCGAGCAGCAGGATGATCTTGAGCCGCTCGAGGGCGTCGCGGTTGGACTCCATCGACTGCACCAGCACGAGCGCCTGGCCCTTGTTGGCGGGGACGGCCACGACCCGGTGCGGGACGCCCCGGATCATGACGGTGCGGGCCGAGTACTTGCGCTCGCCGATCGAGACCTCGAGCTCGCGGTACCCCTTCAGCTGGGCGTACTGGTCGGGAGAGTTCTGGAAGTTGCCGATCAGCTTTCCCGACTGGACGAGGAACGGCTGGATGCCGATGTAGGCCAGCGCGTTCGTCGAGGGGTCGCTGAGGAGCGGTGCGTCGATGCCGCTGCCCACGGCGGCGTTGGCGCGGCGGATCATCGAGTCGTCGAGCGAGCTCGTGAACTCGGCCCGCACCGTCACGAACACGACGGCGCTGACCATGCCGAGCGTCATCGCGACGGCGCCGGTCGTCAGCACCGCGACGCGCAGGGCGAGCGACATGCGCCCCGTGACCTTCTGCAGCGCGCGGTGCCCGCTCTCGATCACGGAGGGGTCTCGCGCAGGACGTAGCCGACGCCGCGCACGGTGTGCAGCAGGCGGGGCTCGCCCTCGGCCTCGAGCTTGCGCCGGACGTAGCCGACGTAGACCTCGAGCGAGTTGGCCGTCGTCGGGAAGTCGAAGCCCCAGACCTCCTCGAGGATGAACGAGCGCTCGAGCACCCGCTTGGGACGCTGGAGGAACAGCTCGAGCAGGGCGAACTCGGTGCGCGTCAGCGACAGCGACCGGTTGCCGCGGGTGACGTCGCGCGTGACGGGGTCGAGCGACAGGTCGGCGAACGTCAGGGGCTTCTCGTCGGGCTCGACCTCGGCGGCACGCGTCGAGCGCCGCAGCAGCGAGCGCACGCGCGCCAGCAGCTCCTCGAGCGCGAACGGCTTGGTCAGGTAGTCGTCGGCGCCGGCGTCGAGCCCGTCGACGCGGTCGGACACGGCGTCGCGGGCCGTCAGCACGAGGATCGGCACGTCGTTGCCGGCGCTGCGGAGCGCGCGGGTCGCCTCGAGCCCGTCGAGCCGCGGCATCATGACGTCCATGATGATCGCGTCGGGGTTGATCTGCGGGACGCGTGCGAGGGCCTCGGCGCCGTCGGAGGCGAGCTCGACGGTGTAGCCGTTGAACTCGAGGGACCGGCGCAGGGAGTCGCGCACAGCACGGTCATCGTCGACGACAAGGATGCGCATGGGTGCCAGTCTGCCCGTCGTGTCTGAGACGCCGCTGAAAGATGCCGGAATCAGCCGGCGAGCAGGTCTCGGGCGGCGGCCGCGGCGCGGGCGCCGTAGGTGCCGCCGAACAGCACCGAGTGCACCAGCAGCGGGTGCAGCTGGTGCAGCGGCAGCCGGTCGTGCCAGCCGTCGGCCAGCGGCGCCGCCTCGTCGTAGGCGTCGAGGATGCGCTGCAGGTGGGGCGCGCCGAACAGCGACAGCATCGCGAGATCGGTCTCGCGGTGCCCACCGTGCGCGGCGGGGTCGATGATCCAGACGTCGCCGTCGGCGCCCCACACGACGTTGCCCGACCAGAGGTCGCCGTGGATGCGCGACGGGGCCTCGTCGGGCCCGGCCAGGTCGTGGATGCGGCGCATCGCGGCCTCGATCGTGGCGGCCTCGTCGGTCGTCAGCGACCCGCGGTCGACCGCGGCCCGGACGTACGGCATGACGCGACGCGACGCGAAGAACTCGGGCCACGACGGGAGGGTGCGGTTGGGCAGCGGGGCGAGGCCGACGAAGCCGTCGCGCGGGCCGCCGAACGCGTCGGCACCGGCCCGGTGCGTCGCGGCGAGGCTGCGGCCGAACTTCTCGGCCAGGTCGGTCGTGGGCTTGCCGGGCTCGATCCAGTCGAGGACCAGGCAGTCGTCGGCGACCGCGAGCACCTGCGGCACGCGGGCGCCCTGCGCGTCGGCGAGCCAGTGCAGGCCCTCGGCCTCCCGCCGGAAGAAGCCCTCGGGGGCGTGGGGGCGCGTCTTGATGATCGCGCCGCGTCCGTCGGTCAGGCGCAGCCGGGTCGCGGTGCAGATGTCGCCACCCGCGACCGGGGTCGTCGAGACCACTCCGATGCCGAGGAGCGTCTCCGCCCGGGCGGCGGTCCCTGCCATGCGTGCCATGCCCCCGACGTTACCGGTTGCGGGCCGACGGGCCCCACGCCGACGGGGGCTTCCCCTAGTGCGGCCGGGCCCGGGCGAGGTCGGGCAGCTGCTCGACCAGGGCGTCGGTCGTCCGCTCGATCATGGCCAGGACGTCGCGGAATCCGTCGGCGCCGCCGTACCAGGGATCGGGCACCTCGTCGTCGCCCTCACGGGCGAGCGGGTCGAACTCGCGGAAGAGTCGCACCTGCGCCTGCTGGGCGACGGTCGGCGCCTGGTCGACCATGTCGGCCAGGTTGCTGTGGTCCATCGCGAGCAGCAGGTCGTGCTCGGCGTACCAGTCCGTCGAGAACGTCCGGGCGCGGTGACGGGACGGGTCGTAGCCGGCGTCGCGCAGGACCGCGGCGGCCCGGCGGTCCATCGACTCGCCCTCGTGCCAGCCGCCCGTGCCGGACGACGCGACCTCGACCCGGTCGTCGAGACCGGCCCGTGCCAGCCGCTCGTCGAGCACGACGTGGGCCATCGGCGAGCGGCAGATGTTGCCGAGGCACACCAGGGCGACGCGGTACGTCATGGTCAGTCGCGCGTGCCGACGACGGCACCGACGACGCTCTGGCTGATCGAGATGACGATCGAGGCGAGCACGGCCCACCAGAAGCCGTCGATGTGGAACACGACGTCGAAGGCGTCGGTGATCTGCTCGGTGAGCAGCAGGAGCAGGGCGTTGATGACGAGGAGCGCCAGGCCGAGCGTCAGGATGATGAACGGCAGCGACAGGAGCTTGACGACGGGCCCGACCAGCGTGTTGACGACCGTGAACACCAGGGCGACGACCAGCACCGCGACGACGCGGGACGTGGTCGAGTCGGTGGGGTCGCCGATCGCCATGTGGGTGCCGAGCAGCCAGGCGGCCACCGACAGGGCGACGGCACTGACGAGCCAGGTCGAGAGAAAACGCTCCATCGGACGATTGTTGCACCCGCGGCCGCGGGCGGACCGGCTACTGCGGCGCGGGGACCGTCAGCTCGACCCGTCTGGACGTCTGGGCGAGCACGATGCCGGCCAGCACGGCGACGGCCCCGACGACCTGGACGGGCGTCAGCGACTCGCGGAACCACGCCCACCCCAGCACGACCGCGATGACGGGCTCGAGCATCGCCACGACCGTCACGATCGTGGCGGGCAGGTGCCGCAGCGCGAGCATGCCGAGGAAGAACGGCAGGACGGTCCCGAACACGACCACGACCGCGATGACGAGCCAGGGGTTCACCGAGATGCCGTCGAGCCGCCCCAACCCACCGGTCGTGGCGGGCAGGGCGGGGGTCGCCCAGATCGGCTGGACGAGGTTCATGCCGACGGTCGCGGCGACGAAGGCCCACAGGATGACGCGCAGGGGGTCGTCGGTGCCGACACCGTGCTCGTCGAGCTGCACCTGGTGCTCGCCGAGCAGGAAGTAGGTCGCGAAGCAGACGGCGGCCAGCAGGGCCATGACGACGCCGAGGCCGTCGAAGGCCAGCCCGTTCCAGACCCGGCTCACGACGGCGAGGCCGACCAGCGCGAGGGCGACGGCCGCCCACATGCGGGGCCGGACGTCCTCTCGCCGCACGAACCGCACCCACAGCACGACGAGGACGGGCGCGAGGTACTCGATCAGGAGCGCGATGCCGAGGGGCAGGCGGTCGATCGCGACGTTGTACGTCAGCTGGAGCCCGAGCACCCCGACGACGCCGAGTGCGATCACCAGCAGCAGCGCGGATCCCCGGGGCCGCACGAGCGCCGAGCGCCGGAAGCAGGCCGCGTACGCGACGAACACGAGGGTCGCGCCCGTGATGCGCAGCGTCGTGAACGCCTCGGGGCTCAGCCCCGCACCCATCGCGACGCGCGAGATGCCGCCGTTGAGCCCGAACAGGACCGCGACGAGGACGATGAGGGCGTAGCCGAGGCGCGGACTGGGGTGTGGCACGCGCTGATTCTGTCAGGCGTCGCTGCCGCGGATAGTGTCGGCGGCATGACGATCCCCCGCGCCCGGCACGCCCTCGACGGCATCCCGGTCTACCGGCCCGGCAGGGCCGCCTCGAGCGACGACCACAAGCTGTCGAGCAACGAGAACCCCTACGCGCCGCTGCCCGGCGTCATGGAGCGGGCCTCGGCCGAGCTCGCCCGGATGAACCGCTACCCCGACGCGGGCATGACCGACCTCTACGCGGCCCTGTCGGCCCGGTTCGGGCTGTCAGCCGACCACTTCGCGGCCGGGACGGGCTCGGTCGCCGTGCTGTTCGCGCTGCTGACGGCGCACCTCGAGCCCGGCGACGAGATCGTCTACGCGTGGCGCTCGTTCGAGGCGTACCCGATCGCGGCCGACCTCACGGGTGCCACGACCGTCCGGGTGCCGTTGCGGCCCGACGCGACCCACGACCTCGACGCGATGGCGGCGGCGGTCACCGAGCACACCAAGGTCGTCCTGGTCTGCACCCCCAACAACCCGACGGGCCCTGTCGTGACGGCCGAGGCCCTGACGGCGTTCCTGGCCGCGGTGCGCGACGACGTCCTGGTCGTGGTCGACGAGGCGTACGTCGAGTTCGTCCGCGACCCGCGTGCGGCCAGTGGGCTCGCGGCGCTGGCCGACCACTCGAACGTCGTGGTGCTGCGGACGTTCTCGAAGGCGTACGGCCTCGCGGGCCTGCGGGTCGGGTACGCGATCGCCCGCCCGGAGGTCGCGGTCTCGATCCGCAAGGCGACGCCGCCGTTCGCCGTCACCGACCTGTCGCAGGCCGCGGCGGTCGCCTCGCTGGAGTCGCAGGACGAGCTCGACCGGCGGGTCGAGGCGATCGTCCAGGAGCGCGTCGCGATGGTGGCCGCGTTGCGGCAGCAGGGCTGGGACGTGCCCGAGACCGAGGCCAACTTCGTCTGGCTGCCGCTGGGCGACGACGCGCTCGACTTCGCGGCCGCCTGCGACCCGGTCTCGGTGCGACCGTTCGCCGGCGAGGGCGTGCGGGTCAGCGTCGGGACGCCCGCGGTCAACGCCGAGCTGCTCGCGCTGGCCGCCGCGTGGAGGGCTGCGCGCAGCTGACGCACGGCTCGGGGCCCCGACTGGATCGGCGGGGCGTCTCGGGCTACGGTGGTCGCAGATGTGACGCCAGTCACGCCCGTGTGGGTCTCCACCCGTCCGCCACCCTGTGACGACGGAGACCTGCAGCTTCGACACCGGCACGGAGACCCCGTCCGCCGGTTGATGGAGGAGACGCATGAACTCGTCGACCGCACCGACCCCTGACGCCCCGCTCGTCCAGCTGCTGACGCCGACCGGCCAGCGCGTGACCGATCCGCACGTCGCCTTCGACGGCGACCGGTCCGAGATCGAGGCCCTCTACCGCGACCTGGTGATGACGCGCCGCGTCGACACCGAGGCGTACGCGCTGCAGCGTCACGGCGAGCTGGGCCTGTGGCCGCCGGCGCTGGGCCAGGAGGCCGCGCAGGTCGGCTCGGCACGCGCCCTGCGAGCGCACGACTTCGCCTTCCCGACCTACCGCGACCACGGCGTGGCGTGGTGCCGCGGCGTCGACCCGAGCCTGCTGCTGGGCATCTTCCGGGGGTCCGACCTCGGCGGCTGGGACCCGGCCGACCACGGCATCGCGCTGCCCAACATCATCATCGGCGCCCAGACGCTGCACGCCACGGGCTACGCGATGGGCCTGGCCCTCGAGGGCCTGGTCGGCAGCGGCGACCCGGATCGCGACAGCGCCGTGATCGCCTACTTCGGCGACGGCGCGACGAGCCAGGGCGACGTCAGCGAGGCCCTCGACTGGGCCGCGGTGCACCAGTCGCCGGTCGTCTTCTTCTGCGAGAACAACCAGTACGCGATCTCGGTGCCGGTCGCGAGCCAGACGCGGGTGCCGATCGTGCAGCGCGCCGCGGGCTTCGGCCTGCCGGGCGTCCGCGTCGACGGCAACGACGTCCTGGCGTGCCTCGCCGTGACCCGCGCCGCCCTGCAGCGGGCGCGCGACGGGGAGGGGCCGACGCTGATCGAGGCCGTGACGTACCGCATGGGCGCCCACACGACGTCCGACGACCCGAGCCGCTACCGCGACGCGTCCGAGGTCGACGCGTGGCAGGCCAAGGACCCCCTCGAGCGGGTGCGGCTGCTCCTCGTGGCCGAGGGGACGTCCGACGACTTCTTCGCCGACCTGGCCGCGGACGCCGACGCGCTGGGCGTGCACCTGCGCGCCGCCTGCCAGCAGATCCCCGAGCCCGACCTGGCCGAGCTGTTCGACCACGTGTTCGTCGAGAGCACGGTCGAGAACCGGCAGCAGCAGGCCGAGCACGTCGCCTGGCGCGACGCGATGGAGGGGAGCGTGGTCGCGTCATGACGCGCATGAGCATGGTCAAGGCGCTCAACTCGGGGCTGCGGCTGGCCCTCGAGGACGATCCGAAGGTCGTCCTGATGGGCGAGGACATCGGTCGCCTCGGCGGGGTCTTCCGCGTCACCGAGGGTCTGCAGAAGGACTTCGGCGAGGGGCGGGTCATGGACACGCCGCTGGCCGAGTCGGCGATCGTCGGCACCGCGATCGGCCTGACGTTCCGGGGCTTCCGGCCCGTCGTCGAGATCCAGTTCGACGGCTTCGTCTACCCCGCCTACGACCAGATCGTCAGCCAGGTCGCCAAGCTGCACTTCCGCAGCCGCGGACGCGTGCGCATGCCGATCGTCATCCGCATCCCCTACGGCGGCGGCATCGGCGCGGTCGAGCACCACTCGGAGAGCCCCGAGGCGCAGTTCGCCCTGACCGCGGGTCTCAAGGTCGTGTCCTGCGCCGACCCGAACGACGCGCACTGGATGATCCAGCAGGCCATCGCGTCCGACGACCCCGTCGTGTTCATGGAGCCGAAGCGGCGCTACTGGGAGACCGGCGAGGTCGACCTCGCCGGGCCGGCCGCCCCCCTGTGGTCGGCGAGGATCGTGCGTCCGGGGCGTGACGCGACGCTGGTCACGTACGGCCCGATGGTCAAGACGTGCCTCGACTCGGCCCGCGCGGCCGAGGCCGACGGGCTCGACCTCGAGGTCATCGACCTGCGGACCCTGTCGCCGCTCGACCTCGCGCCGGTCGTGGAGTCGGTGCGGCGCACGGGGCACGCCGTCGTCGTTCACGAGGCCGCCCGCACGCTGGGCCTCGGGGCCGAGGTCGCGGCGCGCATCGGCGAGGAGTGCTTCTACTCCCTCGAGTCCCCGGTGCAGCGCGTCACGGGCTATGACATGCCGTACCCGCCGAGCCGGACCGAGCACGACTTCCTGCCGGGCCTCGACCGCATCCTCGATGCCGTCGACCGCGCCCGCGCGTACTGAGGGGCTGCGATGACCATGAAGACCGCTTCTGCCCACACCTTCTCGCTGCCCGACGTCGGCGAGGGTCTCACCGAGGCCGAGATCGTCACGTGGCGGGTCGCGACCGGCGACGTCGTCGCGATCAACGACGTCGTCGTCGAGATCGAGACCGCCAAGTCGGTCGTCGAGCTGCCGAGCCCCTACGCGGGGTTCGTGCAGACGCTGCACGTCGCCGAGGGCGAGACGGTCGAGGTCGGCCGCCCCCTCCTCACCATCGCCGACGAGTCACTCCCGCCCGCCGACGAGTCGCCCTCGCCCGCCGACGAGTCATCCTCGCCCGCCGACGAGTCGCCGGAGCCGGCGCGGCAGCCCATGCTGGTCGGCTACGGACCGGGCGCCGAGCAGGTCGTGCGCCGTCGACGGGCCGTGCCGACGCCGTCCGTCGCGTCGGTCGACACCGAGAAGGTCCCGGCACCGACGCGGACGCTCGCGAAGCCCCCCGTCCGCAAGCTCGCGAAGGACCTCGGCATCGACCTGTCCGAGGTCATCGCCACCGGCACCGGCACGATCGTGACCCGCGCGGACGTCGAGGCGCACGCCGCCAAGCGCCGGCCCCCGCAGGCCGCCGAGACCGGGCCCGCGCCCGTCACGACGTCCGACGACGAGACCCGCACCCCGATCAAGGGCGTCCGCAAGTGGACGGCCGAGGCCATGGTGCGGTCGGCGTTCACGGCGCCGCACGTCACCGAGTGGGTGACGGTCGACGTCTCGCGCACCGTCGAGCTCGTCGCGACGTTGAGGGCGAGCCGTGCGTTCCGGGACGTCAAGGTCTCGCCGACGCTCATCGCGGCGAAGGCGATCTGCCTCGCGATGCGCCGCACGCCCGAGCTCAACTCGCGGTGGGACGACGACGCGCAGGAGATCGTCCTCAAGAGGTCGGTCAACCTCGGCATCGCCGCCGCGACCCAGCGCGGTCTGGTCGTGCCCAACATCGTCGGCGCCGACTCGCTCCCGCTGGTCGAGCTCGCCGCGGCGATCGGCGACCTGACGGCGACCGCCCGCGACGGACGCACGCAGCCCGCGCAGATGGCGGGCGGCACGTTCACCCTCACCAACATCGGCGTCTTCGGCATCGACGCGGGCACGCCGATCCTCAACCCGGGTGAGGCCGGCATCCTGGCGCTCGGCTCGATCGAGCGCCGCCCGTGGGTCGACGAGGACGACCGGGTCGTGCCGCGGTGGGTCACGACGCTGGCGCTGAGCTTCGACCACCGGGTCGTCGACGGCGAGCAGGGATCGCGGTTCCTGGCCGACGTCGCCGGCATCCTGCACGACCCCGCGGTGGCCCTGACGTTCTGACCCGCGGGGTCAGAGGCGCTCGCCGGCCTCGATCCGCCGCGAGATCGTGTTGCCGGGCGGGGCGAGCGGGCACTGCCAGCGCGGGTTGTAGCGGCACGACGGGTGGTAGGCGAAGTTGAGGTCGAGCGTGATCGACGAGTCGGTGCCGCCCAGCCACGAGCCCTTCGCGGTGTCGAGCAGGTAGCGCCCGCCACCGTACGAGCCGTCGCCGGACGTCCCGTCGCGCAGCGGCACGAAGATCCCGCCGCCGTACTGGTGCAGCCACCAGACGTCGAGCGTCCCCCCGAGGGGCAGCTCGACCCGTCCGGTGAGGTGCATCTCGATCGTCCCGTCGCCACCGGCGTCGACGAGGCGGGGCTCCGTCTCGTCGTCGTCGACGGGGACCAGATCCGCCTCGAACCGCATCGCGGGGTCGTACGGCCAGAACGGCAGACCGCTCCCGCGCAGGGGGTCGTCGGCGAGCAGGGGGCTCTGCGCGTGGTGCTGGAACAGCTCGTCGCGCGCGACCCGCCAGCGCAGCCAGGCCGCCTCGCGATCGCCCTCGCTGCGGACCTCGCTGTACATCTCGCCGACCCTGCGGCGCCAGTCGACGAGGGTCAGGCGGCTGGACGTCATGGAGTCCACCGTGACACACGCCGGCTCGTGCCGCGCGACGCGCGGGACTACGATCGGTCGGTGAGCCAAGTCGTCGACGTCCGCCATCGCGGCGCGTACGCGGTGTGGATCGTCGCCCTGATGGTCTACCTGCTGGCGGTCTTCCACCGGTCGTCGCTCGCGGTCGCGGGTCTGGCCGCCGCCGAGAGGTTCGACATCTCCGCCGCCCAGCTCGCGACGTTCACGATGCTGCAGCTGCTCGTCTACGCCGCCATGCAGATCCCGGTCGGGCTGCTCGTCGACCGGTTCGGCCCGCGCCGCGTGCTGCTGACGGGGGCGCTGACGCTGACCGCGGCGCAGGTGGGCTTCGCATTCGCCGACACCTACGTCCTGGCGCTGGTCGCCCGGTTCTTCGTCGGCATGGGCGACGCCATGACCTTCATCTGCGTCCTGCGCCTGGTCAACACGTGGTTCGCCCCGCGCCGCATCCCGCTGATCTCCCAGCTCACGGGCATGGTCGGTCAGCTGGGTGGTGCGCTGGCGGCCGTCCCGATGACGATCGCGCTCGGCCAGCTGGGCTGGACGCGCTCGTACCTGATCGCGGCCTCGATCGGCATCGTGCTGAGCCTCGCGCTGGTCGTCGTGGTGCGCGACGCGCCGGGCACCCGCTCGGTCACCGGTCCGGCCATGTCGATGGGGCACATCCGGGCGACCCTGGCGGCGTCGTGGAGGCAGCCCGGCACCCGGCTCGGCTTCTGGACGCACTTCTCGACGCAGTTCAGCGCCACGACCCTCGCGCTGCTGTGGGGCTACCCGTTCTTCGTCCAGGGCGAGGGCCTGTCCGACCACACGGCCGGTCTGCTGCTGACGTTGATGGTGGCGGTGATGGTCGTCGCGGGACCGGTGCTCGGGCTCATCATCCCCCGGCACCCGTGGCACCGGTCGACGATCGTCCTCGGCATCATCGGCTCGATCGTCGCGGTGTGGTCGGCGGTGCTGGCATGGCCGGGAACGGCGCCGCTGTGGCTCCTCGCGCTGCTGGTCGTCGTCGCCGGCGTCGGCGGTCCGGCCTCGATGATCGGCTTCGACATCGGCCGGACGTCCAATCCGTCCGACCGGATGGCCAGCGCGACGGGCATCATCAACCAGGGCGGCTTCATCGCGAGCCTCGTGCTGGTCGTCGCGATCGGGCTGGTCCTCGACTGGCGCACCCCGGGGGGCGGGTCCGACTACACGCCCGCGGCCTTCCGGTGGGCGATGTCGTTCCAGTACCTGCTGTGGGCGCTCGGCATCACCCAGATCTGGCGGTACCGCGTGCGCACCCGGCGCAAGATCATGGACGAGGAGCCGGAGGCCTACGGGCGCGTGCGGCTGTAGGCGGCGCTCAGACGGCGAACTCGACGCCCGTCGCGGCCTCGGACGCGGCCCAGAGGTCGGCCGCGAGCTCGGTGTCGCGGGCCGTCCTGGTCATGCCCACGAGCTTGGGTCGTCCGCGCCAGCCGCCGAGGGCACCCGGTCCGACGTACTCGCCGCCCGTGAGCGTCGGGTCGGTCGCGGCCATCAGCAGCGGCCACGCGCCGTGCGACGCGGGCTGCGCGATGATCTTGCTGATCTGGTGGATGCCGACGCCGGGCAGCGAGAGGCCCCGCACGTTCATGCCGGTCTTGGTCAGGTTGGTCGAGGCGTAGCCGGGGTGGGCGGCGACGCTGACGACCCGGCTCGACGCCGCCGTGGCCCGCCGGTCGAGCTCGAGCGCGAACATCAGGTTCGCGAGCTTCGACTCGCCGTACGACTGCCAGCGCTTGTACGGACGCGACGACCCCTGCGGCGTCAGCGAGTCGAGGTCGATGCTGCCGACGGCGGTGTGGGCCATCGACGAGACCGCGACGACCCGGGCGCCGCTGCGGTCGAGCAGCGGCCACAGGCCGGCCGTCCACGCGAAGTGGCCGAGGTGGTTGGTGCCGATCTGGAGCTCGAAGCCGTCCTTGGTCTCGGTCTTCGGCGGGATCATGATGCCGGCGTTGTTGACCAGGATGTCGATGCGGTCGTGGTCGCGGACGACGTCGGCCGCGGCGCGTCGGGCGTCCGCGAGGTCGGCGAGGTCGAGGGAGACGACGTCGACCGACGACCCGGGGGCGTCCCGGGCGATGCGGGCGAGGGCCACGTCGGCCTTGGCGGTGTCGCGGGCCGTCACGACGAGCGCGGCGCCCTTGCGGGCCAGCCCGATCGCGGTGTGCAGGCCGAGCCCTCCCGTCACGCCGGTGATGACGGCGCGCCGTCCGGTGAGGTCGGGGATGTCGTCCGTGCTCCAGGTCATGCGGCCACGCTACTCGCGACGACCCTCGTGTGCCGGTCCTGCGCGCCGTTCCTGGCGTATCGTCCTGCCATGTCCTGGGTGCGGCGAGGTGCTGTGGTGCTGGTTCCGCTCGTGCTCTCGGGGTGCGTCGTGCTCGGTGGGGCGGGCGGCGACGGTGCCGGTCCGGGTGGCGGCGCGTTCGTGGTGACGTACGAGGAGCCGGACGACCGGGACCTCCGATCGGTGGCCGCCGAGGTCGAGGACGGTGGCGTCGTGGAGGAGGCCGTCGAGGGGCTCAACGACTTCGTGGTGCTGCCCGTCGACGTCCCGGTGGTCGTCCGCTCGTGCGCCGACGGCGCGCTGTACGACCCCGCGAGGCGCGAGATCCAGGTGTGCCTCGAGGACGTCGTCGAGACCCGCGAGCTGCTGGAGGACGCCGACGACGCCGCGGCGACCGAGCGCGGCATCCTCGTCGACACGGTCGACCACGAGGCGGGCCACGCGCTGCTCGACGTGTACGAGATGGAGTTCACGGGTCGCGAGGAGGACGTCGCCGACCAGTTCTCCGCGCTCGTCGGGGTGCGGGGCGGCGATCAGGGGCTGGACGACCTCGAGGCGGCGGCCTACGGCTACGAGCTCAGCGCCGCGGCGTACGAGGCCGACCCGACCGACGAGCACGCGTCCGACACGCAGCGCGCGGTCACCTACCAGTGCTACGTGTACGGATCGGAGGGGCGCGACGCCGACCACCTGGTCGACGAGGACGGACTCACCGAGCGGCGCGCCGAGTCGTGCTGGGAGGAGTGGGGCGACCTGCAGGAGGGGTGGATGCGCCTGCTGCGCCGGGCTGACGCGCTGCGCTGACCCCGGTCAGGTCCTGCGGGACGCGAGGGCGTCGAGCCGCTCGTCGCGCCTGGCCCGTCGCCGGCACCAGAAGACCCACGCCGCGAGGACCGCTCCGGCCCCGGCGCCGATGCTGGCGACGCCCTTGCCGTTGTTGGCCGCCGAGCTGAAGCCCGTGACGGTCGCGTAGCCGTAGGCGGCGTTGTCGACCCGCTTGTCGTCGGGCGTGCAGACGATGCGCAGGCCGTCGCGCCCCTCCGCGAGCAGGGCGACGAGGTGCCACGTGGTGCCGTCGCCCTGGGCGGTGATGTCGATGCCCTCGGGCGGGATGACGACCCGTCCGCGGTCGCCGTCGCCGTACCGGCCGCGGCAGCTGATGTCGCGCTCGGGCTGGACGAGGTCGGTGTAGATCGCGAGGGTCGAGCCCTTGGCGTCGACGCGCTCGGTCACGGGGATCACGGTGGCGTCGCGCACGGGGTCGAAGGCGCTCGCGGCGACGGCCGTCCCGGCCATCGAGCTGGCGATCGCGAGCAGGAACGCCGCGAGGTACCAGAGCGGGTTCGTGAGTCTCACGGGGCAACTTTCGCACATCGCCGCACCGGGTCGCGGGCTTGACGCGGTGCCACGCGACGGCCAGTATATGTGGTTTAACTCTCAACCATCTGGAGCTCCCATGGAAGCCATCTTCCTCATCAGCCGCATCCTCTTCGTCCTCCTGCTCCTCGGGTCGGCCTTCGGCCACCTCACGCAGGCCGACGCGATGGGCGGCTACGCCTCGTCCAAGGGCCTGCCCAACGGCAAGGTCCTCGCCCAGGTCAGCGGCGTCGCGCTGCTGGTCGGCGGCCTGTCGATCCTGTTCGGCGTCTTCGGCGACGCCGGTTCGCTCGGCATCGCGATCCTGCTGCTGATCATGGCGGTCACGATGCACGCGTTCTGGAAGGAGACCGACGCCCAGGCCAAGCAGATGGAGATGATCTCCTTCAACAAGGACGTCGCGCTCGCCGGCGGTGCGCTGGCCATGTACGTGATCTTCTACGGCGCCGACGGCTACGGCTTCTTCACGCTGACCGGCGCGCTGTTCACCTGACACGCCCCCACGACGGAGCCCCCGCAGACGGCACGGCTGCGGGGGCTTCGTCGTCCGTCGTCACATCGACGTCAGCGGCTCGTCCGTCCCGGTGTCCTCGGGGTTCGGGTCGTTGACGCCCTGCTTGGCGTCCGTCGCGGGCTCGGGCTTCGGCTCGGCGTCGATCTGGGGTCCGTCGGACGTTCCGGGCTCTTCGGGGGTCTGGGTCATGCGGTGCGCGTACCCGATCAGGACCGACCCACACGGGTGAAGCCGTCGCGGACGGGTACGTCGGCGCCATGACCGACCCCACGAACGACACCGCCACCGACACCGCCAAGCTCGTCGAGCTCACGAAGGACTCCCGCTTCGTCATGCTGACCACGACCGACTCCGAGGGGCACCTGGTCAGCCGGCCGATGTCGCGCCAGGACGTCGACCTCGACGCCGACCTGTGGTTCATCGCGACCCGCGACTCCCGCAAGGTCGCGCACATCCGCGCCAACCCCGTCGTCGGCGTGACGGTCACGAGCCAGAGCTCGTGGGTGTCGATCTCGGGACGCGCCGAGATCGTCGACGACGTCGAGAAGCTCAAGGAGTACTGGAGCACGTTCGCCGAGGCGTGGATCCCCGAGGGTCCGGAGGACCCCAACGCGATCCTGATCCACGTCGACGCCGAGACCGCCGAGTACTGGGACTCCCCGGGCGGGCGCGTCGCGAGCCTGATCAGCCTCGTCAAGTCCAAGGCGACCGGCCAGCCCTACGACGGCGGCGACCACGCCACCGTCACCGACCTCTAGGTCGTGACCGACGAGGACGTCGACCACCGCGCCCACCCCGAGCGGTACCGGGTGGGGCGCGGTGAGCAGGGCGTCTTCCAGGTCGAGCCGTACAAGAGCGAGCTGCTCCCGCTCTGGCGGTTCGCGACGCCGGACGACGCGCGCGAGAGCAGCGAGGCCATCCGTGCGGCGTTCGACGCCTACCTCGCCGACGGCGACGTGGTGGGGGCCGACATGGCTCGCAAGTACCTGCAGATGGGGTACACGCGGGCCCGTCGGTACGCCCGGCACCGCGGCGGCCGCAAGTACGACGGTCCCGTGCCGGACGACAAGAAGGGCCAGAGCGGCGCCCACGGACGTGCCGAGCTGCCGCCCGACCCGGAGGACCCGGTCAAGGCCGAGTCGGCGCGCATCTTCAAGGCCGCCTGGGACGCCGCAGCCGCCGACGAGACGTACCAGCGGCTGAAGGCCGAGCACCGCGAGACCTACGGCTGACCCGCCCGGTCGCCAGCGAGGCGAAGCGACGTACGCCCGCCTGATCGCTGTGGTTCGCATCGGGCTTCGCCCTCACGGTCGCTTCGCTCCCTGGCGAACGGAGCTTGTCGGTCGCCAGGGAGGCCGCCCGCGGCCGACCGTGAGCGAAGCGAGGCGACCTGACGCAAGCCTGATCGCTGTGGTTCGCCTCGGGCTTCGCCCTCAGGGTCGCTTCGCTCCCTGGCGAACGAAAGCATGCGGTCGCCAGGGAGGCCGCCCGCGGCCGACCGTGAGCGAAGCGAGGCGACCTAGGTGAGTGTGATCGCTGTGGTTCGCCTCGGGCTTCGCCCTCACGGTCGCTTCGCTCCCTGGCGAACGGCGGCATGCGGTCGCCAGGGAGGCCGCCCGCGGCCGACCGTGAGCGAAGCGAGGCGACATGCGCAAGCCCGATCGCTCGGGTTCGCCTCGGGCTTCGCCCTCACGGTCGCTGCGCTCCCTGGCGAACGAAAGCATGCGGTCGCCAGGGAGGCCGCTTGCGGCCGACCGTGAGCGAAGCGAGGCGACGTGACGCAAGCCCGATCGCTCGGGTTCGCCTCGGGCTTCGCCCTCACGAGGCGACCTGACGCGAACCTGATCGCTGTGGTTCGCCTCGGGCTTCGCCCTCACGGTCGTCGCAGAGCTCCTCCCTGGCGACCGAGGTGTGCGGTCGCCAGGGAGGCCGCTCGCGGCCGACCGTGAGCGAAGCGAGGCGACGTTACGCAAGCCTGATTGCTGTGGTTCGCCTCGGGCTTCGCCCTCACGGTCGCTTCGCTCCATGGCGAACGAAAGCATGCGGTCGCCAGGGAGGCCGCTTGCGGCCGAGCGTGAGCGGAGCGAGGCGACGTGACGCAAGCCTGATCGCTCGGGTTCGCCTCGGGCTTCGCCCTCACGGTCGTCGCAGAGCTCCTCCCTGGCGAACGACGGAAACGCAGCGAGGCGTGGTGAGGGGGTTCGGCTCGGTCGAGCCGTTCACCTCACCACGCCTCGCAGGGGGGTGGCGCGCCGTCGACGCTCCGCCGCGGGCGGGGTCGGTCAGAAGGCGGTTTCGTCGAGCTCCATGATGGACGCGTCGATGTTCTCCGCGATCGCGCGCTCGCCGGCCAGCAGCGGCAGCACGTTGCGCGCGAAGAACGAGGCCGCGGCGACCTTGCCCTCGTAGAACGCCTTGTCGGCGGCCGACACCTCGCCGCCGAGCTTCTGCAGCGCGACCTCGGCGCCACGCAGCAGCAGCCACGCGATCGTCAGGTCACCCAGCACGTAGACCAGGCGGGTCGTGTTGAGGCCGACCTTGTAGATGTTCTTGATGTCGCCGTTGGCGTCGGCCGGGTTGGCCGACATCAGGTCGGTGAACGTCGCCGCGATGACGGCCTGGGCGTCCTCGAGCCCCTTGGCCAGCAGCTCGCGCTCGATCTTGAGGCGACCGTTGCCGGCCTCGCTCGTGATGAAGCCCTCGATCTCGCCGGCGAGGTAGCCGAGCGCCGCGCCCTTGTTCTTGACGATCTTGCGGAAGAACAGGTCCTGGCCCTGGATCGCGGTCGTGCCCTCGTAGAGGGTGTCGATCTTGGCGTCGCGGACGTACTGCTCGATCGGGTAGTCCTGCAGGAAGCCCGATCCGCCGAACGTCTGCAGCGACTCGGTGCCCAGCAGCACCCACGAGCGCTCGGAGCCGAAGCCCTTGACGAGCGGGAGCAGCAGGTCGTTGACGGCCTCGGACAGCGACGCGTCCTCGCCCGACGCTTCCTTGACCATGACGTCGTCCTGCCACGTGGCGCAGTAGATCATCAGCGACCGCAGGCCCTCGGCGAACGCCTTCTGGGTCATGAGCGACCGGCGGACGTCCGGGTGGTGCGTGATCGTGACGCGGGGCGCGGTCTTGTCGGACGCCTGCGTCAGGTCGGCGCCCTGGACGCGCTCCTTGGCGTAGTCGAGGGCGTTGAGGTAGCCCGTCGACAGCGTCGCGATGGCCTTGGCACCCACGAACATGCGGGCGTTCTCGATGACGCGGAACATCTGGTTGATGCCGTCGTGCACCTCGCCGAGCAGCCAGCCCTGGGCCGGTGCGCCGTCGCCGAAGGTGACCTCGCAGGTCGTGGAGACCTTGAGGCCCATCTTCTTCTCGACGTTGGTGACGTACGCGCCGTTGCGCTCGCCGGTCAGCTCGCCGGTCTCGTGGTCGAAGTGGAACTTCGGGACGAGGAACAGGCTGAGCCCCTTGGTGCCGGGGCCGCCGACGCCCTCGACGCCCTGGGGGCGGGCGAGCACCAGGTGCATGATGTTCTCACTCAGGTCGTGCTCGGCCGAGGTGATGAAGCGCTTGACGCCCTCGATGTTCCACGAGCCGTCCTCGTTGGGGAACGCCTTGGTGCGGCCGGCGCCGACGTCGGAGCCCGCGTCGGGCTCGGTGAGCACCATCGTGGCGCCCCACTGCCGGTCGACCATGTGCTGCGCGATCTTCTTGTCGCGGTCGATGCCGTTCTCGAAGACGATCCGCGCGAACGCGGGGCCGCAGGCGTACATCCAGATGGCGGGGTTCGAGCCGAGGACGAACTCGGCGCTGCTCCACACCAGCGAGGCGGGGGCGACCTGGCCGCCGAGCTCCTCGGGGATCGCCAGGCGCCACCACTCGGCACCCATCCAGGCGTCGTAGGAGGCGCGGAACGAGTCGGTCATGACGACGGTCTTCGCGGCGGGGTCGTAGACGGGCGGGTTGCGGTCGGCGTCCTCGAAGGACGCGGCGAGCTCGTCGCGGGAGATGCGGTCGATCTCGCGCAGGATGCTCTTGGCGGTGTCGACGTCGACCTCCTCGAAGGGGCCGGCGCCGAGGACGCTCTGGCGGTCGAACAGCTCGAAGAGGTTGAACTCGACGTCGCGGAGGTTGCTCTTGTAATGGCTCATGCCAGCATTCCTTCATCGGTGGCTGCGGCGCAGCTTGCTACTGGGTAGTAACTTAAGTATCCGCTCCCGATGGTGCCAAAGACAAGTCGAACGGCCCCACGAACCTGTTCCGCCCGTCACACCGCGATCAGGCGTGCTGCGCGAACCAGCCGGGCAGCAGCTCGAGCGACGTCAGGACGTGGCCCGCACCGGCCGCGCGGAGCTCGTCGGCGTCGCACGGTCCGGTCGTGACCCCGACGCCGAACGCGCCCGAGGAGCGCGCGGCCTCCATGTCGTGCACGTGGTCGCCGACGTAGACCCCGGCACCCTGGGCCCGCAGCACGTCGGCCTTGCCCTCGCGCCACGCGCGACCGAAGACCTCGTCGACCTCGATGCCGAGGCGCTCGAGGTGCAGGGTCGCGCTGGGCGCGTGCTTGGCGGTGATCAGGATCGCGCGTCCTCGCGACCGGGCGGCGTCGACGGCCGCGTGGGCTCCCGGGAGGGTCGAGATCAGCTCGAGGGCGATGCCCGGGTAGATCTCGCGGTAGCGGTCGGCCCACCGCGCGGCGTCGTCGGCGGGCATCCACTGCGCGAGCTCTTGTTCGACCGGCGGGCCGAGGCGCGACACGACGACGTCGACGTCGATCGTGGCGCCCGACTCCTCGACGATCCGGTCGTACACCGCGCGGATGCCGGGACGCGAGTCGATCAGCGTCATGTCGAGGTCGAAGCCGGTCGTCGTCATGGTCGCGACGCTACCGACCCTGGGCGTGCAAGACCCCCACGGCCTGCGGCTGCGTGGGGGTCTCGGCGGTGCGGTGCGGGTCAGCGCAGGTCGAAGGCGTGCGTCGACGTGCGCGTCGGGACGCGGCCGTGGCCGTCGGTCGCGACGAGGTGGATGGTCTTGCTGACGCCGATCGCGGTGACCGCACCGATGAGGATTCCGAGGACGAGCATGGGGGCCTCCTTGAAGGCTGTGTGGACGAGTCGGGGGTGGCTCGTGCTTCCAGTGTGGAACGCCGGAACGTCAAGGACAAGCCAACATATCTATGCCCAACATGTAGCATCGCTACATGGATGTGTATCGCCTCGCACTGCTGCGGGAACTGTCGGAGCGCGGCACCGTCGGGGCGGTCGCCGACGCGATGAAGGTCACACCCTCGGCGGTGTCCCAACAGCTCAAGGTGCTCGAGCGGGAGGCGGGATACCGGCTCGTCGAGCCCGCCGGGAGGGGGGTCGCGCTGACGCCGGCGGGTCGCGCGCTGGTGCAGACGGCCACCGAGATCGCGGTCGCGATCGAGCGCGCCGAGGGCCGCTGGCGCGAGTACATGGAGCGTCCGGCCGGGCAGGTGCGGGTCGCGACGTTCCCGACGGGTGGCGAGATGCTGCTGCCGGGCACGTTGTCGCGCATGGCCGACACGCCCGAGGTCGAGCTGATCTGCTCCGACGAGGACGGTGTCACGGTCGACTTCGCCGACCTGACGCCCGACTACGACGTCGTGATCGCCGACTCCCCGACCACGGCGGCGTCATGGCACGAGCGTGGTCTGCAGGTCGTGCCGCTGATGAGCGAGCCGCTCGACGTCGCCCTGCCCGAGGGGCACCCGCTCGCGCACCGGGCGAGCCTCTCGCCGCGCGACGTCGTCGGCGAGACCTGGATCGGCGTGCCGCACGACTACCCCTTCGACCGGGTGCTGAGCCAGGTCGTGGCGGCCACGGGCGAGCCGGTGCGCATCGCGCAGCGGATCTCCGACAACGGCATCGTCGAGGCGCTGGTGGCCGGCGGCCACGGCATCGCGATCCTGCCGCGGTTCACGACCCGCGAGCACGGCAACGGACTGGTCACGCGCCCGCTGGTGGGCATCCGCGCCAAGCGCGAGATCGCGGCCCTGCTGCGTCCCGACCGGTTCGAGCGGCCGTCGGTCCGCCTGGTCGTGCAGGCGCTGCGCGACGAGGCCCGCTCGGTGGCCGACCAGCACCAGGCCGTCTGACCCGGCCGGCACACAGCACGACGGGCGCCCCCGAGGGGACGCCCGTCGTGTGTTCTCCTCACCCAACCGGGAAGGAGGTCTGGTCCGTCAGCTGGCCGGCGTGGTGTTGACGGTGATCTTGGCGACGCCCACCAGGAGCTGGTCGGTCACGGCGTCGGTCTTGAACGTGTCGTTCAGCAGGCTCGCGGCGACGGGGCTGACGTACACCTTCGTGCCCTCGAGGATCGCGGTGTCACCCTCGGTCTGCAGCGGCTTCAGGGTCGCGCCACGCAGCTGGAAGATGAACGCCGAGCTGGCGGCCGTCTTGCCGTTGACCGAGACGTCGCCGTAGACGCGCGAGGCGCCCGGGTCGACGTTCAGGTTCGTGATCTCGACCTTGGTGTCACCCGCGGTGAGCGAGAAGCCCGAACCCTCGTGCTGGATCTGGCCGATGACGTACGGCTTGGCCGTTCCCGGCTTGAAGTACGTGACGTTGCCGCCCGTGATCGGGAAGACGAGCGAGCCGTCCTCGAGCGCGCCGTCGCCGACGACGCCGGGCGTCAGGCCGAGCGAGGTCAGGGCGTCGGTGAAGCCCGCGTCGAGGGCCACGGCGGTGTCCTCGCCGGACAGCGCGTTGATGCGGGCGACGGGCTTGGCGATCGACGTCTTCGACTCCGAGGCGGACGACGACGAGCCGGCCGAGTCGGACGACGAGCAGGCGGCGAGGGGCAGTGCTGCGACGGCCGCGATGGCGATGCCGGCGAAGGTCTTCTTGTACGAGCGAATGGTGCTCATGTGATCCACATCCTTGCGATTGGGGTGCTGGTGAAAGTTGGGGGGACTTACACCTGTACTTCGCCGCGGGGGTGGGGAGGGGATTGGTGGGGGGCCTGAAACTGTGGGCTGTCCGGTGCTGCAACTGCTGCAATCGCAGGCAGAAAGAGGTGTGAAAATAGTTTGTGCACGACGTCTTGGACGCGGCGATTGCTGCGAGCTGCCTGTGAGGATGCTGTTCTGCGTGCGCCGATGGGCGGGCGCGTACGCCCGCTGCCGATGACGGGATCCCTGGTCCGGCGGCCGCTGCTGGCGGCTGCGCCGCGGGGAGCGGCCGCGCTGAGGGGCCCACTCGATTCCCGTCATCGGGCGGGAGGCGCTCCGCGCCGGGGAGCCGATGACGGGAATCGAACCCGCATATCTTGCTTGGGAAGCAAGCGCTCTACCACTGAGCTACATCGGCGCGACGTGCAAGACGTCGCCGCCAGTGTAGCCACCGTCCACCGGGACGGCGTCAGGGATTCGTGGGACCGACAGCCGCGACCGCCACGGACGTCACCCGGCGTTCACCGGGGCCCGGGACTCTCAGGTCGCCCTCAGGCACCCTGTCTCGATCCTGCCCCCGGAGGAACCCGTGAAACGTGCACGTCCCCTGTCCGCACTGGTGAGCTGTCTCGCCGGATCGGCCGTCCTGGTCACGATGCTGCCCGGCGTGGCGCACGCCGCACCGGCCGTCCGTGCCGCCGCCGACGTCAAGCCCAACCCGTCCCCGATCCTGATCAGCGAGATCGCCAACGGCGGCGCCGGCGCGACCAGCAACGCCAGCCGCGTCACGTCCGACGACTTCATCGAGATCGGCAACTTCGGCTCCGCGCCCGTCGACATCTCGGGCTACCGCATCCTGCGCTGCGGGCAGACCGGCGACGCCTACGGCCCGCAGAAGGTCGTCCCGGCCGGCACGACGCTCGCCCCCGGTGACACGTACACGATCGGCAACCCCGCCAGCACGAGGAAGGACGTCGTCGCGCGCGACGCCGACTACGACGCGACCGGCAGCACGCTGCACGAGTTCGGTTTCGGCGCCTACATCGAGGCGCCCGACTACACGGTGCTCGACGCCGTGGGCTTCTACCACCCGTCGGTCGACTCCGACTGCGAGCGCCCGACGGTCCTGAGCCGCGCCCTCGACCACCGGCTGAACCAGAGCCACCAGCGGGTCGCCAACACCGGCGACCAGGAGAAGGACTTCGTCGTCGCCGGTCGCACGCCCGACGCGCCCAACGCGACCGCGGCCGTCCAGCCGCTGGCGCCCAGCACCGTCAAGATCAGCGAGGTCGCCAACGGCAACCAGACCAGCACGTCGAGCCAGTACGTCGAGCTGACCAACTTCGGTTCCGAGCCCGTCGACGTGTCGGGCTGGAAGCTCTACCGCTGCGGCGAGAACGGCACGGCGTACAGCCAGAACACGGGCCTGCCGACCGGCACCGTGATCGGCGCCGGGAAGTCGTTCGTCTACGCGCCGACGGCCGCCACGACGGCGATCCTGCCGGGCGTCACGGTCGGCGCCCGCTACACGACCGGCATGCACTGGCGCGACTTCGGCGCGATGATCACGCGCGCCGACGACAGGATCGTCGACCGTGTCGGCTTCTACGCCAACCGCAACAGCACCTGCACCCAGGGCGACCCGCAGGCCGCCGACCTGAGCTCGATGCAGGCCGAGAGCTACCACCGCGTCTCCGACACCGGCGACAACGCCACCGACTTCATGCTCGCCCGCGAGCGCTCGCCCGGCGTCGCCTCGACGAAGGAGCAGCTGACCACGCCGGCCGCGCCCAGCCGCCACGACCTGCGCATCAGCGAGCTCGTCGGCGCCGGCAGCGCCGGCAGCAACGACGAGTTCGTCGAGATCGCCAACTACGGCACGTCGCCGATCAACCTCAAGGGCTACTCGCTGAGCCGCTGCGAGGGCGACGGGCGCGGCAACGCCGGCTACCAGGTGCCCGACCTCGGCGACGTGACGCTCGAGCCGGGCGGGACGTACGTCGCGGCGGACGACAACGCGCCGGCCGACCTGCGCGCGATCGCCAAGGGCGTCTGGTCGGTCGGGCTCAACGAGACCGACGGCTACGGCCTGTACCTGCGCGACCCGAAGGGCGCGATGGTCGACGCGGTCGGCGTGTACGAGACGGTCACCTACAGCCCGTGCGTCGCGTTCGGCTCCGAGCTGCGCAACACCACCAAGAACGACCGGGGCGAGTCGTACCAGCGGGCCCGCACGACGGACGACGACGAGGAGAACTTCATGAAGACGCCGGGCCGCACGCCCGGCGAGCTCGCCGACGTCGCCTGGGTCGACCCGACCGAGCCGCTCAAGGGCGAGACCGACCCCGTCGAGGTCGCCACCGAGCACGTGCCCGGGACGCCCGACGCCACGGACCGCGCCCGCACCGACGGGTTCCGTGCGACGGTCACGACGAAGGACGAGGACGGTGGGGACCTCACGGTCGACCTGCTGACGTCGACGCCCGTCGGCGCCGAGGAGGGCACCGTCGTGTACGCCGGATCCACCCGTCGGACCACGCTGCCCGCCTCGCTGTCGATCACGGGCGAGCGGCGCGTCGCGACGGCGCCCGCCCTCACCACGAGAGCCGGCCAGGACACCTACCCGTTCCAGCGCTACGCGATCCCCGTCGCGTCGGTGCCGGCCGGCGGTGTCGAGTTCACGTGGAGCGGCACGACCCGGGCCCGCAACGAGATCCAGGTGCACGGCTGGGACGGCACCGCGTGGAAGCTGCTGGCCGAGGGCGACCCGAGCGCCGACGGCGACCTGACGCTCGTCGCCACGCTGCCCGCCGCGTCGGTCGTCGACGGCGTCGCGAACGTCGTGGTGGTCGACGGTCCGCGGGTCCGGGGCGGCGCGGTCGACGAGATCGGCGTGTCCGACCAGACGTTCCTCGACCCGCAGGACTACGACTTCGCGGTCAACCACATGACCGACACGCAGTTCCTGTCCGAGGGCTTCCGCGACGTCTTCCGCCGCATGGCCACCTGGGTCGTCGCGAACGCCGACGCGCGCAAGATCGCGTACAGCACCAACGGCGGCGACATCGTCGAGAACTGGATCGGCGGCAACGCCGACCCCGTGCGGGCGAAGAAGGAGTTCGCCGCGGCGCGGAGGATCCACCAGATCCTCAACGACGCGGACGTGCCGAACGGCGTCCTGCCCGGCAACCACGACAGCTTCTGGGGCCGCAACACCGATCTGTACAACGAGTACTTCGGCCCCGAGATGTACCAGGACGAGGACTGGTGGGGAGGGTCGTGGAAGAAGGGCGACAACAGCGCCCACTACGACTTCTTCGAGCAGAACGGTGTCGACTTCGTCGCGCTGTCGCTGCCGTACCGGCCGTCGCCGGAGCAGATCGAGTGGGCCAAGGAGATCGCCGCCTCGTACCCCGACCGCAACGTCGTCCTCGTCACGCACAGCTACCTGAACACCGAGAAGGAGATCGAGAACCGCGGCGACCGCTACACCGCCCGCGGCGAGGTGCTCTGGCGCGACCTCATCGCACCGAGCGACAACATCTTCCTCGTGCTGGGCGGGCACTACCACGGTGTCGCCACCAAGTACGGCGACCCGGTGACGGGAGAGCAGTCCGACGCGATCGAGCTGGCCGAGGACACCGTCGCGGTGCGCAACGTCGGCGAGACCGGGCGCACCGTCGTCCAGATGCTGGCCGACTACCAGGGCTACCGGTCGACGCAGCCCACACCCCGCGCCGACACGCTCGACCGCGACAGCGGCTTCCAGCGACTGCTGCAGGTCGACGTCGACGCCGAGCTGATGGCGGTGAACTCGTACTCGCCGCACCTCGACTCGTTCGAGGCGTACAAGTACGACGAGCCGGGCATGCGCGGGACGGCGGCCAACGACTACCAGGACGGCCGCTACCTCGCGAAGGACGACGAGTTCGTCGCGAAGATCGACCTGCTGGTCGACAAGTCGCTGGCGACGCAGGCGTGGACGGTGTCGGCTCCGTCGTCCCCGCTGGGTTCGCAGGCCGTCGAGGCCGGGGCGGAGGCCAGGTTCGACGTGGCCGCGCTGCCGGCCGGCTCGCTGTGGTTCGCGCGGGTCACCGACGCGACCGGACGCTCGGTGGTCTCGCGACCCGCCGTCGTCGAGATCGGCACCGACCCCGTCGACCCGACCGATCCGACGGACCCGACCGATCCGACGGACCCCGCCGCGGCCGCCACGACGTCCGAGATCTTCGCGTCGGCCACCTCGCAGGCGTACGGCTCCGACCGGGTCGTCGACCTGACGGCGTCCGTGACGTCGGAGGGCACGGGACGCGCTCGCGGTGTCGTCCGCTTCGCCGACGGCGGTGCGGTGCTCGGCCAGGCCGAGCTGTCGAACGGCGTCGCCCGGCTGCGGCTGCCGTCTACCCTCGCGGTCGGCACGCACCGCGTCACCGCGACGTTCGTCCCGGCCGACGCCTCGGTGCAGGCGCCGTCGGCGTCGAGCGAGGTCGTGGTGTCGGTCGTCAAGACGTCCGCCGCGGTGCGCTCGAGGCTCGCGACGTCGTCGGTCAAGCGGACGCAGCGCGCCAAGGTCACGGTGACGGTCACGGCGCCCGGCCTGCGTCCCGGCGGCCGGGTCGCCGTGAAGGTGACCCGCAAGGGTGTGACGCGGACGGTCACGGCGACGGTGCGCAACGGCCGGGTCACGGTGCGGCTGCCGAAGCTCCGCAAGGGCACGTACTCGGTGCGGGCCCTGTACGCCGGGTCGTCGACCGTCGGCGCCCGCACAGCCCCGAAGGTGACGCTGCGGGTCAGGTGACGGCTGCCTGACCGCCGACGGGCGGCCTCCCTCCTTTCGCGGAGGGGGGCCGCCCCTGCCATGCTCGGGGGATGAGCGCATCGCCCCGCCCGGACGTCGCCGTGATCGGCGGATCCGGCTTCTACACGTTCCTCGACGACCCGCAGCAGGTCGAGGTCGACACCCCGTACGGCAAGCCGTCCGCCCCCATCTCGGTCGGGACGGTCGGGGGACGGTCGGTGGCCTTCCTGCCGCGGCACGGCGCCCACCACGACTTCCCGGCGCACCGGGTGCCGTACCTCGCCAACATGTGGGCGCTGCGCAGCATCGGCGTCCGGCAGGTGCTGGCGCCGTGCGCCGTGGGCGGCCTGCAGGTCGAGCACGGGCCGGGCACGTTCGTCGTGCCCGACCAGCTGGTCGACCGCACCTCCGGGCGCCACCAGACGTACTTCGACTCCGGCGCGTGCCACGTCTCGTTCGCCGATCCGTACTGCTCGCGCCTGCGCGGCCACCTGCTCGACGGCCTGGGCGACCACGACCCCGTCGACGGCGGCGCGATGGTCGTGATCGAGGGGCCGCGGTTCTCGACCCGCGCAGAGTCGAAGTGGTACGCCGCGCAGGACTGGGCCGTCGTCAACATGACGGGCCACCCCGAGGCGGTCCTCGCCCGCGAGCTGGCGCTCTGCTACGCCACCGTGGCGCTCGTGACCGACCACGACGCCGGGGTCGACGAGGCGTCGGCCGTCAGCATGGAGTCGGTCTTCGAGGTCTTCGCCGCCCACACCGACACGCTCAAGGGCGTGCTGGCCGACGTCGTGCGCAACCTCGGCACCGACCGCGACTGCGCGTGCCCGCACGCCGTCGACGGCATGGACCTGCCGGTCGAGCTGCCGTGAGCCGGGTGCTGTCATGAGGATCCTGCTCACCGGTGCCGCGGGCTTCATCGGCACCCACATCGGACGCATCGCCCGCGAGCGCGGCCACGACGTCGTCCAGCTCGACATGTTCCTCGACAAGGCGCACGGACCCGGCGAGCGTCCGCCGGGGTTCGAGCGGCTCGACCTGAGGTCGGACCGGCTCGACGACGTCCTCGACGGCATCGACGTCGTGTGCCACCAAGCCGCGATGGTCGGCAACGGCGTCGACGCCCAGGACCTGCCCGACTACGCCGAGCACAACGACGCCGGCACGGCCCGCCTGCTGGCCGCGATGGCCCGGCGCGGCGTGGCCGACCTGGTGCTGGCGTCGTCGATGGTCGTCTACGGCGACGGCCGCTACACGTGCCCCGAGCACGGCGACGTCCCGCCGGCGGTGCGTCGCGAGGACGACCTGTCGGCCGGCCGGTACGACCCCCGCTGCCCCGTGTGCGGCGGCGACATCGAGTGGCGGCGCATCGCCGAGGACACCCCGTTCATCCCGCGCACGAGCTATGCCGCGTCGAAGATCGCGCAGGAGCACTACGCGTCCGCGTGGTGCACGCTCGAAGGCTCCCGCGCGATCGCGCTGAGGTACCACAACGTCTACGGCCCGGGCATGCCCGCCGACACGCCGTACGCCGGGGTGGCCGCGATCTTCCGGTCGGCGATCGCCCGAGGCGAGGCGCCGCGCGTGTACGAGGACGGCCGGCAGGTGCGCGACTTCGTGCACGTCCACGACATCGCGCGGGCCAACGTGCTCGCGATCGAGCAGGTGGGCTCGCACCCGTCGGGCGTGACGCCGTACAACGTCGCGTCGGGCACGACGTTCACGATCGGCGAGATGGCCTCGACGCTCTCGGCGGCGGCGGGCGGCCGGGAGCCGGTGCTGACGGGCGACTACCGGGCGTTCGACGTCCGCCACGTCGTCGCCTCGCCTGAGGCGGCGAGGGCGGGCCTGGGCTTCGAGGCCGAGATCACCCCGCAGGACGGGCTCGCCGCCCTGGCCACCGACCCCCTGCGAACCCGCTAGGGCTCACCAGCGGGTCAGGATCAGCTGCTGGGCCAGGAGTGCGAGGACGACCTGGCTGAGCAGCAGCGGCCGGTGCCAGCGCTCGGGCAGGAGCGACGGCAGCGCGACGATCCAGATCGTGAAGGGCAGCCAAATGCGCTCGACCTCGGCCTTGCTCATGCCCGACAGGTCGGCGATGACGATCGTCAGCACCGCCGCGGCCGCCAGCTGGGCCAGGACGTTGCGCTCGCGGACGGCCCGCACGGCCGTCGGGAACGCGGCCCACACGGCCAGCCCCGCCGTGAACGTCCAGGCCGCGATGTTGGCCCACACCCAGTAGGAGAACGCCCGCTCGGACGCGATGCCGTCGTAGTAGCGCTCGCGCAGGACGGGGTAGGCCTCCCACCACGCGAACCCGCCGAGCGTGAAGGCCGCCGCGACGACGAGCGCGCCCCCGACGGCCCACGGCAGGGGACGCCACGAGCGGGCGATCAGCAGCACCGCGAGCGCCAGGACGCCCAGCAGCGTCAGGCCGTACGACAGGTAGACGCAGTAGCCCAGCAGCAGGCCCGCGCCGACGGCCGGCAGTGCGCGCCGGTGCTTCGCCGCCACCGCCAGCAGCGCCAGCCCCCACGCCGCGACGGCCGTGAAGACCGCGTCGCCGTTGACGCCCATCCACACCGCGGTGGGGGCCAGGACGATCCACGGCATCGCGGACCGGGCGAGCGCCTCGGAGCCGAGCGTGCGCAGCGTGATCATGACGGCGACGATCGCGGTGCTCGCGATCGTCACGCACACGACGCCGATCCAGAACGGGTCGGTGATGCCGAGCCGGTCGATGCCGACGAAGTACAGCAGCGCTCCCGGCGGGTGGCCCGCGACGTGGACGTACCAGTTGTCGGGCGCGTCCATCGGGATGCGGTCGATGAACGTCTGCAGCATCGTGTGGATCGAGCCGACGCTCTTTGCGTCGTACACGTACTCCTGGCGACGCTCGAACGTCCGCGCGAGCCCCTCGGTGCCCTCGGTCATCGCGACCGCGACGATCCACACCCAGGTCGTGGCGAACGCCGTCGCGAGCAGCGCACGCCACGGCAGGGCCCGCGCGAGCCGCGGCAGCACGGCCACGAGCAGCAGGCCGATCGCGATCGCGGGCAGCGTCAGCAGGCCGAACCGGGGGTCCCAGTCGGCGTGCAGCGGGGGGAAGTGGACCCGGACGTCGTCGTCGAGCCACAGCGGCACGATCATCGAGGCGGCGACGAGCAGCAGGCCCGCGGCGGCCGAGATGGCGGCGGCGCGTGGGCGGGTGAGGGTCGTGGGCACGCCGTCAGCCTAGGTGGACGGCCTGAGATCAGCCTGACGATCGGGTGGCGCCGCATCGCCTGCGCATGCGACCAAGCGCCGCGACCCCTAGGTTCGAACCATGACCATGAGCACCTGCGATGTCGTGATCCCGTGTCGGGACGAGGCTCTGGCCCTCCCGACCGTGCTCGCGCACGTCCCGGTGGGCTGGAACGTCATCGTCGTCGACAACGGATCGACCGACGGAACGGCCGATGTCGCCCGCTCGTTGGGCGCGCAGGTGGTGACCGAGCACCGTCCGGGGTACGGGGCCGCCGTGCACACCGGGATGCTGGCCGCGACGGCCGAGTACGTCGCCGTGATCGACGGCGACGCGTCGATGCGCATGGACGAGCTCGAGCCGATGCTCGACCTCGTGCGTGACGGAGGAGCGACGATGGCGGTCGGTCGCCGTCGGCCCGTCGGGCGCGGGGTGTGGCCGTGGCACGCCCGCGCCGGGACCCTGGCGCTGGCGACCATGATCCGCCGCCGCAGCGCGTTCGGCATCCACGACCTCGCCCCCATGCGGGTGTGCCGCCGCGACGACCTGCTGGCGCTCGACGTCCAGGACCGGCGCTTCGGCTACCCGCTCGAGCTGATGCTCAAGGCGTCGCGCGCGGGCTGGACGGTCAGCGAGGTCGACGTGTCGTACGACCGCCGCGCCGCGGGCACGAAGTCGAAGGTCTCCGGCTCGCTCAAGGGCACGGTCCGCGTCGCCCACGACTTCGCGAAGGTCATGCGATGACCGCCCCCACGCTGCTCGTCGTGGCGAAGGCGCCCGTGCCCGGCCTGGCCAAGACCCGCGTCGCCCGGACGGTGGGCGACGACGTCGCGGCCGAGCTCGCCGCCGCCGCCCTGCTCGACACGCTCGCGACGGCGTCGGCGGTCGGCTGGCCCGTCGTGGTCGCGATGACCGGCGACCTGTCCAAGGCCGCCCGCGCCGACGAGATCGCCGCCGCGCTCGAACCGCTGCGCGTCGTCCCGCAGCGCGGCGAGGGCCTGGCCGAACGCCTGGCCCACGCGCACGCCGACGCCGCCGCGACGGCCGAGGACGGCACCGGGATCGTCCAGGTCGGCATGGACACCCCCCAGCTGCTGGTCGCCGACTACCTCGACGCCGGCCGCATGGTCGAGCTCGGCAGCATCGTCGTCGGCCCGGCCACGGACGGCGGGTGGTGGCTCCTCGGGCTGCCCGACCCGTCGCTGGCCGAACGGCTCCTCGACGTCGAGATGTCGGCCGACGACACGGGCGCGAAGACCGTCGAGGCCCTCGGTGGCGACGTCGTGACCCTGCGCACCCTCGCCGACATGGACACGTACGACGACGCGGTCGCGATCGCCGCCGACATCCCGATCTCGCGCCTCGCCGAGGCCGTCAGCCGCCACGAGTCGGCGGAGGCCACCTCATGAGTCTCGCCTTCGACCCGGTCAGCGCCTATGACGCGGCCTTCACCGGCAAGACGACGCACGTCGTCGACGACGTCGGCCGCATCGAGCCGTTCGACGTCGCGATGTGGTCGTCCGAGCCCGACTGGGTCGACCGCGCGCTGTTCATCGACCCGTGCGACGCCGAGACGATCGACATCGGCTGCGGGCCGGGACGCCTCGTCGGCGCGCTCGCCGCCCGCCACGTCTTCGCGATGGGCATCGACGTCTCGCAGGAGGCGGTCCGCCAGACCCGCGACCGCGGTGCCCTGGCGCTGCTGCGCGACGTCTACACGAAGATCCCCGGCGAGGGGAGCTGGACGTACGCGCTGCTCGCCGACGGCAACCTCGGCATCGGCGGCGACCCCGTCCGGCTGCTGGCCCGCGTCGGCGAGGTGCTGGTGCCCGGCGGCAGGGTCATCGCCGAGGTCGCCGACCACGGCACCGGACTGGTGCGCGAGCGCCGACGCCTGCGCGTCGACGGGCGGCTCTCGGTGCCGTTCGACTGGGCCGTCGTCGGTCTCGACGCGATCGACGACGTCGCCGCCGCGGCCGGCATGAGGGTCGTCTCGACCCGCACGGTCGGCACCCGCCACACCGCGACGATGGTGCGGGACACGGCGTGAGGCTGCCGACCGTCGCCGACATCGAGCGACGGATCCCGCGACCCGACGACTTCGAGAGCCGGGCGCGCGGCACGGCGCTGACGGCCCGCGTCGGCACCGCCCTCGGCGTCTGCTTCGCGGTCTGCTTCGCGACGGGCATGTGGAGCCACTTCCAGTACAGCACCCCGGGGTGGCTGACGCTGAGCCCCAATCCGGCGCAGCTGTACCGCTGGACGCAGGGCCTGCACATCGCCTCCGGCACCGCCGCGATCCCGCTGCTGCTGGTCAAGCTCTGGTCGGTGTTCCCGCGGCTGTTCAACCGCCCGGCCACCGGCGCACGGGGTCTGGTCGTCGAGGTGCTCGAGCGGGCGTCCATCGCCGCGCTGATGGGCTCGACGTTCTTCATGCTCGCGAGCGGGACGCTCAACATCATCGGCTGGTACCCCTGGGAGTTCAGCTTCCGCCGGACGCACGAGGCCGTGGCGTGGGTCGCGATCGGCTCGCTGGTCGTGCACATCGGCGTCAAGCTGCCCGTCATCCGCACGGCCCTCGGCGCGCCGATCGAGCACCCCGACGAGCACCTCGACCCGTCCGCCCCGACCCGTCGGACCGTCCTGCGCGGCGCGTTCGCGGCGTCCGGCCTGGCGGTGCTGCTGACCGCCGGGCAGTCGGTGCCGTGGCTGCGCAAGGTCTCGGCCTTCTCGGTGCGACCCGGCGATGGCCCGCAGGACCTGCCCGTCAACCGCACCGCGGCCGGCGCGGGCACGTCCGAGACGGCGCTCGACCCCGCCTGGCGGCTCGAGGTGACCGCCGGCGACCGCACCGTCTCGCTGTCGCGCGACGAGCTGCTCGCGATGCCGCAGAGCACGCACCGGCTGCCGATCGCGTGCGTCGAGGGGTGGAGCCGCAGCGCGACGTGGACGGGCGTCCCGCTGCGCGACCTGCTGGCCCTGGTCGGCGCCGAGCCCGACGCGGACGTCGTGCTGCGGTCGCTGCAGACCAAGGGCGCCTTCGGCTCGTCGCGGGTCGTCGGCAACGTCGTCAAGGACGACCGGACGATGCTCGCCCTCTCGCTGAACGGCGAGAAGCTCGACATCGACCACGGCTACCCGGCCCGGCTCATCGCCCCCAACCGTCCGGGCGTGTTCCAGACCAAGTGGGTCAACCGGCTCGAGGTCGACGCATGAGGGCCGTGCGGGCGCTGCTGGTCGCCCTCGGTGTCGGATGCGGTCTGTGGGGCGTGTGGCTCATGCGCGACTTCACCCGCGAGCAGCTGACGTCCGAGGCGTTCTGGCTCGCCGGTGGCGTCATCCTGCACGACGCTGTGCTGGCGCCCGTCGTGGTGGCGATCGGCTACGGCGCGTCGCGGGTGCTGCCGGCCCACTTCCGCAGCGGATCGGCGACGGCGTTCCTCGTGTGGGGCACGCTGACCGTCGCGTTCCTGCCGGTCCTCAGCGGCCAGGGGGGCAAGCCCGGCAACGAGACGATCCTCGGCAAGCCGTACGTGCTCAGCTGGGTCGTGCTGACGCTGGTGCTGGTGGCGTACGCCGTCGTCAGCGCGGTGTGGCGCCGTCGTCAGACGAGGTCGCGCGACATGAAGACGCTCCACGGGTCGAGCTCGTAGTCGCCGAACGGCTCGCAGTAGGCGAAGCCGTGCCGCTCGTACAGGCGGCGGGCCGGGGCGAACGGCGGGTTGCTGCCGGTCTCGAGGCTGAGCCGCTCGTAGCCGCGGGAGCGGGCCTCGGCGACCATGTGCGCCAGCAGGGTGGCGGCGACTCCGCGCCCGCGGAACCCGTCCGCGGTGCGCATCGACTTGATCTCGGCGTGCGTCGGGTCGAGGTGCTTGATCGCGCCGCAGCCCGCCAGACGTCCGTCCGACCAGGCGCTCCAGAACGTCACGCCGTCGGCCCGCAGGCGGTCGACGTCGAGTGCGTGGACGCTCTCGGCCGGGGTGTGGCTGTGCATCTCGTCGAGGTGCTGCTCGAGCAGGGCGACGACCTCGGGGCCCGTGAGGTCGTCCTCGCGGACGTCGAGCGTCGACGTCATCGGTCGTCCCGCGAGACGCGGTGGTGCAGGTGCACGACACCGCCGAAGCGGTGCTCGTCGACGAGCTCGAGGTCGACGCGGACGCCGTCGGGCAGCCAGCGCGTGCCACCGCCGATCAGCACGGGGTGCACGAAGGTGTGGAGCTCGTCGACCAGGCCCGCCGCGATGGCCTGGCCGCCCAGCTCGGCGCCGCCGATCAGCACGTCCGTCGCGGACTCCTCGACGAGCGCGCGCACGGCGTCGACGTCGAAGTCGCGCTCGATGCGCGTGCGGTCGCTGGACGGCTCGGTCAGCGTGCGCGAGTAGACGACCTTGTCGGCGGCCCGCCACAGCCGGGCGAAGTCGACCATGAACGGATCGGGGTCGTCGACCGTCTCCCAGAACACCATGACGTCGTACATCCGTCGCCCGTACAGGTGCGTGCCCATGGGGCGCAGCAGGTCGGCGGTGACGGCGTGCACCTGCTCGTCGGGCTGCGACCAGTCGAATCGCCCCTCGGCGTCGGCCGAGTAGCCGTCGAGCGAGACGTTGCACGAGTAGATCAGTCGGCCCATGGGCCAACGGTAGACCGGGCACGGTGCCGCCGATGCGTTAGTTTCGACTCGTGCTCCTCTCAGACCGCGACATCCTCGCCGAGATCGAGGCCGGCCGCGTCGGCCTCGACCCCTTCGACCCCGGCATGATCCAGCCGTCGAGCATCGACGTCCGGCTCGACAAGTTCTTCCGGGTGTTCGACAACCACAAGTACCCGCACATCGACCCGGCGGCCGACCAGTCCGACCTGACGCGCGAGATCGAGGTCGCGTCGGGTGAGGAGTTCATCCTGCACCCCGGCGAGTTCGTGCTGGGCTCGACGTACGAGCTCGTGACGCTGCCCGACGACATCGCGGCGCGGCTCGAGGGCAAGTCGTCGCTCGGTCGTCTGGGTCTGCTGACGCACTCGACCGCCGGATTCATCGACCCCGGCTTCTCGGGGCACGTGACGCTCGAGCTCGCGAACGTCGCGACCCTGCCGATCAAGCTCTACCCCGGCATGAAGATCGGCCAGGTCTGCTACTTCCGCCTCAGCTCGGCGGCCGACAACCCGTACGGCTCCGAGAAGTACGGCTCGCGCTACCAGGGCCAGCGCGGCCCCACGGCGTCCCGCTCCCACGCGAACTTCCACCGCACCGAGATCTGAGCCCCGTATTCGCGAGTGGTGCGGTGTGGACTTTCTGGGACGGCGTGTCTGACCACGACGCACCACTCGCGGACGGGAATGCACCACTCGACTCGTAGGATCTCGGAGTGACCCTTCCCCTCAGCATCTCGCCCGCCGTGCAGTCCGCGCTCGACGAGGGGCGGCCCGTCGTCGCGCTCGAGTCGACGATCATCTCGCACGGCCTGCCGCGCCCCGACAACCTGCACGCCGCCCGCCGCTTCGAGTCGATCCTGACCGACGCGGGCGTCGTCCCGGCCACGATCGCGGTGCTCGACGGCGTGCTCAAGGCCGGCCTGACCGACGACGAGCTGGTGCGCGTCGCGGGCGAGGACATCCCCAAGCTGAGCGTGCGCGACCTGCCGATCGCGATCGCCCGCGGCGGCAGCGGCGCGACGACCGTCGCCGCGACGTCGTACATCGCGAACCTCGCCGGCATCCGCGTGTTCGCGACCGGCGGCCTCGGCGGCGTGCACCGCGGCGCGTCCGAGACGTTCGACGAGTCAGCCGACCTGACGATCCTGTCGCAGGTGCCGATCACGGTCGTCTCGGCCGGCGTGAAGTCGATCCTCGACATCCCGGCGACGCTCGAGCGCCTCGAGACCCTCAGCGTGCCGGTGCTCGGCTACGGCACCGACCGCTTCCCGAGCTTCTGGCTGACCGACTCGGGCTTCGAGCTCGACTGGACCGTGCCGGACGCCGCGGCGGTCGCCGACGTCATGGCGGCTCGTGACGCCCTGGGCCAGCAGGCCGGCATCCTGGTCGCCAACCCGCTGCCGGTCGCCGAGCAGCTCGACCCCGCGGTGCACGACCGGGCGCTGACCGACGCGCTGCGGATGGCCGACGAGCAGGGCCTGACGGGCAAGGAGGTCACCCCGTTCCTGCTGCTGACGATCGTCGAGCTGACCGGCGGCGAGAGTCTCGCGGTGAACCTGAAGATCGCCGAGAACAACATCCGGGTCGCGGGCGAGATCGCGCTGTCGTGGTCGGCCCGATGAGGGACGCGCGATGATCCTCGTCGTCGGCGACCTGGTCGACGACATCGGCGTCCGTCCGCTCGGCGCGGTCAACGCCGCGAGCGACACCGTCTCGGAGATCCGCATGACGGCGGGCGGCTCGGCAGCCAACGTCGCGGCGTGGCTGGGGCACCTGGGCGCGCCGGTGCGCTTCGTCGGTCGCTGCGGTGCCGACGCCGTCGCGCGTCACGTGGCGGCGCTCGAGGCGTACGGCGTCGACGCCCGGGTGTCGGGCGACCCCGACCTGCCGACGGCGACGATCGTGCTGACGCTCGACGCGGCCGCCGACCGGACGATGTACGTCGACCGCGCCGCCAACGCGACCATGACGGCCGAGCACGTCCCCGCCGACGCGTGGGACGACGTGACGTGGCTGCACCTGACGGGCTACTCGTTCTTCGACGACGCGGTGCGACCGCTCGCGCTCGGGCTCGTGGCCGAGGCGCGGCGGCGCGGCGCCGGCGTCAGCATCGACCCGAGCTCGCTGGGCTTCGTCGAGGCCGCGGGACGCGACACCGTCCTGTCGTGGCTCGCCGGCGCCGACCTGGTCTTCCCGAACGAGGACGAGCAGGGGTTCCTGCGGCTCGAGGGTGACGGGGTCGTCGTCACGCGCGGCGCCGAGGGGGCGACGTTCGCGGGCGAGGCGGTCGCGGCGCTCGAGGCCGACGTCGTCGACACCGTGGGTGCCGGCGACGCCTTCGCGGCGGGCTTCCTCAGCTGCTGGGTCGGCACGCGGGACGCCGAGGCGTCCCTGCGCGCGGGCGCCGAGTCGGCCGCGGGCTGCGTGTCGGTGCGGGGAGCCCGCCCGGTCGCCTGACGTCCCGCGCGTCGAGTGGTGCATCCGCGAGCGCGAGCGGTGCGGTGTGGTCGGACACGCCGTCCCAGAACGTCCACGCCGCACCACTCGCGGGTCACGGGGGGCCGGGGAAGGGGTGAGTCAGGCGAACCACTCGGTGAAGGCTTCGCCGAGCTCGGGGGTGCCGGAGGCGCCGACGTGGTCACCGGGCACCTCGACGAACGTCGCGTGCTGCAGGGTCGCCGCCAGCTCGCGGCCCGCGTCGGGCTCGTCGTCGGTGCCGGTGACGACGAGCGTCGGCACCCCGATCGCCGCGAGCTGCTCGCGCGTCGTGTCGACGGGGGTGTCGAGGACGTGCCGCAGCGCCGTCGGATCGCCCCGGGTCTTGCGCAGGAAACCCTCCATGAGCCAGTCGCGCGAGCCCCACTCGTGGCGCCCGAGGTGGTCGAGCACGTGCCGGAAGGTCGTGCCGCGGCCCGAGGCGTGGAGCAGCTGGTCGAAGCCCGCGCCGCCCACCGCGGCCCGTCGGGGGACGGCGCCCCGCACCAGCATGCGGACGATCGTGTGCGCGCCCAGCGAGTAGCCGCCGAGGTCGTAGTCGGTCAGGCCCAGGTGCTCGACGAGCGCGAGGGCGTCGTCGGTCAGCACGTCCGGCGGGTACGCGGCGCGGTCGTGCGGCTTGGGGCTGTCGCCGTGACCGCGCATGTCGGGCACGATCACGCGGTGCCCCCTCGCGACCAGCCGGGCCGCGTGCCCGCTGCGCAGCCACGCGACGGCGCCCGTCGTGAAGAAGCCGTGCAGCAGCAGGACGGGCCGCCCGTCGCCGACCTGCCGGTACGCCAGCTGCAGGCCGTCGCGACCGGCGTAGTGCTCGACCGGGGGATCGGTCACGGGGTCAGGTCGATCGTCCGCGGCGGGTCGGCCCCCGGACGCGAGCAGGTGATGGCGGCGGCGCTCGAGGCGTACATCGCCAGATCGGTCAGCTCGGTGGCGTCGAGCTCGGACGCGCTGGGCCAGTCGTACGTCGCGCACCACGCGAGCATCGCCGCCATGAACGAGTCGCCCGCGCCGATCGTGTCGACCATGCGGACGTCGGCGGGCGGGACGCTCGCGAACGCCCCCGCCGTCGCGATGACGGCGCCCTCGCCACCGCGCGTGATCGCGACGATGCCGTGGTCGGCCGCCAGCCGGCGGACCAGGTCGGCGGGGTCCTCGCCCGGGAACAGCGTCGCGGCGTCCTCGTCGCTCATCTTCAGGATCGACGCGTGCGGTGCGATCTCGGCGAACACGCGCCGCCACACCTCGGGATCGGGCTCGACGGCGAGCCGCACGTTGGGATCGAACGACACCGGGACGCCCATCACGTCGGCGCTCACCACGAGGTCGGCGACCAGCGCCGCCCCGGGCTGCAGCGACGTGCCCAGCGAGCCGACGTGCACCGCGACGAAGTCGGCGGGATCGGGCAGTGCCGCAGGGTCCCACGTCAGGTCGAACTCGTAGCTCGCGCTGCCGTCGTCGGCCAGCGTCGCGGCCGCCGTCGACGTCCGCGCCGGCACGGGGTCGAGCTCGACCAGCGACACGTCGGAGTCGGTCAGGTGCCAGCGGAGCCCGTCGCCGTAGCGGTCGGGGCCGACCTGTGCGGCCAGGACCGTCGGCACGTCGAGGCGGGCCAGGCCCACCGCGACGTTGAACGGCGATCCGCCGGCGTGCGGCTCGGGCTCGCGGCCCTCGCGCTGCACGACGTCGACCAGCGCCTCGCCGATGACCAGCACGGTCATGCGGCCTCCTCCGGGGAAGAGCGACGGTAGGTCGTCGTCCGCATGAGCACCTGTCGGTGACCTCGCTGGCGCTGACCTCGCTGGCGCTCGGTCATGCGATGTCTCCGCCGATCGTCAGCGCCGCACTGGGCGAGAGTGGCAGATCGGGCAGCGTGAGGGCGTTGAACGCGTGGTACGCATCGGGCTTGCCGCGCCAGGTGCGCGTCGAGCGGGCCATCGACGGGCCGAGCTCGTGGTGCCACGAGCCCGTCGCGTCGTCGACGAAGTGCTCGGCGATCTCGGACCACCACCGACTCGCGAGCCCCGCGTACAGCGCGCTGTCGGTGTAGGTGTTGAGCGCCTCGGCCGCCAGGACGGCCTCGGCCATGACCCAGTGGAAGCGCTCGCGGACGACCGGTTCGCCGTGCCAGTCGGTCGTGTAGGCCAGGCCCGGGGTGTCGTCCTCGGCGGTGTCCTCGACGGCCTGGGCGAACAGGGCCTCGGCGGCCTCGAGGATCCACGGTCGCGGCTCGTCGAGGCTCGCCGCGAGCTGCACGAGCAGCCGCGACCACTCGAAGGCGTGCCCGGGCGTCGCGCCGTAGGGACGGAACGGATCGGCCGGCGACTCGACGTTGTACTCCGGGACGGGCGTCCAGTCGTGGTCGTAGTGCTCGGGGATGCGCCAGCCGTGCGAGCGGGCGTGGATGCCGATGATGCGCTCGCAGATCGACAGGGCGCGCTCGTGCCAGACCGGGTGGCCCGTGACGTCGCCGGCCACCAGGTACGCCTCGACGGTGTGCATGTTGCTGTTGGCGCCGCGGTAGGGGTCGACCTGCGTCCAGTCGCGGCTCAGCGACTCGACGCAGCGGCCCGACTCGTGCTCCCAGAAGTGGTGCGTGTGCAGGTCGGTGGCCTCGTCGAGCAGGGCCTGGGCGCCCTCGGCTCCCGCGGCGACGGCGGTGGCCGCGGCGAGCAGGACGTGGGCGTGGCCGTAGCAGCGCTTGTCGGTGTCGTCGGTGTGCCCGTCGACGTCGACCTCGTCGTACCAGCCGCCGTGCTCGTCGTCGTGGAACAGCGTCTGCAGGCTGCGGACGCCGTGCTCGGCGAGCCGCAGGGTGTCGCTCGCACCGGACAGGTGCGCCAGCGCGAAGACGTACGTCATGCGGGCGTTGATCCACAGCTCGAGGTTCTTGTCGGGGTCGGGCTCGCCCGCGTCGTCGAGCCACACGAACCCGCCCTCGGGCCGCTCGGAGCGGCGGGCGAAGGCCAGCAGGTCGGTGCGGGCGGCGCGCCGCCAGGCGGGGGAACCGGTCGAGCCGTCGGTGGTCACCATGGGTCCACCGTAGGGTGCGTCGACGACGGCGTCGCGCGGGCCCGGCGACAGGGTCGGCACCGCGACGGGTCAGCCGCGCAGGCGCTGCAGCTGACGCATCGCGTGGTAGACCACGACGGCCGCGATCGTGCCGAGCGCGATGCCCGTGAACGTCATGTCGCCGGCGCTCAGCGTCAGGTTGCCGATGCCGATCACGAGGGCGATCGCGACCGTGTACTGGTTGACGGGCTGCGTGAAGTCGACCTGGTTGTCGATCCAGATCTTGACGCCGATCAGGCCGATGAGGCCGTACAGCGCGACCGTCACGCCGCCCAGCACGCCGGCGGGGATCGTGTTGAGCAGCGCACCGACCTTGGGCGAGAGGCTCAGCGCGATCGCCACGACCGCGGCGACCCAGTACGCCGCCGTCGAGAACACGCGCGTCGCGGTCATGACGCCGATGTTCTCGCCGTAGGTCGTGGTCGCCGAGCCGCCGCCCATGCCCGCGATCGTCGTCGCGAGACCGTCGGCGAACAGGGCGGGACCCGTCTTCTCGTTGAGCGACGGGTCGTCGGTCAGGTGGGCCACGCTGCGCACGTGGCCGACGTTCTCGGCCACCAGCACCAGCACGACGGGCAGGAACATCGGCACGACCGACCACGTCATGCTGGGGCTCGTGAAGTCGGGCAGGCCGAACCAGTCGGCGTCCGCGACCTGGCCGAAGTCGAGCTGTCCGCCGATCGCCGCGGCCGCGTAGCCGACGACGACGCCGACGAGGATCGACAGGCGCGCGAGGAGCCCGCGGAACGCGACCGCGACGACGACGATCGTGGCCAGCGTGATCGTCGCGATCCACGGCCCCTGCGCGAAGTTGCCGGTCGCCGCGCCCGACAGGTTGAGGCCGATCAGCGCGACGATCGCACCCGTCACGACGGGCGGCATCAGCACCTCGATCCAGCCCGTGCCGGTGACGGTCACGAGCGCACCGATCAGGGCCAGCAGGATGCCCGTCACGACGAGGCCGAACAGCGCGTCCGACATGTCGCCGGCCGCCGTCGCGGCCTGGATCGGCGCGATGAACGCGAACGACGACCCGAGGTAGCTGGGCAGGCGGTTGCGGGTCAGCAGCAGGAACAGGATCGTCCCGACGCCCGAGAAGAACAGGGTGGTCGTGGGTGGGAACCCGGTCAGCAGCGGCACGAGGAACGTCGCACCGAACATCGCGACGACGTGCTGGCCGCCGAAGCCGATCGTGCGGGGCCACGAGAGGCGTTCGCCGGGTCGGACGAGCTCTCCCTCGGCGATGGTCTTGCCGTCGCCGTGCAGTGTCCAGCTCACGCGGTGTCCTCTCGTCGGGCCCAGTGCCGGTCACATCGTAGGGGCGGGACGTGCGGGCCCGACCTCCGGCGGGGGACAATCTGCGGGTGACCGCACGCGGGAGGGACGCCGATGCCGGCCGTCGGCGCGCTGCGGTGGCGGTCGCGGCCCTCGTGGTGCTGCTCGGCGCGCTGTCGGTCGCCTCGATGCTCGACGACGGTGCGGCCGGGGGAGCGTTCCCGGATCGTCCGGACGACGCGGCGTCGACGCCGCTCGGCGTGCCGGCCGCGAGAGCCGGGGACGACGGACAGTACCGGCTCATCGCGACGCAGCCGGACGGCGACGAGCCGGTGACGTACGACCCGTGCGCGCCGATCCACCTGGTCGTCGACCCGCGCACGATCGTCGAGGGCGGCATGCGTCTGCTCGACCAGGCGCTCGACGAGGTCAGCGAGGCGTCGGGGCTGCAGTTCGTCGTCGACGGGACGACCGACGAGACGGCCCCCGACGACGAGACCGTCCGGTCGCCCGACGGCGGCTGGCTGCCCGTCACGGTGACGTGGAGCGATCCCGTCGCGTCCCCGAAGCTGAAGGGCAGCGTCGCGGGCTTCGCCGGCAGCTCGTCGGTCGAGCGCGACGGCCGGCGCTGGTTCGTGACCGGGACGGTCGTGCTCGACGGGCCCCAGCTGGCCCGCATCCTCGACGGTCGTCGGGGACGCGCGTCGGTGCGGTCGGTCATCATGCACGAGCTGGGGCACCTCGTGGGGCTCGACCACGTCGACGCACCGGGTCAGCTCATGCAGCCCGAGGGCGACGAGACGCTCACGCGGTGGGGCGCGGGCGATCTCGCGGGTCTGGCGGCCGTCGGCAGCGGCGCCTGCATCCCCTACTGACCGCGCACGCCGTCGACGTAGAACCAGCGGCCGCCCTCGCGGGTGAAGCGGCTGATCTCGTGCTGGCTGCCCCGGCCGGACGGCGAGCGGTGGAAGGCCTCGAACTCGACGACCCCGGACGTCTCGAACGGACCGCCCTCGCGGGTCGCGAGGACGTCGAGCCGGTACCAGCGCTGGTCGTCGTCGAGCTCGAGGGACGCCGGCCGGGTCGACGGGTGCCACGTGGCCAGCAGGTAGTCGGGGTCGCCCACGGCGAAGGCGCTGAAGCGCGACCGCATGAGCTGCTCGGCGGTCTGGGCCGTCGCGGAGCCGTCGTGCAGTCGTCCGCAGCAGTCGGCGTAGGTGAGGCCGCTGAGGCAGGGGCAACGGGTCGTCGACATTTCTCCATTCTCCACCGTGACCCGCCCGGGCGAGCGTCGTTGATCCTTTCGAACCGGGCACACTCCCTCCCGTCCGGTTGCGACGCTGGTCCCTCCCGATCAGCACGAAGTCCGGTCCGTGGCTCCCTCCCGACCGGACTTTTCGCATGTCGGGGCCCGGACGGACGACATCGGGGAGCCTTCCGGTCACGGGGTGACCGGGAAGCTCCCCGATGAGGCGAGAGGTGCTGCGGGCTACTTCTTGGACTCGTCCTCCGACTCGTCGACGACGTCGTCGAAGGCGAGCTGCGTCGCGGTGGCGCTCAGGTCGGCGCCGCTCGGATTGGCATCGGTGAGCGCCGCGACGTCCTCGTCGACCGGGTCGGCCGTCGAGGTCTCGTCGTCGACCGCGGTGATGCCCTCGGGAGTC
>NZ_LMET01000001.1:296642-296826 GCF_001426485.1 Aeromicrobium sp. Root472D3 | reverse complement strand
ACGGGCTCGGTCTCGTCGGGGACGGCGGTGACCTCCTCGGCGGGGGACTCCTCCGGCTCCGGCGTCGGCTCCGGCTCGGTCGTGGCGGTGNGGCTCGGAGGGCGTCAGGTCGGTGTTGACCGGTCCGACGTTGGCCCAGGCCGCGTCCTCCTTCTCGGACGCCTCGCGGTCGTCCTCGGTAGCT
>NZ_LMET01000001.1:296413-296546 GCF_001426485.1 Aeromicrobium sp. Root472D3 | reverse complement strand
CGGCGGGGGACTCCTCCGGCTCCGGCTCGGTCGTGGCGGTGGGCTCGGACGGGGTCAGGTCGGTGTTGACCGGTCCGACGTTGGCCCAGGCCGCGTCCTCCGCTGCCGACGCCTCGGGCTCGGCGACGGTCTG
>NZ_LMET01000001.1:79516-296381 GCF_001426485.1 Aeromicrobium sp. Root472D3 | reverse complement strand
GTTGACCGGTCCGACGTTGGCCCAGGCCGCGTCCTCCTTCGCGGACGCCTCGCGGTCGTCCTCGGCCTCGTCGGCCGCGGGGGCGTCAGCCGTCGACTCGTCCGCCTCGTCGGCGGCCTTCGCCTCGTCGGCGGCGGCGACCTCGGCGCGCGCATCGGCGTTGCGGGGCTCGACGGGAGCCGCGGACTCGTCGGCGTGACCGCCGCCCTTCTCGTCGACCTTGACGTTGTTGTCGGCGGCGATCTGCTGGTCGGCGGCGTCGCTCTTCTCCGACGGCTCGTCGAGCGCCTCGGTGTCGGAGGTCTGCTTGTCGTCGGGGTCGCCGTCGGTGTGGGCCTTGGCGGCCACGCCGACGTCGGCGGTCTCGGTGACCGAGTCGGGGTCGGCGGCGTCGGCGGCGCTCGGCTCGGCCTCGGTGGCCGGATCGGTCGCCCCGGCGGCGGTCGCCGTGGCGGCCTCGGCCTCGGCCACGACGTCGGCGTCGTCGGACGGCGTCGGCTCGGGGGCCCGCTTGACACCGGCGAGCAGCATCTGCGCGACGTCGAGCACCTCGACCTCCTCGCGGGCCGCACCCTCGGACTGCTTGAGCGTCAGGCCGTCGGACAGCATGACGCGGCAGAACGGGCAGCCGACCGCGATCTGGTCGGCGCCGGTGGCGATGGCCTCCTCGGTGCGGTTGACGTTGATGCGCGAGCCGATGCTCTCCTCCATCCACATGCGGGCGCCGCCGGCGCCGCAGCAGAAGGACTTCTCGGAGTTGCGCGGCATCTCGGTGAACTCGGCGCCCGGGATGATGCTGAGGAGCTCGCGCGGCGGCTCGTAGACCTTGTTGTGACGGCCCAGGAAGCACGGGTCGTGGTACGTGATCTTCTTCTTCTCCTCGTTCGCGACGGGCGGACGGGGCGTCAGCTTGCCCTCGCGCACGAGGCGGTTGAGCAGCTGGGTGTGGTGCACGACCTCGAGCTCGACGCCGAACTCGGCGTACTCGTTCTTGAGCGAGTTGAAGCAGTGCGCGCAGGTCGAGACGACCTTCTTGACCTTGGTCTCCTTGAAGACCTCGGCGTTCTGCATCGCGAGCTGCTGGAAGACGATCTCGTTGCCGGCGCGGCGGGCGGGGTCACCCGTGCACGTCTCGCCGTCGCCCAGGACGGCGAACGTCACGCCGGCCATGTCGAGCAGCTCGGCGACGGCCTGCGTCGTCTTCTTGGCGCGGTCCTCGAAGGCGCCGGCGCAGCCGACCCAGAACAGCCACTCGACCTCGTCGAGGTCGTCGACGTCGACGCCGACCTGCTTGACCTCGAAGTCGAGGCCCTTGGCCCAGTCCATGCGGGCGGAGGCGTTCATGCCCCACGGGTTCCCCTTGCGCTCGAGGCCCTTGAAGATGTTGTTGAGCTCGGCGGGGAAGTTCGACTCGACGAGCACCTGGAAGCGGCGCATGTCGTCGATGTGGTCGACGTGCTCGATGTCGACGGGGCACTGCTGCACGCAGGCGCCGCAGTTGGTGCACGACCACAGGACGTCGGGGTCGATGACGCCGTACACCGACTCGTCGCCGATCAGGGGGCGCTCGAGCTCGGCCTTCTGCTCGTCGGTCAGGTTCGCCTGCTCGTCCTCGGAGAGCGTCAGCAGGGGCGCCTTCGCGTAGGCGTGCTCGCGGAGGCCGAGCACCAGCAGCTTGGGCGACAGGGGCTTGTCGGTGGCCCAGGCGGGGCACTGCTCCTGGCAGCGTCCGCACTCGGTGCAGGTCGTGAAGTCGAGGATGCCCTTCCAGGTGAAGTCCTCGACCTTGCCGACGCCGAGCTTCTCGAAGTCCTCCTCCTCGAGGTCCTCCATGGCCTCCATGTCGAGCGGCTTGCCCTGGATGTAGATGGGCTGCAGGCCGCCGAGGGCCGTGCTGCCGTCGCTGTTGCGCTTGAACCAGATGTTGGGCCACGCCGTGAAGCGGTGCCACGCCACGCCCATCGTGAGGTTACGGGCGATGACGATCAGCCAGACCATCGCGAGCGTGATCTTGAACATCGCGACGAAGAAGACGACGTTCTTGAGGCCCTGCTCGGACTCGGGGTAGAGCAGGTCGCCGACGTACGAGCTGAGCGGGAAGTGCGCCCGGCCGCCGTGCTCGCCGCCGTGGAAGTTCTCGATCAGCTTGTACTCGGCGCCGCGGATGAACAGGATCGCGGCGCCCTCGAGCATCGCCATGGCCTCGACGAAGTAGGCCTGCCAGAACGTCGAGCCGAAGAAGCGGCTCTTGCGGTCGAGGCGACGCGGGTGGTTCCACTGGCGGACGGCGATCAGGTAGACGATGCCGATCGTGCTGAGCAGTCCGAGACCCTCGGCGGCCCACTCGTAGAGGTAGAAGTGGCCGATGATCGGCCACGCGAACTCGGGGTCGAACAGCTGGAAGTAGCCCTGCAGCACCGCGGTGCTGAGCAGCACGAAGGCGGCGTAGACGAACCAGTGGGCGACCGCGACGGCACGCTTCTGGAACATCCGGGTGTGCCCGAACGTCTCGATCAGCATGTTGGCGGTGCGCTTGGCCGGGTTGTCCCGGCGACCGACCAGCGGCCGGCCGGTGCGCAGCACCTTCAGCATGTCGCGCACGGCCTTGGTGATGAGTGGCAGCGCCACGGCGGTGATGACAAGCGAGACGACGATCGCGACGACCTGCATGAAGGTCCCTACTCTCTAACGACGAGCCGGGTCCGACGGCGACCCTGACAGTAGGGCTGACATTAACCGGTCGGTAACTTCTGCGCCCAGTAAGGCTTGCCAAATGCTGTCGACGTGAACCGCGTCACACGGGACGGCCGCGCTCGCCGCGGACGGGCACGAGCGGGATCGCGACGAGCGGGAAGATCGCGACCGCGGCGAAGGCGAATCCGTAGCCGCGACCCTCGACGACCGCACCGACGACGGGCGGCACGAGGGCCGAGACGAGGTACTGGCCGGTGTTCTGCAGGCCCATCGCCCGGCCCGACCAGAACGGTCCGCCGATCTCGGCGACCGACGTGAACGCGAGCCCGTTGTCGGCGACGGTGATGGCCGTGGCGAGGACGATCAGGGCGACGGCGAGGGGCGTGCCCGACAGCAGTCCGAGCGACAGCATCGTCGCGGCGGCGACGATCGCGACGATGCGCATGGGGCCGAGTCGGCTGCCCACCTGGTCGGACCACCAGCCCGCGGCGATGCGTCCGCCGGCGCCGAGCACCTGGGTGGCCGCCACGAGGGCGCTCGCCGCGAACGTCGACCAGCCCTTCTCGTCGATCAGCCACACCAGCATGTACGTCCACACCGTGAACTGGGGGACGACGAGCAGCGCGGACGCCAGGTGGATGCGGGTCAGGCGGTGGTCGCGCCGGTAGGGGTTGACGAGCTGGCCGCTGTCGGCGGCCTCGGCCCGGGTCGGGCGCGGCGGGTCGACGATCAGCAGGGCGCTCGCGACCGCGCCTGCCAGGGCGATCCCGGCGACGATCAGCAGGGTCGTGCGCAGGCCGTCGGCCTCGGCGACGTTCGGCACCAGCAGGGCCGCCGTGCCGACGCCCAGCGGCAGCCCGGTCTGGCGGATGCCCATCGCGGTGCCGCGCCGGTCGACCGGGAACCAGCCGACGACGACGCGTCCGCTCGCCGAGTTGGTGCTGCCGGCGCCGATGCCGCCCAGCACGAACCACAGCGCCAGGGCCGTCAGCGACGTCGAGAACGCCGCACCCGTCGCGCCGATCGTGACGATCGCGAGCCCCGTCGTCATCGAGGAGCGCTCGCCGATGCGGTCGACGACCAGCCCCCACACCACCAGCGACACCGTGATGCCGACGAAGGGCGCGGCGACGACGACGCCGGCCTCGCGCAGGGAGAGGCCGCGGTCGTCCCGCAGGAACGTGATGAGGAACGGTGCGCCGTTGACGAAGATCGTCCCGGCCACCTGTCCGAGCATCGAGACGCCGAGCATCAGCCACTTGTCGGGCGTGCGGGTCGGCGACATGTCCACATCCTGATACGAATTGTCTCAGGATTCAGACTACGCCGAGACGTGCGCGAGCGCCGCACGGGTCCCACGACCCGGACGGCGGTCGGTCAGCGACCGAGCAGGCCCACGTGCGCGAGGGCCTGCTTGAGCAGCGAGCCGCGTCCGCCCTCCATGTCGGCCAGCACGTCGGGGTGCGCGGCCTCCTCGGGCGTCAGCCACGTCAGCTCGAGGGCGTCCTGGCGCGGGTTGCACTCACCCGTGACCGCGACGACGTACGCCAGCGCGACGGCGTGCTGGCGCGGGTCGTGCAGCGGGGTGACGCCGGGGAAGGGGAAGTACTCGGCGACCGTGAACGGCACGATCGACGTCGGCAGCTGCGGGAACGCGGTCGGGCCGAGGTCCTTCTCGAGGTTGCGCAGCAGCGCGTCGCGCACCGACTCGCCGTGCAGCACGCGACCCGAGACCAGGGTGCGGGTCATCGCGCCCGTCGTGGCGGAGCCGCGCAGCAGCACGCCGATGTGCTCGACCGTGCCGTGGGCGTCGATGCGCACCGGGACGGCCTCGACGTACAGGATCGGCACGCGGGAGCGCGTCTCGTCGAGCGCGAACTCGGGGAGCCAGCCGGGATTCGGGTCAGGGGTGCGCACGGACATGGCCACATTCTGTCCTACCGGTCGTGACGGACGCCCCGGCGCGGGCGTGTAGCAGACCCGGCGGCATCCGGGTGACCCCCACTTTTTACCTGACGCACTGTCACGAAACATGCGTGACACCTCCGATGTCACGGTCGCGAAACAGGAGACGCCGATGCTGAGGCTCCCCCCGCCCCCTTGGCGCGCGACGACGGCGTCCGCGTGGAGGTGGAACCGAGCACCCCTTCGAAGGAGCACGCGTGTTCTCAGTACGACGACAGGTATGGCGCGCCGGTCTGGCCGCCGTCCTGGTCTCCATCCCCTTGGCGACCTTGCCCTCCACGGCCTTCGCGGCCGACGACGACCTCGCCTCCGGCTCCGGCTGGAACGTGACGCAGGCCCCCGGCGGCTACCTCGTCACGGTCGAGCTCGACCAGAAGCTGCCGATCAAGTCGGACGCCCCGACGATCGAGGTCGACGGCGTCCCGATCGGCATCGCGACCGAGTCCGCCGACGGCAGGAGCCTGTCGGTCTTCACGACCGATCCGGCCGTGGTCAAGGCCGACGACGCCGAGGCCGGCTGGTTCAGCAAGCCGTCCGGCGACACCGCGTCCGCCCAGAAGGCCCGGGCCGCCGAGATCGCTCCCGCGGCCGTCGAGGAGATCGACGCCAACCCGTCGTCCATCGGCTCCTACGAGGTCACGGAGTCGGTCTACAACTTCGGCACGCAGTCGATCCCGCTCGCGGGCATCGGCGGCATCCGCGGCGAGCTGCAGGGCAAGATGTACCTGCCCAAGACCGGCGGCGCCCGACCGACCGTCGTCCTGCTCCACGGACGCCACACGTCGTGCAGCACCGGCACGACGCCCGCGACGCGCTGGCCCTGCAACCCCGGCCAGATCAACGTCCCGAGCTTCGCGGGGTACGACGGCACCGCCCGCGCGCTCGCGAGCCACGGCTACGCCGTCGTCTCGATCGCGGCCAACGCGATCAACTCCAACGACAACCAGCTCGCGCTCGACCAGGGCGCCCAGGCCCGCGGCCAGCTGATCCTCGACACGCTCTCGATGCTCGACAAGGCCGGCAAGGGCGAGTCGGTGACGTACTACGACGCGCAGACGGGCAAGGACGTCTCGCTGGCCGACGCGCTCGCCGACCAGAGCCCCCTGCCGGGCCTGACCCAGGCGACGCAGGCCATCAGCCCGTCCGACCTGGTCGGCCGCTTCGACCTGACCGACGTCGGCCTGATGGGCCACTCGCGCGGCGGTGAGGGCGTCACCTCGGCGGCGACCCTCAACCAGGCGCTCGACAAGCCGTGGGGCATCAAGTCGATCCTGCCGCTCGCGCCCGTCGACTTCGCCCGCATGACGGTGCCGGACGTCGCGATGAACGTGATCCTGCCCTACTGCGACGGCGACGTCTCCAACCAGCAGGGCCAGCACATGCTCGACGACTCGCGCTACGCGTTCGACGACGACGCGCTGCGCAGCGGCGTGTGGGCCATGGGAGCCAACCACAACTTCTACAACACGGTCTGGACGCCCGGCGTCTACGCCTACTCGGTCAGCGACGACTGGGGCGCCACGTCGACCGACTCGGTCTGCGGCCCCCGTTCCGGCACCAACATCCGCATGACGGCGCAGGAGCAGTACGACATGGGCACGGCCTACATGGCCGGCTGGTTCCGCCTCACGCTCGGCGGCGAGAAGCAGTTCCTGCCGATGTTCGACGGCTCGGGCGCGGTCCCGGCCGTCCTGAACGGCGAGGACGTCCGCAGCGTGTCGACGGCTCCGTCGTCGGCGCGCAAGACGGTCTCGACGTTCGAGTCGACCAGCTCGCTGGTCCGCACGCAGGGCGCCGCGACCGCGACGGTCTGCGCCAGTGCGGCCGGTCGCACCGTCTCGCAGCCGCTGCCGTCGTGCACCACCGCGGCGCTCGGCACCTCGGCCCAGCCCCACTGGACGCCCGCCAGCAACGGCGGCAACGTCCCGGCGACGCCGGTCACCAAGATGGTGTGGACGGCGCTGTCGACCGGCACCACGACGCAGACGCCGAGCGAGGTGCGCGTCTCCGTCCCGGCGGCCGCGCGCAACGCCAGCGGTGCCGAGCGCCTGTCGGTCAAGATGGCGGCCGACGAGTCCGTCGTGACGGGCACCGACGTGACGATCACGGTCGTCGACGCCAAGGGCGCGGCCTACAGCTCGCCGGTCTCGAGGCTCAACCCGCTGGCCGTCAACCGTCTCCCGGCCTCGACGGACGCGCGGCTCAAGAAGATCGTGCTGCAGCAGGTCAACGTCCCGACGTCCGCGCTCACCGCGGCCGGCCTCGACGTGTCCGACGTCCGTGAGGTGCGGTTCGCCGCGGCGACGGGAGCGGACGCGACGGCGACGGGCGGCGTGTTCCTGTCCGACCTCGCGTTCGAGACGTCGTCGGTCGGCACCCCGGTCGTCAGGACCGAGCCGACGATCGACATCGCCGCGCCGACGGTCGACGAGGGCAACGGTCCCGGAACCGCGGACATCGCGGTCTACCTGGACGGACCGGCGGCCAAGCCCGTCACGGGCTACGTGTCGGTGCTGGGCTCGGCCACGGGTCGCGGTGGCATCACGATGGAGAAGGTCACGTTCGCACCGGGTGAGACCTGCAAGGTCGTCACGGGTCCGATCCTCGGCGACGCGCTCGCGAGCGCCACGGCCAGCACGGCCGTGAAGTCGTCGGTCATCAACACCTCGGGTGCGGTCATGGGCAAGAACGCCCTGGCCAACCTCACGGTGCGCGAGGACGACGGCGTCACCGGCACGACGCCGATGCTGCCCTCCGCCGGCATCCAGGGCGATGCGTGCGCCGAGCTCAAGGCCGTCGGCACGACCGGTTCGGTCGCCGTCGACGACAAGACCCCCGCGCCCGGTGACACTGTGACGTTCACGGCGTCGGGCTACCGCTCGGGCGAGGGCGTCACGGTCAGCCTCGGCACGACGGTCCTCGGGGTCGGCACCGCCGACGCCTCGGGCAAGGTCGTGCTGGCGACGACCGTCCCGGCGGACGCCACGATCGGCGTCACCGCCGTGACGGCGGTCGGCTCGGGCACGGGCTTCACGTCCACCGGATCGGTCGAGGTGCTGTACGCCACCGAGACGACGCTCGCGATGTCGCCGGAGATCCCGGCGATCAACGAGCCGGTCACGCTGACGGCGACGGTCGAGGGCACCGACACGGCGGGCACGGTCGAGTTCCTCGACGGCACGACGTCGCTCGGCACCGCTCCGGTCGTCGACGGTGTCGCGACGCTGAAGATCGCGGGCTTCAAGGCCGGTGACCACTCGGTGACCGCGGTGTTCGGGCAGACGGCGACCGCGCAGTCGTCGACGTCCGCGGCCCTGACGCTGATGCTCGAGAAGGGCAAGTCGGGCATCGCGCTCGTCCTCGCCACCGACTCGTCGGTCTACGGCACGGGTGTCAGGGGATCGGTCGCGGTGGCCAACGGCGACGGCGGCTCGGTCCGGCTGACGTACGGCGGCACGACGGTCGACCTGCCGCTCGGGTCGTCCGACGCGGCCGCGTTCACGCTGCCGGCAGGTCTGGGAGCGGGGTCGTACACCGTGAGCGCCGTGTTCACGGGCACCGACCGGTTCGAGCCCAGCGGCGTCGCCACGGCGAGCCACCAGGTGACCAAGGCGCCGACCAGCGCCGCGGTCTCGGCGAAGTCGTCGGTCGCGAAGGGCCGGACCCTGACGGTGAGGACGACCGTCAAGGGAGCCACGGCCGGGACGTTCCCGACCGGGCAGGTCAAGGTCTACGTCAAGACCGGCAAGGGCTCGTACCGGCTCAAGAAGATCGCGACGCTGACGCCGGGCAACCGCGGCGTCGTCAGCACCGGGGTCACGGTCACCAAGAAGAAGGCCACGATCCGCGTCAAGACGGTCTACTCGGGTGACGGCAACTACGGCGCCAGCAGCACCGGCTCGAAGGCGGTGCGCGTGAAGTAGCCGGCACCGTGCGCACGGCGGCGGGGAGGATCCTTCGGGGTCCTCCCCGCCGTCGCGTCCGGCCGCTGGCCCGTGCCGGTGGCAGCATGGTCGGGTGATCAACGGTGGCGTGTCGTTCTGGTGGCAGCAGATCGGACGCCCCGAGCCCCGCGAGGCGCTCGACGGCGACCTCGAGTGCGACGTGTGCATCGTCGGCGGCGGCCTCAGCGGTCTGTGGACGGCGTACACGCTGGCCGGGCTCGACCCGACGCTCGACATCGTCGTGCTCGAGGCGGAGTTCGTCGGGTACGGCGCCTCCGGTCGCAACGGCGGGTGGCTCTCGGCCGAGCTGTCGGGCAGCAAGGAGCGGTACGCCGCGACGCACGGACGCGAGGGCGTCACGGCGCTCGTGACGGCGATGGAGCACGCGGTCGACGACGTCGTCGAGGTGTGCCGCGTCGAGGAGATCGACGCCGACGTCGTCAAGAACGGGGTGCTGTACGTCGCCCGCTCGCCGGCTCAGCTCGTGCGGATGCGCGAGGGCCTGGCCGACGACCTCGCGTGGGGGATCGGGGCCGGTCACCAGACCGAGCTGACGTCCGACCAGGTCGGCGAGCGGCTCCGGGTCGAGGGCGCGCTCGGCGGCGTCCTCAGCCCGCACTGCGCACGCGTGCAGCCGGCCAAGCTGGTGACCGGTGTCGCCGAGGCCGCCGAGCGTCGCGGCGTCCGCATCCTCGAGCGCACGCGCGTCACCGGCATCGATCCGGGCGTGGTCACGACCGAGCGCGGACGGGTGCGCGCCCCGCGGGTGCTGCGGTGCCTCGAGGGCTACACGGCGTCGCTGCCGGGCCAGCGACGGTCGTGGCTGCCGATGAACTCGGCCATGGTCGTCACCGAGCCGCTGCCCGACGCCGTGTGGGACGACATCGGGTGGGCCGGCGCCGAGCTGCTGGGCGACAACGCCAACGCCTACTGCTACGCCCAGCGGACGGCCGACGGTCGCATCGCGCTCGGCGGCCGCGGCATCCCGTACCGGTTCGGCTCGCGCACCGACGTCGACGGCGCGACGGACGACTGGACCGTCTCGTCGCTGACGGGCATCCTGCACGACATGTTCCCGGCGACGCGGGCGGCGAGCATCGAGCACGCGTGGTGCGGCGTGCTCGGGGTCCCGCGCGACTGGTGCGCCAGCGTCGGCTTCGACGCGTCCACGGGGCTCGGCTGGGCGGGCGGCTACGTCGGCAGCGGACTGACGACGACCCACCTGGCCGGGCGGACGCTCGCCGACCTGGCGCTGGGCCGCGACACCGGGCTGACGCACCTGCCGTGGGTCGACCGTCCGGTGCGGCGCTGGGAGCCGGAGCCGTTGCGCTGGCTCGGGGTGCGCGCGATGTACGGCCTCTATCGCGAGGCCGACCGCCGCGAGGACCGCGGCCTGGCGCGTCCGAGCCGCCTGGCCCGCCTCGGCGACCGCCTGACCGGCCGCTGACCCGGGCCGGGAGCCCGGGCGACGAGAGGATCTGGGTTCGTCCGCGCGGGCGCGGACGAACCCAGATTCCTCCGTCGGCCTTCGGGGGATAGGGTCGGACCACACGACAGGGGAGCGCCACCGCAGAGGGCGCTGAGAGTGCGGATCCGCCGCAGACCCTTGAACCTGCACCGGTTAGTACCGGCGAAGGGAGTCACGATGAGTTCTGCCACCGCGTCCAAGAACGGGTTCGACGTGCGATACCGCACCATCGACCTGGTCACCATCACCACCCTGGCGGTCGCCGTCGGCGTCCTGTTCTGGGCCTGGGGCAAGGCGTACGGGGAGATCAGCATCCTCGGCGTCTTCAGCTATCCGCCGAGCGTCGGGCTGCTGGGCGGACCGTTCCTGCTCGCCGGCGTCCTCGGAGGGCTGATCGTCCGCAAGCCCGGTGCGGCGCTGGCCACCGAGGTCGCCGCCGCCGCCGTCTCCGCCCTCGTGCCGGGCGGGACCGAATGGGGCTTCAGCGTCCTGGTCTCTGGCTTCTGGCAGGGACTGGGCGTCGAGCTGGTGCTGGCGGTCCTCCTCTACCGCCGGTTCAACGTCTACGTCGCGGCCCTGGGCGGTGCGCTCGCCGGGGCCTTCGAATCGGTCTACGAGTGGAACGCCTACTACGAGGGCGTCTTCGACACCTCCGACCGGTTCGCGCACCTCGGCTTCTTCGTGCTGTCGGGTGCGGTCGTGGCCGGCGTCGGTGGCTGGCTCCTCGTCCAGGCGCTGGCGCGGGCCGGGGTGCTCGACGCGTTCGCGGCCGGGCGCGAACGGGTCGACGAGGTCTAGGCCTTGCCGGACGGTGAGATCCGGTACCGCGGCTTCACGTGGCGACCACTGGGCCGCCGGCTCCCCGTCGTCACCGGGCTCGATCTCACGATCGGGCCCGGTGAGCGGGTGCTGCTGGCCGGACCGAGCGGCGCCGGCAAGTCGACGCTCCTGCACGCCCTCGTCGGTGCTCTCGGCACGACGCTCGGCGGTGAGCTGAGCGGCACGGTCGAGGTGGGGGGACGGGTCGGACTGGTCCCCCAGCAGCCCGGCGACGCCGTGGTGGCCGAGACGATCGGCCGCGACGTGGCCTTCGGCCCCGAGAACGTCGGGCTGTCCCGCGACGAGATCTGGCGCCGTGTCGACGCCGCGCTCGACGCGGTCGGCCTGCATCAGGGGCGTGCCCACCGGACGTCGGCCCTGTCGGGCGGCGAGCTGCAGCGACTGGCGCTCGCCGGCGTGCTGGCGCTCCGTCCGGACGTCGTGCTGCTCGACGAGCCGACCTCGATGCTGGACGTCGACCACGCCCGCTCGGTGCGCGACGCCGTCCGCGAGACCGTCGCGTCCAGCGGATCGACCCTGGTCGTCGTCGAGCACCACCTCGAGCCGTGGCTCGACATGGTCGACCGCGTCGTGGTGCTGGACCGCGACGGCGCCGTGGTCGCCGACGTCCACCCGGACGCGTTCGTGCGCGACCACCGCGACGCCCTGGGAGACCTCGGCGTCTGGATGCCGGGTCTGCCCTCGCCCGTGCCGGTGACGGTCGATCCCGACCTGCTGCGTCCGGTCACGCCTCCGCCGGCGCTGACGGCCCGCGGTGTGGACGCCGTGCTGCGCTCACGATCCCTCCGCGGGGCCACGCAGACGCGGGCGCTGAACGGAGTCGACGCCGTCGTCGAGCCGGGCCGCCTCACGGCGTTGACGGGTCCCAGCGGTGCGGGCAAGTCGACGTTGCTGGCCGTCCTCGGCGGGCTGGTCCGTCCGACGTCGGGCGGCGTCACGGGACCGGAACCCCCGCTCCACCGCCGTCGGTCGGCCGCGCTGGCGGCCGACGTGGGCTGGGTGCCGCAGATCGCCGAGCACGGCTTCGTGGCCACAACGGTGCGCGACGAGGTGACGCGCACCGCCGACCGTCTCGGACGGGTCGCCGATGCCGAGGCGCTGCTCGCGCTGCTCGGGCTCGAGCACCTGGCCGGCGCCCATCCCTACCGCCTGTCGGGCGGTGAGCAGCGCCGGTTGTCGCTGCTCACCGCCGTCGCCCACCGTCCCGGCCTGGTGCTGCTGGACGAGCCGACCGTGGGTCAGGACCGCGGCACGTGGGCCGCGGTCGCCGGCGTCGCCGTGGCGGCGGCCGCAGCCGGAGCGGGCGTGGCTGTCTCGACCCACGACTCCGACCTGGTGGCGCTGTCGGACGCGCAGATCGCGCTGCGTCAGGGGGTGCGGCAGTGAGGGGGGCCGTCACGCGGCTCAACCCGCTGGTGCTCATGTCGTTCGGGGTGGCGTCGTTGCTCGGGTCGTTCGCCGTCCGGGACGCGTCGTCGGCGGTGGCCGCCGTCCTGGCGTACGCGGTGGCGGCCGTCGTCTTCCTGCCGTCGTGGCGGTACCCCCTGCTGTGCCTGGCCCTGTGCGGTGTCTCGGCGGTGCTGGTCGCGGTGTCGGCCTGGCGTCTCGGCAACGGTGACCACGCGCCGGTGGCCGCCGCGAGGATCCTCGTGCTGGCCTGGCCCGGGTCGGTGATGATCGGCTTCGTCGACCCGTCGGCGCTCGGTGACCACGCAGCCCAGCGGCTGCGGGTGCCCGCACGGTTCGTCGCGTCGTTCGTGGCGGTGGTCCAACGGATGACCGACTTCTCGGCGACGTGGCAGCAGCTGGACCGGACGCGGCGGGTCCGCGCCATGGGCCCCGGGCGCAACCCGCTCGCGTGGGTGCGGCACGCCGGCAGCATGACGTTCGGGATGCTCGCCTCGTCGCTCCGCGGTGCCGGCCGGATGTCGATCGCGATGGACGCCCGGGGGTTCGCGACGGCGTCCGGACGCACCTGGGCGCTGCCGGCGCCGTGGACGCGTCTCGACTCGGCCGGGCTCGTGGTGGCGGTCGCGCTGGGCGCCGTCCCCGCCATCGCGCGGCTCGCGACGTGACGTCCGGGCGGCCTGCTCTGGCGTCGGCCCCCCCGTTCGGGCTAGTCTCGAACTAAGCAAGCGCTTAGTCGAAGTGCTGATCCATCGGAGGTGCCCGCATGACCCGTGTGTTCGAGAGTCTCGAGACGTTCAAGGCCGCCGCGGGGGAGGAACTCGGCACCAGCGACTGGGTCACCGTGACGCAGGAGCAGATCAACACCTTCGCCGACGCGACGGGCGACCACCAGTGGATCCACGTCGACCCCGAGCGCGCCGCGACCGGCCCGTTCGGCGGCACGATCGCCCACGGCTACCTCACGCTGTCGCTGCTGCCCGTCTTCGCCGAGCAGATCTACTCGATCGAGGGTCTCGCGTTCGGCATGAACTACGGCGCCAACAAGGTGCGCTTCCCGTCACCGGTGCCCGTCGACTCGCGACTGCGCGCGACCGCGACGCTGGTCTCGACCAACGACATCCCGATCGGCACGCAGGGCATCGTGAGCTTCGTGGTCGAGCGCGAGGGCGCCGACAAGCCCGTCTGCATCGCCGAGGTCGTCTACGTCATGGCCGGAGCCTGACATGCACTTCGGATTCGACGACACGACCAACGAGCTGATCGAGCGCGTCAACGCCTTCATGGACGCCGAGGTCTACCCGGCGGAGGCGACGCTCAAGGAGCAGATCGCCGAGAACGAGCGCAACGACGTCTGGTCGTTCCCGCCGATCGTCATGGAGCTGCGCGCCAAGGCCAAGGCGCAGGGCCTCTGGAACTTCTTCGACCCCTCCGAGCACGGCGCCGGCCTGACCAACCTGCAGTACGCGCCGATCGCCGAGATCACGGGACGCAGCATCCAGATGGCGCCGGCGGCGTTCAACTGCGCCGCACCCGACACCGGCAACATGGAGGTGCTCGGCATGTTCGGCACCGACGAGCAGAAGAAGACCTGGCTCGAGCCACTGCTGGCCGGTGACATCCGGTCGGCGTTCGCCATGACCGAGCCGCAGGTCGCCTCGTCCGACGCGACCAACGTCGAGCTCAGCATCGTCCGCGACGGCGACGACTACGTCATCAACGGCCGCAAGTGGTGGATCACGGGCGCGATGAACCCCGACTGCACGATCTTCATCGTCATGGGCAAGACCGACCCGACCGCCGCGCGTCACCGTCAGCAGAGCCAGATCCTGGTGCCGCGCGACACCCCGGGCCTCGAGATCGTCCGCGGCATGCACGTGTTCGGCTACCACGACCGCGACCACGGCGGTCACGCCGAGATGCGGTTCACCGACGTCCGGGTGCCCGCCAGCAACCTGATCGGGGGCGAGGGCGAGGGCTTCGCGATCGCGCAGGCGCGCCTCGGGCCCGGTCGCATCCACCACTGCATGCGGTCGCTCGGCATCGCCGAGCGGGCGATCGAGATGATGAGCAAGCGGGCCGCCGACCGTGTCGCGTTCGGCAAGCCGATCGCCGAGCAGGGCGTCGTCCGCGACTGGATCGCCGAGTCGCGCGTGCGGGTCGAGCAGCTGCGCCTGCTGATCCTGAAGACCGCGTGGCTCATGGACACCGTCGGCAACCGGGGCGCCCACAGCGAGATCCAGGCCATCAAGATCGCGACGCCGCAGACCGTCGAGTGGATCCTCGACAAGGCGATCCAGGTGCACGGCGCCGGCGGTCTGTCGCAGGACTTCCCGCTGGCCGAGTGGTTCGCCGGCATGCGCACGCTGCGCTTCGCCGACGGACCCGACGAGGTGCACAAGAACGCGCTGGCCAAGGCGGAGATCAAGAAGTGGGCCTGACGCCCGGCGACGGGACCGTCGCGGTCGTCACGGGTGCCGCGAGCGGCATCGGCGAGGGCATCGCCCAGCGCCTGCTCGAGCGGGGGGCGTCGGTGGTCCTGGGCGACCTCGACGCCTCGCGGCTCGACGCGACGGCCTCCCGGCTCCACGAGGCCCACCCCGGACGGGTCACGCACGTCGCGGGCGACGCGGCCGACGCCGATCACGTCGCGGCGCTCGTCGCGGCGGCGCCCGGCGACGTCGACCTGTTCGTCGCGAACGCCGGCGTCTTCCGCGGCTTCGGTCTCGACGTCGCGGACGCCGAGTGGTCGACCGCGTGGGACGTCAACGTCATGGGTCAGGTGCGCGCCGCCCAGGCGCTCGTCCCGGGCTGGCTCGAGCGCGGTCGCGGGTGCTTCGTGAGCACGGCGTCGGCGGCGGGCCTGCTGACGCAGCTCGGCTCGCCGACGTACTCGGTCACCAAGCACGCGGCGGTCGGGTTCGCGGAGTGGCTCGCCGCGACGTACGGCGACCGGGGCGTGCAGGTGTGCTGCCTGTGCCCCATGGCGGTCGACACCGACATGCTGCGCGAGGGCGAGCGGAGTGCCGACGAGACCGCGCGGCTCGCGATGCGCTCGGTCGTCGAAGCGGGGGCGACGGTCACGCCGCTCGATGTCGCCGACGTCCTGCTCGCCGCGCTCGTGGCCGGCGAATTCTTCGCCCTGCCGCATCCCGAGGTCGGCACGATGTACGCCCGCAAGGCCGCCGACACCGACCGCTGGCTCACCGGGATGCACCGCTTCCGCACGTCGCTGGAGCCCTGACTCCCCGCCGGGGGGACGGGCGTCAGGTGAGCCAGCGGGAGGCGGCCCTGGTGTGGGCGGCCTTCTTGGCGGGGTCGAGCCCGTCGTACATGCGCGTCATCATCCGCGAGCGGTGGTTGCCCTCGAAGACGTCGCGGTGGTCGCGCACGAACGTCCAGTAGAGACCGTCCCAGTCGGCCGTCCAGTCGCCGGTCGGCAGGTCCGACATCTTGCGCAGGTAGTTGCTGCCCGACACGTACGGCTTGGTCGTGATGCCGTCGCCGGCCGCGAACTGGCTCATGGCGTAGACGTTGGGCACCATGACCCAGTCGTACGCGTCGACGTACATCTGCATGAACCACTCGTGGACGTCGTCGGGCTCGGTGCGCAGCAGGCTCATGGCGTTGCCGAGCACCATGAGGCGCTCGATGTGGTGGCTCCACCCGCGCGCGAGGACGCCCTCGATCGCGTGGTCGACGGGGTCCAGACCGGTCTGCGCCGTCCACCACCCCGCGTCGAGGGGGCGGGTGTGGTGCAGGTGGTTGCTCGACCGCATGCGACGGCCGTAGAGGACGTAGGTGGCCCGCATGTACTCGCGCCAGCCGATGACCTGCCGCACGAACCCCTCGAGCGACGGCAGGTCGATGTCGTCGGCCTCGAGCACCCGGTCGACGACGTCCGACGGCGACAGCAGCCCGATGTTGAGCCCCGGCGTCATGACGGAGTGGAACAGGAACGGGTGGTGGCGGCTGATGGCGTCCTCGTAGGGGCCGAACTGGGGCAGGCGCTCGGCGACGAACTGCTCGAACGACCGCTCGGCCTCGTCGTGCGAGGTGGGCCACGCGAACGACTCGGCGTCGCCCGGGTTGTCGGGGAACTCGTCGCGCACCCACGCGATCGCCTCGTCGACCGCCGGGTGCCGCTCGGGCCACGCGACGTCGGGGACGGGGTGCCCGCGCGGCAGCTTCTTGCGGTTCTCGGTGTCGAACGACCAGCGTCCGCCGACCGGCTGTCCGTCGCCCTCGACGAGGATGCCGAGCCGCTGGCGCTGCCAGGAGTAGAAGTGCTGCATGCGGGCCGGGTGCCGGTCGAACCAGTCGGCGACGTCGGCGCGGGACGTCAGGAAGCTCGGCGACTCCAGCACGTCCTCGGGGCGCAGCGCGACCTGTGCCTCGTCGAGCGCGGCCGAGACGTCGCGCTGCAGCCAGTCGTCGACGACGTCGAACACCGTGACCCGTTCGGGTTGCAGGCGCCGCAGGAGCGCGACGAGCCGCTCGCCGGTGGGTGCGTCGGCGCTGGTCTCGAGGCACTCGACGTCGAACGACGCGTCGCGCAGACGCTCGGCGAACCGCCGCATCGACGCCCGGTGCAGCACGAGCTTCTGCGTGTGGAAGCGGTACTGGCGGAAGAACAGGTCGTCCTCGACGAGCACGAAGACCGTGCCGGCGGGTGCGTCGAGGTGCTCGGCGAACAGCTGGTGGGGGTAGACCAGGCGCACGTGGGAGGTGGTCACCGGCGGGCGACCGCCTCGCCGACGATCTCGGCCATCCCCGCGTAGCCCGCGTCGTTGGGGTGGAAGTGGTCGGCCGACAGCCGGCCGCGCCACGAGCGCATGCGCGGGTCGCGGAACTCGGCGACCCGCACCCGTCCGGCGGCGGCCGCCTCGTCGACCCGTCGGTTGAAGTCGACCGACGCGGGCTGGCCGCCGGGCTGCGAGCCGACGATCGAGCCCACCGGCAGCTCGCGCAGCATCTCGTCCAGGGCCGCGGGCAGCAGCGGACGGAACCGCCGGCTGAACAGGTCGTTGCTGCCGATGACGACCGTCACGAGGTCGGGCTCGACGCCCAGGGACCGCATGGCGGGGATCTGCCGCTCGACGACGTCCGCGACGCGCCCGCCGTAGACCGAGAGGTTGACGAGCCGGTGGTCGGGCAGCGTCTCGGCGAGCTGGCCGACCCATCCCCGGTCGTACGCGCTGGCGCCGACCCCCTGCGACATCGAGTCGCCCATGACGACCCACAGCGGCCCGGACGACGCCGCGGCGGCGCGGTTGTGCCGCTCCCACGCGTGCGCGTACGGCTCGACCTGGCGCTGCACGGCCCGCACGCCGGGCAGGAGCAGGGACGCCGTGCGGATGAACGGCCCGCTCTCGCGCCCGCTCAGGTTGGAGTACTCGAATCCCGTCTCGCTCACGGGACCAAGTCAAGCACCGGGAGGCCACGTAGGCTTGCCGAAGAAGTGACGGAGGGGCTTGCCGAAGAGATGGCGGAGGGGCTCGCCGAGACGATCTGGGAGAGTGGAGCGGTGACGGGCGTGCGGGGCATCAGGATCATGAGCGTCGCGGCGGCCGTCGTGCTCGTCGCGTACGTGGTCGGCGGCCTCGCCGGGGCCGATCTCGGCTCGGCCCTCGGACTCGCGAAGATCGTCGTCGTGGTGGCCGCGGTCGTCGTCGCCGCCCTCGCGTTCCAGGGCTGGTCGCACTCCAGCACCCCCCACACGCTCAGCGCCATGGTCGTCGCCCTGCTCGGCGGGGCCTCGCTGGCCTCGACCGTCTCGACGGCCGGGGGCGACGACCTGTACGGCAGCGACCCGATGGCACTGGTCGGCACGGTGGCGGTCGTCGCGGCCGTCACGATCGTGCAGATCGGCCAGACACGTTCGAAGGACGGTGCAGCATGATCGAGCTCCTCACCCCCACCCAGATCGACGAGATGCGCCCGGCCGGGCGCTTCGTGGCGTCCGTCCTGACGGCGCTGTCGGAGGCGGCCGACGTCGGCGTCGACCTGCTCGAGCTCGACGCCCTCGCCCACGACATGATCCGCCAGGAGGGGGCCGAGTCGTGCTACATCGACTACCACCCCTCGTTCGGCGCGATGCCGTTCGGCAAGGTGCTGTGCACGTCGGTCAACGACGCCGTGCTGCACGGGCTGCCCCACCGGTACAAGCTCCGTGACGGCGACCTGGTCAGCTTCGACTTCGCGGTCTCGGTCGACAAGTGGGTGTGCGACTCGGCGGTCAGCGTCGTCGTCGGCACCCCGCGCGAGGAGGACCTGCGCCTGATCGACCACGCGCAGGAGGCGCTCGACGCCGCGATCGCGGTGGCCCGTCCCGGCCACCGCATCGGCGACATCTCGGCGGCGATCGGTGCCGTCGGCCGCTCGCACGGGCTCAAGGTGAACACGCAGTTCGGTGGCCACGGGGTCGGCCGGACGATGCACGGCGACCCGCACGTGCCGAACGACGGCAAGGCCGGCCGCGGCCTGCCGCTGAAGCCGGGCCTGGTCATCGCGATCGAGCCGTGGTTCCTGCACACGACCGACGAGATCCGCATGGACCCCGACGGTTGGACGATCCGCAGCGCCGACGGCTCGCGGGGCGCGCACGTCGAGCACACCATCGCGATCACCGACGGCGACCCGATCGTCATGACCGCCCGCGACTGACGTCGGCGCGCGGCTCCGCGGACGGGTTCGTCACGTTCGGGTCCGTGACACGGTGTCCCTGCCTAGGCTGGTCGCATCGCCTCGGCACGGGAGAGCCGCGGCCTGCTGAGTCAGGGAGAACCCGCCATGCGCGCCGTCCGTCGACCGTCCGTCCTGCTCGCCGCCGCGCTCGTCGCCTCGGGCATCGCCATGCTGCCGGCCCACGCCGCCGACGACCCGACGACCCTGGCCGTCGAGGGGACGGTGCGGTCCGTCGTGGTCGACCGCTTCGGCAGCGAGGCGGCGTCCGACCACCTGTTCACGGTCGTGACGGACGCGGGCGTCGTGATCCCCGTCGACCTGCCGGACGAGACGCCCGTCAACGGGCGCTTCGAGGGCGAGCTCGTCGTGCCCACCGACGTCGAGGCCGCCCTCGACGCTCGCGACCTCCTGCCCGGGGAGGGCGCCACGATCGCCCAGGACACCCGGGCCGGACGCGTCGCCGTCGCGGAGGCCGCTCGCCAGGACGAGCCCCTCGAGGTGTCGACCGCCTCCGTGGCGCCGGCGCGCGCGGCCGCGGTGACCACACCGGCGGTCCACCGCGCCTACGTGGCCCTGCTGTCGAACAAGGGCTCGGTCGAGGAGACGCCCGCGCAGGTCAAGACCCTCGTCGAGCAGATGACGTCGTACTGGACCACGGAGTCGGGGGGAGTCATCACGTCGTTCGCCGTGCAGGGCGACGTCGTGCCGTTCACCACCACGAGCACCGCCACGACGGCGCAGAGCTGCGGCATGGGCTCTCCCAGCGGGGTCTGGAACGAGGCGAGGGCCCAGTTCCCGGACGTCTCGTTCGCGGTGGGCTCGCGCAACCACCTGGTGGTGGCGATGGCGGACGAGTGCGGCGACGGCGGCATCGCCGGCATCGCGAGCGTCGGCACCGACCTGTCGAGCGGCGGGCCGATGAGCTTCACCCTGGGCGACGTCGCGACGCAGGTGGGCGTCCACGAGCTGGGGCACACGTTCGGCCTGGGGCACGCGAACCTCGACGAGTGTCCCGACGTGGACGAGTGCGGCGACGGCGAGTACTTCGACCTCTACAGCCCCATGTCGCTCGCCGTCGGCGGGGACGCCTTCGCGTCGCCCGCGCTCGACTCGGCGTTCCGTGAGCGGCTCGGCATCGCGCCCGCGGGCGAGCTGACGGCCCTGACGTCGTCGGGCACGGTCACGCTGCGCCCGAGGTCGGACGCGACCGGCGTGCGGGGCGCGGTGGTCGTCGACCCCGTCACGTCGGCGCGGTACGTCGTGGAGGTGCGGTCAGGGACGGGCCGGGACGCCGGGACGTTCTACGCCAGCCGCTACTCGCTCGGCGTGCCGGTGACGTACGACCCCGGGGTGACCGTCACGACCGTGTCCGACGGCGGCGAGCTGGCGCTGCAGACGCGCAAGGCGTCGGCCACGTACGACGGCGCCTTCACGGCCGGCCAGACGTTCGTCGGTCCGGGCGGGTCGACGAGGATCGCGGTCGGTGCGACGTCCTCGGCGGGAACACCCGTCACCGTGACGCTGTCGGGCACCGGGTCTCCCGTGACGCCGACGCCGACCGTGACGCCGACGGCTACCCCGACGCCGACGCCGACGCCGACCCCGACCCCGACCCCGGCGCCGACCCCGACCCCGGCGCCGGCGGCGCCCGCCCCGGTGCTCGCGCCGCCGGCCCCCGCGCCGCTGTCGGCCGCGACGCCCCGCATCGTCGGCACCGCGAAGGTCGGCCGCACCCTGAAGGTCAAGGTCGGCTCGTGGTCGCCGCGGCCCGCGTTCACGTACCAGTGGTTCGCCAACGGGCGGAAGATCTCGTCGAAGGCCACCGCGAGCTCGTTCAGGCTGACGTCGAGGCAGCGGGGCCAGCGCATCACGGTGCGCGTCACCGGCACCAGGAGCGCCCACGTCACGACGGCCAGGACGTCGAAGAGGACCGCGAGGGTCGCCGGGCGGTAGTCGTGCGAGCCGTGTCACGCCGCGGGTGAACATCGCCTGAACACCCCCGCGCACCCCTCGACGGGGGTGGTTGCGAGGCGCACCCTTGATCCGTGAACGAGTCCCTCATCATCCTGGTCCTCGTGGTCGCGACCGCGCTGGCCTTCGACTTCACCAACGGGTTCCACGACACCGGCAACGCGATGGCGACGTCGATCGCGACGGGCGCGCTGTCGCCCAAGGTCGCGGTGACGCTCAGCGCCGTGCTGAACCTGGTCGGCGCCTTCCTGTCGACCGCGGTGGCCGCGACGATCGCCAAGGGGCTGGTCGACGCGAACCTCGTGACGCTCGAGATCGTGTTCGCGGGCCTCGTCGGCGGCATCACGTGGAACCTGCTCACGTGGCTGCTCGGCATCCCGTCGAGCTCGTCGCACGCGCTGATCGGCGGCGTCATCGGCGCGATGCTCGCGGCGGCCGGGTCCAGCGGCGTCGAGTGGAAGGGCGTCGTGTCCAACGTGGTCCTGCCGGCGGTGCTGTCGCCCGTGATCGCCGGCCTCGTCGCGACGCTCGGCACGTACTCGGTCTACCGGTCGACCCGGGGGCTCGAGGAGCGTCGCACCGAGCGCGGCTTCCGCATCGGGCAGATCGGCTCGGCCTCGCTCGCCTCGCTCGCGCACGGCACGAACGACGCCCAGAAGACGATGGGCATCATCTTCCTGGCCCTGATCTCGTACGGCAGCGTCAGCGCCGACGAGACCCTCCCGCCCACGTGGGTCATCGTGTCGTGCGCGTCGGCGATCGCGCTCGGCACGTACCTGGGCGGCTGGCGCATCATCCGGACGCTCGGCAAGGGCCTGGTCGAGATCAGGTCGCCGCAGGGCATGGCGGCCGAGAGCTCGTCGGCCGCGATCATCCTGCTCGCGAGCCACTTCGGCTTCTCGCTGTCGACGACGCACGTCGCGACGGGCTCGATCCTCGGCTCGGGTCTCGGCAAGCCGGGCGCCGAGGTGCGGTGGGGCGTGGCCCTGCGCATGGCGACGGCCTGGGTCGTGACGCTGCCGGCGGCCGCGCTCGTCGGGGCCGTCGCCTACGGCGTCACGGCCGGCATCGGCGGCCTCGCCGGCGTGCTGGTGGTCTTCGCGGGGCTGCTCGCGGTGTCCTTCACGATCTGGCTGCGCTCACGCGGCAGCGTGGTCAGCCACGACAACGTCAACGACGAGTGGGACGACCGCGCGTCGTCCCGGCGACCGGCCGTGGCCGGCGCAGAGAGCTGAGGGGGCGGACGATGAACGGTTGGCTCGACGTCGGGGCACTGCTCAAGGTGCTGGTGTTCGGGATCGTCGCGGGTGCGGGACTGCCGGCGCTGTTCGCCGTGGGGGTGAGGTCGCAGGCCGTGGGTGCCGGGACGATCGACGGCCAGCACCTCGCGGGCGACCGACGACCGCTGCTGACGGCGGCCGCGTACCTGTGCTTCGCGCTGGTGGCCGTCGCGATCGCGGCCGGCGTGCTGTTCGTCGCGCGCGACTTCATCGGCCACCACACCGGGTGGTACGTCCTGGGGGCGGAGCCGTCGTGAGCAAGCCGTCGTTCGTCGAGGCGATCGTGGGCTGGTTGCGCGAGGGATACCCGCAGGGCGTCCCCGCCCAGGACTACGTGCCCCTGCTGGCCCTGCTGCGGCGCCGCCTGACCGACGACGAGGTCGCGGCGGTCGTGGCCGAGCTGATCTCCTCGGGCCAGGTGCCCGTCGACTCCGCCGACATCGGCACGAGCATCACCAAGGTCACGGACGCGTTGCCGTCCGAGGACGACATCGACCGCGTGCGCGAGCACCTGCCCGCGGGCCTCTAGGAGCCGAAGCCCGGGGGACGCCGGGCGGCCCAGGGGTGGGCGGCCTCGACCTCGGCGCACAGGCTGAACAGCAGCCCGTCCCGGGCGGGCAGGGTCGCGAGCATGACCCCGATCGGCAGGCCGTCGTCCGACCAGTGCAGCGGCAGCGTGGCGGCGGGCTGGCCGCTCATGTTGTACAGCGCCGTGTAGGGCGTGTAGAGCAGCTCGCGGCGGTGGTCCTCGACGGGATCGCCCGACTCGTTGAACCAGGCGACGGGCTGGGGCGGCAGCGCCAGCGTGGGCGTCAGCATCGCGTCGAACGGCTGCAGGCCCGTCACGACGTCGCGGGTCGTCGCCTCGACGAACTGCATCGCGCGCGCCAGCTCGACCGCCGTGGCGCGGCCGCCCCGCTCACGCCAGTAGCGGGTGTTGGGCCGCAGCAGCGGCTCGGCCTCCGGAGGGACGGGTGCCCCCGCGACGCCGCTCGACCAGATGATGTTGAACTGCGGCTCGAGCTCCTGCGGGAACGGGTTGGGGACGTCGACGACCTCGTGGCCCAGCGACTCCAGCAACCGGCTCGCGTGCTCCCAGGCGGCGAGGGCGTCGGGGCCCGGCTCGACGCCGTCGAGGTGCGTGCCCGACCAGCGGGCGATGCGCAGACGTCGCGGGGTGCGTCGCGCGTGCTCGACGAACGGGACGTCGGGGTCGGGCAGGGGGCGCAGGTCGCCCGGCATGGGGTGGGCGATCGTGTCGAGCAGCGCAGCGGCGTCGCGGACGGTGCGGCTGAGCGGCCCGTCGACCGCGAGCCCGCTCCAGTCCGACCCCGACGGGCCGACGCTCACCCGCCCGCGGCTCGGCTTGACGCCGAAGATCCCGCACGTGCTGGCCGGGATGCGGATCGACCCGCCGCCGTCGCTGCCCTGGGCCAGCGGGACGAGACCGGCCGAGACGGCGGCCGCCGCCCCGCCGCTGGAGCCACCGGCGTTGCGACTCGGGTCCCACGGCGTGCGGGCCGGGCCGACGAGGTCGTTGTCGGTGTACGACGACAGGCCGAACTCGGGGGTGTTGGTCTTGCCGAGGCTGATGAAGCCGGCCTCGCGGATCATCCGGACGAGGTGGGCGTCGGTCGTCGGGACGTGGTCGCGCATCGCGGCCGACCCCATCGTGGTGCGGACGCCGGCGGTCGCCGTGAGGTCCTTGACCGCGGTCGGCACGCCGGTGAAGGGGCGGGCTCGTGCGGCGGCGATCGCCGCGTCCGCCGCGGCCGCCTGCTGGAGCGCCGCCTCGGCCGTGACGGTCACGAAGGCGCCGAGACCGGCGTCGTGGCGGTCGATGCGGTCGAGGTGGTGCGACACCAGCTCGACCGCCGAGACCTCCCGGTCGCGCAGCAGGGCCGCCTGGTCGGTCGCGTCCAGCTCGTGGAGCTCGCTCATGTGCACGACGATAGACGCATGGTGCAGTCGGTCGAGCTCGTCCTCGACGCCCGCCTCGACGCCGGGGTGCGCGAGGAGTGGGCGCTGCTGCTCGAGGCCGGACTGCCGAGCCAGGCCCGCCACACCGGCGCGTCGAACGCCCCGCACGTCACGCTGGGGGTCGCCGGCACCGTCGACGAGTCGGCCGAGCGGGCGCTGGCCGACGTCCACTACGGCTCGAGCGAACCGCTGCGGCTGGGCGGCCTGCTGGTCTTCCCGGGGCGGACGTCGGTGGTGTCGCGCGCCGTCGTGCCGACGGCGGGGCTGCTCGAGATTCACCGGTCGGTCGACGCCGCGCTGGAGGGGCTCCCCGGACGTCCTCCCACGACCGCTCCCGGCGCCTGGACGCCGCACGTGACGCTGGCCCGCCGGCTCGACGCCGGGCAGCTCGCGGCCGCGCTGGCCCTGCTGGCCGACCGCCCGCGCGAGCTCGTCGGCACGATCCGCTGCGGACGCCGGTGGGACGCCGACGCCCGGGCCACCTGGGACGTCGGCACCGTCGCCTAGCCCCGTCGTCACGGCCTACGCTGGTACCCGTGGCCACCCCCAAGGTTCTGCTCTTCTACGGCTTCGCGCCGCTGGCCGATCCCGACGCGATCCGGCTCTGGCAGCACACGCTGTGCGACGCGCTCGGCATCCGCGGTCGCATCATCGTGTCGAAGGACGGCATCAACGCGACGCTCGGCGGTGACGTCGTCGCGCTGAAGAAGTACGTCAAGGGCACCCGCGCCTACGCCCCGTTCAAGGAGATCGACGTCAAGTGGAGCGAAGGGGGGCCGGCCCGCGACGACGGGACGACGTCCGACTTCCCGCGGCTCAGCGTGCGCGTGCGCGACGAGCTCGTGACGTTCGGTGCGCCGGACGAGCTGCAGGTCGACGAGCACGGGGTCGTCGACGGCGGGACGCACCTCTCGCCGGCCGAGCTGCACGAGCTCGTGGCCGCGAAGGACGTCGTGTTCTTCGACGGCCGCAACCGGATCGAGTCGGCGATCGGGCACTTCGACGGCGCCGTCCTGCCGCCCGTCGACACGACGCGCGAGTTCATCGCGGCACTCGACAGCGGCGCCTACGACCACCTCAAGGACCGGCCCGTCGTGACGTACTGCACCGGTGGCATCCGGTGCGAGGTGCTGACGCCCCTCATGCGCCACCGCGGCTTCCAGGAGGTCTACCAGCTCGACGGGGGCATCGCGACGTACGGCGAGGCGTACGGCGACGACGGCCTCTGGAAGGGCTCGCTGTACGTCTTCGACGACCGCGTCACGATGGACTTCTCCGACCACGCGGCGCTCGTGGGCTCGTGCGACCGCTGCGACGCCGCCACCAACCACGTGGCCGACTGCGGCGACGTGTCGTGCGTCCGCCAGATGGTGCGGTGCGGCACGTGCCTGACGACCGATCGGATGTGCGACGTCCACGCGGTCGCGGCATGACCGCCGACAGGCGGTTCCCGCGCGACGTGTTCGGTGCCGGGCCCGATCCCGACACGCGCTTCACGCTCGCGAACGAGCGGACGTTCCTGGCATGGACCCGGACGTCGCTGGCGCTCGTCGCGGGGGCCGTGGCGGTGCACAGCCCGTTCTTCGAGCTCGACACCTGGGTCAGCAACGTGGCGTCGCTGTGGCTCCTGGTGCTCGCCGCGCTGTGCGTGGGTCAGGCGTGGTTGCGGTGGCGCGCCGTCGAGAAGGCGATCAGGACGGGGTCGTCGATGCCGGGGTTCGGTGCGCCCGCGCTGCTGGCCGCTGCCGTCGGCGTGCTGATCGTGTCGGTGGCGGTCGGCATCGTCGTGGTGGCCGCCCGCTGACGCCCCTCGCGTCGCCTATCCTTCGACCGTGACGAGGCGACCGGCGGCCGCGATCCCGCCGTTCGCGTGGGTCACGTCGGCCGGTGGTCTCGTGATCGCCCTGAGCGGTCTCGTCGACGCCCTGACGTCCACGGGCGACGCCTTCGGATCGGCCTGGACGTGGGGCTGGGTGGCGCTCACGGTGCTGCTGGCGGCGGTGCCGCTCGCCCTGGGCGACCGACTGGTGCGCGAGATCGGGGTCGTCGGCGCGAGCGTGTTCTTCGCGGTCACGTCGCTGCAGATGGCGCTGTCCACCTCCGCCGTCGCCTCGGTGAACAACCTCGTGCTCTACCCGATGGTCGCGTGCTACCTCGGCTGGTTCTACCCGCGCGTCGTCGCGCGGATCGTGACCGCGGCGGCGTTCGCGATGTCGGGCGCCGCGCTGGCCGTCAACACGCACGACCGGGTCTTCATCACGTGGGTCAACCTGGTGCTCGCCTCGACGTTCTGCCTCGAGGCGGCGGGCTACCTGCGGGCACGGCTCGACCGCGAGATCACGACCGACCCGCTCACGGGCGTGCTGAACCGCTCGGGGCTCGACGACCGCATCGACGTCGAGCTCGGGCGCGCGGCCCGCTCGGGGGCCCCGCTGACCGTCGGCATCATCGACCTCGACGGGTTCAAGCAGGTCAACGACGAGCACGGGCACGCGGCGGGCGACCGGCTGCTGGTGTCGTTCGCGTCGGCCCTGCGCGAGCAGACGCGGCCCTACGACACCGTGGCACGCATCGGGGGCGACGAGTTCCTCGTCATGATGCCGGACACCTCGGCGTCGCAGGCCGGCGACTTCCTCGAGCGGTTGCGGGTCGCGACGCGGGAGCAGTGGTCGTACGGACTCGCCGAGGCGGTGCCGGTCGACTCGGCGCGCACGATCCGCGCGCGGGCCGATCGCGAGCTGTACGCGCAGAAGGTGTCGCGACGCCGCGCCCGCGACACCCGCGCGGACCCGCCGGTGCCCTGAGCCGTCAGGGCTTGACGGCGCGCACGAGGCCGACGACGTCGTCGACCAGCCCGCGGACCCCGGGGATGCGCGTCAGGCGCAGGGCGCGGTCGATGACCGGGACGGCCTGGCGCACGAGCTGTCGCGTGCGCTGCTGGCCGTCGCTCGCGTCGTGCACCCAGAACAGCACGACGCCCATCTGCACGAGCCACAGCAGCTCGGGCAGCTCGGCGCGCAGCGCCTTGGCCAGCTTGATGTCCGATCCCTCGACGACCTGGCGGTGCAGGTCGATCGCGGCGAGCCGGGTGGTCTCGGAGTCGTCGCTGAACGGCGACAGCGGGCTGCTCGGCTCGGCCGCGTTCTTGAAGAACTTGCCGGCGAACTCGTGGTACGGCTCGGCGACGTCGACCCACGCCAGCAGCACGCCCGTGAGACGGTCGGAGAACGTCGTCGCCGTCGCGAGCGTGTGGGCGGCCCGTTCGGCGTGCTCGGCGTTGATGCCGTCGTAGTACGCCTGGATCAGGTGTTCCTTGGACGAGAAGTAGTAGTACGCGTTGCCGATCGAGACCCCCGCCTCGTCGGCGATCGCGCGCATCGTGGCCTTGTCGTAGCCCTTGGTGCGGAACAGGCCCATCGCCGCGTCGATGATCGACTGACGGGTCTGCTCGGCCTTGGCGGAGCGCTCGCCCCTCGGGGCGGCCTGGGCCTTCGACGAGGGTGGGGGGCTGTCGGTCACGACGTTCAATGTATCCATCGTCGCTCAACGGCGCGGCTGCGCCGGGTACTGCGCGTAGACCTGCTGCTGGTACGCCGCGGCCTGGCGGGCGCGATCGGCCTCGGCGCGGCCCCGGCGGCGCATCGACGAGAAGACCATGACGTTGACGAGGTGGATGACGCCCAGCACCAGCATCACGACACCGATCTTGAGGCTGAGGGTCTCGAGCAGGCCGGTCAGGTCGGTGACGTCGCCGCCCCCGCGCACGTACAGCAACACGAAGCCGAGGTTGACGAGGTAGAAGCCCGCGACGAGCAACCGGTTGACGGCGTCGGCGAGGCCGTCCTCGCCGTGGAAGACGTCGGTCAGGAACACGCGTCCGTTGCGCGAGAGGGTCGCGGCGACCCAGATCGTGATGGGCACGGCGGTCAGCAGGTAGGCGAGGTGGGTGGCGACGGTGTAGTCCATGGGTCGATCCTCTGTGTGGACGTGTTCAGCTCGTGCGTCCACGATAGCGCAGAATTGAACATGTTCAAGAGTATCGTCGTCAGGTGTCGAGCAGCTCCCGCTCGAGGGGGGATGCGCGACGGCCGCGCGGTGTCAGGCGCACGTCGCCGATCGTCGCGGCGAGCCGCTCGGCGCGCGCCGCGAGCGCGGCGGACGCCTCGGACCCGATGTCGTCGAGCAGGCGCACCGCGACCTGCCCGCCCGGCAGGTGCACCCACCCACCGACGACGCGGCCGTCGCACCACGCGGTGCCTGCGATGTTGCCGGTCGTGTCGAACAGGGCCGGCCCGTGGTCGCCGAGGAAGAAGTCTCGGTGCTTCCAGCCCATGGGGGTGGCGTCGAGGGCCGGCAGCAGCGCGACCCACGGGCCGACGTCCGGGGTCGGCTCGAGGTCGTCGGCCAGCGCCCACGCCGGCCCGCCCCCGCCCCCGCCCCCGCCGTCGCCCAGGTCGACCTCGACGGCGTCGATCGCCGCGAGCGCGCGGCGGGTGCGGGTCTTGGTCCACCGGGTCCACCACGTCAGGTCGGACTCCGGTGCGGGGCCGAACCGCGCCAGCCACCGGCGGGCGAGGTCGGCCTCGGCCTGCCGCGGGTCGATCGCGACGGCCGCCGCAGGCGACCAGTCGGCCAGCGTCGACCAGCGGAACTGCGTCGAGGTCCACGACCCCTTGGGGCGCCCGCGCACCACGCGGCCCTGCGCGCCGAGCACCGTCAGCACCCGGCTCGCGATGCGCACCGTGGTCTCGTTGCGGGTGCCCGGCGCCATCACGACCGTCGTGGCCAGGCGCTCGTCGGCGGCGACCAGGTCGGCCGGCGTGGCCTCGCCGAGCCGTGCGACGACGTCGACGGCCACCTGCTCGACCCGGCGCAGCCACGCGTCGGGCTCGTCGACGCCGCCGGCCCCGAGCAGGGCGACGAGCTTGCGGCGCTCCTCGCGCGCGACGTCGTCGGCGGCTCCGGCGAGCAGCACCGGGACGTCGGCGACGGGCGCCACGAAGACCGTGCGGCGCATCGCCATGACGCGCACGAGCGTCCGGTCGTCGTAGAGCGCCCGCTCGACCTCGGCGACGCCCAGACCGTCGTCGCAGCGGGCCCAGGCGGAGACGAACGTCGAGCCCGGGTCGGTGCCGTGCAGCGCGACGACGCTCGCCGCGGCCGCCGCCAGGTCGTGGTCGCGGGTGCCGTCGGCGAGCCGGTGCCGCAGCCCGAGGCGGCGGCGCCGCTCGTCGTCGTCGAAGCGCTGCATGGGCCGACGCTATCGGCCGGGGCGGACACCGGCGTCGTGTGACGCACGTCATCGACACGGGATTGGTGCGGACGGGAGCCCGCGACTAGCATCGAAACGAAACGGTTTCGTACTGATGGAGGTTCCGATGGCTCGCATGACGGACGAACGTCTCAGCGAGCTGTACGTCGGCACCCTCGCGCTCGTCGCCGAGCACGGCTACGAGAAGCTCACGATGGACCAGGTCGCCGAGGCGACCCGCTCCAGCAAGGCCACGCTGTACCGGCAGTGGGGCAGCAAGTCGGCGCTCGTCGTCGAGGCGCTGACCTGCGTCGGGGAGATCGACCCCGAGGTCCCCGACACCGGTTCGCTGCGCGGCGACCTGCACCTGATGGTCGACCGCGGCGAGGCCAAGGGCCACGAGCACGACGCCGACCTGATCGCCGCGATCATGCACGCCGTCCGGCACGATCCCGAGCTGGGCGACGCCGTGCGCACGCAGATCCTCGAGCCCGGGCGCGAGAGCATCCGGGCCGTCGTCCGCCGGGCCGTCGACCGCGGCGAGGTCGCCGCCGACTGCCCGGCCCTCGCCTTCGTCGACTACGTCTTCATCGCGCCGATCGTGCTGCACCACCTGCTGGAGGGCGACGAGCCGTCCGGCGATTTCCTCCGTTCCTACGTCGACGGCGCGCTGCTGCCCGCCCTCGGCATCCACTGACACCGCACCACTCGAGGGAGACACACACCATGGCTTGGCACCTCTACCGCCTCGGACGCTGGTCGTTCCGGCACCGCTGGACCGTCCTGTCGTTCTGGATCGGCCTGCTGCTCGTCGTCGGCGTGGCCTCGCAGACGCTCGCGGGCAAGACGTCCGACGAGTTCAGCGTGCCGGGCATCGAGTCGTCGCAGGCCTTCGACCTGATCAAGGAGCGCACGCCCGACGCCGCGCCCGACGGTGCGCAGGCGCAGATCGTCTTCCAGGCACCCGAGGGCCAGCGGCTCGACGACGCGACGAACAAGCCGCTCGTCGACGAGACGCTCGCCGCGATCGACTCCAAGAACGTCATCGCCGCCACCGACCCGTTCGCCGGCACGATCTCCGAGGACGGGCGCACGGCCTACTCCTCGGTGTCGTACGCCAAGAACTCGATCGAGCTGACCGACGCCGATCGCACGGCGCTCGAGGACGCCCCCCAGGCGGCGCGCGACGCGGGCCTGACGGTCGCGATCGGCGGCGACGCGCTGCAGGAGGTGCCGCACGGCGGCACCGCCGAGCTCATCGGCATCGGCATCGCGATCATCGTCCTGCTGATCACGTTCGGCTCGCTGCTCGTGGCGGGCATGCCGCTGCTGACCGCGCTCATCGGCGTCGGCATCGGCGTCGCGTCGATCACGACGCTGACGGGCTTCGTCGACCTGGGCTCGACCACCCCGATCCTGGCCACGATGCTGGGCCTGGCGGTCGGGATCGACTACGCCCTGTTCATCGTCTCGCGCTACCGGCACGAGATCCACCTCGGGCGCGACCGCGAGGAGGCCGCCGGCCGCGCCGTCGGCACCGCCGGGTCTGCCGTCGTCTTCGCGGGCCTCACGGTCGTCATCGCGCTCGCGGGCCTGTCGGTCGTCAACATCGCGTTCCTGACCGAGATGGGTCTGGCGGCCGCCGCCACCGTCGCCGTCGCGGTGCTGATCGCCCTCACGCTGCTGCCGGCCCTGTTCGGCTTCGCCGGGCGCAACATCGGGTGGGGCAAGCTGCCCTTCATCAACGCCCGCGACCCCGAGGACCAGTCCGTGAGCCGCACCAACGGGCGCCGCTGGGCCGACTTCGTCACCAGGAACAAGCTCGTCACGTTCGTCGGCGGCCTGGTCGTGGCCGGCGTCATCGCGATCCCGGTCGCCTCGATGCAGCTCGCCCTGCCGGACAACGGCACCGCCGCCGAGGGCAGCGGGCCGCGCGTCGCCTACGACCTGATCTCCGACAACTTCGGAGCCGGCACCAACGGCCCGCTGCTGGTCGTCGTCGACACGAAGGACGCCGCCGACCCGGCCGCCGCGGTCGACGCGACGGTCCAGCAGGTCGAGAGCATCGACAAGGACGTCGCAGCGGTCGTGCCGCCGGCGCCCGACCCGTCCGACACCGCGGCCACGCAGACCTACCTCGACGACCTGCAGGCCACGGGCTACGCGATCATCAGCGTCATCCCGAAGAGCGGTCCGTCCGAGGCGGCGACGCAGCAGCTCGTCGACGACATCCGCGGCGCCGTCGGAAGCGTCGAGCAGTCGACGGGTGCCGACGTGCTCGTGACCGGTCAGACGGCGCTCGGCGTCGACATCTCCGAGAGCCTCGCCGATGCGTTCCCGAAGTACCTGCTCGTCGTGGTCGGCCTGGCGTTCGTCCTGCTGACGATCGTGTTCCGCTCGGTGCTCGTGCCGCTGAAGGCCGTCCTCGGGTTCCTGCTGTCGGTCGGCGTCGCCCTGGGCGCGACGGTCGCGGTGTTCCAGTGGGGCTGGCTCGCCGACCTGATCGGCGTCGACACGTCCGGGCCGGTCCTGTTCATGCTGCCGCTGCTGCTGACGGGCATCCTGTTCGGACTCGCGATGGACTACGAGGTCTTCCTGGTGTCGCGGATGCGTGAGGAGTACGTGCACGGCCGGCCCGCGCGCGAGTCCGTCGTCCTCGGGTTCCAGTACGGCGCTCGCGTCGTGACGGCGGCCGCGGCCATCATGATCGGCGTGTTCGGCGGCTTCGCGCTGGGCGACGACATCATCATCAAGTCGATCGGCTTCGGTCTCGCGGTCGGCGTCCTGGCCGACGCGTTCCTCGTCCGCATGACGATCGTCCCGGCGTTCATGGCGCTGATGGGCGACCGCATGTGGTGGATGCCGAAGTGGCTCGACAAGGCGCTGCCCAACCTCGACATCGAGGGCGAGTCGCTCGAGCGGCACCTCGCCGAGGGCGCGGACGCCGACGCCGGCAGGCACGCGGCCACGCCGCACGCCCACGTCGGCTGATCCGACACGCTGGGCCTGTCCCCCCACGAGCGGGAGGACAGGCCCAGCGGTGCGTGCGGGTCAGTTCTCGGTGTACTCGGCCACGTCGCCCTGCGACTCGCGGATGTAGGTGCGCTGCATCTTGACGTCGAGCTCGGCGACCATCTGGGCGATGATCGCGGCGATGAAGTCGTTGACCTGGCCGCGCAGGTGGTCGGTCACCTGCGGCTCGACGTCGCGCAGTGCGACGGGGAGCGTGCGGTCGGAGTCGGAGCGCGTCACGACGAACGCGGGGTCGTCGCCCTCGGCCGTCGGCCAGACCGCGACCCGCATCGACTCGGTGACGCCCTCGTGGCCGCGCGCCGTGGCGACGACCCGGGTCGTGATGCACCCCGTCGACGGCATGACGAGCCCCGGGGGCGCGACGTGCGAGCCGTCGTCGTCGGTGTCGGCGGCGATGTCGGCCAAGTGCGCGATCTCGCGGCTGACCTGCCGGTCCGTGGTCTCCCACAGCAGGGCCAGGATCGTCGTCGCCGACGCCTCCCGGTCCGGCTGGGGGGCGGAGTCCGTCAGCTCCACTTCCACGTCTCCAGCACCGAGTCGGTGAGGTCCTCGCGGTCGTCCTCGGAGACCGTGTCGCTGAACGAGAACGTCACGACGTAGCCCTTGCCGTCGTGCGAGACCGCGAACTGCTCGGTGCGGTACTTGGTGCCGTTCTGCTCGAGGACCGCGGCGACCGTCACGGCCTCCTCGCCGGAGACGTCGACGGGATCCTTGATCGTGACGTCCTGGGCGTTGACGCCCTCGAGCACGCGCTTGACGGCGGCCTCGAGGTCGTCGCGGTCGACGTCGACGATGGTCTTGTCCTCGATGACGTTGATGTTGTCGCTGAAGCCGTCGGCGTCGCTGCGGTTGGCGGCGACGGCCAGGGCCGACGGGAGGACGTCCTTGGCGTCGGTCCAGCCCTCGGGGGCGTTGAACGAGAAGCCGGTGCCACTGATGACGTCGCCCGTCGCGGGGGCGACGTCCGAGCCGGAGTCGGTGTCGGTGTCGTCGTCGGGTGCGTCCGTCGTGGCGGACGAGGAGGAGTCGTTGTCGGAGGAGTCGTCGCTGCCGCCGTCACTTCCGCCGCAACCGGCGAGGGTGAGGGACGAGACGATGGCCAGGGCCGCGACGCGGCGGGTCAGGGTGCGCATACGAGAAAACTAACGCGAAATGCTGTCAGGGGTGGAATAGCGACGGCTTGAACGAGGTTGATACGATCAGACTCAAGTCAGTTGACACCCATGCTTGAAGTCTCTGCGACTCATCGTCACGACACCACAGTTCACCCCACAGCAGGAGGAAACACCATGGCAAGAGCGGTCGGAATTGACCTCGGCACCACCAACTCGGTCGTCGCGGTCCTCGAGGGTGGCGAGCCCACCGTCATCGCGAACGCCGAGGGCGCCCGCACGACCCCGTCGGTCGTCGCGTTCGCCAAGGACGGCGAGGTCCTGGCCGGCGAGGTCGCCAAGCGCCAGGGCGTCACGAACGTCGACCGCACGATCCGTTCGGTCAAGCGCCACGTCGGCACCGACTGGAAGACCGACGACATCGACGGCAAGACGTTCAACCCGCAGCAGATCTCGGCGTTCATCCTCGCCAAGCTCAAGCGCGACGCCGAGGCCTACCTGGGCGAGACGGTCACCGACGCGGTCATCACCGTGCCGGCGTACTTCAACGACCACCAGCGCCAGGCGACCAAGGAGGCCGGCGAGATCGCGGGCCTCAACGTCAGTCGCATCATCAACGAGCCCACCGCGGCCGCGCTGGCCTACGGCCTCGACAAGGCCGACGACCAGACGATCCTCGTCTTCGACCTCGGTGGCGGCACGTTCGACGTGTCCCTGCTCGAGATCGGTGACGGCGTCATCGAGGTCAAGGCCACGAGCGGCGACAACCACCTCGGCGGCGACGACTGGGACCAGGCGATCGTCGACTGGGTCGTCAACCGCTTCAAGAGCAGCACGGGCGTCGACCTGACCAAGGACAAGATGGCCATGCCCCGCATCCGCGAGGCCGCCGAGCGCGCCAAGATCGAGCTCTCCAGCTCGTCGAGCACCGCGATCAACCTGCCCTACATCACGGTCCAGGACGGCAACCCCGTCTTCCTCGACGAGACGCTGACCCGCGCCGAGTTCGAGAAGATCACGTCGTCGCTGCTCGAGCGCACCAAGGCGCCGTTCAACAACGTCATCAAGGACGCCGGCATCAAGCTCGCCGACATCGACCACGTCGTCCTGGTCGGCGGCTCGACCCGCATGCCCGCCGTCACCGAGGTCGTCAAGACCCTCACGGGCGGCAAGGAGCCCAACAAGGGCGTCAACCCCGACGAGGTCGTCGCGCTCGGCGCCAGCCTGCAGGCCGGCGTGCTGAAGGGCGAGGTCAAGGACGTCCTGCTCCTCGACGTCACCCCGCTGAGCCTCGGCATCGAGACCAAGGGCGGCGTCATGACCAAGCTCATCGAGCGCAACACGACGATCCCGACCAAGCGGTCCGAGGTCTTCACGACGGCCGACGACAACCAGCCGTCCGTCGCGATCCAGGTCTACCAGGGCGAGCGCGAGATGGCGTCCGGCAACCAGCTGCTGGCCACGTTCGAGCTGACGGGCCTCCCGCCGGCGCCGCGCGGCGTGCCGCAGATCGAGGTCACCTTCGACATCGACGCCAACGGCATCGTCAACGTCTCCGCCAAGGACCGTGGCACGGGCAAGGAGCAGTCGATGACGATCACCGGCGGCTCGGCGCTCAGCAAGGACGACATCGACAAGATGGTCAAGGACGCCGAGGCGTACGCCGACGAGGACAAGAAGCGTCGCGAGGCCGTCGAGACCCGCAACCAGGCCGAGTCGCTGTCGCACTCCACCGAGAAGTTCCTCGCCGAGAACGGCGACAAGGTCGGTGACGAGGTCAAGGCCGAGGTCCAGGCCGACCTCGACGCCCTCAACGAGACGCTCAAGGGCGAGGACGCGGACGCCGTGCAGGCGGCCGTGACCAAGCTCGGCGAGTCGAGCTCGAAGATGGGCGAGGCGATGTACGCCGCCGCGGCCGCCGAGGCCCAGGCCTCCGGCGCCGATGCGGGCGCCCCGACCGACGAGTCGGCCGAGGACGACGACGTCGTCGACGCCGAGATCGTCGACGAGGACGACGACACCAAGGGCGCCAAGTGACCGATCCCGAGGGCACGGCCCACGAGGACGAGGTCGTGGAGCCGGCTCAGGAGACTGAGCCGGCCCCGGCCCCGGCCGAGCCCACGGTCGAGAAGCAGCTGGAGGAGCGCACGCTCGACCTGCAGCGCCTCCAGGCCGAGTACGTCAACTACAAGCGCCGTGTCGACCGCGACCGCGAGCTCGTCCGGGCCCAGGGAGAGGCTGCCGTCCTGCAGTCGCTCCTGACGGTGCTCGACGACCTCGCCCGTGCCGACGAGCACGGCGAGCTGACGGGCGGCTTCAAGGCCGTCGCCGACGCGCTGCAGCAGGCGGTCACGAAGCACCGGCTCGAGGCGTTCGGCGCCACGGGCGACGCCTTCGACCCGTCGCTGCACGAGGCGGTGTTCCACGCCGGCGAGTCCGCCGACGTCGAGGTCACCTCGATCGACACGGTCATGCGCACGGGATACCGCCACGGTGACCGGGTGCTGCGGCCCGCGACGGTCGGCGTCGTCGACCCTGCGACCGCACCCGCGGCCGAGGTGCCCGACGACGTCTCGTCACTGACCGACGAGACGACCGACGGCGCGGCGTCAGACGACGCGGCGCCCGACAACAGCTGACAGGAGGGAGGACGGGATGGCAGCCAGCGACTGGGCGACCAAGGACTTCTACAAGGTCCTCGGTGTCAAGAAGGACGCGACGCAGGACGAGATCAAGAAGGCGTACCGCAAGCTCGCCCGCGACAACCACCCCGACTCCAACCCGGGCAACAAGGCCGCGGAGGAGCGCTTCAAGGGCGTCTCCGAGGCGTACGCCGTGCTCTCGTCGACCGACAAGCGCAAGGAGTACGACGAGCAGCGGTCGATGTTCGGGCAGTTCCGCGGGGGCGGTGGTCCGACGGGCTTCCGCCCCCCGGGCGGCGGTCAGCAGGACTTCGACGTCAGCGACCTCCTCGGCGGCCTCTTCGGAGGCGGCCGAGGACGGGCGCGGCGTCCTCAGGCCCGCAAGGGCGACGACCTCGAGACCGAGGCCACGATCACGTTCCAGCAGGCCGTCGACGGTGCGACGCTTCCGCTGCGCACCACGAGCGACGAGGCCTGCGCGACGTGCCACGGCACCGGCGCCAAGCCCGGCACGACACCGAAGGTGTGCTCGAAGTGCCAGGGCAGCGGCATGCAGACCGGTGCCGCGGGCGGTCTGTTCGCGATGACCGAGCCGTGCGACCTGTGCCGCGGACGCGGCATGGTCGTCGAGCACCCGTGCGACGTGTGCCGCGGATCGGGTCGCGCGGCGTCGAGCCGCACGCTCAACGTCAAGGTGCCGGCCGGGGTCAAGGACGGCCAGCGCATCCGCCTCAAGGGCAAGGGCGGCAAGGGCGACAACGGCGGACCCAACGGCGACATGTTCCTGCTGGTGCACGTCGAGCCGCACCGGGTGTTCGGCCGCAAGGGCACGCACCTGACCGTCACGGTTCCCGTCGCCTTCGACGAGGCCGCGCTGGGCGCGCAGATCCAGGTGCCGACGCTCGACGGTCCGCCGGTGCGCATCCGCATCCCGGCGGGCACGCCCAACGGGCGCACGTTCCGCGCCGCCGGCAAGGGCGGCGCCACCGCCTCGGGCGGTCGCGGCGACCTGCTCGTGACGGTCGAGGTGCAGGTGCCGACCGAGCTGTCCGACACCGAGCGGGCCGCCGTCGAGGCGCTGCGCGAGGCCCGTGGCACCACGACGCCGCGCGACGCCCTGCTCGGCGAGGTCGCGTCATGAGCGCCGGGCCGGTCGGGCCGGGGGGCTTCCAGCCCCCGGGCCCCGAGGCCAAGGTGTTCGTCATCAGCGTCGCCGCCGAGCTGTCGGGTCTGCACCCGCAGACCCTGCGCACGTACGACCGGCTCGGACTGGTCGCGCCCGGACGCACCGGCGGCGGGGGCCGCCGCTACTCGCTGCGCGACATCGAGCTGCTGCGCACCGTCGCACGCCTGACGGCCGAGGGACTGGGCCTCGAGGGCGTCCGCCGCGTCATCGACCTCGAGAACCAGGTGCTGGCGCTGCAGGCGAAGGTCGCCGAGCTGCAGGCCGAGGTGGCCCAGTCGCGGCAGGTGCAGAACCTGCCGGCGCTGATCGCCGACAACCAGGTCGTGATCTGGCGCTCGATGCGTCGCTGACGGTGACCGCGCGGATGCCCCGACCCGATACCGTGGTCGGGTGAGCACTCCGACGCGCCTGCTGCTGGTCAACGGCCCCAACCTCAACCTGCTGGGCACCCGCGAGCCCGAGGTGTACGGCGACGCCACGCTGGCCGACGTCGAGGCGCTCGTCGAGCGCACCGCCGCCGAGGCCTCGTACGAGGTGCGCAGCGTGCAGAGCAACCACGAGGGCGTGCTGATCGACGCGATCCACGCGGCGCGCGACGACTGCGCGGGCATCGTCATCAACCCCGGCGCCCTCACCCACACCTCGATCGCCCTGCGCGACGCCCTGCTGGCCGCGGGGCTGCCGGTCGTCGAGGTGCACCTGTCGAACGTCCACCGGCGCGAGCCGTTCCGCCACCACTCGTACGTGTCCGACATCGCCGAGGTCGTCGTGGTCGGCGCAGGGGTCGACGGCTACGCGTTCGCGGTGCAGCAGCTCGTGCGCGTGCTGGGCTGACGTCCTCCCGGTCTCACTCGACGAGCGAGGGCGTGTTCTCCGCGAGGTCGACGAGCCAGTGCGCGAGGGCGTACGCCGCGACGCCGATCAGGGGCAGCAGCACGAGGCCCAGGGTGCCGTCGACCAGGTCGAGGAACAGGCCGAGCATCGCGATGATCGTCAGGATCACCGCGAGCACGCTCGTGAGGCGAGCGGCCTGCGTGCCGAAGCCCCGCAGCAGCGCCTCGCCGGCGACTGCGCAGACGACCGCGACGGCGGCGAAGGCGAGACCGCCCCACAGGCCGCCACCCGACGACACGCCGCGGACGGCCGAGAACAGCGACAGGGCCGCGGCGCCGAGCAGCACCGCGAGCAGGCCCACGACCGCGCCGGTGACGACCGAGGCGAGGTAGGGGTTGAGGTGCGGCAGGCGCCACGCGGCAACGGTGCGGGCACGGGCAGCCGTGAAGCGTCCGGTCGCACGTGCCGCGTCGGTGGTCGTGTCGGCGACGGCCCACCAGGCGCGACCTGCGACGTCACGCGCGCCGGCGACCTTGGCGCGCACGTCGACCGAGGGCGCCTGGCGCTTGATCTTCGGCGCCGTGGGCCGGGCGGGCGGCGCTGCGACCTTGGCCTTGGCCGTCGTCCTGGTCGCCGGCGTCGCGGCCCCCTGGGACGGACGGGACGCGGTCGCGACCGGTCGCCCGTAGCGGACCGCCGGCTTGGGTGCCGGGTCTGCCGGGGCGGGCGACGACGACGCGGACGGTCGCACGACGGTCTTCTTGACCACCCGCTTGACGACCCGCTTCGCGGGATCCGATCCCTGTCCGTCCACCATGCCGTCAGTTTGACACAGGGTGTGTCACGTCACAGGCCCGATCGACGTCCACCGCCGACCACACGACGAGGCCCCGGGCCTGCTGACGCAGACCCGGGGCCTCGATGTGTGGTGCTGGTCGGGCTGACAGGATTTGAACCTGCGGCCTCGTCGTCCCGAACGACGCGCGCTACCAAACTGCGCCACAGCCCGATGGTGCTGGTGTTGCTCTCGTGCATCCCCTACGAGAGGGAACCGGACGAGTCTATCCCAGTGAGGGTGAGCAGTGTTGCCTCGGGGCGGCACGCGAAGCGCACGGGCGCGTGCGGGGACGTCCCGAGGCCCGCCGAGACGTGCAGCCACGACGGGTCGTGGCCGTCGGTGCGGTGCGTGTGCAGGCCGCGGGCGCGGGCCCGATCGAGGTCGCAGTTGGTCACGAGGGCGCCGTAGAACGGGATGCGCAGCTGTCCGCCGTGCGTGTGCCCGGCCATGATCAGCGGGTAGCCCGAGCGGTTCCAGTGGTCGAGCACCCGCAGGTAGGGGGCGTGCGCCACCCCGATCGCCAGATCGGCCGTGAGATCGGCCGGGCGGTCGTCGAGCACGTCGTACTCCAGGTGCGGGTCGTCGACGCCCGCGAACGACAGGCGGCGCCCGGCCACCTCGAGGTCCGCGCCCCGGTTGTTGAGGTCGACCCACCCGCGCTGCGTGAACGCCGCGCGCAGCTCGTCGAACGGCAGGTCGCGCGGACGCGCGGACGTCCCCGCCGAGCTCACACCCGTGCCGCCCGTCAGGTACTTGGCCGGGTTCTTGCGGACGGGCGAGAAGTAGTCGTTCGAGCCGAACACGAAGACGCCCGGCACGTCGAGCAGGTCGCCGTAGGCGCGCAGCACCGACGGGACGGCGTCGAGGTGGGCCAGGTTGTCACCCGTGTTGACGACGAGGTCGGGCCGCAGCTCGGCGAGCCCCCGGAGCCACCGCTGCTTGCGGTGCTGGCCGGGCGTCATGTGCGTGTCGGACAGGTGCAGGACGCGCAGCGGGGCCGATCCGGGAGCGAGCACCGGGACGGTCGCGGTGCGCAGCGTGAACGCCCGCGTCTCGGCGACGGAGTACGCCAGGCCGGCCGCCGCGGCGGCGACGGGCCACAGGAGGGGACGCATGCGCCCACCCTGTCACAGGCGCACCCGAGGGGCGGTGTGACGGCGGTGGGAGACTGGAGCCATGTCAGCCCTCAAGGACCAGCTCCACGCCGATCTCACCGCCTCGATGAAGGCCCGCGACGCCCTGCGCACGTCGACCCTGCGCATGGTGCTCACCGCGATCACGAATGCCGAGGTGTCGGGCAAGCAGGTCAAGGAGCTGACGGACGACGACGTCCTGACGGTGCTGGGCGCCGAGGCCAAGAAGCGCCGCGAGGCCGCGACGGCGTTCACGGAGGGCGACCGGCCCGAGCTGGCCCGGAAGGAGACGGCCGAGGCCGAGATCCTCGCCGAGTACCTGCCCGAGCAGATGGGCGCCGACGAGATCGCTGCGGTCGTGACCGCGGCCGTCGAGTCGGCGGGTGCCGCCGGCGAGGGCATGAAGGCGATGGGACGCGTCATGGGCATCGTCTCGCCGCAGGTGAAGGGACGCGCCGACGGCGGTGCCGTCGCGGCGGAGGTCAAGCGCCAGCTCGGCGCCTGACCCCCACCGGGTCGGTCAGCGGTCGCGGTCGCGGCCTCCGCCGCCGCGCCGGTCGTTGTTGTCGTCGTCGTTCTTCTTGGCCGGAGCCTGGGCGACGGGCTGGCGCTTGGGCGGCGTGTCGAAGTTGACCGGCGTCAGGCTCGACTGGATCTTCTGCATCGCCTTGGCCCACATGGGGCCGGCCAGCGACGATCCGCCGACGGCGTTGAAGTTCAGCAGGTTGCCGTTGATCGTGACACCGGCCAGCGACTTGGGCCGGCCGTTGAGCGCCTCGTCCTTGTTGTTGGTGACGACGCCGGCGATCATCGAGGCCGTCGCGAGCTCGGGCGTGTAGCCCGAGTACCAGACGGCCTTGTTGTCCTGGGCGGTTCCGGTCTTGGCGGCCGACGGGACGCTGAGGCCCGTGCCGTTGGAGAAGCCGAAGCCTCCACGCTCCTGCACGCCGCGCAGGATGTCGTTGATCTGCGCGGCCTGCTCCTTGGTCATGGCGCGCTTGCAGCTGGGCTCGAACTTCTTGACCAGCTGGCCGCTCGAGTCGAGGATCTCGTCGACGGGGCGCGGCTTGCAGTACATGCCGCCCGAGGCCGGGGTGGCGTAGGCGGTGGCCATGTCGAGGGGGCTGACGTCGGTGACGCCGAGGGTGAACGGCCCCACCTGGTCCTCGTCGCGCACCTTGATGCCCATCGACTCCGCGGCGCGGACCGTGTTGCACAGGCCCGCCTGCTTCTCGAGCTGCGAGAAGTAGGTGTTCACCGACTCGCGGGTGCCGGTGTACATGTTCTTGCGTCCCGACGTCGTGGAGTTGTTGACCTTCCACTCGCTGGTGCTGAGACCGTCGCACGTCGTGTAGGTGCCGGCCGGCATCGTCATGCTCTTGGGCGAGTTGTAGGCCTGCGAGACGTCGATGCCGTTCTTGAGCGCCGCGGCGACCGTGAACATCTTGAACGTCGAGCCGGCCGGGAAGCCGCCCGACTGCCCGTAGGCCGTGGGGACGACGAAGTTGATGAACGACTCGCCGGCCTTCTTGCTGCGACCCATCGGACGCGACTGGGCGACGGCGCGCACCTTGCCGGTGCCGGGCTCGACCATCGCGAGGGCCGCGATGGCCTCGTCGGTGGCCTTGACCGTCGAGGTGACGGCGCTGTCGGCGGCCGACTGCATGCTGAGGTCGATGTTGGACTTGATCGTCAGTCCGCCGCGCTCGAGCTTGGCGCGGCGCTCCTCGACCGTGGCGCCGAGCGCGGGCTGCGCGAGCAGCCACTGGCGGGCGTAGTCGCACGAGAACTCGCCCGTGACGCCGAGGCAGCCGTTGGGGAACTCGGTGAGCTTGAGTCCCAGGCCGGCCGACTGGTACTTCTCGGCCTCGGCGGTGGGGATCTTGCCGAGGCGTGCCATGACCGCCAGCACCGTGTTGCGGCGCTGCAGGGCCTTCTCGGGGTAGACGTTGGGGTCGAGGTCGACGGGGTTCTTGACCAGGCCCGCGAGCGTCGCCGCCTGACGCGCGTTGAGCTCGGCGGGGGTCTTGGAGAAGTAGTGGGCCGCGGCGGCGCTGATGCCGTACGAGCCGTCGCCGAAGTAGGCCAGGTTGAGGTAGCGCTCGAGGATCTCCTTCTTGGAGTGCTTCTCCTCGTACTCGATCGCGAGCTTGAGCTCGCGGATCTTGCGCGCCGCCGACTGCTTGGTCGCCGCGCGCTGCTGCTCCTTGGTCGTGGCCTGCGACAGCAGCGTCAGCTTGACGAGCTGCTGCGTGATCGACGATCCGCCCTGGGTCTGGCCCTCGGCCGCGTTGTTGACCAGGGCGCGCATCGTGCCCTTGAGGTCGAGCGCGCCGTGCTCGTAGAAGCGGGCGTCCTCGATCGACAGGATCGCGTCCTGCATGACGGGAGCGATGTCGGCGAGGGGGACGTCCTGGCGGTTCTCGTTGTAGAAGTACGCGATCAGCTCGCCGTTGGAGGCGAGCAGGCGCGACGTCTGCGCGTTGGGCTGGTCCTCGAGCGTCAGGGGCAGCGACAGCACGTCGTCGGTGACCTTGCTGGTGGTCATCGCGACGATCGCGGTGGTCGGGATCAGGATCAGCGCGACCAGCAGTCCGGCGAGCGCCGACAGGCGAGCCATCGCCCCGACGAGTACGGGCTTGCGTCTGCTGTGCGTCTCGGACTGCGCTGCGCGGCGCAGGGAGTCGCGAAAATCCTTCGAGGCCATGGCGATCAGCGTACGGGACGGGGGCCAGCCGAACCCGGCAGCGACAACGTGTCTAGTCCTTCGGGACTAGAGAAAATGACTACTAACGCTCTGACGCCGGCAGGACCTATTTCCTACATTTGTACCAACCAACTTCGGCCAACGGGCCGGTCTCGGGGAGGTTCATCATGTGGAACGAAAACTGGGCGGCCGATGCCGCGTGTCGGGGCAAGTCAGATGCCCTGTTCGTGAAGGGCGCGGAGCAGAACCGCGCCAAGCAGGTCTGTGGGACGTGCGAGGTGCGGGCCGAGTGCCTGGCCGAGGCGCTCGACAACCGCATCGAGTGGGGCGTGTGGGGTGGCATGACGGAGCGTGAGCGCCGTGCGCTGCTGCGTCGACGTCCCAACGTGACGGCCTGGCGCAGCGTCCTCTCGGTCGCCGTCTGAGCTAGTCCTCGCCGGCCAGCAGGTCGCCGATGCGGCGCAGCCCGTCGAGGTCGTGCACGTCGCCGGCCAGCGCGGCGACCGACACCGTCGGCACGCCGGGGTGGGCCGCCGAGAAGCGTCGCTTGAGACGCTCCTCGCGGGCCGAGACGCGCATGCGCTCGGCGTGGATCGTCAGCAGCTCGCCGGTGGCGCGCTCGTCGGCGGTGCCAGCGTCGTCGAGCTTGCGGGCCGCCGACTCGGCGTCGACGGCCGTGATGCCGTCGGCCCCGGTCTCGTGCACGCGGTTGACGACGAGGCCCGCCAGCGGCATGCCCTCGCCGGCCAGCCGCTCGACGAAGTACGAGGCCTCGCGCATCGCGGCGGGCTCGGGTGCCGCCACGACGACGAACGCGGTGCCCTGCGCCTGCAGCAGCGCGTAGGTGCCCTCGGCCCGCTGGCGGAACCCGCCGAACAGCGTGTCGAAGGCGGCGATGAACGTCTGCATGTCGGTCAGCACCTGCGCGCCGAGGATCTTGTTGAGCGCGCTCGTCACGATGCCGAAACCGGCGCTGATGAGCCGGGCGGGCCCCTTGGCGGGCGCCAGCAGCAGCTTGATGAAGCGACCGTCGAGCATCGACGACAGCCGGTCGGGGGCGTCGAGGAAGTCGAGCGCCGAGCGCGACGGCGGGGTGTCGACGACGATGAGGTCCCACTGGCCCGTCGCGTGCAGCTGACCGAGCTTCTCCATGGCCATGTACTCCTGCGTGCCCGCGAACGAGCTGGAGAGGGCGACGTAGAACGGGTTGGTCAGGATCTGCGCGGCCTTCTCGGGCGTCGCGTGCTGCTCGACGACCTCGTCGAACGTGCGCTTCATGTCGAGCATCATGGCGTCGAGCGAGCCACCGTCGAGCGCCGCGCCCTTGACGGGCCGCGGCGTGTTGTCGAGCTCCGTCAGGCCCATCGACTGCGCGAGCCGGCGGGCCGGGTCGATCGTCAGCACGCAGACCGATCGGCCCTTCTCGGCGGCGCGCAGCGCCAGCGCGGCGGCGGTCGTGGTCTTGCCGACGCCGCCCGATCCGCAGCACACGACGATCTCGGTCGTGCGGTCGTCGAGCAGCGCGTCGACGTCGAGCGCCCCGCCCGTCGACGGGGCGCTCCGTCCGCTCGTGCCGCCGCGGGGCGAGGTGCGGCCCTTGCGGGCGGGCGGGCTGGTGTGGGCCTTGCCGGTCATCGTCCGGTCCCCCCGTGCAGGTCGGTGAGCTGCTCGGCGAGCTCGAACAGCGCGCCGAGGTCGATGCCGTCGCTCAGCAGCGGCAGCTCCACCAGGGGGCGGCCGCACTCGTCGAGGATCTCGCGCTGCGCGTCCTGCAGGTGCTGACGCTCGAGGTGGGCCCGGCCCCCGGCGATCAGCGCCGCCGCGGCGTCGGTGTCGCGGGTCAGGCCGGCACCCGCCATGGCCTTCGCGACGGCCGCCGGCGCGAGGGAGGCGCCGGCCAGCGCGGTCTGCGAGTCGCCCGACAGCACCGAGGGGCGCACGAGGTTGAGCACGACGTGGCCGACGGGCAGCCGCTCGGACGTCAGCTCGGCGATGCCGTCGATCGTCTCCTGGACCGGCATCTCCTCGAGCACCGTGACGAGGTGCACGTGCGTCTCGGGCGCCCGCATCATCTCCATGATCGAGTCGGCCTGACGGCGGATCGGCCCGACCTTCGCCAGGCCCGCGACCTCGGAGTTGACGTTGAGGAAGCGCGTGATGCGGCCGGTCGGCGGGGCGTCCATGATGACGGCGTCGTACGTGTAGCGGTCGCCCGTGCGGCGGCGGGCCGCCTCGTAGACCTTGCCGGTCAGCAGGACGTCGCGGACGCCGGGCGCGATCGTCGTGGCGAAGTCGATGATGCCGAACTTGTCGAGCGCCTTGCCGGCGCGACCGAGGCGGTAGTACATCGCGAGGTACTCGAGCAGCGCGGCCTCGGGGTCGATCGCCAGCGCGTAGACCTCGCCACCGCCGAGACCCACCGCGATCCGGCGCTCCTCGTAGGGCAGCGGCGGCACGTCGAACAGCTGCGCGATGCCCTGGCGCCCCTCGACCTCGCACAGCAGCACCTTCTTGCCGCGGCCCGCCAGCGACATCGCGAGCGCGGCGGCGACCGTCGTCTTGCCGGTGCCGCCCTTGCCGGTGACGACATGGAGCTGGGTCGATTGAGCCACGTCTCGAGACTACCGACGACACCGGAAATCGCCTCCCGATCCGGGCCGTGGGGCCGTGATGCTCGTCGCGTCGGGAAGGCGGTCGACAGGCCCGATACAGTCGGCGCATGACGAAATGGGAGTACCTCACCGCACCGGTCCTCGTGCACGCCACGAAGCAGATCCTCGACAACTTCGGCCAGGACGGCTGGGAGCTCGTCCAGATCGTGCCGGGCATGAACCCCGAGAACCTGGTCGCCTACTTCAAGCGTCCGGTCGCATGACGGGCACGGTCTGATGTCGGCCGTCGAGAGCCGGCTGGCCGAGGCCGGGCACACGGTCCCCGAGGCGCCGGCGCCCGTCGCGGTCTACGTCCCGGCCGTGCGCACGGGCTCGTACGTCTACACGTCGGGGCAGCTGCCCCTGAGCGGGGGCGAGCTGCTCGCCACCGGCAAGGTCGGCGACGGCGTCGACCCGCAGCTGGCGTACGACTGCGCGCGCCAGTGCGCGCTCAACGCGATCGCGGCCGTCAAGTCGGTCGTCGGCGACCTCGACGAGGTCGTGCGCGTCGTCAAGGCCACGGTCTTCGTGGCGAGCACGCCCGACTTCACGGGCCAGCCGGCCGTCGCCAACGGGGCCAGCGAGCTGTTCGGCACGGCCTTCGGCGACGCCGGGCAGCATGCCCGCAGCGCCGTCGGCGTCCCGGTCCTGCCCCTGGACGCGCCCGTCGAGGTCGAGCTGGTCGTCGAGGTTCGATGAACCGCATCCCGATGCCCGGGCGGCTGCGCGAGGCGGCGGCGAACCCGTCGGCCGAGCCCGTCGCGGCGCGCGACGCCGCCACGATCGTGGTCGTGCGCGACGGCGACGAGGGCATCGAGGCGTACCTGATGCGCCGGCAGACCAGCATGGCCTTCGCGGCCGGCATGTACGTCTTCCCGGGCGGCGGGCTGACGGCGTCCGACGTCGAGCACGACGTCCCGTGGGTCGGGCCGGCGGCCGACGAGTGGGGTGCCCGGTTCCGCTGCGCGCCCGACCTGGCGAAGGGGCTCGTCGTGGCCGCCGTGCGCGAGACGTTCGAGGAGACCGGCATCCTGCTGGCCGGCCCCGACGCCGACACGGTCGTCTCCGACACCGGCGGCCACGACATGCAGGCGGCCCGGGGCGCCCTCGACGAGGGGGAGTTGTCGTTCGCCGAGTTCCTCGTCGACCACGACCTCGTGCTGCGCGCCGACCTGCTGGGCGCCTGGGCCCACTGGATCACGCCGGAGTTCGAGCCGCGCCGCTACGACGCCCGTTTCTTCGTCGCGGCGCTGCCGGCGGGCCAGCGGGTCGGCTCGATGAGCCGCGAGTCCGACCACGCCACGTGGGCGCCGCTGTCGCGCGTCCTGGCGGCGGTCGACGCCGGCGAGGCCGCCATGATGCCGCCGACGATCGCGGCGTGCCGCGACGTCGCGGCGCACACCGCGGCGACGGTCGTCGACGCGTCGGTCGGCCGGGAGTTCCCGACGATCCTGCCGCAGCTCGTGCTCGTCGACGGCGAGCCGTACCTCGAGACCTACCTGGGGGAGAACCCATGAGCGTTCGCACCGTCACGGTCACCGACCGCGCCTCGTTCGTCCTGGCCGAGAACCCCGGCATCATGACGCTCGACGGCACCAACACGTGGATCCTGCGCGAGCCCGGCGCGACGCGCTCGGTCGTCGTCGACCCCGGCCCGTCCGACGACGACCACCTGCAGGCCGTGCTGGCGGCCGCCGGCGAGGTCGGCCTCGTGCTGTTCACGCACCGCCACCTCGACCACACCGAGGCGCTGGAGCGGCTCGTCGAGCTGACGGGGGCGCCGGCCCGGTCGATCGACCCGGAGTTCTCGCGCGGCGCCGAGCCGCTGACCGACGGCGAGACGATCGACGTCGACGGCCTGTCGATCGAGGTGCTCGCGACGCCGGGTCACACGACCGACTCGACGTGCTTCCTGCTGGGGGCCGAGGCGTCGCTGCTCAGCGGCGACACGATCCTCGGCCGCGGCACGACCGTCATCGCGCATCCCGACGGCGTGCTCGGGCCCTACCTCGACTCGCTGGCACACGTCCGCGAGCTCGTCGAGGAGGGGCTGGTCGAGCGCATCCTGCCGGGCCACGGGCCCGTCATCGGATCGCCGGCCGAGGTCGTCGACTTCTACCTCGAGCACCGCGCCGAGCGCCTCGACCAGGTGCGTGCGGCCGTCGAGGCGGGCGCGACGACGGCCCGCGAGGTCGTCGAGACGGTCTACCGCGACGTCGACGAGTCCCTGTGGGGCGCCGCCGAGCTCAGCGTCGCCGCCCAGCTCGACCACCTGCGCGCCTGACGGTCCGCCCGACCCGCCGCGCCGGATTCCCGGGTCCAGCCCGGAAGCGAACGGGATGAACCCCGTTTCCGTTGACCGCACCCAGGACGCATCAGGGGTGAGGTGACGGAGAACGGGGTTCACCGGGGAATCCGCGGGTGCCGCCGCCGGCAGGAAGCGCGGACGGTCAGCGCGCGCGGCGCTGGAGGCGCTCGAGGTCGAGGATGACGACGCTCCTCGGCTCCAGGCGCAGCCAGCCGCGGCTGGCGAAGTCGGCGAGAGCCTTGTTGACGGTCTCGCGGGAGGCGCCGACCAGCTGGGCGAGCTCCTCCTGGGTCAGGTCGTGGTTGACGTGGATGCCGTCGTCGGCGCGGCGGCCGAAGCGCGACGCCAGGTCGAGCAGCGCCTTGGCGACGCGGCCCGGAACGTCGCTGAAGACGAGGTCGCCGACGACCTCGTTGGTGCGGCGCAGGCGGCCGGCGAGCTGGTTCAGCAGCGCGTGGGCGACGTCGGGGTGGGCGTTGAGCACGGGCGAGAGGGCCTCGTGGCCGAGGCTCTTGAGCTCGACGTCGGTGACGGCCGTGGCGGTCGCCGAGCGGGGGCCGGGATCGAAGAACGACAGCTCGCCGAACATCTGTCCGGGGCCGAGGATCGCGAGCAGGTTCTCGCGTCCGTCGGGCGACGTGCGTCCGAGCTTGATCTTGCCCTCGGTGACGACGTACAGCTGGTTGCCGTCGTCGCCCTCGCTGAAGAGGATCTCGCCACGGCGCAGGCTCGACGAGGACATCGAGGCCTCGAGCGCGCTGGCCACCTCGTCGTCGAGGCCGGAGAACAGCGGTGCCTGGCGGAGAACGTCGTCGGTCACGGTCTTCCTAACGGTCGTGTATCGGGAGTCACAGTACGCGCACCCTTGCGCAGTTTCCCACATCAGGGCGCTCGACGGCGTGATACGCGCCGAGCCACGTAGGCTTGAGCACGTGCCGACGACCGTGACGAGACCGGAGACGTCCCTGGTGCGTCGGGCCCGCAAGATGCACCGGGTGCTCGCCGAGACGTATCCCGAGGCCGGGTGCGAGCTCGACTTCACGTCGCCGTTCGAGCTGCTGGTCGCCACGGTGCTGTCGGCGCAGACGACCGACCGCCGCGTCAACGCCGTGACCCCCGGACTGTTCGCCACGTGGCCCGATCCGTCCGCGATGGCGTCGGCCTCGCGGGCCGAGCTCGAGCAGGTGCTGCGCCCGACGGGCTTCTTCCGCGCCAAGACCGACAGCCTGCTGGGCCTGTCGGCGGCCCTCGTCGACCGCTACGACGGGCAGGTGCCGGCACGGCTCGACGAGCTCGTGACGCTGCCCGGCGTCGGCCGCAAGACCGCCAACGTCGTGCTGGGCAACGCCTTCGACGTGCCGGGCCTGACGGTCGACACGCACGTCGCGCGGCTCGTGCGACGCTTCGAGTGGGTGCCGCCCGAGATCGCCAAGGACCCGGTCAAGACCGAGCACGCGATCGCCGCGATCTTCCCGCGCCGCGACTGGACGATGCTGAGCCACCGCCTGATCTGGCACGGACGCCGTCGCTGCCACGCCAAGAAGCCGGCCTGCGGAGCGTGTCCCGTGGCCCGCTGGTGCCCCGCGTTCGGCACCGGTCCGACCGACCCGGTCGAGGCCGCGGCCCTCGTCACGACCCAGGGGCCGGCGTGAGGAGGCGCCTCGCGGCGACGGCGCTCGCGTCGCTGCTGGTCGTGGCGGGCTGCTCGTCGTCCGGCACCGGCGATGGCGACGACGGCACCAAGCCGACGTTCGGGGGCGGCGGTGCCGACTCGTCCGGCAGCACCGTCGCGCCGGCCGAGCTCGCCGCGGCCAAGGAGGCGGCCGGCATCGCCGACTGCCCGGCAGCCGGGGCGCCCGCGGCGGGCGACGAGACCCTCCCGGCCACGACGCTGTCGTGCCTGGGCGGCGGCACCCCGGTCGATTTGTCGACATTAACCGGCACCCCGACGGTCATCAACCTCTGGGCGAGCTGGTGCGGGCCGTGCCGCACCGAGCTGCCCGTGCTGGCGCGCGCCGCCGACGCCTACGGCGACGACGTCCGCTTCATCGGCATCGACTACAAGGACGGCGATCCCGACGCCGCGATCGAGCTGGCCCGCTCGGCCGGCGTCACCTACCCGCTGCTGGCCGACCCCGACGAGGCGACCAAGGCCGATCTGAAGGTCGTCGGTCTGCCGCAGACGATCTTCGTGGACGCGCAGGGAAGAATGGTCGCCACCGAACGAACCGCCTACGACTCGTACGACGACCTCACGTCCGCGATCCGACGACACCTGGGAGTGACGCCATGACGGCCGAGACGCTGCCCGACTGGCTCCGTCCGCTGGCCGAGCTCGCGGGGTCCGTGCAGTCGTTCCAGCTGTCGCCACGGTTCCCCGACGTGCCGCCCGACGCGCGTCCCGCCGCCGTCCTGCTGCTGTTCTCCGACGGCGCCGACGGGCCCGAGCTGCTCCTGACCGAGCGCGCCACCACGATGCGCAACCACGCGGGCCAGATCTCGTTCCCCGGCGGCAAGGCCGACCCGGGTGACGCCGACTCCGTCGCGACGGCCCTGCGCGAGGCCGAGGAGGAGGTCGGGCTCGACCTGACGACCGTCGACGTGTTCGGCACGCTGCCGACGCTGTGGCTCCCGCCGAGCAACTTCGCGGTCACCCCGGTGCTGGGCTACTGGCGCACGCCGACCCCCCTGCGTCCCGTCAGCGACCTCGAGGTCGTGACGGTGCTGCACCAGCCCATCGCCGAGCTCGTCGACCCCGCCAACCGGTTCAGCGTCGCGCACCCGTCGGGCTGGCGGGGGCCCGCCTTCGAGGTCGGCACGCCCATGCCGCTGTGGGGCTTCACGGCCGGCATCGTCGCGCGGCTGTTCGAGGTGCTGGGCTGGGACCAGCCGTGGGACGACACCGTGACCCGTCCCCTGCCCGAGCTGCCCTCGTGAACTCCCTCGACGTCATCATCGTCGTGGTGCTCGTCGCCTACGCCGTGTCGGGCTACTTCCAGGGGTTCGTGGTCAACCTCGTCGCGACGCTGGGTCTCCTGGCCGGCGGCCTGCTGGCGCTCGCGGTCGTCCCGCGGCTGCTGTCGGGCGACATGCCGACGCTGTCGAGCTCGTTGCTCGCGCTGGGCCTGGTGATCGGCGCCGGCGCCGTCGGCCAGGCGATCGGCACGCTCGTCGGCTCGGGGCTGCGGCGCGGCCTGACGTGGCAGCCCCTGCGATCGCTCGACGCCGTCGGGGGCAGCGCGCTCAGCATCGTCGCGGTGCTGGCCGCCGCGTGGGCCCTGGGCTACTCGGTCAGCGGCACGTCGATCCCGTACCTCTCGACGGCCTCGCGCGACTCGTCGATCCTCGAGAAGGTCGACGGCGTCATGCCGACCCGGGCGACCTCGGTGCTGAGGTCGTTCAACGAGGTGCTCGACTCCAACCTGTTCCCGCGCTACATCGACCCGTTCGAGTCCGAGGACATCACGGAGGTCTCGCCGCCCGACGAGGCCACGCTCGCCAGCACGGGTGTCCGACGGGCGCGTGACAGCGTCGTCAAGGTGCTCGGCCAGGCGCGCTGCGACCGGGGCATCGAGGGCTCGGGCTTCGCCTACGCCGATGGCCGGATCATGACCAACGCGCACGTCGTCGCGGGCGTCGAGACGCCCTCGATCGTCGTCGACGGCCGGCAGGTGCCGACCCGGGTCGTGCTGTTCGACAAGCGGCTCGACATCGCGGTGCTGGCCGTCGACGGGGTCGACCTCGAGCCGCTCTCGTTCGACGACTCCGGCGAGGCCGGCCAGCCCGCGGCGGTCCTGGGGTACCCGCAGAACGGTCCGTTCGACGCCCGCGCGGCCCGCATCCGCAGCGAGCTGCGGCTGCGCAGCCCCGACATCTACGACCGCGGGCAGGTCGTGCGCGAGACCTTCGCGGTGCGCGGGCTGGTGCGCTCGGGCAACTCCGGCGGGCCCTTGGTGTCCGAGCGCGGGGACGTGCTGGGGGTCGTCTTCGCGGCATCGGTGTCCGACACGTCGACGGGCTACGCGCTGACGGCCGACCAGGTCGCCGACGACGCCCGCGAGGGCGCCCGGGCCACCGCCGAGGTGTCGACGGGGGAGTGCGCGTGAGGACCGTGACGGCGCTCGTCGCGGGTCTCGTCGCGGTCGTCGTCGCGATCGTGACGGTGCCGATGTTCTGGGTGTCGACGCACGTCGTCGACGAGGACGGGTACGTGACGTTCAGCAGCTCCCTCGCGACCGACGACGACCTGCAGGCCGCGGTCGCGGCCTACCTGGCCGACGACTTCGTGCAGCGCGGCCTCGTGCCGGCCCCGCTGCAGGACACCGCGGCGGGGGTGCTGACGAGCGTCGCGCAGGCCGCGGCCAACCAGCCGGGATTCGTGGCGGCGTGGGACGAGACGCAGCGGAGCCTGCACCGCTCGGCGTTCGGCGACGGCAGCGGACCGCTCACCGTGCGTCTCCAGCCGCTCGGTCGGTTCGTGGCCGATCGGGCCGGCGAGCGCCTGCCGGTGTCGCTCGACGTGTCGACCGACCTCGCGGCGCCCGTGGGCACGGCCGCCGACCGGTCGAGGCTGCAGCAGCTCGAGCGGGCCCAGACCTACTCGCTGCTGGGGCTCATGATCGTCCTGGCCGGGGCGGCGCTGTGCCTCGTCGTGGCGCGGCGTCGCACGCTCGCCGTCGCGGGACTGGGGGCCGGGGCGCTCGTGGTCGCGGGCGTGCTGCGCGTCGCGACCGAGATCGTCGCCCCGCAGGCCGTCGACCGTGCCGAGGGCCTGTCGCCGTTCGCGCAGCAGGTGCAGAGGCTGCTGGTCGAGCGGGCGGCCGACTCGTTGTCGGCGTGGCTCGAGCAGATCGCCCTGGTGGGCGCCGTCGCCCTGGTGGTGGGTCTGCTGGGCCGGATCGTCGTGGGGTTCAGGAGGTCCGGCGCGGCGAGCTGACGTGCCGGCCCGGGCCTGCGGCTCCGGGCGTCGGCAGCGTCGGGGACGACGTGCCGGTCTGGCCCTTGAGCGCCGCCGGGATCTCCTTGGCGGCGGCGATCGTCTTCTCGGGCACGCTGACCTTCTTGAGCAGCCTGATGCCCAGCAGGATCAGCAGCACCACGACGAGCAGGTAGAAGCCCGCGACGATCAGGAACGCCCAGGCGGGGTCGAGCCCGGCCATGACGATGAAGTACGCCACCGAGATCGACAGCATCACGATGATGAGCAGGCCGAAGAACGCCGACACCGCGATCATGCCGGCCCCGATGCCGCCGGCCTTGACGCTGACGCGCAGCTCGCTCTTGGCGAGCTTGATGACCGTCTGGAGCAGCAGCGTGATGTCGCGCATCGCGTCGCCGATCAGCCGGCCGATCGTCGGTTCGTCCTGGGTGCTCATACCCGCGAGCCTACAAGCGATCGGGCCGGGGGCGCAGGTCAGCGTCGGGCGAGCGCCGAGATCAGTCCGGCGTCCGACACCCGCCAGACCAGGTCGCCGCCGATGACGACGAGCAGGAGGGCCGTCCCGGCCCACAGATCGACCCGCACCGCGCGCCGCGACGCGGGGGACTCGTCGGCGTCCGAGGGGGTGGGCATGGCACCACCCTGCCCGGCCCACGTGTGACGAACCTGAACGCCGAGCGTCCGGAACCTGTGCATCCCCCGACCGCGCGCGGAAGGCCCGCCCGGCCCGTGGAGGTGTCCACGGACCGAGCGAGCGCAGCGCGCTACTTCTCGGAGCCGGCCCCCGTCAGCGACCGCACCTCGAGCTCGGCGAAGCGGTCCTCGCTCGAGCGCTCCTTCGACGTGATGGTGCCGAGGTATCCGAGCAGGAAGCCCAGCGGGATCGACACGATGCCGGGGTTCTCGAGCGGGAACCAGCTGATGTCGACGCTGGTCGGCAGGAGCGACAGGTTCTTGCCGGTGGCGTCGACGCCCTTGCCCGAGACGATCGGCGAGAAGATCACCAGGCCGACCGACGAGATCAGTCCGCCGTAGATGCTCCAGAGCACGCCGCGGGTGTTGAAGCGCTTCCAGAACAGGTTGAACAGCAGCGCCGGCAGGTTGGCCGAGGCGGCGACGGCGAAGGCCAGCGCCACCAGGAACGCGACGTTGAGGCTCTGGCCGGGGATCGCCAGGGCGATCGCGATGCCGCCGATGACGAACGCCGAGATGCGGGCGACCTTGATCTCGTCGGCGCCCGACGCCGTGCCCTTCTTCCAGACGCTCGCGTACAGGTCGTGCGCCACCGACGAGGCCGACGTCAGCGTCAGACCCGCCACGACGGCGAGGATCGTCGCGAAGGCGACCGCCGAGATGAGGGCCAGCAGGACCGCGCCACCGGTCGTGCCGGGACCACCGCCCACGGCCTCGGCCAGCAGGGGGGAGGCGAGGTTGCCGCCGGAGTCGATGATGCGCTGCTTGGCGTCGCCCGTGACGAGAGCGGCCGCGCCGAACCCGAGGATCAGGGTCAGCAGGTAGAACGAGCCGATGATGCCGATCGCCCACAGGACCGACTGGCGGGCCTGGCGTGCCGTCGGGACGGTGTAGAACCGCACGAGGATGTGCGGCAGGCCGGCGGTGCCGAGCACCAGGGCGATGCCGAGCGAGATGAAGTCGATCTTGCTGGTCGTCGTGGCGCCGTACTTGAGCCCCGGCTCGAGGAAGGCCGAGCCCTTGCCGCTGTTCTGCGCGGCCTGCCCGAGCAGCTCGGACACGTTGAAGCCGAACTTGGCGAGCACCAGGACGCTGATCAGGATCGTGCCGCCCATCAGCAGCACGGCCTTGACGATCTGGACCCACGTGGTGCCCTTCATGCCGCCGATGACGACGTAGAAGATCATCAGGATGCCGACGGCCACGATCGTGAGGTTCTTGGCGGTCTGGCTGTCGACGCCGAGCAGCAGCGACACGAGGGCGCCGGCGCCGACCATCTGGGCCAGCAGGTAGAAGATCGACACGACGATCGTCGACGTCGCCGCGGCGGTCCGGACGGGCGTCTGCCGCATCCGGTAGGCGAGCTGGTCGGCCATCGTGAACCGTCCGGAGTTGCGGAGCAGCTCGGCGACCAGGAGCAGCGCCACGAGCCACGCCACGAGGAAGCCGATCGAGTACAGGAAGCCGTCGTAGCCGGACAGCGCGATGGCACCGGAGATGCCGAGGAACGAGGCCGCCGACATGTAGTCGCCGCCGATCGCGAAGCCGTTCTGGACGCCGCTGAAGCTGCGCCCGCCGGCGTAGTAGTCGGCCGCCGTCTTGGTGTTGCGGCTGGCCCAGAACGTGATGCCGACGGTCAGCAGCACGACGAGCAGGAACAGGGTGGCCGTGAGGGCCTGGTGGTCGTCGGAGGACGACGCCTGGACGAACGTGATGCCTGCGAGCGAGGTGCTCATGCGTTGGCCTCCTTCTCGTACGCCTCGTTGAGGGCGTCGGCGATGGGGTCCATGTTCCTGGCGGAGAAGCGGGCGTACCAGAACGCGATGCCGAAGGTCGTGATGAACTGCAGCAGGCCCCACAGCAGCGCGATGTTGACGTTGCCGAAGACCTGGGTGTTCATGAGGCCCGGCGCGTAGTTGGAGCACAGGACGTACAGCAGGTACCAGACCATGAAGCCGACCGTCATGGGCACGACGAAGCCCATGTAGGTCTTCTTCAGCTGCTTGAACTCGTCCGACGCGTGGATGCGGTCGTAGGCCGCCTGAGCCTGGGGAGTCGCTCTCTCCGCCACGATGGTTCACCTCTTCCGTGTGAGGGCGGCGCGAGGGGCGCGGCCGTCCACGACGCTAGGGCGCTCCAGGGGTGTGAGCCAGATCACCACGGGCCCCGTGCGCCGGAGGTGGGGTCGCGGTGCGGCGTGCGGTCGGAGGGGCGCGACGAGCGGTCGTCCCGGCGGGACGAGCGGTTGCCCCGCCTCAGTCGCGGCGGTCGACGGCGATGTGCTCGGGCGTGTGCAGCCGGACCATGGTGCGCGAGACGTTGCCGGGCACGTCGGCGCGGGTCAGCAGCGAGACGCCGACCATGAGCCCGAAGCCGACCGGCACCGACCACGCCGCGGGCTGGCTCATCAGCACGCCGAGCCACCCGGCGGGTTGCCACGCGATCGTCATGACGGGGGCGATGCCGGCGCACAGGCCGCCGCCGATCATGCCCGCGACGGCTCCCCGCGCCGTCAGCCCGCGCCACCAGATGCCCAGCACCAGCAGGGGGCAGAACGTCGACGCGGCCAGGGCGAAGGCGAACGTCACCGAGTTGGCCACCGCGATGCGCTCGGCCGACAGCGCCAGCAGCAGCGGCACGAGGATGCCGCCGGCCGCGGCGATCCGCAGGGCCGCGATGGTGCTGAGGCGTCGACGTCCGGCGCGTCCGCGCGAGAGGCCCTGGCCGATGACCCCCGCGACCGACATCGTGATGCCCGACGACGTCGACAGGAAGGCCGCGAACGCCCCCGCCGTCAGCAGCGCCGCGAGCACCTCGCCCAGCCCTCCGCCGAGGACCCGCGACGGCAGCTCGAGCACGACGGTGTCGGCGCTGCCCGAGGCCAGCAGGTCGCTCGCGTAGATGCGCCCCAGCACGCCGTAGACCGTCGGCAGCAGGTAGAACGTGCCGAGCAGCGCCAGGACGATCAGGGTCGTGCGACGCGCCGCACGACCGTCCGGGTTGGTGTAGAACCGCACGACGACGTGCGGCAGGCCCATCGTGCCGAGGAACGTCGCGACCAGCACCGAGTACGTCAGGTAGAGGCCGGGGCCGTCGGTGCCGCCGAACGGCGTGAACCACGCCTCGGGGGCGACGGGGGACGGTCGTCCGTCGTCGGTCCACGCGTGCACCAGGAAGAACACCGGGACGAGCAGCGCCGTGAGCTTGAGCCAGTACTGGAAGGCCTGGACGAACGTGATGCTGCGCATGCCGCCCGACACGACGTTGATCACGACGATGACCGCGACCAGCACCGTGCCGACCCACGTGGGCGCCCCCGTGACGGTGCGCAGCGTCAGGCCCGCGCCCTGGAACTGGGGCATGAGGTACAGCCAGCCGACCGCCACGACGAGCACGCTGGCGACCTGCCGCACCCGCACCGACTGCAGCCGCACCTGGGCGAAGTCGGGGATCGTGTACGCGCCCGACCGGCGCAGCGGCGCCGCGACGAACACCAGCAGCATCAGGTAGCCCGTCGTCCAGCCGATCGGGTACCAGAGCATGTCGGCGCCGTAGGCCAGGACGAGCCCCGCGACGCCGAGGAACGACGCCGCCGACAGGTACTCCCCGCCGATCGCCGAGCTGTTCCACACGGGGCTGACCGAGCGCGACGCGACGTAGAAGTCGCTCGTCGTGCGGCTGAACCGCAGGCCGAACGCACCGATGCCGAGCGTCGCGAGCGACACCAGGGCCACGGCCACGACGCCGTAGGTCGTGTTCACGGCTCGTCGGCGCGTTCAGGCTGCACGAGCTCGGCGAAGTCGCGTTCGGCCCGCTCGGCCTGGCGGATGTAGACCCACCCCAGGCCGAACAGTCCCGGGTAGACCGCGACGCCCAGGATCAGCCACGGCGCCGGCACCCCCAGCACGCGGAACTCCGTGACGGTGTCGAAGGCCATGAACGTCAGCGGCAGGGCGCCGATCGACAACACCAGCGTCAGGGCCACCGCGATCGCGGCCCGCAGCTGCGAGCGGATCAGCGACTGCATGTAGATCTCGCCGATCCCGGTCGACTCGTCGATCTCCTGGCGCACGCTGCGGCGGACGTGCGCCGGCGCCGACGTCAGCGGGTTGGTGACGCGCACCCGTCCGGTGGGCGGCGGGTGCTGCCCGTCGTCGCTCACAGGGCGCGTTCGTGGATCAGGTCGCGCAGGGCCCGGGTGTGGCGGCGGGCCACCTGCAGTTCGACGAGCTCGGTGCCCGACGGCACGACGACGCTGCAGCGTCCGGCCTGCACCCGCACCTCGCGCACGTGGGCCAGGTTGACCACGATGCTGCGGTGGATGCGCACGAACCCCGCGTCGGCCCACTCGTCGGCGAGCGTGCCCAGCGGCGTCCGCACGAGGTGGCTGGCCCCGTCGGCGACGTGCAGGCGCACGTAGTCGCCCTGCGCCTCGGCGTGCGCGACGGACGCCCGCGAGACGAAGCGCGTCACGCCGCCGAGCTCGACCGCGATCTGCTCGTCACCCGCGGACGTGCCCCGGTCGGCGTCGGCACCCGCGCTGGCCCGCCGGACGCTCTCGCGCAGCCGCTCCTCGCGGATCGGCTTGAGCAGGTAGTCGACGGCGTTCATCTCGAAGGCCTCGACGGCGTGCGCCTCGTGGGCCGTGACGAACACGATCTGCGGCGCGGCGCGGAAGTGGCCCAGCAGCCGGGCGATGTCGAGACCGCTCAGCCCCGGCATCGCGACGTCGAGGAACACCAGGTCGATGCCGCCCTGCTCGAGCAGCCGCAGCGCGTCGGTGCCGCTGTGGGTGCCGCGCACCGAGGCGATGCGGTCGTCGCGCTGCAGGAGCCACACCAGCTCGTCCAGGACGGGCTGCTCGTCGTCGACGACGAGGGCGTGCAGCGAGGCGGGCATGGGGCCGATCCTGCCCCGATGGTGACCCGCGCCACAAGTCGGTCGGTCAGGACGACGTGTCGACGTCGGGCGAGAACTTGGGCACCCGCAGCGAGACCTTGGTGCCGAAGCCCGGCGCCGTCTCGACCACGATGCCGTACGCGTTGCCGTAGACCGTCCGCATGCGCTCGTCGACGTTCGCGAGGCCCACCGACGCGCTGGGGTTGCGCCCCGACAGCGCCGCCCGGACGACCTCGGGGTCGACGCCGGCCCCGTCGTCCTCGATCGTGATGAGGCACTCGGGGCCGGTGTCGAGCGCCGTGACGGTGATGGTGCCGTCGCCCGCACGGCTCTCGAGACCGTGCCGGACGGCGTTCTCGACCAGCGGCTGCACCGACAGGAACGGCAGCGTCACGCTCAGCACCTCGGGCGCGACGAGCGTCACGACCCGCAGACGGTCGCCGAACCGGGCCTTCTCGAGCACGAGGTAGCGCTCGATCGACCGCAGCTCCTCGGCCAGCGTCGTGAACTCGCCGTGCTGGCGGAACGAGTAGCGGGTGAAGTCGGCGAACTCGAGCAGCAGCTCGCGGGCCCGCTCGGGGTCCGTGCGCACGAACGACGCGATCGCGCCGAGCGAGTTGTAGATGAAGTGCGGCGAGATCTGGGCTCGCAGCGCGCGCAGCTCGGCCTCCATGAGGGCCGTGCGCGACGTGGCCAGCTCGGCGAGCTCGAGCTGGCTCGACATCCAGCGCGCCACCTCGGTGGTGGCCCGGGCCAGGCCCGCCGAGGCCTCGTCGGTGACGATCACGACGCTGCCGACGACGCGCTCCTCGACCGCGAGGGGTGCGACGATCACGCGTCCCGCCGCCCGCGTCGTGCCGCTGCCGATCGCGGCGCGCACGAGGTCGGCGACGTCGGTGTGCTCGCCCGGCCCGTCCCACGCGAGGGGGCCCTCGGTGTCGGTGATCGCGACGGTGCGGGCGCCCAGCAGCGTCCGGACGTGGGGCAGGGCGCTCGCGGCGCTCTCGGCGTCGAGCCCGCGGCGCAGCGCGGGTGCCGCGAGGGCCGTCGTGTGCAGGGTCTCGTAGGTCGCGCGGTCCTCCGGCGTCCCGAGGCTCGGGCGGCGCGCCAGCAGCCACCACCGCGCGAACGCCGCGACCGCGACGAGTGCGGCTGCCGCGACCAGGGCGGTCAGGAGGTTGTCCATCCGCCGACGCTACCGCGCCGGGTTCGGTGCGGACCTCATCGCAGAAGCGGTGGCGCAGGTCCTGATGTGATGACGTCCGGGGACGGTCAGTCGTCGCCGATGCCGCGGGCGTGGAGGGCCGCGCCGGTGTCGTAGGCGTGGGCGACGGTGCGGATCGCCATGGGGGACAGGTTGGCGCGGGGACTGCGCTCGAGCCCGCGGGCCTTGGCGGCCTCGCGGGTCTCGCGGAAGATCTCGAAGATCGCGGGGATCGCCCCGATCATGAGCGAGAACGCGAGGGCGACCTTCTCGGGGTCGACGCCGAGACGTCGGAACGGTCGCAGCCCCCGCACGATCGCGTCGAGCATCCGGTCCATGGGCGTCGTCGCGGTGAACGTCGTCGCGACCACGACGAGCGCGAGGGTCGTCGCGACGACCTCGACCGCCACGGGCCAGCCGCGCTGCCACCACTGGAAGCCGCCCAGCACCGCGACCACCACCAGCAGCGGCCGCAGCCCACGCCACACGGCCCCGGGCGGCACGCGGGCCCAGGCCGACAGCAGCACCGCGCCGGCGAGCGCCGCGACGGGGGGCCACGGCCCCCGCAGCGCGACGACGACGATGCTCGTCAGCACGACGAGCCCGAGCTTGGGCCCCGCCGGGATGCGGTGCCAGACCGTCGTGCCCGGACGGTACGTGCCGAGCGGCAGTGCGCCCCTCACGCCGACGTCACGCTGTCGCGGTACCAGGCGACGGCCTCGGCGGGCTCGCCGTCGGCGGCGATCCGCCCGCCCTCGACGACCAGCACCCGCTCGCAGCGCAGCGCGAGGTCGAGGTCGTGCGTCACGAGCACGAGCTGCTGCTCGAGCGACAGCAGCCGGTCGGCGACGATCGCGGAGTTGCGCAGGTCGAGCAGCGTCGTGGGCTCGTCGGCGACGACGATCGACGGCTCGGTCGCCAGCACCCCGGCGAGCGCGAGCAGCTGCTGCTGGCCCCCCGACAGTGCGTGCACGCTGGTGTCGGCGAGGTGCGCCAGGCCGTACGTCGCCAGGACGTCCATGACGCGGCGCTGCCGCTCGTCCTTGTCCTTGACGAGTCGCCGCAGCGAGAGGGCGACGTCCTCGGCGACGGTCGGCATGACGAGCTGGGCGGCGGGCTGGGTGAACACGAAGCCGACCCGCCGGCGGACGGCCGGGCCCTCGGACGCGACGTCGAGGCCGTCGACCGTCACGGTGCCCGACGACGGCGTGACCAGCCCGTTGACGAGCCGCGCCATCGTCGACTTGCCCGACCCGTTGCCGCCGATGAGCGCGACGCGGTGCTGCGTCAGGGTGGCCGCGACGTCGCGGAGGATGACGACGTCGCCGCCGGACGCCTCGGCGGTGACGGTGACGCCGTCGAACGCGATGTCGGCCATGGGCCGAACGCTACCGAGCGCGCGACAGCAGGGCCGGGAAGGCCCGGTGCACGGCCGCGGCGACGACCGCGGCGGCGGCGAGCTTGGCCAGGTCGGCCGGGACGTAGGCGAACGAGCTCGTGACGGTCGTGCCCCAGGGCGTGTCGGCGTACAGCGCGATGCCGGTCGCGCCGACGACCCACACCAGCGCCTCGGCGACGACGCCGCCGGCCAGGACGACCCCGGCCGTGACCGCGACGCTGCGGCGGTGCGCCCGCTCGACGGCCAGGCCGACGATCAGTGCGGCGAACGGGAACGCGAGCAGGTAGCCGCCGGTGACGCCCGTGAACGGCGCGACGCCCGACGTGCCGCCGGCGAAGATCGGCAGGCCCGCGGCCCCGACGACGAGGTAGAGCACGACGGCGAGGAACCCGCGGCGCGCGCCCAGCACCGCGCCGGCCAGGAAGATGCCGAACAGCTGCAGCGTGACGGGCACGCCGTTGACGCCGAACGGCAGCGCGGCCGAGACGGCGCACACCGCGATGAGGGCCGCGAACGTCGCGATCAGGGCGAGATCGGTCGTGCTCGCGACGGGGCGACGGGTCGTGGTGCTGGACATCGGGGCTCCTGGGGGGCGATACCTGAACGGTGCTCAGGTGAACGGCGTTCAGGTTAGCGTAGGATCGCCGTCGGTTGTCAACGTCAGGAGTCGGAGTGCGCTACCGCAGGAGCGACGTCGTCGAGCGGGCCGTCGGCGTCCTCGACCAGTACGGCCTGGCGGATCTGTCGATGCGGCGAATCGCCGCCGAGCTGGGCCTGCAGCCGTCCGCCCTCTACCACCACTTCGCGAGCAAGCAGCACCTGCTGGCCGCGGTCGCCGACGAGCTGCTCGAGCGCGGTCGTCGTCCGTCCGCCGACGACGTGCCGTGGGACGTCGCCGTCGTCGGCGCCGGGCACGCGCTGCGCGACGCCATGCTGGCGTACCGCGACGGCGCCGAGCTGATCGCGACGGTGCAGGCCTTCGGCCTGGGACACGTCTCGCCCCTCGTGCCGCTGGTGCGGGCGGTCGACCGCGGGGGCTTGCCTCCCGAACTGGCCCGGGCCGCCGCGACGACGATCCTGCACTTCGTCTTCGGTCACGTCTCGGAGGAGCAGGCGCACCTGCAGGCCAGCAGCGTCGGCGCGATCGGCGACGACGCCCCGGCCGGCGCCGACGCGGCCTCGTTCGACCTCGGGCTCTCGCTCATCCTCGACGGCGTCCGCCACCACCAACCCGTCACCGGGGCGTAGCGAGCAGGCGGCCGCGCGAGCGGCGAGACGAGGGGCGAGGAACGAGCCCCGCCCGCCTATCACCAGGACGCGTGGAGCGGACGGCCCTCGTCGTAGCCGGCCGAGCTCTGCAGCCCGACGACGGCGCGGTCGTGGAACTCCGCGACCGACCGCGCTCCGGCGTACGTCGCGCTCGAGCGGACGCCCGCGACGATCGAGTCGACGAGGTCCTCGACGCCCGGACGGTCGGGGTCGAGGAACATGCGTCCGGTCGAGATGCCCTCCTCGAACAGCGCCATGCGGGCGCGCTCGAAGCCGGCCGCGTCGCGGGTGCGGTTCGACACCGCGCGCGCCGACGCCATGCCGAACGAGTCCTTGTACGGCCGCCCGTCGGTGCCGACCTTGAGGTCGCCGGGGCTCTCGAGCGTGCCGGCGAACCACGAGCCGATCATGACGCTCGCCGCCCCCGCGGCCAGCGCGAGCGCGACGTCGCGGGGGTAGCGGACCCCGCCGTCGGCCCACACGTGCGCGCCGAGCTCGGTCGCCGCGGCGGCGCACTCGAGCACGGCCGAGAACTGGGGGCGGCCCACGCCGGTCATCATGCGGGTCGTGCACATCGCGCCGGGTCCGACACCGACCTTGACGATGTCGGCGCCCGCGGCCACGAGGTCGCGCACGCCGTCGGCCGACACGACGTTGCCGGCCGCGACGGGGACGCGTCGGCCGCCCGCGGCGACCCGCGCGTCGCGGGCCGCGACGACCAGCGGCAGGGCCTCGAGCATCTTCTCCTGGTGGCCGTGCGCGGTGTCGACGACGAGGACGTCGATGCCCATCGCCAGCAGGGCCTCGGCCTTGCCCGTGACGTCGCCGTTGATGCCGACCGCGGCGCCGATCACGAGGCGTCCGTCGGGGTCGACGGCGGGCTCGTAGATCGTCGACCGCAGCGCGGCCTTGCGGGTCAGGACGCCCACGAGGCGTCCGTCGGCGACGACCGGGGCGACGTCGATGTGCTGCGCCGTCATCTGGTCGAAGCACGTGCGCGGGTCGGCGCCGACCGCGAGCGTGAGGACGTCGGTCGTCATGACCTCGCGCACCTGCGCGAAGCGGTCGACCTCGGCCCCGTCGCGCTCGGTGACGACGCCGAGGAACGCGCCGTCGTCGTCGACCACCGCGACGGCACCGTGGGCGCGCTTGGGGATCAGGCTCATGGCCTCGCCGACCGTCGTGGACGGGCTGACCGTGACGGCGGTGTCGTAGACCGTGTGCGCGGCCTTGACGCGGTCGACGGTCGAGGCGACGACGTCGAGCGGGATGTCCTGAGGGATGATCGCGACCCCTCCGCGGCGCGCGATCGTCTCGGCCATGCGGCGGCCCGAGATCGCGGTCATGTTGGCGACCACGAGGGGCAGCGTCGTGCCCGTTCCGTCGGCGGTCGAGAGGTCGACGTCGAAGCGGCTCGTGACCCCCGAACGGGCCGGGACCATGAAGACGTCGTTGTACGTCAGGTCGTAATGGGGCAGCAGGTCGTTGAGGAACTTCACGCCCAGAGTCTAGGCGGCCGCGCTGTTAGGGTGCCGTCGTGCGCATCGCCTTCCTCGGCAACGGGCTGACCGGGTACCTGGCCGCCCAGTACCGCGAGCTCGCCCGCCTGGGCCACGAGCTGCTGGTCGTCCAGCCGGGCAGCCCGGAGGTCGCGGTCGGGGCCATGCGCGACACGGCCTTCGACGAGCTGGGGGTCGCGTCGTTCGCCGAGCTGCTCGAGTGGACGTCGGAGCCGTCCGCCGCCGACCTCGTCGACCGGGTGCGCCGCTTCGACCCCGACGCCGTCGTCATGAGCTCGTGGAACTTCGCCGACTCGTACCGCGCCGTCATGAAGTCGCTGCCGCCCGGCGTGGTCCGCGTGCTGGTCATGGACAACCTCTGGCGGGCGGCGCCGCGGCAGTGGCTGGGGCGCGCGACGAGCCGCTGGTACGTGCACTCGGTCGCCGACGTCGCGATGGTGCCGAGCGAGCGCTCCGAGACGTACGCGCGCATGCTCGGGTTCGGCCCGGCCGACGTCATCCGGGGCTCGCTGTCGGCCGACCTGTCGCTGTTCGGCGGCGGCGACGAGCGTTCGGGCGACGAGCTCGCCGCGCGCCGCTCGTTCCTGTTCGTCGGGCGGCTCGTCGACCACAAGGGCGCCGACGTCCTCGCGGCGGCGTACCGGCGGTACCGCGAGCTGGTCGACGACCCGTGGACGCTCGAGGTCGTGGGCCTGGGCCCGCTCGACCACCTGCTGCGCGACCAGCCGGGCGTCACGATGCACGGGTTCGTCCAGCCCGCGGGCGTCGCCGAGCTGATGCGGACGGTCTCGTGCAGCGTCGTGCCGTCGCACGTCGAGCCCTACGGGGTCGTCGTGCACGAGGCGACGGCGTCGGGGCTGCCGGTGCTGTGCACCGACTTCGCGGGCGTCGCCGCGGGCCTGGTGCAGGACCACGCCAACGGGTGGGTCGTGCCGGCCGGCCACGTCGAGGAGTGGGCCGCGGCGATGGCCCGCGTGTCGGGCTGCTCGCCCGAGACGCTGGCCGACATGTCGCGCGTCAGCCGGGCGCTGTCGACCCGGCTGTCGCCGCAGATCTGGGCGCGCAACGTCGCCGAGCAGATCGCCCGTCGCCGCGGCGCCTGACGAGCCGAGTCGTGCGCGAGCGCTAGGGCGCCCACCAGATCGCGGTGTCCCACACGCCGTTGGTCGTCCAGACGCGCCGCCAGCCCTCGCGCTCGGTGCGGTCGACGAACTCCTGCCACCCGGCCGTCGCCGGGGCCTCGACGGACCACGGCGAGCGGGTCGTCGTGGGCAGGTACGTCTCGGCGTTGTCGACGACCAGGATGCCGCCGGGGCGCAGCAGGTCGAGCGCCCGCAGCACGCAGCCGTCGCGGTACTCGCCGTCGACGAAGGCCAGGTCGAGCGACGCGGGCGCGATCTCGGGCGCTGCGTCGACGTACGCCGACCGGTGCTCGGGCGTCTCGTAGCCGAGCTCGTCGAACGAGACGAGCCGCAGGTCGACGTTGTCGACGTGACCGGCGTCGAGGTCGGCCCGCAGGCTCGCGTGCCACTGCGGCGAGCCCTCGACCGACGTCAGGTGCTCGATGCGTCCGGCGAACCACGCCGTCGTGCCGCCCGAGCCCCACTCGATGCCACGATCGGTGGGCCTGAGCAGCTGGTCGAGGATCGTGAGCGCGTCGCGCGTGATCCACGGGCGCCGCTGCGGTCGCAGGGCGGCGGCCCGGACGGTGAGGGAGTCGCGCAGGTAGCGCGGGACGTCGCGAGCGCCGAGCCCGAGGTGCGGCGACAGGTGGCCCGGACGCCCCGCGGCCCACTGCGGGTGGCGGCGGTTCCACAGCGACGTGGCGATCCGCGACGTCAGGCCGTCGGACGTCACGCGACGTCCCCGCGCTTGGTCGCCTCCACGGCCATCTGGGCCCCGCCCTCGTCGGCCCGCTGGTCGAGGCCGTCGAGCTCGGGGTGCTCGCTCGAGCCCGGCACCGAGCGGGTGACGTCGGTGAAGCCGACGCGCTCGAGCTCGCCGGCGAGCGTCTCGAAGTCGTACACGTAGCCCGTGTGGTGGCCGAACGACGCGATCGGGATGCGCACCCAGTCGAGCGGGTGGTCGACCGTCAGCCCGTACTGCTCGTAGACCGCGGCCTCGGGATCGCCCTTGGGCGAGACGCCCGCGAGGTAGCGGTCGACGTGGCCGCGCAGGTCGGGCGTCACGAACCGGATGACGCCGCCGGGTCGAAGGCAGCGGAACGCCTCGGCGAACAGCGTGCGCCCGGCCTCGAGCGGCACGTGCTCGATGACGTTGTCGGAGTAGACGTGCGACACCGAGGCGTCCTCGAGCGGCCACGTGCGGGTCGCGTCGAGGAAGTGGCGCGTGACGGCGTTGACGTTGGTCACGACCCACCCCTCGCGGGGCGCCAGGCCGCCGAGCTCGAGCCGCAGCGGCCGGGGGGTCGAGGCCAGGGTGCGCGACGTGCGTCGCCGCGCGAGCGGGGTGTTGACGGCCAGCACGGGAGGCCGCAGCACGGCGTGCAGTCGAGGGTTCACGCCCCGACCATAACGTCTGCGTCGCCTGATTTCACCGTGATCCGAGACCTCGTGAACGGCAGTAACCACTCGGGTCCGGGCTCGTTGGTTGGGGGACAGGTGCCGTCGTCCGACCGGGCACCCGGACGGTCTGGAGGGCCGATGAGCGACGCCCGGAGCACGACGCTCGTCGTCGAGCCCGACCCCGGCGGCCACCGCTTCCAGGCCGTCGCGGCCGTCGCCCGGCTGGCTCGCGCGTTCGGACCCGTCGTGCTGCTCACGAGCTCGGAGGGACGCCGCAGCGTGGCCCTCGACGTCTACCTCGGCGACCTGGTCGGCCGCGGCGAGCTGACGGTGCTCGACCCGTTCGACGAGATCCACCCGCCGACCCGCGCGATGGCGTCCGAGGTCGCCGGCCGGTGCGCGGCCGCGGCGCGCCGCGGTGACGCGCCGGTCGGACGCGTCGTCGTGATGGACGCCGACCAGGCGCTCAAGCGCTGGTGGGCCGTCGCGCCGCGGTTGTTCCGTGGCCTGCCCGTGCGCCCGCGCGTCGTCTTCATGCTGACCCGCTACCCGGCGCGGCTCGCGCTGACCGACCTGACGGGCTGGCGCCTGCGGGGCCCCAAGGCCGTCCTCGCGGTCGTCGCGATGGCGACGCGCAGCCTGCACCGCGTCGTGGGCTTCAGCGGCCGCGACGACACCGCGCAGGGCTGGATCGTCAAGCGCGTCCGCGATCCGCACTACTGCTCGGCCCACTCGCGCGACCGTGCCGAGCACCGCGCGCTGCTGGGGCTCGACCCCGACCGGCTGCTCGTCGGCATCTTCGGTGCCGTCGACGCCCGCAAGAACCCGCAGCTGGTCCTCGACGCGATCTCGGCGGCGGGCCTCGACGCCACGCTGGTGGTCGCGGGAGGCTTCGACGACGAGGTGCGCGCGTGGGCGCGCGGCCTCGACGACGTCGACCGTGCCCGGGTCTTCCTGCGCGACGAGTTCCTCGACAACGACGTGCTCGACCGGTTCGTGGCGTCGGTCGACGTCGTCCCGCTGGCCCTGACGAACAACGGCCCCAGCGGCATCATGGGCAAGGCGCAGGCCGCCGGCGTCCCGGTCGTGACGGCCGGCTCGCGCGTGCGGGCCCGCGAGGTCGAGGCCACCGGCACGGGCATCGCGTGCGACTTCACGGCCGCCTCGATCGGCGACGCGATGCGGCGCGCGGTCGACGGCGGGATCGTCGCCGGCACGCCGCTCGGCGAGGTGTCGGCCGAGGAGTTCGCGATGACGCTGCTGGGCGTCGACGCCGACGGTCGCACCTTCGACCGTCGTCGCGTGCTGCAGGCGGGCGCCCGGTGAACGTCCGCACCCGCGCGATGCACGCGGTGGCCGACCGTCTCGGACGTCGCGGGTTCGAGCTGCGCCGGCACCCCGCGACGCGGCGGCAGCACGTGCTGACCCGGCACGGTGTCGACCTCGTGCTCGACGTCGGCGCGGCCGACGGCGGCTACGGCACGTCGCTGCGGTCGTTCGGCTACCGCGGCGACATCGTCTCGTTCGAGCCGCAGGCGCGGGCGTTCGACCGCCTGCGCCGCACGATCGCGGCCGATCCCGGCTGGACGGCCCGCCACCTGGCGCTGGGCGCCGAGCCGGGCGAGCTGACCATGAACATCGCGTCCAACAGCACCAGCAGCTCGGTGCTGCCGATGCTCGACACGCACGTCGCCGCGGCACCGTCGGTCCGCTACGTCGGCACCGAGTCGGTCACGGTCGGACGCCTCGACGACGAGGTCGCCGAGGCGCTGGCCGGCCACCGGCGCCCGTTCCTCAAGATCGACACGCAGGGCTTCGAGCGCGAGGTGCTCGACGGCGGGCCGGCGACGCTCGCGGCGTGCGTCGGCGTGCAGCTCGAGCTGTCGCTCGTGCCGCTGTACGGCGGCGGCATGCTGATCGACGAGGCCGTGGGGCGCATGTACGAGGAGGGGTTCCAGATGGTGGGTCTCGAGCAGGGGTACGCGGCACCGACCGGCGAGATCCTGCAGATCGACGGCGTGTTCGTCCGTCCCGGGACGGAGGTCTGACGTGGTCACGCCCTCCTCCGACGCGCCGAGCTTCCGCGACCTCGTGTTCTCCGACTATGCCCGCTACCGCCCGGGCGCGCGGCAGGGCTGGCTGCACGTCCTGCTGCGTGTCCCGAGCGTCCCGGGCCTGCTCGCCTCGCTGCTGCTGCGCTCGCAGCAGTGCCTGTTCCGCTCGGGCCACGTCACGGCGGCGCACTCGCTGCGCACGCTCGGCAACGTCCTGGTCGGCGCCGACTTCGGCGCCGGCATGCAGGTCGGCCGCGGGTTCATGCTGGCGCACCCCGTCGGCGTGACGATCGGCTTCGGCCTCGTGATCGGCGACGACGTGACGTTCGCGGGCGGCGTCACGTGCGCGGCGCGCCACTACGACGCGAGGCCCGGACGCGAGCAGGAGTTCGCGACGATCGGCGACGGCGTGCTGATCGGCGCGAACGCGGTGCTGGTCGGCGGGGTGACGATCGGGCGCAACGCCGTGGTCGGGGCCAACTCGGTCGTGCTGTCGGACGTGCCCGAGGACGCCGTCGTGATGGGGTCGCCGGCCCGCCGTGTCGGCACGAGGGAGGACGCGTCATGACCGTCAAGGAGTCCTACGACCCGGCTTCGCACTACGACCGCGTCATGGCCGCGTGGCAGCTGCTGCTGGGCGACGAGCTGCACTACGGCGTCTTCGACGACGGCGACGAGCCGCTCGACGTCGCGACCCGCGCGCTGACCGAGCGCATGGTCGCGGCGGCCGACCTGCAGACGTCCGGACACCTCAGGGTCCTCGACGTCGGCTGCGGCTCGGGCGCCCCGGCCCGCACGATCGCGGGCCGGTTCGGTGTCGAGGTCGTCGGCATCACGACCAGCGCGGTGGGCGTCGAGACGGCCCGGCGGCGCACGGCCGAGGCGGGCGTCGACGGCGTCACGTTCGAGCAGCGCGACGGCACCGCCAACGGCTTCGACGACGCCTCGTTCGACCGCGTGTGGGTCATGGAGTCGGCGCACCTCATGCGCGACAAGGACGCCCTGGTGTCCGAGTGCGCGCGCGTCCTGCGGCCCGGCGGCCGGCTCGTGCTGTGCGACCTGGTGCGGTGGCGCGAGATCGCGTTCCGCGAGGTGCGCGAGCGGCGCGACGACTTCGCGGTGCTGCGCGAGGCGTTCGGCGACGCGCACTTCGAGTCGCTCGACGGCTTCGGCGCCCTCGCGAGGGGGCACGGCCTGGTGGTCGACCGCGGCGACGACCTCACGGCGGCGACGCTGCCGACGTTCGACCGGTGGCGCGCCAACGCCGACGCCCACCACGACGCGGTCGTCGAGCTGATCGGCACCGCGGGTCGCGACGCGTTCGTGCGCTCCTGCGACATCCTCGAGGCCTTCTGGCGCGACGGCACCTTCGGCTACGGGCTCGTCTCGGCGACGAGGCCCGGAGGGTCGACGTCGTGACGGCCGACTCGTGACAACCGCGTCGCTGCGTCGTTGACCTTCGCAGGAGCACCCGTTCCGCCCGCCGCCCCGTCCCGCCCTTCCCGCAAGGAGACCACCGCGCCATGAGCACCTCGCCCGAAGACGTCCGGCGCACGGTCGTCGAGTTCCTCACGCTGATCGAGAAGCTGCCCGAGGGCTTCGCCGACGACACGCCCCTCTACGCCGACGGGGCGGGTCTCGACTCGCTCGAGACCGCCGAGCTGTCGGCGACGCTCGAGGACGTCCACGGCAGCGATCCGTACGCGACCGGCGACATGCCGCAGACCCTCGGCGACATCCAGGCGTTCTTCGCCGCGGGATCCTGAGCCACGGTGTTCGAGCTGCTCGAGCGCGTCGCGGGCGAGGAGCCCGGGCGGGCCGCGGTCGTCACGCACACGGTCTCGCGCTCGTACGGTGAGCTGCTGGCCGATGCGCGCCGCGTCGCGGCGGCGCTGACCCGCGAGGGCGTCGGCCGTCTCGCGGTCGTCGACCACGAGGCCCCCTTCGTCGTCCCGCTGCTGGCGGGGGCGGCGCTCGCGGGCGTCGAGGTCACGCAGTACCCGCCGGTCGAGCCCGACGAGGTGCGCGACCTGCTGGCGCGCCTCGGTCACGACGTCCTCGTGACCGACCGGGCCGACCTGTCGGGTCTCGGTGCCCGCGTGCTGGCGACGCACGAGCTGCTCGCCACGGACCCCGCACCGTCCGGCCCGCTGCCGGTCGACCGCCCGCACCTCGTCCTGACCACGGGCACGACGGGCGCGCCGCGGGGCGTCCGGCACGACTGGTCACGGCTCGTCCGCGGCACGTCGCGCGTCGCCCCGGCCCCGGGCCAGCGCTGGCTGCTGGCCTACGGGCTGCACCAGTTCGCGGGGCTGCAGGTGCTGCTGCACGTCCTCGCGGCGGGCGCGACGCTCGTGGCACCGGCGCCGCGGCGCCCCCGCGAGGGGCTCGCCGCGATGCGCGAGCTGGGGGTCACCCACGCCAGCGCGACGCCGACGTACTGGCGGTTCCTCGTGGCCGAGATGCGGTCCGACGGTGGCCCCGTGCCGGCCCTGCGCCAGGTGACCCTCGGCGGCGAGGCCGTGCCGGGTCCGCTGCTGGACGTCGTGCGCTCGACCTTCGCGGGCGCCTCGGTGTCGCAGGTCTACGCCGCCTCGGAGTTCGGGTCGACGGGCTCGATGCGCGACGGACGTCCGGGGTTGTCGGTCGACGTCCTCGACCGCGGCGACGACGCCGACGTCGACATGCGGGTCGTCGACGGCGAGCTGTGGATCCGCTCGCGCACCGGCATGCTGGGCTATCACGGCGAGCCCCCCGTGGACGCCGACGGCTGGCGTGCCACGGGCGACCTCGTCGAGGTCGACGGCGACCGCGTGCTGTTCCGCGGTCGCACGTCCGAGATCATCAACGTCGGCGGCGTCAAGGTGCACCCCCTGCCGATCGAGGAGCGCGTGGCGGCCGTGCCGGGCGTCGACATGGCCCGCGTCCACGGACGTCCCAACGCCATGACCGGCGCGATCGTCGCGCTCGAGGTCGTGCCGTCGCGGGGCGTCGACCTCGAGGCCCTGCGGTCCGACCTCCGGTCGGCGTGCGCCGACCTGCCGGCCGCGGCACGTCCGCGCAGCATCCGCTTCGTCGACACCGTCGACACCACCGGCAGCAAGATCGTCAGGAGCCACGCATGACCAGTGACGTCACCGCCACCGCCACCGCCGCCGCCGAGCCCCGCGTCGTCGTCGTGACGGGCGGCAGCCGGGGCCTCGGCGCCGGCATCGTCGAGTCGTACCTGGCCTCCGGCGACCGCGTCGCGGCCTGCGCGCGGTCGGTGACCCCCGAGGTCGAGGCGTGGCGCGCGTCGCACCCCGACCACTTCCTGTTCGAGACCGCCGACCTGTCGCGGTCGGCCGACGCCAAGACGTTCGTCGACGCCGTCGTCGCCCGCTGGGGCCACGTCGACGTGCTGATCAACAACGCCGGCGTCGCGCGTGACGGCATCCTCGCGATGGCGTCGGACGACGACATCGACACCGTCGTCGACCTCAACATCAAGGGGACGCTGTACGTCTCGCGGCTCGTGACCCGGCGCATGCTGGCGCGCCGGTCGGGCAGCGTCGTCAACATCTCGTCGATCGTCGGGCGCTCGGGCTACCGCGGCCTCGGCGTGTACAGCGCGACCAAGGCCGCGCTCGACGGGCTGACCCGCTCGATGGCGCGCGAGCTGGGGTCGCGCGGCATCACGGTCAACGGCATCGCGCCCGGCTACCTGCGCACCGAGATGAGCCACGGGCTCGACGAGGGCCAGATGGACCAGATCGTCCGGCGCACGCCCGCCGGCCGCCTCGGCGACCCCGGCGACATCGCGCGGGTCTGCCAGTTCCTGACCGATCCGCGCAACGACTACCTGACGGGCCAGGTCATCGTGGTCGACGGCGGTCTCACGAGCTGATGCGAGCGCCCAGCCCGGCGGCGGTCTCAGCCGACGACGACGTCGCGTCCGCGCCGCCGCGCGTGACGGCCGGCCGCGCGGGGTCCGCGCCCGACGGCCCGGCCGAGGGCCAGGCAGCTCAGCAGGCCCACCGCCGCGAGCGTCATGCCGACGCCGACGAGGCTCTCGTGCGCCGCCGCGACGACGATGCCGACCAGCAGCACCGGGACGAGCGCCAGCTCGATCCACGACGCGGTGCTGCCGCGCCCCTGTCCCTGCATGACCGCGATGAGGACGCTGCGCACCGCGAGCAGGCCGTCGGCCACGATGAGCCAGCGCGCGCAGCCGACCGCCCCGACGAACTCCTGCCCGAACGCCAGCCTGACGACCGGCTCCACGACGATCTCGAGCACCACGACGATGGCCGTCGCCAGCACGACCGTGATGCCGACCCAGCGGCGGACGACGGCGCGCTGGGCCACGGGGTCGTCCTGGTGGGTCGCGACGCGCGGCAGCACGATGACCCGCACCGCGTTGCTCACCAGGCGGCACAGGTTCGAGACCGCCAGCGCCGTCGCGAACAGACCCAGCGACACCGTGCCGAGCAGCGCGCCGACGAGGATGCGCTCGAGCCCCAGGCCGTCGATCGGGCGCACGCTGCTGACGTAGTTGCCCCGCGCCTCGCGCCACACGAGCGACTCGTCGATCGCGTCGTCCGCACGGCCGCGGGCCGGCAGCAACGACGCGTGCGCGAACCCGACGCTGAGCAGGCCCGTCACGACGTAGGCGGCGAGCACGGCGTAGGCGTCCCACGACCAGCCCGCGGCCAGGACGACGACGAGCACGACCGTGAACATGCCCTGCGGCGCGAGCGCGACCCACGCCATGCGCACCAGGCGGCCCTCGCCCTGCAGGCACCCCGCCAGCACCTGGAACGCGATGGTCTGGAACGTCACGACCGCGACCACGACGGCCGCCGCGACGGTGTCGGACGTGCCGCCGGAGTGGTGCACGACCGGGGTCACCGCCCCCGCCAGCAGGCACGGCACCAGCACGAGCCAGCCTCGACGCCGTGCGACGTCGCGCAGGCCGTCGCGGGCCGTGACGCGCCGCTCGGCGACGAGCTTGGTGACCGACGACGGCAGGCTGCCCCCGAGCGAGATCTGCGACGCGAACAGCCCCACCGCGATCACCAGCGCGATGAGTCCGCGCCCCTCGACGCCGAGCAGCCGGGCCATGATGATGCCCGTCACGAGCGTCAGGAGCTGCAGGCCGAACGTGGCCGTCACGATCAGCAGGAACGTGAACCGGTCGCGCATCTGACGGGTGCCGGCGGCGGGATCGCTGGGCTCCTCCGACACCCGTCGAGCATACTGTCAACCACCGGCCGGCCGCTGTGAAAACGACCGCCATCACCCCCGGAGACGCGATGTCCGCACCCCTTCCCCTCCCCGTCCGCGTGCTGGTCAAGGGGGCGTCGACCGTCAACTGGGTGTCGTTCATGGGCGGCCCGCGCACCGACTTCATCTTCCCGCGCGTCATCGAGCAGCAGCTGCTCGCGCAGGGGTGGCCGGCCGACGTCGAGACCCGCTCGATGACGTCGCAGCGCGCGTCGACGGTGCTGCGCACGTGGCAGTCCGAGGTGCTGGGGTTCTCGCCGGACGTCATCGTGCTCGTCTACGGCCACTACGAGACGATCCACCTGTTCCTGCCGCGGTGGCTCGAGGTGCACGCCAACAGCCTGAGGGCGCGGCCGCGGCGCCTGTCGGCGCTGTACCGGCGGGCCGTGCTGCGGCCGGTCTGGAAGCTGCTCGCGCAGGCCCAGGCCAGGCTCGACACGATCCTCGACCCGACGCTGCGTCGGGGGCGGCCCCGGCAGGTCGCGGCCGACCTGCGGCAGTACATCGACCACGTCCAGGAGGTCGGCAGTCCGCTGGTCTACGTCTTCGAGCTGCTGCCTCCCGGCACGCGGTTCCAGAGCTGGTTCCCGGGCATGGCGCGCCGCATCGAGGTCATGAACGCGACGCTCGAGGCCATGGTCGCCGAGGTGGGCCTCGACCACGTCCGCTACCTCCGGGTGGCCGACCTCGTGGAGCTGCACGCCGGTGGTGACGTCGACGTCGCGATCCCCGACGGCTTCCACTACTCGCCCGCGATGCACCGCCACGTCGGCGAGCGGCTGGCCGACGACATCGCGGCGTGGGCCGAGACGCAGCCCCATCTGTCGGCGTCCGTCCGAGGGGCGGAAACCTCGTGATGGCAGCGTCAAACGGCCCCGGCGCGGGACCCGGACTCCGTACGATGGACGGCATGGCCACCACGACCTCCCCTGCTCCCGCATCCGCGAAGCAGCGTGCAGCCCGCGTCCTCCCGCGACCCGTCGTCGAGCTCCTCGACACCGCCGTCTTCCGGGTGCGTCGGGCACGGATCCGCGCGATCCAACGCTTCTTCGGGCTGTTCGGCTTCAACATCGTCAAGAAGGACGACTACTACTCGACCCTGCCCGTGCTGGCCGAGATCGAGCAGACCCGCGAGCGGTGGGACCGGCCGAGCGAGCTGGTCGGCATCGACCTCGACGTCCCGGCGATGACGCAGACCCTCCGGGGCCTGGCCGACCGGTGGGAGAAGGAGTTCACGGCCGTCACGGGCGACTACCTGACCAACACCCGCCAGGGCTTCGGCCCCGGCTACCCACAGCTCGACGCCCGCACGCTGTACTTCATGCTGCGCGAGCACAAGCCGGCCCGGTACCTCGAGATCGGCTCGGGGCTGTCGACGTACTACGCCTCGATCGCGGCCCGGCAGAACGCCGCCGACGGCTCGCCCCTGCAGATCACGTGCGTCGAGCCGTACCCGTTCGACGCCCTGCGCACGCTCGACAACTTCGAGCTCGTCGAGGGCTTCGTGCAGGACGTCCCCCTGTCGACCTTCGAGGCGCTCGAGGCCGGCGACGTCCTGTTCATCGACTCGTCCCACGCTCTCAAGATCGACAGCGACGTGGCCTTCCTGTTCCTCGAGGTGCTGCCGCGCCTCGCGCCCGGCGTCGTCGTGCACATCCACGACGTGCACTTCCCGTTCAACGGACCGTTCCCCGCCGACACGTGGCTGTTCGGCGAGCGCTGGCCCGTGTACTGGAACGAGGCGATGGTCGTGCAGATCTTCCTCGCGCACAGCTCGGCCTACCGGGTGCTGCTGTCGACGCCGATGATCCGCCACACCGACGAGTCGGTGCTGACGGGCCTGTTCGACGACTACGTGCCGCTGGCGCGCGACGTCAACCCGCCCTCGTCCCTGTGGCTCGAGCGGATCTGACCCACCCGTCGCCGGCCGGCGAGTCCGGTCAGTCGCCGGAGGCCAAGACGAACAGGCCGTCGACCTGGAGCATGCGACCGTCGGGGTCCGAGATGCCCGGCTCGAGCTGCTGGATGCGGTAGCCGTCGTGGGCCATCGCCCCCACGAGCTCGTCGAACAGCAGCTGCCCGTCGTACAGCTCGACGAACGACAGCTCGAGCTGGATCGCGGCGACGCGGCCGACCAGGTCGCCGGCGCCCCGCAGCACCTCGCCCTCGAAGCCCTGCGTGTCGATCTTGAGCAGGGTGCGGGCGGGGTCGACGGCGTGGGTCGCGACGAGGTCGGCGACCGTCGTGACCGGCACGACCTCGGTGGCGACGAAGCGGGACCCCGGGGCGGTGCGCAGGTGGGCGTCGGTCATGCCGCGGATCGACGACGAGAACGAGTTGGCCGAGACGTTGATCGTCGCCTCGCCGGTCTCGGCGCCGACCGCCACGTTCAGGGTCGTCCACCGGTCGTCGCGCCCGGCCCGGCGCGCCAGCTCGGCGAACGCCCCGCCGAGCGGCTCGCAGCTGATGATGCGCCCTGCGAAGCCCGCGCTGCGGGTCAGCGTCGCGTACTGCCCGACGTTCGCGCCGACGTCGAGCACGGTGTCGATGCCGCGCGCGTCGAGCGTGCGCACGAGGCGTCCGGCGTAGGAGCCGCGACCGATCTCGAGGTCGGCGCGCTGCAGCGTGCGCCGGATGAGCAGCTTGGCGGTCTCGCGGGCCCGGTTGGCGCGGGTCTGGTCACTCATGGGCGGTCTCCGTGGTCATGCGGCGAGGAGCTCCTCGACGGCTGCGAGGACGACGCGGGGGTCGATGTCGATGTCGTCCTGGACGTTCAGCATGCGGCGCTCGGGACGGTCGGGCTCGGCAGGGTCCGCCACGAGGTAGCGGTACACCGAGTCGGGGACGTTGTCGGTGATCGCCCAGTAGCCGGGGTTGAGGTAGCGCGGGGCGAACAGCTCGAGCACCCGCACGCCCGCGGGGGCGAAGTTGAGGTTGGCGAGCCCGGCGCCGTGCGGCGCGACGACGACCTCGGCCGCCGCGAAGTGGTCGATCTGCTCCTGCACCGACACCGCACCGGGGTCGAGCCGCTCGAAGCCGAGCGGCGCGAGCAGCGTCATCAGCTCGGCCTCGCGGACGAACCGGCGCGTGTGGGGTGCGGCGCCGCGCGTGACGAACAGCCGCGTGGGGCGCCCGCTCACGCGCTGGGCCGGCAGGTGGTCGCGCAGCCACTGCGTGACCCACCGCGGCGCCAGCGTGTGGTGGTTGTTGAGGCACGGGACGAGCAGCCGGTCGGCCCGCACGCTGAGGTGCTTGACGGGCTCGACCAGGCGGTGCGCGTCGATGCCGGCCATCGCGAGCAGCTGCCGGTCCCACGGCGTCCGGTGGCTGACGACGACGTGGTCGGGACGCGTGCCGGGCAGCGCCTCCTGCAGGACGCCCCAGCGGGGGAGCGTGTCCATCAGCGAGTGGTAGTAGTTGCGGCCCGACGCCTGCGACGACAGCGAGAGCGTCGTGCCGTCGAGCGGTGTCGCCTCGGGCAGGCGCGGGCGCAGGTAGATCGGGTGCTCCTGCCAGCCACGGATGCGGAAGTAGGGGCTCGTCTGCAGGTCGAGCCGCCCGCCGGGCGTGATCGTCGCGGCGTAGTCGCCGACCAGGCGGCCGTCGGCGACCTCGAGCACGAACCGCTCGGGCACCTCGAGCTCGCGCACCTCGCCCCAGAACCGCATCGCGTGCGGCGTGCCGACCGGCAGGTCGCGCACCGCGTGCTCGGGGGGGCCGCAGCGGTGCACCCGGACGGCGTCGGGCTCGGTGGCCGCGGTCTGCGTCGACGTCAGGGTCGCGGTCGCGGGAACTGCGCGGTCGGGCGACACCGGGAGGGAGCGCGTGACGCGGCCGGCGGTCCTGCTGGCGGCGCGGTGCGCGACCTTGGCCGCGGGCCAGAGGGGCTGCAGGGCGGGAGGGAGCCGGGTCATGGTCCGGCTCAGGCCGCCGCGGGCCCGGCGCCGCGGGCGAACCAGGCGTTGCCCAGGCCGGGACGGTCGGCGGGCTCGTGCCGGACCAGGTCGAGACCGACGGCGCCGAGGAAGCGGACGAGGTCGTCGAGCTCGTACCCGTCGACGGGGTGGTACTCCATCACGACGCGCTGCACGGTCGCCCAGTGCGCCGGGTCGCTCGTGAGGATCACGCCGTACTCGGCGCCCTCGGCGTCGCTCTTGACCAGGTCGATCGTGCCGCCGGTCTCGGCGTGGATGTCGGCGAACGTCACGCACGGCACCGACACGACCGCCCCGGAGCCGTCGGGTGCCGTCAGGCCGTTGTGGGCGCTGGCCTCACCGTTGTCGACGATCTCGAGGTCGCCCTCGTGGTCGGAGACCGCCCGGCGGTGCACCACGAGCCGGTCGCCGAGCGAGTTGGCGGCGACGTTGCGCTCGAGCCACGTGGCGGTCGACGGCGACGCCTCGTAGGCGTGCACGGTGGCGCGTGGGGCGGCGGCGCACACCGCGGTCGAGAAGCTGCCGATGTGCGCGCCGATGTCGACCGCGACCAGGTCGGGGCGCAGGCCGGCCAGCAGCTCGTCGAGGCGGTACACGTCGTCGGCGGTGATCTCGTAGACCGGGAAGCGGGCGCCGTCGACGCTCGGGGCGTGGATCGTCAGGCCCGTGCGGGTGCGGAACGTCATCTCGCGACCCCGCAGCGTGTCCCACAGCACCTGCGGCCCGTTGTCGAAGTGCGTGAACGACTGCCGGATGCGCCGGGAGGCGTACGCCGCGCCGCGAAGACCCATCAGGCGCGCTGGGCGAGGATGTCGTGGATCCAGGCGTACGTCTTCTCCAGACCGTCGCGCAGCGAGATCGAGGGCTCCCAGCCGTACGTCTCGTGGAAGAACGTGTTGTCGCTGTTGCGGCCGCGCACGCCCTGCGGGGCCGTCAGGTCGTGCCGCTTGGTGACGGTGATGCCCGCGATGTCCTCGAGGATGCCGATCATCTGGTTGATCGTGACGAGCTCGGACGACCCGAGGTTGACCGGCTCGACGTTGTCGCCGCGCAGGATCTCCTGCGTGCCCCGCACGCAGTCGTCGATGTACATGAAGCTGCGGCTCTGCTCGCCGTCGCCCCAGACGTCGATCGTGTGGTCGCCGCTGAGCTTGGCCTGCGCGATCTTGCGCGACAGCGCGGCGGGAGCCTTCTCGCGGCCGCCCTCGAACGTCCCCTCGGGCCCGTAGACGTTGTGGTAGCGCGCGACGCGGGTGCGCAGGCCGAAGTCCTCGCGGAAGTGGCGGGCCATGCGCTCGCTGAACAGCTTCTCCCAGCCGTAGCCGTCCTCGGGGTCGGCCGGGTACGCGTCCGACTCCTTGAGGGCCGTGACGTCGGGGTCGGTCTGCTTGTCGCCGGCGTAGACGCACGCCGAGCTGCTGTAGAAGAAGTTCTCGGTGCCGGCGTCGCGGGCCGCGACCAGCATGTTGGTGCTGGTCAGCACCGACAGCATGCACTCGGCCTTGTTGTTCTCGATGAACCCCATGCCGCCCATGTCGGCCGCGAGGTTGTAGATCGTCTCGGTGCCGACGGCGATCTTGTGCGCGTCGGACGCGTCGGAGCAGTCGGCGACGACGTTCTCGGCGTCGTCGTGCACCTGGTACCACTCGTCGAGCGGCTTGACGTCGACCGAGCGGACGTCGTGCCCCAGGTCGAGCAGGTCGGCCACGAGGTGGCCACCGATGAATCCGCCGCCGCCGGTCACGAGAATCGTCATGGCGCACTACCTCTTCCCAGGGTCGTCCGGTGCGGAACCCGTGCGGTTCCACGCTGTTCAACGCCGGCGGTGAACGATGGTTACGAAAGACGACATCGGTCGTTGTTCTGTGTGGTGAGGGCCGGACAGCGTCCGCGGCCTCGCCTAGACTCCCACTCATTCCGAGTGAGGCGACTCTTCCTGAACGGGGATCTCGTGGACCTGCGACAGTTTCTGGGCATCTTGCGATCGCGCTGGGTGTTCAGCGTCTCGACGTTCGTGGTGGGCGCCGTGGCGACGATCCTGCTCGTGCTCAGCATGTCCCCGGTCTACGGCTCCAGCGCCAAGCTGTTCATCACGTCCCCCGTCGGCCAGCAGGTCACCGACCCGACCGCGGCCTACTTCGCGTCGCAGCGTCTGGCGTCCTACGCCGACCTGGCGCGCGAGCCGTCCCTGCTGCAGGACGTCATCAACCGGCTCAACCTGACCGGCGTCACGCGCGAGGAGCTCGCGGGGCAGGTCACGGCCCAGATCATCGCGACGACCCAGACCCTGCAGGTCGACGTGACGGCCGACTCGGCCGAGCTCGCCCAGCAGATCGCCGAGGCCGAGGCCGAGGGGATCGTCTCGCTCGTGGCACGCCTCGAGAAGCCCACCTCGGGCAACGGCTCGCCGGCCTTCGTGGCGCGCATCGTCGGCCCGCCCAGCATCAGCCAGACCCCCGTGGCGCCCAACGTCCCCCTCAACATCGCGGTCGGCCTGCTGCTGAGCCTGTTCGTCGCGATCGCGGGAGCCGTGCTGCGCGACCTGCTCGACCGCACCGTCAAGACCCGCCAGGAGGCCGAGGAGCTGAGCGGCGGCGCCGTGCTCGCGACCCTGCCGTTCGACCGCCAGCTCAAGAAGCAGGCCCTGACGAGCGAGGGCCACGGTGCGCTCGCCGAGGCCTTCCGCGTCCTGCGCACCAATCTGCAGTTCGCCAACCTCGACGCCAAGGTCGAGTCGATCCTGGTGTCGAGCGCCGTGCCCAACGAGGGCAAGACGCTCGTGGCGACCAACCTCGCGATGTCGATGGCGCAGTCGGGGCGGTCGGTGCTGCTGATCGACGCCGACATGCGCAATCCCAACGTCGCCGACCTGCTGGGCCTCGAGAACTCGGTCGGGCTCATGACGGTGCTGATCGGGCGCACGAGCCTCGACGAGGCGACGCAGGTCCACGACAGCGGCATCAGCTTCCTCGGCACGGGCCCCAAGCCGCCCAACCCCGCCGAGGTGCTCGACACGCAGGCGATGCGCGACCTGCTGCACGGGCTGCGCAGCGAGTACGACGTCGTCGTGATCGACGCGCCGCCGATGCTGCCGGTCGCCGACGCGTCGATCCTGATGCGCGAGGTCGACGGCGCGCTGATGCTGGTGCGCCACGGGTCGACGACCCGCGAGCAGCTGCGCCTGGCGGTCGCCCGCATCGAGACGGTCGGCGGCAAGCTCTTCGGCACGATCCTCAACCGCACCCCGCGGCGGGCCGGCGACGTCTACGGCTACGGATACGGATACGGCTACGGGCAGGAGCAGCACGAGCCGATCGGCGAGCAGGCGCGCCGCATGGTCGGGGCGCTGGGTCGCGGCGAGAGCCGCAGCTCGTCCGGCCGTCGCGTCTCGCGCTGACGGCGGACGGTCGTGCGCATGACGGTCCCGGGCCCGCCGTGGTCCTCCGGGACGTCCGGGAGGCGGCTCCCGGCGTGGACCCGCGGCCTCGTCGCGCCGGTCGTCGTCGCTCTCGTGCTCCTGCTGCTGCTGCCGATGGCGGTCGGCTCGTCGTTCGGGGCCGCCGTGGCGCTGGGCGCCGCGGTGCTGATGATCGCGCTCGTGACGTTCGGCATCGAGAGCACCGCGATCGGCCTGCTGGTGCTGAGCTTCGCGCTGGCGCCCATGAACGACGTGCGCCCCGTCGCCGCCCTGACGTTCGTGACGATGTCCGACGTCTTCCTGGTGCTCAGCGTCGGCCTGCTCGTGCCGATGCTGATCACGCGCACGGTCGAGCGCCAGGTGCTGTTCCTCGTCGGTGCCGCGGGCGTGCTCGGCCTCGGCCTCGTCACGTCGGTCGCCGCGGCCGATCCGTCGTCGAGCCTCAACGGCCTGCTGCGCCTGCTGGTCGGTGCGCTGATCCTGCCGATCACGTTCATGCTGTGGCGTCCGCGCCGCGACATCGTCGCGCTGCTCGCGACGGCGTACGTCGTCGGCAACTCGATCAGCGTCCTGCAGGCGGTCACGAGCGGCCTGGTCTCGTACGAGGGACGGTCGATCGGCCTGACGCGGCACCCCAACATCCTGGGCCTGTGCTCGATGCTGGCGCTGACCCTGATCCCGTTCGTCCTGCAGGAGCTGCCGCGGTGGTGCGGCTGGCTCGTGCTCGCGGCGGCCGGCGTCTGCGGCTACGGCGTGTGGATCAGCGGCAGCCGCGCCGCGCTGCTCGTCGCGGTCGCGATGGTCCTGGTCTACCTGGTGCTGTCGCGCTCGGTCGAGCGCGGCCTGCTGCTGTTCGGGGCCAGCATCCTGCCGGTGTACCTCGTGGGTCGCACCCTGAGCTCGGGCGACTACGGCAACAACATCCTCAACCGCTTCGCCGGCGGCGGCAGCGCGAGCGCCTCCGACCTGGCCCGCGAGCAGCTGGTCCGCGAGGCCGTCGAGCGGTTCCTCAGCAGCCCCGTGCTGGGTGTCGGCTTCGGCGACGCCCTCGAGGCGCACAACATCTACCTGCAGGTCGCGGCGTCCGGCGGCGTCCTGGGGCTGGCGTTCTACCTCGTGCTGCTGGCCTCGGTGGTGCGCCAGCCGCTGAGGCTGCCGGCCCGCTACCGGCTGCTGGCCCTGCCGGCGTTCGGATATGTCCTGGTCGGATTCATCACTCCGCTGCTCTGGGATCGTTACATCTGGTGTCTGCTGGCCCTGCCGTTCCTGATGTCGGTGCCCGGCACCTCGGCGGACGACCCAGACGAGTCCCGCACCGACGTCCTCGAGGAGACCGCATGAGTATCGTCCGCCGTGGCCGGTTCGCCCTGCTCCGCACCCGCCAGACGCTGTCCGTCCTCGACAACGGGTGGGACGTGCTGCGCCGCATCGCGATGCGCAGCGACGAGCTGGTCTACCGGGTCGGGCCGGTGCGGATCACCGGCCCCAACGTGCCGGGAGCCCGCGTGCCCGTCTACGAGGTGTTCGCCGAGGACGAGTACGGCATCGAGTGGTTCGCGCAGGGTCTCGGCGACGCGCCGACCCTCGTCGACATCGGCGCGCACATCGGCTGCTTCTCGGTCGCCTTCGCGACCCGCTTCCCGGGCGCGACGGTCGACGCGTTCGAGCCGACCCCGTCGACCAGCGCCTACCTGCAGCGCAACGTCGACGACAACGGGCTCGCCGGCCGGGTCCGCGTGCACCAGCAGGCCGTGTCGGCGTCGTCGGGCGTCCTGGTCATGGCCGACAACGGGGCCGGCAGCGGCCACAACGGCGTCCTGCACCTCGGCGAGGCCGGCGCCGTCAGCATCGAGGTGCCGTGCGTCGGGCTCGTCTCGGTGCTCGAGGCCGCCGGCGATCGCGTCGACATCATGAAGATGGACGCCGAGGGTGCCGAGTACGACGTCATCCTCAACTCGCCGCCCGAGCGCTGGGCCGCGGTGCGGCGGCTCGTCATGGAGTACCACCCGCTGCCCGGCCACTCGTTCGACGAGCTCGAGACGTACCTGGCGGGCGCGGGCCTGACGCTCGTGCGGCGCGACCGCTACACCGACGGCCTCGGCCTGGCGTGGTTCTCGCGCGACGAGCTGACCCCGGCCTGACGGCCCGGTCGGGTCGCGGCGGGTCGGTTCAGCGGAAGTCGAGCAGCATCGTGTCGGGCGGCTCGGTCTCGTGCGCCATGGCCGACTTGTCGACCCGGGCGCGCACGCACGTCGTCTCGTGCCGCAGCCGCAAGAACCCGGTCTGGCCGCCGTAGCTCATGAACAGCTCGCGCACCTGCGCCAGCGCCGCCTCGCCGACCGACGGGTGCTTGGTGGCCTCGGCGAACCGCAGCAGACCGGGCAGGTCGAGCTTCTCCCAGCTGCCGACCTCGTGCACCTCGGGCTCGTGGAACAGCCCGGACGCGCTGAACGTGTCGGCCTGGGGCGGCGCCGAGTCGCGGGCGCGGGTGATCTCGCGCAGCTTGCGCATCCACGGGATCGAGTCGTCGTGCTGGCGCGACACGGTCGACAGCAGGCCGTCGGGGCGCAGCACGCGGGCGTACTCGGACAGGGCCGTGGGCGCCTCGCGCAGCTCGGGCACGATCACGACGTCGAAGGCGTCGCCGACGAACGGCAGGCGCTCGCCCCCGCCGCAGCGGACGTACTGGATGTCGGGGTGACGGCTCGCGGTGACGTCGTCGCCGGCCACGACGACCTCGTGGCCCTGCTCGACCAGGCGGTAGGCCAGCGAGCCGTCCCCCAGGTGCAGCACGCAGGACAGGCGGTCGCCGACGAGCCACTTGGCGGTGCGGTCCTCCGGCGATTCGGTCACGTCCCGAGGCTACTCGTTCGGGCCACGGGGGGCCGGTACGCTTCGGTCGTGTCCGATCCCTTCATCTCGGCCGCCCTGCTCGAGGGCATCCCGTCGACGTACGCGGGTACCCGCGACGGCATCGACTCGATCCTGCGCGACCGGGGCCTGCGCCGCAGCACGCCCGAGGACACGGCCCGCTCGCTGCTGCTCGGCGCCGCCGCGACGGCCTCGCTCGAGGGCAGCGACTTCGACGCCGAGACGCTCGCGAGCGGCGGGGGCGACGCACTGGCCCGCGGCGCGGTGCGGCTGTCGACCGAGCTGCTGGGCCTGCTGCCGACCTGGAACCGGTCGCCCGTGCAGGCCCTGGCCCGCATCCACGCGCTCGCGGCGGCCGGCTCGGTCGACGACGCCGACCTCGGGCGTCCGGTCAACCCCGACGGCGTCGCTCGGCTGACCGAGCTCGCCTGGATGCTCGGCCAGCCCACCGAGGCCCCCGGTCTGGTCGTCGCGGCGCTCGTCAACGCCGAGATCACCGCGGCGGGGGCGTTCGCCTCGCACAACGGCGTCATCGGCCGGGCCGCCGAGCGGCTCGTGCTGCTGGCCAAGGGCGTCGACCCGGCGTCGGTGCTGGTGCCCGAGGCCGGTCACGCGGCCGAGCCGGCCGGCTACCGGTCCGCGCTGTCGGCCTACTCGGGCGGCACGCCGACCGGCGTCCACCAGTGGCTGATGTACGCGTCGCAGGCGTTCACCCGCGCCGCCGAGGCGTCGCCGCTCGCCCGCTGACACGCGACGGCGGGTGCACGGCACGGCAGGGCACAGCACGACGGCGCCGGTCCGCGTGGGCCGACGCCGTCCGGTTCGACACAGGCCGGCTACCAGGCGTGCTGGATCTGAGTCGTCATGGCTCCGTCATCCCTGAGAGGTCCGGAGTCCGGCGAGCGACTGTCCCAGAGACGGGTGATCGCCGCGTGGGTACCGAGGTGTCGTTCCGCTGTGGTGTTGTGCCTCCATGTGTACGCCTCGACGGGCGTGCACGGAAGGCCTACCCGTCCGTAACGTTGTGCGCTTCGTTTCACAAGCGACACGTGCGGGCGCGGTTGTCTACGATGCACGCATGCGTCGTCTCCTGGCCGCCGCGGCGACGGGTCTCGCCGTCGTCCTCGTGGCGGCGTGCTCGGGATCGTCCGACGGTGGGGGCCCGACCGGCCGGCCGGGCTACGTCGCGATCGGCGACTCCTTCGTCTCGGGCCCGGGCATCGCGACGACCGACCCCGACCAGCCGGGCTGCCTGCGGTCGCTGTCGAACTACCCGCACCTGGTGGCGACCGCGACGTCACGCCGGCTGGCGGACGTCAGCTGCGGTGGCGAGGACACCACGATGCTGCGCGACGGGCGCACGCTGACCGACGGGACGGTCGTCGAGCCGCAGCTCGCGTCGATCGGGCGCGACACGCGGCTCGTCACGGTCGGCATCGGCGCGAACGACGGCTCGGCGACCGCCGGTCTGTACACCTACTGCCTGCTGCCCACGAGCGCCGACGACGCGCAGTGCCGCACGTTCACGACGTCCTACATGCCGGGCGTGCTCGAGACGACGCGCGCGAGCGTCGTCTCGGTGCTCGAGGAGGTGCGCGAGCGGGCGCCGAGGGCCCAGATCCGGCTCGTGGGCTACCTGCGCATCGCTCCCGACGAGGGGGCCGCGTCGTGCCCGGACCTGGGGCTGAGCGCCGCGCGGACACAGCTCGTGACCCGGCACGAGCAGGCGCTCAACGCGACGCTCGCGGCGGCCGCGCAGCAGGCCGACGTGCCGTTCGTCGACCTCTGGGCCGCATCGGAGGGCCACGACGCCTGCGCCGGCGACCAGGCCTGGGTCAACGGGCTGGACGACAGCACGGCGACGGGCGACGGCGCCTTCCTGCACCCCACCGCGGCCGGCATGCGGGCAGCGGCCGAGGTGGTCGAGCAGCGTCTCGGCTGACGGCCCGGAGGCCGTGGCTCAGGCGGAGCGGCCGCGGCGGTGCGACACGACGGCCACCGCGACGGCGCTGACGGCTCCCGCGACGACCGCGGTCGCCGCGGCCTTGCCAGCCCGCGTGTCGAGACCCAGGCGGCGTCGCAGCGCGACGGGCCGGGCGAACACCAGCACGGGCCAGTCGTTCTCGTCGGCCTGCTTGCGCAGGGCCTTGTCGGGGTTGACCGCGAAGGGGTGGCCGACGGCCTCGAGCATCGGGATGTCGGTCTCGGAGTCGGAGTAGGCGTACGACCGGCTCAGGTCGTAGCCGCGCTCGTCCGCGAGCTGCCGCATCGCCGCGGCCTTGTGCGGGCCGTACGCGTAGAAGGCGACCTCTCCGGTGTAGCGGCCCTCCTCGGCGACCAGCGTCGTCGCGATGACGTGGTCGACGCCCAGCATCGCGCCGATCGGCTCGACCACCTCGATGCCCGACGCCGACACGATGATGACGTCGCGCCCGGCGGCCTGGTGCTGCTCGATCAGCGTCACGGCCTCCTCGAAGACGATGGGGTCGATGATCGTGTGCAGCGTCTCGGCGACCGCCTGCCGCACGACCTCGACGTCCCAGCCCTTGACCATCTCGGTCAGGTAGGCGCGCATCTTCTCGAGCTGGTCGTGGTCGGCGCCGCTGATCGAGAACATGAAGTTCGCATAGGCGCTGCGCAGCACGGCCCGCCGGTTGAGCAGGCCCCCGTCGTAGAAGGGCTTGCCGAAGGCGAGCGTGCTCGACTTGGCGATGATCGTCTTGTCCAGGTCGAAGAATGCCGCAGTCCGCGAAGGGCTCACCCCCTCAGGATAGGGCGGTCGGCACAGTGATGGGCCAGGCTTCGCCGTCCGGGCGGCACGAATCGCGGTTTCGCGGGCCGTATCCACACCCTCGGGGCGGTCGCGGCGCGGTCCACAGGGCGTGGCGGCGTCCTTCCGCGGGGCGTCCGTGGCGACGAGGCTCGGTGCCATGACCTCTGCCGCTCCCGTCGTCCCCGCGTCGGCGCCGCTGATCGCCACCGACGACGCCGGCCTCGTCGACGACGCGCTCCGGTGGTGCGCCGCCGTCGGGGCCACTCCCGAGCGGGCCGCCGACCTCGCGGCGGTCCGGCGCGCGTGGCGAACCTCCTCGGCCGTCCTCCTGGGCGACGACCTCGTCGACGACGTCGCCCGGGCGGCGCTGCCGCGGCGCGAGCACGTCGTGGTGCTCGCGCGCGAGCCGTCGCGGCGGTGGGCCGACGCCGTCGCGATCGGCGCGACCGCCGTGTGCGCCCCGCACGACGAGGACGCCGTGGTCGAGCTGCTGGTGCGGGCGCTCGACGGCTCGGGCGAGGCGTGCGTCGTGGCCGTCGTGGGCGGATCGGGGGGTGCCGGCGCCTCGACCGTGACGGCGGCCCTGGGCGTCGAGGCCGCGCGCCGTGGGGTCCGGCCGCTGGTCGTCGACGCCGATCCGTGGGGAGGCGGGCTCGAGCTCGTGCTCGGCGCCGAGGGCTCCCGCGGGGTGCGGTGGGACGACTTCGACACGACGCAGGGCCGGATCGACGCCACCTCGCTGGTCGACGTCCTGCCGTCGCACGCCGGCGTGCAGCACCTGACGTGGACCCGCGGCTCCGACCGCCGGGTTCCCGACGCCTGGAGCGAGGTGGTGTCGGCAGCGGTGCGTGGCTTCGACCTCGTGGCGGTCGACGTCCCCCGCCACCTCGACGTGTCCGGCGCCGAGATCGTGGGGCGGTCGGTCCTGACGCTCGTGGTGGTGCCCGAGGAGATCGCGGCCGTCTCCGCCGCGCGTCGCGTGCTCGCCGAGGTCTCGACCCGCGCTCCCTCGGTCGGCCTCGTGACCGTCGCCCGCCGCTCCGGGATCGGTCGGGGTGCCGTCGAGGAGGCGCTGGGGGTGCGGTCGCTCGCGCGCGTGCGGCCCGACCACGGGGTGCGGTCGGCGGTCGACCAGGGGAGGGGGCCCGGACGGTCGCGGTCGCTGCGGCGGGTCGCGGGCGCGGTGCTCGACGCCGTGGGGGTCGAGCAGCGGTGAGCGCCCCGTCGCAGCGCGAGACGTCGGTCGTCGAGCGGGTGCGCCGACGCCTGAGCGCCGAGGCCTCCGAGCCCACGGCCCTGACGGTCGCCGACGCCCTGCGGGCCGAGCAGCAGGTGGCCGGCAGCAGCACGGTGCTGCGGGTCGTCGACCAGCTGCGCAGCGAGTCCCGCGGTGCCGGGCTCCTCGATCCCCTGCTGGCGATGCCCGACGTGACCGACGTGCTCGTCAACGGCCCCGGCCTCGTCGTCGTCGACCGGGGACGCGGGCTCGAGCGCGTGCCCGTCTCCTTCGCCGACGACGAGGCCGTGCGGCGCCTGGCCCAGCGGCTGGCAGCCCAGGCGGGCCGCCGACTCGACGACGCGAGCCCGTGGGTCGACGCGCGTCTGCGCGACGGCACGCGGCTGCGCGCGGTGCTGTCGCCGATCGCCCGCCCCGGCACGGTCATCTCGTTGCGCGTCCCGCCGCGCCGGTCCTTCTCGCTGGCGCAGCTGCGCGACGTCGGGTCGCTCACGTCCGAGGGCCACGACGTGCTGTGCTCGCTGGTGGCGTCGCGGGTCGCCTTCGTCGTCAGCGGGGGCACGGGGTCGGGCAAGACCACGCTGCTGTCGGCCCTGCTGTCGTCGGTCGCCCCCGACGAGCGCATCGTCGTGGTCGAGGACGCCACCGAGCTGCGGCCCGACCATCCGCACGTCGTGGGGCTCGAGGCCCGGCCCGCCAACGTCGAGGGGGCCGGCCAGGTGACGGTGCGCGACCTGGTGCGGCAGGCGTTGCGCATGCGGCCCGACCGGTTGGTCGTGGGCGAGGTGCGCGGGGCCGAGGTCGTCGACCTGCTCGCGGCGCTCAACACGGGGCACGAGGGTGGGTGCGGAACCGTGCACGCCAACTCCACCGCCGACGTCCCGGCGCGGTTCGAGGCGCTCGGGGTGGCCGCCGGGCTGCCGCGCGCGGCCGTCCACAGCCAGCTCGCGGCGGGCATCCGGGTCGTCGTGCACGTGGGGCGTCCGGCGCGCGGCGGGCACCGCGCGGTCGAGCAGGTCGCGGTCGTCGAGCGCGGCACCGACGGCATCGTGGCGTGCGTCCCGGCGGTCACGTACGACCACGGGGCGTCCGAGCGCGGGCCGGGCTGGGGGCGACTGACCGAGGTCGTGCGATGACCGTCGCGGCGGCCGTGCTGGTCGGCATCGCGGTGCGGCTGCGCTGGCCCGACGGACGGTCGTGGGTGAGGTGGCGCCTCGACGGCTCGCCACCGGCACCCGCGCCCGGCGGAGTGGTGGCGGGCGCGGTGGTGGTCGGCGCCGTGGCGGCGCCGTGGCTGCCTCGACCGTCCGGGCCGGGGCTCGTGGTCGCGACGACGGCGGCCGGCGTGGGCTGGTTCGCGGTCGCGCAGGTGCGCCGGGCGCGTGCTCGGGTCCGCACGGTGCACCGGCGCGCCGAGGCCGTCGAGATCGTGGCGCTCATGGCGGCCGAGCTCCGTGCCGGCGTGCTGCCGCAGCGCATGCTCGAGGGGCTGGCCGTCGAGTTCACGGTCCTCGGGCCGGCGGCCCGCGCGGCCGGGCTCGGTGGCGACGTGCCGGCGGCGTTGCGCGAGGCCTCACGGGTCGACGGCCGCGGTCTACTGCGCGACGTCGCCGCGGCGTGGTCGGTCTCGGAGCGTTCGGGTGCGGGTCTGGCGGCGGTCGTCGAGCGGCTGGGACGGTCGGCCCGCGACGATCGCGAGAACGCCCGCGAGATCGAGTCCGGCGTCGGGCCGGCCCGCGCCACGGGCCGCCTGATGGCGGTGCTGCCCGTCCTGGGCCTGCTGCTCGGCTCGGGCATGGGTGGCGATCCCGTCGGGGTGCTGACGGGCACGTGGATCGGGGCGGCGTGCCTGGCCGCGGGGTGCGCGCTCGCCTGTGCGGGGATCGCGTGGATCGAGCAGATCGCCTCGGCCGCGAGTGCCGAGGTGGGCCGGCGATGATCGCGGCACTGCTCGCTGCCGCGGCGGCCTGGTGCGTCGTGCCCGGCTCGCCCCGCACGAGGGCCCGTCGGGTGCTGCTGCCGGGCTCGGCCCCCGGTGGTCGCCGGGCCGACCCGGCCCTGGTCGCCGCCCTGCTCGCGCCCGTCGCCGGGATGGTCCTGCTGGGGCCCGTGGTCGGTCTGGTCGTGGGCGGCCTCGTGGCGCCCGTCGTGCACCGCGGCGTGGGGCGACTCGAGTCGTCCGCGTCCCGTCGCCGCTCGGCCCGCGTCGCGGCCGACCTGCCGGGAGCGCTCGACCTGGTGGTCGCGGCGCTCGTCGTGGGCCGCCCGCCCGAGACGGCCTTCGCGCTGGCCGCCGATGCGACCGACGGCCCCGTGGGCGACGACCTGGCGCTCGTCGCGGGCCGTCTCGCGGTCGCGGTCGACCCCGACACCGTGTGGCTCGGAGTGGCCGACGACCCCGGGCTGGCGGCGGTCGGCCGGGCCTTCCGGCGCGCGACGGCGTCGGGCATGCCGGTCGCCGACGTCGTCCGCGGGGTCGCCGACGAGCTGCGCCGTGAGCGCGTGGCCCGCCTGCGCGAGCACGGTCAGCGGGTGGGGGTGCGCACCGCCGCTCCGCTGGGGCTGTGCTTCCTGCCGGCGTTCTTCCTCGTCGGCATCGTGCCGACGGTCGTCGCGACGTTCAGCAGCTTCTCGTGGTGACGTCCACAGCCCGCCGGCGGCGCGGAGCGTGTCCCCAGGCCGGTCGACGACATCGCAGCAGCGGTCGGTGCGCGCCCATCTTCTCGGTGACACATCCACCCACGAAGGGACGTTCCATGAAGAAGCTGTTCACCCGCGACGAGCGCGGCATGTCGACCTCCGAGTACGCCGTCGGCACGGTCGGCGCCTGCACGATCGGCGGCGTGCTGGTCAAGATCGGTCAGTCCGAGTGGTTCGGCGACCTGGTCCGCGAGCTGCTCGACAAGATCCCGAGCATCCTGCCGTTCTGACCCGTCCGGGGCGGCGCCACGGCGTCGCCCCGGCCAGACCCGACCCGACTTGAGGAGGCACCATGGCCCGTCGCGAGCGCGGCATGGTCACCGCCGAGCTGATGACGATCGCGCCGCTGGGGGTGGCATTCGCCTTCCTGCTGCTGTGGGTCGTCTCGCTCGGCCTGACGCAGGTGCGGCTGGCCGACGCCTCGCGCGAGGCCGCCCGCATGGTGGCGCGCGGCGACTCCACCGAGGCGGCGACCGCCATGGCGCGGCGGCACGCGCCCGGACGGGCGACGGTGCGCGTGCGCACGGGTCGCGGCACCGTGACGGTCACGGTCGGCACCCGGTCGCGGCTGCCGATCCCGTTCTTCTCCGGCATCGGCTCGCGGGCCCTGGAGTCGACGTCGGTCGCGGCCGCGGAGGAGCCGTGAGCGCGGCGTGCGAGCGGCAGCGGGGCGCCGTGACGGTGCACGCCGTCACGGTCTCGGTCCTGCTGGTCGTCATGACCCTCGTGCTGGTCCAGGCCACGAGCCTGGTGCGCATGCGGCACCGGGTCGCGGCGGCCGCCGATCTCGCCGCCCTCGCGGCGTCCCGGGCCAGCGTCGCGGGTGACGACGGGTGCCGTGCCGCGAGGGACGCGGCACGCCGCAACGGGGCCCGCCTGGTCTCGTGCCGCATGGACTTCGACGTCGCGACCGTCACGGCGCGGGCCGTCAGCCCGCCGTGGTGGGGCGGCCGGTGGGCCTCCGAGCAGAGGGCCCGGGCCGCGCCGCAGTCGTACCTCGACTAGGTCGGCGCCTGACTGCGCCTCGTCCACAGGCGGTCGGCCGCCAGCAGGGCCCCGTAGACCGCGAGGGCGAGAACGCCCCCCACCCAGCGATCGGCGTGCAGGACGGAGAAGGCCGTCACGCCGCCGACGACGATGGCCGTGACCATGAAGGTCAGCGACTTCAGGTGCGCCATGACGGTCATGCCCGGAGTGTCGCACGCCGGCTGTCCCGCGCGGGCGGGTTCGCGAGAAGCGTGCCCGCTCACGTCGTGGGGGCGGCGGCCGGGGCGTCGGCCAGGAAGGCGTCGAGCAGCCGGATCGCTCCCGCCTTGTCGAGCGGCTCGTTGCCGTTGCCGCACTTGGGGGAGTACACGCACGACGGGCAGCCGTCGCGGCACGCGCACGCCGCGATCGCGTCGCGCGTCACGCGCAGCCACGTGGCCGCGACCTCGTAGCCGCGCTCGGCGAAGCCCGCGCCGCCCGGGTAGCCGTCGTAGACGAACACCGTCAGGGTGCCGGTGTCGGGGTGCAGGGCCGTCGAGACGCCGCCGATGTCCCAGCGGTCGCACGTCGCGAGCAGGGGCAGCAGGCCGATCGCGGCGTGCTCGGCGGCGTGGGCCGAGCCCGGCACGTCGTCGTGCTCCATCGTCGCGGCGACGGTCTCGGCGTCGAGCGTCCACCAGACCGCCTTGGTCTGCAGGGCGCGGGCCGGCAGCTCGAGCACCTCCTCGCCCAGGACGCCGCTGCCGCTCGTGCTGCGCTTCAGGTACGAAACGACCTGGTTGACGACCTCGACGGAGCCGAACGACATCGCCGCGGCCCCCCACTGCTCGGTCCGCTCGGTCTCGAGCACCGCGATCTCGGTGACCGACCGCGCGGATGTCGTGTACTCGGGGGCGTCGCGGTGCACCATCGCGACGCCGTGGGCGAGGTCGTACTCGTCGACGACGTGCACGTCCCCCTGGTGGACGTACACGGCGCCCTCGTGCACGGTCGAGTCGGCCGAGCCCGCGTCGACCGTGCCGATCAGGCGTCCCGTCACGCCGTCCACGATCTGCACCGGCGCCCCGCCGCTCGAGCGGATGTCGGCGAGGTCGCTGGCGCGCTCGCGCTTGGTCCAGAACCAGCCCGCGGCCCGCCTGCGCAGCCAGCCCGCGGCCTCGAGAGCCGCGACGCCCTCGGCCGCACGGGGGCCGAACATCTCGAAGTCGGTCTCGGTCAGCGGGATCTCCTGCGCCGCCGCGGCGAGGTGGGGCCCCAGGACGTACGGGTTGTCGGGGTCGAACACCGACGCCTCGACGGCCCTGCCCAGCAGGGCCTCGGGGTGGTGCACGAGGTACGTGTCGATCGGCTCGTCGCGCGCCACGAGGATGCCGAGCGAGTCGCGTCCCGACCGCCCGGCGCGTCCGAACTGCTGCTGCAGGGCCGCCCGCGTGCCCGGGAAGCCCACCGTGATGACGGCGTCGAGGCCCGCGACGTCGATGCCCAGCTCGAGCGCGTTGGTGCTCGCCAGGCCCAGCAGGTCGCCGCTGCGCAGCCGCTGCTCGAGCTCGCGTCGCTCCTCGGGCAGGTAGCCACCCCGGTACGTCGCGACCCGCCCGACCAGCTCGGGGTCGACCTCGCCGAGACGTCGCTGGGCCGTCGCCGCGACGGCCTCGGCGCCGCGGCGCGACCGCACGAACGCCAGGGTGCGCACGCCGCCGATCACGAGGTCGGTCAGCAGCTCGCCGGCCTCGGACGTCGCCGACCGGCGCACGACTCCCGGGGTCGCCGGGTCGACGCCCGGGATGATGGGAGGCTCCCAGAGGGCGATCGTGCGGGCCGCGTGCGGCGAGGCGTCGTCGGTGACGGGCACGACGTCCAGCCCCGTGAGCCGGCCCGCGAACACCTCGGGGTCGGCGACCGTCGCGGACGACAGGACGAACGTGGGGTCGGCGCCGTAGTGTGCGCATACCCGCCGCAGCCGCCGCAGCACGTGCGCGACGTGCGCGCCGAACACGCCCCGGTAGTGGTGGCACTCGTCGACCACGACGTGCGTCAGCCCACCCAGCACCCGGGCCCACCGGGCGTGGGCGGGCAGGATCGAGTGGTGCAGGGTGTCGGGGTTGGTCAGCAGGTAGTTGGCGTGGTCGCGGGCCCAGGCGCGCTCCTCGCGCGAGTTGTCCCCGTCGACCGTCGCCGGACGCGCGAATGCCGAGGCGCCCCGCAGCCGGCGCAGCTGGTCGGCGGCGAGCGCTTTGGTGGGTGCCAGGTAGAGCACGGTCGGCATGCGGTTGCCGCGCAGCGCGCTGCCGGTGCGTCCCGCGGCCAGGTCGGTCAGCGCCGGCGCCTGGAACACCAGCGACTTGCCCGACGCGGTGCCCGTCGAGACGACGGTGTGACGTCCCGCGTGGACGTGGTGCAGCGCCTCGGCCTGGTGCCCCCACAGGGCCGTGATGCCCTCGGCCTCGTACATCGCGCGCACCCCGGGGTCGACCCAGGCGGGCCACGGCTCGACCACGGCCTCGCGCGCCGGCACCTGCTCGACGTGCGTCACGCGGTCGCCGTAGCGCAGCACGAGATCGGCGGGGTCCACCGGTCGAGTCTCCCAGAACGTCCCTCGGGCGCGGCCGTGCCACGGTCTCCAGGGAACACGGACGCGGGGATCATGATTGAATTCAGTGACCAACCGGGGTCCGGGCCGCTCGGCCTGACGGAACGGAAGCAGGGGAGAACGGCGATGGAGCTGGCACTGACCGCCCGCACGGAGGGTGACTTCGAGATCATCGAGGTCGGTGGCGAGATCGACGTCTACACGGCTCCCCGCCTGCGCGAGGCGATCGTCACGGCGGTCGACGCCGGCCACACGCGCCTGGTCATCGACGTCCGCAAGGTCGACTTCCTCGACTCCACGGGGCTCGGCGTGCTGGTGGGGGCGCTCAAGCGCGTCCGCGGCGACGGCGGCTCGCTCGACATCGTCTGCACGCAGGAGCGCATCCTCAAGATCTTCGAGATCACGGGTCTCGACAAGGTCTTCGGACTGCACGCGACGGTCGACGAGGCGCGCGGCGCCAACGCGTGACGTAGGTCACACACACCGTCAGGCGGGGCATGTAACGTGCGTCACGCGCCTCGGTCTCCGGGACGCGGGACGTCAAGGCTCTGACCCCTGGAGGAACACATGGCGAACGTGACGCTCGTTGCCGCTGCCGGAGACATCGACCTGTCGAGCGACAACACGGTCATCGTGGGCGTCGTCGCGGGCGTGGGCCTCCTCGCGCTCGTCATGGCGGCGGTCTTCCGGGCCGACGTCCTGAGGACGTCCGAGGGCACCGAGCGCATGCAGGAGATCGGGCTGGCCGTGCAGGAGGGGGCGTCGGCCTACCTCGCTCGCATGTTCCGGACGCTCGCGGTGTTCGCGATCCTGGCGTTCGGCCTGCTGTTCCTGCTGCCGGGCGACACCGGCGTCCGCATCGGGCGCTCCCTGTTCTTCCTGCTGGGCGCGGGCTTCTCGGCCGCGATCGGCTACCTCGGCATGTGGCTCGCGACGCGCGCCAACGTCCGGGTCGCGGCCGCGGCGCAGACCGAGGGGCGGGAGCCCGCGATGCGCATCGCGTTCCGCACGGGCGGCCACGTCGGCATGCTGACGGTCGGCCTGGGCCTGCTCGGCGCGGCGGCCGTCGTCCTGATCTACCAGGGGCAGGCCCCGTCGGTGCTCGAGGGCTTCGGCTTCGGCGCCGCCCTGCTGGCGATGTTCATGCGCGTCGGCGGCGGCATCTTCACCAAGGCGGCCGACGTCGGCGCCGATCTCGTCGGCAAGGTCGAGCAGAACATCCCCGAGGACGACCCGCGCAACGCCGCGACGATCGCCGACAACGTGGGCGACAACGTCGGCGACTGCGCCGGCATGGCCGCCGACCTCTTCGAGTCGTACGCCGTGACGCTCGTCGCGGCCCTGATCCTCGGCTCGGTGGCGTTCGGCGAGCAGGGGCTCGTCTTCCCGCTCGTCGTGCCTGCGATCGGCGCGCTGACCGCGATCGCCGGCGTCTACCTGACCCGTCCGCGCGCCGGCGAGGGCGGCCTCACGACGATCAACCGCTCGTTCTACGCGACGGCCCTGATCTCGGCCGTCCTGTCGTCGGCGGCCGCATGGTTCTACCTGCCGTCGTCGTTCAGCGGCCTCGACTTCGCCGCGGGCCAGGAGGAGAACCAGCTCGTCACGCAGTTCTTCCAGACCGCCGACCCCTCGACGCTCGACGGCGACCCGCGCATCATCGCGATCGTCGCGGTGCTGATCGGCATCGTGCTGGCGGCGGTCATCCTGGCGCTGACGGGCTACTTCACCGGCACCGAGACGCGTCCGGTCAAGGACGTCGGCAAGACGTCGCTGACCGGTGCCGCGACCGTCATCCTGTCGGGGCTGTCGGTCGGCTTCGAGTCGGCGGTCTACACGGCCCTGGTCATCGGCGCCGCGGTGTTCGGCGCGTTCCTGCTGGGCAGCGGCTCGATCGTGGTGTCGCTGTTCGCCGTCGCGCTGGCGGGCTGCGGCCTGCTGACGACGGTCGGCGTCATCGTCGCGATGGACACGTTCGGGCCCGTCAGCGACAACGCGCAGGGCATCGCCGAGATGTCAGGCGACGTCGACGAGGAGGGCGCGCAGATCCTCACCGAGCTCGACGCCGTCGGCAACACCACCAAGGCCATCACGAAGGGCATCGCGATCGCGACGGCCGTCCTGGCCGCGACGGCCCTGTTCGGCTCGTTCGCCGACGGCATCAAGGAGTCGTTCTCCGACATCCTGCGAGCCATCGACGTCACCGATCAAGGGGCCCTCGAGGCCTTCGCGAACGGTCTCGACCAGAGCGACTACACGGTGCTGCAGGGCATCCTCAACGTCGGCGACCCGAGCCTGCTGGTCGGCCTCATCATCGGCTCGGCGGTCGTGTTCCTGTTCTCCGGGCTGGCGATCAACGCGGTGGGCCGCGCGGCCGGCGCCGTCGTCTACGAGGTGCGCCGCCAGTTCCGCGAGATCCCCGGCATCATGGAGGGCACGGGTCGTCCCGAGTACGGCAAGGTCGTCGACATCTGCACCCGCGACTCGCTGCGCGAGCTCGCGACGCCGGGCATCCTCGCGATCTTCGCCCCGATCGCGGTCGGCTTCGGGCTGGGTGTCGGACCGCTCGGCGCCTACCTGGCCGGCGCCATCGGCACGGGCCTGCTGATGGCGGTCTTCCTCGCCAACGCCGGCGGCGCGTGGGACAACGCCAAGAAGCTCGTCGAGGACGGCAACCACGGCGGCAAGGGATCGCCGGCGCACGAGGCGACGATCATCGGCGACACCGTCGGCGACCCGTTCAAGGACACCGCCGGGCCCGCGATCAACCCGCTGCTGAAGGTCATGAACCTGGTGTCGCTGCTGATCGTCCCGCTGATCATCAAGTTCACCTACGGCGACGACGCGAGCGAGCCGATCCGCTACACGATCGCGGGTGTCGCGGCCCTGGTCATCGCGGTCGCGGTCTACGTCTCGAAGCGTCGCCCCATCACCCTCGAGACCGACGCCGTCGAGCCGGAACCCGCCGCCTAGCCGCGGAGCCGCGGGGTGACAGGCTGGGGGCATGCTCGGGTCTGCGCACGTTCCTGCCCTCCGGTCCGCCCTCCGCGGCGCCGGCTTCACCGTCGACGGCGTCTACGCCCTGCTGGGTGACGACGCCCACCGCGCGCTCGGTCGCAACCAGACCGTCCCGGCGCAGCGGGCGACGCGCGGGGGAGGAGACCTGGCGACCCTCGTGCGCCTGTTCGCCCTCCAGGTGCCGGTCGACCGCGACCGCGCCGACGCCGCCCTGCCCGGGCTCGTCGAGCCGCTCGTGGCGGCCCGCATGCTCGTCGCGTCGGGCGGCGAGGTACGGGCGCTCGTCGACGTCCGCCCGTACGGCGACGAGGAGCACGACTGGTGGATCGTGTGCGATCCGACGTCCGGCCTCGATGGCCGTCAGGCGCCGATGGACCCGTCGTACGTCCTGGGGATCAGCGAGGCCTCGTCGTCGCTGGCTCAGCTGACGATCCGCGAGCCGATCGGGCGCGCGCTCGACCTCGGCACGGGCTGCGGCGTCCAGGCCCTGCACCTGGCGCAGCACGCGCAGGACGTCGTCGCGACCGACGTCAACCCGCGAGCCCTCGCGATGGCGCGGCTCACCGCCGAGCTCAACGAGCTTGACGTCGACGTCCGCGACGGCAGCCTGTTCGAGCCGGTCGCGGGCGAGATGTTCGACCTGATTGCGACCAACCCGCCGTTCGTCATCTCGCCCCCGGGCAGCCAGGTGCTGGTCTACCGCGACTCCGGCATGCCCGGCGACAGCGTCGTGCGGCACCTCGTCGAGAACGCCGAGACGCACCTGAACGACGGCGGCTGGTGCCAGATCCTGGCCAACTGGGCGCACCACGACGACCTCGACTGGCACGACGACCTGGGCCGCTGGCTCGACGGACGCCCGCTCGACGCGTGGATCCTCCAGCGCGAGCTCGTCGACCCCGCCGCGTACGTCGAGATGTGGCTGGCCGACGCCGGCCTGGCGACGGCGCCCGACTACACGCAGCGCTACGACGCGTGGCTCGACTGGTTCGCGAGCGAGCGCATCGAGGCGATCGGCTTCGGTTGGCTGAGCCTGCGCAAGACGTCCGCGACCCCGGTGCACCGCCTCGAGGAGTGGGCGGGCGAGATCGCGCAGCCCGTCGGGCCCGGGGTGGCGGCGTGGGGGCGGCGCGTCGACGCGCTGCGCGGCGCGGACGACGCCCAGCTGCTCGACCGTCGCTTCCGGCAGGCGATCGACCTCGTCGAGGAGACCCGTGGGGCTGCGGGCGCCGACGATCCCGAGAGCATCGTCGTGCGCCTGCAGCACGGCGTGCGCCGCACCCGGCAGGTCGACACCGTCGAGGCCGGCCTGGTCGGCGCGAGCGACGGCGATCTGACGGCCGGGCAGATCCTCGACGCCCTCGGGTCGCTGCTGGGTCGCGATCCCGTCGAGCTGCGGCAGCGGTACGCGCCGTCGGTGCGCGAGCTGGTCGACGACGGCTTCCTGGTGTGACGCCTCCCGTCGACGGCCGCTTGCGGATGCGTGCCCCGGTGTCCCTTGGGATGCTCGACCGATGACCGACAAGGGACTGGCCACGAGTGACGCGTACGACCTGCCGGCCGCGGTGACCGCGAGCTGGGACGCGTTCATCGCCTTGGTGGCCGACGTCGACCTGTCGGCCCGCACCCGGCTGGACGGCTGGACCGTGCGCGACGTCGTGCTGCACCTCGGCACGTGGGACGGCGAGTCGTCGCTGCGCGCGGCGCTCGAGACGCGGGGCACCGACGCGGTCGACACGCCGCTCGACCCCGACGCCGTCAACGCCGCGATGATCGTGGCGCACGGCGACGCGTCCGCCGACGAGATCCTGGCGGCGCTGCAGGCGTCTCGCGACGCCGTGGTCGAGGTGCTGTCGTCGACCGTCGGCACCGCGGCCGGTCTGGAGCCCGTCGCGAGCCAGCTCGGCCCGGTCCCGCTGCTGACGCTCGTGCACGCCGGCTGCTACGAGCTCGCGCTGCACGCCCTCGACGTCGCCGATGCGGTGCGGGCCGACGTCGACCCGCGGCTGCTGGCCTCGGGCGTCGCCGCGCTCGCCGACACGACCGGCTGCCTCGCGGCCCGCGAGGGGATCGAGGCGTCGGTGGGCATCGACGCCGACGAGGCGTCGTGGGCGTTCGCGTCGCGGGCCGACGGCGGCTGGACCGTCGACCTGGTCGAGGGCTCCGCCCACGGGCCCCGGGTGTCGGGCAGCGCCGAGGACCTCCTCGAGGCCTCGGCGGGTCGGGCCGACCCCGTGCGGCTCGTGACGCTGCGCCATCTCAAGGTCAAGCACCTCGGCGGCCTGCTGGCGCTGACGCCGATCATCGACCAGGTGCCGGGACTGCCCGGTGGCCGGGGGCTCAAGACCGCCGCGAAGACGCTCGGCGGTCTGTTCAACCGCTGAGCTCCGCATCGACCCTGTCGGCGGCTACGACACCGCGAGGGCGAACCAGACGGCGGCGCTGTGCGCGTCGGTCGTGCGTCCCCAGTCGTCGACCAGGGCGTCGACGAGCCGAAGCCCGTGCCCGTTGCCCGGCAGGGGGTCGTGGGTGGCGCGCACCCGCGGCTCGGCCGTCGCCCCGTTGTCGTGCACGCGCGTCGTGAGCACGCCGTCGAGCAGCTCGACCCGCACGTGGCAGCCGCCGCCGGTGTGGATCAGGGCGTTGGTGGCCAGCTCCGACAGGCACAGGACGGCCCGGTCGGCGGCGTCGGCGGCCACGCTCCAGTCGGTGAGGGTCTCGCGCAGGAAGCGTCGGGCCACGCCGACCCCCGCTGCGTCCGCCGGCATCTCGTGCTCCGCGACGAGGGTCCCGGGCATCGGTCGGTGCGGGGCGACGGCGGGGCCGGCGGCCGGCCGCAGGATCGTCCGTAGCGCGCGACCGAGACGTTCGGCGGTCTCGCGCAGGTCGGCGCGCTGCGCCGGGTCGAACGCCTGGGACCGCTCGTAGTAGAGCACGAAGCCGCCGGGGGCGCGCTGCTCGTCGGCGAACGGCACGACCGCCACCGCGACGTAGGGGGTGTCGCGCTGAGCGGCCACGAAGTCGGCCCACCGACGGTCCCGGGCGGTGAGGTCGGCGAGGGCCTCGCCGACCAGGTCGCCCGTCGCGATCGCGTGGTTGAGCGGGGCGGTCGCGAACGCGTCGAGATGGCACCACTCGTGGGTCGCGCCGCGGGGGCGGTCGCTGGCGGTGAAGAGCAGACGTCGTCCGCCGCCCTCGACGACGGCGACCCCGGCGCGGGCCACGCCCGGCAGACGGCTCAGCTCGTCGAGCGCCGATGTGGCCCAGCCGTCGACCCCGTCGGGCGGGACGACCGGATCGGGGGTGCGAGGGACCACGGGCGTCAGTTTAGGCCTGCGGTGCCGGTCTCGTCAGAGATCGAGCTGCAGCATCGTCAGGTCGAGCCACCGGTCGAACTTGCGGCCGACCTCCGGCAGGTGCCCGACGACCCGGAAGCCCCGGCGCTCGTGCAGCCCGATCGAGACGGTGTTGCCCGACTCGATCATCGCGACCATGCGGTGCAGGTCGTCGCGTCGGGCACGGTCGAGGAGGGCGTCGAGCAACCTCGCCGCCAGGCCCTGCCCGTGGTGCGCCGCCAGCACGTAGACGGCGTCCTCGGCCGTGTGCCGGTATCCCGAGCGGGGACGCCACGGCCCGTAGGAGGCGTAGCCGACGACGCGTCCGTCGACCTCGGCCACGAGCACGGGCAGACCGGCCGACAGGCGTCCGTCGAGCCAGCCCGCGCGGTCGGCGAGGTCGACCTCGTCCTCGTCCCAGATCGCCGACGTCGTGCGGACGGCCTCGTTGTGGATCGCCAGCAGGTCGGCGGCGTCGGACCCGGTGGCGTCGCGGACGAGCGCGGCCGTCACCGGGGTGCCCCCGAGGACGTGAGGTGCCCGGCCGTGTCGGGCCGCCACCGGGGCACGAGCTGGCCCGCGAAGGCGACGACCGCGATGAGCGTCGCGATCGAGCCGCCGACGAGGAAGCCGCCCCAGGGACCGACCCCGTCGATCGCCGCGCCGATGACGGGCGAGCTCGCGGCGCCGCCCATCGTGAACGCCGTGCCCTGCCAGCCCATCGCCTCGCCGCGCCGTTGCTCGGGGACGAGCTTGGCGATCCACTCGCTCGCGGCCGACATCGTGGGTGCGCACAGGAACCCGGTGGGGATGACGCACAGCGCGAGCACCCAGACGCTGTCGGCCAGGCCGACCGGCATCAGCGTCACGCCCAGGGCCAGCAGCAACCAGGTCGGACGCACCGAGAAGTCGAGGGCGCCGTAGAGCAGCCCACCGACCAGCGAGGCCAGGCCCCACGCGCCGAAGACGATGCCGACCGATCCGACGTGGTCGAGGTCGTCGAGCTCGGCGACGATGCCCAGGTCGGTCGAGATCAGCGCGATCATGGTGCCGGCCGAGATCAGGAACAGGAACAGCACCTGGCTCGACACCCAGGAGACCGGCGCGGACGTCGTGGTGCCGGCGCTCCGGTCGGGGGCGGCGTCGGACCGGGTGGGTGGGTCGAGCCGCCAGAAGATCAGCCCGGCCACGACCTCGCACGCGCCGATCAGCGCGAGCGACACGTCGGCGCCGGCCTGGATGACGAGGATGCCGCCGACGGCCGGCCCGATGATGAAGCCGGCCTCGGCGATGACGCTGTCGGCGGCGAACGCCGTGCGGTGCTGGTCCTGCGGCACCATGACGCTGAGCGACAGCCGCACGATCGAGAAGATCGGGATGAGGAAGAGCCCCATCAGGAACGCGATGGGGGCCAGCACGAGCGGCGACGTCGTCATGGCGGCGAGTGGGTAGAGCACCGCGACCGCGACGATCGACGGGACGATCGCGCGCCGCATGCCGAGCCGGTCGATCAGGCGGCCGCGCCACGGTGCGCCGATGCCCGCGCCGACCGTCGAGGCGGCGGCCACGACGCCGGCCATGACGAACTTGGCGTCGAGCTCGCGCACGACGAACAGCGTCAGCACCAGGGGAGCGGTCATCGCGGGGATGCGGGCGAAGAACGCCGCGACCAGCAGGGCCCGGACGCGACGGTCCGCCCACAGCTGCGCATACCCCGAGAAAGCCACAGGACATCCTCTCACCGGCCGCTGACAGTCGATGCGTCTCGGTGGCCGCGCGATTCCATCAACGACGCTCTGTAGTAGTGCGGTTCGGCGTTCCTTGACGAGACGCGTTAGCGTATGCCCCGTCCGACCACCCCAGGAGTTCTTGTGACCACGCTCGTCATCGTCGAGTCCCCCAACAAGGTCCGCAGCATCGCGGGCTACCTCGGGGACGGCTATGTCGTGGACGCCTCCGTGGGCCACATCCGCGACCTGCCACGGGGTGCCGACGAGGTCCCCGTCGCCTTCAAGGGCGAGTCGTGGGCGCGCCTGGGCGTCAACATCGACTCCGAGTTCGAGCCGATCTACGTCGTCTCGGCCGACAAGAAGTCGCAGATGACCAAGCTCAAGAAGCTGCTGAAGGACGCCGACGAGCTCGTCCTGGCGACGGATGAGGACCGCGAGGGCGAGGCCATCGCGTGGCACCTGTTCGACGAGCTCAAGCCCAAGGTGCCGGTCAAGCGCATCGTCTTCAACGAGATCACCCAGGACGCGATCCAGTACGCGATCGCCCACCCCCGCGACATCGACATGGACCTCGTCGACGCGCAGGAGGCCCGCCGCATCCTCGACCGCCTGTACGGCTACGAGGTCAGCCCGGTGCTCTGGAAGAAGGTCATGAGCGGCCTGTCCGCCGGCCGCGTGCAGTCCGTCGCGACCCGCCTGGTCGTCGAGCGCGAGCGGGTGCGCATGGCGTTCCGCGTCGCGTCGTACTGGGACCTCGAGGCGACGTTCGACGCCGGCGAGGGCTTCGACCCGCGCCAGTTCCCGGCCAAGCTGTTCAGCGTCGACGGCAAGCGGATCGCGTCGGGCTCGAACTTCGACAACACCGGCGCGCTGACGTCCGACAAGGTCGCCCACCTCGACGAGACGCAGGCCGGCGCCCTGGCCGACGCGCTCGCCGACCAGCCGTTCACGGTCCGCTCGGTCGAGGAGAAGCCCTACACGCGGCGGCCCTACGCCCCGTTCCGCACCACGACGATGCAGCAGGAGGCCTCGCGCAAGTTCGGCTTCGGTGCCGCCCGCACGATGCAGGTCGCGCAGCGGCTGTACGAGAACGGGCACATCACCTACATGCGCACCGACTCCACGACGCTGTCGCAGACCGCGCTCGACGGGGCCCGCGCCCAGGTGCTCGAGCTCTACGGCGACGCCTACCTGCCCGAGAAGCCGCGCACCTACGCCAGCAAGGTCAAGAACGCGCAGGAGGCCCACGAGGCCATCCGCCCGGCCGGCGAGAAGTTCAAGACGCCCCAGGCGACGGGCCTCAGCGGCGACGAGCTGCGCCTCTACGAGCTCATCTGGAAGCGCACGATCGCCAGCCAGATGAACGACGCCAAGGGCAACTCGGTGTCGATCCGCATCGGCGCCACCGCGACGTCCGGCGAGGACGTCGTGTTCGGGTCGTCGGGCCGCACCATCACGTTCTACGGATTTCTCAAGGCCTACGTCGAGTCCAACGACGACGCCGACGCCGAGGGCGACGACCAGCAGACCAAGCTGCCGAACCTGTCGCAGGACCAGACCGTCACGGCCGCCGAGCTCGGCAAGGCGGGGCACGAGACCAAGCCGCCGTCGCGCTTCACCGAGGCCTCGCTCATCAGCGAGCTCGAGACGCGCGAGATCGGCAGGCCGTCGACGTACGCCTCGATCGTCGGCACGATCCAGAACCGCGGCTACGTCTACAAGAAGGGCACGGCCCTCGTGCCGGCCTGGATCGCGTTCTCGGTCATCCGGCTCATGGAGCAGCACTTCCCGCGGCTGATCGACTACAACTTCACCGCCGAGCTCGAGGACGTCCTCGACGAGGTCGCGAACGGCCGCGAGGAGCGGCTCAACGTCCTGCAGGGCTTCTGGACCGGCAGCGGCGAGGGCAACACCGGCCTGAAGCGGCTGATCGAGAACCTGCCCGACATCGACGCCCGCGGTCTCGCGACGTTCCCGCTCGGCGAGGGCATCGACCTGCGCGTCGGCCGCTACGGCCCGTACGTCGAGGGCCCCCCGTTCACGAAGGGCGACGACGGCAAGGAGGTGCCGACGCGCGCCAACGTGCCCGACGACCTGCCGCCCGACGAGCTGACGCTCGACAAGGCCAAGGAGCTGCTCGCCACGCCCTCGGGCCTGGAGAAGGAGCTCGGCGACCACCCCGAGACGGGCCTGGCGATCACGGCCAAGAACGGCCGGTTCGGCCCCTACGTCACCGAGGCGCTGCCCGACGGTGCCAAGAAGGCCGACAAGCCGCGCACCGCGAGCCTGTTCAAGGACATGGACCTCGACACCATCACGCTCGAGCAGGCCGTGCAGCTGCTGACGCTTCCGCGCGTCGTCTACGTCGAGGACGGCGTCGAGGTGACGGCGCAGAACGGCCGCTACGGCCCGTACCTCAAGAAGGGCACCGACTCGCGCTCGCTCGAGCGCGAGGACCAGCTGCTCACGATCACCGAGGACGAGGTCAGGGCGATCTACGCCCAGCCCAAGACGTACGGACGCAAGGCCGCGGCCGCCCCGCTCAAGGAGCTCGGCGACGACCCCGTCAGCGGCAGCCCCGTCGTCGCGAAGGACGGCCGGTTCGGCATGTACGTCACCGACGGCGAGTACAACGCGACGCTGCGCAAGGACGACTCGCTCGAGACGCTGACGCCCGAGCGGGCCTTCGAGCTGCTGGCCGAGCGCCGCGCCAAGGGGCCGGCCAAGAAGGGCGGCAAGAAGACGACCGCCAAGAAGACCACCAAGAAGGCCGCCACCAAGAAGGCCCCCGCGAAGAAGACCGCGGCCAAGAAGACGGCGGCCAAGAAGACGGCGACGAAGAAGACGACCGCCAAGACCACCGGCGCCACGAAGACGACGACCAGGAAGACGGCCGCCGAGAAGGCCTGACGCCCCGACCCCCGGCGGGTCTACAGTGCGAGGTGGCGACCTCGCCGTCGTCGCCGGAGGTCGTCTCATGAGGGTGCTGGCCCGTCTGCTGCTCGTCACCGGGTCGCTCCTGCTCGCGGTCGGTCTCGTCGCCGGCGTCGTCAACCGTCAGGTGCTCGACGGTGACCGCTTCGCCGAGCACGTCGACGCGGTCCGCGCCGACCCGGCGGTGGCCCGGCAGCTCGGGCTGCTCGTCACCGACCGGCTGCTGGAGCAGCAGCCCGACCTGACGGGTCTGCGGCCGTTGATCGAGTCGGCCTCGACCGCGCTGGTGGCCAGCCCGGCGCTCGGGCCGGTCGTCCGCACCACGGTCACCCCGCTGCACCAGGCCCTCACGTCGGACGACGACGACCAGGTCGTGCTGCGTCTCGCCGACGTCGGAGCGCTGCTGGTCGCGGCGATCACGACGGTGTCGCCCAGCACCGAGGCCGTCATCCCGCGCGACCTCGACCTGACCCTGGCGTCGATCGGTGGGCAGAGCGCGTCCGACGGGGTGGTCGACGCCGCTCGGCTCGTCGACCTGCTGGCCTGGCTGTGCCCGCTGCTGGGCGTGACGCTGATCGTCGTGGCGGGACGCGTCAGGGAGCGGGGCTGGCGCTCGGCCGTGCGCCACGTCGGCGCCGGTGCCCTGGCGGCGTCGGGGCTCGTCGCGCTGCTGCTCGTCGCCGGGAGCCTGGCCGCGTCGCAGGCCGACGACCGGTCGCTGGCCGGGGCCCTGGGCCGCGCGGCGTGGGGTGAGCTGGACGGGTCCCTGTGGTGGACGGCCGGCCTCACGGCGGCCGTCGGGCTCGTGCTGCGGGCGGCCGGCAGTCGCGGGTCCGCCCTCGAGCCCGCGACGCTGCTGCGCCGCGGTCGCGCGGCGCTGCTCGACCGCGGCGCCGATCCCGCCGCCGAGGCGCTGCGGGCGGCGATCATGCTCGGTGCGGGCGTCCTGCTGGTGCTGCGTCCCGTCCTCGTGGTCGGGGTGGTGGGAGCGGTCGTCGGGTTCCTGCTGGCGCTCAGCGGGGCCCAGGTGCTGGGACGCATGGCAGTGCTGGCGGTGCTGGAGCGCGCGGGCCGTCCGTCGGGGGCGGCCCCGAGGAGCGGACGTCCGGTCGTGGCGGTCGTCGCGGGCGTGGCGCTGGTGGCGCTGCTCGTCGTCGCCGCCCTGCCGGCGAGCGACGACCTCCCCGTCGCCGCCACTGTCGCCGCCGGCGACGACGCGTGCAACGGTCACGTGCAGCTGTGCGACCGCCGGTTCGACCAGGTGGCCTTCCCCGCGACGCACAACTCGATGTCGGCGGCGGACCAGCCCGGGTGGTTCCTCGGCGAGCAGCCGCACGGCATCCTGCGGCAGCTCGACGACGGCATCCGCGTGCTCCTCGTCGACAGCTGGAACGGGCAGGGCACGCAGCGCTCCGGCGTCGTCGCGAACACCGAGGAGAGCCGCTCGGCCGGCCTCGCGGAGGCCGAGGCGACGTACGGCCCCGAGCTCGTCCAGAGCGCCCTGCGCCTGCGTGACTCCCTGAGCCTGACCCCGACCGGCCGCGCGGAGCCCTATCTGTGCCACGCGCTCTGCGAGCTCGGCTCGACGAAGTGGGAGCCGCTCATGGTGGACGTCAAGGGATGGCTCGACCGGCACCCGCGCGAGGTCGTCACGTTCTTCGTCCAGGACGAGGTCTCGGCCGCCGACACCGCGGCACTCGTCGAGCGCGCGGGCCTGATGCCGTACGTCCACGTCCCGGCGGCGGGCGAGCCGTGGCCGACCCTGGGCGAGATGATCGCGTCGGGACGCCGCGTGGTCTTCCTGCTCGAGAACTCCAGCGGCGGAGCGCAGGCCCCGTGGCTCATCGACAGCAGGACCGAGGTGCAGGACACGCCGTTCTCGTTCACGAGCGCCGACCAGTTCAGCTGCGAGCCGTTCCGCGGCACCGCCGACGCGCCCCTCTTCCTGGTCAACCACTGGCTCAGCAACTACTCGTCGCGGGTGACCGACGCGCGCGAGGTCAACGCCGAGCCCGTCCTGCTGCCGCGTCTGCAGCAGTGTCGCGACCAGCGTGGCCGCCTGCCGAACTTCGTCGCGGTCGACAACTACGACCAGGGCGACCTCCTGTCGGCGGTCGACGTGCTCAACGGCGTGGACTGACAGACTCCCCCCATGATGCGCGCTCTCGTCAGGCCACTGAGCCCCCGTGATCCCCACGAGGCGCACCGGGTGGCGTCGCCGCTCGAGCTGTTCACCGACCTCTGCTACGTCGTCGCGATCGCCCAGGGCGCGCTGACGCTCGAGCACGAGATCGCCGAGGGGCACGTGGCCCACGGGCTGATCTGGTTCGCCGCGTCGTTCTTCGCGATCTTCTGGGCGTGGCTCAACTTCGTCTGGTTCAGCTCGGCGTACGACCCCGACGACACGGTGCACCGCGTCCTGACGCTGCTGCAGGTCTTCGGCTCGCTCGTGCTCGCCGCCGGGGTGCCCCGCATGTTCGACCACGACTTCACGCTGGGAGTCGTGGGCTACGTCATCATGCGCGTCGGCCTCGTCCTGATGTGGCTGCGGGCCGCCGCCGGGCACCCCGAGCGGCGGACGACGGCACTGCGGTACGTCGGCGGGCTGGCGGCCGTCCAGCTGGGCTGGGTCGTCGCGCTGGTCGTCACGGCCCGCGACATCCCCGTGTGGCTGTTCGTCGTCCTGGTGGCGCTCGACTTCGCCGTGCCGGTGTGGGCCGAGCGCGCCGGCACGACCCCGTGGCACCCGCACCACATCGCCGAGCGCTACGGGCTGTTCTTCATCATCGTGCTGGGCGAGACGATCCTGTCGGTCACGCTGGCCCTCCAGGCCGCCTTCGCCGAGCAGGATCCGCCGGTCGAGCTGTGGTTCGTCGTCGCCGGCGGCGTCCTCGTGACGTTCTGCGCCTGGTGGCTGTACTTCGCCCGCGAGAACGGCGACGTCCTGACCGGCAACGACGTCGGCTACGTCTGGGGCTTCGGGCACTACGTGATCTTCGGCGCGGCCGCCGCCGTGGGAGTGGGGCTGTCGGCGCGCATCGCCTTCTACGGCCACCACGCGGAGGTGTCCGACGTCGTCAGCAGCGCGTTCGTGACGGGGCCGGTGGCTGCCGCGCTGGCCGCGCTGTGGGTCGTGAACGTCCGCCTGCACGATCCCTCGATCCGCACCGCGGGGCCGTTCGCGGCGGCGATCGCCGCGTGCGTCGCCGTGACGTTCGTGCCGGTGTCGGAGCTGTGGGTCGGGCTGATCTGCGTCGCGCTGCTGACGTCCGAGCTGGTGCTGACGTCGGACGATCGCGCCGGTGCAGGCGTCGCCCGCGTCGGTGCCGCCGACTAGGCTCGCCCCATGGATCCCCTCTTCACCGAGACCGGGCTGTTCCTCTGTCTCGAAGGCGGCGAGGGGGCCGGCAAGTCGACGCAGGCCGCGCTGCTCGTCGAGTGGCTCGAGGGCCTGGGCCACCCCGTCCTGCTGACCCGCGAGCCCGGCGGCACCGACGTCGGGCAGGTCCTGCGCCGCATCGTGCTCGACCACGACACGGGGGTGCTGTCGCCCCGCACCGAGGCCCTGATCTACGCCGCCGACAAGGCCGAGCACGTCGACCGGGTCGTGCTGCCGGCACTGGCCGACGGCACCGTGGTGCTGACCGACCGCTACGTCGACTCGACGCTGGCCTACCAGGGGGCCGGTCGCGAGATCGGTGTCGCCGAGCTCGAGGCCGTAGCGCGCTGGGCCACGTCCGAGCTGCGCCCGCACCTGACGATCGTGCTCGACATCGACCCGGCGATCGGCCACACGCGGTTCGAGGGCGCCGACCGCATCGAGTCCGAGCCGTTGGCGTTCCACCAGCGGGTGCGCCAGCACTTCCTCGACCTCGCGGCGGTCGATCCCGCGCACTACCTCGTCGTCGACGCGGGCCGCACGCCCGACGAGATCCACCACGAGGTCCGCGCCGCCGTCGAGCCGTGGCTCGCGCAGGTCGGCGCCCCGTGACCACGTCGACGACGTCGGTGTGGGCCGATCTGGTCGGTCAGGAGCCCGTCGTCGAGACGCTGCGCAGCGCCGTGGCCTCGGCGTCGGGCGACGGCCGCTCGATGACGCACGCCTGGCTCTTCACGGGCCCGCCCGGCTCGGGGCGGTCCAACGCCGCGCTGGCCTTCGGCGCGGCGCTGCAGTGCGAGCGCGGCGGCTGCGGGCAGTGCCACTCCTGCACGACGGCCATGGCGGGCAGCCACCCCGACATCACCGTCATCACGACCGAGGGGCTGACGATCGGCGTCGACGGCATCCGCGAGTACGTGCGCGCGTCGTCGTTGCGGCCGGCGCTGGGCCGCTGGCAGGTGCTGATCGTCGAGGACGCCGACCGTCTGACCGATCAGGCCGCCGCGGCGCTGCTCAAGGCGATCGAGGAGCCGTCGAAGCACACGGTCTGGATGCTCTGCGCGCCCGCGGCCGACGACGTCATGATCACGCTGCGGTCGCGGTCGCGCTCGGTCGTCCTGCGCACGCCCGGCACGGCGGCGATCGCCCGCCTGCTGGTCGAGCGTGACGGCGTCGAGCCGGCCATGGCCCAGGCCGTCGCGGCGGCGTCGCAGGGCCACATCGGCCGGGCGCGCGGTCTGGCGCGCGACGCCGACGCCCGCCAGCGGCGACGCATGATCCTGTCGATCCCGCTGTCGATCCGCGGCCTCGGCGACTGCATGTCGGCGGCGCAGCGCGTCAGCGACGAGGCGACGGCGCGGGCCGCGGCGTTCTGCGACGCCGCCGACGAGCGCGAGCTCGCCGACGTCCGGCAGGCGTGGGGCGTCGAGGAGCGCGGCCGCCGTCCCCCCGGCTACGCGGGTGCCACCGCGACCCTCGAGAAGGACCAGAAGCGCCGCCGCACCCGGCTGACGCGCGATGCGATCGACGGCGTGCTGCTCGACCTGCTGTCGTTCTGCCGCGACGTCCTCGCGGTGCAGTGCACCGACGGGGCCGCGCTGGTCAACGCCGACGTCGCCGACGACGTCCACGAGATCGCCCGCATGTGGACGCCCGAGTCGACCATCGGCGCGATCGATGCCATCGTCGAGTGCCGTGCCGCCCTCACCGCCAACGCCGCCCCGCTGCTCGCCCTCGAGAGCATGATGATCGGACTCCGTCGATGACCCGTGCCCGCACGACCCTCGTGCTCTCCGTCGTCCTGGCGCTGCTGGTCGGCGTCGCCGTCTACGCCGCCTTCGCGACCCGCTCGTCGGGCGGGTTCGACGAGCCGACGCCGCTGAAGGCCGGGGCGCCCGAGGGCCTGTCGTCGTTCTACACGCAGGACCTCACGTGGTCCGACTGCGACGGCGGCCGTTGCGCCTGGGTCACGGTGCCGATCGACTACGACGAGCCCGACGGCGCCACGACCCGGCTGCGCATGGTCGTCTACCCCGCGACGGGCGACAGCACGCGCAGCGTCTTCGTCAACCCGGGTGGTCCCGGCGGGTCGGCGATCGACTTCGCCGCCACCATGAAGAGCTCGCTCGGCGACGACGTCCGCCGCTCGGCCGACGTCGTCGGCGTCGACCCGCGCGGCGTCGGGCTCAGCTCGCCGCTGACGTGCCTGTCCGACAAGAAGTTCGACGCCTACGCGGCCGGCGACCCCGATCCCGACGACGCCGCCGAGATCGCGGCGTCCCGCGCCGCGGGCACCGCGCTCGGCGAGGCCTGCCTGGCCAACTCCGGCGAGCTGGCGGCCCACGTGTCGACCGTCGAGGTCGCCCGCGACATGGACGTCGTCCGCGCCCTGCTGGGTCGCAGGACGCTCGACTGGTTCGGCGCCTCGTACGGCACCGAGCTCGGCGCGGTCTACGCCGAGCTGTTCCCCGACAAGGTCGGTCGCATGGTGCTCGACGGCGCGGTCGACCCGACGCTCGGTCCCGTCGAGTCGAGCTTCGCGCAGGCCCAGGGCTTCCAGCGGGCGCTCGCGGCCTATGCCGCCGACTGCGTGACGTCCGACGACTGCCCGCTCGGCGACGACGCCGACGCCGGCGTCGCCAAGATCGCCGACCTGATGCAGCAGCTCGACGCGAAGCCGCTGCCGGGGGGCAGCGGTCGCGAGCTGACCGAGGGTCTCGCGTTCTACGGCGTCGCCGTGACGCTGTACGACAAGGAGACGTGGCCGTACCTCACCCAGGCCCTGACCGCGGCCTTCAAAGGCGACGGCTCGGTGCTGGTGGCCCTGTCGGACGCCTACTTCGAGCGCAAGCCCGACGGCACGTACGCGAGCAACGGCGGCCAGGTCATCAGCGCCGTCAACTGCCTCGACAGCCCCGGCGGGCTGACGCTGGCCGACGTCGAGAAGCAGACCCCCCGGTTCGTCGAGGAGTCACCCGTGTTCGGACGGGCGCTGGCCTTCGGCGCGCTCGGCTGCACCGACTGGCCCATCGAGTCGGCCAACCCGCTGCCTCAGATCGACGGCAAGGGCGCCCCGCCGATCGTCGTGGTCGGCACGACCCGCGACCCGGCGACCCCGTACGAGTCGGCCGAGGCGCTGGCCGAGCAGCTCGACTCGGGCGTGCTGCTGACGCGCGACGGCGACGGCCACACGGCCTACCTGTCGGGCAACTCGTGCATCACCCGGGCCGTCGACTCCTACCTGGCCGACGGAACCGTCCCGAAGGCCGTCACGACCTGCTGATCGGCCCGCTGGGTCGCTGACCCGAGAATCGGGATTCGTCCGCGCCGACGCGGACAAGTCCCGATTTCTCCGTCGTCCTCCGAGGGAGTCGGCTCAGCCGCGGATGTCCTCGTGGTGCCGGATGACCTCGGCGATGATGAAGTTCAGCAGCTTCTCGGCGAAGGCGGGGTCGAGGTCGGCGTCCAGCGCCAGGCCCTTGAGCCGGGTGATCTGACGCTCCTCGCGGGCCGGGTCGGACGGCGGGAGGTCGTGCTCGGCCTTCAGACGTCCGACGCGCTGCGTGTACTTGAAGCGCTCGGCCAGGATGTGGATCAGTGCCGCGTCGATGTTGTCGATGCTGGCGCGGATCTCCTCGAGCTCGGCGCGCGTCGTGTCAGTCACGCGTGCGAGTCTACGGTGACCGGCCCGGTGTGTGCCCCGGGTCGGCACGGGGTAGAGTTTCTCTCGGTTCGGCGGGCGATCCCCGGCGGACCGTGGCCGCCTTAGCTCAGTCGGTAGAGCGTTTCACTCGTAATGAAAAGGTCGTCGGTTCGATTCCGACAGGCGGCTCCACGCACGGCACGATGACGACCAAGACCCCGGACCGCGTCGGCCCGGGGTCTTTCGCGTGGGGGGCCGGCCGCTCGCCCCACACCTGGTCGCGTTGTTCCCACGTGGCACGACGGAGCCCACCCACCCCGAAGGGGCAGGTGGGCTCCGGTCGTGCTCGGGACTACTTCTTCAGGAAGTCCAGCAGTGCCGCGTTGAACTCGGCGGCGTGGCTGACGTTGAAGCCGTGGGGTGCGCCCTCGACCACGACGAGCTCGCTGCCCGAGATGGCCTCGGCGGTGCGCTTGCCCGAGACCTCGAACGGGACGACGGCGTCGCCGTTGCCGTGGATGACGAGCGTCGGCACGTCGACCTTGGTCAGGTCGTCACGGAAGTCGGTGCGGCCGAATGCGCCGATGCACGCGACCAGCGCCTCGTCACGAGCGTGCTGCTCGAGCGCGATGGCGTCCTGACGCTGCTGGTCGGTGACCTTCAGCTCGCCGTCGACGCTGAAGAAGTTCGTCGTGAACCCGTCGAGGAAGTTCTCGCGGTCGGTGCGCGCGCCGTCCTCCATCTCCTGGACGTCGGACTCGGCGAGGCCGCCGTCGGGGTTGTCGTCGGTCTTGAGCAGGTACGGCGGGACGGCGCCGGCGAAGACGACCGAGTGCAGGCGGTCGGTGCCGTTCGTGCCGATGTAGCGGGCGATCTCGCCGCCGCCCATCGAGAAGCCCACGAGCGAGGCGTCCGTCAGGTCGAGCGAGGTCAGCAGGCCGTCGAGGTCGGCCGCGAACGTGTCGTAGTCGTAGCCCGACTCGGGCTTGTCGGACTCGCCGAACCCGCGGCGGTCGTAGGTGATGACGCGGTAGCCGGCCTCGGTGAGCGCCGGGACCTGCTCGGACCACGAGGCGCCCGAGAGCGGCCAGCCGTGGATCAGGACGACGGGACGACCGTCGCCTCCGGAGTCGGTGATGTGCAGCGAGATGTTGTTGACGTCGATGTCAGCCATGATGCCCCTTCGGTGAGATATCTTGTGCACTAGACAATCTGCCACCGGGGCGGAGACGTCACAACTCGAAGCCGGGAGAAGGCATGACGCGCAGTACCCCCGAGCAGGTCGACGACGCGCTCGACGCGCTGGTCTGCTTCGACCTCTACGTGGCGTCCCGGGCCATGACGCGCCGCTACCGCCCCGTGCTGGACGAGCACGGCATCACCTATCCGCAGTACCTCGTGGTGCTCCACCTCGGTTCGGCAGGACCCAGCACGATCAAGGGCGTCGCGCAGGCCCTGCGCCTCGACCACGCGACGCTGACGCCGATCATCCGCCGCATGGAGGGCAGCGGGCTGCTGGTCCGCGAGCACGACGAGGCCGACCGTCGATCGGTGCGGCTGACGCTGACCGACGCCGGCCGGGCGGTCCACGCCGCGTCCGACGAGGTGCAGTGCACGATCCGCGACGACCTCGGCATGACGCCCGACGAGCTGCGCGACCTGCAGACGACGCTGCGCAGGGTCGAGCAGGCCATGACCGCCCGGGTGCGGGACGGCGGTGGGCTCACAGCCGGATGACGGTGGCCCCTCCGGCACCCGATCCGAGCTCGTCGAGACCCGCGAGGCGGTGGGGGACGTCGTCGAGACCGATGGCCTCGCGGATCAGCAGGTCCGGACGCAGCCGTCCCGCGGCGATCTCGTCCATCATCGGCGGGTAGTCGTGCGCGGCCATGCCGTGGCTGCCGAGCACCTGCAGCTCCGAGCCGATGACGGTGCCGATGAGGTCGGCGAGCGGTGCGCCGGCACCGGCCACGAGCCCGATCTGCACGTGGCGCCCGCGCGTGCGCAGGCTCGCCAGCGACTGCGTCACGACGGCCTCGTGCCCGATCGCGTCGATCGAGACGTCGGCGCCACCGCCCGTGAGCTCGCGGACGACCGACGGCACGTCGATCTCGCGGGGGTCGAGCAGCGTCGTCGCCCCCACCGACGCCGCGAGCTCGAGCGACGCCCGCGACACGTCGACCGCCACGACCCGCGCGCCGCGGGACGCCGCGACCATGACGGCGGCCAGGCCCACGCCGCCGCACCCGTGCACCACGACCCACTCCTGGTCGGTGACCCGCCCGACGAGGACGACGGCCCGGTACGCCGTCGCGAAGCGGCAACCCAGGCTCGCCGCGACGTCGAACGACATCGCCGACGGGATGCGCACCAGGTTGACCTCGGCACGCTCGATCGCGACGAGGTCGGCGAACGACCCCCACCCCGTGAAGCCGGGCTGACGCTGGTCGTCGCAGACCTGGTGGTCGCCGCGGCGGCACGACGCGCAGACGCCGCAGGCGATCACGAACGGCGTCGTGACGCGGTCGCCGACCGTCCACGACGTGACCTGCTCGCCGACCTCGGCGATCGTCCCGGCCAGCTCGTGACCCGGGACGTGCGGCAGCGAGATGCCGGCGTCGTGGCCCCGCCAGCCGTGCCAGTCGCTGCGGCACAGCCCGGTGGACGCGACGCGCACGACCACGCCGTCGGGTGGGCAGGTCGGAGCCGGAGCCTCGACCACGCGGGGCAGCTGACCGAACTCGTCGAACATCACGGCGCGCATGACGGCCAGCCTAGGGGCGGCCTCGGCGGTCATCGTCGGAGACGCTGCCACCACCGGGGTGCGTCGGGGCCGGTGTGGCCCGTGCACCACTCCTCGTCCGGCACCATCGCCCTCACCGAGGCGACGTGCTGGCCGCACCCGGCCCACGTCGTCCTGCCGCACGTCCTGCACCGGACGGGTCTGCACATGGTCTCTCCTCTGGTCAGTGGTGCGCGAAGGTGATGGTGGGCAGTGCCCGCCGCAGCCACGCGGGGGCGTACCAGGCCGCATGGCCCGTGAGTCGCAGCAGCACGGGCAGCAGCACCAGCCGGACGACGAACGCGTCGAGCAGCACCGCGACGCCCAGGACGACACCCATCTCCTTGGGCGGCAGCGGGCCGGACAGGGCGAAGGTGAAGAACACGACGACCATGACGGCGCCCGCGGCGAAGATCACCCGGCCGGAGTGCGCGAGGGCGCCGACCATCGCCTCCTTCGGGTCGCCCGTCCGCTCGTAGTGCTCCTTGGCCGAGGCCAGCAGGAAGACCGTGTAGTCCATCGCGATCGCGAAGATCATCGCGAAGAAGAAGACCGGCGCCCACGCGTCGAGGAACCCCTGGCTCTCGAAGCCGAGGACCCCGGCGCCCCAGCCGTCCTGGAAGACCAGTCGTGCGACACCGAAGGCCGCGGCGGTCGACAGCAGGCTCACGAGCGTGCCGAGCAGCGCGATCAACGGCGCCTGCAGGGCGACCAGCAGGAGCACGAAGCCCAGGGCGAGCACGACGCCGATCACGAGCGGGGTCGACCGGTCGAGCTGGCTCTTGAGATCGATGTTCTCCACGGCGGCGCCTCCCACCAGAGCCGTGTCGGGCAGCTCGGAGCGCAGGCGGTCGACCGTCGTCGCCAGTGCCGGGTCCGACGGGTCGACGGTGGGCACGGCCTGGACGATCGCGAGCCCGGAGCCGTCGGTCGCGAGCCGTGCGGGCTGGGCCCCGGCGATGCCGGGATCGGAGACGAGGACGCTCGAGGCGGCCTCGGCCTGCGACGCCTCGACGACGACCTGGAGCGTGCCCGGCGCGCCGTCGCCGAAGGCGTCCTGCACCCGGTCGTACCCGACGCGTGCCGAGGCGTCGTCCGGCAGGACGCCGATCGACGGCATCGAGGTCCTCAGGCCGACGACGGGCGAGGTGAGCGCGAGGAGGACGATCACGGAGGCGGCGCCCCAGGCGGCGGGTCGCTGCCACAGCCGTTCGCCCCAGGCCGCGAAGCGACGCGACCGGTGCTGGCCCGTCGTGACCCATGGCAGGGAGAAGCGGTCGATGCGGCGGTCGAGCGCGAACAGCACGATCGGCAGCAGGGTCAGCGTCGCCGCCAGGACGAACACGACCGAGATCATGATGCCGCCGGCCATCGAGCGGAACGACGGCGAGGGGACGAGCATGACCGCCGACAGCGAGACGAGGACGGTCAGCCCGGACAGCAGCACGGCTTTGCCGGCGGTGTCCATCGTCTCGGCGACGGCTCGTCGTGCCGTCAGCCCCGCACCCATCCGGGCGGCGCGGTAGCGGACGACGAGGAAGAGGGCGTAGTCGATGCCCAGGGCGAGCGAGAACATCATCGCGAAGTTCATGGCCCAGATCGAGACGGGCACGAGCTCGTTGATCAGCACGAGCGAGCCGGCGGAGGCGACCAGGCCGGCCAGCGTCAGCAGCAGCGGGAGGCCGGCCGCCACGAGCGCGCCGAAGGCGATGACGAGGATCGTCAGGGTCAGGGGCCACGAGATCATCTCGGACGTCAGCATCGCCTCGAGATTGGCCTCGTTGAAGTCGGACCACAGCAGCGAGGAGCCCGTCGGGTCGACCTCGATCCCGTCGCCGGAGAGATCCTGCAGCGGCTGCTTGAGATCGGTCGCGACCCGCACCATCTCGTTCGTGTCGACGCCGGCCCCGGCCATGACGATCGCGGTGAGTCCGTCGGCGCTGAGGGTCGCCCCGGCCTGGGGCGCGACGACGTCGGCGATGCGGGGCTCGGCCTCGAGCCGGGCCGTGACGGCGGCGATCACCTCGGCGCCCCGTCCCTCGGTGACGGGGCCGTCGTCGCGGTGCACCACGACCTGGATGGCCGACGAGGCCTGACCGCCGAAGTGGGTGCGGGCGAGCTCGCGAGCCTCGACGGACGGTGAGCCGTCCGCCTGCCAGCCCGCGCCCGACAGCTCGCTCTCGACCCGTGGGGCGAAGACACCCAGGGCGACCACGACCAGGATCCACCCCGCGGTGACGAGACGGGCGTGCGCGACGAGCCACAGGCCGAGTCGTCCGAGGGGGCCGGGCCGGGTCGCGGAGGTGTCGAGCCGTGGGGGAGTCGAGGTCGTCGTCATGGGGTCCGTCCTGCGAGGTTCGGGTGTCGTGTGGTGGATGTGACAACCCCCCGGGGGGTTATGACGTGACCGTAACACATCCCCCAGGGGGGATGTAGGATCGGTGTGAACACCCCCGAGCACGAGGAGCGACCATGACATCGATGACCATGACCACCGCGACGACCAGGACGTACGACGAGACCGTCGCCCTGGTGCGTCGACACCTCCCCGACGTGGGCTTCGGCGTCCTGACCGAGATCGACATGCAGGTGACCCTCAAGGCCAAGCTCGGCGTCGACGTCGAGCCGCAGATCATCCTCGGCGCCTGCCGGCCCGAGCTCGCGCACGCCGCGACCCAGGCCGACCCGTCGGTCGCGGCCCTGCTGCCGTGCAACGTCGTCGTCCGCGCGCACGGTGACGAGACGATCGTCGAGACGCTCGATCCACGGGTCATGACGACGATGGCGCCGGGGGGCGCCGCGCTGCAGGACGTCGCCGAGGACGCGCGCCGCCGCCTCACCGAGCTGCTCCGCCTGGTCGGGAACGCCTGATGGCCGACGCGGAGGCGATGGGCCTGGACCCCGCCGAGATCAAGGCCATCATCACCCGCATGAAGCGCGCGCACGGACATCTGGGCAGCGTCATCCGGATGATGGAGGAGGGGTCCGACTGCGAGTCCGTCCTGACGCAGCTCGCGGCCGTCAACAAGGCGCTCTCGCGCGCGGGCTACGCGATCGTCTCGACCGGGATGCAGCACTGCATCGCCCAGGGCGACGGTCTCGGTGGGGTGGACGCCCAGAAGATGGAGAAGCTCTTCCTGAGCCTGGCGTGAGGGGGCGTTCCGGTAGGCTGGTGTGAGGTGCGCCGGGAAGTCTGGTCGGCATGACGTCGTCGACCCCCATTGGAGCCCGTTCTCGTGAATGACCACCGCTCGTCCCGTTCCCTGCTGTCCCGCGGCAGCTGGCCCGAGGCGCAGCGCATCGCCGAGCTGATGCGCAAGGAGACCGTCGGGGGCGCCCTGCTGCTGGTCGCGACCGTCGTCGCACTGGTGTGGGCCAACTCGCCCGCCGGTGGGTCGTACGAACGTCTGTCCGAGACGCGCATCGGTCCGTCGGCGCTGCACCTCGACCTGACGCTCGCGACCTGGGCCGCCGACGGCCTGCTCGCGATCTTCTTCTTCGTCGTGGGTCTCGAGCTCAAGCGCGAGTTCGTCGCGGGCGACCTGCGCGATCCCAGCCGGGCTGCGCTGCCGGTCGTCGCCGCGGTCGGCGGCATGGCCGTCCCGGCCCTCGTGTTCGTCGCGGTCAACGCCGGCGGAGGCTCCGACCTGCGCGGCTGGGCCATCCCGACCGCGACCGACATCGCGTTCGCGCTCGCCGTGCTGGCCGTCGTCAGCTCGCACCTGCCCGTGGCGCTGCGGACGTTCCTGCTGACCCTCGCCGTGGTCGACGACCTGCTGGCGGTCACGATCATCGCGATCTTCTACACGTCCGACCTGCAGGTCGGGTACCTCGCGGCGGCGCTGGTGCCGCTGGCCCTGTTCGCCGTCGCGGTGCAGCGGCGCATCCGCTCGTGGTGGCTCCTGCTGCCGCTGGCGGTCGCGACCTGGGCGCTGATGCACGAGTCGGGCGTGCACGCGACGGTCGCGGGCGTGCTGCTCGGCTTCGCGGTGCCGGTGCTGCGTCGCGACGGCGGCGACGGCATCGGCCTGGCCGAGCACTTCGAGCACCTCGTCCGTCCGTTGTCGACGGTCGTGGCGGTGCCGGTGTTCGCCTTCTTCGCCGCGGGCGTGGCCGTCGGCGGCCTGTCCGGTCTGTCGGAGGCCCTGCGCGATCCCATCGCCCTCGGCATCATCGCGGGCCTGGTCGTCGGCAAGACCGTCGGCATCTTCGGCACCACGGCGCTGTTCGCCCGCTTCACCCGCGCCCGTCTCGACGACGAGCTGGCGTGGACCGACGTGTTCGGCGTCGCGGTCCTCGCGGGGATCGGCTTCACGGTGTCGTTGCTGATCGGCGACCTCGCCTACGGGCTCGGGTCAGATCGTGACGACCACGTCAAGGTCGGGGTCCTCACCGGATCGCTCCTCGCGGCGGTCCTCGCGGCGGTCGTGCTGCGGCGCCGCGACAAGGTCTATGCGCGCATCGCCGAGCGCGAGGCGATCGACGCCGACGGTGACGGCGTGCCCGACGTGTACGGCACCTGAGGTCGTCCCCTCAGCCCGAGAGGGCGTCGACGACCTTCTGCACCCGCGCGGCCCGTGTCGCCGCCTTCTTGGCGTCCACGACGGTCCGGACGTGCTCCTTCGCACGTCCGGGCGGCAGTGCGTCGAACGCCTCTCGCAGTCCTGCGGAGTCGAGCGCGGCGGCGAGGTCGTCCGGCAGGTCGGGGCGGCGCGGCGAGGTGTCGTGCCGGAGCGTCACGTCGTGATCCTCGCCCCCGGCGACCCCTGCCGCCTCACGGACGGCCCTGGACACCGGGACGAGGAAGCGACCGCCCATGGTGGCGATCGTCGAGGGGTACGTGTGGCCGTTGAGCGTCACCGTCACGGGCACGCGATGACCGGCACCGAAGCCCAGGACCACGTCCTCGGGCACCTCGATGCCGACGTTGTTGCCCATCTGCAGCAGTCGTGTGGTGAACGTGACCACGTCGAGCACCTCCTCGATCCCGTGGGACGAATCCTAGGCGCGGGTGCCCGCCGCCACCTTCGGTTTCGGTGAGCCCGTCCGTGCCGACGGTGCGAAGGGCGCGACGGCAGCGAGCAGCGCCACCGTGCCCGCCGCCACGAACGCTGCCGACGATCCCGTCGCCGGGATCGCGCCGCCGAGCGCCGCCGCGCCGAGCGCCTGGCCCAGCACCAGCACGACGAACAGCATCGACGTGCCGGACGGTGCGTGGCGCGGGTCGATCGCGGTCGTCCACGCGATGAGCGCGCCGCTGCCCGCGGTGTAGCCCCAGCCGAACGCGACGCACGCCAGAAGCGCCGGTGCGCCGGTGGACACCCCGATGGTCGCGGTGGCCGTTCCCGTCACCAGGGTCGTGAGGCACCAGGCGGCGCGCGGGGAGAGAGACCCCATGGGCCCGGCCGAGGCGACCACCGCGGTGCCGCCGACGCCGATCGCGATCCATGCCAGCACCGAGGCCTGCTCGCCGACGCCCGCCGCGACGAGGTGGGTGCGGCCGAAGCTCCAGACGGCCGCCGATCCCGCGCCCATCAGCAGGGCGGACGCGATCGGCGCACGGTGCGACGCCAGCCAGGCGCGCGACGGCAGCGGGCGTCGTCCGCCGTCCGTGGGGGCGTCCCGACCCCGGTCGAGCAGCAGCACGGCGGCACCGACGGCGACGGTGGACCCTGCGACGAGGTACCAGGCGAGCCGCCAGTCGGGCAGCAGGACGAGGGCCAGCAGGCCTGCGCCCACCAGGCCCGGTCCGGTTCCGGCGTTGACGACGGCCTGGTGCCGCGCGTCGTCGGTCGCCGCGACGGTCCGCCGCACGATGCTGACCAGGGCGGGGGAGGCCAGCCCGGCCCCCGTCGAGGCGAGCACGGCGGCGATCCCGAACACCGACGGGCCCGGAGCCGCGGCCATGCCGGCAGAACCCACCGCCGCACCGGTGATCGCGGCGACGATCAACCGCCTCGGGCGGGAGGACGCCCAGACGAACCCCGCGGCGGCGCCGGCGCAGTAGGCGACGGACGCGCCGGCCGAGATCAGTCCCGACGCTGTGGACCCGAGCCCGAGCGAGGCCTGGACGTCCGGCAGGAACAGGCCGTACGCCAGGCGGACGAGGCCGTAGGTCGCCGCGACGAGTCCCAGGCCCGACGCGACGAGGGCTGCGGGGCGGGCTCCCTCAAATAAAAACGTACGTTTCACTTCGTCGAGTCTAGGCTGAGACCATGCCCCTGCGCACCTCCACCGAGACCAGGCTGCTCGACGCGGCCGACGAGCTGTTCTTCTCGCAGGGCATCAACCTCACGCCGGTGGACGCCGTGCTGGCGCGGGCCGGGGTCTCGGCCGCGACGATGTACCGCGGCTACGCCAGCAAGGAGGCCCTCGTGGCGGCGACGCTCGAACGCCGCCACCGCGCCTGGATGGACGTGTGGCGCGACGCGGCCGACGAGGCGGCGACGCCTCGCGACGCGCTGCTGGCCGTGTTCGACGCCCTCGACCGGTTCGGCGCGCGCCCGCTCGGCGCCCGGTGGTGCGCCTTCCTGGGGGCGGCGGCCGAGTACCTCGACCCGCCCGACGAGATCGTGCTGGCCCTCGCGCGCGACACCGACACCCTGCGCGACGGGCTGCGGGACCGCGCGGCACCGGTCGTCGGCGACGGCGCGGCGTCCGCCGTCGCCGAGCAGCTGCTGCTCGTCGTCAGCGGCCACCTGGCGATGCGGCTGCGGCGGGACGACCTCGACACGTCCGTCGCCCGCTCGGTCGCCGTCGCCCTGCTCGACGCGGCGTGGGCGAACGGACGGGCCCGGGGCTAGGGCGCGTCGAGCTCGGTCGCGAGCAGGCCCAGGAACTCGTCGGCCATCGCGAGCTGGCGCTCGAGCCGGGCGCGCCGCTCGGCGGCGTCGCGCTGCACGTCCGCGAGGTGCTCGCCGGCCCGCGCGCGGTCGTCGGCACCGGCGCCCGGGTCGCGCAGGGCGGCGAGATCGGCCATGACGGCCTTCATCTCGTCGAGCGTGAAGCCCAGGGGCTTCATGCGACGGACGAACAGGATCCGCTCGACGTCCTCCTCGGCGTAGAGCCGGAAGCCTCCCTCGGAACGCCCGGACGGAACGACCAGCCCGACGTCCTCCCAGTGCCGGAGGCTGCGCAGCGACAGATCGGTGCGGGCCGCGACCTCGCCGATGTGCATCGCCATGGACGTCCTCCACCATCGGTTGTGGACCAACCCTTACGTTGCGGTAGAGTTGTGTCCAGACTTCGCCGGCGCATCGCCGGCACCACCATGGTGGCCCATCGCGCGGCCGCCCCCGCACACGACCTCGCGCCCACGGGCGCGTCCCAGGAGAAGCCTGTGTCACCTCGCACGTCCCCCCGATCCCCCCACGCCGAGGGCAGCGTCCTGCACGCACTTCGGTCGCCCAAGCTGCTGCGCACCGAGGTGCTCGCCGGCCTCGTCGTCGCGCTCGCGCTGATCCCCGAGGCGATCTCGTTCTCGATCATCGCGGGCGTCGACCCGCGGGTCGGCCTGTTCGCCTCGTTCACGATGGCCGTCGCGATCTCGTTCCTCGGCGGCCGGCCGGCCATGATCTCGGCCGCGACCGGAGCGATCGCCCTGGTCATCGCGCCGGTCATGAAGGAGCACGGCTTCGACTTCCTCATCGCGACGGTGCTGCTCGGCGGAGTGATCCAGGTCGTCCTGGCGGTGCTGGGCGTCGCCAAGCTCATGCGGTTCATCCCGCGCTCGGTCATGGTCGGCTTCGTCAACGCCCTGGCGATCCTGATCTTCGAGGCGCAGATCGACCACATGATCGACGTCCCGTGGGCCGTCTACCCCATGATCGCCGTCGGCATCGCGGTGATGGTCGGCTTCCCGCGCATCAACGCCGTGATCCCCGCGCCGCTGGTCGCGATCGTCGCGCTGACCGCGTTCACGGTCGTCGGTGCGATCAACGTGCCCGACGTCGGCGACGAGGGCAAGCTGCCCGACAGCCTCCCGGCCTGGTTCGTGCCCGACGTGCCGTTCACCCTCGAGACGCTGCAGATCATCGCGCCGTACGCCGTCGCGATGGCGCTGGTCGGGATCCTCGAGTCGCTACTGACCGCCAAGCTCGTCGACGACATCACCGACACGCACTCCGACAAGACCCGCGAGGCCTGGGGCCAGGGCGCCGCCAACGTCGTCACGGGCTTCTTCGGCGGCATGGGCGGCTGCGCCATGATCGGCCAGACGATGATCAACGTGAAGGCGTCCGGTGCCCGCACGCGCATCTCGACGTTCCTCGCGGGCGTCTTCCTGCTCGTCCTCGTCGTCGGCTTCGGCGACGTCGTCGCGCTGATCCCGATGGCGGCCCTCGTCGCCGTCATGATCATGGTGTCGGTCGGCACCTTCGACTGGCACTCGATCCAGCCGTCGACGTTGCGCAGGATGCCCAAGAGCGAGACCGCCGTCATGGTGGCGACGGTCGTCGTGACGGTCCTGACGCACAACCTGGCGATCGGCGTCGGCGTCGGCGTGCTGGTCGCGATGACGCTGTTCGCCCGCCGGGTCGCGCACCTCACCGAGACCCACCGCAGCGTCGGCACCGGCCCCGACGGCGCGCCCCAGGCGGTCTACACCGTCACGGGCGAGCTGTTCTTCGCCTCCAGCAACGACCTCTACACGCAGTTCCAGTACGTCGACGACCCCGAGCACGTCGTGATCGACCTGTCGCGGTCGCACATCTGGGACGCCTCGACCGTCGCGTCGCTCGACGCCATCACGACCAAGTACGAGCGCAAGGGCAAGACCGTCGAGATCGTCGGCCTGGACCCCGCCAGCGCCGAGCGCCACGGACGCCTGACGGGCGGGCTGTCCGGCCACTGAGGGCGGCGCCGCGGGCTCAGCGGCGCAGGGCGCCGAGCCGCTCGAGGGCGTCGGCGATCACCTCGGGACGCTTGCAGAACGCCCACCGCACCAGGGGGCGGCCCGCCTCGACGTCGTCGTGGAAGACCTGCTGCGGGACGGCGACGACCCCCGCCCGCTCGGGCAGCGACCGGCAGAAGTCGATCCCGTCGTCGAAGCCGAGCGGACGGATGTCGGTCGTGGCGAAGTACGTGCCCTGCGGCACGAACACGTCGAAGCCGATGTCGGCCAGCCCGGCGCTCAGCAGGTCGCGCTGCGACTGCAGCCGCTGCGTGAACGCCGCGAAGTAGTCGTCGTCGGCGTCGAGCGCGTGCGCGATCGCGGGCTGCAACGGTGAGCCCGACGTGAACGTCAGGAACTGCTTGGCACCGAGCACCGCCCGCACGAGCGGTGCGGGACCCGTGGCCCAGCCGATCTTCCAGCCCGTGAACGAGAAGCTCTTGCCGCCGCTCGAGATCGTCAGGGTGCGCTCGGCCATGCCGGGCAGCGTCGCGATCGGGACGTGCGGCACGCCGTCGAACGTCAGGTGCTCGTAGACCTCGTCGCTGATCACGACCAGGTCGTGCTCGATCGCGAGGCTCGCGACGGCCTCGAGCTCGGCGCGGTCGAGCACCGTGCCGGTCGGGTTGTGCGGCGAGTTGAGCAGGATCGCGGTCGTGCGGGGCGTGACGGCGGCCCGCAGCTCGTCGACCGGCAGACGGAAGTCGGGCGCGCGCAACGTCACGGGGCGCCGGACGGCCCCCGCCATCTGGATCATCGCGACGTACGAGTCGTAGTACGGCTCCAGCACGACGACCTCGTCGCCCGGGTCGACCAGGCCCAGCAGGGCCGCGGCGATCGCCTCGGTCGCACCGGTCGTGACGGCGACCTCGTCGTCGGGGTCGACGGTCAGGCCGTAGAAGCGGCCCTGGTGGGCGGCGATCGCGGCGCGCAGCTCGGGCACCCCCGCGCCCGGCGCGTACTGGTTGCGGCCCGATCGCAGGGCGTCGACGGCTCGGTCGACGACGTCGTCCGGGCCGTCGGTGTCGGGGAAGCCCTGCCCCAGGTTGACGGCACCCGTCCGGGCGGCCAAGGCGCTCATCTCGGCGAAGATCGTCGTCCCGAGCCCGGCGATCCGCGTGCTGGAGGTCTTCACCCCCCGACTGTATCCGCGGACGTCCTCGGCCGATTCGTGTGCGGGCGACCCTCCCCGGTCCTACGCTGGGCCCAGGTCAGGTCATGCAGGACCGGTGCCGAGGGTCGGGAGTCCCTCGTGGCGCCGGACGTCGGGCACGGGAGCCCCGACGTCGCAGTGGGTCGGCACGACCGTGGGAGGACCGTCCGAAGGGGATCGCCGTGAGCGCGACACGACTGTCGTCCGCCTCCGTGCCGACCACCCTCGACGCGCGGCAGCAGCTGGTCGCGAGCCGCTTCACGTTCGGCGTCGACGAGCAGGTCGTGACCGACCTGCGGGCCGCCGGGGGCTGGCAGCAGTGGTTCGAGCGCCAGCTCGCGCCGACCCGACTCGTCGACACGGCGGGCACGCGTGTCAGGTCGTGGTTCCCGCTGCTGGCCGACACGCCGGACGCGGCCTGGGCCCGGGTGACGCGCGAGGAGAAGAGCGCGTGGGACTTCGGCTACGACCTGTCGAGCTACACCCTCGCCCGCAAGATCGTCGCCCGCCGCCAGGTGCAGGAGGTCATGGCCGACTTCTGGTCGAACCTGCTCTACATCCCCGCCGGCGAGGACCGGTCGTTCCCGTGGCGCCCCGCCTTCGACGACGTGATCCGCCGCCACGCGCTGGGCCGCTTCCGGCTGATGCTGCGCGAGGCGATCGTCCACCCCGCGATGTCGGGCTGGCTCAACAACTCGTCCAACACCAAGAACGGCATCAACGAGAACCTCGGGCGCGAGCTGCTCGAGCTGTACACCGTCGGACGCCCCGCGGGCTACGACGAGGCCGACGTCAAGAGCTCGGCGCGCATCCTGACGGGCTTCAAGGTCAAGGTGTTCGACGGGTACGCGGCCTCCTACGACCCGCGTGACCACTACGTCGGCGCCGTCTCGGTCATGGACTTCACGCACCCGAACGCCCAGGCCGACGGACGTCCCGTGGTCGCGGCGTACCTCGACCACCTGGCCCGGCACCCCGCGACGGCCCGGCGGCTCGCGCGACGCCTGTGCCTGCGGTTCGTCTCCGACACCCCGTCCGACGAGATCGTGACGGCCGTCGCCGACGCCTACCGGGCGTCCGACACCGACATCCGCGCGACGCTGCGCGCCCTGGTGCGTCACCCCGAGTTCGCAGCCTCGGCGGGCCTCAAGGTCCGCACCCCGACCGAGGACGTCGTCAACTGCGCCCGCGTGCTGGGCACCAGGCCCGTCGCCGCCGACGACGACGCGGCGTTCGCGCGGCACGTCGTCTGGATGAGCGGCACCGTGGGCCAGAAGCAGTTCGACTGGCCCCGCCCCGACGGCTTCCCCGAGACGTCGACGACGTGGACGTCGCCGGCCCGCATCGTCCGCAGCTGGAACATCCACTACGCCCTGGCCGGCAACTGGTGGGGGGCCAAGGACGTCTCGATCCCGGCGCGCGCCGAGCTGATGCCGGCCGCGTGGCCCCAGACGCTGGGCCAGCTGACCGATCACCAGTCGCGCATGCTGCTCGGTCGCCCCGCGACGGCCGCGCTGCGCAAGGGCGTCGCCGACGCCCTGAACACGACGGAGGGCCGCAGCTTCAAGGACGCGACCGCGGTCTCCGACTGGACGTGGACCGTCGTGCGCGGCTCGGTCCTCAACGCTCCCGAGGGGATGCTCCGATGAGCACGGTGCCGAACGACGACGTCTGCGGCTGCGACGACTACGGCGTGAGCCGGCGATCGATCCTGAAGGCCGCGGGCCTCGCCGCGATGGCGGGCGTCACGACCTCGATGTTCGGCGACGTCCTGACGTCGACGGTCTACGGCGCCACGGAGGGCAACATCCTGGTCGTCGTGTCGTTGCGCGGCGGCGCCGACGGGCTGTCGATGATCGTGCCGCACGCCGAGCCCGCCTACTACGCGGCCCGGCCCACGACGTCGATCGCGTACGACCGGCTCCTGCGCCCGAACGCGACGTTCGGCCTGCACCCGTCGTTCGCGCCGCTGCAGGGCATGTGGGCCGCGGGACAGGTCGCGGGGCTGCACGCGATCGGTCTGCCGTCGCCCAACCGCAGCCACTTCGAGGCGATGGAGCTGCTCGAGGACGCCGACGCCGGCAGCTCGGCGCGCATCGGCTGGATCAACCGGATGATCTCGGGCCTGTCGGCCGCGCCCGACCTGTTCGACGGCATGCAGATCGGGTCGACCGTCACCCCGACATCGCTCGTCGGCCCCGCCCCGAGCCTCGCGACCGGCGGCTTCGACGACCTCCAGCTGCCGTTCCACACCGACGCGACGATGATGCAGCGGGTGTCGTCGTCGCTGCAGGCGCAGTACGCCGGCCACCAAGGCCCCCTCGGGCCCGCCGGCGTCGACGCGCTGACGCTCGGCCGTCGTGCGTCCGACATCGCGAGCGCCGTCGGTGCTGGCGCGCCGTCGGGCGTCACGTACCCGAAGTACTCGGCGCTCGGCGAGGCGCTCGGCTCGACCGCCGGGCTCATCCGGGCCAAGGTCGGCGTCAAGGCCGTCGCGGTCGACGCCGGCGGCTGGGACCACCACGTCGACCTGCAGTGGCGGGTCAAGGACAGCATCGCCGACCTCGCGGCGTGCCTGGCGGCGTTCTTCACCGACCTCGGTCCGGACGCCTCTCGGGTCACGGTCGTGACGCTCAGCGAGTTCGGCCGCCGGCTCACCGAGAACGGCTCGCGGGGCGTCGACCACGGCTACGGCAACGCCGTCCTGGCCCTCGGCGCCGGAGTCGTCGGCGGCTACTACGCGCGCTGGCCCGGTCTCGGGACCGTCCAGCAGGTCGACGGCGACCTCGCCATGACGACCGACTACCGCGCCGTCCTGATGGAGGTGCTGGGCTCGCGCTTCTCGTCGCTCGACCTCTCGAAGGTCTTCCCGGGGGTCGCGCGGGCGCCCCTCGGCTTCATGCGCTGACGCTGCCCCTCCTGCGGCCTACGATGACGCGGATGAGCGACCTTCGCAGGACCCGCGGTGCCGTGGCGGCGGGATTCTTCCTGCAGGGGCTGGTGTTCGCCGCGATCGTGACGCAGGCCCCGCGCATCAAGGACCGCTTCGGCATCGACGACGGCGGACTGACGGCGATCCTCGTGCTGGTCGCCGTCGTGTCGGGCGTCGGCAGCGTGCTGGCGGGCGTCGTCGCCGAGCGCCGCTCCAGCGCGGTGGCCTTCCGCATCGCCCTGCTGACGATCGGGGCCGGCGCCCTGCTGGTCGGGCTCGCGCCGTCGACCCCCCTGCTGGCGGTGGCGTTCGTGGTCTACGGGCTCGGCGTCGGTGCGGTCGACGCCGGCATGAACATGCAGGGCGTCCGCGTGCAGGAGGCCCACGGCCGCAGCATCATGGCGAGCTTCCACGGCCTGTGGTCGGTCGGCGGCATCGTCGGGGCGCTGTACGCCGCGGGCGTCGCCGAGATCGACGTGCCGTTCGCGGCGTCCCTCGCCGCCGTGGCCGCCGTGACGTGGCTCGTCTCGACCGCAGCGGCCCCCCACTTCGTCGACGCGCGCGAGCACGACCCCGGGCTGTCGTCGGCCGGACTCGACCTGCCGTGGCGCCCGGTGCTGGTCTTCGGCCTGGTCGTGCTGGTGTTCTACGCCGCCGACACCGGCACCCTGACGTGGAGCACGGTCTACCTCGAGGACGCCCTCGACGCCTCGACGTCCGTCGCACCGCTGGCCTACGGCGCCTACCAGGCCGGCGCGCTGGTCTCGCGCTTCGGCGGCGACCTGGTCGTCCGCCGGCTGGGGGCCGCCGCGGTCGTGACGATCGGGACGAGCATCGGCCTCGCGGGCCTGCTGACGGTCGTGGTCTCGCCCCTGCCGGTCGTCGCGATCGCGGGCTTCTTCGTGACGGGTCTGGGCCTGGCGATCCTCGCGCCGCTGGCGTTCGCGGCGCTCGCGGCGGCGGTGCCGCCCGCGGCCCGCGACGTCGCGATCGCGCGGATGAACATCGCCAACTACCTGGGCGCGATCCTGGGGGGAGGGCTCATCGGGGCCGCGGCGACGGCGGACCACCTGAGGTGGGCGTTCGTGATCCCGCTCGTGACCGTCCCGGTCGTCCTGCTCACGGCCCGCTCGTTCCGGACGACTCGCTCTGGTCGACCGGTGTGAGGACATAAGTCGGCCCACCGTTCTCGGGGGGTGAAACGGTGGGCCGACAACAGGCGCCGACGGCGTGAAGCACACCGACCCTGCACCTCCGATGATAGAGGGGCCGCGCAAGCCGCGCAGGCGATTGCGGAAAATCGCCGAGAAATTCTCGACGGCCGGGCACGGCGGCGTCCCGGATGGGAGAATCCAACCCATGACCGCCACGATCGCGCCCACCGGGCCACCGCGACCGTCCCGTCCGGGGCCGGTGCGACGGATCGTCCTGCTGCTGGGCATCGCGATGATCCTGGCCGGCATCGGCTTCCTGCTGTTCTGCGCGTGGCAGTACTACGGCACCAACGTCATCGCCAAGCAGAAGCAGGCCGAGGTCAAGCAGGCGATCTCGAGCAGCTGGGACAACGGCGTCGACGGCGACGACGTCGGGTTGCTGCGCGTCGAGCGGTTCGGCCGCGACTACGAGCAGCCGATCGTGAAGGGCTTCGGCGACAAGGCCCTGGCCTCGGGCGTCGGCTGGGACCCCAAGAGCGCCGACCCTGGCGAGATCGGCAACTTCGCGATCGCGGCCCACCGCGTCACGCACGGCGAGCCGTTCACCAAGTTCCCCCAGCTCAAGAAGGGCGACGAGGTCGTCGTCGAGACGCGCCGCAGGATCTTCACGTACAAGCTGCGCAACTCCGGCACGTCCATCACGGTCGACTTCTCGGTCGGCTGGCCGCTGCAGCGCGTGCCCGACCCCGACGCGGCCGGCGAGCGTCCGACCGAGGCGGTCATCACGATGCTGACGTGCTCCGAGCTGTTCCACACCCGCAACCGCAGCGTCGTGATCGGCGACCTGGTCTCCACCGAGGACAAGCGCACCGGCAAGATCGTCACGGCCCTCTGACCGTCCGCACCGGGGCCTAGGGTGGTGCCCATGCACGACTACCAGCGCGACTTCATCGAGCTCGCCCTCGATCTCGAGGTGCTCCGCTTCGGCGAGTTCACCCTCAAGTCGGGGCGCACGTCGCCGTACTTCTTCAACGCGGGCCTGTTCGACACGGGCGCCCGGCTCGCGGACCTCGGTCGGTTCTACGCCGACGCCATCGTCGAGAGCGGTCTGGCGTTCGACGTCCTGATGGGCCCGGCCTACAAGGGCATCCCGATCGCGTCGGCGGCGGCGGTGCAGCTGTCGGCTCACCACGACCTCGACGTGCCGTGGTGCTTCAACCGCAAGGAGGCCAAGGACCACGGCGAGGGCGGGTCGATCGTCGGCTCCCCGCTGCGGGGCCGCACGCTGGTCGTCGACGACGTCATCACGGCCGGCACCGCGATCCGCGAGGTCGAGCAGATCGTGTCCGCCGCGGGGGCCACCCTGGCGGGCATCGTCGTCGCGGTCGACCGGCAGGAGCGGGGGGCGGACAGCGAGCTCTCGGCGATCCAGGAGGTCGCACGCGACTTCGGCGTGCCGGTCGTCTCGATCATCACGTTCGACCAGATCATCGAGTTCGTCGAGCAGACCGGACGGCACGCCGAGCACCTCGGATCCGTGCGGGCCTACCGCGAGGAGTTCGGCGTCTCCGCATGAGCGAGCCGACCGGGCCCACGGAGCCGGTGGGCGTCGGGCCGTGGCCGGGGGAGTGGCCAGCGGGCGACCACTACGACCCCGAGCTGCTGGCCGGCGGCGACCGGCGCAACGTCGTCGACGGCTACCGCTACTGGACGCTCGAGGCGATCGTCGCCGACCTCGACCGACGCCGGCACCCCCTGCACGTCGCGATCGAGAACTGGCAGCACGACTTCAACATCGGCTCGATCGTGCGCACGGCCAACGCCTTCGCGGTGGCCGAGGTGCACATCGTGGGCCGCCGGCGCTGGAACCGTCGCGGCGCGATGGTGACCGACCGGTACCAGCACGTGCGGCACCACGAGTCGGTCGACGTCTTCGCGCGGTGGGCCGCCGGCGAGGGTCTGCCGGTGCTGGGCATCGACAACGTCGAGGGATCGGTGCCGATCGAGTCGGCGACGCTGCCCGCGGCGTGCGTCCTGCTGTTCGGCCAGGAGGGTCCGGGCCTGTCGGCCGAGGCGCGGGAGGTCAGCGAGCAGACCCTGTCGATCGCGCAGTTCGGGTCGACGCGGTCGATCAACGCCGGCGCCGCCGCCGCGATCGCGATGCACGCCTGGATCCGCCAGCACGCCACGCCCTGACCCGCGAGCGGCGCAGGGCTGGCGGGCCGCGGTGCGGCAGCCGACCATCCTGCGCCACTCGCGGGGTGCCCCTAGGCTCGACGCATGAGCTCTCGCGTGGTCGTCATCGGTGGGGACGCAGCCGGCATGTCGGTCGCGTCGGGCGTGCGGAAGCGCCTCGGCGACGACGACGAGGTCATCGTCCTCGAGCGCGGCACCTGGACGTCGTACTCGGCCTGCGGCATCCCCTACTGGGTCGCCGGCGACGTCGACTCGGCCGACGACCTCGTCGCCCGATCGCCGGAGAAGCACCGCGAGAACGGCATCGACGTCCGCCTGGGCGTCGAGGCGACCGCGATCGATCCCGCGGCACGGACCGTGTCGGTCCGCGACGGCGATCCCGTGCCGTACGACCGGCTGGTGATCGCGACGGGTGCCGAGCCCCTGCGCCCCGACCTGCCGGGCATCGACGGCGACGGCATCCACGGCGTCCAGTCGCTCGACGACGGCCAGGTGATCCTCGACGAGCTCGCGAAGCAGCCGCGGCACGTCGTCGTGGTGGGCAGCGGCTACATCGGGCTCGAGATGGCCGAGGCGTGCGTCGCGCGCGGATTCGACACGACCGTCGTCGAGCGGGCACCGACCGTCATGCCGATCATCGAGGCCGAGCTCGGCGACCAGGTCGCCGAGGCCATGAAGAAGCGCGGCATCCACCTGCGCACCGGCGTCGACGTCGAGGGCTTCGCGCTCGACGACTCGGGCCGCGTCGCGGGGGTCGAGACCGACGACGGCACCCTGCCGGCCGACCTCGTGATCCTGGGCCTCGGGGTATCGGCGCGGTCGTCGCTCGCGGACGACGCGGGGCTGCCGCTGGGCGCGAAGGGCGGCATCGTCGTGGACGACCGTCAGCGGGTCGAGGGCTTCGACGACATCTGGGCCGCCGGCGACTGCGTCGTCACGCGCGACCGCACCACCGGCGAGCTGATCCACCTGCCGTTGGGCACGCACGCCAACAAGCAGGGCATGGTCGCGGCCGACAGCCTCGCCGCCGACCTGCTGGGCGAGGAGCCGCGGCTGACGTTCCCGGGCGTCGTGCAGACCGCGATCACCAAGTTCTGCTCGCTCGAGATCTCCCGTACCGGTCTGGGCGAAAAGCAGGCGCGCGACGCCGGCTTCGACCCCGTCGTGGTGTCGAAGGAGACGTCGAACTGGGCCGGCTACATGCCGGGGGCCGGCAGCATGACGGTGCTGATGGTCGCCGACCGGTCGACCCGGCGGCTGCTCGGCGCCCAGATCGTCGGCGCCGAGGACGCTGCGCTGCGCATCGACGTCGCGGCCACGGCCGTCGTCGCGGGCATGACCGTCGACGACGTCGTGATGCTCGACCTCGCGTACGCGCCGCCGTTCTCGTCGGTGTGGAGCCCTATCCAGGTCGCGGCGCGGGCCGCCGTCAAGGCGCTCGCAGGGTAGTCCGTCCCCGACACGGATCAACTGGAATACTGGCGGGGCCGCCCCCTCTACCCACTGGAGTTCGCATGCCCGTCGCCACACCCGAGGTCTACGCCGAGATGCTCGACAAGGCCAAGCGCGAGTCGTACGCCTACCCGGCGATCAACGTCTCGTCGTCGCAGACCATCAACGCCGCCCTCGCCGGGTTCGCCGAGGCCGAGAGCGACGGCATCATCCAGGTCTCGACGGGTGGCGCCGACTACTTCTCGGGCCCGACCGTCAAGAACATGGTCTCCGGCTCGCTCGCGTTCGCGGCGTTCGCCCAGGAGGTCGCCAAGAAGTACCCGGTCAACGTCGCGCTGCACACCGACCACTGCCCCAAGGACAAGCTGGACGACTTCGTGCGTCCGCTGATCGCCGCCTCCCAGGAGCGGGTCGACGCCGGCGGACTGCCCTACTTCCAGTCGCACATGTGGGACGGCTCGGCCGTGCCGCTCGACGAGAACCTGCAGATCGCGCAGGAGCTGCTGGCCGCCGCCGCTGCCGCCCGCATCATCCTCGAGGTCGAGATCGGCATCGTCGGCGGCGAGGAGGACGGCGTCGAGGGTGGCATGGGCGAGCACCTCTACACGACGCCCGAGGACGCGCTGGCCACGGCCGAGGCGCTGGGCCTCGGCGAGAAGGGCCGCTACCTGACGGCGCTGACGTTCGGCAACGTCCACGGCGTGTACAAGCCCGGCAACGTGACGCTGAAGCCCGAGATCCTGAAGGCCGCGCAGGAGGCCGTCGCCGGCAAGTACGGCAAGGAGTCGCCCTTCGACCTGGTGTTCCACGGCGGCTCGGGCTCGCTGCCCGAGGAGATCTCGGCGGCCGTCGACTACGGCGTCGTCAAGATGAACGTCGACACCGACACGCAGTACGCGTTCACGCGTCCGATCGCGGGCTGGATGCTGAGCAACTACGACGGCGTCCTGAAGGTCGACGGCGAGGTCGGCAACAAGAAGCAGTACGACCCTCGCGCGTGGGGCAAGGCCGCCGAGGCCGGCATGTCCGCCCGCGTGGCCGAGGCGTGCACGGCCCTGCGGAGCGCCGGCACCTCGCTCTGACCCCCGGGTCGCCGATTCCCAGGTTCACCCCGGAAGTTCTCGGGGTGAACCTGGGGATCTGGGCGGGCCTGACAGGATGAGGGCATGACGAACCTGTTCGGCGAACCGCCCGCCACGCTCCTGCCCGAAGATCCCGGCGCTGCCGAGCTCGCCGCCGGCGACAGCCCGCAGACCGTCGCGTCGCTGCACCCCGACTCGGCGCTCGCCTGGGTCACGCTGGCCGAGCTCGCGCTCGCCGAGGGCCGCGACCTCGAGGGCTACGCCTTCGTGCGCACGGGCTACCACCGCTCGCTCGACCTGCTGCGCCGCAACGGCTGGAAGGGCCACGGTCCGCTGCCGTGGGAGCACGAGCCCAACCGCGCGTTCCTGCGCTCGCTCGCCGCACTGGCGGACGCGTCCGAGCGCCTCGGCGACGAGGGCGAGGCGCACCGCTGCCGCGAGTTCCTGCACGAGTCGAGCCCCGAGGCCTACGCCGAGCTCGTCACCCGCACCGCCTGAGACCGTCCGACCGCGGCAGACCGCGTCCGCCCGGGGGAGCCTTCCCCCGGGCGGACGCGGTTCACCACGGGACCGTGGTGAACCGCGGAGGGTGGGGCGTCAGGGGACGTACATCGTCAGGACGCCCGGCTCGATGCGCCACGCGTGGCGCGTGGACGCCTCGGTGAGCTCGCCGTCGCTGGTGCACCGCAGCGCGTCGCCCTGCACCTCGATCGTGCTGCCGCGCAGGTAGACGACGTCGTCGCGGCGGTGGTGCTCGCCGCGGCGGACGCTGAACGCGTACGCGATGCGTCGTCGCGGCGACTCGGTGTACGACACCGACACGTCGATCAGCCCGTCGGACGGATCGGCGCGCGGCAGCAGGGGGGCGCCGCCGCCGACGTACCGGCCGTTGCCGATCGCGACCTGGATGACGGGCTCCTTGCGGGTCAGGGTCTGGCCGTCGACCGTGACGCGCAGGCGCGCGCCGGGCGTCGTGAGGCCCTTCAGCCCCGTGATGGCCGCGCCGACGGCGTAGCCGACCGGGCCGAGCGCCTTCTTGTAGGGCTTGGCCGCCGCGGCCGCCTCCGCACCGATGCCGATGTGCGCCGCGTTGACGACGACGTCGTCGTCACCGTCGATCACGAGGTCGATGGCCTTGGTGGTGCCCCTGACGACCACCCGCGCCGCGGCGGCGGGCTCCTCGGGCAGGCCGAGCGTCGCGGCGAAGTCGTTGCCGGTGCCGAGCGGCACCAGCCCGACCGTCAGGTCGGCGAGGCGGCCGGCGTCGCGGATCGCCTGGACGACGGCGTGCAGGCTGCCGTCGCCGCCGAGCACGACGACGCCGTCGAGCGCCGGCCGGCTCGCGAGCGCCTCGGCGAGGTCGTCGGGGCTGGACGTCCGCACGAGCTCGACGTCGACGTCCCCCGAGAGGGCCGCGACCACCTCGTCGACCGCGGCGTCGTCGGAGCTGCCGGCGTCGGCGTTGGCGATGGCGAGGAGAGAGGGCACCCCCGCACCCTACGGGGCCGTGCCAGGCGCCGCAGGTGCGTCGAGCCGGGGCTCGCCCAGCTTGACCCCGACGACACCGAGCAGGATCAGCGCCCCGCCGAGCAGCTGGACGGCCCGGGGCGTCTCGGCGAGCAGCAGCCACGCGAACGCCACGCCGAACACGGCCTCGGCCAGCCCGACGAACGAGCCGAGGCGCGAGCCCAGCCGGCGGCTGCCCTCGATGCTGAGGACGTAGGCGAGCCCGGCCGTCACGGCGCCGAGGACGAGCATGGGCCCCCACCACGGCCACATCGAGCCGGCGAGCTCGACGTCGGCGGTCGAGGCGGCCAGCGGGATGATGCCGACGATCCCGCCGAGCAGCAGCGCGAGCCCGCCGAACGTCAGGCCGCCGGCGGCCAGGGCGATGCCGGGCAGGCCGTTGTCCTCGTCGGCCGACATGACCCAGTAGACCGCGGCGCAGACCATGGCCGCGAAGGCCCACGCCAGCCCGACGAGGTCGATCGCGGCGCCCGACGTCAGGTCGAGCACCAGGAACAGCCCCGCGATCGCGAGCACCGCGCCGATCGCCGTGAGACGCGACGGACGCTGGTGGTGGCGCCACCACATCCACGCCAGCACCGCGACGGGGCACGTGAACTCGATCAGCAGCGCGACGCCGACCTGCAGGTGGTCGACCGCGTTGAAGTAGGCGAGCTGCACGCCCGCCACGGCGACCAGGCCGTAGGCGGCGACGAGCCAGAGGTTGGCGCGCAGCAGGTGCCAGCGACCCCGCAGGGCGACGGCGGCCGGTGCCGCGAGGATCGCCGCGGCGAGCAGCACCCGGACGGTGACGGCGGACCCGGGCGACCATCCGGCCGCGATGAGCCCCTTGGCCATCGGGCCCGACATCGCGAACGACGCCGCGCCGGCCACCGCGAAGGCGATCCCGGACGAGGTGCGGGACGAGCCGGCGAGCTCGATGTCATGGGTCACGGCTGTCATGGCATGTGACACTAAGGCGTTGCCTGTAAGGTGTCAACATGGTCTTCGCCCATGACACCGAAGCGGCCCTCGTGGCGGCCGTCGCGCTCGCGAACTCGGCCGAGGAGCCCGACACCCTCGTCTCGACCGAGCAGGTCGCGGAGTTCATCGCCGAGCAGGGCTACACCGGACGCTTCGACGGCGACCGGGCCGAGCTCGACGAGCTGCGCGAGCTGCGACCCGTGCTGCGGCGCCTGCTCACGAGCGACCGCGACGACGCCGTCGGCCTCGTCAACGAGCTGCTGCGCGAGGCCGGCGCGCTGCCGCAGCTCGTGCGCCACGGCGCCATGGACTGGCACCTGCACGCCGTCGAGGACGAGCGCCCCTTCGCGACCCGCATCGTCGTCGAGACCGCGATGGCGATGATCGACGTCATCCGCGCCGACGAGATGTCGCGGCTCGGCGTCTGTGCCGACGACGACTGCGGCGGGCTGGTGCTCGACCTGTCGCGCAACCGGTCCCGGCGCTTCTGCAGCACCGCGTGCGGCAACCGCGCCGCCGTCGCCGCGTACCGGGCGCGGCAGTCCGGCTAGCCCCGCGCGACGCCGATCTCCGCTAGGGTGAACCGGTAAGAGCCCCGCGAGAACGGGGCTTGTCGCATGTGTGAGGGTGGTGCATCCCATGCCCGCAGTCGTCATCGTCGGAGCCCAGTGGGGCGACGAAGGCAAGGGCAAGGCCACGGACATCCTGGGTAGTCGCGTCGACTACGTGGTGAAGTTCAACGGTGGCAACAACGCGGGCCACACGGTGGTGATCGGCGACCAGAAGTACGCCCTCCACCTGCTGCCCAGCGGCATCCTGAGCCCCGGGTGCGTCCCGGTCATCGGCAACGGCGTCGTGGTCGACCTGAAGGTGCTGTTCGAGGAGATCGACGGCCTCGAGGAGCGCGGCATCGACACGTCCAAGCTCGTCATCAGCGCCAACGCGCACGTCATCGCCGACTACAACCGGACGATGGACAAGGTCGCCGAGCGCTTCCTGGGCAGCCGCAAGATCGGCACGACCGGGCGCGGCATCGGCCCGACCTACGCCGACAAGATGAACCGCCTCGGCATCCGGGTGCAGGACCTGTTCGACGAGAAGATCCTGCGCCAGAAGGTCGAGGGCGCGCTCGAGCTCAAGAACCAGATCCTGAGCAAGATCTACAACCGCCGCTCGGTCGAGGTCGACGAGGTCGTCGAGGAGCTGCTGACGTACGTCGACCGCCTCCGTCCGATGGTCGCCGACACGCCGCTGCTCCTGCACGACGCGCTGCGCGACGGCAAGACCGTGCTGCTCGAGGCCGGTCAGGCCACGCTGCTCGACGTCGACCACGGCACCTACCCGTTCGTCACGTCGTCCTCGGCGACGACGGGTGGCGCGTGCACCGGCTCGGGCATCGCTCCCACCGAGATCACCCGGGTCATCGGCATCGTCAAGGCGTACGCGACCCGTGTCGGCGAGGGCCCCTTCCCGACCGAGCTGTTCGACGACGACGGCGAGCGCCTGCGCGCCAACGGTGCCGAGTTCGGCACCACGACCGGGCGCCCCCGCCGCTGCGGCTGGTACGACGCGCCGATCGCGCGCTACGCCGCCCGCATCAACGGCGTCACCGACTTCGTCCTGACCAAGCTCGACGTCCTGACCGGATGGGACGAGATCCCCGTGTGCGTCGCGTACGACGTCGACGGCGAGCGGGTCGACGAGATGCCGATGACGCAGACGGGCTTCCACCACGCCAAGCCGATCTACGAGATGTTCCCCGGCTGGCACGAGGACATCTCCGGTGCGCGCACGTTCGACGACCTGCCGCAGGCGGCCCAGGACTACGTGCTGGCGCTCGAGAAGATCTCGGGTGCGCGCATCTCGACGATCGGCGTCGGCCCCGACCGCGAGCAGTCGATCGTCCGCCACGACCTGCTCTGACGGTCCGGACGTCGGAGGCGATTGGGCCTGCTGGGGCGGGTGTGATCCACTGGGGTCAGCCTGTCTCGCGATCGAGCCGAGGTGGGTGCGCCGATCACCGGCAATCCTCCGGGGGGTCCGGGGGGATCGATTGCAAGGGATTCTCATGACTCAACTCATCACCACGCGCCGCGCAGGGGCGGGCGTCGCCATCGGCGCCCTCGTCACCTCGGCACTGCTCTTCACCCCGTCCGCCCAGGCGGCCGACGCGATCGCCGACGTCCGCGAGTCGCAGATCGCCAAGAACGGCACCACGACGTTCGGCTGGTACCAGGCCGACGCCGCCGGGACCAACCAGATCACCAACGACGGCCTCGAGCTCGCGGGCACGTCGCGCGTCCTGAACGGCTACCCGGCCGGGTCGACGGTCAAGCTGGCCGCCCTCTCGACCGCGCAGGTCGAGCGCGCGTCCGGCACCGCGGCGTCGTTCGTGCTGCTGCTGTCGGACGACGCGATCGCCGGCGGGCCCGCGACGCTGCGCCCCTCGGCGACCGCCGGCGAGTTCACCACCGACACGGCGATCGGCGACATCCCCGCCGGCGACTCGGCGACGATCGACGAGATCGGCGCGCAGGTCAAGGACGACTACACCGTGAACGGCTTCGGCGTCGACGCATCGGGTGGCACGAGCACCGTCAAGAGCATCGCTTTCGACGGCACGACCTACCTGTTCAAGAACACCGCCCCCAGCGCCCCGAGCTCGACGGTCTCGACGCGCATCGAGACCCCGCTGACGGTCACGTTGGCCTCGTCCGACGTCGACGGCAACGAGCTGACGTACTCCGTCGGCGGCCCGGTGGGCGGAACCGTCTCGGCGACCGGCACGACCGCGACCTTCACGCCCGCCCGCGGGTTCAAGGGCAACGGGGCCTTCACCTACACCGTGACGGACGGCCGCGGCGGCTCGTCGACGGGCACCGTGACGGTCAAGGTCGAGAAGTTCAAGGGCAAGGCGACGATCTACCGGATCCACCCGAGCCGCCCGTCCGTGCGCAGCACGGTCTCGGTCTACGCGGTCGTCCAGGTCGACGGCCGTCCCGCGGCCCAGGGCACGACGGTCCACGGCTACGCCAAGGGCAAGAAGGTCGTGACGGGCAAGGTCAACAGCACGGGCAAGGTCAAGCTGCGCCTGCCGAACAAGCTGCCGGCCGGCAAGGCGACGCTGAAGGTCGTCCAGTCCGGCTCGTCGAAGATCAACGGCGGCAGCTCCTCCGTCGCGGTCCGCGTCCGCAAGTAGTCGACGCCGCGCGACACGAGGGCCCCACCCGGTTCGGGTGGGGCCCTTCGCGCGTGGTGCGACCGGGACGCGCGTCCAACTTTTTTGGAGACAGACCGTCCATTCACGTCACACTGTCTTGAATCTGTGATCACATGGGAGAGCCAGATCACTGGCCGACAGCGGACGAAGCAGTCCGTCGCACCTACAGCAAGGAACTCCCATGACCCGTACCGCCACCCGCCGCTCCGGCGCCGTCGCCGGCATCGGCGCGCTCGTCGCCTCGGCCCTCGTCCTCGCGCCCGCCGCGCAGGCCGCCACGACCGTCAACGTCACCAACGCCGAGGTCAAGCCCACCGCGGCCGTCTACACCGCCTGGCACCAGGGATACGACAACAACCCGACCGGAGCCAAGGTCACCGTGAAGGGCCTCGAGCTCTCGAACGGCCCCTCGCAGGTCATCAAGGGGTACGCCGACAACGACGCGACGATCGCGCCCAACGCGGCGAACCGCAACTTCGACCTGGCGTCGAAGATCACCGCCGCCGACTTCACGACGACCGTCGGCACGGCCAACCTGCAGGTGCCGCTGCGCAGCACCGCGATCGCGGGCAACCAGTTCGCCACGATCCGCAGCCTCGACGACGACGGCAGCCGCATCAAGCTGACCGACGAGTGGGCGTCCAGCAAGGCGATCGGCAGCATCCCGGCCAACCAGCCGACCCCGCTGCGCGACATCATCGCCGCGCTCGGACCGGACTACAAGGTCATCGGCTTCGGCGTCCAGTCCGACAAGCCCGCCACCGTCACCGACATCACGTGGGACGGCACGACCTACACGTTCAAGGAGCCCGTCGTCCAGCTGGTCTCGGCCGCGAAGTTCTACAAGTTCTCGCCCAAGTCGGGCAAGATCACGACCAAGAACACGGTCAACGTCTACGTCCAGGTCACGGTGGACGGCAAGCAGGCCCCGCGCGGCCTCAAGGTCGACGGCTACGCCAAGGGCAAGAAGGTCGCCTCCGGCACCGTCAACAGCATCGGCAAGATCAAGCTGAGCCTCGGCAAGCTGCCCAAGGGCAAGTCGACGCTGAAGGTCACGGTCGTCGGCACCGACACGATCAAGCCCGTCAGCATCTCGCGCGCGGTGACGGTCAAGAAGTAGCACCCACCACCCGCTGAGGGGCCCCGACCACGAGGTCGGGGCCCCTCGTCGCGTCCGGGGGCCCCGCCCGTCCCACTAGAGTGGCGTCCCGTGAAGACCCTCGTCATCGGCACCGGCGGCCGCGAGCACGCCCTGGCCCTCGCCCTGTCCCGCGACCCGCAGGTCACCGAGGTGCACGCCGCGCCCGGCAACCCCGGCATCGCCGACGTGGCCACGCTGCACCCCGTCGACCCCCTCGACGGGGACGCCGTCGCGGCCCTCGCGACCTCGTTGCAGGTCGACCTCGTCGTGGTCGGGCCCGAGGCGCCGCTCGTCGCGGGCGTCGCCGACGCCGTCCGGGCCGCCGGCATCGCGTGCTTCGGCCCGTCCAAGGAGGCCGCGCAGATCGAGGGGTCGAAGGCGTTCGCCAAGCAGGTCATGGCCGCCGCCGAGGTGCCCACCGCGCTGGCCCACGTGTGCGAGACGCCCCAGCAGGTCGTCGACGCGCTCGACGCCTTCGGCCCGCCCTACGTCGTCAAGGACGATGCGCTGGCAGCCGGCAAGGGCGTCGTCGTGACCGACGACCGCCAGGCCGCGATCGACCACGCGGCGGGCTGTGACCGCGTCGTGATCGAGGAGTTCCTCGACGGACCCGAGGTGTCGCTGTTCGCGATCACCGACGGCGAGACCGTGCTGCCTCTGCAGCCCGCCCAGGACTTCAAGCGCGCCCTCGACGGCGACGACGGACCCAACACCGGCGGCATGGGCGCCTACACGCCGCTGCCGTGGGCGCCGGACGACCTCGTGGCCGAGGTGTCCCGCCGCGTGCTGGTGCCGACGGTCGAGGAGATGGCACGCCGCGGAACGCCCTTCCAAGGACTGCTCTACGCGGGCCTGGCGCTGACGAGCCGGGGCGTGCGGGTCATCGAGTTCAACGCCCGCTTCGGCGACCCCGAGACGCAGTCGATCCTGTCGATGCTGCGCACGCCGCTGTCGGCGCTGCTGCACGGCGCCGCGACCGGCACCCTGGGCGAGGTCGGCCTCCCGCAGTGGGACCGGGCGTCGTCCGTGACGGTCGTCGTCGCGTCGGAGGGCTATCCCGAGTCGCCCGTCACGGGGGACGAGATCACGGGGGTCGACGCCGCGAACGCGCTCGACGGCGTCGACGTCATCCACGCCGGGACCGCGGTCGTCGACGGACGGCTCGTGACGGCGGGCGGACGCGTGCTGTCGGTGACGGCGGTCGGCGCCGACCTCGCCGAGGCCCGCGAGCGCGCGTACGCCGGGGTCGACCGCATCGCGATCCGCGGCGGGCACCACCGCACCGACATCGCCCGCACCGCGGCGGAGGACGCCGCGGGGGCCTAGCCGAGCTGGGTCTTCTGCACCTTGCCCATCGCGTTGCGGGGCAGGCTGTCGACGAAGACGACCTGCCGGGGCCGCTTGTGCCACGACAGCTGCGAGGCGACGAGGTCGATCAGCTCGGCCTCCAGGCCGGCGCGAGCCGACCCGGCGGTGACGACGAAGGCCGCGACGCGCTGCCCGAGGTCGTCGTCGGGCAGGCCCACGACGGCGACCTCCTCGACCGCGGGGTGGTCGAGGAGCGCCGCCTCGATCTCGCCCGTGCCGATCCGGTAGCCGCCCGACTTCACCAGGTCCGTCGACGCGCGTCCGACCAGGCGGTGGAAGCCGTGCGCGTCGCGCGTCGCGAGGTCGCCGGTGACGAACCAGCCGTCGTCGGTCCACGTCTCGGCGGTCGCCTCCGGCCGCCCCAGGTAGCCGTCGAAGAGCATCGGGCCGCGCACCTCGAGCCGGCCGATGCTCTCGCCGTCGGCGGCGACCTGCTCGCCCGTCTCCTCGGCCAGGACGCGGGTCTCGGCGCCCAGCACCGGCGTGCCGACCCAGCCGGGACGTCGCTCGCCGTCGACCCGGGTGCTGAGGGTGATCATGGTCTCGGTCATGCCGTAGCGCTCGATCGGCGCGTGCCCCGTGAGCGCGGCGAGGCCCTCGAACACCGAGACGACCAGGGGTGCGCTGCCCGAGACGAGCAGGCGGGCGCCGGCCAGGGCGCGAGCCGACGCCTCGTCTTTGACGACGCGCGACCACACCGTCGGCACCGCGAAGTACATCGACCCCTTCGCGGCGGCGTACCGCTCGGGCCGGGGCGTCACGGTGTGCACGAGCCGCGAGCCGACGCGCAGGCTGCCCAGCACCCCGAGGATCAGCCCGTGCGTGTGGAACAGGGGCAGACCGTGCACCAGGACGTCGTCGGGCGTCCACGCCCAGGCGTCGGCCAGGGCGTCGAGTCCTGCGGCGAGCGCGCCGTGGCTCATCTCGACGCCCTTGGGCGATCCCGTCGTGCCGGAGGTGTAGACGATCATCGCCGTCCCCTCGGTCAGGGACGCCGGCGACGGAACCGCGCGCCGCGTCGTCCCGTCCCCCACGTCGAGCCGCGGCAGGTCGACGGACGGCCTGGCCCCGCCGACCCAGGTCGTGGCGGCCGAGTCGCGGAGCACGTGCGCCAGCTCGGCCGGACCGGAGTCGGGCGGCACCGGCACGACCGGGACGCCGGCCAGCAGGCACCCGACGACGGCGACCACGGTGTCGAGGGACGCCGTCGCGTCGACCGCCACCGGGCCGTCGTCCGGCAGGGAGGCGGCGAACCGCGTCGCGGCGGCCAGCAGGTCGGCCCGCGACAGCGAGGCGTCGCCGACGGTCACGGCGTCCTCGAGGTCGGCGGGGCCGTGGAGGGAGGTCAGCAGCACGGGACGCCCTTTCGTCTCGGCGGGTCGACGGCGGTCCGTCGTCGTGGTCGAGACGATAGCCGCGCCGACCGAGGGGCATGGACGAACCCGCTGCGGCCGCAGGGACAATGGTGCCGTGACCACACCCAACGTCCTCGCCAGTCGCTACGCCTCGCCCGAGATCGCCCGCATCTGGTCGCCCGAGCACAAGATCGTGCTCGAGCGCCGCCTGTGGATCGCCGTCCTGAGGGCGCAGAAGGACCTCGGCGTCGAGACGCCCGACGGCGTCATCGAGGCGTACGAGGCCGTCGTCGACCAGGTCGACCTCGCCTCGATCGCCGAGCGCGAGAAGGTCACGCGCCACGACGTCAAGGCGCGCATCGAGGAGTTCGCGGCGCTGGCCGGCACCGAGCACATCCACAAGGGCATGACGTCACGCGACCTGACCGAGAACGTCGAGCAGCTGCAGATCAAGGCCTCCCTCGAGGTCATGCGCGACCGCGCCGTCGCGACGCTCGCGCGGCTCGGCCGCCTCGCGACCGAGCACGCCGAGCTCGTCATGGCGGGCCGTAGCCACAACGTCGCCGCGCAGGCGACGACGCTGGGCAAGCGCTTCGCGACCGTGGCCGACGAGCTGCTGTACGCCGTCTCGCGACTCGACGACCTGGTCGCCCGCTACCCGCTGCGCGGCATCAAGGGCCCCGTCGGCACGGCGCAGGACCAGCTCGACCTGCTCGGCGGCGACGAGGCCAAGCTCGTCGACCTCGAGCAGCGCGTCGCGCGTCACCTCGGCTTCGACACGGTGCTGACGAGCGTCGGCCAGGTCTACCCGCGCTCGCTCGACTACGACGTCGTGACGGCGCTGGCGCAGCTGTCGGCCGCGCCGTCGAACCTCGCCACGACGATCCGGCTGATGGCCGGCAACGAGATCGTCACCGAGGGCTTCAAGGCCGGCCAGGTCGGCTCGAGCGCGATGCCGCACAAGATGAACACCCGCTCGTGCGAGCGCGTCAACGGCCTGGCCGTGATCCTGCGCGGCTACGTGTCGATGGTCGGCGAGCTGGCGGGCGACCAGTGGAACGAGGGCGACGTGTCGTGCTCGGTGGTGCGCCGCGTCGCGCTGCCCGACGCGTTCTACGCCGCCGACGGCCTGTTCGAGACGTTCCTGACGGTCCTCGACGAGTTCGGCACGTTCCCGGCCGTCATCCAGCGCGAGCTCGACCGCTACCTGCCGTTCCTGTCGACGACCAAGGTGCTGATGGCCGCCGTCCGCCAGGGACGCGGCCGCGAGTCGGCGTACGACGCCGTCAAGCAGCACGCCGTCGCGGTCGCGCTCGAGATGCGCGAGCAGGGCGCCGCCGAGAACGACCTGTTCGCGCGGCTCGCCGCCGACGAGCGGCTCGGTCTGTCGGAGGCCGATCTCGCGAGCCTCGTGGCCTCGCCGATCGAGTTCACGGGGGCCGCGGTCAGCCAGGTGCGCTCCGTCGTGGCCCGCGTCGAGCAGCTCGTCGCCGAGCGCCCCGAGGCCGCCGCCTACACGCCGGGCTCGATCCTCTAGTCCGGTCTTGCCCGGGCGCCCGCCGTCCTGCGGCCACGCCCGGGCGCGCCTACGCTCGTGACGTGTCGGTCTCCCTGTTCCCGTTCGGCCTGCTGCTCGTGGGCGGCTGGCTCGTCTGGTGGGGGCTGCGGCGGCGGCGGACGCTGGGCCGCGTGCCGACCGACTGGCGGCGGGTGCCGGGCACCGTGATCGACGTCGGCGACGGCGTCAAGGTCCCGCCGCGCATCGAGTACCGCATCCCCGACGGGCGCCGCCTGAGGGTGCCGGGGCCGCTGGCCACGCCGTTCGCGGTCGGCGACGAGGTGTCGGTGCTGCTCGACCCGGCCGACCCCCGTCGGGCACGGCTCGACGTGACCGAGCAGGAGGCCGTCCGGCTCGTGCGGATCCTGCTCGCGACGGGCGGGGTCCTGGTCGTCGCGGGCGCCGTCATCGGGATCGTCCTGCTCTAGGCTGTCGGCGTGCCACTCGACATCCCTGGAGCCACCCACCTGCACTCGGGCAAGGTCCGCGACCTCTACGAGGTCGCCGACGGCCGTCTGCTGATGGTCGCGTCCGACCGCATCTCGGCCTTCGACCACGCGCTCGAGCCCGGCATCCCCGACAAGGGCGAGATCCTGACCCGCATGTCGCTGTGGTGGTTCGACCAGCTGGCCGACCTCGTCCCGAACCACGTCGTCTCGACCGACGTCCCCGAGGTCGTGCGCGGACGTGCGCTGGTCGTCGAGAAGCTCGACATGTTCCCGGTCGAGTGCGTCGTGCGCGGGTACCTGACCGGCTCCGGCCTGCTCGACTACCAGGCGACCGGAGAGGTCTGCGGCGTGCCGCTGCCCGCCGGGCTGGTCGACGGCGACCGCCTCCCCGAGCCGATCTTCACGCCCGCCACGAAGGCCGACCTCGGCGAGCACGACGAGAACGTCTCGTTCGAGCAGGTCGTCGACACGATCGGGGCGGAGTCGGCGACGGCGCTGCGCGACCTGACGCTGCAGGTCTACGCCCGTGCCGAGCAGGTCGCGCGCGAGCGCGGCATCATCCTGGCCGACACCAAGCTCGAGTTCGGCACGCGCGCCGACGGCACGATCGTGCTGGGCGACGAGGTGCTGACCCCCGACTCGTCCCGCTTCTGGCCCGCCGACGACTGGGAGCCGGGACGCGCGCAGGCGTCGTTCGACAAGCAGATCGTCCGCAACTGGCTGCTGTCGCCCGAGAGCGGGTGGGACCGCGCGGGCGACGCCGCGCCCCCGACGCTGCCCGCCGAGATCGTCGAGCGCACCCGCGACCGGTACGTGCAGGCCTTCGAGACGCTGTCCGGCGAGACGTTCTGACCGACCGCCGGGCTGACGTACTCGCCGGTAGGTAGGCTGCAGAGACCGTCGTCACACCTGAGGAGTCGAAGTGGCCAATCTTGCCGCCCTGCTGGAGAACTCGGTCGAGAAGTACGCCGACCGCACCGCGATCGTCTTCGGCGACACGCGCCTGACCTACGCGCAGGTCGACGCCGCCGCGAACCAGGTGGCCAACCTGCTGGTCGAGCGCGGCATCGAGCCGGGCGACAAGGTGGCCCTGTCGTGCCCGAACCTGCCGTACTTCACGATCGTCTACTACGGCATCCTGAAGGCCGGCGGCACCGTCGTGCCCCTCAACGTCCTGCTCCGTCCGCGCGAGGTGGCGTACCACCTGGCCGACTCCGACGCGAAGGCCTACTTCGCGTTCGAGGGCACCCCCGACCTGCCGATCGGCGAGAACGCGTGGGAGGGCTTCGAGGCCACCGACACGTGCACCGAGTTCTTTCTGATCCGCATGGACGCCAAGTGGCCCGAGCCGATCTCGCCGCCCGAGTACTTCGCCCCGCTCGTGGCCGAGCAGCCCGCGACGTTCGAGACCGTCGAGCGCGACGACGACGACACCGCCGTCATCCTCTACACCTCCGGCACCACGGGACAGCCCAAGGGCGCCGAGCTGCGCCACCGCAACATGCGCGACAACGCGCTGGCCGGCACCGACCTGTTCGGCGCCGACGAGAGCAACCCCGACACGTACCTGTGCGTGCTGCCGCTGTTCCACTCGTTCGGCCAGACCTGCATCCAGAACGGCGCCTTCGCGTTCGGCGGCACGATCGTGATGCTGCCGCGCTTCGAGGCCAAGGCCGCGCTCGACCTCATGATCAGCAACGAGGTGACGTACTTCGCGGGCGTCCCGACGATGTACTGGGGCCTGCTGGGCGCCCTCGACGACACGATCGACGTGTCGGCGATCGCGGCGAAGCTGAGGGTCGCGGCGGCCGGCGGCTCGGCACTGCCGGGCGAGATCCACAAGAACTTCAAGGAGCGCTTCGGCGTCACGATCCTCGAGGGCTACGGACTGTCCGAGACGTCGCCGGTCGCGTCGTTCTCGGTGTACGGCGAGGAGCCGCGGGTCGGCTCGATCGGCAAGCCGATCCCGGGCGTCGAGATGAAGCTCATCAACGACGACTGGTCGGACGTCGAGCCCGGTCCCGACGCGGTCGGCGAGATCGCCATCAAGGGGCACAACGTCATGAAGGGCTACTACGACCGCCCCGAGGCGACGGCCGAGGCGATCCGCGACGGCTGGTTCCGCTCGGGCGACCTGGCCAAGAAGGACGACGACGGCTTCTACTTCATCGTCGACCGCTCCAAGGACATGATCATCCGCGGCGGCTACAACGTGTACCCGCGCGAGATCGAGGAGGTCATGATGAGCCACCCGGCGGTCTCGCTCGTCGCGGTCATCGGCGTGCCGAACGAGCAGCACGGCGAGGAGATCAAGGCCGTCGTGGTCAAGAACAAGGACCACGACGACGTCACCGAGGCCGATCTCGTGGCCTGGGGCAAGGAGCAGTTCGCGGCCTACAAGTACCCGCGGGCCGTCCAGTTCCTCGACGAGCTGCCCATGACGTCCACCGGCAAGATCCTGAAGCGCGAGCTCTCGTAGGCCGAAGGCCACGAGAGCTGCTGAGGAGCGACCTGGTGCCCCTCGACGAGCGTGCGAGACGTGGGCGGATCCGCCGACGGCAGCCTCGTCGAGGGGCGGCAAGTCTCTCGTCAGCGTTCGGGAACGCTGTCGTCACCCAGCACGGCGAGGTCCAGTAGGATTCGGGGCATGCCCCGCGTCATCGTCGATGTCATGCCCAAGCCGGAGATCCTCGACCCCCAGGGCAAGGCCGTCCACGGCGCCCTGCCGCGTCTGGGCTTCGACGCCGTCACCGACGTCCGCCAGGGCAAGCGGTTCGAGCTCCAGGTCGACGTCGCCGACGAGGCGACGCTCGCCGAGGTGCACCAGCTGGCCGAGACGCTGCTGTCGAACCCCGTCATCGAGGACTACGAGGTGCGCGTCGAGGGCGCTGAGGTCATCGCGTGAGGATCGGCGTCGTCACGTTCCCGGGGTCGCTCGACGACACCGACGCGCAGCGCGCCGTCCGCCTCGCCGGTGGTGAGCCCGTCGCGCTGTGGCACGGCGACCACGACCTCCAGGGCGTCGACGCCGTCATCCTGCCGGGCGGCTTCTCGTACGGCGACTACCTGCGCTGCGGCGCCATCGCCCGCTTCGCGCCCGTCATGACCGAGGTCGTCGCGGCCGCGAACGGCGGCATGCCCGTCCTGGGCATCTGCAACGGCTTCCAGATCCTGTGCGAGTCGCACCTGCTGCCGGGTGCGCTGATCCGCAACGACCACCGCACGTTCATCTGCCGCGACCAGGTCCTGCAGGTCGAGAACGCGGCGACCGCGTGGACGTCCGACTACTCGGTCGGTCAGCAGATCACCGTCCCGCTCAAGAACGGCGAGGGCGGGTTCGTCGCCGACGCGGCGACCCTCGACCGCATCGAGGGCGAGGGCCAGGTCGTGGTCCGCTACGTCGACGTCAACCCCAACGGGTCCCTGCGCGACATCGCGGGCATCACGAACGAGCGCGGCAACGTCGTGGGCCTGATGCCACACCCCGAGCACGCCGTCGAGGACCTCACCGGTCCCGGCACCGACGGGCTCGGCTTCTTCACGTCGGCCGTCAAGGCCCTCACCTCCGTCTGACCCGCCCGGAGCGGTGCCTGAGCCACGCATCGGATTCCTGATGGGTGGCTCAGGCACCGACGCGGGCGTCCGTCAGAATGGGCGCATGGATCTTCCCGTCGCCGTCTCCGTCCTGCTGATCGTCGCCGGCGTGTGGAACGTCGTCGTGTGGCCCCCGTTCCTGCGCCGCGTGCTGAAGGACCCGCGGGCTCGCGACGAGGCCGGCCGGGCCACGACGTTCCTGACGGTGCACGTCGTGCTGGTGACGGTCTCGCTGACGCTGGGCCTGGCGACCGGCGTCGTGGGAATCGCCGCGCTGGTCTGAGCGTTGCACCAGTCATGACCAACACCGTCTCCCTGAACGCCGACCAGCAGCGCTACGAGATCTTCGTCGACGGCACGCTCGCCGGCATCACGCAGGCCGTCGAGGACGGCGAGATCGTCACGATGCCGCACACCAAGGTGTTCGACGAGTTCGAGGGCAAGGGCCTGGCGAGCGCTCTGGTGACGGGTGCGCTCGACGACATCCGGGCCCGCGGGCTCAAGATCGTCGCCGAGTGCCCGTACGTCGCGAACTTCGTCGTCAAGCACCCCGAGTACGCCGACCTGTTGGCCTGAGTCCCGGGTCACAGCGCGACGAATCGTCGCCGCCGTGGCCTCACTGCTAGTATGTGAACACGTGAACGCGCAATTCCTGCGCTGTTCCGGCCCGACGAAGTAGCGCGAATCCGCGTGAACGGTGTGCGGGCATCGCCCCCAAAGACGTCTGAGAGTTTCTTGAACCAGCCTGCTGGCAGCCCTGTGCTGCCCACTTTCTCCACCCTGTCCCTTCCCCAGTCGATCGTCACGACGCTTGCGCGTCAGGAGATCGTCACCCCCAGCCCCGTGCAGATGGCCGTCATCCCCGACGCCCTCGCCGGCAAGAACGTGCTGGGCCGCGCCCGCACCGGCTCCGGCAAGACGCTGGCCTTCGGCCTGCCCGTGCTGGCGCGCCTCGCGGGTCGCACGAGCCGCTCCAAGGCCCCCCGTGGCCTGATCCTGCTCCCCACCCGCGAGCTGGCCACCCAGGTCCGCACCGCGATGGAGCCGCTCGCCCAGAAGATGGGCCTGCGCCTGACGACGATCTACGGCGGCGTGCCGATCAACAAGCAGATCAACACGCTGAAGAACGGCGTCGACATCGTCATCGCGACCCCGGGCCGCCTGACCGACCTGCTCGACCGCCGCTGCATGACGCTCGACGACATCGAGATCACGGTCCTCGACGAGGCCGACCACCTGTGCGACCTCGGCTTCTACAAGCCGATCGACGCGATCCTCACCAAGACGCCCGAGCGCAGCCAGCGCCTGCTGCTGTCGGCGACGCTCGACGGCGACGTCAACAAGCTCGTCAAGCGTCACCTGCCGCAGCACGTGCTGCACGAGGTCGACTCCGGCGAGAGCTCGGTCGAGACGATGGAGCACCACGTGCTCGTCAGCGCCGCGACCGAGAAGTCGAAGGCCGCGTTCGACCTGCTGCGCGCCAACCCCCGCAGCATCGTCTTCACGCGGACGCGTCGCGGTGCGATGCGTCTGGCCAAGCAGCTGACGCAGAACGGCATCGAGGCCGTCGACATGCACGGTGACCTCTCGCAGCGTCACCGTGAGCGCAACCTCGAGGCCTTCAGCAGCGGCCGCGCCAGCGTCATCGTCGCGACGGACGTCGCGGCGCGCGGCATCCACGTCGACGGCATCGGCCTGGTCGTGCACTACGACGCCCCCGCCGAGCACAAGGCGTACCAGCACCGCTCGGGCCGCACGGCCCGCGCCGGCGAGTCCGGAGCCGTCGTCACGATGACGACGCCGGAGGCGCTGCGCGACGTCATCCAGCTGCAGAACAAGGCCGGCGTGACCGCCCGTCACCACGACGCGCGCACCGCGCCGTCGCCCATGACGGTCGACGCGCTCTCGGGTGCCGGCACCGAGGCGCCCCACGCCTCGGCCGTGCGCCAGGGTGCTCGCTCCGGCGGCAACGGCGGCGGTGGCGGCAACCGCGGCGGAGGTCGCCCGCAGGGCGGGTTCCGCGGCAACGGCGGCGGACGCCCGCAGGGCGGTGGCGGCAACCGCGGCGGTGGCGGCGGACGTCGTCGCAGCGGCGGCGGCAGCGGAAGCGGCAACGGCGGCAGCGGCGGATCGCGCACCGTCTACTCCTCCTCGTAGGCCCTCGGCCCCTCGGGGCCACCGGCAGCACGACGGCACCATCCCCGGTACGCCCGGGGGTGGTGCCGTTCGTCGTGCCAGCGTGTCAGGCCGGCGGTGCCGGCGACGCCGGGGGAGCGGACCCGACCCCTGGTGCGGCCCCGGGTGGTGGATGCTGTCTGCATGCTCGTACGGGACCGACTGCCGCGGGTCGGCCTGCTGGGGCCGGCCTTCGTCGCGGCGGTGGCCTACGTCGACCCCGGCAACGTCGCGACCAACGTGACCGCCGGCTCGACGTTCGGCTACACCCTCGTGTGGGTCGTCGTGACGGCCAACGTCATGGCGGTGCTCGTGCAGTACCTGTCGGCCAAGCTCGGTCTCGTGACGGGACGCTCGCTCGCGACGCACGTCGGCGAGCGGCTGCCGCGGGGCCCGCGCATCGCCTTCTGGCTGCAGGCCGAGTCGATCGCCGTGGCCACCGATCTCGCCGAGGTCGTGGGTGGTGCGATCGCGCTGAACCTGCTGTTCGACCTGCCGCTCGTCGCCGGTGCGGTCGTCACCGCGGGGGTCGCGATGCTGATCCTGCGGATCGGGGACGTGCGGGGCCCCGGTGCGCTCGAGCGCGTCATCATGGGCTTCCTCGCGCTGATCGCGGTCGGCTTCATGGCGGGGCTCTTCATCGATCCGCCGGCGGTGTCGCCGCTGGCCGAGGGCCTGATCCCGACGTTCGAGGGGTCCGAGAGCGTGCTGCTCGCCTCGGGCATCATCGGCGCCACCGTCATGCCGCACGTCATCTACCTGCACTCGAGCCTCACGGCCTCGCGGCTCGGCACCCGTGGCGAGGGGCGCAGCGTGCGCGAGCTGCTGTCGGCGACGCGCACCGACGTCGTCCTGGCGCTCGTGCTGGCCGGCGTCCTGAACCTGTCGCTGCTCGTCGTGGCGGCGACGAGCCTGGAGGGGCTGCCCGGGACCGACACGCTCGAGGGCGTCCACGCGGTCGTCACGTCCGAGCTGGGCGCGGGGGTCGCCCTGCTGTTCGCCGTCGCGCTGCTGGGGTCGGGGCTTGCCTCGACGTCGGTCGGCAGTGCCGCGGGCGCCGAGGTCATGCAGGGGCTGCTCGGTGTCCGCCTGCCGGTGCTCCTGCGCCGGGTCGTGACGCTCGTCCCCGCGCTGGTCGTGCTGGGGCTCGGCGCCGAGCCGAGCCGGGCGCTCGTGGTGTCGCAGGTCGTGCTGTCGATCGGCATCCCGTTCGCGCTCGTGCCGCTCATGGTGCTGACGGCCCGGCGCAACGTCATGGGCGAGCACGTCAACTCCCGCGCCACGACCGCCGCGGCCTGCGTCGTCGCCGCGGTCGTGATCGCCCTGAACGTCTCGCTGATCTGGCTCACGATCTCGGGTTGAGAGTTCAATCACCGGGTAAGAAGTACTGGTGGACCACCTGATCGACGCCGACGCCGTCTACCTGCTCGCCGGCGTCGCCCTGCTCCTGGCCGTGATCCTGCCGACCGCGCTGCGGACCGTCGCGCTGTCCGCGCCCGTCGTGCTCCTGGGCCTCGGCGTCCTGATGGGCCTGCTGCCCCTGCCCGACGCGGTGCGCCTGACGCCGGGCGACGACCGCGCGCTGATCGAGCACCTGACCGAGTTCACCGTCATCATCTCGCTGATGGGCGTCGGGCTGGCCCTCGACCGGCCGTTGAACATCCGCGCCTGGGGCTCGTGGCGTCGCTGGGGGACGACGTGGCGGCTGCTGGCCGTCGCGATGCCGCTGTCGATCGCGGCGACGGCGTGGCTCGGCTGGTGGGTCATGGGCCTGGCCCCCGCCTCGGCGATCCTGCTGGGTGCCGCGCTGGCTCCGACCGACCCCGTCCTCGCCTCCGACGTCCAGGTGGCCGGGCCCACGACCGACGACTCCGCCGAGGACGGCCTCGACGAGGCCGAGATCGACGAGCGCGACGAGGTGCGGTTCGCGCTGACGTCCGAGGCGGGCATGAACGACGGTCTGGCGTTCCCGTTCGTCCACCTCGCGATCTTCGTCGTCGGCGCCGGATCGCTCGCCGACTGGGGCGTCGAGTGGGCGGCCTGGGACGTCGTGGGCAAGACCCTGGTGGGCGTGCTCATCGGCATGCTGACGGGGTGGGGGCTCGCGAAGGCCGCGTTCCGCTCGAAGCGTCCGTCGATCCGCACCGCCGAGACCGGCGAGCCGCTGCTCGCGATCGCCGCCGTGCTGCTGTCGTACGGCGTCGCGCAGGTCGCGCACGGGTACGGCTTCCTCGCGGTCTTCGCGTGCGCCATGACGCTGCGGTCGATGGAGCGCAGCGCCGACTACCACGCCCTGATGCACCAGGTCATCGAGCGCCTCGAGCGGCTGCTGACGCTGGTCGTCCTGCTGCTGCTCGGCGTCGCGCTCTCCAACGGGCTGCTCGACGCGCTGAGCTGGCGCGGCGCCGCGGTCGGCGTCGTCCTGCTGCTCGTGGTGCGGCCCGTCACGGCCTGGATCGCGCTGCGCATCGGCTCGCGTCCGAAGCAGGGGGTCGACGGCGAGGGGCTCGGACCGCGCGAGCGCCTGGCGACCGCGTTCTTCGGCATCCGCGGGATCGGCTCGCTGTACTACTTGGCCTACGCGACGGGGCACGAGGAGTTCGAGGGCGCCGACACGCTGTGGTCGACGGTCGCCTTCGTCATCGCGGTCTCGGTCGTGCTGCACGGCGTGACGGCGACCCCCGTGATGCGCTGGCTGGACGACCACCGCACCGCCGCGGCTCGCCACTGACGGACGCCGGGGCAGCCCTTCTGCCAGAATCACGGGGTGGCACTCCCGACGATCACGATCCCCGACCGGCTCGGGGCAGCCCGCACCAACCTGACCGACAAGCTGCGGCGCAAGCCCATCGCCGACCTGCGCGGCATGCCGCGCGACATCGTCGAGCACCGCGCGTCGTTCACGCTGTACCGCTACAGCGCGGTGCGCGGCATCGAGCCGCGCGGACGCCCGGTGCTGCTCGTGCCGCCGCTGGCCGCGCCCGCACTGGCGTTCGACCTGCGCCGCGGGTGCAGCCTCGTCGAGTACTTCGTGCACCAGGGCCGCCCGGTCTACCTGGCCGACTACGGCCCGGTCAACTTCGCCCACCGCGGGCTCGGCATCGAGCACTGGGTCGACACCGTGGTGCCGGCCGCCGTCGACATCGTCGCGGCCCACTCCGGTGCCGATGCGGTGCACCTGGCCGGGTGGAGCCTCGGCGGCATCTTCACGATGTTCACCGCGGCCGCCCACCCCGAGCTGCCGTTGGCGTCCGCGACCGCCGTCGCCAGTCCGTTCGACCTGCGGCGCGTGCCGCTGCTGGCCGTCGCGCGTCCGATCGACCGCGTGGCCGGCCCCCTCGTGGGCCCCGCCTACCGGGCCATGGGCGGTGTGCCGGCGCCGCTGACCCGTCTGGGCTTCCAGATCTCGAGCCTCGACAAGTACCTCACGAAGCCGCTCGCGATGGTGGCGCACGCCGACGACCGCGACTTCCTCGCGCAGCTCGAGGGCGTCGACCGCTTCATGGCGTCGATGTACGCCTACCCGGGCCGCACGTTCGGGCAGCTCTACCACGTCGTGATGCGCACCAACGAGTTCGCGACCGGCATGATGGAGCTCGCGGGACGCCCCGTCGAGCTGGCCAGGATCGACGTCCCCGTGCTGGTCGTGGCGGGCACCGGCGACACCCTCGCCCCGGAGGCGGCGGTGCACCACCTGCTCGACCTGGTCACGGGCTCGCCCGACGGACGGCTCGTCCGGGCACCCGGGGGACACCTCGGCGTGCTGACCGGGCGAGCGGCCCGCCGCACGACGTGGCCCGCGATGGAGGTCTTCTTCCGCCAGTACGACGACTCGACATCGACCGCCGACGCGAGATGATGGAGGCATGCCCGAGCTCCCCGAGGTCAACGCGCTGGTCGAGCTGCTCGACGAGAGGATGTCCGGCGCCGTCGTGGCGTCGGTCGAGCTCGCGTCGTTCGCGGTCCTGAAGACGTTCGATCCGCCCGCCTCGGCCCTGAGCGGCCTCGAGGTCACCGGCGTGACCCGGCACGGCAAGTTCATCGACATCGACGTCAGCGGCATCCACGTCGTCGTGCACCTGGCCAAGGCGGGCTGGCTGCGCTGGTCCGACCGGCTGCCCGACACCCGCCTGAAGCTCGGCGCCAGCAACATCGCCGCCCGGGTCCGCCTCGACCGCGGCGACGGACCGACGATCGGCTTCGACGTGACAGAGGCCGGCACGCGCAAGGGCCTGGCGATGTACATCGTCACCTCGCCGACCGATGTCGCCGGCATCGCGGCCCTCGGCCCCGACCCCCTCGCGGACGGCTTCGAGCTGCGCCCGCTGCTGGCCCGCCGGATGCAGGTCAAGCGCCTGCTGCGCGACCAGAAGATCATCGCGGGGGTCGGCAACGCCTACAGCGACGAGATCCTGCACGCCGCGAGGCTGTCGCCGTTCGCGATCGCCGAGAACCTCGACGACGACGAGATCGTTCGCCTCGAGACGTCGCTGCAGGAGGTGCTCCGCGAGGCGGTCGAGGAGGCCCGCGGCAAGCCCGCCGACGAGCTCAAGGACGACAAGCGCACCCGCATGCGGGTGCACGGCCGCGCGGGCGAGACGTGCCCGGTCTGCGGCGACACGGTGCTCGAGGTGACGTACGCGCAGTCGGCCCTGCAGTACTGCCCGACCTGCCAGACCGGCGGCAAGCCGCTCAAGGACCGCACGACCAGCAAGTTCCTGAAGTAGGCCGCGCCGCTTCGCGGCACCCGCTGCTCGTTCCTCGCAGCGGCCCGGCTTCGCCGGGGGCGGCTGCCTTCGCTCGCTGGCGCTCGCTCGGCCGATGGGCGGGTTCTCAGCCTGCGGCTACCAGGGCTACTGCCAGGGCAGCGGTGATCAGGCCGACGGCCTGCCAGCGCAGGATCTTCTCGCGCAGCACGACAGCGGCGAGCACGACGGTGCTGGCCGGGTAGAGCGACGAGATCACCGAGACGACCGACAGCAGTCCGTGGTGCGAGGCGTACAGGAACGCGCCCTGCGCCAGCGCGCCCAGGGGGCCCATCACGACGGCCGACCACGCGGCGCGGGTGCGGGGCACCCAGGCGTGCCGCAGCACCGTCGCCGTCACGACGACGCTGACGACCGACGCGACCTGCGACAGCGCCAGCGGCATCAGCCCGGCGTCGTCGCCGACCTGACCGAGGCTCACGAACAGCAGCCCGAAGCCGAGCCCCGCCAGCACCCCGTCGAGGACGCCGCCGCGGTGCGCCGGGTCGTCGTCGACGACCCGCGAGATCAGGGCGATCGCGGGGAACGCCAGCACGATCCCGATCACGACGGTCGTCGAGGGGCGGTCGCCCGTCGCGACGCCCACCACGACGGGGATCAGGGCCGTCCCGATCGCCGAGATGGGCGCCACGACCCCCATCCGGGCGGTCGACAGCCCGCGGTAGAGGAAGGCGACGCCGAAGCCCCCGCCCAGCCCGGCCAGCGCCCCGAACGCCAGGTCGTGCGCCGTCGGCGAGCCGCCCACGACGAGCGCGGCGACGAGGCTGACGACGCCCGACGACGTCTGGCCGACGACCGCGATCTGCCACGCCGGCGCCCGCTTCGAGAAGATGCCGCCGAGGAAGTCGGAGACCCCGTACGCGAGGGCCGAGACGAGCGACAGGACGATGGCCACGCGCCGAGCGTACGGGTACCGGGGCGTGCGGACGTCGATAGGCTGGCTCCGTGAGATTCCGCAGATCGGGTGCGCTCGGCGCCCAGGCCAATGCCGCCGTCAACGACTTCGCGTCACGCGCCGACGGTCGCGCGACGGAGGTCGCCGAGCGGGCGACCCAGGTCATCGTGCTGGCGGTGCGCGTGCTGCGCATCCCGACCGCGATCGTGGGGGCGCTGTCGGTGCCGTTCATCGCCGCGACCCTGGTGCTGGGCCTGCTGGCCGGCGGTGGGGTCGGCGTGGTCGTGCTCGTGGCGGGCGTCGTGCTGGCCGTCGTGAACGGGCTGTTCTGGGGACGCCGCCACCGCATCCTGAGGGCCGTCGACGACCCCCGGCGTCTCGCGACCGAGCTGGCCGTCATGCTCTCGATGACCGGCAAGGTCGAGGAGGCCCGCGGCATGCTGACGCAGGTCGCCGGCGCCTCGGGCGGCTGGCGGGTCATGGGGCGTCTGCGCGGCATCTGGAGCGGCACCCAGATGACGGGGCGCTGGATCGACGAGATCGGTGACCTGCCCCGGGCCCGCTACTTCGGGCCGCCGAAGATCGGCACGACGATCACGATCTCGGTCGCGACGCTGTGGCTCGTGCCGGTCTCGATCGTCGTGGCCCTGTTCTCGCTGGTCGGCACGATCGCCGGCGCCTTCTGAGCCTCGCGGTCGTCGTCCGCCGCCGGGTCAGCCGCGGCGCGGGACCGACAGGTCGGCGAGCGTCGCCAGGTGCGCACGGGTCGCGTCGTCCAGGTCGGTCGCGCGGCGCGCCATGTCGAGCACGAACTGGGCGATGCCGGACGCCATGAGCCGCGCGTGCCCCGCCTCGAGCTCGATCGCCAGCTCGACGATCGCCGGGATGTCGTAGGCCTGCACGCCGCGGGCGAACCGCTGCCAGGCCGCGGGGGTGCCGGTGGGGTCGACCAGGTCGTCGACGGCGTCGAGCAGACGGTGCAGCTGAGGGGGCCCACCGACCAAGACGCCGGCGGCGGCCGCCTCGATGCGGGCGTTCAGCAGTCCTCGCGCAGCCGCCTCGTCGATGACCTCGTCGAGGATCTCGAGCGCCTCCTCGGGCTCGGCGAGGGCGTCGCGCGTCGCCGCCATCGTGGTGCGGCGCGCGAGATCGGTCTCGGGCATGCGGGACGGGTGCCGCGCCGCGGACTCGAGGGCGGCCACCGCCTCGTCGGGCCGGTCGAGGTGCACGAGGCAGTCGGCCGCCATGGCCTCGACCCATCCCCGCAGCTCGTGGGGATCGTGCGGTCCGAGGTCGTTGAGGAACCGGTGCGCGTCGGCGAGCGCGTCGTGGACCGCGCCCCGCTGGCGGCTGACGAACGCCTGCATCGACAGCGCCAGGCGCCCGCCGCCCGTCCCGAAGGGCCCGGCCGCGTAAGCGTCGACGGCCTGCTGGGCGCCGTCCAGGTCGAGCGCCGACACCCGGGCCGAGATCAGCACCTCGCCCGCCGGGTCGAGGTGGAACGCGTGCAGCGTGCCCTCCTCGGCGCGCAGGGTCTCGCGGGCGAACTCGGCGGCCTCGACGGCCTGGGTGGGCCGCGCCGAGCCGCGCAGGGCGGCCGACAGCGCCATGAACGTCAGGGCCCGGTTGCCGGGCGACAGCTGGCCCGAGAACGTCAGGGCGCGCAGGCGGGTGGCGACCCGGTCGCCGCTGCCGGAGAACGTCTGGTGCGTCAGCTCGGCCAGGACGCGGACGGCCTCGCGCCGCCGCCGGGTGGTCGGGTCGTCGACCATGACGGCGCGGCGCACGAGGCGCTCGCGCTCGTCGTCGTCGTCGACCAGGTGGACGGCGTGCAGGTAGACGTAGAGCCCGTCCTCGTCGAGGGCCGCGGGATCGATGCCGTCGAACATCTCGCCGACGTCCCGGCGCCGGCCGAGCTGCACCTGGGCGTAGACCCGCTCGACCTGGGCGACGACGGCACCCTCCTCGTTGGCGGCGGGGTCGGAGTGCACCAGCGCCCGGCGGAACCGCGCCTGCAGGTTGGCCTCGCGCGTCGCCCGGGCGGCGAGGTCGACGGGCAGCAGGCGCCCGGACGCCGTCCACCAGTCGGCGACCTTGGGCGCGACGCCGGGGCGTGCGGTGCTGCGCACGAGCGCCGCGGCGTACCGGTCGTGCAGCGCGCGCTGGCGCTCCTGGGTCATGGTGCGCCGCACCGAGGTCGCCTCGACCGCGAACACGAAGCCGACCGCGTCGTCGTCCACCGCGAGGATGCCGCGGCGCACGGCCGGCTCGAGCGCGCACGGGTCGAAGACGTCGCGGCACTCGCCGACGTCGAGCAGACCCACCAGCGAGGTGACGTCGAGCAGGTCGACGAGGCTGGGGTCGGTCGAGGCGCGGTCCGTGGTGGCGTCGACCGACGCGTCGACCGGCATCAGGATCCCGTCGTGCACGTCGATTAGCCCCGCGTCGACCGACGTGTCGACGACGTGCCGGACGAGCTCGTACGAGCCGCCGGCCCGGTCGAGCACGAAGGCGACGACCGCGGGGTCGGGCAGCACGCCGAACCGCGACTCGAGGCGCGCGGCGACGTCCGCCGCGTCGAGCGGCGCGATCTCGACCAGGTCGCCCGCCGCTCGCAGGCGGTCGGGGACGGCCGACGACGTCGCGCCGACGGTCGCGACGAGCCGCAGGTCGCCGGCCGCGGCCAGCCGCACCAGCACGTCGAGGCTCTCGGCGTCGGACAGCTCGGCGTCGGCCAGCACGATGCAGGGCGGGCCGGCGTGACCGGCGAGCTGCTCGCGGATGCGGGTCTCGGCGGTGTCGAGGTCGGCGCCCCGCGGCAGCTCGCCGCGCCACAGCTGCTCGAGGACGAACAGGGCGCGGTGCGCATCGCCCGGACGGGAGACGTGCCGGTGCAGCGACGGACGGTCGACCAGCCCCGCGACCTCGGCGGCCAGCAGGTCACGCGTCCCGCCGTCGGTGCCCGCGATCACCAGGACGCCGCGGTCGTCCAGCCGGGCACGGGTCGCGGCGACGAAGGCCTGCGGGAACGCGGGCGGCCACGGACGGTGCGCGACCTCGGTCTCGGCGTCCTCCGGCACGGCTCGGCTCTCCTTCGGTAGCCCCCTGGCTGGCTCAACGATAGTCGGAACGGTGCGTCGGGGGGTAGGTGACGCGCAGACACTGACACCGCCGATGTCAAGGTCCTACGATGCCGTCATGGATCTCCGCGGACTCGTCCTGCTCCCCGTGCGCGTCTCGGTCGCGGCGACGCGCGCCACCCTGGGGCTGGGGCAGCTGGCCTCGCCCACGGGTCCGATCCTGCGCGAGGGCGGCTACGGGGCCCGGCTGGGCCAGCTGCTGAGCGAGGGCGGTCTGCTCGACCAGCTCGGACGCATCCTCGCCGACGAGCGCGGGCCCATCGGGCTGGCCAACACCCTGGCGGACCTGACGGCCGACGACCGGCCGATCGGAAGGGCGCTGGCCCGCGACGGCCTGCTCGACCGGATGGCCGACGAGGACGGGCCGTTCGTGCGGCTGCTCGAGGCCGGCGGCCCCCTTGACCGGGCGCTGTCGGAGGACGGCCCGCTCTACCGCTTCCTCGCGCCCGGGGGAGCCCTCGACACCCTGCTCGCCGAGGAGGGCGCGCTCGACCGCGTGCTCGTCGACGGGGGAGTGCTCGACACGCTGCTGGCCGAGGGCGGGGTGCTCGAGCGCCTCTTGGCCGACGGCGGTCTGGTCGAGCAGCTGCTGGCCGACGGCGGGATGCTCGAGCGGCTCCTCGCCCCCGGCGGCACCCTCGACCGGCTCGTGGCGCTCGGCGCGACGTTCGACCGCCTGGCGCCCCGGCTCGAGGAGCTGGGAGCCGCGATCCCCGGCCTGAACGCGGCGGTCGGCGACCTGAGCGGGGCGGTCGAGCCGCTCAGCTCGCTCGCGGGACGCCTGCCGGGCGCGCGTCGTCCGTCGCTCCCACGGTGACGGTGCGCAGCGCGGCGAGGGTGGGGCGCGACGACCGATAGGATCGGGGCGTGACTGACGCCTCCAGCCCCGTCCGGCCGAGCCTCGACACGGTGGCCCACGCCACCGACACCCCCGACCAGGCGCAGCCCTGGGCCGAGCTGGGTCTCAAGCCCGACGAGTACGACACGATCCGCGAGATCCTCGGTCGACGCCCCACCGGTGCCGAGCTGGCGATGTACTCCGTCATGTGGAGCGAGCACTGCTCGTACAAGTCGTCCAAGGTGCACCTCAAGAAGTTCGGCGACCTGCCGCAGGAGACACCGCTCGGCCGCACCCTCGCGGGCATCGGCGAGAACGCCGGCGTGATCGACATCGGCCAGGGCTACGCCGTGACGTTCAAGGTCGAGTCGCACAACCACCCGTCGTACGTCGAGCCCTACCAGGGCGCCGCGACGGGCGTCGGCGGCATCGTCCGCGACATCCTCGCGATGGGCGCCCGTCCCGTCGCCGTCATGGACCCGCTGCGCTTCGGCCCGCTCGACGCGCCCGACACCGCGCGCGTCCTGCCCGGCATCGTCGCCGGCGTCGGTGGCTACGGCAACTGCCTCGGCCTGCCCAACATCGGCGGCGAGGTCGTGTTCGACGAGACCTACGTCGGCAACCCGCTCGTCAACGCGCTGTGCGTCGGCGTGCTGCGCCACGAGGACCTGCACCTGGCGTTCGCGTCGGGCGTCGGCAACAAGGTCGTCCTGTACGGCGCCCGCACGGGTGGCGACGGCATCGGCGGCGTGTCGGTCCTGGCGTCCGAGACGTTCGAGTCGACCGGTCCCTCCAAGCGTCCCGCCGTGCAGGTCGGCGACCCGTTCATGGAGAAGCTCCTGATCGAGTGCACGCTCGAGCTGTTCCGGGCGCAGGTCGTCAACGGCATCCAGGACCTCGGCGGTGCGGGGCTGTCGTGCGCCACGAGCGAGCTGGCCTCGGCCGGGAGCGGCGGCATGCACGTCGAGCTCGACACCGTGCCGCTGCGCGACTCGACGCTGTCGCCCGAGGAGATCCTCATGAGCGAGTCGCAGGAGCGCATGATGGCGGTCGTCGAGCCGCACCACCTCGACGCGTTCATGGCGATCTGCGAGAAGTGGGACGTCGAGGCCGTCGTGGTCGGCGAGGTCACCGACGGCGACCACCTCGTGATCGACTGGCACGGCGAGACCGTCGTCGACGTGCCGCCGCGCTCGGTCGCGCACGACGGTCCGACGTACGACCGTCCCTACGCCCGTCCCGCGTGGCAGGACGCGCTCCAGGCCGACGCGGCCGAGCAGCTGCCGCGACCGACCACCGGCGACGAGCTCCAGGACCAGCTCGTCCGGGTCGTCAGCTCGCCCAACATGGCCGACAAGTCGTGGGTCACCGACCAGTACGACCGCTACGTGCAGGGCAACACGGTGCTGGCCCAGCCCGAGGACGCCGGCGTCGTGCGCATCGACGACGAGACCCACCTCGGCGTGGCGGTCTCGACCGACTGCAACGGCCGATTCGCCAAGCTCGACCCCTACGCGGGCGCCCAGCTCGCGCTCGCGGAGTCGTACCGCAACGTCGCCGTCACGGGAGCCCTGCCGCTGGCGGTGACCGACTGCCTCAACTTCGGCTCGCCCGAGAACCCCGACGTCATGTGGCAGTTCGAGCAGGCGACCCACGGCCTGAAGGACGCCTGCGCCGTGCTCGGCATCCCCGTCACGGGCGGCAACGTGTCGTTCTACAACCAGACCGGCGAGACGCCGATCCTGCCGACGCCCGTCGTCGGCGTCCTCGGTGTCATCGACGACGTCCGCCAGCGCATCACGCAGGGGTTCACGGGCGAGGGCGGCCACGTGCTGGTGCTCGGCGAGACCCGCGACGAGCTGTCGGGCTCGACGTGGGCCGACGTCGTCCACGGTCACCTCGGCGGGCAGCCGCCCGTCGTCGACCTGGCCGCCGAGCGTGCCCTGGCCGACCTGATGGTCGAGGCCGCGAGGGCCGGTGTCGTCGAGTCGGCGCACGACCTGTCCGACGGTGGCCTCGCGATGGCGCTGGCCGAGGCCGCGTTCCGCCACGGGGTCGGCGTGACGGTCGACCTCGACGACCCGTTCGTCGAGCTGTTCAGCGAGTCGTCCGCCCGCGCGATGGTCGTCGTCGCCGAGGACCGGCACGACGCGTTCGTCGACCTCGCCGAGAAGCACGGCGTCGAGCTGGCGTCGGTCGGCCGCACCGGGGGCGACGCGATCGAGGTCGTCGACCGGTTCAGCGTCCCCGTCGCCGAGCTGCGGGCCGCGTGGCAGGCGACGCTGCCGGCGGTGCTCGGCGCGCACCTCGTCTGACATGGCCGGCACGATGGCGCGCTACGCCGCCCTGACCCACGACGAGTTCGCGCAGATCTGCGAGCGGCTCGACGCCGGGGAGCCGTCACGGGCCGACCTGAAGGCCGCGACCAAGCACCTGGCCGCCCTGCTGGTGGCCAAGGCCCCGGGATCGAGCGTCGAGGTGCGGATCCCGCCGTTCGCGGCAGTGCAGGTCGTCGAGGGGTCCCGGCACACGCGGGGCACGCCGCCGGCGGTCGTCGAGATGGACCCCGCGACCTGGATCGCCCTGGGGCGTGGTCGTCTGGCGTGGGCCGACGCGACCGTGCGGGCGTCCGGCGAGCGCTCCGACCTGTCGCCGCTCCTGCCGCTCGACGAGGTCTGACCCGGACCTGCGGCCTTCGCGCCGACCCCCGGGTCGGTGGCTGAGCCACGCATCAGCACGCTGACACGTGGCTCCGTCACCGCTCAGGGGACGGCCGGGCGGACGGTGTGGGTCAGCGCCTGGCAGCGATGGCCCGGGCGGGATGGTTGGTCGTCACCATCCACGTCGCGGGGTCGTTCATCCAGTGCTCGAGCTCGTCGGGACGGTCGACGGTCCACACCAGCAGCGGCAGCCCGCGCCGCCTCGCGTAGCCGCGCAGGGTCCAGCGGGCGAGCGTGCGGTGGGCCACAACGACGGTGGCGCGGCTCCGGCGGATGCGGGTGCGCGCGAACGCCGACTCCACCCGCGCCAGCAGGCGCTGCCAGCGTCCGTCGGCCGACCGCGGGCTGGACGACAGCCCCACCAGCAGTCCGGGGGCGTGCTCGGCGGCCCAGTCGACCAGGCGTCGCACCGAGGCGTCCTCGGCGGTCGTGACGACGACCGAGCCGGCGCCGAGGGCGTCGACGATGCGGTGGACGGTCTCGGCCTCGCGTCCCCTCACCTTGAGATCGACGTGCGCCCCGACGCGACCGCGGATGAGCGTGAGCACGTCGTCGAGCGCCAGCACGTCCGCATCGGCCGGCACCGCGGCGTGCGAGACGACCGCGGCGCCGTCGGCGGTGAACCGCACGTCGAACTCGACGTAGTCGCACCCCAGCGCGATCGCCGCCTCGAACGCCTCGAGGGTGTTCTCGGCGCCGTGGACGTCGCCCGCACCACCGCGGTGCGCCGAGACGAGGACCATCGTGACGTGGGTGGGGGAGGGGGAAGCCGTGGCCGGTCTAGACGAGCTGGCCGCGCTGCAGCTCGGCCCAGACCGACGCCTCGGCCGTGACGTACCCCGGCAGGCCGCGGGCCTTCCGGTAGGCCTTGACCGCCGCGACGGTGCGCGAGTCGTAGACGCCCGAGATGGTCAGGCGCGCGCCGGCGGCGACGAGCGAGCGCTGCAGGCGGTAGACCGAGGGGCCGACCGAGCCCTGCTTCAGCACCCGCGGGCTGCGGCCGGCCGACAGCAGCGCCGTCCAGGTCGTGCGCGACGCGGTGCCGGTCGCGGTCCAGCCCTTCGAGGTCTGGAAGGCCTCGACCGCCCGGGCCGTGCCGATGCCGTAGCGGGTGTCGGCCGAGCGCAGGAAGCCCTGCTTCTTCAGCAGGCACTCGAGGGCCTTGACCTGCGTGCCCTTCGAGCCGACCTTGAGCGTGGAGTAGCGCGTGAACGACTGCGTGACGCCGCAGGGCTTCGACTGCTTGCCCGCGCGCGAGCCCTTGCCGACGTCGAGGAAGTTCCTGTCGATCACGATCGACGTGCCGCCGTACGTCGCCCGGACGTCGAGCTGGTACTGGTGCAGGCGCTGGCGCTTCCAGCCCGAGTCGGCCAGGTACGGCCCGCCGTCGGTGTTGGCCCGGCCGTTGCCCCACGCGACCCACAGCTGGTCGGGCTCGGTGAAGCCGCGACGCTTCGACCGCCGGGCCTCGTCGATCGCCGAGATCGCGGCCGAGCCGCTCCCGTAGACGCCGGACTTGTACCCCTTGGCGTGCAGGTACTCGGTCCAGGCGTCGACGAACTCGAGCACGACCCGGTCGCACGAGGCGGTGCGGGTGTAGTACTCGATGTCGAGGTACGAGGTGCTGTGCTTGCCGAACCCGTACCGCTTGAGGGCCGCGACGGTCTCCTTGGCCTCGCTGCGCGCCTGCTTGCGGGCCGTCGCCGCGCTGCGCGACATCAGCTGCTTCTGGACCGCGCTCTTCGGGTTGTTGGCGAAGCACGGCGCCTGACGGCCGACGTGGATCGGCAGGAAGCGCCAGCCGTTGCGGGCGTTCTGCGCGACCCACTGCGGCGACAGGTTGGGCTGCTTGTCGTCGCCGCAGTAGCGCGACGAGCCGGAGACGTAGATGCCGACGGCCGTGAACGGCGAGGTCAGGTTCCAGGTGTCCATCGTGGCCTGGTCGGGGGCGACGCACGTGTCGAAGCCGTGCCCCGTGAAGCCGCCGGGGGCCGGCGGGGTCGCCGCACCGGCGGGCGCGGCCACCACGAGGGACGCCGTGACGGCGGCCGCCAGACCGAGGATCGCGTGCCGGAGCAGGGCGGGAGTCGTCAGACGCATGGGCTCGAGGCTACGTCGTGCCAGCCTGTCTGTCACCCTGCGCCCGTCAGGACGGCACGTGCCGTCAGGCGGTCCTGCCGCTGCGCAGCTGCGACCAGACCTTCGACTCGGTCGTCGTGTAGCCGGGCAGCCTGCGGGCCTTGCGGTAGGCCTGTACCGCGCGGACCGTCCTGGCGTCGTAGACCCCCGTGAGCCCGGGCGTGAGGCCCGCGGCGGTCAGCGACCGCTGCAGGCGCCAGACGGGCTCGCCGACCGATCCCTGCTTGAGCACGCGGGGGCGTGAACCGGCCGCGAGGAGCGCCGTCCACGTCGAGCGCGTCGCGACGCCGGTCCTGGACCAGCCCTGCTTCGCGCGGAACCGGTTGACGGCCTTGACGGTGGCCGCGCCGTACGTCGTGTCGACCGTCGAGATGAGCTTCTGCTTCTTCAGCAGGCACTCCAGGGCGGCGACCTCGGCGCGGTTGGCCCCGGCCCGGAGGGTCGGATAGGCCTTCAGCGTGACGTTGACCCCGCACGGGTCGACCCGGCGGGACGGGACCGAGCCCCGTCCGACGTCGAGGAAGTTCTTGTCGATGTTGAGCGTCCTGCCGCCGTACGTGACGTCGACGCCGTTGTGGTACTGGTGGATGCGCTGGTGGTTCGTCCAGCCGCTGTCGGACAGGTACGGGCCGCCCTTGGTGTCGGCCTTCTTGTTGACCCAGGCGTTCCACAGGTGGTCGGGCAGCGTGAGGCCCGGACGACCCGCGAGCCGCGCCTCGTCGATCACCTTGATGCCGGCCGAGCCGCTCGAGTACAGCCCCGACTGGTAGCCCTGGGCGTGCAGCTGCTCGGTCCAGGCGTCGGCGAACTCGAGCAGGACGTTGTCGCAGGCGGCCGTGCGGGCGTACCACTCGATGTCGAGGTACGAGACGCTGCCGGGGCCGAAGCCGTACTTGATCAGGGCGGCGACGGTCTCGTTGGCCTCGGCGACGGCCTGCGACCGGGCCGTCGCGACGTTCGTCGACATCTTCTTCTTCTGCACGCGGCTCTTCGGGTTGTTCTTGAAGCACGGCACCTGGCGGCCGACGTGGATCGGGATGAACTTCCAGCCGTTCGCGGCGTTGCGGGTGACCCACGACGCCGTCAGGTTCTTCTGGTACCGGTCACCGCAGTAGCGGGAGTTGCCGGAGACGTAGATGCCGACGGCGCTGAACGGTGAGGTCAGGTTCCACGTGTCCATGACCGACTGGCTGGGCGCGATGCACGTGTCGAAGCCGTGGCCCGTGAAGTCGCCGGGCGCCTCCGGCCCGTCGGCCCGGGCGGGGGACGCGAGGAACAGGGAGGCGACGAGGCCGGTGACGAGACCGGTGACGGCGAGACGCATGGGACCGAGGGTATGTCGTGGGACGGCCCGGTGTCCGCGGAACGCGTGTGACGTGTGGGACCCATGGGGCTCGAGAGGTTAGGCTGGTGCCAGCGCGGCCCCGGTCCCCTCCCCTGGATGACCGGGGCCGCGTCATGTCCGGGTCAGACCTGGCGGCTGCCGTCGCCCCAGTAGGGCTTGCGCAGGTCGCGCTTCAGGATCTTGCCCGACGGGTTGCGGGGCAGCGCGTCGACGACGTCGATCGACGACGGGGCCTTGTAGCCCGCCAGCCGTTCCCGCGCGAACGCGATGAGCTCGTCGGGGGTCGCGGACTGGCCGGGGCGGAAGGCCACGACCGCCTTCACCGTCTCGCCCCACCGGTCGTCCGGGACGCCGATGATCGCGATCTCGGCGACGGCCGGGTGCTCGGCCAGCACCCGCTCGACCTCGGGGGAGTACACGTTCTCGCCACCAGTGATGATCATGTCCTTGAGACGGTCCTCGATGAACAGGAAGCCGCCGTCGTCGACGCGGCCGAGGTCGCCCGTGCGCACCCAGCCGTCGTCCGTGATGAGTGCCGCGGTGTCGTCGGGGCGCCCGATGTAGCCGATCGTGGCCTGCGGGGTGCGGAACCAGATCTCGCCCGAGGCGCCGGCGGGGACGTCGCGGAGCGTGGCGGGGTCGACGATGCGCATCTCGGCGTGCGCGACGGGGCGGCCCGCCGACACCAGGCGCTCGGGGTGGTCGGCGTCGCGGTGGGCGTCGTCCTCGAGGATCGTGATGACGCCGCCGAACTCCGTCATGCCGTACACCTGCTGGAACGAGGTGTCGGGCCAGGCCGCCATCGCGGCGCGCAGCACCGGCAGGGGCATCGGGGCGGCGCCGTAGCCGACGGCCTTGAGGCGGCCGAACAGCGCCATCGCGTCGGGCCCGGCCGCGACGAGCGCCGCCACGACCGCGGGGACGAGGAACGCGTGCGTGCAGCCGGCCAGGATCCCGCCGGCCATCAGCGTCGCGTCGACCTCGCTGATGATGTACCCGGGGACGCCGTTGACGGGCCCGAGCAGCGCGTACGACGTGCCACCGACGTGGAACATCGGCATCGCGACGAGCATCATGTCGCCGTCGGCGTACGCCGTGCTGCCGCCGCCGTTGAGGCTGTGCTCAACCATGGCGGCCTGGGTCAGCTGCACGCCCTTGGGGCGTCCGGTGGTGCCCGAGCTGTACATCACGACGCAGACGTCGTCGGGCGTCACGTCGTCCTGGCGGTCGATCGGCGCCGCGGCCGCCAGCCACGCCTCGAGCTCGTCGGCGTCGCCACCGACCACGACGATCTTCTCGACGTGCTCGAGCCGGTCGCGCACCGACGCCAGCTGCTCGACGAGCCGGTGGCCGACGAACAGCACCTTGGCGCGGCAGTCGTTGATGACGTAGTCGAGCTCGTCGCCGGCGAGCCGCCAGTTGACGACCGTCGTCGCGGCGCCGACGAGGCACCCGCCGAGCAGCACCTGCAGCACCGCGGGATGGTTCCTGTCGAGCACCGCGACGCGGTCGCCGCGGGCGACGCCCTCCGCTTGCAGCGCACCGCCGGCGCGACGGACCGACTCGTCGGCCTGCGACCACGTCCAGGTGCGGTCGCCGAACACCCAGCACGTGGCACCGGGGCGCTCGGTGGCGCGGGCCGCGAGGAAGTCGGGCAGGTACGTGGCGTCGGGGATCGCGGTGGTCATGCGGCACTCCTCGGGTGTGGCGTGGGTCACGTCACCCTAGCCGCACCGGCCCCGGCCCCGGGAGCCGTCGACGTCAGCGCTCGACGGCCTCGGCGATCCGCTCGAGGGTCCTGCGCATGCCGTTCTTGGTCGCGGCCGGCATCTTCGAGCGCTTGAGGAAGAACTTCTGCTTGTCCTGCGAGACGTCCCACGACTCCTTGACGAGCGTGCCGCCCTCGACCGGCTCGAGCTCGTAGCGCCAGATGCGTCCGCCGACGAGGCCCTTGAGGCCCGTGGTCTTCCAGGCGATGCGCCGATCCTGCTCGAACTCGACCACGGTGTTGGACGTGCGGTAGCCGACGCCCATGTGCATCGCCATGCCGAACGTCGTGCCGAGCGTCAGCGGACGCGACTCCGCGCGCGTGCCGCGCACCGTCCCGGAGCCGTCGAAGCCCTGGTGCCTGCCGGCGTCGGACAGGAGGGCGAAGATCTGCTCGGGCGGTGCGGAGATCGTGCGCTCCACGGTCATGATGTCTGAGTCCATGCCGCCACCCTAGGTTCGTTCGGGGGTGCGGGCGCGTCCGGCCGATCGGGTCACAGCCGAAAGATTGGGCCGCCACGGTCGCCGCCCCTACACTGGTGCCGTGCCCCGCGGAGATGGACGCCTCACCCACGACCTCGATCCCCAGGACGCCGGACCCCAGGACGCCTGCGGTGTCTTCGGTGTCTGGGCCCCCGGTGAGGAGGTCGCCAAGCTGACCTACTTCGGTCTCTACGCGCTGCAGCACCGCGGCCAGGAGTCGGCCGGCATCGCGGTCAGCAACGGCCGCCAGATCCTCGTCTACAAGGACATGGGCCTGGTGTCGCAGGTGTTCGACGAGGCCACGCTCGAGTCGCTCAAGGGCGAGATCGCGATCGGCCACGCGCGCTACTCCACGACCGGGTCGAGCGTGTGGCACAACGCCCAGCCGACGTTCCGCCCCACGGCGGCCGGCTCGGTCGCCCTCGGGCACAACGGCAACCTCACCAACACCGCCGAGCTGACCGATCTGCTCGCGGCCCGCGAGGCCGAGGCGGGGCAGGGGTCCGGCCGGGGCGAGACCGCGACGTCCGACACCGCGGTCATGGCGTCGCTGCTCGCGTCGTACCCCGACCGCTCGGTCGAGGAGGCCGCGCTCGAGGTGCTGCCGCAGCTGCGCGGCGCGTTCTCGCTGGTCTTCATGGACGAGGGCACGCTCTACGCCGCCCGCGACCCGCAGGGCATCCGCCCCCTGGTGCTCGGACGTCTCGAGCGCGGGTGGGTCGTCGCGAGCGAGACCGCGGCGCTCGACATCGTCGGCGCCTCGTTCATCCGCGAGATCCAGCCCGGCGAGTTCATCGCGATCGACGAGGACGGCCTGCGCACCGAGCACTTCGCCAAGCCCGAGCCCAAGGGCTGCGTCTTCGAGTACGTCTACCTCGCCCGTCCCGACACGACGATCGCCGACCAGCGCGTCTTCTCGGTGCGCTCCGAGATCGGACGCCGCCTGGCCCGCGAGTTCCCCGTCGAGGCCGACCTCGTGATCCCCGTCCCCGAGTCGGGCACGCCGGCCGCGATCGGCTACGCCGAGGAGTCGGGCATCCCGTTCGGCCACGGCCTGGTCAAGAACTCGTACGTCGGACGCACGTTCATCCAGCCGTCGCAGACCCTGCGCCAGCTCGGCATCCGGCTCAAGCTCAACCCCCTGCGCGACGTCATCGCGGGCAAGCGTCTGGTGGTCGTCGACGACTCGATCGTGCGCGGCAACACGCAGCGCGCCCTCGTGCGGATGCTGCGCGAGTTCGGCGCGGCCGAGGTGCACGTGCGCATCTCGTCGCCGCCGGTCAAGTGGCCGTGCTTCTACGGCATCGACTTCGCCTCGCGGGCCGAGCTGATCGCCAACGGCATCTCGGTCGACGAGATCTGCCGCTCGATCGGCGCCGACTCGCTGGCGTACGTGACGCTCGACCAGCTCGTCGAGGCGACCAACATCCCCAAGGACAACCTGTGCCGGGCGTGCTTCGACGGCATCTACCCCGTGGCGCTCCCGGAGGACGACGTGATCGGCAAGCACCTCCTCGAGGTCCAGGACCAGCTCCCGCTCGAGGTCATCCAGTGAGCGGCACGTCCTACGCCTCCGCGGGCGTCTCGATCGAGGAGGGCGACCGCGCCGTCGAGCTCATGAAGGAGTGGGTCGACAAGGCCCGCCGCCCCGAGGTCGTCGGCGGCATCGGCGGCTTCGCGGGCCTGTTCGACGCCTCGGCGCTGAAGACGTACCGCAAGCCCTACCTGGCCACGTCGGCCGACGGCGTCGGCACCAAGGTGCAGATCGCGCAGCGCATGGACCGTCACGACACGATCGGGTTCGACCTCGTCGGCATGCTGGTCGACGATTTGGTCGTGTGCGGCGCCGAGCCGCTGTTCATGACCGACTACATCGCGTGCGGCAAGGTCGTGCCCGAGCGGATCGCCGACATCGTCAAGGGCATCGCCCAGGCGTGCGCCGAGTCGGGCACGGCGCTGCTGGGCGGCGAGACCGCCGAGCACCCCGGGCTGCTGGGCGTCGACGAGTACGACATCGCCGGCTCCACGACGGGCGTCGTCGAGGCCGACGAGCTGATCGGTGCCGAGCTGGTGCGGCCGGGCGACGTCGTGATCGCGATGCGCTCGAGCGGCCTGCACTCCAACGGCTTCTCGCTGGTGCGCCACGTCTTCTTCACCCAGGCGGGGTGGGAGCTCGACCGCGACGTGCCCGAGTTCGGCACGACGCTGGGCGAGCAGCTGCTCACGCCGACCCAGCTCTACACGCTCCCGTGCCTCGCCCTGGTCAAGCAGGTCGAGGTGCACGCGATGTCGCACATCACGGGTGGTGGGCTCGCCGCCAACCTCGAGCGCGTCGTGCCCCCGGACGTCTCGGTGCGGGTCGACCGGTCCACGTGGTCGCCCCAGCCGGTCTTCGGCCTGGTCGGCGAGCTCGGCTCGGTCGCGCAGGCCGACCTCGACCTCGCGCTCAACATGGGCGTCGGCATGGTCGCCCTCGTGGCCGCCGATGCCGCCGACGCGGCCCTGCGCCTCCTGGCCGAGCACGGCGTCGACGCGTGGATCGCGGGCGACGTGCAGGGCGCCGGCGTGCACGGCGACGGCGGCACCGTCACGCTGACGGGCGCCCACGCCTGACCGCTGCGCATCGCGCTGGTTTATTTCTCGTGTCGCGCGGGGGTCGGTGACACATCTGTTGCGTACTCCCGGTAGGCTGGCCAGCACGACAAACTGACTATTTCTCTGCGAGGGGGTCGAGCCTTATGGGCCGCGGCCGTGCGAAAGCCAAACAGACCAAAGTTGCGCGCGACTTGAAGTACCGGACTCCGGACACAGACTTCAACACCCTGCAGCGAGAGCTCCACGGCGAATCGGGCGAACCGATTCCGGAGCAGTACCGCGACCTCGCGCGAGAAGACCCAGCCGCGTCCTGAGGCTGGTCACGTCGCACGACTGGCGTGAGCCGGTCGACGCCGACCATCTCGCCCGGGTCCGGGCCGATGCCGCGGCACACGCCCGTGGCGGTCCCGTGCACCTGGTGCTCGAGGTGCTGGCCTATGCGCTCGACGAGGCCGTCGACGGGACGACGCGCACGATCGACGTCGTGCTGCACGCCGACCGGTCGGTGTCGGTCGTCGACGACGGACGGGGCACCGACACGCGTCAGGACGCCGACGGGACGTGGGTCGTCAAGCCCGTCATGGCGACGCGCGACCTGCGGTTCTTCGGCGTGCCCGAGGCGCCGCTCCTGCCCGACGGGCTCCCGCGGTGCGGCATGTCGGTCGTGGCGGCGCTGAGCGCGTGGCTCGAGCACACCAACGTCCGCTCCGACGGGTCGTGGTCGGCGCGCTACGTGCGGGGCCTGCCCGACGGGCGTCCCGAGGCCGCGGCGGCACGGGGACCCGGTGGCACGACGGTGCGCTTCCTGCCGGACCCGGACGTGTTCGGTGGCGACGCGGTCGACGTCGACCTGCTGCGGCGGCGGCTGCTGGCGACCGTCGACTCGCCGACGACGGTGACGCTGCGGGACGAGACGCGGTGACCGGGCTCGCCCGTCTCCTCGCGCGGGCGACCCCCGTGCCCCCCGGCCCGCCGGGGCGGTGTGCGGGCGACGTGTCCGGGGTGCTGACACGTCGCCGAGCCACCGCCCCGAGCGGGCCTGGTCGGGACGGCGGGGGCTACGGCAGGTAGACCGAGCGCAGACGTCCGACGTCGCGCATGCGCTGCTCGGCCATGCGGTCGGCGGCCAGCGACGGCGAGATGCCCTCGTCCCTCGCGTGCTCGAGCACGCCCAGCGTCGTGTCGTAGATCGAGGTGGCGCGCAGCTTGGCGCGGTCGAAGTCGAAGCCCTCGAGCTCGTCGGCGACCTGGATGACGCCACCGGCGTTGACGCAGTAGTCGGGCGCGTACGTGATGCCGCGCTCCTGCAGGCGCTTCTCGATGCCGGGGTGCGCCAGCTGGTTGTTCGCCGCACCGCACACGACCTGCGCCGTCAGCACCTCGATCGAGGCGTCGTCGAGGGCGCCGCCGAGCGCGCACGGGGCGTAGACGTCGAGGGGCTCGCGGATCAGGGTGTCGGTGTCGTCGACGCTGCGGACGCCCGGGTGCGTCTCGAGCAGGGCCGAGACGGCCGGGGCGTAGGGGTCGGTGACGACGACGTCGGCGCCCTCGGCGACGAGGTGCCCCACGAGGTGGCGGCCGACCTTGCCGACGCCGGCGACGCCGACCCGCTTGCCGGCCAGCGACGTGTCACCCCACAGGTGCTGTGCCGACGCGCGCATGCCCTGGTAGACGCCGAACGCCGTCAGCACGGACGAGTCGCCGGCTCCGCCGTGCTCGACCGTCCGACCCGTGACGAACCTGCTCTCGCGGGCGATCAGGTCCATGTCGGCCGAGAAGGTGCCGACGTCGCACGCCGTGAAGTAGCGACCGTTCAGCGTCTGGACGAAGCGTCCGTAGGCCCGCAGCAGGGCCTCGGTCTTCAGCGTGTGCGGGTCGCCGATGATGACGGCCTTGCCGCCGCCGAGGTCGAGACCGGCCAGCGCGTTCTTGTAGGCCATGCCCTGCGACAGGTTGAGCACGTCGGTCAGGGCGTCGGCCTCCGACGCGTACGGGTAGAAGCGCGTGCCGCCGAGCGCCGGGCCGAGCGCCGTGGAGTAGATGGCGATGATCGCCTTGAGGCCCGTGGCCTCGTCGTGGCAGAAGACGACCTGCTCGTGGTGGCTGCCGAACGCGGACGGCGCGGGAGTGCTGGGCGGGGTGCTGGGATCGGTCACGGTGGTGCTCTCTCTCGATGTGGCGGAGGGGCGGTGGTGGGCTCCTCCAACGGGTGGGCCGCGGGGTGTGGCGGCTCGCGGCCGACTCTACTCGCGAGAACGGTCGGGCAGGGGGTCCCGAACAAACATGAGGGAAGCCTCGTCTTTAAGATGGTGAGGTGAAACCTTCGACCGCGCCCAGCATCTCGTACTCCATCACGATCCGGCTCGAGGTGCCGTCCGGCGGCTCGGCCGTCAGCGACCTGACCACGACGGTCGAGAGGGCCGGCGGCATCGTCACGGCACTCGACGTCGCGGCGTCCGGCGCCGACCACCTGCGCATCGACCTCACGTGTGCGGCGTCCGACACCGACCACGCCGCGATCATCGTCGACGCGCTCAAGGCCGTCGGCGACGTCGACGTCCTCAAGGTCTCCGACCGCACCTTCCTGATGCACCTCGGCGGCGTCATCGAGACCGCCACGAAGCACCCCCTGCGCAACCGCGACGACCTCTCGATGATCTACACGCCCGGCGTCGCGCGCATCTGCCAGGCGATCGTGGCCGACAAGGAGGACGCGCGCCGTCTGACGGTCAAGCGCAACAGCGTCGCGGTCGTCAGCGACGGCTCCGCCGTGCTGGGCCTCGGCAACATCGGGCCGCACGCGGCGCTGCCGGTCATGGAGGGCAAGGCGGCCCTGTTCAAGAGCTTCGCCGACATCGACGCCTGGCCGATCGTGCTCGACACGCAGGACGTCGACCAGATCGTCGAGACCGTCGCGGCGATCTCGCCCGGCTTCGCGGGCATCAACCTCGAGGACATCTCGGCACCCCGCTGCTTCGAGGTCGAGGCCCGGCTGCGCGAGCGGCTCGACATCCCCGTGTTCCACGACGACCAGCACGGCACCGCTGTCGTCGTGCTCGCGGCACTGCGCAACGCGCTCAAGGTCGTCGGCAAGGACCTGCCGGCCGCGCGCATCGTGCTGGTCGGCGCGGGGGCCGCCGGCACCGCGGTGCTCAAGGTGCTGCTGCACGCGGGCGCCGTCGACGTCACGGTGTGCGACGTGCAGGGCGTGGTCCACTCCGGGCGCGAGGGCCTCGACCCGTCGCTGGTCTGGACGGCCGAGCACACCAATCCCGCCGGGCACACCGGCACGCTGCGCGACGCGCTGCCGGGCGCCGACGTGTTCATCGGCGTCAGCGCCCCCAACCTGATCACCGCCGAGGACGTCGAGAAGATGGCGCCGGGCTCGATCGTGTTCGCGCTGGCCAACCCCGACCCCGAGATCGAGCCGGCGATCGCCCGCCAGCACGCCGCGGTCGTCGCGACGGGCCGCTCGGACTACCCCAACCAGATCAACAACGTCCTGGCGTTCCCCGGCATCTTCCGCGGTCTGCTCGACGCGCAGAGCCACGGCATCGGCATGGAGGTGCTGCTGGCGGCCGCCGACGCCGTCGCGGGCTCGGTGTCGTCCGACGAGCTCAACGCGAACTACATCATCCCCAGCGTCTTCCACCACGACGTGCACCAGAAGGTGGCGAGCGCCGTGCGCGACGCCGCCGTGCTGGCCGACAAGGGGTCACAGCACCCAGACGAAGCCGATCACGGTCGGGACGACTGACAGGGCGATCCAGCCGGGCGCCCACAGCCGGGCGGCGAGGATCAGTCGCACGACGACGTAGGTGACGACGGCGAACACCGCCGACATGACGAGCAGCAGGACGGCGTCGGCGTCACGGCCCTCGCCCTTGACGACGTGCGCCACGACGATGAGTCCGAGCACGCCGTGGATCGCGACGGCGAAGAAGGCGATCGCGCCGACGCGGCGCTGGACGCGGCGCAGGGCCGCGAGCTCGGCGGAGTGGGCCGGCGCGTTCATGCGGTCACGCTCTCGTGGGCGGCGTCGATGATGCGGTGCAGGACGTCGTTCGTCGCGGCGAGGTCGTCCTCGGACATGCCGAGGCGGGCCAGCATCGTCGTCGGCACGGCGAGGGCGCGGCGGCGCAGGGCCCGCCCCTCGGGCGTCACCTCGACGACCAGGACGCGCTCGTCGCGGGGCGAGCGGCGACGCGACACGAGCCCGGCCGCCTCGAGCCGCTTGACCAGGGGGGACGACGTGCCCGGGTCGAGGTGCAGGAGGGCGCTGAGCTCGGACACCGAGAGGCCGGCCGACGCGGTCGCGTCGTGCTGCCAGAGCGCCAGCATCACGAGGTACTGCGGGTGCGTCAGCCCGAGCGGCTCGAGGACGGAGCGGTAGGACGCCACGACCTCGCGGGAGGCCACGGCGAGCGCGAAGCACACCTGCTCCTCGAGGGCGAGGGGATCACGGTCGGTCATGCATCGAGTGTACCAATCATTGGTGCACCAATCATCTCGCTCGGCGTGTGACGACGAACGCACGCAACGTCTCGACGACGAGCCGGTGGTCGTCCCGCTGTGGCAGCCCCGAGACCGCGACGGTGCCGACGCAGCCCGTGCCGCGCACGATGATCGGGAACGCCCCGCCGTGCGCCGCGAACCGTGACGTGTCGAGCCGGGAGTCCGCGTCGAAGCTCCGGCCGGCCACGCGGAACTGCTCGCCCACGCGCAGCGACGACCGTCCGTAGCGGTCGACGACGGCGCACTTGCGCTCGAGCCAGTCGTCGTTGTCGGCCGAGGCGCCCGGCAGGGCGGTGTGGAACAGCCGCTGGCCGTTGCGGCGCACCGAGATCGCGACCGGCAGCCCCTGGGCGACCGCGGCCTGGCGCAGCGCCGAGCCGAGCTCCCACGCGTCGGTCTCGTCGAACGAGTCGAGCACGAGGGTGCGCTCCTGCTCCTCCAGCTCGTCCAGCAGGGTCCGGTCGCTCATGGCGTNGGGGGGGGGGGGGGGTGGGCGGCGGCGGGTCGTGGCCGCTCGCCCTCATGCTGTCACCCCGGGGAGACCATCACGACCCGTCCGGTCGTGACGCCGTCGGCCAGGCGCTGGAGCCCGGCCGGCACGTCGGCGAGCCCGATGCGCTCGCTCACGATCGGCGAGACGGCGCCCGTGGCCGCGAGGGCCGTCAGCTCGTCGTGGCAGTGCCGCACGAGCGCGGGGTCGCGCTGGTTGTACAGGCCCCAGTGGAGCCCGACGACGGAGTAGTTCTTGATCAGGGCGTGGTTCAGCGGTGCCGACTGGATCTCGCCGCCCGCGAAGCCGATCACCAGGATGCGTCCCTCGAACGCGATGCACTTGGTCGAGCGCTGGTAGGTCTCGCCCCCGACCGGGTCGTAGACGATGTCGGCGCCGCGACCGTCCGTCACGTCCTTGACGACCTGGACGAAGTCCTGCTCGTGACGGTCGACGACGACGTCGGCCCCCAGGGCGCGGGCGACCTCGGCCTTCCCTGCGTTGCCGACGACCCCGATGACGGTCGCACCGGCGGCCTTGCCGAGCTGGACCGCCGAGCTGCCGACACCCCCTGCTGCGGCGTGGACGAGCAGGACGTCGCCGGCGGTGATCCGCGTGCGGCGGTGCAGGGCGAACCAGCTCGTCTGGTACCCCACGAACAGCGACGCCGCCTGCGCGTCGTCGAGCGACCCGGGCGCCGGGAAGGTCGTCGCGACGTCCATCAGCGCGATCTCGGCGAAGGCGCCGCCGGGGCCGGCCGGCGCGCCGAGCACGCGGTCACCGACGGCGACGCCCGTCACGTCGGGGCCGAGCTCGAGCACCTCGCCGCACAGCTCGACGCCGGGGGTGAAGGGCAGGTCTGGCCGGACCTGGTAGAGCCCGCGGCACATCAGCACGTCGGGGAAGTTGGCCGCGGCGGCGAGCACGCGGACGCTGACCTGGCCGGGCCCCGGCCGCGGGTCGGGCACCTCGGCGAGCGTCAGGACGTCGGCGGGCTCGCCGAGCCGCTCGACCTGCCAGGCCCTCATCGGGCGACCTCGAGCAGGCCGGCCGCTCCCATGCCGCCGCCGACGCACATCGACACGACGGCGAACTGGGCTCCGCGACGGCGTGCCTCGAGCAGGGCGTGGCCGACGGCCCGGGAGCCGGTCATGCCGTAGGGGTGGCCGATCGCGATGGCGCCGCCGTTGACGTTCATCCGCTCGGGATCGATGCCGAGGACGTCGCGGCAGTGGACGGCCTGGGCCGCGAAGGCCTCGTTGAGCTCCCACACCCCGATGTCGTCGACGGTCAGCCCGTGCAGGGCCAGGAGCCGCGGGATCGCCGCGACGGGCCCGATGCCCATCTCGTCGGGCTCGCAGCCCGTGACGGTCATGCCGACGTAGTACCCGAGCGGCTCGATGCCGAGCGAGGCGGCGTGGTCGGAGTCCATCAGGACGTTGGCGGACGCGCCGTCGCTGAGCTGCGAGGCGTTGCCGGCCGTCACGGTCGGGCGGTCGGTGACCTCGCCGGGCTGCAGGACGGTGCGCAGTGCCGCGAGTCCCTCGGCGGTCGTGCCGGCGCGGACGCCCTCGTCGGCCGAGACGGTCTGCTCGACCTCGGAGGTCTCGCCCGTCGCCTTGTCGTGCACCAGCGTCGTGACGGTGATCGGGACGATCTCGTCGTCGAAGATCCCCGCGGCCTGCGCGGCCGCGGCACGCTGCACCGACTGCAGGCCCATCTCGTCCTGGCGCTCGCGGCTGATGCCGTACCGCGCCGCGACGTTCTCGGCGGTGTGCAGCATCGGCGCGTAGAGGCCCGGGTGGTGCTGCTCGAGCCAGGGATCGGTGGCGCGGTGGGTGTTCATGTGCTCGTTCTGCACCAGCGAGATCGACTCGACGCCGCCCCCGATCGCGATCTTCATGCCGTCGTGGAGGATCTGCTTGGCCGCGATCGACACCGCCATGAGTCCCGACGAGCACTGCCGGTCGACCGTCTGGCCCGGGACGGTGACGGGGAGCCCGGCGCGCAGCGCGGCCTGGCGCGCGACGTTGAAGCCCGACGTCCCCTGCGGTGCGGCCGCGCCCAGCACGACGTCCTCGACGGAGGCACCGTCGAGGCCGACCTTGGCGAGCGCCGAGGCGATGGCGTGACCGGCCAGCTCGGGGCTCGTCGTGGCGTTGAAGGCGCCTCGGTACGCCTTGCCGATGGGGGTGCGGGCGGTGGCGACGATCGCTGCTCTGGGCACGGAGGGCTCCTCAGGAGTGGGGCTGGAAGATTTTCGGGAAACCTACTTGAACCTGAACCCGGATTCAACTACGGTCCTCAACGTGAGGCCGGTCACGTGAGACAGGTCACAGCATCCCGACGACGAGAGCGACTCCAGATGGTGAACGTGGCGGCGAACGTGTGGTCCAACGCGCAGGACGATCCGGAGAGGATCGCGCTGCGGTCACCGCGGGGCGACCTGACGTACGGGCAGCTCCGCGAGCTCAGCAGCCGCGTGGCCGGAGCCGTCCGGGCCGCCGGCGTGCGTCCGCTGGACCGGGTCGTCTTCATCGCGCCGAGCGTCGTCGAGTTCCCCGTCGTCTACCTGGGGCTGCACGCGGTGGGCGCCAGCGTCATCACGATGAACACCATGGCGACCTCCCCCGAGATCGGCTACGTGCTCGACGACTCCGAGGCGTCGCTGGTCGTCGTCTGGCACGAGTGCGCCGACGCCGCCCGCGCCGCGGCGGGGGAGCGCGGCCTGGACGTGTGGGTCGTCGACGACGGCGCCGCCTTCGACGCCGAGCCGGTCGACGAGGCCCACGAGCACGCACCCGACGACACCGCGATCATCCTGTACACGTCGGGCACGACGGGCCGGCCGAAGGGCGTCGAGCTGACCGCCGCCAACCTGCTCGACACGACGGCGTCGTTCCTGCCGGTGCTGGCGCTGACCCCCGACGACCGCTTCGGCACGGCGCTCCCGCTGTTCCACGTCTACGGTCAGGCCGTCGTCATGAACACGGTCCTCGTCACCGGCGCGTCGCTGTCGGTGCTGTCGCCGTTCGAGCCGACCGCGATGCTCGAGATGCTGCGCCGCGACCGCCTCACGGCGATGGCGGGCGTGCCGACGATGTGGAACGCGCTGCTCCACGCCGCGGCCGACTACGGTCCCAGCGACTTCGAGCACCTGCGGCTCGCCACGTCGGGTGGCGCCTCGCTGCCGGTCGAGGTCATGCGCGCCTTCAACGATCGGTTCGACTGCGCGATCCTCGAGGGCTACGGCCTGACCGAGTCGACCGGCGCGGCCACGTTCAACGACATCAACCGCGAGCAGAAGGCCGGCACGGTCGGTCCCGCCCTGCCCGGCAGCGTGATCGAGGTCCGCGACGTCACGGGTGCGCCCGTCGAGGCGGGCGTCGTCGGGGAGGTCTTCATCAAGGGCCCCACGATCATGAAGGGCTACCGCAACCGGCCCGACGTCACGGCGCAGGACCTGCAGGACGGCTGGCTCAAGACCGGCGACCTGGGTCTGCTCGACGAGGACGGCTACCTGAGCATCGTCGACCGGGCGAAGGACCTCATCATCCGCGGCGGCTACAACGTCTACCCGCGCGAGGTCGAGGAGGTGCTGTACGAGCACCCCGACATCGTCGAGGTCGCGGTCGTCGGCGTCCCCGACGAGCACTTCGGCGAGGAGGTCGCGGCGGTCGTCGCGCTGCGCGAGGGCTCGACGCTGACGGGAGCCGAGCTGCGGACGTGGGCCAAGGTGCAGCTCTCGGCGTACAAGGTGCCGAGGCTCTACCAGTTCGTCGAGGTGCTCCCGAAGGGCGCGACCGGCAAGATCCTGAAGCGTGAGATCGACCGTGACGCCATCCGCGCCGCGGCGGCGGGGGCGGGGGCCGGCGCATGATCATCGACGGAACCGTCGCCATCGTCACCGGCGCGTCGGGCGGGATCGGCTCGGCCCTCGCGCAGCGCCTCCTCGAGCACGGGGCCCGCGTCGTCGTGACCGACCTCGACGCCGACCGCGTGGCCCGCACGACCGCCGAGCTCGAGCTCGTGGGACGGGGGCGCGTCGTGGGCCTCGCGGCGGACTGCTCGGTCGAGCAGGACGTCAAGGGGCTCATCGACCTCGCCGAGGAGCGGTTCGGGCCCGTCGACCTCTACGCCGCCAACGCCGGCGTCGGGCTGGGACAGGGGCTCGAGTCGTCGGAAGGTGACTGGGAGACGTCGATCGACGTCAACGTCCTGGCGCACGTGCGGGCCGCCCGGCTGCTGACACCGGGCTGGCTCGAGCGCGGCCGCGGCTACTTCCTGAGCACGGCCTCCGCGGCCGGGCTGCTGACGCAGATCGGCTCGCCGACGTACTCCGTGACCAAGCACGCGGCGGTCGCGTTCGCCGAGTGGATGTCGGTCACCTACGGGTCGCGGGGCGTGGCCGTGAGCTGCCTGTGCCCCATGGGCGTCAACACGGCGATGCTCAACGGCGGCGCCGAGTCCGACGACGAGACCGCCCGCATGGGCGCCAGGGCCGTCACGGACGCGGGCGGGGTCATGGAGCCGCTCGAGGTGGCCGACGTCGTGATCGAGGCCATCGGCACCGAGCAGTTCCTGATCCTGCCGCACGCCGAGGTGCTCGAGTTCTACCGGCGCAAGGCGTCCGACTACGACCGCTGGCTCGCCGGCATGCGCCGCTACCAGGACTCGCTGTCATGACGCACCGGGCCGTGCTGTTCGACTTCGGCGGCGTCCTGACGTCCAGCGTGCTCGACGCCTTCGCCGGCTTCGGTGCCGCCGACTGCGGCGATGCGGGACTCCCGCTGCGTCTGCTGGGGTCGGACCCCGCGTCGAAGCGCCTGCTGACCGAGCACGAGGAGGGCCGGCTCGACGACGACGGGTTCGAGGCGGGGTTCGCGCAGCGGCTGCGCGCGCACGGCGCCGACGTGTCGGCCGACGGCCTGATCGCGCGGATGCAGTCGCGGCTCGTGCGCGACGACCGGACCGTCGCGCTCGTGGCGTCGCTGCGGGCGGACGGCGTCCCGGTCGGGCTCCTGTCGAACTCGCTGGGACGCGACTGCTACGCCGGCTTCGACCTGCCGGCCATGTTCGACGCCGTCACGATCTCCGGCCAGGAGGGTGTGCGCAAGCCGTCGCGCCGCCTCTACGAGATCGGGTGCGAGCGCCTCGGCGCCGCCCCCTCCGAGGTCGTCATGGTCGACGACCTCGCCCAGAACATCGTCGCTGCCGAACGTCTCGGGATGGGTGGCGTCGTGCACCGCAGGGCATCCGACACCGCGGAGGAGCTCGACCGGCTCCTCGGCCGGTCGTCGGTCCGGGATGCCGCGCTGCGGTGAGTGAGGCATCGGGGGAGATGAGCACCACCCACGGCAACGCCACCCGGCCGCGCCGCACCACCCGTCGCCCCATCGCGGGACGACGACAGTCTCAGGAGGACTCATGAATGTTCGACGAATCGGCGGCGTGCTCGCAGCTGCGCTGGCCCTGACGGTCACCGCCGCGTGCGGCAGCAGCGACTCGGCCGGATCCGGCGGCGGGGACGGTGGCGGCGACGGCAAGTACACGATCGGCATCGTCAAGTTCGCCTCGAGCGACCAGACGTCCGAGCAGGCGATCAAGGGCTTCCGCGACTACGCCGAGAAGCAGGGCTGGGAGACCAGCGCGGTCGACCCGCAGGGAGCCGTCGACAAGGCCAACGGCTCGATGCAGGACTACGTGCAGAAGGGCGTCGACCTCATCGTGACGGCGGTGTTCGACAGCACCACCCTGACGGCCGGCGCCCAGGCGGCCAAGGCCGCCGGGATCCCCGTCGTCTCGATCTCGGGCGGCACGACCGACGGCATCACCGCCAACCTGGACGCCGGTGTGTCCAACGGCGAGCCCGTCGCGAAGCAGCTCGTGGAGGACCTCGGCGGCAAGGGCGAGGTGCTCGTCCTGGGCTACAAGAGCGGTCTGCCGTGCATCGGTCGCGAGCAGGCGCTGGACGACGCGCTGAAGAGCACCGACATCACGACGACCCGCAACGAGGTCCCGATCCCCGGCCAGGTCGAGGCCAGCACGCAGTTCGCGCAGGCCTGGCTGGCCAAGCACCCCGCGGGCAGCGAGCCGCTCGCGGTCTGGGGCTGCTTCGACGATCCCGCGCTCGGTGCGATCGCCGCGCTCAAGTCGGCCGGTCGCGACGACGTCAAGGTCTACGGCATCAACGGCCAGCCCGGCGCGATCAGCGCGATCAAGGACGGCGACATGCGCGCCACGGTGTACCTGCTGGCGACCGAGGCGGGCGAGAACTTCGCCAAGCTCGTGCCCGAGTTCGTCGAGGGCGGCGTCGACGCGGAGCCCCAGGAGGTCGCCCTGACGAACGTGCTGGTCACGACCGACACGATCGACGACTTCCTCGCGAAGTACCCGAACTCGACGAAGTAGTCCCGTCCCGAGCACGTCCTCCGGGGCCGACCGGCCCCGGAGACCGAGGAGGAGTGTCATGACCGAAGCAACAGCCCTCGACGACCCGACGGTCGCCTCCGTGCCCGCGCCGACCTGCCTGGAGATGACCGGCGTCTCCAAGCAGTTCGGTGGGCACCAGGCCCTGGAGGACGTGTCCATCTCGCTCAGCCCAGGACGGGTGCTCGCCCTGTGCGGCGCCAACGGGGCCGGCAAGTCGACCCTGGTCCGCATCCTGGCCGGGGCCGAGTCGGCCGATGCCGGCACGATCCGGGTGCACGGGTCGGAGGTCTCGATCGGTGCACCGCAGGACGCCACGAGGCTCGGCCTGAGCTTCATCCACCAGGAGCTCAACCTGGTGCCCAAGTTCACGGCCCTGCAGAACATGGCGATGGGGGCCGACCGCACCCGCCGGTCGGGCGTGCTCGACCTGCGGGGCCTGCGGCGCAAGGCGCTGCAGGTGCAGGACCGCATCGGCTACCGCGTGCCGCTCGACGCCCGCGTCGAGGACCTCACGGTCTCCGACCGCTGGATGGTGTCGCTCGGGCGCTCGCTGATGCGCGACGCGACGATCGTCGCGATGGACGAGCCCACGGCGTCGTTCACCAAGGAGGAGGCCGAGCGTCTCTACGCGATCATCGACGAGCTGACGGCCGACGGCGTCGGCATCATCTACATCTCGCACCGTCTCGAGGAGGTGCTGCAGGTCGCCGACGACGTCACGGTGCTGCGCAACGGACGCCTGGTCGGCAGCTTCGCCGCCGCGGACCTCGACCTGGGGTCCCTGACCCGGCACATCGTGGGGCGCGACGTCGCCGGGGTCGCCCACCGCGCCACCGACGTCGACCCGACGACCGCGCCGGTGCTGCTCGAGGTCGCGGGCCTGACCCGCGAGCCGCGGGTGCGCGACGCGAACCTGACGCTGCACCGCGGCGAGATCCTCGGCATGGCCGGGCTGGTGGGCGCGGGACGCACCGAGCTGGCCCGCCTGCTGATCGGTGCCGACCCGGTCGGCTCGGGCACCATGACGCTCGACGGCGCGCCGTACCGTCCCCGGTCTCCGTTCGACGCGATCAGGGCCGGTGTCGCGCTCGTCCCCGAGGAGCGTCGCTCGCAGGGCCTGATCCTGCGCAACTCGGTCAGCTCGAACCTCGGGATGGCCTCGCTGAAGGACCCGTCGCGCCGGTCCCGCACCTACAGCCCGCGGCGGGCCGCCGCGATCGCCCGTGAGGCGGTCGCGCGGTTCGGCATCAAGGCCACCTCGGTGCACGAGACCGTCGGCGAGCTCAGCGGCGGCAACCAGCAGAAGATCGTCGTCGGCAAGTACGTGCTCGCCGGGCCGCAGCTGTTGATCCTCGACGAGCCGACCGTGGGCGTCGACGTCGGCGCGCGCAGCGAGATCTACGACATCATCCGCGACCTGGCGGCGCAGGGGACCTCGATCCTCATGATCTCCAGCGACTTCGAGGAGCTCGCGATCTGCGACCGCGTCGTCGTGATGCGCGAGGGGACCATCACCGCCTCCGTCCCGGCCGCCCGCGCCACCAAGGACCACCTCACGTCGCTGTGCTTCGGCACCGCCGACACCGCACCGTCCGACCCCTCAGCCCTCGACACCGCCACCCTCACCGCAGAACGGGACCCGTCATGACCACAGCCACCATCGATCCGACCGCCGTCGTGGCGGCCCGTCCTGCGAGCGCCCGGGTCTGGAGGTGGTTCGGACGGTACGGGGCCCTGCTGGTGCTGGCGATCCTCGTCGTGGGCACGAGCATCCTCGAGCCGACGACGTTCGCGACGTACGACAACTTCATCAACATCCTCAACCAGAGCGCGCTGTCGGCGATCATCGCGATGGGCCTGACGTTCGCGCTGGTGACGGGCGAGTTCGACCTCAGCATCGGCAACGTCGCGAGCCTCTCGGGGGTCGTGTGCCTGAGCGCGATGGTCGACCAGGACATCAGCATCGTGGCGGCGCTCGTGCTGGCCGTCGTGATCGGCGCGGTGGTGGGGCTGCTCAACGGCCTGGTCGTGACGCTCATGAACGTCAACGCCCTCGTCGCGACGCTCGGCATCGGCACCGTCGCGGTCGGCGTCAACTACGCCGTGGCAGGAGGCACGCCCGTGGGCCTGCCCGATCCCGGCAGCTTCATCCAGCTGACGCTCGGGCGCTTCCTCGGCATCCCGTACCCCGTCTACATGATGCTGGGCCTGGCCGCGGTCCTGTGGTTCGTGCTGAACCGCACGGTCCTCGGTCAGTCGATGCAGGCCGTCGGCGGCAACCCCGTCGCCGCGCAGCTGTCGGGCATCCGCGTCGAGCGGGTGCGGGTGTTCGCCTTCGTGATCTGCGGCGTGTGCGCGGGCATCACGGGCATCCTGCTCGCGTCGCGGACCGGCAGCGCCGCCGTGTCCGGCGGCGACTCGTACCTGCTCGCGGCCTTCGCGGCCGCCTTCTTCGGATCGGCCGTGCTGCGCGACGGCGAGTTCCACGTCATCGGCACCCTGGTCGGCGTCATCACGGTCTCGGTGGGGTTCAACGCGATCGCGCTGATCGGGCTCGAGACGTACTGGCAGTACCTGTTCCAGGGGCTCCTGCTGATCCTCGGCGTCGGTGTCGGCTCGCTGGCACGCCGCCGGGCAGCGGCTGCGTGATTGACATGAAACTGAACTCAGATTCATGTAGGGTCGAGACATCATGTCGAACCTGACCCAGCAGCTCGTGCGCACCGAGCGTCGCGGCGCCGTGCTGCTCGTGACGCTCTACCGCCCCGAGCGGCTCAACGCCTGGACCGACGCCCTGGAGGACCGGTACTTCGACGTGCTCGAGGATGCCGACGCCGACCCGGACGTGCGCGCGATCGTCGTGACCGGCGCCGGCCGCGGCTTCTGCGCCGGTGCCGACATGGACGACCTCGCCGGTGCGTCCAGCGCGTCGGACGCCGACATCGACCGTCCGCGTCCCCGGCACCTGCCGATGACGCTCCGCACCCCGCTCGTCGCGGCGGTCAACGGCGCCGCGGCCGGCCTCGGACTCGTCGAGGCGCTGTACTGCGACGTCCGGTTCGCCTCGCCCGACGCGGTGTTCCTGACGGCCTTCGTGCGTCGCGGGCTGGCCGCCGAGTACGGCGTCTCGTGGCTCCTGCCGCGGATCGTCGGACGGAGCCGCGCCCTCGACCTGCTGCTGTCGGGACGTCGGGTCGGCGGCGAGGAGGCGTACCGGATCGGTCTGGTCGACCACCTCGTCCCGGCCGACGAGCTCGTCGACGCCGCCGTGGCGTACGCCGCCGACCTCGCCACGGCCTGCTCGCCGTGGTCGATCGCCACGATCAAGCGCCAGGTCGACCTCGACGGCGACCGCGGCTTCGAGGCGTCCGTCGAGGACGCCGACACCCTCATGCGCGCCTCGTTCCGCGGGGCCGACATCGCGGAGGGCGTCGCGAGCTTCACCGAGCGACGCCCTCCCGTTTTTGCCCCTCTGACCACGTCAAGCACGTCCCACAAGGAGATCTGATGGAGTTCGCACCCAGCCCCCGCGCCCTCGAGTACCAGGAGAAGCTCCTGGACTTCATGGACAGCTACATCTACCCCGCCGAGCCGATCTACGCCGCCCAGATGGCCGAGTCCGGCGACGCGAACTTCCACCCGCCGATCCTCGAGGAGCTCAAGACCGAGGCCAGGAAGCGCGGCCTCTGGAACCTCTTCCACCCGCACGAGGACGAGGCCTGGGGGTCGCCGGGCCTGAGCAACCTCGACTACGCCCCGCTCGCCGAGATCATGGGCCGCAGCCCCTACATCGCCCCCGAGGCCATGAACTGCAACGCCCCCGACACCGGCAACATGGAGGTGCTGCAGCTGTTCGGCACCGACGAGCACAAGGAGAAGTGGCTCAAGCCGCTGCTCGCCGGCGAGATCAACTCGGCGTTCTGCATGACCGAGCCCGAGGTCGCCAGCTCCGACGCGACCAACGTCCAGCTCCGCATGGACGCCGACGGCGACGAGTACGTGCTGAACGGCCGCAAGTGGTTCGCCTCGAACGCGCTGCACGCCAACTGCAAGGTGCTCATCGTGATGGGCAAGACCAACGTCGACGCCGCGAAGCACCGCCAGCAGTCGATGATGGTCGTGCCGATCGACACCCCGGGCGTCACGATCGTCCGCGGCCTGCCGGTCTTCGGCTACATGGACCGCGAGGGTCACGCCGAGATCCTGTTCGAGGACGTCCGCGTGCCCAAGACGGCGCTGCTCGCCGAGGAGGGCGACGGCTTCATGATCAGCCAGGCCCGTCTGGGCCCCGGTCGCATCCACCACTGCATGCGCTCGATCGGCATGGCCGAGCGCGCGCTCGACCTCATGATCGGCCGCGCGCAGAACCGCGTGACGTTCGGCGAGCCCGTCGCCAACCGCTCGAACATCCAGGACTGGATCGCCGAGGCGCGCATCGAGATCGAGATGATCCGTCTGCTGACGTTCAAGACCGCCTGGCTGATGGACACCGTCGGCAACCAGAAGGCCCGCATCGAGATCGCCGCGATCAAGGTCGCGGCCCCCGCCGTCGCCCTGAAGATCATCGACCGGGCGATCCAGGTGCACGGCGGCGGTGGCATCACGGACGACTTCCCGCTCGCGAGCTTCTACGCCCACCAGCGCACCCTGCGGCTGGCCGACGGCCCCGACGAGGTGCACAAGCGCACGATCGCCCAGGTCGAGCTGCGGCGCATCTCGCCCGAGTGGAACAAGAAGAAGTGAGCCGCGAGGGACGGCTCGCGGGCCGCACCGCGATCGTCACGGGCGCGTCCCGCGGCATCGGGCTCGCGGCCGCGGTGGCGCTGCACGAGGCCGGCGCCAACGTCGTGCTGACGTCCCGCACCGAGGAGGCGGCGGTGGAGGCCGCCGCCTCGGTGGGCGACCGCGCCCTCGGGGTGCAGGCGCACGCGACCGACGAGGTCGCGGCCCGTGCCTGCGTCGAGCGCACGATGGAGGTCTTCGGCAGCATCGACGTCCTGGTCAACAACGCCGGCACCAACCCGGCGTACGGGCCGCTGCTGTCGCAGGACCACGGGCGGTTCGCCAAGACGATGGACGTCAACCTGTGGGCGCCGATCCTGTGGTCGCAGCTCGTGCACGACGCGTGGATGGGCGAGCACGGGGGCTCGATCGTCAACACGGCGTCGCTGGGCGGCATCGTCGTGGCGCCCGACCTCGGGATCTACCACGTCTCGAAGGCGGCGCTGATCCACCTGACCAAGCAGCTCGCGGTCGAGGTGGGGCCGGGCATCCGCGTCAACGCCGTCGCCCCGGGCGTCGTCCGCACCCGGTTGGCCGAGGCGCTGTGGAAGGAGCACGAGGACGCCGTCGCGCGGCGGACGCCGCTCGGACGCATCGGCGAGCCGGCCGACGTCGGCTCGGCGATCGCCTTCCTGGCCTCGGACGACTCGTCGTGGATCACGGGGGAGACCATCGTGATCGACGGTGGGCAGATGATCGGCGCGACCGCCGCGGCCGATGCCGCGACGATCGCCGTCGGGGTCGGCTGACCCGTGGCCGTCGCCGGAACCGCTGCCGACGTGGCGGTCGACCTCGACGTCCTCGGTGCGCTGCTGCGCGCCGACGGCGTCGGGGCGGTCGCGCCGTTCTCCGCCGTCCGCGTCGGACGGGGGCAGTCGAACCTGACGTACCTCGTCGAGGACGCCGCGGGGTCGCGCTGGATCGTCCGTCGTCCGCCGCGCGGGCACCTGCTCGACTCGGCGCACGACGTGCTGCGCGAGCACCGCATCCTCTCGGCGCTCCAGGGCACCGGGGTGCCGGTGCCGGCCGTCGTCGGACGGTACGTCGACGACGACCTCGCCGAGACGCCCGTCGTCGTGATGGAGCACGTCGACGGCCTGGTCGTCGACCGGCCCGAGGTGGCGGCGGCCACCGACACGGCCCTGCGCGCGGCCCTGGGCCCGTCGCTGGCCCGCACGCTGGCGGCGGTGCACGAGGTCGACGTCGAGGCCGTCGGCCTGGCCGACCTCGCCAGCCATGCGCCGTACGCCGCCCGCCAGCTGAAGCGCTGGTCGCGGCAGTGGGACGCGAGCCGCACGCGCGAGCTGCCGGCGCTGGAACGGCTGACCGACCTGCTGCGCCGCACCATGCCCGAGCAGCACGAGCTGACCCTCGTGCACGGCGACTTCCACATCCGCAACGTGATCGCCGACCCCGGGACGGGCGACCTGCGGGCCGTCCTCGACTGGGAGCTCAGCACCCTGGGCGACCCGCTCGCCGACATCGGCAGCCTGCTGGCGTACTGGCCGGAGGCCGGCGACCCGCCCACGGGCCTGTTCGCCGCGTCGACCCTGCCGGGGTTCGCGGACCGCCGCACGATGGCCGACACGTACCTCGCGGCGTCCGGGCGCGACGCCGCGGACCTCGACTACTGGCACGTGCTGGGCCTGTGGAAGATCGCCGTGATCTCCGAGGGCGTCCTGCGCCGCGCCCTCGACGACCCGCGCAACGCGGCCGACGGCGGCCCGCCCGAGCCGGGCTTCGTCGACAGCCTCGTCGACCGCGCCTGGGCCACGGCGCGCGCCGCCGGCCTCGACACCTGACCCGCCCCACCGACCCGTCCGACCGATCCCGACCGAGGAGAACACCATGACCGACACCCCCTACGTGGGCGACTTCCTGAAGGACTCGCCGAAGAACTGGGGCAAGTGGGGCCCGGACGACGAGGTCGGCTCGCTCAACTACCTGACGTCCGCCGAGGTGCTGCGCGGCGTCGCGAGCGTCAGGTCGGGAGAGGTCTTCACGCTGCAGGTGCCGATGGGCAACCCGGGCGGCGACCCGGTCTGGCCGGGCCGGGAGAGCATCCAGCGCCGCAACGTCATGGACGAGTCGTTCTTCGAGCGGGGCGAGGGGGACGAGACGCCGGGCGGCGCGCACTACTCCGACGACGTCGCGACCCTGTTCCTCCAGGCCTCGACGCAGTACGACTCGCTGGGCCACGTCTGGTTCGACGGGCAGATCTGGAACGGCTACGACGCGTCGACGACCGCCGGTGGCATGGCGAGGGCGTCGGTGCTGCCGATCGCCGAGCGCGGCGTCGTGGGCCGGGGCGTCCTGCTCGACGTCGCCCGGCACCGCGGCAAGAAGGTGCTCGACAAGGGCGAGACGTTCACCCACGAGGACCTGCTCGAGGTCGCCGAGGCGCAGGGCGTGACGATCGAGAAGCACGACGTGCTGGTCGTCCGCACGGGCTTCATCGGCTCGTACTACGACACCACCCCGGAGGAGTTCTACGACGGCTTCCTCGAGCCCGGCCTGACGTACAGCCCCGAGCTCGTGCGCTGGTTCCAGGACATGGAGATCCCGAACCTCGTGACCGACACGATCGCCAACGAGGTGACGTTCGAGCCCGGCACCGGCGTGACGCTCCCGCTGCACAGCGCCCTGATGCGCAACCTGGGGGTGACGTTCACCGAGATCGCCTGGCTCGAGGAGCTCGCGGAGGCCTGCGCCGCCGACCGGCGGTGGACGTTCCTCTACACCGCCGCGCCGCTCAAGGTCGTCGGCGGGACGGGTGCGCCCGTCAACCCGGTGGTCGTGCGATGAGCGCGCCGCTGGACGTCGTCGCGACGATCGCGGTGCGACCCGGGCGGGCCGATGCCGTCGTCGAGATCGTGACCGCGCACCTCGACACGATCCGGGCCGAGGACGGGTGCCTGCGCTACGACCTGTACCGCGTCCGGCGCGACGACGACACCCTGGTGATGGTCGAGCAGTGGGCGTCGAAGGACGCGCTGAGGGCCCACGGCGAGGCACCGCACTTCCGGGAGATGTCGGCCGAGCTCGCCCACGAGCTGGCCGCCGCGCCGGTGGTGCGGGTGCTCGAGCCGGCCTCTCGGTTTGCAACCTGAAACCGAGTTCAGTAGAAAGAACGGATGACCGGTGGGCGCGAGGAGGCCGATGTGGCACTGAGCGACGTCCCCCTGCCCAAGGGCCCGCCGACGACCGCGCGCGGTGTGCGCACCCGTGCGGCGCTGGTCTCGGCCGCCCGCACGGTCTTCGAGCGTGACGGGTTCCTCGCCTCGCGGCTGACCGACATCACGGCCGAGGCGCAGTGCTCGACCGGCACGTTCTACACGTACTTCGTGAGCAAGGAAGAGATCTTCATGGCGGTCATGGAGGCCGCCAAGGACGAGATGATGCACCCCGGCATGCCGCACGTCGCCGAGGCCGAGGACCCCATGGCCGTCATCGAGGCCAGCAACCGCGCCTACTTCGAGACCTACAAGCGCAACGGTCGCCTCATGATGCTGCAGGAGCAGGTCGCCACGATCGACGCCGACTTCCGCGCCCAGCGGCTGCAGCGCGGCGAGGCGTTCGCCCACCGCAACGCCAAGAGCATCCAGAAGATGCAGGACGCCGGCCTGGTCGACGCCGACCTCGACCCGATCATGACGTCGCGCGCCCTCTCGGGCATGGTCTCGCGACTGGCGTACTCGAGCTTCGCGCTGGGCGAGAACTGGCCCGTCGACGACCTCGTCGAGACGACGACCCTGCTGTGGGCCAACGCCCTCGGGCTCGGCAACCGCGTCGCCTGACACGCCGTCGGCGCTAGAGGGTCAGCACGAGCTTGCCGGTGTTGGCACCGGAGAACAGCATCAGCAGCGCGTCGGGGAAGGCGTCGATGCCACCGGCGACCTCGTGCTCCCGCGCGATCAACGACCCGTCCGCGATGCGTGCCGAGATGTCGGCGACGGCCTCGGGGTAGCGGTCCTCGTAGTCGAACACCAGGAAGCCGGCCATCGACGCCCGGTTGACCAGCAGCGACATGTAGTGCGCCGGGCCGGGGGGCGGCTCGGTCGCGTTGTACGTCGAGATCGCGCCGCAGATCGCGACGCGGGCGCCGAGGCGCAGCGTCCGCAGCACGGAGTCGAGCACCTCGCCGCCGACGTTGTCGAAGTAGACGTCGACGCCGTCGGGGGCCACGCCGCGCAGGGCGCGGTGGACGGGCCCCTCGCGGTGGTCGATCGCGGCGTCGAACCCGAGCTCGTCGGTCAGCCAGGCGCACTTCTCGGCGCCGCCGGCGATGCCGACGACCCGGCACCCGTGGGCCTTGGCGAGCTGGCCGACGACGCTGCCGACCGCGCCGGCGGCACCGGAGACCACGACGGTGTCGCCGGGACGCGCGCGGGCCACGTCGAACAGGCCGAACCAGGCCGTCATGCCCGGCATGCCGAGTGCGCCGAGCCACGTCGTGGCCGGGGCGACCGACAGGTCGACGCGGGTCAGCCCCGAGCCGTCGACGACGGCGTGCGTCGCCGCGCCGATCGTGCCGGTGACGGTGTCGCCCTCGGCGAGGTCGGGGTGGCGCGACGAGAGCACCGTGGCGACGCCGAACGCCCGCATCACCTCGCCGATCTGCACGGGCGGCACGTACGAGCGGACGTCGTTCAGCCAGCCCCGCATGGCCGGGTCGAGCGACAGGTGCGTCGTGCGGACGAGCACCTCGCCCTCGGCGGGCTCCGGCAGCTCGGTCTCGCGGACGTCCCACGTCGAGGCGTCCGGCAGGCCGACGGGGCGTGCGGCCAGGTGCACGCGGCGGGCGGTCGTCACCACCGTCAGGCCTGCGCGGGGTACTCGGTGAACTGGCCGACCGACTGCGCGACGCAGATGGGCTTGTCCGCGCCCTCGCGCTCGAAGACCTGCTTCGTGACGATGCGGGCCGCGCCGCCCCCGACGTCGTCGACCGAGACGATCTCGGCGTGCATGCGGATGCGCGAGCCGACGGGGTTGGGCGACGGGAACCGCACCTTCTCGTAGCCGTAGTTGAGGCTGTGGGCGAAGCCGTCGAAGGCCATGAGGTCCTCCATGAAGCGCGGCCCGATCGAGAGGCTGTAGAGGCCGTGGGCGATCGTCGAGCCGAAGTCGCTGGCGGCGGCGCGCTCGGGGTCGACGTGGATCCACTGGTGGTCGCCCGTCAGGTCGGCGAAGGCGTCGATGCGCTCCTGCGTGATGTCGTGCCACTCGGTCGGTCCCAGCGTCGTCCCGACGAGGTCCTTGAGGTCCTGGATCGAGGTCGGGCGGATCGGGGCGTGGGTGTCGGGCATGGTTCCTCCGGTTCGAGAGCGTGATCGGACGCTACTTGAACCTGAACCCGAGTTCAAGTAGCGTGACCTGCCTCACACGTGTCCGCCCTAGGAGGCCCCCGCATGGCAGTCATCGACGTCAACGGCACGACCCTGAGGTACGAGGACGAGGGGCCGCGCGACGGCCACGCCGTCGTCATGAGCCCGTCGATGTTCTTCGACGTCCGCATGTTCGAGGCGCAGGCAGCCGCGCTGTCCGACCGGTTCCGCGTCGTCCGCTACGACCACCGGGGGCAGGGCGAGAGCGCCCGTGACGTCCGTGAGCGGCTCGACATGGACACCCTGGCCGAGGATGCCGCGGCGCTCATCGAGGCGCTCGACCTCGCACCGTGCACGTTCGTCGGCAACTCGATGGGCGGCTTCGTCGGTCTGCGCCTCGCAGCCAGGCGGCCCGACCTATTGGCGTCGGCGGTGCTGATGGGGACGTCGGCCGACGTCGAGGAGCAGGCCGAGGCGATGGACGGGCTCGTCGAGGTGCTGGCCGAGCAGGGCATCGAGCCGGTGCTCGACGGGGTGCTGCACTTCATGATGGGCGACACGACGCTGACGGACCCGTCGCGCGCCGAGGTGCTGGCCGAGGTCACGGCCCTGCTGCGCAGCCGCACGCCGGAGTACGCCGACGCCGCCTGGAACATCGCGCACCGCTCGCCGGTGCTCGACGAGCTGGCCGCGATCTCGGTGCCGGTGCTCGTGGTGGCCGGCACCGAGGACCACACCTATCCGCCGCCGAAGTCGCAGCAGATCGTCGACGCGACGCCGGGCGCGGTGCTCGAGGTCATGGAGCGGACCGGCCACGTGCACGCCATGGAGAACCCCGACGCCGTCGTCGACGTGCTCGAGCGACACCTCGCCGGTCTCGACCTCGGGGTCCCGGCATGAGCCTGTTCGTCGCCGACACCGGCGAGGCGGACCTGCCGGCGGTGCTGTGCCTGCACTCGCTGTTCCTCGACCACACGATGTTCGACGGCCTGGTCGGCGCGGTCGCCGGCCGGTTCCGCGTCGTCCGCCCCGACTTCAGGGGGCAGGGCGCGAGCGGCGACGCGTCGGCCACCGTGACGATGGACGACTGCGCCGACGACGTGCTGGCGCTGCTCGACCGCCTGGGACTCGACCGGGTGCACGTCGTGGCCCAGTCGATGGGCGGCGACGTCGCGGTGCGTGTCGCCGCGCGACGGCCCGAGGCCGTCGACCGCATGGTGCTGCTGGGGTCGTCCGCGCGCGAGGAGCCCGCCGAGCACCTGGAGGCGTTCCGGCCGATCGTCGACGAGGTGGCCCGCCACGGCTTCGCGGGCGAGCTGCTCGAGACGACGATGCAGATCATGTTCGGCGAGACCGTCCGGTCCGACCCGTCTCGCGCCGCGCTGCTGGCGCGGTGGCGAGACCACATCGCGGCGCTGTCGCCGGGGCTCTCGCACGCGGTCCGCGGCGTCGTCGAGAGGCCGAGCGCCGTGCCGCTGCTGCCGCGCATCACCGCGACGACCCTCGTGGTCAGCGGCGGCGAGGACCACGCCCGTCCGCCGGAGTGGTCGGACGAACTCGTGCGGGGCATCCCCGGTGCCGAGCTGTGGAGCCTGCCGACGACGGGGCACAGCGTGATCCTCGAGCGTCCCGACGAGGTCGTCGACCGCGTCGTCGCCTTCTTGTCCGAGGGGCGGGAAGACTCTTGACCGCCCCTGTGACCTCGGACACACTGAACCCGAACCTGAATCCGACCTCAACATTCATCACCGTGAGAGAAGGGTGGTCCTGATGGCCTCCGTCCAGACCGTCACCGGCGCGATCGACTCCAGCGAGCTCGGCCGCACCCTGGTGCACGAGCACGTGTTCGTGCTCAACACCGAGTACAAGGAGAACTACCTGACGGAGTGGGACGAGCAGGAGCGCATCGACGACGCCGTGCAGAAGCTGACCGACCTCAAGGAGGTCGGCATCGACTCGATCATGGACCCGACGGTGCTCGGGCTCGGCCGCTACATCCCGCGCATCCAGAAGATCGCGGCCCGCGTCGACGTCAACATCGTCGTCGGCACGGGGCTCTACACGTACGACGAGGTGCCCCACCAGTTCGAGCACCAGGGCCCCGGCCTGCTGGTCGACATCCCCGAGCCGCTCACCGCGATGTTCGTCAAGGACATCACCGAGGGCATCGCCGACACCGGCGTCAAGGCCGGTCTGCTCAAGTGCGCGATCGAGCACCAGGGGCTGACGCCCGGTGTCGAGCGGGTCATGCGGGCCGTCGGGCAGGCCCACGTGCAGACCGGGACTCCCATCACGGTGCACACCAACCCCGCGACCGGGTCGGGACTCGTCGCGCAGAAGGTGCTGAAGGAGGAGGGCGTCGACCTGTCGAAGGTGATCATCGGCCACTCCGGCGACACCAACGACATCGACTACCTGTGCAAGGTCGCCGACGCGGGCTCGATGCTCGGCATGGACCGCTTCGGGCTCGACCTGTTCAACCCGCTCGAGGAGCGCATCGGCACGATCATCGAGCTCGTGCGCCGCGGATACGTCGAGAGCATCACGCTGGCCCACGACGCCAACTGCTACATCGACTACTTCAGCCCCGAGGCCAAGCACCAGGCCGCGCCGAACTGGCACTTCCGCCATATCAGCGAGGACGTCATCCCGGCGTTGCTGAAGGGCGGCCTGTCGGAGAGTGACATCGACACGATCCTGGTGGGTAACCCGCGCCGTCACTTCGAGTGAGCCGCCGCCGGGTCGACGTGGATCTTGGGCCCGGGGCCCGCGTCGACCGGGCGGACGCCGCCCAGCACCCCGCCGACGTCGTCGAGCGTCAGGGTCGCGGCCACGAGCCCGCGGGGGTCGACGGCGCCCGAGGCGTACAGCTCGATCGCGCCAGCCAGACCGGGTGACGCGCTGAGGATGCCGACGGCGTGCGCGTCCTTCATGACGAGCACGCGGGTGTCGAGCAGGCTCGCTGCGTCGGACAGCCCGATCAGGACGATGCGGCGGCCGGCGTCGACCAGCCCGGCGGCGAGGGCGGGGGAGCCGGGGCCGTTCGACGCGTCGATGACGGCGTCCCACCGCAGGTCGGGCAGGTCGTCCGACGTCCACGCCCCGTGCGCGCCGTGGGTGCGGGCGACCTCGAGCGACGCCCGGGTCGCCCCCAGCACGTGCACCTCGCACCCGCGGGCGAGCGCGAACATCGCCGCCAGCAGGCCGATCGTGCCGGGGCCGATGACGAGCAGCCGCTCGCGGGGGGCCAGGTCGGCCGCGAGGACGGCGCGCAGGGCGTTGCCACCCGGCTCGACCATCGCGCCGGCGGTGTCGTCGACGGAGTCGGGCAGGGGCAGCAGCGCCGAGACGGGCACCGCCATCTGCTCGGCCAGGGCGCCGTCGAAGCCGCGCCGCAGGCCGATCTCGTGCCGGTGCTCGCACACGTGCTGCCGCCCGGCCAGGCAGCGGTGGCAGGCGCCGCAGCCGATCTGGGTGTCGCCCGTCGTGCGGCGACCCAGCCAGGCCGGGTCGACGCCCTCACCGACGGCGCTGACCGTGCCGCACCACTCGTGCCCGGGACGCAGCGGGTACGCGGCCAGCCCGTCGCGCAGGTACTCCATCTCGCCTGAGAACAGCTCGGTGTCGGTGCCGCACACGCCGACCCGCGCGATGTCGACCACGACGTGCCCGGGGGCGGCGCGCGGTGGCTCGACGTCGTCGACGGTCCACCGGCCGGGCCCGGTCAGCACGAAGGCCCTCACGGGGCGTCCGGCCGGACGCCCGAGCGACGCGCCAGCACCTGGTCCATGTGGCGGAAGACCGGTCGCAGCCCCGCCGTGACCGTGCCGGGAAGCGTCGCCATGCCGATCTCGGCGGCGGCACCCTGCAGGCTCGTGACCCGCGTGGGTCGGGCGACCACGGCCCGCACGAGCCAGCCGGCCGCCTTCTCGGCGCTCAGCATCGGCATCGCCTGGTAGATGTCGGTGCGGCCCGACATCTCGGTGCGCACCATGGGGAAGTAGACCGTCGTGGCCGAGACGCCGTCCGAGCCGAGCTCGGCGACGAGCGATCGCGTGAACGACTCGAGGGCGCTCTTGCTCGCGAGGTAGGCCGAGAACAGGGGGATCGGCAGCTGCGTCGACATGCTCGACGAGATCACGACGTGACCACGGCCCTGCTCGAGGAAGCGCGGCACGAGCGCGAGGGTCAGGCGCACCGCGCCGAAGTAGTTGATCGCCATCGTGCGCTCGTAGTCGTGCATCCGCTCGAGCGAGGCGGTGATGGGGCGCCGGATCGATCGCGCCGCGTTGTTGACCAGGGTGTCGATGCGCGGGTGGTCGGCCAGCAGGCGTGCCGCGACGGCGTCGGTGTCGTCCGGGTCGCTGAGGTCGACGACGTACGTGTGCGCGACGCCCCCCGCGCGACGGATGGCGTCGGCGACCGACTCGAGCTCGTCGTCGCGTCGTGCCAGCAGGCAGACGGTGGCGCCGAGTCCGGCCAGTCGGCGGGCCGCCGCGGCGCCGATGCCGCCGGAGGCACCCGTCACCACGACGGTGTGGCCGTCGAGCCGCCGGCTCACGCGTCGTCCTGCCCGAACAGGGCGGCGAGCAGACGCAAGCAGCGCTGCATCATCTGGTCGGCGGTCTGGTCGGGGTGCTCGACCCACCAGTTCATGAGCGAGTCGACGATGCCGAGCCACACCGAGGTCATCGCCGAGACGTCGAGGGCGTCGTCGTTGCCCGACAGGGCCATCAGCTCGGTGACGCCCTCGTCGGCCAGCCTGCCGATGCGCTCGGCGTAGCCCGTGATCGCGTCGCGGATGGGGCCGCTGGTGGGGGCCGTCGTGTCGAAGAACAACCGCCACAGGTGGCGGCGGTCCTCCAGCAGGGTGAAGAGGCCGGCCAGCGTCTGCATGCCGCGCTCGATGCCGACCGCGTCGCCTTGCGCGATGCGCTCCATCTCGTCGGCGAGCAGGGCGCCGCCCCGGTCGAGGCACGCCTCGTAGAGGCCCTCCTTGGAGCCGAAGTAGCTGTAGATCAAGGGCTTGGAGATGCCGGCGCGTGCGGCGATCGTCGCGACGGAGGTGGTCGCGAACCCGCCGGTGCCGAAGTGCTCGGACGCGACGTCGAGGATCTGCGTCTCGCGGTCGAGGCGGGGGACGCCCTTGGTGCCGGCGTTGGGTCGAGCCATGCCGCAAGTCTAGTCAGGGCATGTGATCCAGTGGTAACTTACCCGAAAGTCATATCACTGGACCCGCCGCAGGAGGCGCCATGGAGCTGCTCGACCCGCTGAAGAACCCCACGCTGGCGGCGGCACCGTTCTTCGTGCTGACGCTGCTCCTCGAGATCGCGGCGTTCAAGTGGCTCGAGAGCGACACGCACGAGATGCGCGGGTACGAGAAGAAGGACGCGCGCACCAGCCTGGTCATGGGCGTCGGCTCGATCGTGTCGAGCGCGGTGTTCAAGGCCGGGACGCTCGTGGTGTTCGTCGCGATGAGCGTCTACCTCGCGCCGTGGCACCTGCCGGACGACACGTGGTGGTCGTGGGCCCTGCTGATCGTCGGGCTCGACCTCGCGTTCTACCTGCAGCACCGCTTCGTCCACCGCGTCCGCATCGGCTGGGCGGCCCACCAGGCCCACCACTCGAGCGAGTACTTCAACTTCTCGACGGCCCTGCGGCAGAAGTGGAACCCGTGGGCCGAGGCGATCTTCTGGGCGCCGTTCCCGCTGCTGGGCTTCGAGCCGTGGATGCTCTACGTGGCCTTCGGGTTCAACCTCGTGTTCCAGTTCTTCCAGCACACCGAGCGCGTCGGGACGATGTGGAGGCCGATCGAGCTGGTGTTCAACACGCCGTCGCACCACCGGGTGCACCACGGCAGCGACCCGGAGTACCTCGACAAGAACTACGCCGGCATCTTCATCGTCTGGGACCGGATGTTCGGCACGTTCCAGGAGGAGCTGCACCGGCCCACGTACGGGCTGACGGTCCCGGTCGGCACGTACAACGTCCTGACGCTGCAGTACGGGCCGTTCGTGGCGCTGGCCCGTGACGTGCGCGCGGCCGAGCGGTGGCGCGACAAGATCGGCTACGTCGTGATGCCGCCCGGCTGGCACCCCGGGGAGTCGCGCGCGGACGCCGAGCAGCCGCGCGAGGTCACAGCGCGCGGGTGAGCCCGCCGTCGACGGGCAGCATGACGCCCGTCAGGAAGCTCGCGGCGGGCGACAGCAGGAAGGCCGCCGCGCGTCCGAACTCCGCGGGGTCGCCGTAGCGCCCGAGCGGGATCGCGCGCTCGTTGGCCGCCCGGGCCGCGTCGGCGTCGCCCGTCGCGGCGTCGAGGGAGTGGACGCGGTCGGTCGAGATGCGACCCGGCATCAGCGCGTTGACCCGGATGCCGCGGGGACCGAGCTCGTCGGCGAGGTTCTTGGCGGCCATCGCGAGACCGGGACGCAGGGCGTTGGAGATGCCGAGGCCCGGGATCGGCGCCTTGACCGACGTCGAGAGGACGAATGCGATCGAGCCGCCGTCGCCGAGCACCTCGGCGACCTCGGTCGCGAGCCGCAGCGCACCGAGGAACACCGACTCGAACGACGTCCGCCACTCGTCCTCGGTGCGGTCGAGGATCGAGCCCGCGGGAGGGCCGCCGACGCTGATCAGGACGCCGTCGACGCGGCCGAACGCCTCCTGCGCGGCCGCGACGAGCTGCGCCGGTGCCGTGGCGTCGGCGTTGTCGACCGCGACGCCGATCGCGCGGGGGCCGAGCCCGGCGACGGCCCGGTCGACCGACTCCTGGCTGCGCGAGGAGATCACGACGTTGGCGCCGTCGGCGACGAGCTGCTGCGCCGTCGCGAGGCCGAGCCCGCCCGAGGCGCCGGTGAGGAGGTAGGTGCGGTCTGTCAGGCCGAGGTCCATGCCTCCAGCCTAGGTGCAGGCCACCGGGCGCGGCGGACGTGCGGTCGACCCCTCGGCCCACTACCTTCGGGGCACACCTTCGAAAGGGGTTCTGTCATGTACTTCGGTGGATCCATCGCCCTCATCGCGATCGGCGCGATCCTGTCGTTCGCCGTCCGTGACAACATCAACGAGGTCGACCTCGTGACGGTCGGCTACATCCTGATGGCGGCCGGCCTCGTCGGCATCGTGCTGTCGTTCGTCGCGCAGGGCCAGCGCAACGCCGCGATCAAGCGGCAGAACGACCTGCCGCCGCGCTGACCGCCACGTCCGCCGGCTAGGGCTTCTTGCCGCCGCCGGGGCCCCCGCCACCGGCGGGGCCCTTGTCGGTGGCGTCGCCCGCCGGGCCGGTCGGCGCGGACGGGGTCTCGGCGGTCGGCTCGGTCTGCTCCGGCGCCGCCTTCGCGACGGTCAGCGTGATCGTGCTGCCGCGGCCCACGGTGCCCGACGGCGAGACGCCCGTGACGGTCCCCTCGGGAGCCGACGACGTCTCGTCGACGCGGCGTGCCGAGAGGCCGAGGTCGTCGAGCTCGTCGGCCGCGTCGTCGTAGTCCAGCCCGATCAGGGCGTCGCGGTCGACCGTGACGTCGTTGGACTCGGGCTCCGTCTCGGTGGGCTCCGACGGGGTCTCCGAGGTCGGCTCCTCCTCGGTCGGTGCGTCGCTGGTCTGCGTCGTCGCGTCGGCGGCGGGGGAGCCGTCGTCGCCGCCGCCGAGGGCCTGCACGCCCAGCACGCCGGCCAGCAGCAGGAGGATCGCGACGACCGCGACGACCAGCCAGCGTGACGAGCGACGCTCGCCCTCGTCCGACCGTGACGGCGGCGGCAACGTCGGCGGCGGCAGCACCGGCGGCGGGGGCGGTGCCGCGGCGGCGGCCGGCTGCACCGAGGTGGGCTGCGGGACGGGTGCCGTGGCCGGCATCGCCGAGGTTGCCGGGGCGATGATCTCGGTGGCCGGCGACGTCTCGCTGTTCGCGAGCGCGGCGACGGCGGCGGCACTGGACGGACGGTCCTCGGGGTCCTTCTGCGTCAGCGACGTGATGAGCGTGCGCAGCGCCGGCGGCACGGAGTCGTCCATCGGCGGCAGGTCGCCCGTCAGCTGCGCCATCGCGGTTGCGACGGGGGTCTCGCGCCGGAACGGCGACGTCCCGGTCACGCAGTGGTAGGCCACGATGCCCAGCGAGTACAGGTCGGAGCGCGCCGTCGCGGGTCGTCCGGCGGCCTGCTCGGGGCTGAAGTACTCGGCGGTGCCGATGATCGAGCCGGTCTGGGTCAGCGGCTCGCTGCCGGCCGACCAGGCGATGCCGAAGTCGACCAGCACGGCCCGGCCCTGCGGCGTCACGACGATGTTGGACGGCTTGAGGTCGCGGTGCACGATGCCGGCGCCGTGCGCCGTGTCGAGGGCGTCGGCGACCTGCGCGACGATCTTGGCGACACCGTCGGGGCGGATCGCACCGCGCTCGGCGAGCAGGGTGCTCAGCGGGGTGCCCTCGATGAGCTGCATGACGATGAAGGGCTCGCGCTCGGGCGACGACTCGTCCTCGCCGACGTCGTAGACCTGGGCGATGCCCGGGTGGTGCAGCGAGCCGGCCAGGGTCGCCTCGGCCTTGAACCGGGCGCGCGCGGTGGCGTCGTCCTCGCCGCCGCCCACGCGCAGGATCTTGACCGCGACGGACCGGCCCAGGCGGGTGTCGGTGGCGCGGTGCACGCGGCCCATGCCCCCGGAACCGATGGTGTCGCCGAGCTCGTAGCGTCCGTTCAGCAGTGTCCCCATCCGAGCCATGCTAGGCGGACGCGATGAACGGTGCCGAGCGTGCTCGGTCGTCCACCGGCGTCGAGCACGCGGTCCGCGACCTCGCAGAGACCTGAGCGGCACCGGGCCTGAGAGGATGCGGCCATGGACACGCTGCGCTCGATCGCCCTGTTCGTCGCCGCGGCGTTCGCCGAGATCGGCGGCGCCTGGCTGATCTGGCAGGGCGTGCGCGAGCACCGGGGCCTGCTGTGGATCGGTGGCGGAGTGGTCGCGCTCGGCGCCTACGGCTTCGTCGCCACGCTGCAGCCCGATGCGAGCTTCGGCCGCATCCTGGCCGCCTACGGCGGCGTCTTCGTGGCGGGGTCGCTGCTGTGGGGCATGGTCGTCGACGGGTTCGAGCCCGACCGCTGGGACGTCAGCGGTGCGCTGGTCTGCCTGGTCGGCGTGGCCCTCATCATGTACGCCCCGCGACCCGCGTAGGAGATTCCCCGCTCCGACCGGTGACATCGGGGCTCCTCGTGCGATGAACGGGTAGGGGCGCGTCGTGCCAGGGGTGCCCGCGAGATCACGAGGAGCGTGAGTCCCTTGCAGTTCGTCCAGAGGAGCGCGGCGCGGCGCAGGGCGGCGAACCGGCGTCGGCTCGTCGTGCGGCGGCGCATCGCCGACCTCGTCGCGGCCCGAGCGAGCGAACGGTCGCTCCGCGGCGACGGGCCCGGTTCAGGCCGCTGACCCCCACGACGGGGTCGGCCGGCGACGTCTGCGCGACGTCGCCACCACGGCGACGCCCAGCGTGGCCAGCAGGACGGCCGACACCGCGCTGACCCCGACGGCGACGCCCATGGTCCGGTCGACCGTCGACGAGACCTCGCGCCCCGCGTCGACCGCGTCGAACGCCGCGCCCCACAGCCACCAGTACACGAAGAGGGAACCGACGACGGCGGCCGACAGGACCGAGGTCAGGGCGACGACGCGAGCGGACCGTCGCGTCGCGACGACCGCCGCGAACATCAGCACGGCCACCAGCGGAGCGACGAGCACGCCGACGACGAACGCGGTGTCGCTCACGTCCATCAGGTCCATGGGCAGAACCTACAGCGACGTCGGCCCACGCGACCTCGCCACGTCGCACGAACCCGCGTCGCGGCTGGCCGGAAACGACGATGGAGCCCCGCGACAACCGTGCGGGGCTCCATCGTCGTCTGTGGCCAGGGCCGGGGTCGAATCCCCCGAGCACTCCGCAGAGCTCCGTGCAGGGGGACCCCCAGGCGGCCTGGGTCCGACCGCTGACCCTGGCCGGAAACGACGATGGAGCCCCGCGAAAACCGTGCGGGGCTCCATCGTCGTCTGTGGCCAGGGCCGGGGTCGAACCGGCGACCCTCCGCTTTTCAGGCGGATGCTCGTACCAACTGAGCTACCTGGCCACCGCTCGCGAACGAGCGACGATCACCATATCGCACGGCGTCGGACGTCCGCGAACGCACTCACTCAGGTGGGGTCGGCCAACCGCTGCAGGAGCAACGCCTCGGCGACGCACACGCGGGCGAACTCGCCCAGGTGCAGGCCCTCGTCGATGCCGTGGGCCCGCGTGTCGGGGTCCTCGACGCCCGTGACCAGCACGGCGGCGTCGGGGAAGAGCCGCGCGAACTCGGCGATGAACGGGATCGACCCGCCCATGCCCATGTCGACGGGCTCGGTGCCGTCCCACGCGTCGCGGAACGCCGATCGCGCGGCGTCGTACGCGGGACCGTTCGCATCGACCGTGAACGGCTCGCCGAGGTCGCCGCGCTCGACCGTGACCTTGGCCCCGAACGGCGCGTGCTGCTCGAGGTGGGTGACCAAGGCGTCGAGATGTGCCGCGGCGTCGCCGCCGGGAGCGACGCGCATGCCGATCTTGGCGCGGGCGCTCGGCGAGAGCGTGTTCGACGCCGTCGCGACGGGTGTCGCGTCGATGCCGAGGACGCTGACGGCGGGCTCGGCCCACAGCCGCTGCACGATCGACCCGCGACCGATCTGCCCGACGCCCGGCAGCACCGACGACTCCTCGCGGAAACGGTCCTCGGGGTACTCCAGCTCGGCGGCGACCCCGTGGTGCAGCCCCTCGATCGCGACGGCGCCCTCGTCGTCGTGCAGCGTCGCGAGCAGCCGGCTGAGCGTCGTCAGCGCATCGGGCACGACACCGCCCCAGATGCCGGAGTGCACCGCGTGGCCGAGGGTCTCGACCGTCACGACGCAGTCGACCATCCCGCGCAGCGAGACGGTCAGGGCCGGCGCGCCGATGGCCCAGTTGGCCGAGTCGGCGATCACGATGGCATCGGCGGTCAGCTCGTCGCGGTGCTGCTCGAGCAGGGCGACGAGGCTCGGCGACCCCGACTCCTCCTCGCCCTCCACGAACACCGTCACGCCGACCGGCGGGTTGCCGCCGTGCGCGCGGAAGGCCGCGAGGTGCGCCGCGAGCCCGGCCTTGTCGTCGGCCGCGCCGCGGGCGTAGAGGCGGTCGCCGCGGCGCGTGGGCTCGAACGGCGGCGACGTCCACCGGTCGGGGTCGCCGGTCGGCTGCACGTCGTGGTGGGCGTACAGCAGGACGGTGGGGGCGCCCGGCGGGGCGGGGTGGTGCGCGATGACCGCCGGCGCCCCTCCGGCCTCGACGACGCGCGCATCCGCGAAGCCCGCCTCGGTCAGCAGCCGTCGCACCTCGGCCGCGCTGCGGTGGACGTCGTCGTGGTGCTCGGGCTGGGCCCAGATCGACGGGATGCGGACGAGCGTCTCGAGATCGTCCAGGACGGAGGGGAGCACGTCGTGGACGCGCGCGGTGAGGTCGGCCATGACCTCAGCCTGTCAGACCCCGTCCGTCAGACCGTGCGCACCGCGTCGTCCGCCGAGATGCGGGGCAGACGGTCGAACCACGGGTTCTCACCGGGGTGGCCGATGTTGATCACGAGCTGCGTGCGCCACGTCGTGCCGCCGAAGAACTCGCCGTCGATGCCCGCGGCGTCGAAGCCGCCGACGGGACCCGCGTGCAGGCCGGCCGCCCGGATGCCGATGATGAAGTAGCCCGTCTGCAGGGCCGTGTTGTACCGGGCGACCTCGTAGCGGTTGGCGTCGTCGCCCGCGAACATGTCGCCGATGCCGGGCTTGTGCGGGAAGTGCACGTCCATCGAGGTGTGGAAGTCGGTGTCGGCGGCGACGACCGCGACGAGCGGCGCCGTCTGCGCCTTGGTGCGGTTGCCCTCGGCCATGTGCGGCACGAGGCGGTCGCGGCCCTCGCCCTGCTCGACCAGCAGCAGGCGCATCGGCTGGATGTTCATCATCGTGGGCCCGAGCTTGACAAGCTCGAACACCTCGCGGACCTGCTCGGCCGAGACCGGCTCGTCGCTGAACGCGTTGACCGAGCGGGCCTCGCGGAACAGGACGTCGAGGGTGTCGTCGCCGAGGACGAAGGGGCTGGTTTCCGTCGAAGAAGTCATAGAACATTCAACCACTTGGCGGACAAGAAAAATCCCACGTCCCTCCGAGGAGGGACGTGGGCTCTCTCACATGGCGACCCCGACCGGACTCGAACCGGCGACCTCCGCCGTGACAGGGCGGCGCGCTAACCAACTGCGCCACGGGGCCATGCTGTGCGGCGAACCGCGAACGTGACTCTATCGCATGGTCCGCGTGGTCTCCAAAACGGGTGGGGCCCTACGTCGTCCCGCCGGGCGTGAGGGGGTCGTCGTCCCCGGGATCACGGGGCTCGGACCGGTTCTCGGCAGGCCGTGCGGACGGCGACGAGGAGTCGTCGAGCCGGTGCGACCGACCCGCCGCCGCGGCACCGGACCCGGTGCGGGACGAACGGGCGAGGACGACGGCGACGATCACGACGATGACGACGACGAGCAGGATCCACTTCATGCGACAGACCTTCCGGGAGTGTCCTCGTCACGATAGTTCGACCGCCCCCTACCGCATCCCGACACGCTGGTGGGCGGTGTCCGACTGGTGAGCACCGCGAGGAAGTGCTGCGATCTCGGCTTGCATGGAGTCATGACCGCACGTCCCACCACCGTCGCGCCCCTGTCGCTGGCCGAGCTCGCATCCCTGACGAGCTCGGTCGCCGACGACGTCCGCGCGGGCCTCCACGAGGTTCACGCCGACTCGGAGAGCCGCTGGCACGTGCGACTGCGGTGTGACGACGAGGTCGACGTCTGGCTCATCAGCTGGACGCAGGAGCAGGGCACGCAGCTGCACGACCACGGCGGCTCGTCGGGCGCCTTCACGGTCGTCAGCGGCGCGCTGAGCGAGGCCGTGTGGACGCCGGGCGCCGAGGTGCTGACCGAGACCGAGCGGGTCGAGGGCGACTCGGTGCTGTTCGGCGAGCACTACGTGCACGACGTCCGCAACGTGCACCCCCGGACGGCCGTCAGCGTCCACGCCTACTCGCCCCCGCTGTCGCAGATGAACTACTACGACGTCGACGGCCACCAGCTGACCCGCCTCGCGTCGGTGTGGACCGACGACCCCGAGGCGCCCGCACCCGACCTGGAGGCCGTGTCATGACCGTCACCTACGCCTCGGTCGACGAGCTGCTGCGGTCGGCGCGCGGTGGCCTCGACCGCATCTCGCCACGCGACGCCCACGCGCGCGTCGCGGCCGGCGCGATCATCGTCGACATCCGGCCGGCCTGGCAGCGCGAGCTGGACGGCGAGATCCCCGGCTCGGTCGTCGTCGAGCGCAACCACCTCGAGTGGCGCCTGCACCCGCGCTCGGGGGCGAACCTCGCCGTCGCGACCGAGGGCCAGGAGTGGATCGTCGTCTGCACCGAGGGCTACACCTCGTCGCTGGCCGCCGCCGCACTGGTCTCGCTGGGACTGCCCGCGCGCGACATCGTCGGGGGCATCCACGCGTGGCGCGCCGAGGGCCTGCCGGTCGTCGCGGGCCCCACGCCGGTCGAGCACCGGGTGCCCGAGCCGTCGTGACGCACGTGACAGGCCGCACCGTTCCGATTGCCGCAAGCCGGTGAGCACGCAAGACTGGTCCGACTGCCGTCACGGCACGACCCTTCCTTGCCTACCTACTGTCCCGACGCGATGGCGTCGAGCGCGGAGGACCGCATGATCGAGTACCGCTCCATCGGCAAGACCTTCGCCGACGGGACGGAGGCCGTGGGTGACTTCAGCCTCGTCCTGCCGTCCCGCACCACGACGGTCTTCGTCGGCTCCTCCGGCTGCGGCAAGACGACGCTGCTGCGCATGGTCAACCGGATGGTCGACCCGTCCAAGGGCCAGGTGCTGGTCGACGACGTCGACATCGCGACGCGCAACAAGGTCGAGCTGCGGCGCAGCATCGGCTACGTCATGCAGCACGCGGGCCTGCTGCCGCACCGCAAGGTCATCGACAACGTCGCGACCGTGCTGCGCCTCAACGGCGTCGACAAGAAGGAGGCGCGCGACCGGTCGTACGCCGTCCTCGAGACCGTCGGCCTCGACAGCTCGCTGGCGACCAAGTACCCCAGCCAGCTGTCGGGCGGCCAGCAGCAGCGCGTCGGCGTGGCGCGCGGGCTCGTCTCCGACCCCAACATCCTGCTGATGGACGAGCCGTTCGGTGCCGTCGACCCGATCGTCCGCGAGGAGCTGCAGGCCGAGCTGCTGCGCCTGCAGCGCGACCTCGACAAGACCATCGTCTTCGTGACGCACGACATCGACGAGGCCTTCCTCCTCGGTGACCAGGTCGTGATCCTCAAGAAGGGCGGCGAGGTCGCGCAGGTGGGCTCGCCCGCCGACATCCTGGCCGCGCCCGCCGACGACTTCGTCCGCAGCTTCGTCGGCATCGACAAGGGCAGCCGCACGCTGCACGTCGAGCAGCGCGACGGCGTCGACGTCGTCGTCGACGGCACGGGCAAGGCCACCGGGGTGCTCGAGGCGCGATGAGCTGGTTCCTCGACAACTTCGACTACGTGCGCGAGCTGTTCGTGCGGCACGCGTGGATCAGCGTGCTCTCGACGCTGATCGGCTTCGCGTTCGCGCTGCCCGTCGGGTGGTTCGCCAACGAGCACCCGCGGCTGCGCGGCGCCTCGGTGTTCATCGTCGCGATCCTCTACACGATCCCGTCGATCGCGATGTTCATCCTGCTGCCCGGCCTGCTGGGCACGCCCATCCTGAGCGTCTCGAACGTCGTCGTCGCCCTCGCGATCTACGCCGCCGCGGTCATGGTGCGCTCGGTGACCGACGCGTTCGGCTCGGTGTCGCCGGCGGTGCTCGACGCAGCATCGGCCGCCGGGTTCTCGAGGGCGCAGCGCGTCTTCCGCGTCGAGCTGCCGCTCGCGGGGCCCGTGCTGCTCGCCGGCCTGCGGGTCGTGTCGGTCAGCACCGTCAGCATGCTGAGCGTCGCCAGCCTGATCGGCGTCAGCAACCTCGGGTCGCTGTTCACCGACGGCTTCCGGCGCGACTTCCTGACCGAGATCGTCGTCGGCATCGTCGCGATCGTGGTGCTCGCGGTCGCCCTCGACCTGCTGATCAACCTGGTCGGACGCCTGCTCATGCCGTGGGCCTCGGCCCAGCAGACGCCGCGGGCCCGCATCTCCCTGGCTCGGGGGTCCCGCGCATGAGCGTCGTCTCCGACACGATCGACTGGCTGACCGACCCGATCAACCGCACGGGCCCCGACGGCTTCGTGAACCGCACGGTCGAGCACCTGGGCTACACCGCCGAGACGATCGCGATCGCCGCCGTCATCGCGATCCCGATCGGGTTGTGGATCGGCCACACCGGCCGGTTCCGCAGCGCGGCCGTCGCGATCACGGGCGCGTTCCGCGCCCTTCCGACGCTCGGCCTGCTGATCCTGATCGTCCTGTTCCTCGGCATCGGCCTGACCCCGACCCTGATCGCCCTGACCGTGCTCGCGATCCCCCCGCTGCTGGCCGGGGCCTACTCGGGCCTCGAGTCGGTCGACCGCCAGACGATCGACGCCGCCCGCGCCATGGGCATGACCGAGATGCAGATCCTGCGCAAGGTCGAGGTGCCCCTCGCGCTGCCGATCATCGTCGGCGGCCTCCGCTCGGCCGTCCTGCAGGTGGTGGCGACCGCCACGGTCGCCGCCTACGTCGGTCTCGGCGGCCTCGGCCGCTACCTGATCGACGGCCAGGCGATCAGCGACTACGCCCAGATGGCCGGTGGGTCGGTGCTCGTGATCCTGCTGGCGCTCGTGCTCGACGGCCTGTTCGCCGGCCTGCAGGGCGCCGCGACGGGACGACGTCCGAAGAAGCAGCCCACGACCGCCTGACCATCCCGGCCCCGCCCCCAGACTTCCCACCCCGCACGACACAGCCCCACCCACCGAAGGACGAATCATGACCATCCGCAAGATCGCCGCCCTCGCCGCGGCCACGACCCTGGGGCTCTCGCTCGCCGCGTGCGGCAGCGGCGACCCCACCGACTCCTCGTCGTCGTCGGGCGGCTCCGACAGCAGCTCGGCGTCCGACACCATCACGATCGGCTCGGCGGCGTTCCCCGAGAACGAGATCCTCGCCGAGATCTACGCCCAGGGTCTCGAGGCCAAGGGCGTCAAGGTCGAGAAGAAGCTCAACATCGGCGCCCGCGAGGTCTACATCAAGGCCCTGCAGAACGGCGAGATCGACCTCGTCCCCGAGTACTCCGGCAACCTGCTGACGTACTTCGACCCCGAGGCGACCGCCACGTCGTCCGAGGACGTCGACGACGCCCTCGACGAGGCGCTGCCCGAGGGACTCGAGGTGCTCGACGCGTCCGCCGCCGAGGACAAGGACTCGCTCAACGTGACGTCCGAGTTCGCGCAGGCCAACAACCTGAAGACGATCGCCGACCTGAAGAACGTCGACAACCTGAAGCTGGGCGCCAACCCCGAGTTCAAGACCCGCTCGTACGGCATCCCGGGCCTCGAGAAGGTCTACGGCATCACGGGCGTCGAGTTCACGTCGCTCAGCGACGGCGGCGGACCCGCGACGCTGAAGGCGCTGCTCGACGGCAAGGTCGACGTCGCCGACATCTACTCGACGACGCCGTCGATCGTCGAGAACGACCTCGTCACGCTCGAGGACCCCGAGAGCATGATCGCCGCGCAGAACGTCCTGCCGCTCATCAGCGACAAGAAGTCGTCCGACACGGTCGAGGAGGCGCTCGACGCGATCTCGGCGCAGCTGACGACGCAGGACCTGCTCGACCTGAACGGCAAGAACCAGGGCGACGACAAGACCGCCCCGGACGTCCTGGCCAAGCAGTGGCTGACGGACAAGGGCCTGATCTAGGCTCCACGCCCCTCCCGTGAACGAAAGAATCGGGGTCTGTCCGCGCCGGCGCGGACAGACCCCGATTCTTGCTCTACCCAGGCCCTAGGCGGGGACGAGCTCGGCCTCGGGAGCCTCCGCCGAGGTGCGCACGCGGCCCAGGTGGCGCAGGGGGCGCTCGAGGACCAGCAGCAGCGCGGGCAGCAGCACGAGCCGCACGAGCGTCGCGTCGACCAGGATCGCGACCGACAGGCCCACGCCCATCTGCCGCATCTCCATCAGGTCGAGCGTCCCGAAGACCGCGAACACCGACACCATGACGGCCGCGGCACTCGTGACGACACCGGCCGTCTCGCGGATGCCCGCCTCGACCGCGAGGGGGTACGGCAGCCCGCGACGGAGCCCCTCGCGCACGCGGCTCAGCACGAACACGTGGTAGTCCATCGACAGCCCGACGAGCACCACGAAGCAGAACAGCGGGATCCAGTCGATGACGAAGCCCGAGCCGCCCTGGAAGACCATCGTGAGCACGCCGAACGCCGCGCCGACGGACAGCAGGTTGAGCACCGTCGTCAGCAGCGCGAGCGTCAAGCTGCGGAACGTCCACACGATCATCAGCATCGTCAGCAGCAGGACGAACGCGATCACGAGGGGCAGGCGGGACGTCTGCCGGTCGACGTCGAGCGCCTCGGCGACGGGGCCGCCGACCGCGGACGTCGTGCCCGCGAGGTCACGGGTCGCGGACGGCACGATCGAGTCGCGCAGCGCGTCGACCGCGGCGCCGTTGCGGCTGTCGCCCTCGGGGTGCAGCGCGGCCAGCGAGACGGCCACCGTGCGACCGTCCGGGGACACCCGGACGTCCTGCCCGTCCGCCTCGACGAGGCCGGCCCGAGCGGCGTCGCGACCGATCGCGGTCGCGGCGGCCCGCGCTGCGTCCGATCCGTCGACCGAGGTGTGGAGCACGACGCCGACGACCGGTCGCTGCGACGGGAAGCTCTCCTGCGCCCGCAGGTACGTCTGCACCGCGGGGATGTCCTGCGGCAGCGAGGCGATCGTCGACTGGTGCGTCGACATGCCCAGTGCCGGGACGGCCAGGGCGACGAGTGCGCCACCGGCGAGGAGGGCCGACACGACGGGGCGGCGGACGACCGGCCGCACCAGACGTCCGCTGATGCCGCCGGTCCCGATGCGGCGGTTGAGCCGCCACAGCAGGGGGATGCGGGGACGGTCGACCCAGCGGCCGAGCGTCGCGAGCATCGCGGGCAGCACCGTGAGCGAGCCGATCACGGCGACCAGCACGACGAGGATCGAGCCGACGGCCAGTGCGTCGAACACCGGCTCGCCCGACAGGAACAGGCCCGACATCGCGACCGTCACGGCGAGCCCCGACACCACGACGGCCCGGCCGGCCGTGGCGGCGGCGATCTCGATCGCGTCGATCGTCGACCGTCCGCGCGCTCGCTCCTCGCGCTCGCGGCGCAGGTAGAACAGCGAGTAGTCGACGCCCACGGCCATGCCGATCAGCAGCACGACGTTGGCGACCGACCCGGAGTCGGGCACGAGGTGCGAGAGCGGGGCGTACAGGCCCAGGGCCGTGACGACCGACGTGACGGCCAGCAGCACCGGGATGCCGGCCGCGACGAAGGCGCCGAACGCGACGAGCAGGATCAGGAACGTGATGGGCAGGCTCAGCGCCTCGGCCGCCGCGAGGTCGCCCGCGACCTTCTCGTCGAGCGCCGACTGCAGCGACGCGTCACCGGCCTGCTGCACGCGGAGCCCGGGGTGGTCGGCCTGCGCCGCAGCGGTCACGGCCTCGAGGTCCGCGACGTGGGCGAGCGCGTCGTCGAGGCCGCCCGTCATCGAGATCGGCACGAGGACGGCGTCGCGCGAACCCGACACGACGGGCGCGCCGACGTCGGCGACGCCCGCGACGTCGGCCGCGCGGTCGCCGATCTGCGTCGCGACGGCGGTCGCTGCGGGCACGTCGAGGGCTCCCGAGCGTGCCGTGACCAGCACCGACTCGGCGGGCGTCGGGGCGAGCCCCGCGTCGTCCAGCATCGCCGCGGCCGCGCCCGACTCGCCGACGCGGAAGTCGGCGTCGGTGGTCTGCTGCGTCGGCACGGTGCCCATCAGGACGACCGCGGTGGTGACGAGCGCGGCCCACAGGCCGATCGCCCGCCAGGGGTGGGTCGCGCTCCAGCGGGCGACCCCGACGGTGAGGGAGGTGCGGGACATGGTGTGGCCTTTCGGGAGGAGGTGGCTCCAGCCTCGTGATCGGCGACCCCCGGGGCGAGGGGGCCACGACCCGTCCACGGGGTGGGTCCAGCCCCACTGCGCCGGACCCGGTGGGGCGGCGAGGATCGAGGTCACCGTCCCCGTCTGGAAGGCTCCTCCCATGACCGCCACCCCCGCCCTCGCCGTGCCGCGGAAGGAGCGTCTGACCGCCGGCCTCCGTCGTCGCGTCGCGCTGACCGGCGTCTCGCTGGGGTACGTGCTCCTGGCCCCCCTCGCGCTGGTCGTGCTGTGCCTGGTCACGACGTCCGTGAGCCTGGTGCCCGTCGGCGTGGGTCTCGTGCTCCTGCTGGCGCTCGTGCCGCTGACGGCGCAGCTGGCCGGTCTGCACCGGCGGATCGCGGGCCGGCTGCTCGGCGTCACGGTGCCGACGCCGTACGCCCCGGACCGCCGGGGCTCGTGGTGGTCGCGGCTGCGCGGGTGGGCGGCCGACCCGGCCCGGTGGCGCGACCTGGCCTGGACGTACGTGTCGGTGACGCTCGGCTGGACGCTCGCGTGGCTGGGGCTGGGGCTCGGCCTGGCGGTCGTCTGGTACGCGGCCTTCCCGGCCGTCTTCGCGCTCACGCCCGACGGCACGCTCGCCAACGACTACGGGTTCGTCACCCTCGACACGCAGTCCGAGTCGTTCCTCCAGTGGGTCCTGGTCCCCGTCGCCCTCGCCGCCTGGTGGTGGCTCGAGCCCCTGCTCGTCCGGTGGATCGCGCAGCTCGACCGGGCCGTGCTCGCCCCGTCGCGGGCCTCGTTGGAGCGTCGCGTCGCCGAGGTGTCGCAGTCGCGTGCCGAGTCGATCGACCACTCGGCCGCCGAGCTGCGGCGCATCGAGCGCGACCTGCACGACGGGGCACAGGCCCGGTTGGTGGCGCTGGGCATGAACCTGGGCCTGGCGGCCGAGCTGCTCGAGAACGACCCCGACGCCGCGGCCCGACTGCTCGCCGAGGCGCGCACCGTCACGACGTCCGCCCTGGGCGACCTCAGGTCGGTCGTGCGCGGCATCCACCCGCCGGTGCTGGCCGACCGGGGCCTGGCCGGTGCGATCCAGGCGCTCGCGCTCGACATGTCGCTGCCGGTCTCGGTCACGATCGTGCTGCCCGGCCGTCCGCCTGCGCCGGTCGAGTCGGCGGTCTACTTCGCGACCAGCGAGCTGCTGGCCAACGCGGTCAGGCACGCCTCGGCCCGCCGGGTCGCGATCGACGTCGGGCACGACGGCCGGGCGCTCCGCGTCGTCGTCACGGACGACGGCGTGGGTGGTGCGGCCGTGGGGGCCGGGTCGGGCCTGACGGGGGTGGCGCGCCGGCTGGCCGCCTTCGACGGCACGATGGACGTCGTCAGCCCCGCCGGGGGGCCGACGACCGTCAGCCTGGAGGTGCCGTGCGCGTTGTCATCGCCGAGGACCTCGCCCTCCTCCGCGACGGACTGACCCGCCTGCTCGAGGCGTACGGCTTCGACGTCGTCGCGGCGGTCGCCGACGCCGACGCGCTCGCCTCGGCGCTTCGCGCGCACGAGCCCGACGTCGCGGTCGTCGACGTCCGCATGCCGCCGACGTTCACCGACGAGGGGCTGCGGGCCGCGATCACGGCGAGGGAGGAGCGGCCGGGCCTGCCGGTGCTGGTGCTCTCGCAGTACGTCGAGCAGCTCTACGCCCGCGAGCTGCTGGGCAGCGGCGACGGTGCGGTCGGGTACCTGCTGAAGGACCGGGTCGCCGACGTCGTGACGTTCGTCGAGGCGGTGCGGTCGGTCGCGGCCGGCGGGACGGTGCTCGACCCCGAGGTCGTGTCGGCGCTGATCGCCAGGGCGCCCGGCGACGGGCCCGTCGCCCGGCTGACGCCCCGCGAGCGCGAGGTGCTCGGCCTGATGGCGGAGGGCCGGTCGAACGCCGCGATCGCGGCGGCCCTCTTCGTGACCGAGAAGGCCATCAGCAAGCACACCAGCAACATCTTCATGAAGCTCGACCTCGACCCCGACGACGACGGCAGCAACCGGCGCGTCATGGCCGTCATCACGTACCTGCAGGCCTGACGACCCACGGCTCGCGGGGGATGCGGGTGACGTCGAAGCCGCGCAGCATCTCGGCCGGGGTCGCGCCGGACAGGCCCAGCGAGTCGGCGATCATCGCCAGCACGTCGACGCCCCGCTCGGCCAGCTCGGCACGCGTGACGGGTCCGTCGCGCTTGGCGAGCCGGGCGCCGTCGGGGTTGAGGGCCAGCGGCACGTGCACGTAGGTCGGGGGAGCAACCCCCAGCACCGTGGCCAGGTGGGCCTGGCGGGGGGCCGAGCTGAGCAGGTCGTCGCCGCGGACGACCTGGTCGACGCCCTGCTGCGCGTCGTCCACGACGGTGGCCAGGTTGTAGGCGACGACACCGTCGCCGCGGCGCAGGACGACGTCGTCGACGACGCCCGTCACGGTGCCGTGGAGGACGTCCTCGACCGTGAACTCGGCGACGTCGGCCCGCAGCCGCAGCGCGGCCGGACGCTCGCGCCGTCGTTCGTCGCGCTCGGCCGCCGTGAGGTCCCGGCACGTGCCGGGGTACGCCCCGGGCGGCGCGTGCGGGGCCGAGGGGGCCTCCTGGATCTCGCGGCGGGTGCAGAAGCACTCGTACAGCAGCCCTCGGCCGCCCAGCGAGGCCAGCGCGGCATCGTAGTAGCGGGCGCGCTGCGACTGGCGGACGACCGGACCGTCCCAGTCGAGGCCCAGCGCGGCGAGGTCGTCGAGCTGGCGCTGCTCGGCGCCGGGCCGGACGCGGTCGAGGTCGTCGATCCTCATCAGCAGATCGCGCCCCGACGAGCGGGCGCACAGCCACGCGAGCAGGGCCGTCCGCAGGTTGCCGACGTGCAGGTCGCCGGACGGCGAGGGCGCGAACCGGCCCGCGCTCACCGCGTCACCCGAGGCTTCGGCGGGAGCTCTCGTCGACCTGGCCCTCCCACACGAACCGCAGGGTCTGGGTCGACTTCTCGTACGACCGGTAGGTCTCGTCGAGCTGGTAGCCGTGGCGCTCGTAGACGGCCTGGGCCCGCGTGTTGGTGTGGGCGGTGCTGAGCTCGACCGCGTCGGCACCGGCGGCCGCGGCCATGCTCGCGACGGTGTTGAGCAGCTCGTCCACGACACCCGTGCCGCGGGCGTGCTCGACCACGAACAGGTCGTTGAGCACCCAGATGCGCGACAGGCGCGTCGACGAGAACGAGGGGTAGATCTGGGCGAACCCCACGACCTCGTCGTCGTCCAGGCCCAGCAGCACGATCGACTCGTCGCGCACGATGCGCGAGGCGAGGAAGCTCGCGGCGGCCGACGCGTCGTAGGGGGCGCCGTAGAACTCCCGGTACAGGGCGAACAGCTGACCCGCCTCGAGGACGTCGGCGAGCTCTGCGCGGATGACGGTCACCCCGCCAGCCTCCCACGAACTGCCACGGTCGTCAGGGCAGCGAGGCGATGACGCGACGCACCGTGTCCGAGAGGTAGGTGCTCCCGGCACGGTTGGGGTGCTTGCCGTCGAGCGTCAGGCTGTTCGGGAGCGTCTTGGTCTCGACGTAGGTGAAGCCCTCGTGCTTGCGGTTGGAGTACAGGCGCAGGTACGACTGGATCTGGTAGCCGCGACGGCGGTCGGCCTTGCCCCACGGCGACATGACCAGCACCCGCTCGCGGGGGATGCCCAGCGCGTCGACGCGACGGCCGAGGCGGGACAGGTAGCTCGCGATGCCCTTCTTGCGCTGCAGCTGCGGCAGCGACTTCTTCACGCCCTTGCTGGTGCACGTGTACATGTCGTTGCGGCCGCCCTGGATGATCAGGTAGTCGACCTTCTGCAGGGCGCCCAGCCGTTGCCCGAACGTCGTCCCGTGGCAGTTGTTGCCGCGCACGTTCATGCCGGATCCGCCCTCGGCGAGGGTCGTGACGCTCGCGCCCATCTCGCGGGCCAGCATCGACCACCAGCCCTGCGAGACGCTGCCGGGCTCGTCGCGGAACCACGACGTGATCGAGTCGCCGACCACCGTGATGGTCGGCGCGGCGGCGGGGGCGGGGGTCGGGACGGTGTCGTCCGCCGAGGCGGGCGCGGCGAGCGCGAGGGTCGACGTCAGGAGGGCGGCGACGGACAGGGCGAGGGCGCGGAGCATGAGGTGCCTCTGGTTCGGAGGGAGGGTCGGCACATCGTACGTCGTCCGGGCGCCCCCGCCCTCACGGTCGCCAGAGAGGCCGC
>NZ_LMET01000001.1:79346-79500 GCF_001426485.1 Aeromicrobium sp. Root472D3 | reverse complement strand
GAGCGCTAGCGAGTGGGGGCGGCGTCGTGACGCGAGCCTGATCGGTGTGGTTCGCCTCGGGCTTCGCCCTCACGGTCGCTTCGCTCCCTGGCGAACGGGGGCACCGGTCGCCAGGGAGGCCGCCCGCGGCCGACCGTGAGCGAAGCGAGGCGAG
>NZ_LMET01000001.1:79182-79326 GCF_001426485.1 Aeromicrobium sp. Root472D3 | reverse complement strand
GTCCGATCGGTGTGGTTCGCCCTCACGGTCGCTTCGCTCCCTGGCGAACGAGGGTGTGGGCACAGGCGCTCCGCTCCCTGGCGAACGAGGTGTGCGGTCGCCAGGGAGGCCGCTTGCGGCCGAGCGTGAGCGAAGCGAGGCGAC
>NZ_LMET01000001.1:331-79150 GCF_001426485.1 Aeromicrobium sp. Root472D3 | reverse complement strand
ACGGTCGCTTCGCTCCCTGGCGAACGAGGGTGTGGGCACGGTCGCTTCGCTCCCTGGCGAACGAGGGCACCGGTCGCCAAGGAGGCCGCTTGCGGCCGAGCGTGAGCGAAGCGAGGCGACCTGACGCGAGCCTGATTGGTGTGGTTCGCCTCGGGCTCNNACGGTCGCTTCGCTCCCTGGCGAACGAGGGTGTGGGCACGGTCGCTTCGCTCCCTGGCGAACGGTCGCCGCGCTTGCCGGCCGGGGCGCGTCAGGGGAAGCCCGGCAGCCCGTCGATGCTGGTGGCGTTCTCGTCGGCGCGGTACGCCGCCATGCCGTCGGGGCCGCGCTGCTCGGCCCGCAGGCGCAGCAGGTCGCGCTCGTCGGTCATCTCCATGACGGGGACGCCCCAGCCGCAGGCGTCGCTGACCCGTGTCACGTCGACCGCGATGACGGCCCGCGTGCTGGGGTGCTCGGGGTGCAGGGCGACGACCTCGTCGAACTCGGGCTCGCCGGGCAGGTGCACCGACCCGCGGCCGTGCAGCCGGACGATGCGGGGACGGGCACCGAACGAGCTGAACATCAGGCACACGCGGCGGTTCTCGCGGATGTGCGCGATCGTCTCGATCCCGCTGCCGGTGTAGTCGACCCACGCCACGCGGTGGGGGCTCAGCACCGAGAACGAGTCGTGCCCGCGCGGTGACACGTTGACGTGCCCGTCGGCGCCGAGGGGCGCCGTCGCGACGAACCACAGAGGTTGCTGGTCGATCCAGGTGCGGAGCGAGTCGTCGATGGACTCGAAGATGCTGGCCACGTCGTCACCCTATGGCGTCCCGGCCCCCGTCAGTCGAGGAGCACGAGGCGGGCCAGGGCGGCGACGCCGACCACGAGGATCACGGCGCGCAGGACGTTCGGCGGCAGGCGTCGTCCGATGCGGGCACCGAGGTAGCCGCCGATCAGGCTGCCGCCCGCGATCAGGCCGACGACCTCCCAGTCGATGTGGTCGCGCGCCACCACCACGAAGGCGATCGCGGCGACGCCGTTGACGGCCCCTGCCAGCACGTTCTTGAGGCCGTTGATGCCCTGCATGCCGATCGTCAGCATCACGCCCATGACCCCGACGAGCAGGATGCCCTGCGCGGCCCCGAAGTAGCCGCCGTAGACGCCCAGCAGGAAGACCAGCACGACGAGCAGCACCCGCGGACGGTCGTCCGGGTCGGTGACGCCGGCAGCCTCGCGCCGCGCGGCCGTCCGACGCTGCAGCGCCGGCCCCACGACGACCATCAGCAGCCCGACCGCGATCAGCACCGGCACGATGGCCCCGAAGGCCTCGGCCGGCAGGGCGAACAGCAGCAGCGCCCCGACGAGCCCGCCGGCCACGGACGCCGGCAGCAGCCTCAGCAGCAGTCCGAGGTGCTGGCGGGCCTCGGCCCGGTAGCCGTAGATGCCGGAGGCGCTCCCGGCCAGCAGGCCGATGTTGTTCGAGACGTTGGCCGTCAGCGGGGCGTAGCCGAACAGCAGCAGCACCGGGAACGTAACGAGGGTGCCCGACCCGACGACCGTGTTGATCATCCCGGCCCAGATGCCGGCGGCGAAGATCGCGCCCAGCTCGAGCACGGCTCCTCCGATCGTGGCGGCTGTGACGTGCGTGGCACCCCCAACGGGATTCGAACCCGTGCTACCGCCGTGAAAGGGCGGCGTCCTAGGCCGCTAGACGATGGGGGCCAGAAACCCGTTCAGCATAGAGGGTGAGACGGATCGGCGCTGCACCGCATCGGGCAGGATGGGCTCATGATCGAGGTGAGCGAGGACCGGTTCGCCGAGCTGGTCGAGGCCGCCTTCGCCGCGGTGCCCGCCGAGCTCGCGGCGCTGCTCGACAACGTCGTGCTGTTCATCGAGGACGACGCGCCGCCCGACGACCCCACGCTGCTGGGCCTCTACGACGGCATCCCGCTGACCGAGCGCGACAGCACGTACGCCGGTGCGATGCCCGACCGGATCTTCGTCTACCGCAACCCGACGCTCGAGATCTGCGACACCGAGGAGGACGTCGTCGAGGAGGTCGGCATCACGGTCGTGCACGAGATCGCCCACCACTTCGGCATCGAGGACGACCGCCTGCACGAGCTCGGCTATGCCTGAGCTGCGGCGCGCCGAGCGGCGCTTCCACACCGTCGGCGACGGCGTCGAGACGTGGCACAGCTTCTCGTACGGGGTGCACTACGACCCCGAGCAGATCGGCTTCGGCCCGATCATGGCGATCAACACCGAGCACGTGGCGCCGGGCCGCGGGTACGACGTGCACGAGCACGCCGACGTCGAGATCGTCACCTGGGTGCTCGAGGGCGTCCTGCGGCACGAGGACTCCACGGGGCAGTCCGGCGACGTCCGCCCCGGCACGGCCCAGCGGTTGAGTGCCGGCACGGGGGTGCGGCACTCCGAGCGCAACGGCTCGGACACCGAGCCGCTCGTGTTCGTGCAGACGATGCTGCGGTCGAGCCGCGACGACGCGCCGGAGTACGCGCAGGTCGAGGTGCCCGGCGACACGGGCGTCCTGGTGCCGACGGTCGACGTCCACGCGCCCGCCGAGGTGTTCGCGCTGCGCCTCGCGCCCCGGGGGCGGGCCGCGGTGCCGGCGGCCGCGCGGGTCCTCGTCGTCGTGACGTCGGGCACCGTTGTCTGCGGTGACCTGCGGGCGGGGGAGGGCGACGAGCTGCGCTCGGCCGACGGCCTGGGGCTCGAGCTCGCGTCGTCCCGCGGGGCGGCCGCTCTCGTGTGGCTGCTCCACGCCTGAGCCCTCCGTCCCCGGTTCGTTGCGCCGCGCAACGAGCCCCGGACACCTGCCCGTCATCGACGGGCCATAGGCTGGGCAGGTGAAGGGTTGGAACGCGCACGCCGAGGCAGTCGAACAGCTCCTGTCGTCCTACGCGCAGATCCCCCGCGGGGCACGGGTGCGGCTCGCGAAGAAGACGTCCAACCTGTTCCGTCCGCGATCGTCCAGCGACGCGCCGGGTCTCGACGTCAGCGGGCTCGACGGCGTCATCGCGGTCGACGCGATCGCCGGCACGGCCGACGTGCAGGGCGTCTGCACCTACGAGCACCTCGTCGAGGCGACCCTGTCGCTCGGTCTGATCCCCTACGTCATCCCCCAGCTGCGCACCATCACGCTCGGTGGCGCGGTGACGGGCCTCGGCATCGAGTCGACGTCGTTCCGCAACGGGCTGCCGCACGAGTCGGTGCTCGAGATGGACATCCTGACCGGCTCGGGCGAGCTCGTCACGGCGACGCCCGACAACGAGCACGCCGACCTGTTCGACGCGTTCCCCAACTCGTACGGCAGCCTCGGCTACGCGACCCGCCTGAGGATCAAGCTCGAGCGGGTGCCGCGCTACGTCGCCCTGCGGCACGTCCTGATGGCCGACGCCGCCCAGGCCGTCGAGGCGATCGAGTCGGTCACCCGCACGGGTGCCTGGCACGGCGAGCGCGTCGACGGCCTCGACGGCACGGCGTTCACGCCCGACGAGATCTACCTGACGCTCGCGACGTTCACCGACACGCTGCCCTCGGGCGGCACCGCCGCGATCAGCGACTACACCGGCATGGGCGTCTACTACCGCTCGATCCAGCAGCGCGAGACCGACGTCCTGACGATGAACGACTACATCTGGCGCTGGGACACCGACTGGTTCTGGTGCTCGGGCGCCTTCGGCGCGCAGACCCCGTGGATCCGCCGCCTGTGGCCCGCGCGGTACCGCCGCAGCGACGTCTTCCACAAGATCGTCGGCCTCGACGAGCGCTTCGGCATCATCCGCACGCTCGACCGCATCAAGAAGATCCCCGGTCGCGAGCGCGTCATCCAGGACGTCGAGGTGCCGCTCGCGAAGGTGCCCGAGTTCCTCGAGTGGTTCGACGCCGAGGTCGGCATGCGTCCCGTGTGGCTGTGCCCGCTGCAGACCACGCGGCCGTGGCCCGTCTACCCGCTCGAGCCCGGCGAGATCTACGTCAACGCCGGCTTCTGGGGCACCGTCGAGGTGCCCGCCGACTCGCCGCCCGGCCTGGTCAACCGGCGCATCGAGGACGCCGTGCACGCGATGGGCGGCCACAAGTCGCTGTACTCGGAGGCCTTCTACGACCAGACGACGTTCGACCGGATGTACGGCGGAGAGGTGCTCGCCTCCGTCCGAGCCCGGTACGACCCCGACAACAGGCTGAGCACGCTCTACGACAAGGCAGTGAGGAACTCATGACCACAGAAGCCGCCGTCCGGCTGACGATCGCCGACGCTCTCGGCAAGCTCATGAAGGAGGGTCTGCCGTTCCGCTTCGAGGCGTTCGACGGCAGCTCGGCGGGTCCCGCCGACGCCCCCTTCACGCTGCGCCTGCTCAACGAGCGCGGCCTCTCGTACCTCATGACGGCACCGGGCGACCTCGGCTTCGCGCGGGCGTACGTCGCGGGCGACCTCGAGCTCGACGGCATCCACCCCGGCAACCCCTACGACGCGATGGTGCTCATCATGAGCCAGCTGCGCTTCAAGGTGCCGTCGGCCGCCGAGATGGTGCAGATCGTCCGCAGCCTCGGCTTCGGCAACCTCAAGCCCCCGCCGCCGCCGGCCGAGGAGCACCTGCCCAAGTGGCGCCGCGCCCTCGAGGGCATGCGCCACAACAAGAAGCGCGACGCCGAGGCGATCCACCACCACTACGACGTCTCGAACCGCTTCTACGAGCTCGTGCTCGGCCCGTCGATGACGTACACGTGCGCCGTCTACCCGACGCTCGACTCGACGCTCGAGGAGGCGCAGCACGAGAAGTACGACCTGATCTGCCGCAAGCTCGACCTCAAGCCCGGCGACCGCCTGCTCGACATCGGCTGCGGGTGGGGCGGCATGGTGCGCCACGCCGCGCGGCACTACGGCGTGACGGTCCTCGGCGTGACGCTGTCGCGCGAGCAGGCCACGTGGGCCCAGGACGCGATCAAGCGCGAGGGCCTCGACCACCTTGCCGAGGTGCGCTTCTCCGACTACCGCGACGTCCCCGAGGGCGAGTTCGACGCGATCAGCTCGATCGGCCTGACCGAGCACATCGGCGTCAAGCAGTACGGCGACTACTTCGGCTTCCTGCACTCCAAGCTGCGCGACGGCGGACGCCTGCTGAACCACTGCATCACGCGTCCGAGCAACAAGACCACGACGACCGGCGCGTTCATCGACCGGTACGTGTTCCCCGACGGCGAGCTGACGGGTGTCGGCCGCATCCAGGTCGCCGCCCAGGACGCGGGCCTCGAGGTGCGGCACGTCGAGAACCTGCGCGAGCACTACGCCATGACGCTGACGGGTTGGTGCGACAACCTCGTCGAGCACTGGGACGAGGCCCTCGAGGAGGTCACGATCGGCCGCGCCAAGGTGTGGGGCATCTACATGGCCGGTTCGCGCCTGGCGTTCGAGCGCAACGAGATCGAGCTGCACCACGTGCTGGCGGTCAAGGCCGACGCGCGCGGCGACGCGAGCTGGCCGCTGCGCCCCACCTGGGGCAGCTGAGCCCTCGCCGTCCGGTCCCGCGGTCACCCGCGGGGCCGGGGCCGTACCCGGCGCGGATACGCTCGGGACGTCCGCCGAGTCCGACCGGGGAGCATGCGTGACCGACCACCTCGACGTCCTGCGCGACCAGGTCGACCACATCGACGTCGACCCGTACGCCGTCGCGGCGCACGCCCTGCGCTACGGGACGCCCGGCCTGCTCGACCTGCTGGCGCTCATGGCCTCGGACGGCCGTGACGGGTACGACGCCGTGCAGGCGGCGGCCGATCGCTTCGCCGCCGACGGATCCCGGCCGACGGGTCTCGCCCCGCGGGCCGTCGGTGCCCTGGCCCAGGCGCTGATCGGCCGGCACCAGCGCCCCGACGGCTCGTACGCCGCCTCGGCGCGGATGCACCGGCTGGCGCACGCGATCGGCACGCCCGACGACCAGCCGACGGGGTTCGCCAAGCTGCTGGTGCAGACGCAGCTCGCCGCCGGCGGCCCGGGCGACCTCGCGGCCCTCGACGCGCTGCTGGCCGCCGAGCCCGACCTGGTCGACGAGCACCTCGCCTGGATCGTGCGCACCGACCGCCTGCGGCACGACCCCGACGCGTGGAGCGCGTCGTTCGGCGAGATCTTCGCCGAGGGGCAGGCTCCGGTGCGGCTCGGCGACGGCGACGCACGTCCGTTCGACCGGCTCGAGGCCGCGCCGGGGGCCGCAACCCCCTCCTCGCAGGGCGACGACCCCCTCCTCGTCACCGTGGTGATGTCGGTGTTCGGGGCCGACGAGAGCTTCCGCACCGCCGTGCGCTCGGTGCTGGCGCAGACGTGGACGCACCTCGAGCTGCTCGTCGTCGACGACTGCTCGCCGCCCGAGCACACCGCCGAGATCGCCGCCGTCGCCGACTGGGACGAGCGGGTCACGGTGCTGCGGATGCCCGAGAACGGCGGCACCTACCGGGTCCGCAACCACGCGCTGGCGCACGCCCGCGGCGAGCTCGTGACGTTCCAGGACTCCGACGACTGGTCGCACCCCGAGCGCCTGGCCCGCCAGGTCGAGGCCCTGCAGCGGCAGCCCGACGCGATCGCCTCGCTGAGCTCGTGGGTGCGCATGACCCCCGACCTGGTGCTCAACCGCGTGGGCTACGCCGCGACCCGCGTCAACGCCTCGTCGATGATGTTCCGCCGCGAGCCCGTGGTCGAGCGACTCGGCGGCTTCGACACCGTCCGCAAGGACGCCGACTCGGAGTTCCGCGACCGCCTCGCCGCGACGTATGGCGAGGACGCCCTCGTCGTCCTGCCCGACGTGCTGGCCGTCGCCCAGCTGACGGCCGACTCGCTGTCGCGCGACGACTTCGCCTTCGGCTGGTGGGCGCCGACCCGCGAGGCCTACGGCGCCGCTGCCTCGCACTGGCACGACCGCATCCGCCGGGGCGAGGCCTCACCGATGCTCGACGCATCGGCACCGCGGCCCTTCCCGGCCCCCGCGAGCTTCGTCGACCGCGTGCCCCCTCCGGTGACGTGCGACGTCGCGTACGTCTCCGACTGGCGTGTCGGCATCAACCGCTACGACGGGGCACCCCGCCGCGTCCGCGCGCTGCTCGACGCCGGCCTGACGGTGCACGCAGGTCAGGCCGTCCACCTGCGGCACGCCTACCGCACGCGGCGCGAGTCGGTGCCCGAGATCCGCGACCTGCGGGCCGACCGCGGGCTGGGGTGGCTCGTCTGGACCGAGCCGGTGCACGCCCGCGTGACGTTCGTCGACTCCGCCGAGCTGCTGATGTTCCCCCGCAGCGCCGCCGACGTGCGGGTCACGACCGACCGCCTCGTGGTGGCGGCCGGCAGCTCGCCGCACCAGCGAGAGCGCGGCTGGACGCTGTACGACCCGGCGACCGTCGAGCGCAACGGCCGCGAGCTGTTCGGCGTCGACGTCGAGTGGCTGCCCGCCCACGACGGGGTCGCCGCCGACCTGAGGGCCGCCGGCGCGACCGCGACGATCCTGCCGTCCCGCCCGATCGCCGTCGTCGACGCCGCGACCGCCCGCCCCGCCGTCGTGTCGCGTCCCCCCGTCGTCGGCGCCGCGCGGCTCGAGAAGATCGGCAAGAACCGCCTGCCGGGCGCCCAGCTCGTGCAGTACCTGCCGACCGACGGGTCGTGGTCGGTGCGCGTGCTGGACGACGACGAGGTCGTCCCGAAGCTGTTCCGCAAGAACCCGGTGCCGTCGACGTGGACGATCGTCGAGGGCCGGTCGATCGGTGCCTTCGCCGCGGACGTCGACGTCATGGTGGCCTTCGCGCCCGACGCGTGGGGCGACGGCGTCACGTGGCCCATGGTCGGCGCGCTCGGCGCGGGCGCCGTGCTGCTGGTCGACCCGCGCCACCGGCCGGCGCTCGGCGACGCCGCTCTGTACGCGCGCCCGGACGAGGCGCGGGCGGTGCTCGACGCGCTCGTCGCCGACCCCGCCGCGTACGCCGCGCAGCGCGAGCGCGGTGACGCCTTCGTGCGTGACGCACTCGACCCGGCGGCGTTCGCGGACGTCGTCCGGGGCCTTCGACCCATCGGATAGCCTGTCGTGGGCCTGTCGGGCCCCGCCGCCACCGTGAGCGCCGATGGGAGGAACGTCATGTCGACCGCACAGCACCGCGGCTCGTCCGCCGGCACCGGCGGGACGACCCTGACCAGGCCCGACCACGGCCGCACGATCCGCCTCGACATCGAGGGCATGCGCACGATCGCGGTCGGCTCGGTGCTGCTGGCCCACGCGGGCGTGCCGTTCCTGGCCGGCGGCTTCATCGGCGTCGACATCTTCTTCGTGCTGTCGGGCTTCCTGATCACGGGCCTGCTGGCCCGCGAGATCACCCGGTCGGGACGGGTCAGCCTCAGCACGTTCTGGGCCCGGCGGGTCAAGCGGCTGCTGCCGGCCAGCGCGACGGTGCTGGTCTTCTCGGCCCTCGTGACGTACCTGTACCTGCCGATCACGCAGCGCAAGGACTTCGGCGGCGACATCGTCTCGGCCGCCCTGTACGTCGTGAACTGGCGCCTGGCGGCCCGAGGCGTCGACTACCAGGCCGAGGACATCGGCGAGTCGCCCGTGCAGCACTACTGGTCGCTGGCGGTCGAGGAGCAGTTCTACGTCATCTGGCCCATCCTGATGCTGATCGTCGCGGTGCTCGCGGCCCGCCGCTGGAAGAACGTCTCGTTCGTCGTCCTCGGGCTCGTCACGACAGTCTCGTTCGCGTGGTCGGTCGCGCACACCGACAGCAGCCCGCAGACGGCGTACTTCATCTCGACGACGCGCATCTGGGAGCTCGGCATCGGGGCCCTGCTCGCGCTCTCGGCCGAACGGGTCGCCCGGGTCCCGGGCATCGTGCGCGCCGCCGGCGGGTGGGTCGGCATCGGGCTGATCGCCTACGGCGTGCTGGTCTTCGAGAAGACGACCCCCGCGTTCCCGGGGGCCGTCGCGCTGGTGCCGACGATCGGTGCCGCGCTCATGATCGCGAGCGGCCTGCGCGAGACCCCCGGGTCGCCGCAGCGCCTGCTGAGCCTGCGCCCCATGGTGTTCATCGGCGGGCTCTCGTACTCGATCTACCTGTGGCACTGGCCGATCCTGGTCGCCGCGGAGGCGCGGTTCCCCGATCTGCAGCTGCGCTGGACGGTCCTGCTGGCGGTGCTGTCGATCGTCCCGGCCTACCTGAGCTTCCGGTTCATCGAGAACCCGATCCGGTTCGGCACGTTCTTCCGCCCGAACGGGCGCGCGATCGGCATGGGCCTGGCGTTGACGGCCGTCGGCGTGGGCGTCGGCTGGGGGCTGGGCGTCTCGGCGACCGCCGGCGGCGTGACGGAGGCCGACCGGGCCGCCAGCCCGGGTGCCGCGGCGCTGCTCGACCCCGCGAACAAGGACGTCGACTGGTCGGCGATCCGCGAGGTCGAGCGCATGCGCCCGCTCGCGACCGAGGCGGTCGACGACCGTCCCGCGTTCTACGACGACGGCTCGGGCTGCCAGGTCTCGGACGGCGACGCGACCCCCAAGCCCTGCATCTACGGCGACGCCTCGGCCCGGCGCACCGTCGTGATCGTGGGCGACTCCAAGATGGCGCAGTGGCAGCCCACGTTCGCCGCGATGGCCGAGCGCGAGGGCTGGCGGCTCGTGCAGCTGACCAAGTCGGCGTGCACGTTCGCCGACGTCGAGTTCGCCCGCGACAACCGCGACGACTGCCGTGCCTGGGGGCGCGCGGTGCTGCAGGACGTCCTCGACCTCAAGCCCGATCTCGTGATCGAGTCGCACCGCTTCACCGACGCCCTGCCGCCGGGGCGCACCGACGACGCCGACTCGACGCAGGAGGCCCTGGTCGACGGGCTGACGAGCTACTGGCGCCAGATCACCGACGCCGGCATCCCGCTGGTGACGCTGCTCGACAACCCCGCGCCGCCCAACGCGCCGGTGTACGAGTGCGTCGCGGCGGCACCGAAGGACCTCTCGAGCTGCTCGTTCGAGCTCGCGGGAGCCGTGCAGGCGTCGGGCGCCGAGGCGCAGCGGATGGCCGCGGCCGAGGTGCCGGGCGTCGGCATCATGGACATGACGTCGACGATCTGCCCCGACGACGACCGGTGCGCGGCCGTCATCGGCAACGTCCTGGTGTACCGCCAGGGCACGCACCTGACGAAGACGTTCATCGACTCGGCCGAGCCCCAGCTGGCCGCGGCGCTGTACGACGCGTCCGAGGGTGCCTTCGGCCGGACGATCGAGACGCCCTAGCCGTCGGCCGCTGCTACGAGATGCCGCGGCTGCCGACCAGCGCCTCGATCGCCGCGACGGCCCGGCGCGAGTTGTCGCGGTCGTGGAACGTGAAGGCCGCCCGGGCGCGCTGCTCGTAGACGCCGGGACGCCGGCGGTCGCCCACCAGGTACGCCTCGATCGCGTCGATCGTCGACGCGACGTCGTGCGTCACGGGCCCGAAGCCGTCGCGCTCGTGGTCGAACCACGACGGCTCGGCGTGGCCCGCGCCGAACTCCTCGCGGTCGAAGTGCGTGTAGACCAGCGGGGTGCCGAGGTAGGCCAGGTCGAAGTGCACCGAGGAGTAGTCGGTCAGGAACAGGTCGCACCGGCGCATGACGTCCTGGATGTCGGACGCCCCGCCGTCGAGGATCTCGACCCGGTCGCCGACGGGTGCGGCGTCCGCGTACTGCGCCATGAGGTTGTAGTGCGGCATGAGCTCGAAGCGGTGGTCGTGCTGCTCGAGCAGGTCGTGCAGGCGGGGGCTGCGCAGCAGGTCGTCGACGAACCGCTGGTAGGTCGAGCCCTCGAACGGCACCTCGCCCGTGGCGCCCTTGGTCAGCAGCTCGGTCGTGTAGAGCTCGGGTGCCAGGTAGCGCCGCCACGTCGGCATGAACAGGATCGTGCGGCTGGGCGGCGTCGGCACGAGGGCGTCGTAGCGCGGCAGTCCCGTCTCGACGACCTGCCGGTCGTAGCCCGAGGTGTGACGGATGGCGGCGGTCTCGGCGGCGCTGGCGGTCAGGTAGAGGTCGTACCCGCCCGTGCGCCGCCGGACGTCGGTGGTCTTGTCGTTGATGCCGTGCTTGAGGTAGACGCGGTACGCGCCGGTGCGCCACCCCAGCTGGCGCATGTAGTGCTGCTTCGGCCACTGCGACGGCACCATGTGCTTGATCGAGTAGGCGTTGGCGAGCACCGTCGCGTGCACCATCAGCAGCCGGTGCCGCAGCGACGAGTGCGCCACGACGTTCCCGAGCCGGCTGAGCTCGTCGAACCGGTCGCTCGAGGGGTCGAGGACGTAGTAGGCGCGGACGTCGGGGCGCTCGCGGCGCAGGTGCGTGAACAGGTGGTAGCCGTTGTCGCGTGCGGTGTCGGCCCGCTCGCCGACGAGCCAGATCTCGCGCCCGCGGAACAACGGCCACGTCAGCACCCGCAGGGGCTGGACGAAGGCGAACGGACGGCGCCTGACGACGTCCTTGAGGGTGCGGAGCACGAGGCCGGCCCGCCAGCGCAGCCCCGCGAGCGGTGTCGCACCGGGCTGCGCGACGAACTCGGCGTGCTCGGTGGGCGACGGGAACAGCTGCAGGCGACGCTCGTGGGTCACGAGGGGACGCGACGACGCGAGCGACCCGGGTGCGGCACCGACGGGCACGACGGACGAGTCGAGCGAGACCTCCAGGCCCGTCGTGCCGAGCGGCACCTCGTCGATCGGCACGTCGGCGACGAACCCCGTCCAGCGGTCGGCGCCGTCCTCGTGGCGCAGGCGCGGCTCGGTCACGACGGTGAGCTCGCGGGTGCCGTCGGGACGCAGCCAGTGCAGCAGCAGGGTCTGGTCGGCGGGCGCGTCGCCGTCCGTGCCGGGACGCCGGCACGTGCCGGTCAGGCGCAGGGTGCGTCCGCCGTCGACGACGTCGAGCCCGTGCAGGCTGGCCGCGATCAGGCGGACGGGCTCGACGCTCACCTGCCCTTGGCCTCGATCTCGGCGATCGCGTCGAGGATGGACTGCCGCGCGTGCGCGAGATCGGTCAGGGTGCGGGCCGACGAGCGGTCGACGGCCTCGCGCAGGTCGTCCGGTCCACCCGCTGCGCCTGCGCCGCCGGCCTCCTCGCCGGGCGAGGTCAGCAGGTAGCCGACGATGACGGCCTGCAGTGCCAGGACGCACAGCAGCGTGAGGTCGTACCCGTCGAAGATCGTGCCGATCACGCCGATCACGACGAGCACGGCGGTCGCCCCGACCAGGACGAGGGTGCGTTCGGCGATCAGTCGTCGCACGAGCGATCGTGCCGTGCGCTGCCAGGTGCTCATCGGACTCCTGTGTCGGTCGGGGTGGTGAGGGCCGCGACGGACGCGGCGAAGGTCGCGGGTGCCAGCTCAGTCTCGCAGAAGCCCAGCGAGCGGCCCTGCTGCGCGGCGTGCAGGGCCGGGTCGGCCGTCAGCCGCTCGATCGTCGACGCCACGTCGGGATCGTCGAGGTAGAGCGCGGCCTCGCCGAGCAGCGGACGCAGGGCGGGATCGACGACGACGACGCAGCCGCGTGCCATCGCCTCGAGGGCCGGACGCAGCAGGGTCGCGCCCCCGACGCGGGTCGGCGGCACGATCACGACGTCGCACAGGTCGAGGAAGGCGGTCGTGTCGATCGTGCCGGTCGAGAACGTGAGGGCGTCGGCGCGCACGCGGCCGCGGGCGTCGCCCTCGAGCACGCGGACGTCGGCGTCGCGGGGGAGCGCGGCGGCGAGACGACGGCGGTCGGTGACCTCGAGCGCCTCGGTCGCCGGGTCGAGGACGCCCACGACCGGGGCACCCGGCAGCAGCCGGCGGGGGAAGCGCGCCGGGCGGACGACCTGCATCGGACGCGGGGGACGGACGACGCCGGTGGCGCCCGACGCCGCGATGGCGTCGGCGATCTCGGCGGTCGCGGGCAGCCACTGCACGTCGACGTCGAACATCGTGCGCACGACCGACTCGACGTGCACCGGGTCCCACGAGACGCGCGGGGCCGTGCCGGTCACGGGCAGCCGGTCGGCGACCACCGCGACGGACCGGGGTCGCATCGCGACGGCGTCGGCCGAGCGGGGCAGGGCCAGCAGGTCGACGTCGCGCACCAGCAGCACCGCGGGCGTCATGGGGGCGCCGAGCAGGGCCCAGTCGGTGACCCCGCGGTACATCAGCTCGAGCAGGTCGGCCCGCGGGTAGTGGCGCTGGCGCGACGCGAACCGCAGGGCGTCCGCCCGTGCCACGCCGACCGTCAGGCCGGACGCGGCGATCGCGGCGACCTCGTCGGCCGCGCCCGCGTGCGCCAGCGGGCCGGGACGAGGATCGGTCAGCACGACGACGTCGGGCGCGAGATCGGCGTAGTCGACGCCCTCCATGTCGGGCGGTGCCGGGAAGGCGCGGCTGCCGTCCGGGTTCGACGAGTGCGGGGAGGTCTCGCCCGCCGCGATCTTGGCGTGCCAGTGCCGGAACGCCGAGTGGTACGTCGCCCGCGCCGGGCGGTGCCAGCTGGGCCGGAAGTCCTCGCGCGACAGCGAGCCGCCGGTCAGCTGGTACAGCGACAGCGGCACCTTGAGGTTCACGATGCTCTTCAGCCCGTGGACCGTCGCGATGCGCTCGATGTACTCGGTGTCGGCGCCCTTGCGCATCAGGTCGAAGGGTCCGAGCTCGTCGAACACCTCACGCTTCATCAGCAGCGACGGGGCGCTGTGCGCGAAGGCCAGCGAGCCGACCCGGGTGATGTAGAGATCGGTGTGCAGGCGGATGGCCTTCGACAGCGTCGCGACGACCTGCGGGTCGGCGAACTCGGCCATCTGACGCTCGAGCCGGCGGGGGTGCGACCAGTCGTCGCCGTCCTGGATGCCGAGGTACGCGCCGCGGGCGATCGACAGGCCGTGGTTGCGGGCCCGGTACGCGCCGCCGTTGACCGGCATGCGGTGGTAGCTGACCCGCTCGTCGAGGGCCGTGGCCCGCTCGAAGACGTCCTCGAAGCCGGCGGGGCTGTGGTCGTCGACGAGGATGACCTCGAGGTTCGCCCACGTCTGCTCGAGGATCGACCGGGTCGCCGTGATCAGGCTCTCGGTGGGCGACCACACCGGCATGACGATGCTGATGAGCGGGCCGTCGACCGATCCGGCGGGGGCGTCCGTCCGGACGGTGTCGAACGGGCTGTCGGTGGCCTCGAAGCGCACGGGGTCGAGGCCGCGCTCGACGAACGGCGCGTTGAACCGCTCCTGCCACGTCTCGAGCGGGGCCGGCTCGACGCCGCGGAACGGGCTGATCAGGTCGAGGTTGACGGCCCAGTGGTACCAGGACTCGGCGCTGTTGGTCCGGACGTCGGGCGTCGCCTGCGAGGTGTGGCGGCGGACGTAGTCGGCGCGGCCGACCGCCAGGTGGGCCTGGACGTCCTGCCGGTCGTACTCGTACGGGTTGCCGTCGCGGTCGGCGACCGTGCGGGCCAGCGCGAACAGGTCGGCGGCGGTGCGGAAGTTGCCGTCGGTGCCGAACGCCCGGCCCAGCATCAGGTAGGCGAAGCCGTACAGCGACGGACCGTGCAGCGGCGCGAGCACCTCGTCGCCGGGTGCGCGCCCGGCGGTGGCCTCGGCGGCCATGCCGGCGAGCTCGTCGACGCCGTAGTGCCCCCGGGACGCCGCGCGGGCCAGCATCTCCTCGCCGCCGTCGTACTCGTAGCGCAGCAGGGTCGCCGCGAGCCGCGCGCTCGAGACGACGCCCGAGTCGGCGAGGTCGGCCAGGTGCGGGGGCACGCCGGGGTGAGAGGTCGTCATGGGCGTCACGGCTCGCCGACGAGCTCGACGACGACGGGGGCGTGATCGCTCGCGCCCTTGCCCTTGCGCTCCTCGCGGTCGATCCACGCGGTGTCGACGCGGGCGGCGAGGGCCTGCGAGGCCAGGACGAAGTCGATGCGCAGCCCGCGCTTCTTCGGGAACGCCAGCTGCTGGTAGTCCCAGTACGTGTAGACGCCCGGCCCCGGGGCGTGCGGGCGGACGACGTCGGCGTACCCCGCGTCGACGACGGCGTTGAACGCGTCGCGCTCGGGCTGCGAGACGTGCGTCCTGCCCTCGAAGGCCGTCACGTCCCAGACGTCGTCGTCGGTCGGGATGACGTTCCAGTCGCCCGTGAGCGCGATCTGCGCCGTGGGGTCGTCGGCGAGCCACTGGGCCGACGCCTGACGCAGCCGTTCGAGCCACGCGAGCTTGTAGTCGTAGTGGGGGTGTCCCAGCTCGCGGCCGTTCGGCACGTAGAAGCTCCAGACGCGCACGCCGCCGCACGTCGCGCCGATCGAGCGGGCCTCGACGACCTCGGGGTCACCGAACGTCGGCTGGTCGTCGGCGAACTGCGTCGCGACGTCGTCGAGCCCGACGCGCGAGACGATCGCGACGCCGTTCCACTGGCTCAGGCCCTGGTGGGCGTACTCGTAGCCCATCGCGGAGAGCTCGAGCCCGGGGAACTGGTCCTCGCGGCACTTGGTCTCCTGGATGGCCAGCACGTCGATGTCGTGCCGCTCGAGGAAGGCGGTCACGCGATCGATGCGGCTACGGATGGAGTTGACGTTCCAGGTGGCGATGCGCACGTCTCGAACCTATCGGGTCGGGCTTCCGGGGGCGCCGTCGTCCTCGGTGTCCCACTCGCCGTCGGCGTCGAACTCGCACACCGTCAGGTCGTCGCGGCGCGCGAAACCGGTGCGGAACGCCGCCCGTCCGACCATGTGCGCCGACACCGGGGCGGTCAGCAGCTGGAACAGGGCGATCAGGACGATGATCGTGATGTCGGACAGGTCGCGCAGGCGCAGCGCGAGCCCGGCCAGGATCAGCAGGAGCCCGACGGTCTGCGGCTTCGTCGCGGCGTGCATGCGGCTCAGCACGTCGGGGAACCGGACGATGCCGATCGCGGCGATCGTGGCCATCAGCGAGCCGGAGACCAGCAGGATGCCGGCGAGGACGTCGATCACGGTGCCACCCCCCGCTGGTCGGGGTCGACGGGCTGGTCGCCGTCGCCGACGCCCTCGGGGCCGTGGTCGGGGTCGGTGGGCTCGGCGTCGTAGGCGCGGCGGTCGGTGTCGGGTGCGGCGAACCGCGCGATGCTGACCGAGCTCAGGAAGCCCACGAGGGCCAGGACGACGAGGATCGACAGGGTCGTGCTGTGCCGCTCGACGGCCGCCTCGATGCCGATCGCGCCGGCGCTCGCGGCGACGAAGACGTCGGCGGCGACGGTGCGGTCGAGCATCGTGGGGCCGCGGACGATGCGGACGATGCAGAGCACGCCCGTGATCGACAGCAGCACGACGCAGATGGTTCCGACGACGGTCATGGGTGCGCTCCTGCGTCCTGCCCGCAGGCGACGACCTCGGGATCGGATCCGAGCGCCGCGATGACGCGTCGCTCCTGCGCGAGGGCCTTGCTGCGGGCGAGCTCGACCTTCTCGGGGGTGCTGCCGTCGAGCAGGTGCAGCCAGATGAGGCCGCGCCGGCTGTCGAGCTCGATCAGCAGGGAGCCGGGCACCAGCGAGATCAGCTCGGCCGTGATCGTCAGCAGGAGCTCCGAGCGCGTCGCCATCTGCACGCGGATGACGGCGCTGCGCGGGGGAGCCTGCGGGCGGATCGCGATCCAGGCGACCTGCACGCTCGCCACGAGCAGGTCGGCCACGAACGTCACGACGAGGCGGAGGGCCGGGAGCGGGCGGAAGCGCCCGTTCCACATGACGGCGGGGAACGGGAACACCGTCATGACCAGCAGCGCGGCCAGGGCGCCGCCGAGGACGGTCAGCGGGCCGACGTTGCCCCACAGCAGCACCCACACGACGGTGAGGGTGACGACGACGGGCAGCCGGCCCAGCACGCCGCGTCCGAACGCCTGCATCATCCACCACCTCCGAGGACCGCGACGATGTAGGCGCTGCGGCCCTGCAGCTCGTCGGCGGCGCGGGCCGTGAAGGCCAGCAGGGGGCCGGCGACGACGGTCAGCGCGATCGAGCAGGCGACCAGCATCATCGTCGGCACGACCATGCCGAGCGGCAGACGCTGCTCGCCGTCGTCGGCGACCTTCCAGGTGCTGGTGCGCTCGGTCTTGGTCGAGACGCCCGAGCGGCCGTGCATCGAGCCGCCGTGGGAGTCGGCACCGAGGGCCTCGGCGTCCTCGGCGGGCTGCCAGAACGCGCGGTTCCAGACCTTCGCGATCGCGTAGAGCGTCAGCAGGCTCGTGACGATCGCGGCCGCGACGGCGACGTACGACAGCCAGCGGTGGTCGTCGACGCCCGCCTGCACCAGCGCGAGCTTGCCGAGGAAGCCCGAGAACGGCGGGATGCCGGCGAGGTTCATGGCCGGCACGAAGAACATGACCGACAGCATCGGCGCGGCCCGGGCCAGTCCGCCGAGCTTGTCGAGGTTGGTCGTGCTGCTGCGGTACTCGATCAGCCCGGCGACCAGGAACAGCGTCGTCTGCACCGTGATGTGGTGGGCGATGTAGAAGATCGCGCCCGAGAGGCCCGCGGCGCTGCCGAGCGCGACGCCGAACAGCATGTAGCCGATGTGGCTGACGAGCGTGAACGACAGGATGCGCTTGATGTCGGACTGCGCGACGGCGCCGAGGATGCCCACGACCATCGTGAACGCCGCGGCCCACAGCAGCAGGGTGCGCAGGTCGTTCTCGGGGAACAGCAGCGTCTGCGTGCGGATGATGGCGTAGATGCCGACCTTGGTCAGCAGGCCCGCGAACACCGCCGTGACGGGCGCCGGCGCGGTCGGGTACGAGTCGGGCAGCCACGCCGACAGCGGGAACACCGCGGCCTTGATGCAGAACGTCGTGAGCAGCAGCAGCTGCAGGAGGTTGGAGACCTCGGGCGGCAGGTCGGCGATGCGTCCCGACAGGGCCGCGAAGTTGACGGTGCCCGTCGCGGCGTACACGCACGCGATCGCGACGAGGAAGACGACCGACGAGATCATGCTGACGACGATGTAGATCGTGCCCGAGCGCACCCGCGCCCCCGTGCCGCCCAGCGTGATGAGGACGTACGACGACACCAGCAGGATCTCGAAGCCGACGAACAGGTTGAACAGGTCGGCCGACAGGAAGGCGTTCGAGACGCCGGCGCTCAGCACCAGGAACGTCGGGTGGAACACCGACAGGGGGGCGTCGCGCCCGAACTCGACGATGCCCTGGCCGAACGAGTACAGCAGGACGCACAGCGTCACGATCGTCGAGACCAGCAGCATCAGGGCCGACAGCCGGTCGGCCACGAGGCTGATGCCGATGTCGGCGGGCCACCCGCCGACGTTGACGGTCTGCGGTCCGAAGTGGTCGGCGCGATACAGCAGCACGGCGGACACCGTGACGACCAGCGCCAGGATCGCGACGCTGATGACGCGCTGGGCCCGCGCCGAGCGCCCGAAGACGAGGCACAGCCCGGCGCCGAGCAGCGGCAGGATGACGGGCAGGAGCACGATCTGGTTCATGGCAGGGCCTGCGTGTCGTCGTCGGCGTCGAGGGCCTCGGGCACCGTCGTGGCGGGCACCTCGTGGATCTCGCGGTGGTGGGGGGCGTCGGAGCCCTCCTCGTCGGGCAGGGCGGCGTCGGCCTCGTCGAACGTCACGGACGTCTCGTCCTGCTCGGCCCGGCGGCGGATGAGGTCGTCCTCGACGTCGTCCTGGACGTCGTCGTGGCCGGTCAGCTGCCAGGCGCGGTAGGCCAGGGCCAGGCCGAAGGCCGTGACGCCCAGCGTGATGACGATGGCCGTCAGCACCATGGCCTGGGGCAGGGGGTCGCTCATGGGCTCGTCGGACAGGCCGACGATGGGTGCGGTGCCGGCGGGACCGGACACGACGAGGAACAGCACGCTGACGCCGTTGCCGATCAGCACGAAGCCGATCAGGATGCGGGTCAGGCTGCGCTCGAGCACCAGCGTGACGCCCGCGGCGACCATGACGCCGACCAGGATCACGAGGGGCAGGTTGGGGGTCATGCGCGTCCCCCTTCGACGACGGGGTGGGTCTGGGCCGGCGTGGACGACGGGTCGCCGCCCTCGGCACCGTCCTCGATCTGCTGGTCGATGCCGCCGCCGAGGCTGCGCAGCACGTCGAGCGCGAGGCCGATGACGACGAGGTAGACGCCGATGTCGAAGAACACCGACGTCACGAGGTGCAGGGTGCCGAGCACGGGGATGTGGACGTCGACGATCGCGCTCTGCAGCACGCCGCCGCCCAGCAGCGTGGGGATGAGACCCGACAGGGCCGCGACGGCCAGGCCGATGCCCAGCACGACGCCCGCGTCGATCGGGGCGGCCTCGTCGAGCTCGGCGCGCCCGCCCGCGAGGTAGCGGATCATCAGCGCGAGACCGGCCACGAGACCGCCGGCGAAGCCGCCGCCGGGCAGGTTGTGGCCGACCAGCATGAGGTAGATCGAGAAGATCATCACGGTGTGGAAGATCAGCCGGGTCACGACCTCGAACACCACCGAGCGGCGGGCGTCGGTCGCGGGACGGGTCGAGCGCAGCCAGCGTCCGTTGGCGCTGGGGGCCGTGCCCTCGGTGGGCTCGGCGCGGCGCGGGCGACCGGAGCGGTCGGTGATGAGGAAGATCAGGCTCGCGACGCCGGTGGCGGCGACGACCAGCACCGAGAGCTCGCCGAGCGTGTCCCAGGCGCGGATGTCGACCAGCGTCACGTTGACGATGTTGTCGCCGCCGCCGTACTCGACGGCCGGCTCGGCGAACTTGTCCGAGATCGGGTTGGCCGTGCGGGCGTTCGCCGCGACGAGCGCGAAGCCCGCGACGACGGTGCCGGTGGCGACGCCGATGCCGACGCGCACCCACCGGGCGACGTTGAACGGACGGTCGGAGAAGAAGGGCGGCAGGCGGCGCAGCACCAGCACGAACGTCACGAGCAGGAACGTCTCGACCAGGATCTGCGTCAGTGCGAGGTCGGGGGCGCCGTGCGCGACGAACAGCAGCGCGGTGCCGTAGCCCGTGATGCCGACCAGCAGCACGGCGCGCAGGCGCCGGCGCGAGCGCACCGTGAGGATCGCGGCACCGCCCATTAGCACCGCGGCGGCCAGCTGGATGCGGCTGTCGGAACCGCGGACGGCGATGTCGCCCCACGCGCGGACCAGGGCCGTGCCGGGCACCAGGATCAGGACGACCAGGATCACGCCGAGGTAGATCGGCAGCGAGCCCCGCTGCGTCAGGCCCGTGACCTCGACCGACAGCCGGTCGACGCCGCGCATGATCCAGTAGTAGGCGCGCTCGGCGTCGGGCACCCGGACGCGGTCGGCCACGCCGTGCTGGAACGCGGCGACGGGCTTGCGCCACCAGAACAGCGCCAGGCCCACCACGACGCACAGGACCGACAGGCCCAGCGCCAGGCTGAAGCCGTGCCACAGGGTCAGCTCGGCCTCGTGCGCGCCGGGCGGCATGGCCTCGGCGTACGACATCAGGCGCGGCGTCAGCCACGGGCCGGCGAGACCCGCGACGACGGTCAGGACCGCGAGGACGACGGGCGAGGCCTGGAACGCCGGCGAGAAGTCCTTGGGACTGCAGATCGGGGCCCCGGGCTTGACCGCGAAGATGCCCCAGACGAACCGGGCGCTGTAGGCGACCGTCAGGATGCTGCCGACGACGATGCCGGCCAGGGCGAGGACCGACCATCCGCCCCACCCGAGGTCGTCGCCGAGGTCGGCGAAGGCCGCGAAGCCGCTCTCCTTGGCCGTGAAGCCGAACAGCGGCGGAAGACCCGCCATCGACCCCGTCGCGACGACCGTCACGACGAACAGCACGGGTCGCGCCTGGCGCATGCCCGACAGCTCGCGCAGGTCGCGGGTGCCGACCGAGCGGTCGACGATGCCGACGACGAGGAACAGGGTCGACTTGAACAGCCCGTGGGCGCAGACGAGGGCCAGGCCCGCGAAGGCGGCCGACCGGGTGCCGGCCCCGACCATCGCGATCAGGAAGCCGAGCTGGCTGACCGTGCCGTACGCCAGGAGCAGCTTGACGTCGTACTGGCGCAGCGCGCGCAGCCCGCCCAGGATCATCGTGACGATGCCGAGGACGATCAGCGTCGGCCGCCAGCCGGGCACGTCGGCGAAGGCGGGGGCCAGCAGGGCGACCAGGAAGATGCCGGCCTTGACCATCGCGGCGGCGTGCAGGTACGCGCTGACGGGGGTGGGCGCGGCCATCGCGCCGGGCAGCCAGAAGTGGAACGGCGCCAGGGCCGACTTCGAGATCGCACCGACCAGGACGAGCATGACCGCGACCGTGACGGTGGTGCCGGAGGGGCGGGCGGCGACGATCTCCTGCAGGCGCGGGCTGCCGGCCTCGTCGGCCAGCATCACGAGGCCGACGAGCATCGCGAGACCGCCGAACGTCGTGACGAGCAGGGCGTTGACGGCGGCCCGGCGGTTGGCGCGTCGTTCGGGGTTGTGCCCGATCAGCAGGAACGAGAGCACCGTCGTGAGCTCCCAGAAGATGTAGAGCACGTAGACGTTGTCGGACAGCACCAGGCCGAGCATCGAGCCGGCGAAGGCCGTCAGGACGCCCGAGAACCGCCAGATCTCGGTGTCGCCGGGGCGGAAGTACCACGTGCAGTACACGAGGACGAGGGCTCCGACGCCCGTCACGACGAGGGCCAGGACGCCGCTGAGCGGGGTGATGACGAAGTCGAGGTCGAGCCCGATCGTCGGGATCCACGCGATGCGCTGCTCGTGCGGGGGTGCGCCGTCGGTGATGCGCAGGACGTGGGGCAGCAGCCAGGCGAACGAGATCGCCGGTGCCAGGGCCAGGACGAGGAACGCCCGACGGCCGATGCCCCGGACGAGGACAGGCGCCCCCGCTGCGGCAAGGAAATGGAGCGTCAAGAGGGCAGTCATGGCGTGCCCCCACCCTATCGGAGGGTCATGACGAGTCGTCAGTTCCCCCGATGCCGGGACAGACGGGCCTCGGGCGGCGCACGATGGTGGTCGCTGCAGGGAGCAGCAGGCCCCGGGAGAGGCCACCGTCGTGGGGAGATGACGTCATGGGGCGCAGTCGTGTCGTGCGCGGGGTCGTGCCCGTCGTGGTCGCGCTGGCCGTGGCGGCGGGCGGGATGCAGGCGCCCGCGTCCGCGGCGGGCTCGGCGGGGTCGCCGCCGGTGTCGCTGCCGTCGTCCCCGACCGGGCTGACGTCGCCGGTGCCGCTGCCGGCCGGGGTCGACCCCGTCTCGCCCTACCTGCCGCAGGTCAGCTGCAACCCCGTCGACATGGCCGGCCCGCTGATGCTGCGCGACCTGCTGCTCTCGACGTACGGCGTCGGACGGCCCGGGTCGATCTCGCGGGGCTGCACCGAGGGGCTGTCGGAGCACAGCGAGGGCCGCGCGATGGACTGGATGGTCGACACCCGACGGCCGGCCGAGCGCGCGGCCGCGGCCGACTTCATCGCCTGGGTGACCCGCGACGGCGGGCTCAACGCGCGCCGCCTCGGCATCATGTACGTCATCTACAACAAGAAGATCTGGTCGGTCTACAACGCGAAGGCCGGCTGGCGCACGAGCTACGCGCACACCGATCACGTGCACGTCTCGTTCAGCTGGGCGGGGGCCCGTGGCAGCACGTCGTTCTGGACCGGCGCGGTCGGCGTCGTCGACGTCGGCCCGTGCGTGCGGTTCGCGGGCTCGTACGCGCCGCCGACCAGCTCGCCGCGGACGGCCCGGTGCGGGACGCCGACGAAGGCGCTCGTGCGCACGTCGCGGGGCAACCGCGCCTACGGCAGCTCCGGCGGGACGGTCCGGCGTGCGCAGACGCTGCTGGGCGTGCCCGCCACGTCCCGCTTCGACCGGGCGACAAGGAACGCGACGCGCGCCTTCCAGCGCGCCCACGACCTGCCGGTGACGGGCGCGCTCGACCAGCCGACGTGGGGGTCGCTCGACCGGGGCAGCATCCGCCGGCGCACCGTCGCGAGGCTCAGCCGGCGCCAGGCCGCCGCGCGGGGCGTCGCGCGGTACTCGTCGACGTCGCTCGCCCCGGGCCGGGCGGCCGAGGCGGTCGTGGTGCTGCAGACCGCGCTGGGCCTGGCGACGGCCGACCGCAACGGCTTCTACGGCCCCGTCACCCGCGCCGCCGTCGAGCGGGTGCAGGCGGGTGCCGGTCTCGCGGTCGACGGCGTCGTGGACGGTCCGGAATGGCAGGCGATACAGGCCGCGCTGGGTTGACCGGGCGGATCCGCCGCGGGCTGCCATCATGAGTTCCATGAACGACCAGAGCTCGGCCGCCCACAACCCCGAGACCGAGGACGACCACCTCGAGCGCCGCATCCGCGAGCAGCCCGACGTCACGCCCCACCGCTGGGTGCGACGCATCGTGCTGGCGATCGTCCTGGTCGGCGTCGCCTACCTCGTCTACCTGATGTCGGCAGCGTTCTTCCCGCGCTGGTGGGCGCAGCGCGTCGCCGACCAGGTCGGTGGCGACTTCACGCGCGGCACGACGTGGGGCCTGTTCTACGGCATCGTCTTCACGGCGGTGCCGCTGCTGCTGCTCGTGCAGGTGCGGCGCGGCTTCTTCAGCTGGACGTGGCGCGGCATCGTGGCGCTGGTCGCGATCGCGCTCGCGGCCCCGAACTGGCTGACGCTGTCGGTCGTGGCCGGCAACAGCAACGCGGCGCACGCCGGCGAGCGCATCATGGACGTCGACGCCCCGGGCTTCCGTGCCGCGACGCTGATCGGCGTCGTGATCGGCGCGGCGCTCGTGATCGGCTTCACGGTCGTCACGATGCGGCTCAAGAGCCGGCGCGCCGAGGTCAAGCGGCTCAAGGGCGAGCGCGACGAGCTGCGCCACCGCGACGACCGCACCCGCTGACACCCCAGGCCGTCGTCCACGGCGCCGGCCGAGGATCGGGTGGCGCGGTGCCCGATACGCTGCGATTTCCGTCGTGTTTCCGGCACATTCGGGACGAAAAGGGGGCCCCGGACCCCTTGTGGTCTGAAGTCGTACCGCAGTAGCGTGCACCAACTTCTTCAGAGAGCTGGGTGCACTCATGGCGGATCAACTCAACGACGACGAGCAGCTGCTCGCGTCGCTCGGCTACAAGCAGGAGCTCAACCGGAACTGGTCGAGCTTCTCGAACTTCGCGATCTCGTTCTCGATCATCTCGATCCTCGCGGGCTGCTTCACGACGTTCGGCCAGGCCTGGAACAACGGCGGTCCCGTCGCGATCTCGTGGGGCTGGCCCGTCATCTCGATCTTCATCCTGATCATCGGCTTCACGATGTCCGAGCTGGTGTCGGCCTACCCGACGTCGGGCGGCATCTACTGGTGGGCCGCCAAGATGGGCGGCCCCGCGACGGGCTTCTTCACGGGCTGGCTCAACCTCATCGGGCTGCTGGCGGTCACGGCGTCCGTCGCGTACGGCTGCGCGACGTTCTTCGACCTGACGATCAGCACGATCAGCAGCAGCTACGCCGACGGCTACTCGCTGACCCGCGTGTTCATCACGTTCATCGTGATCTTCGCCCTCGGCGCCCTGCTCAACATCTACGGCGGCCACCTGCTGGCCGTGCTCAACAACATCTCGGTCTGGTGGCACGTCGCCGGCGCCGCCGCGGTCATCCTGATCCTCGTCATCATCCCCGACTCGCACCAGAGCATCGACTTCGTGTTCACCGAGCGCATCAACAACTCGGGCTACCTCGACGGCAAGTACTGGTTCCTCGTGCTGCCGCTCGGGTTCCTGCTGACCCAGTACACGATCACGGGCTTCGACGCGTCCGCCCACCTCGCCGAGGAGACGCAGGGTGCCGCGGAGGGCGCGGCGAAGGGCATCTGGCGCTCGATCGCGTACTCCGCGATCGGCGGCTACCTCCTGCTGCTGGCGTTCCTGTTCGCGGTGCAGGACCCGCAGGGCGTCACGGACGGCTTCGGCGCTGTCGACGTGATCTTCGGCCAGGCGCTGCCCGAGGGCTGGCACTTCATGATCCTCGCGATCTCGACGGCCGGGCAGTTCTTCTGCGCCGTCGCGTGCCTGACGAGCGCCTCGCGCATGACGTTCGCGTTCAGCCGCGACGGTGCGATCCCCGGCTCGCGGCTGTGGGCCAAGGTCAACCCCCGCACGAAGGTGCCCGCCAACGCCGTGACGTTCGTGGCGGTCACCGGCGTCATCATCACGCTGCCGGCGCTCAAGAGCATCGGCGGTGTCCCGATCGCCTTCTACGCCGTCACCTCGGTCGCCGTGATCGGCCTGTACCTGGCCTTCGCGATCCCGATCTTCCTGCGCTGGAAGATGGGCGACGACTTCGTGCCCGGCAGCTGGAACAACGGCCAGAAGTACAAGTGGATGAACCTGCTGGCGGTCGCCGAGATCGCGATCATCTCGGTCTACTTCATCCTGCCGTTCGTGCCGGCCGGGTGGATCTTCTCGGACGACTTCAGCTGGAGCGCCGTCAACTACGCGCCGATCCTGACCGGCGGCACGCTGATCGTGCTGGCGATCTGGTGGCAGGTGTCGGCCAAGAAGTGGTTCACGGGCCCGAAGATGACGATCGACTCGGCGGTCACCGACGCCTTCAAGGACTGAGATAAGGTTCGGAACCAGACCGGAGTTCGAGACCGCCATGGGACGGAGGGCGTCGTGAGCGACATCCTGCTGGACGAGCACCTCGCGGCCGCGGTGCTGCGCCCCGTGCGGGGGCACCACGCGTTCGAGGCGTGCGTCGAGCGGCTCGCGACGTCCATCCGTCTCGGGGTCTACGAGCAGGGCAGCACGCTGCCGCCCGAGCGCGAGCTCGCCGAGCACATGGGCGTCTCGCGGGCGACCCTGCGCGAGGCCATCGCGGCGCTGCGCGAGGCGGGACTCGTCGTGACCCGGCGCGGACGGGGTGGGGGCACGGTCGTCGACCACCGGCCCGACGAGCCGGGGTCGCGCACCCTGCAGCGTCCGCGTGACGAGCTGCTCGACGCCCTCGAGTTCCGCCGCATCGTCGAGCCCGGGGCCGCCCAGGCCGTCGCCGAGCTCGGGCTCGGCGACGCGCAGACGTCGATGCTGCGCGCGGCCCTGGCCAAGGTCGACCAGGCCACCAGCAAGGCGCTGCACCGGCAGGCCGACTCGCAGCTGCACCTCGCGATCGCGTCGCTGACGGGGTCGCCGATGGCCCTCGACGCCGTCACGACGGTGCAGATGTGCCTGCACGACATGCTCGACGCGATCCCGGTGCTCGACCGCAACATCGAGCACTCGCGCGAGCAGCACGGGGCGATCGTGCAGGCGATCCTCGACGGCGACGCCGACGCGGCACGCCTGACGATGGAGCGCCACTGCGACGACACCGCCGCCCTGCTCAGGGGGCTGCTGTGACCCGTCCCCGCACGACCCCTCCCCAGAAGACCCACCCCCGGACGGAAGTGGCACCGACATGACCCGGCACCAGAACCTCCTGACGCTCGAGCAGCTCCGCGTGCAGATCGCCGAGGGCCACGTCGACACCGTCGTCGTCGCCTTCACCGACATGCAGGGCCGGCTCCAGGGCAAGCGCCTGCACGCCGCGTACTTCCTCGACGTCGTGGTCGAGCAGGGGACGGAGGGCTGCAACTACCTGCTGAGCGTCGACGTCGACATGAACACCGTCGACGGGTACGCCATGAGCTCGTGGGAGAAGGGCTACGGCGACATGGAGTTCGCGATCGACTTCGACACGATCCGCCGGCTCGAGCACCTGCCGGCGACCGTCATGGTCCAGTGCGACCTGGTGTGGCTCGACCACAGCCCCGTCGTGCAGTCGCCACGGACGATCCTGCAGGCCCAGGTCGCCAAGGCCGCCGAGGCGGGCTACGTCGCCCTGGCCGGCACCGAGCTCGAGTTCATCCTGTTCGACACGACGTACGAGCAGGCGTGGCGCGACGAGTACCGGGGCCTGCCGGCCGCGAACCAGTACAACGTCGACTACTCGATCCTCGGCACGACGCGGGTCGAGCCGTTGCTGCGCGACATCCGCAACACGATGTACGCCGCGGGCATGAACGTCGAGGGGGCCAAGGGCGAGTGCAACTTCGGGCAGCACGAGATCGGCTTCCTCTACGACGACGTCGTGGTCACCGCCGACAACCACGCGGTCTACAAGACCGTCGCCAAGGAGATCGCGGCGCAGCACGGCAAGGCCCTGACGTTCATGGCCAAGTACGACGAGCGCGAGGGCAACTCGTGCCACGTCCACCTGTCGCTGCGCGACGCCGACGGCGGGCTCGCGTTCTGGGACGAGGGCCCGGACGGCGGAGCCCGCAGCACGGTCTACGACCAGTTCCTCGCCGGCATCCTCGCGACGATGCGCGACTTCACGCTGCTCTACGCGCCCAACGTCAACTCGTACAAGCGGTTCGCGGACGGCTCGTTCGCCCCGACGGCGATCGCCTGGGGCCTCGACAACCGCACCTGCGCCGTCCGCCTGGTGGGTCACGGGCCCAGCGCGCGGCTCGAGAACCGGGTGCCGGGCGGCGACGCGAACCCGTACCTGGCGCTGGCGGCGATGCTCGGCGGCGGGCTGTACGGCATCGAGCACGGCCTCGAGCTCGAGCCCGAGCAGACCGGCAACGCGTACGCGTCGGGCAAGCCCAAGGTCCCGACGACGCTGCGCGAGGCCCGCGAGGCGTTCCACGGCTCCGCGATCGCCCGCGCCGTGCTCGGCGACGAGGTCGTCGACCACTACACGACCATGGCCGACGTCGAGCTCAGGGCCTTCGACGCCGCCGTCACCGACTGGGAGCTGAAGCGCGGCTTCGAACGGCTCTGACCGGCTTCGCCGGTCCAGCGACTTCGTCGCTGCCGCGCTCCGCGCGGGAGCTTGCCTCGCTTCGCTCGGCCCATGGTCGGGACGCGGTTTCAGAACATAGGAGAGTGAAGACGTGAGTGACATGTACAGCGTGGTGAATCCGGCGACCGAGGAGGTCGTCGCGGAGGTCGAGATGGCCGACCTGGCCGCGACCGACGCGGCGATCGAGCGGGCCGCCGCGGCGTACCCGGCGTGGCGCGACGTCGCGCCCGGCGAGAAGGCGCGGCTGCTGCGCCGGTTCGCGGCCCTCGTCGACGACGCCGTCGACGAGCTCGCGGAGATCGAGGTCCGCAACGCGGGCCACACGTGGGGCAACGCGACGTGGGAGGCGGGCAACGTCCGCGACGTCCTGAACTACTACTCCGCCGCGCCCGAGCGGCTGACCGGGCACCAGATCCCGGTCGCCGGCGGCATCGACGTGACGTTCCACGAGCCTCTCGGGGTCGTCGGCATCATCGTCCCGTGGAACTTCCCGATGCCGATCGCCGGCTGGGGGTTCGCCCCCGCGCTGGCCGCCGGCAACACCGTCGTGCTCAAGCCGGCCGAGCTGACCCCCCTGACCGCGATCCGGCTCGGCGAGCTCGGCCGCGAGGCGGGGCTCCCCGAGGGGGTCCTCACGGTGCTCCCGGGACGTGGCCCGGTCGTCGGCGAGCGCTTCGTGACGCACCCCGCCGTCCGCAAGGTGTGCTTCACGGGCTCGACCGCGGTCGGCCAGCAGATCATGCGCGGCTGCGCCGACCAGGTGAAGCGCGTGACGCTCGAGCTCGGCGGCAAGAGCGCCAACATCGTCTTCGCCGACTCCGACCTGGCGAGGGCGGCCGCGTCCGCGCCGTCCGCCGTGTTCGACAACGCGGGCCAGGACTGCTGCGCCCGCTCGCGCATCCTGGTGCAGCGCTCGGCGTACGACGAGTTCGTGTCGCTGCTCGAGCCCGCCGTCAAGGCCGTCAGGGTGCTCGACCCGGCCGACCGGAGCAGCGAGATGGGTCCGTTGATCTCGGCCACGCAGCACGCGCGCGTCGCGGGCCACGTCGACGCGGCCGAGGTCGCGTTCGAGGGCTCGCGTCCCGACGGCCCGGGCTACTGGTTCGCCCCGACCGTCGTGCTGGCCGACGACCCGTCGCAGCCGATCTGGCGCGAAGAGGTCTTCGGGCCCGTCGTGGCGGTCATGCCGTTCGACGACGAGGAGGACGCCGTGCGGCTCGCGAACGACACCGAGCTCGGGCTGTCGGGCTCGATCTTCACGCGCGACGTCGGACGGGCGCTGCGCGTCTCGAGGGCCGTCGAGGCGGGCGCGCTCAGCGTCAACTCGCACTCATCGGTCCGCTACTGGACGCCGTTCGGCGGCTTCAAGCAGTCGGGCATCGGCCGCGAGCTGGGGCCCGACGCCCCGCACGGCTTCACCGAGGTCAAGAACATCTTCTTTTCGAACGAGTAGTCATCAGCGACGAGACATCTCCGACCAGCAAGGGGCACCATCACATGGCAGGACGCATCGCAGGCAAGACCGCCGTCGTCACGGGCGGCGCATCGGGCATCGGACTGGCGACGGTCCGCCGGTTCGCCGAGGAGGGCGGCAAGGTCGTGATCGGCGACCTCGACGACGCCAAGGGGGCCGAGGTCGCGAAGGAGGTCGGCGGAACCTACGTGCACGTCGACGTCACCGACAAGGAGCAGGTCGACGCGCTGTTCCGGACCGCGAAGGACACCTACGGCTCGGTCGACATCGCGTTCAACAACGCCGGCATCAGCCCGCCGGAGGACGACTCGATCCTCGACACCGACCTCGAGGCGTGGAAGCGCGTGCAGGACGTCAACCTGACCAGCGTCTACCTGTGCTGCAAGGCCGCCCTGCCCTACATGCTCGAGCAGAAGTCGGGCTCGATCATCAACACGGCCTCGTTCGTCGCGGTCATGGGAGCGGCGACGTCGCAGATCTCGTACTCGGCCTCGAAGGGCGGCGTGCTGTCGATGTCGCGCGAGCTGGGCGTGCAGTTCGCCCGCGAGGGCGTCCGGGTCAACGCGCTGTGCCCCGGCCCGGTCAACACCCCGCTGCTGCAGGAGCTGTTCGCGTCCGATCCCGAGCGGGCCGCGCGGCGGCTCGTGCACGTCCCGGTCGGACGGTTCGCCGAGCCCGTCGAGATGGCCAACGCCGTGCTGTTCCTGGCCTCCGACGAGTCGTCGTTCATCACGGCGTCGACGTTCCTGGTCGACGGCGGCATCTCCGGGGCGTACGTCACCCCGCTGTGAGCGACGCAGTCGTGACGCCGCTGATCGGGATCTCGACCTACCGGGAGCAGGCGCGGTGGGGCGTGTGGGACGAGCTGGCCGACGTCCTGCCCGCGACCTACGCCCGATCGGTCGAGCGGGCCGGCGGGGTGCCGGTGCTGCTGCCGCCCGGCCCGGCCGCCGCGGCGTCCGCCGTGGTCGCGCGGCTCGACGGCCTGCTGATCTCGGGCGGGGCGGACGTCGACCCGTCGCGGTACGACGCCGAGCCGCACGCCCGGACGGCGGCGTGGCGCGAGGACCGCGACGCCTGGGAGCTCGCGCTGCTCGACGCGGCACCGGCCGACCTGCCGGTGCTCGGCATCTGCCGCGGCATGCAGGTCATGGCCGTCCATGCGGGCGGGACGCTCGAGCAGCACGTGCCCGACATCGTCGGCTCGAGCCGGCACTCGCCGGGCGGGGCCGCGTTCGGCGAGGTCGACGTCGACGTGCTGGCGGGCACCCGGCTGGCCGCCGCGATCGGCGACACGGGCGCGGTGCGCTGCCACCACCACCAGGCGGTGGTCGACCACCCCGGCTTCGTCCCCGCCGCCCGCGCGGCCGACGGGACCCTCGAGGCGATGGAGCACCCGGGCCACCGGTTCCGGCTCGCGGTGCAGTGGCACCCCGAGACGCGCGAGGACGCCGGGCTGTTCCGTGCCCTCGTCGCCGCGGCCGTCCGGGGCGGTGACTGAGCGACGTGTCACGGCGCTCGACAGGTCGCTAGGTCACCGCCGGGCTGAGGGAGTGGGGACGTCGCGGCCGTTGCGGGCGTTGAAGGCGGCGATGGCCTTCTCGCCGATCCGGAGGCAGTCGGTGCTGACGAAGATGTTCTGACCGGCCGATCCGCCGCGCTTCTCCTGCGACGACACGTCGACCGTCAGCCCGTCGACGACGAGCATCCGGCTGCGCGACGTCTCGAGCGTCGACACCTCCAGATCGCCGTCGCGCAGCGCCCGCGCCACGTCGTCGGCGGCCTGCTCGGGAGGGCGGACGTCGTACGTCACGAAGGTGTCGACGAAGTACGCCGCCTCGTCGGGGTCGCCGTCGTCGCAGCCCGTGTAGAGGCCCCGCCCCAGGCTGTCGGCGCTCGGCGGCTGGGCGCCCGTGCCGGTCACGAGCGCTCCCACCACGCGCTGCGCGACGGAGTCGACGCGGTCCTGCTGCTGCGCCAGCCTCGCCGCGGAGACGGTCGGCTCGTCGCCGTCCGCGCACCCGGCCAGCAGCGCGAGGGCCGCCAGGAGGACGAGGACGCGGCGCATGCCGCGACGGTACACGTCGCGTGTCGCGCACCGGACGTGTCGGGGCGCGCGGCTAGCGTGAGTCATCCGGGAACGAGCACGGAGCGACCAGCGCCAGGAGGCCGTCGATGAGAGCCAACAGGTATGCCGGGGTGTGTGCCGTGTGCGGCATCGCGGTCGCGATCGCGGCGGGACGCCTGATCGGCCTGCCGGGCAGCTGGCGCACGATCTGCCTCGGCTGCACCCCGCGCCCGCCGGCCCGCGGCGACCACCCCGGCTGGCACCAGGCCCCGCTCGCGTCCCTCGACTTCGAGACGACGGGGGTCGACCCGCTGACCGACCGGGTCCTCAGCTACGCGCTGCTGGGCGACCGCGGCGACGACGTCACGGGGCTCGTCGACGCCGGTGTCGAGATCCCGCCGGCGTCCGCCGCGGTCCACGGCCTCACCGCCGAGGTGCTGGCGGGCGCACCGTCGTCCGTCGAGGCGATCGCCCGCATCGCGGCCTGGGTGCAGGACCTCGTCGACCGGGGTGTCGGTCTGGTCGTCTACAACGCCGCCTACGACCTGACGATGCTGCGGGCCGAGGCCGAGCGCTGGGGTGTCGGCCAGCCCGACTGGCAGCGGCTCCTGGTCGTCGACCCGTACGTCGTCGACTGGGGCATCGAGCGCGGCGGGCTGGGGCCGCGACGCCTCACCGACGTCGCCGCCTACTACGGCGTGCCGCTCGACCACGCCCACGACGCGACGGCGGACGCACGGGCGGCGCGCGAGATCGCGCACGAGATCGGCCGCCGCCACCCGGCCGTCGCCTCCGGGACCCTCGCCGACCTGATGGATCGACAGCGCGGCTGGTTCGCCGACCGCGCCGACGACTGGAACGACTACGCCCGTCGCGTCGGCCGCTCGCTCGACGACCCGCAGGGCTGGCCGCTGGCGCGCGTCGGGGCGACGGTCCTCACGGGCTGAGGGCCTCCCGCACCGCCGGCCGTACGCCGCGCGGCACGTTCGACCGTGGCGCGTACGCCGCCACGGGCTCGACGCCGTGCTCCTGCACGACCGCCGAGACGTTCGCGAACAGGCTCTCGACCGCCGACACCGGACGTCCGGTGCGCTCGCCCACCGCCTTGACGGCCTCGCGGTGGTGCAGGGGCCGCCCCTCGTCGCGGTCGCGCAGCAGCGAGACGTAGGCCGCGACGGCCACCGCGACCTCGTCGGCGTCCCAGCCCGACCGCCTGGCCGCCAGCGCCCGCGCCGCTGACTCGTCGGCCACGACCCACGCGTCGTCGACGGTCGACAGCAGGCCCGAGGCGGCCATGCCCGCGGCCGCCTCGCGCAGGTCGAGCTGCCAGGAGTGGAACAGGTCGCCTGACCCCTCGAGCTCGGCCCGGCGGTGGGCCCACACGTGACGCGACACCTGCAGGGGCGTCGCCGATCCGCCGGACGCCGTCAGCGCCTCGACGATCCACGCCGGCCACGGCAGGGCGCCCCCGGTGCCGCCGGTGCTCATGCCCGTGCGCGCACCCGGTCGAGGACCGCCGCGGCGAGGGCGTCGGGTGCCTGCTCGGGCACCCAGTGGCCGATGTCGGTCAGCTCGACGAAGCGGTAGTCGGCGTCGACGAAGTCGCCGCACGCCTCGGCCGGCACGCGGCCGATCGCCTGGTCGTGCTCGCCCCACACGAACGTCGTCGGGACGACGGTGCGCGGCGCCGAGGCGAGCTCGGCCGTCATGGCCCGGTACCAGTTGAGCGCCGCGGTCAGGGCTCCCGGCTCGCCCAGGTGTGCGACGTACCGGGCCGCCAGCGGCGTCGGTACGGCGTCGCCGTAGATCGCGCCGAGGCGGCGGGCCCCGTCGGCCAGCAGGAGGTCCTCGGCGACGCCCTCCTGCCGGAACACCTGCATGTAGGCGCCCTTCTCGCGCTGGTCGGGGTCGTTGCGCAGGGCCTCGTTGTAGGCGCGCAGGTGCGGCACCGACACCGCGGTGAGCGTCCGGACGCGCTCGGGGTGGGCGGCCGCCGTCAGCCACGCCACGACGGCGCCCCAGTCGTGGCCCACGACGTCGAAGTCGCCGATGCCGAGGGCGTCGGCGACGCCGATGACGTCCTGCACCAGCAGGTCGGTCGTGTAGGCCTCGACCCCCTCGGGGCGCGCGCCGGGGGAGTAGCCCCGCTGGTCGAGGGCCACGACCCGCAGCCCGGCGTCGGCCAGCTGCGGCGCGACCTGCGTCCACGACAGCGACGTCTCGGGGAAGCCGTGCAGCAGGATCACGGGCTCGCCGTCGTCGGGCCCGGCGAACCGGACGTCGAAGGTCAGCTCGCCCACGGTGACGGGGGTGGTGGAGTCGTACGTCATGGTGTCTCCTCGTGTCGTCCGGGTGTCACTCGAAGGTCTCGCCGATGCGGGCCACGGCCTCGCGGTCGAGCACGGCCGCGGTCCTCGGATCGGGTGCCGCTCCGCCCCGGTCGTGCGGCAGCCACCACCGGTCGTCCTCGTCGCGGGGGCTCTCGGGGTAGGTGTCGATGGCCTCGGCCAGCAGCAGCTCCATGCTGGCACGCAGGCGGTCCGACAGCGCGTCGACGGTCTCGCCCCGCTCGGCACGCAGCGGGGTGCCGACGACGATCGTGACGGGGACGCCGCGCCGCAGGGAGCGGTGGCCGTCGACGGTGTAGATGCGGTGGCCGCCCCACACCACGACCGGCACCAGGGGGGCGTCGCGGTGCAGCGCCAGACCGGCCGCGCCCCGCCGGAACGGCTTGAGCAGCCACGACCGGCTGATGGTCGCCTCGGGGAACACGCCGACGACCTGCTCGTCGTCGAGCAGCGCGAGCCCCCGGCGGTAGGCGCTCGCGCCGTGCGACCGGTCGACCGGGACGTGGTGCATCGCGCGCATCAGGCGTCCGACGACGGGCAGCTGGAACACCGAGGTCTTGGCCATGAAGCGGATGCGGCGCCCGCGCGGGCGGGCCGCGTAGCCGATGAACGTGAAGTCGAGGAAGCCGATGTGGTTGCCCGCCAGGACGGCGCGCCCCGACGTGGGGATGTTGTCGACGCCCCGGACGTCGAACCGGTAGCCCATCAGCCGGAACAGCATCCCGAAGACCACGATGACGAAGCGGTACGTCCTGTCCTTGCCCGGCACCGGCCCAGCCTACGGGGCGCGGTGGGGCGTGGTCGCGGGCGTCCGCGCGTCGCGGCGCACGACACCGGTCGCGAGCAGGAGGATCGCGGCGATGTACAGCGTCATGATCGCCAGGCCCGTGGCGGTCGCGTCGGCGTCGATGCGACCCGCCTGCGACAGCGCGATGATGCCGTCCGAGACGAGGAACAGCGCCCCGCCCACGCCCGCCCGGACGTCGACGGCCAGCGAGACCGTCGCGGTGCCGACCAGGAGCGCCGCGTACACCGGGATCGCGGGCTTGAGCGCCGGTTCGAGCCCGCCCCAGCACCACGCGACCATCGCGACCGCGACGACGGCGTAGGCGACCGCGGCCTGCGGACGCCGCCTGAGCCGGTCGAGCGCGCCGCGACGGACGAACAGCGTGACGAAGGCGACGTGGGCGCCCGCGAACGCCGCCATCCCGACGACGAACAGGTCGTCGATCTCGAGGAACAGGTCGCCGAGGAAGCACAGGGCCAGGGCGACGACCAGCAGCCGCGGACCGCCCTGCCGGGCGACCCAGACCGCGAGCAGCGGGGCCAGCAGGCACTTGCTGATGCTGTCGAGCGGGGTCGTGCCCGCAGCGTTCAGGGCCAGGTGCACGACGGCGACGAGCCCGAACGCGACGAGCCACGGGCTCCGGACGGCGGTCATGGACGTCACCGTACCGACGGCGGGCCGCCTGGTGGGCCGTTCGGCGTCAGCCGACCTCGCCGGCGAGGCGGGCGCGGCGCGTCTGCTTGGCCGCGTACATGTCGGCGTCCGCGAGCTCGAACGCACCGGCGACGTCGACGACTCCCGCGCTGGTGGGCGCGCACCCCAGCGAGGCCGCGATCCCGGCGTCGGCCAAGGCCTCGGAGAAGCGGGCGAAGTGGGCGATGAGGTCCTTGACGGCGACGTTGTTCGACAGGATCGCGAACTCGTCACCGCCGTAGCGGGCCACGCGGTCGCCGGCGCGTGCCGCCGTGGAGAGCACCTCGCCGGCGTGCCGGATGAGCTCGTCGCCCGCGGCGTGGCCCTCGAGGTCGTTGAGGGTCTTGAGGCCGTCGAGGTCGATGACCGCGATCGCGACGGGGTCGCCGTAGGCGGTGATGCGACGGTCGGCGTCCTCGACGAGGAGGTCCCACCCGCGGCGGTTGACCAGCCCCGTCAGGGCGTCGGTCTGCGCCAGCGCCCGGGCGAGGTCGGCGGTGCGCCGTGCGCGGTCGGCGATGCGGGCCAGCTTGAGCTGCGACGAGAGCAGGCCGGCCATGAGCTCGATCAGGTCGGCGTCGATCTCGTCGAAGCCGCCGAGCGGCTCGGTGCCGACGCCGCACAGCGTGCCGAACGTGCGGCCGTCGTCGTCCGTGATGGGGGTGCCGGCATAGGCCCGGACGACGCCCGCGTCGGGCAGGTCGGAGTACGCAGGGTGCTCGGCGGCGTCGAGGACGATGCGGTCGGCGCCGTTCGACATGCGGATGCAGAACGTGTCGTCCCACGGAACGCGGCGCCCCAGCTGCAGCATCTCGTTGTCGCCGGTGTGGATGTGCACCTGCTCGCCGGCCGCGACGCGCGACACCGACCACTCGGGGATCGGGGTGTGCGCCTTCAGGTAGGCGATCACCTGATCGGCGGACGTGCTGAACGTGTCGGCCCCGTCGACCTGCTCCCTCGTGCTCACGGGTCCAGTGTGCCTCGCGGGCGGCGAGCGCGCGGGGTCAACCGCCGATCTGGCACATTGAGGCCCATGACGCACGACCTGACCTTCGTCGACGGCCACTTCTACGCCGGGGGTCGGTGGCTGCCGGACGTCGACACCCTCGTGGTGCGCGACGGCCGGATCGCGGCCATGGGGTCGGGGCTGCCGCCCGAGGGCGAGGTCGTCGACCTGCGCGGTGGGTGGGTGCTGCCCGGGTTCCACGACGCCCACGTGCACCCCGTGCAGGCCGGCCTCGAGATGAACGCCTGCGACCTCTCGCGAGCCGCGGACGTCGAGGGCTACCTGGCGGTCGTCGCGGAGCACCACGCCGCGCACCCGGTCGACGGCGACGGCGGCGAGTGGCTGCTGGGGGGCGGCTGGTCGATGGAGGCGTTCCCGGGCGGCGTGCCGGAGGCGCGCCTCCTCGACGCCGTCGTCGGCGACCGCCCGGTCTTCCTGCCGAACCGCGACCACCACAGCGCCTGGGTCAGCACCGCGGCCCTGCGGCTGGCCGGCATCGACGGGTCGACCCCCGACCCGTCGGACGGACGCATCGAGCGCGATCGCGACGGTCGGCCCACCGGCGCCCTCCACGAGGGCGCCATGGAGCTCGTGCGCGCCCTGGTGCCGCCCGCCGACGCGGCGCAGCGGCACGCGGCGCTCATGACGGCGCAGGCGCACCTGCACTCGCTGGGCATCGTCGGGTGGCAGGACGCCCTGGTCGGCGAGGGGCTCGGCATGGCCGACTCGCTCGACACCTACCTCGACGCGCTCCGCGACGGCTCGCTGACCGCCAAGGTCGTCGCGGCCCTGTGGTGGGACCGCGCCCGCGGTGACGAGCAGGTCGCCGACCTGGTCGCCCGCCGCGACCGTGCCGCGGCCGCGGGCCTCGACGCCGGCAGCGTCAAGATCATGCAGGACGGCGTGTGCGAGACGTTCACGGCCGCCGTGATCGAGCCGTACCTCGACGCGCACGGCCACGCGACCGCGAACGTCGGCCTGTCGTTCATCGAGGCCGCCGACCTGGCCCGTCACGTGCAGCAGCTCGACGCGCTGGGCTTCCAGGTGCACCTGCACGCGCTCGGCGACCGGGCGGTGCGCGACAGCCTCGACGCGATCGAGCACGCGATCGACGTCAACGGGCGGCTGGGCAACCGGCACCACCTCGCGCACGTGCAGATCGTGCACCCCGACGACGTCGACCGCTTCGGCGCGCTCGACGTCACGGCCAACGCGCAGCCCCTGTGGGCGTGCCTCGACGACCAGATGGTCGACCTGACGCTGCCGTTCCTCGGTGAGGTCGCGCGCGAGCAGCAGTACGTCTTCCGGTCGCTGGTCGACGCGGGGGCACCGCTCGTGTTCGGCAGCGACTGGCCCGTGTCGTCGCCCGACCCGCTCGAGGGCATCCAGGTCGCCGTGACCCGCCGCGAGCCGGGCAGCGCGCTCGAGCCGCTGCTGGCCGGCGAGTCGGTGCCGCTCGAGCTCGCGATCGACGCGTACACCCGGGGCAGTGCCTGGATCTGTCGCCGGGACGACTCGTCCGGCGCGATCGAGGTGGGTCGGGCGGCCGACCTCGTCGTGCTCGACCGCGACCTGCTGGCCCTGCCGCACGACCAGATCGCGTCGTCCCGCGTCGTGCGGACGTACGTCGACGGCCGCCTCGTGTTCGAGGCCTGACGACCGTCAGGCGACGGCGCTCAGGTGACGAGGCAGAAGGGGTGCCCTGCCGGGTCGGCGAAGACCTGCCACGGGCGGTCGTCCGGCTCCTCGACGACGTCGCCCAGCCGGCGGGCGCCGAGCCCGAGCACGGCCGTCTTGGCGACGTCGAGGTCGTCCACCTCGACGTCGAGGTGCGCCTGCTGCTCGCCGTGCTCGCCGGGCCACGCGGGCGGCTCGAAGGCGTCCACGACCTGGAAGCACATGCGTGCCTCGCCCGGGCGACGCTCGAGCGCCCACCAGTCGTCGTCGCGCTGCACGACCGGGCGGTCGAGCACGGCCGCCCAGAACTCGGCGAGCGGAGCGGGCTCCGCGCACTCGAGGACGATCGAGCGCAGGCTGCCGACGGCCGTCACGACGGGACGGCGTCCGTCCCGTCGGCGTCGGGGTTCGTGACGCTCGGCTCGAGGGGAGGCAGGGGCGCCTCGTCGGGGTCGGGCGTCTCGCCGGGGTTGGTCAGGGGCTCGGGATTCTGGGTCATGGCTGCTCCGTACCCGCCGCGCGCCGCCGCAACCCCGCGGTTTCCCGGGTTCACCCCGGATCCGGCGCACGGGACGCGCGGAAGCCGGGGTGAACCCGGGAAACAGCGACCGCGGCGACCGGGGCTCAGACGCAGAGGGAGTCGGTGGCCTTGCGGCTCGTGGCCTTGACGGGCTTGGGCTTGACCGGGTCGGTGCCGGCCTCGATGCGGTCGGCGCCGATGATGAGCCACACGCCCGTGATGTCCTGCCGCACGATCTCGGCCCCGAAGCCGAAGTCGGCGTTGATGGCCTCGGCGGTGGCCTGCGCCTGGGGCGTGCCGTCGACGAAGATGCGGGTCGCGGTCGCGGGCCTCTGCGCCGTCGCGACGCCGCTGACGGTGTAGCCGAGCCCCGTCATCGCGGTCTGCGCCGAGGTGCCGAGCCCCGACGTCTGCGCCGCGTTGAGCACCCGGACGGGCGTCGAGCGCGGGTCGCTGGTCCCGGTGCCGTCCCCCGAGCCGCTGCCGCTGCCGCTGTCCCCGTCGGCGTCGGTCGACTCCTCGCCCTCGACCGGCATCTCCTGGTCCTTCTTGATGGCCTTGAAGATCGTGTCGGCGTCATCGGTCTTGACGACGCGGTTGACGTCCTGCGGGGCCGCGCCGTTGGGCATCGTCACGAACGTGATGCCCGAGTCGGGCACCTCGCGCGCCCGCTTGGCCAGGCCCGTCAGGTCGGGGATCGACGAGATGCCCTCGTCGACCGTGATCGAGCTCGTGAGCGCGTTGACGAACTTGAAGAGCTTGTCGGGCCGGGTGAGGACGCTCGTGCTGCGCGCCTGGTTGATGATCGACGACATCACGACCTGCTGGTGGCCGAGGCGGCCGATGTCGCTGCCGTCGCCGACGGCGTGACGGGTGCGGGCCAGCGCGAGCGCGTCCTTGCCCTTGATCTTCTGCTCGCCGGCGGGCAGGTCGAGCTTGGCGTCCTTGTCGACCAGCGCCTCGTCGAGGCACACGTTGACGCCACCGAGGGCGTTGACCATCGAGGCGAAGCCGTCGAAGTCGAGCTGCACGAAGTGGTCGATGCGCACGTCGCTCAAGGTCTCGACGGCCTTGACCGAGCACGCGGGGCCACCGTCGAGGGCCGCGTTGATCATCTGGTCGGTGCCGCCGGCGAAGGCACCGCTGCCGGTGTCCTCGCACGCCGGGAGGTCGAGCAGGGTGTCGCGGGGGATCTGCACCGCGTCGATGCGGGTGTTGCCCTTCGAGAAGTGCACCAGCATCAGGGCGTCGCTGCGCTGCGAGCCGGTGCCCTTGCCGTACTCGTCGGTGCCGAGGTCGCGGGAGTCCGAGCCGATGAACAGGATGTTCATGGCGCCCTTGGGGGTCTTGTCCTTGACGACCGACTCGGTCAGCGGTGCCTTGTCGATGTTGCCCTGCAGCTTCCAGATCGCCGCGGCGGCGCCGACGCCCAGCACCAGCACCAGCACGCCGACGCCGAGCAGGGCGCGGCGCACGAGGATGCGGCGTCGCGAGGGCTCGCGTCGGCGCTTCGGCGCGGTGTCCGTCGGCGCGGGGTCGGGGGTCGTCACTCGTGGGCTCCTGGTGTCGGCAGAACTTCCAGAGTACGAGCACAACCTGAGCAGAGGCTAGGAATGGCGCGTGATCTGCCCCGCACGTGTCGTCGTCCCGCTCACAGGGGAGGGTCGTAGCGACCGTCGACGACGGTCCACCCGCCGTCGACCGTGAGCACGCTGCCGGTGACGTACGACGCCGCCTCGGACGCGAGGAACACCGAGGCGCCGGCGATCTCGGACGGCTGCGCCCAGCGACCCAGCGCGTTCTTCTGCGAGTACGCGTCGTACCACTCCCGGTTCGACCGCAGGCTCTGCGTCAGCGGCGTCTCGACGACGCCGGGGGCGATCGCGTTGACCCGCACGCCGCGGGGGCTCAGCTCGGACGCGGCGCCGCGGACCAGCTGCGCGACGCCGGCCTTGGAGACGCCGTAGATCCCCTGACCGGGCTCGATGAGCGTCGCGCGGATCGACGAGAACGCGATGATAGAGCCGCTGCCGCGCTCGGCCATGGCGGGGGCGAAGCTGCGGATCGCGTCCCAGCACGACACGAGGTTGAGCTGCAGCACGTCGTTGACCTCCTGCATCGTCAGGTCGACGAGCGGCTTGCGGGCGCCGCGGGCGGGCAGGTGCACGAGGACGTCGGTGGTGCCGATCTCGTCGGCCATCGCCAGGAGGGCGCCGGGCTCGAGGACGTCGACCCGGTACGTCGCCATGCCGGCGTGCTGGGAGGCCGTCTCGTCGAGCAGCGACTGGTCGACGTCGGCCACCGTGACGTCGGCGCCGTGCGCCGCGAGCGCCAGGGCCGTCTCGCGTCCGATGCCGCGTCCCCCGCCGATCACGACGGCGCGGCGACCCGTGAGGTCGAACAGCTTCGAGTAGTCCATGGGTCTCCGATCAGACGGACGTGGCCGGGCGAAGAGGTCTTCGCCCGGCCACGTCGAGGGTGGTGCGGGGGTCAGCTGGTGGGGTTGATCTGCGACTTGTCGAGCAGGCCGAAGTCGACGTCCCACTTCTTCAGGATCGTCTCGTACGTGCCGTCCTCCATGAGCTTGTCCATCGCGGCGGCGATGGGCTCGGTCATGCCGGACGTCTTCGAGACGCCGATGCCCTCGAGGGCGGGCTGGTAGTCGAGCGGCTGCAGCTTGAAGCCCTTGGTCTCGCGCAGGAGCCAGGCGAGCTGTCCCTTGGCGGTGGCGAAGGCGTCGGCGCGGCCGTTCTTGACGGCGAGCTGGGCCGCGGCCTGCTGCGGGTACGCCTTGACGGTCGGCGCCTTCTTCCCGGCGTCGGTGCAGGTCGTGCTGACCTCCTCGAGCTGCGAGATGAACGACGAGCCGGCGAGGGCCGCGACGTTCAGGCCGCACAGGTCCTCGGGGGTCGAGATCGTGAGGTCGCTGTCCTCGTTCGTCATGACGCCCGTCGAGTTCTCGTGGACGGCGACGATGTCGACGACCTTGAGACGCTCGGGCAGGACCGTCAGCGACGCCCACGGGCCGGTGATGTAGCGGCCGTTCTGGATGCTGGGGATGAAGGTGTCGAACGCTCCGGACGCCTCGGGGGCCCACTTGAGGCCGAGCAGCGCCGAGACGGCCTCGCCGAACTCGGGGCCCCAGCCCGTGATCTTGCCGTCCTCGTCGACGAACGTGTCGGCGGGCGCGTTGTCGTAGACGATCGCGGTCAGCTCGCCCTTGTCGGCGACGTCCTTGGGCACCATGGCCGCGAGGTCGTCGTCCTTGGTGATGGTGACGCCGGCGACGGTGACCCCCTTGTCGGCGCCGCTGCCTCCGGAGGAGGCGTTGCCTCCGTCGCTGTCGGATCCGCTGCCGCACGCCCCGAGAACGGCGGTCATGACGGCCGCGGTCGCGAGGGACACGATCGCCTTACGAGCACTGCTGGATCGCAGAGATGCCATGGGTCTTTCTCCTGATGAATGGGTTGTTGCCGCCGACTACCCCGAGATCGGAGGGACTGATCGTGTTCGCTGTGCGACCAGACGTTCGAAGTGTGTACATCCGCGGTCACCACTGTCAAGGGATTTCCGTCCCGAACGGTGTTAAGTGTTCGTTAAGCGAACGAATGGTCGCTTGACGAACGGCTCGACTCTGCTTAGGTTGTGGGTATGACGTGTGACTCAGGTAACGGGGCGACCCGATGAATCGAACCACGACAGCGACACGACCCGCCGAGCCGGGCGACGACTCGATGACGCCGGTCCGCTCGCGCCGGTCGCCGCTCGTGGGCACCGTGCTGGCCTGGGCGGCGAAGATCATCGTCCTGCTGCTGGCCTTCCAGGTCGTCGCGACCTTCCTGTCGTCCGACAGCCTCCAGTGGTCCGTGGTGTGGTCGTACATGTTCGACGGCGACGTGCTGGCCGGTGTCGCCCGCACGATCCAGCTCACCGTCATCGCGATGGTGCTGGGCTGCCTGATCGGCCTCGTCCTCGCCCTCATGCGGCTCTCGCCGAGCATCGTCCTCAACGCGGTCTCGGGCGCGTACATCTGGGTCTTCCGCGGCACGCCGGTCCTCGTCCAGATCCTGTTCTGGTACAACCTCGCGAGCTTCCTGCCGGAGCTGTCGATCGGCATCCCGTTCGGCCCGGACCTCGTCAGCGGCTCGACCAACGACCTCATCACGCCGCTCGTCGCCGCGACCCTCGGACTGGGGCTGTGCGAGGGCGCCTACATGGCCGAGATCTTCCGCGCCGGCATCCTGTCGGTCGACCACGGACAGACCGAGGCGTCGGCCGCGCTCGGCATGACGCGCCGCCAGTCGATGCGCCGCATCATCCTCCCGCAGGCCATGCGCGTCATCGTGCCGCCCACGGGCAACCAGGTCATCTCGATGCTCAAGGGCACGAGCCTGGTCAGCATCATCTCGATGAACGAGCTCCTCTACACCGTGCAGGTCATCTACGCCCGCACGTTCGAGACCATCCCGCTGCTGGTCGTGGCGAGCATCTGGTACCTCGTCCTGACCACGATCCTGAACATCGCCCAGTACTTCATCGAGCGAAAGTTCGCCAAGGGCGCGACCCGCAACGCCCCCGTCACGTGGCGTGACCGGTTGCCGCAGCGGCGCAAGCCCACCGAGAAGTTCTTCAGCCACGAGGAGACCATCTGATGACCGCCGACCCGCTCGTCAGGATCGACCAGCTGTGCAAGCGCTACGGATCGCTGCGCGTCCTCGACGGGGTCGACCTCGAGGTCGACGCCGGTGAGGTCGTCTGCATCATCGGCCCGTCCGGCTCGGGCAAGAGCACGCTGCTGCGCTGCGTCAACTTCCTCGAGAAGCCCGACCACGGCACGATCCGGGTCGACGGCGAGCTGATCGGCGTGCAGGAGCGCAAGGGCAGGCTCGTCGACGTCCCGGTCGCCGACCTCGCGCGCCAGCGCTCGTCGATCGGCATGGTCTTCCAGTCGTTCAACCTGTTCGGCCACATGACGGTGCTCGAGAACATCGTCGAGGCGCCGATCCGCGTCGCGGGGCAGCCGAAGGCCGACGCCGAGAAGCGGGCCCGTGAGCTCCTCGCCCACGTGCGCCTCGAGGGCAAGGAGGACGCCTACCCCCGCCAGCTGTCGGGCGGCCAGCAGCAGCGCGTCGCGATCGCCCGCGCGCTGGCGATGCGTCCCAAGGTCATGCTGTTCGACGAGCCGACGTCGGCGCTCGACCCCGAGACCGTCGGCGAGGTGCTGTCGGTCATGAAGCTGCTGGCCGACGAGGGTCTCACGATGCTGATCGTGACCCACGAGATCGAGTTCGCCCGCGACGTGGCCGACCGCGTCGTGTTCGTCGACGGCGGCAAGATCATCGAGCAGGGCCCCGCGGCCCAGGTCATCGACGACCCGCAGGAGGAGCGCACGCAGCGGTTCCTGTCGCGCATCGGCAGCGCCGGCGACCGCGAGACCCGACCCGCGGTCTGAGCGCCGCCGGTCTCAGCTGAGCCGGAGGTGCGAGATGTCGGCGCCGATCTGCGCCGTGGTCGACAGGAGCTCGGGCAGGAACTCGTCGACGAGCTGCTCGACCGACACGCGTGACGTCGGCACCGAGATGTTGACGGCGTTGACGAACCGGCCGGTGGCGTCCGCCACGGGCGCGGCGATCGAGCGGGCCCCGAGCTCGAGCTCCTGGTTGTTGATCGACCAGCCGCGCTCGCGCACCTCGGCGAGGCGCTCGCGCAGCTCGCCCTCGTCGGTGATGGTCTGCGCCGTGAAGCTCTCGCGCGGATAGGTCGCGAAGTACTCGTCGAGCTGGTCGTCGGTGAACGACGACAGCAGCACGCGCCCGGTCGACGTGCAGAACGCCGGCAGGCGACGTCCGACGCTCAGGCGGATCGTCATGATGCGGTCGGCCGCCGCACGGGCGATGTAGACGATGTCGCCGTCGTCGTACTCGCACGCCGAGCACGACTCGCCGATGCGGGCCGAGAGCTTGTCGAGGTGGTCCTGCGTGACCTCGACGCTCGACGACGACGACAGGAACGCGTAGCCGAGGTCGAGCACGCGCGGCCGCAGGTAGAACCGGTTCTGCCGGTACCCGACGTAGCCGAGGGTCTCGAGCGTCAGCAGGAACCGCCGCGCGGACGCCCGGCTGAGGCCCGCGATCTTGGCGACCTCGGCCAGGGTCAGCATGTCGTTGTCGTCGGAGAACGCCCGGATGACGGCCAGGCCTCGGTCGAGCGACTGGACGAACTCGCCGGGACGACGGTCGTCGGCCGCGTCCGTCTCGGTCTGGGGCATGCTGCCTCCTAGGGGCACGGTGGTTCGCAGGGCGAACATAGTGTGTCGGCCTGCCGATGGCAAGAATCCGTCACCGCACGTACGACGCACCGTTGACGTCGAGGGTCGCGCCGCTGAGGTGCCGCAGACGTCCCTCGCACAGGACGGCCACGAGCTCGGCGATCTCCTCGGGCGGCACGAGCTCGCCCATCGCGAGGGTGCGGCGGATCTCGTCGAGCCCGCCGCGGTCGAGCGAGGACGACGCCGTCATCTCGGTGTCGACGGCGCCGGGGGCGATCAGGTACGTCAGCACGCCGCGCGGCGCGTACGCGCGCGCGACGGTCTTGAGCAGGGCGGCGTACGCGGCCTTCGACGCGGCGTACGTCGCGAGGTTCGGGTGCCCGGCGCCGCGGTGCGTCACCCAGCTGCTGATGCCCACCACGACCCCCTCGCCGTGGTCCGCGAAGTGCTCGGCGGCGCGGCGCGTGAGGTCGGCGGGGCTCAACGTGTTGACCTGCAGGGCCGTGCGGAACGTGTCGTCCCACTCCGCGTCGGGGGCGTCGATCTCGACCTTCGGCATGATGCCGGCGTTGAGGACGACCGCGTCGACGCGGCCCACGGCCTCGAGGGTCGCGGCCCAGAGACCCGCGGCACCCTCGGGGTGGCTCAGGTCGGCGGGCAGCAGGTGCACGCGGTCGGAGGCGAATCCCCGCGTCGCCTCGTCGGCGCCCTCGCGGCTGCTGTTGTAGTGGGCGACGAGCGTCGCCCCCGTGCCGGCGAGCCGCTCGGCGATCGCCCGTCCGACGCCGCGCGAGGCGCCGGTCAGCAGGATGGTCTTGCCCGTCAGGTCGTTCATCGGATCCCCTCCACGCACACGTACTTCAGCTCGGTGAACTCGTCGAGGCCGTGGCTGCTGCCCTCGCGCCCGAGGCCCGACTGCTTGACCCCGCCGAACGGCGCCCCCTCGTAGGAGATGAGGCCCGTGTTGACGCCGACGACGCCGAACTCGAGCGCCTCGCTGACGCGCGTCACGCGGCCGAGGTCGTGGCTGAAGAAGTAGGCGGCGAGCCCGAAGGGCGTGTCGTTGGCCATCGCGACGGCCTCGTCCTCGGTCGAGAAGGTGAAGATCGGCGCGACGGGCCCGAACGTCTCCTCGTGGGCGATGACCATGTCGGGGCGCGCGCCGTCGAGCACCGTCGGCTCGAAGTACGTGCCGCCCAGCTCGTGGGGGTGCCCTCCGAGCAGCACCGTCGCGCCCTTGTCGACGGCGTCGGCGACGTGCGCCGAGACCTTGTCGACCGCGGCCTGCGAGATCAGCGGCCCCTGCGTCGACTCCGGGTCGCGCCCGTCGCCGACCTTGAGCTCGCGCACGGCGGCCGTGAACGCCTCGACGAAGCGGTCGTGGATGCCGTCCTGGACGAGGATGCGGTTGGCGCACACGCACGTCTGGCCGGCGTTGCGGAACTTCGACGCCACGGCGCCCTTCACGGCCTCGTCGAGGTCGGCGTCGTCGAACACGATGAGCGGCGCGTTGCCGCCGAGCTCGAGTGCGAGCTTCTTGACGGTGCTGCTCGACTGCTTCATCAGCAGCTTGCCGATCGCGGTCGAGCCGGTGAAGCTCAGCGCCCGCACCGACTCGTGGGTCGTCAGCACGTCGCCGATCATCGCGGCGTCGCCGTGGACCACGTTCAGGACGCCCGCCGGGACGCCGGCGCGGTGTGCCAGCTCGGCCAGCGCGAAGGCCGACAGCGGCGTCTCGCTGGCCGGCTTGACGATCATGGTGCACCCGGCCGCGAGGGCGGGGGCGACCTTGCGCAGGATCATCGCCGAGGGGAAGTTCCACGGCGTGATGGCGCACGTGACGCCGATCGCGCTGCGCGTGACCTGGATGCGCCGGCCGTCGACGTTCGGCGGGATGATCTCGCCGTAGACGCGCTTGGCCTCCTCGGCGTACCACTCGACGAAGCCGGCCCCGTAGATGATCTCGCCGCGGGCCTCAGCGAGGGGCTTGCCCTGCTCGGCGGTCAGGATCTCGGCCAGGGCGTCGGCCTCCTCGACGATCAGGTCGAACCAGCGCCGCAGGATCCGCGACCGCTCGGGGGCGGGGCGGCGCGACCACTCGACGAAGGCGCGCTCGGCGACCGCGACGGTCTCGAGGACGTCGTCGCGCGTCGCGTCGGCCACCCGGGCGACGAGCTCGCCGGTCGAGGGGTCGACGACGTCGGTGCGCACGCCGTCGCCGCCGGCGCGCCACTGCCCGTCGATGTAGAGGTCGGTCCTGAGCAGGCCCGAGGCCTCGGACCGTTCGGTGGCACTGGTCATCATGGAACCCAATCGTCGTCGGAGAACGGTGGACGTCGTCCACTCTAGCGGGTACGTTCGTCTAGCGACCATAAGTTCGCCCTTCGAACGAAAGAGAGGTGCCCATGTCGATCGCCGACCTGGACCGGGACTACGTCTTCCACCCGTTCACCGTGCTGGCCACGCACCAGCAGTCGGGTCCGCCGATCTCGATCGTCGAGGCGCACGGCTCGACCGTCGTCGACGCCGACGGTCGCCGCTACCTCGACGCCATGGCGGGGCTGTGGTGCGTCAACATCGGCTACTCGCACCCCGAGATGGCCGACGCGCTGCACCGCCAGGCCTCGAAGCTGCCGTACTTCCACGCCTTCTCGTCGATGGGCACCGAGGCCCCCGCGCGCCTCGCCGAGCGCCTGATCCAGATGGCGCCCGTGCCGATGGCCAAGGTGTTCTTCGGCAACTCCGGCTCCGACGCGAACGACACGCAGGCCAAGCTCGTCTGGTACTACAACAACCTGCTGGGACGCCCCGAGAAGAAGAAGATCATCTCGCGGCACCGCGGCTACCACGGCGTGACGGTGCTGTCGGGCGGCCTCACGGGCCTGGCGAACCTGCACGACGGCTTCGACCTGCCGCTGCCGATGATCCGGCACGTCCGCCCGCCCCACCGCCTGTGGGAGCGCGAGCCCGGCGCGACCGACGAGGAGTTCGCCCGCACCCTCGCGCAGGAGCTCGACGACCTGATCGTGGCCGAGGGCCCCGACACCGTCGCGGCCTTCATCGCCGAGCCGGTCATGGCCGCCGGCGGCGTCATCGTCCCGCCGGAGACGTACTTCCCCGAGATCCAGAAGGTGCTCGACACGCACGACGTGCTGCTGATCGCCGACGAGGTCGTCTGCGGCTTCGGACGCCTCGGCGTCGAGTTCGGCAGCACCGCGGTCGGTGCGCGCCCCGACCTCATGACCGTGGCCAAGGGCATCACGTCGGCCTACGTCCCGCTCTCGGCGTGCCTCGTCGGCAGCAAGGTGTGGGACGTCATCGTCGAGGGGTCGAGCCGCTACGGCGCTTTCGGCCACGGCTACACCTACTCGGCGCACCCGCTCGCCGCGGCGGCCGCCATGACGAACCTCGACATCATCGAGCGCGACGGGCTCGTGCAGCGGGCCGGCGACCTCGGCACCCTGCTGCACTCCGAGCTGCGCAGCGCCTTCGCCGACCACCCGAACGTCGCGGAGATCCGTGGCACCGGCCTGGTCGCGGCGGTCGAGTTCGTCAAGGACCCGGCGTCGCGCACGCCGTTCGACGCGGTGGGCCAGTTCAGTGCCGCCGTGACCCGGGCGTCGCTCGAGAACGGCGTCGTGACCCGTGCCCTCCCGGCGGCTGACACGGTCTCGTTCTCGCCGCCGTTCACGACGACGGAGGACGAGATCCGGGCCATGGTCGACGGCGTGAGGCGGGCCGCCGAGTCCGTCGCGGTGAAGGCCTGACCATGGCGCGGGCGGTCGGTGGCGACGAGGTGGTCGGCGGGCGGGTGATCGGCGTGCTGGTCAACCCGATCGCCGGCTACGGCGGGCCGCGTGCGATGCACGGCACCGCCGACCTCGACGACCGCCAGCACCGCGAGGCGCTCGAGGCCGGTCGTGCGACCGACCGCATGCGCCGTGCCCTCGCGCGGGCCACCGACCGTCTCCCGCGCGGCACCCGGTTCGTGACGGCCCCCGGAGCGCTGGGGGCCGACCTGCTGGCCGACATGGGGCTCGACCACCGCGTGGTCGGTCGGGCCGCGTCGGGCCCCACCACGGTGTCCGACACCGTCGCGGCGGCACGGGCGGTCGTGGGCCTCGACCTCGGCGTCGACTGCCTGCTGTTCTCGGGCGGCGACGGCACCGCGACCGACCTGGCCGGCCACGTCGGCACGACGCTGGTCGTCGGCGTGCCGGCCGGCGTCAAGATGCACTCGGGCGTCTTCGCCCGCACCCCCGAGGCCGCCGGTGACCTGCTGCTCGCGGTGGTCGAGGGGCGCGTGCGGTCCGAGTCGTGCGACCTGCTCGACGTCGTGGGCGGCGACGGCGACGGACCGCAGGTCACCGGGTCGGTGCGGGTGCCGGTCGCCCGCGCCCTGCTGCAGGGCGCGAAGCGGACGTCCGCGGTGCCCGACCCGTCGATGCTCGAGGCCGTCGGCCGCCAGCTGCGCGACACCGCGGGCCCCGGCGCGCAGTGGGTGCTGGGCCCCGGCGCCACGGTCGCCGACGTCGCGCGCGGGCTCGGCCTGACGTCGACGGTCCACGGCGTCGACGTCGTGGCGGCCGACGGCTCGGCGGTGCGCGACGCGACCGAGCGCCAGGTCTTCGACGCCGCCGCCGACCCCGCCACCCACGTGCTGCTCGGCGTGGTCGGCGGGCAGGGCTTCCTGCTCGGTCGCGGCAACCACGAGCTCAGCGCCCGCGTGCTCGACCGCGTCGGGCCCGACCGCCTGCACGTCGTCGCGGCGGCCTCCAAGCTCGCATCGCTCAGCCCACCCGTGCTGCACGTCGACCTCGGCGACGCCGAGCCCGTCCGCGGCCTGGACGGCTACCGTCCGGTCCACGTCGGGCCGGGACGCACGACCATGATGCGGATCGTCAGCTCCGCCGCCCCCTCGATCGACATCCCCGCGCTCGCGTAGCGCACGACCCCCACGGAAGGACCGCATCGTCATGAACCAGGTGCACCCCTACATGGCCAACTCGGCCGCCGGCAGCCGCGCCGCGATGATGAGCGCCCTGGGGATCGACGACGTCGAGTCGCTCTTCGACCAGATCCCGGCCGACCACCGGGCCGGCGTGACGACCGACGTGCCCGGCATCGTCTCGGAGGCCGCCCTGCGGCGCGAGCTCGACCGGCGCCTGCGCGGCACGGTCTCGACCCAGACGCACCTGTCGTTCCTCGGCGGCGGCTACTGGAACCACTACGTCCCGTCGCTGTGCGACGAGGTGGCGGCCCGCCCCGAGATCGCGACGTCGGTGTGGGGCACGCCCAGCTCCGACCACGGACGCAACCAGATCTGGTTCGAGTTCTCGTCGCAGCTCGGCGCGCTGCTCGACACCGAGTTCGTCGGCCTGCCCGTCTACAGCTGGGGCTGCGCGACGGGGCACGCCCTGCGGATGGCGGCCCGTCTGACGGACCGCGACGTCGTGCTGGTGCCCGACACCGTCGACCCCGAGCGTCGCCGGGTCATCGACACGTACTGCGGCTCGCCCGACCTGCCGGGCTCGATCACGGTGCGCGAGATCCCCGTCGACCCGGCGACCGGCACGCTCGACCTCGAGGCGCTGCGCGGGCTGGTCGACGACCGGGTCGCGGCGGTCTACGTCGAGACCCCCAACGCCTGGGGCGTCGTCGAGCACGAGGTGCAGGCCGCCGTCGAGCTGGCCCACTCGGTCGGCGCCGAGGCCGTGGTGTCGGTCGACCCGACGTCGCTCGGCGTCCTCCGCCCGCCCGGGTCGTTCGGCGCCGACATCGTCGTGGGCTCGATCCAGCCGCTCGGCATCCCGCTCAACGCCGGTGGCGGGGTCGGGGGGTTCATCGCGACGCGCGACGACGAGCGGTACGCGCGGCAGTTCCCGACCCTGCAGGTCAGCGCCGCCCCGACGACCCGGCCGGGCGAGCTGGCGTTCGGCATGACGCTGTTCGAGCAGAGCTCGTACGGCTCCCGTGAGCTCGCGAAGGACTGGACCGGCAACTCCGTGTACCTGTGGGCCGTCCGCGCCGCGGTCTACATGACGCTGCTCGGGCCGCAGGGCTTCGCCGACCTGGGCACGACGCTCGTCCGCAACGTCCGCGCCGCGGCGGCCCTGATCGCCGAGGTGCCGGGCGTGACGGTCCGCCACGCCGACCGGGCGTTCAAGGAGCTCGTCGTCGACTTCACGGCGACCTCGCTGACCGTCGCCGAGATCGACGCCGCCCTGCTCGCGCGGGGCATCCTCGGCGGGCACGACCTGACCGGCAGCCACGCGGCCCTCGACGGCTGCGCGCTGTACTGCATCACCGAGATCCACACCGAGGACGACGTGCGCGAGCTCGTCGACGCACTGAAGGAGATCTGCGCATGAGCGTCACCCGCCGCTACCACGCGCCCGTGTGGGACGAGCCCGTCGTCCTCGAGCTCGGGGCGCCGGGCCGTCGCGGCTTCGTGCCACCCGCGCCGTGGTCCGACGACGCCGACGACGCGCCGCTGCTGCCGGAGTCGCTGCTGCGCACCGCGCCGCCGGAGCTGCCGGAGCTGGCCGAGTACGAGGCCCGCCGCCACTACCTGCACCTGGCGCAGGAGACGCTCGGCATGATGGGCATCAGCCTGTTCGGCACGTGCACCATGAAGCACAACCCGAGCGTCAACGAGGCCGTCGTCGCCCGTCCCGAGGTCGCGGCGGTGCACCCGCGCCAGGACCCGTCGACCTACCAGGGGCTGCTGGGCATCGTCCACGCCCTCGGCGAGGGCCTGAAGAACCTGTCGGGCATGGACGCGTTCAGCTTCCAGCCCGGTGGCGGCGCCGACGCGGCGTTCCTGCACGTGTGCGTCACGCGGGCGTACCACGCGTCGAGGGGCGAGCTGGCGCAGCGGCGGCAGATCGTCACGACGGCGCAGGCGCACCCGTGCAACCCCGCGACCGCCGCGGCCGCCGGCTTCGAGGTCGTGACGCTGCCCGTCGAGGAGGACGGCTACCCGTCGCTCGAGGCGCTCAAGGCCGCCATCGGCCCGCAGACCGCCGCCCTGATGGTCAACAACCCCGACGACATGGGCATCTACAACCCGCACGTCAAGGAGTGGGTCGAGGCCGTCCACGAGGTCGGCGGGCTGTGCTTCTACGACCACGCCAACTTCAACGGCGTCATGACGCGCGTGCAGGCCGCCGCCCTGGGCTTCGACGCGTGCATGTTCATGCTGCACAAGACGTTCGGCGTCCCGAAGGGCGGAGGCGGTCCGGCCGTCGGCGCGTACGGCTGCTCCGCCGAGCTGGCGCGCTTCCTGCCCGGGCCCGTCATCGCGGAGGTCGACGGCGCGTTCGTGCTGGAGGAGCCCGAGCAGGGCGTGGGCCGCGTGCGCGAGTACCTCGGCAACGTCCACCAGCTCGTCAAGGCGTACAGCTGGCTGCGCGCCATGGGCACCGACGGGCTGCGCGAGGCCGCCGACCTGTCGGTCCTGGCCAACAACTACATGGAGCAGCGGATCCTCCGGGTGCCCGGCGTGACGCGGTCGCTGCCCGGGCTCGGCGACCCCCGGCTCGAGATGACGCGGTTCTCGATGGCCGAGATCACCGCCGAGACCGGCGTGACGGCCGTCGACGTCCAGAACCGCATGTCCGACTTCGGCATCGACGCGATGTGGCTGAGCCACGAGCCGTGGATCGTCCCCGAGCCGTTCACGCCCGAGGCGGGCGAGATGTGGTCGAAGGAGGACATCGACACGTGGATCGACGTGCTGGCGCACGTGCTCGACGAGGCGCGGACCGACCCCGAGCTGGTGCGCACCGCCCCGCACCGGCAGGTCGTCGCGAAGATCGACCCGAGCGGGCTCGACGACCCCGACCGGTGGGCGACGACGTGGCGGGCGTACGTCCGCAAGCACGGCACCCGTGCGGCGCGCGGGGGAGTGACGGCATGAGGGTGCACCTCCCGGGCGTGGGCCCGGCCGACGACGGCGGCGAGATGTCGGTGCACGGCGAGACGGTCCCCGTGACCGCGAGCGACACGATCGCCTCGGCGATGGTCGCGGCGGGGTCGCGGGGCATGCGCGACGACGAGTCGGCCGGACGCCGCGGCGTCTGGTGCGGCATGGGCGTGTGCCACGAGTGCACCGTGTCGGTCGACGGCGACGGCGGCGTGCTGGCGTGCATGACCCCGGCGGCCGACGGCATGGACGTCCGGGCGCAGCCGGTCCGGCCACCCCTCGACGCCTTCGTGGAGGTCGAGTCGACGCCGCAGTCCGAGCTGACGCCCGACGTGCTGGTCGTCGGGGGTGGGCCGTCGGGCCTCGCCGCGACCGCCGAGCTGGCGCGGCAGGGTCTCGACGTCGTGCTGGTCGACGACCGGTCGTCGCTCGGCGGCCAGTACTACAAGCAGCCCAGCAAGGCGTTCAGCCTCGACGAGCAGCGCCTCGACGCCCAGTTCAGGGCGGGACGCGCGCTCGTGGCCGAGGTGCAGGCGTCGGGTGCCACGATCCTGCTCGGCACCACGGTGTGGGCCGCGTTCGACACCGATCACGTCGTCGCGCGCTCCGACGGGCAGCGGTGGGTCATCCGTCCGCGGCGCCTGGTCATCGCGACGGGCGCCTACGAGCGGGGCGTCCCCGTGCCGGGGTGGACCCTGCCGGGCGTCATGACGACGGGGGCCGGTCAGAGCCTCCTGCGGTCGTACCAGGTCACGGCCGGCTCGCGGATCCTCGTCGCGGGCAACGGACCGCTCAACATCCAGCTCGCGTACGAGCTGGCCCGGTCGGGCGCCGAGGTCGTCGGCCTGGTCGAGCTCGGCCGCATCATGCAGCCGACCCGTGGCGGTGCGGTCGCCGCGATGGCCGTGGCGTCGCCGGGCCTGATGCGCGACGGCATGCGCTACCTCGCCTCGCTGGTGCGGCGGCGCGTCCCGCTCGTGACCGGTTCGGCGGTCACGGCCCTCGAGGGCGATCCCGTCGACGGCGTGCGCCGGGCGGTCGTCCGCCGGCTCGACCGCGACGGATGTCCGACGGGTCGTGAGCGGACGTTCGACGTCGACGCGGTGTGCCTCGGCTACGGGTTCGTCCCGAGCAACGACCTGGCGCGGTCGCTGGGGTGCGAGCACGTCTTCGACGCCGACCGCGGCGCCCTGGTCACGCGGACCGACGACTCGGGCCGCACGTCACGGCCCGACGTGTGGGTCATCGGCGACAGCGCCCGGGTGCAGGGTGCCAAGTTCGCGCAGGCCCAGGGCCGTCTCGCGGGGTCGGCCGTCGCGCTCGACCTGTCCGGCGCGGACGGTCGTCCGCCCGCGGCCGACCGGCGGCGTGCCGCCCGGCACCTGAGGTTCCAGGACGCGATGCTGCGGCTGTTCGGCGCACCCGTGCTGACCGACGAGCTCGCGGCGGACGACACCGTCGTGTGCCGCTGCGAGAACATCACGCTCGGCGAGATGGCGGCCGGGCTCGAGGACGGCGTGACGAGCGCGGGCGCGGTCAAGCGGCTCACCCGCGTCGGCATGGGCAAGTGCCAGGGCCGCTACTGCGGCCCCGTGCTGAGCGCCCTGGGCGCGCGCACGACGGGGCGGCCGGCGGGGGAGCGGACGGGCTTCGCGCCCCAGGCGCCGGTCAAGCCGGTGCGGCTGGTCGACGTCGCCAACCCTCCCGAGACGTCGTCGCCGGTGGGGTGACGCACGCGTGGCCGGTGGTCGCCGAGCCGTCCTGCTCCGACGTCACCGTCGCGCCGTGCTGGCCGGCGGACGTGCTCCTGCTCTAGGCTCGACGCACTGGAAGCCGTCTGAGGGACGGACCTGCTCGGGGGAGTTCACATGACCAGGACACGCACCACGACACGCATCACCGGCGCCGTCGCCGGCCTGACACTGGCCGCGGGTGTCGGGCTGGTCGGGGCCACGCCGGCCGAGGCGAATGCGGCGAACGTGAACTTCTCGTCGCTGCGCACGTGTCAGTACGGGCAGCGCCAGATGCAGCTGCAGGGGTACAGGATCTACCTCTCGTGCCACAAGATCGCCAACAACGTGTGGTCGTTCTACTACTACTACTGAGCCGGGCGACCGGCCGCCGCGGACGTCCGCGGCCCGGCGTCAGCTGAAGCGCAGCGGGTCGAACGGCGTCAGGTCGCGGCCCGGGTCGCGACCGGCCGCGAGCGCCGCGAGCGTCTGCCCCATCAGGGGGCTCGCGGTGAATCCCATGTAGGGGTAGATGCCCACGAAGACGCCCGGGTGGCTCGGCACCTCGCCGAGGATGGGCCGCTGGTCGGGCGTCCCGTTGCCGACCCCGACCCACGTGCGCAGCAGCTTGACCGACGAGATCGTCGGGGCGATGCGCACGGCGATCGCGAGGTTCTCGCGCAGCGAGTCGGGGTTGAGCACCCAGGCTCCGTCGGCGTCGCGCCGTGCGGGCCAGCCGCCGCCGATCAGCAGCGTGCCGGTCGTGGCCTGCTTGAACGTCAGCTTGCCGCCCGCGTAGTAGACCAGGTGGTCGACGAGGGGCTCGATGCGCTCGGTCACGCTGACCTGCACGGCCTCGCTCGTGACGGGCAGGTTGATGCCGAGCATCTCGCCGAACACCGGCATCGTGTCGCCGGTGCAGATGACGACGCTGCGGGTGTCGAACGAGCCGTCGGTCGTCACGACGCGGTGGAGGCCCCCGGACGTCTCCTCCAGCCCCGAGACCGACACGCCCGTGCGCACCGTGGCGCCGTGCCGCAGCGCGGCCCGGGCGAACGCGGGGGCCGTCAGCAGCGGGTTGGCCTTGCCCTCGATGGGGCACAGCTCGCCGCCCACGACCTCGTCGGAGACCCACGGCGCGAGCGCCACGACCTCGTCGCGGGTCAGCATGCGGCTGTCGATGCCGATCGAGCGCTCGAACGCGACCTTGCGCTCGATGTCGGGCAGCTGGTCGGGCCGGTCGGCGAGCAGCAGCCCGCCCTTCTTCTTGACCTCGAGGTCGACGCCCAGCTCGGCCGACAGGCCGTCCCAGACGGCGAGCGAGTCGGCGAGGAAGGCCAGGGCCGGCAACCAGTCACGGGCCCAGTCGTCGCCCATGTGCAGGAACGGCTCGTGCTGGATCTGGCCGTGCAGGCTGCCCGCGTTGCGCCCCGAGGCCTCGGTGTTGAGGTCGTTGCGGTCGAGGAGCAGGACGCGCGCGCCGTCGCGGCTCGCGTAGTACGCCGTCGCGGCACCGGTGGCGCCGCCACCGATCACGACGACATCGAAAACTTCTGGCGCCGGTGTTCCCTCTTGCATGCTTCTCATCGTATCGTAGGTGTTCACAGAACGTACAAGTGTTCGCAGAGAGGTCACCATGACAACGCCGCAGGCTTTCGAAGGCAGCTACACCGTTGCCGTCACCCCCTTCACCGACGACGCCAGCGCCATCGACGTCTCGCGGTTGAAGGGGTTCCTGGACTGGCAGCTCGAGTCCGGCGTGCCCGGCATCATCATGCTCGGCTCGACGGGCGAGTTCCTCACGCTGACCCGTGACGAGCGGCGCCTCCTGGTCGACGAGACCGTGCGACACATCGACGGACGCATCCCCGTGCTCGTGGGTGCCACCAACGCCTTCACGCCGTTCGCGATCGAGGCGGCCCGCGACGCCGCCGAGCTCGGCGCCGACGGCCTGATGATCGCGCCGCCGTACTACTACACGCCGACCGACGACGAGGTCTTCTGGTACTACGAGGCCATCACGGACGCCGTCGACCTGCCGATCATGCTCTACAACAACCCCGTCACGACCAACGTCGACATGAGCGCTGCCCTCGTGGCCCGTCTCGCCAAGGCGTTCCCGACCGTGTCGTACATCAAGGAGTCGTCGCAGGAGGTCGAGCGCGTCGGCGAGGTCGTCGAGCTCGCGGGCGACGACATGATCGTCTACGCCGGCGAGAAGCCCGTCGACTCGTACCTGCTCGGTGCCAAGGGATACGTCAACCCGTACGGCAACTACATCCCCCGCGCGTCCGCCGGCATGTGGGGGCTGCTCGAGGCCGGCCGCATCGACGAGGCCCGCCACATCGACGACCTGATCCACCGGTTCGACGCGATCATCGCCGAGGGCCACCCGACGTACGGCCACCAGGCGTACTCCAAGGAGCTCGCCCGCCGCCAGGGTCACCCCGTCGGTCCGGTCCGGGCACCCATCACGCGCTTCGACCAGATCGGTCCCGAGGGCGACGAGAAGGCCGCCCGCATCATGGCCGTCCTCGGCGAGATCGACGACTACGCGCAGCAGATCGGCGTGTGACCGTGAGCCTCGTCAACGAGGACACCTCCGCGGGGGACCGGTCGGCGGGCCGCGGCGCCGCCGATCCCGTCGCCGTTGTCGGTGCCGGCAGCATCGGTGTGGCGTGGGCCGTCGTGTTCGCGTGCGCCGGCCGCTCCGTGCGCCTGTTCGACCTCGACCCGCGTCGCCTCGACGCGTCGGTCGAGGAGGTCGCCGACACGATCGAGCAGATGGCCCTCGTCGGGCTGGTCGCCGGGGACGTGTCGACGGTCATCGGCCGGGTGCGGGCCTGCGCGAGCCTCGAGGAGGCCGTCGCCGGGGTGTCGTACGTGCAGGAGTGCATCCTCGAGGAGGTCGGCGCCAAGCGCTCGCTGTTCGCCGCACTCGACGCCGCCACGTCGCCCGGCACCGTCCTGGCCAGCTCGACCTCGACCATCATGGCGTCGCGCTTCGCCGACGGGCTGCCCGGACGCGACCGCTGCCTCGTCGTGCACCCCGGCAACCCGCCGTACTTCCTGCGGGTCGCCGAGATCGTGCCGGCGCCCTTCACGTCCTCCGAGACGGTGGCGAATGCCGTCTCGATGGTCGAGTCGCTCGAGATGGCCCCGGTCGTGCTGACGAGGGAGATCGAGGGCTTCGTCTTCAACCGGCTGCAGGGTGCGCTGCTGCGCGAGGCGTACTGCCTCGTGCGGGACGGCGTCGTGTCGCCCGTCGACGTCGACACCATCGTGCGGGAGGGTCTCGGCCGTCGGTGGGCGGTCATGGGACCGTTCGCGACCAACGAGCTCAACACGCGCGGGGGGCTGCGGCAGCACGCCGAGCTGCACGGCCGCGTGTACGCACGGCTGGGCATCGAGCGCTCCACGGAGGACCCGTGGACACCCGATACCGTCGACCGCGTGGCCCGCGAGATCGAGCAGAGCCTCCCGCACGACGACTGGGCCGACAACGTCCGTGAGCGCGACCGCACCATGATCGCGATCGCGGCGCTGATGCGCGGCTTCGACAACCCGCTGAACGGGGTCGCCCCCGCCCCCGCCGTCGCCGCCGCCACGGCTCCCGCCGCCACCTGACCCGCTCCGTCCGACCGAAGGAAGCACCTCGATGTCCGCCACCTCCCTGTTCTCCTCCGTCGCCGTCGGCGGGGTGGACGTGCGCAACCGCGTCTGGGTCGCCCCCATGTGCCAGTACAGCTGCCTGGCCCGCGACGGCCACCCGACCGCGTGGCACCGCGTGCACTACGGCGCGTTCGCGACGGGCGGCTTCGGGTTGGTCGTCACGGAGGCGACGTCCGTCGTGCCCGAGGGACGCATCAGCCCCGAGGACGCCGGCATCTGGTCGGACGAGCACGTCGACAGCTGGCGCCCGGTCGTGGAGTTCGCGCACGAGCACGACACCCGCATCGTGATGCAGCTGGCGCACGCCGGCCGCAAGGCGTCGACGCACTCCGACCTGAGCGGACGCACCGGCACGGTCGAGGCGGCCGAGGGCGGGTGGGAGACGGTCGGCCCGAGCGTCGGGTCGTTCGGCTCGCTCGCGCCGTGCCGCGCGCTGGGCGTCGACGAGGTGCGCGCGATGCCGTCGCTGTTCGCCGAGGGCGCCCGTCGCGCCGTGCTGGCGGGCTTCGACGGCGTCGAGATCCACGCGGCGCACGGCTACCTGCTCCACGAGTTCCTGTCACCGCTGATCAACCACCGCGACGACGAGTACGGCGGCGACCTCGAGGGCCGCAGCCGCCTGCTGCGCGAGGTCGTCGCGGCGGTCCGCGCGGTGCTGCCGGCCGGTGCGGCGCTGCTGCTGCGCATCTCGGCGACCGACTGGGCCGACGGCGGGTGGGACCCGGACCAGTCGGTCGAGCTCGTGCAGATGCTCGCGGACGCCGGCGTCGACCTCGTCGACGTCTCGTCCGGCGGGGCGGTCGAGCACCAGGAGATCCCGGTCGGGCCGCGCTACCAGGTGGGCCTCGCCGGGCGCATCCGTCGGGCGACCGACATCCCCACGGGTGCGGTGGGGCTGATCACCGACCCGCGCGACGCCCAGGACATCCTCGACGAGGGGGAGTCCGACGTCGTCCTGTTGGGACGCGCGGCCCTGCGCGAGCCGCGCTGGCCGCTGCGGGCCTCGCGCGAGCTCGACGTCGACGGGTCGGCGCTGTTCCCCGCCCAGTACCGCCGGGCCGTCCTGCGGCCCGGTCGGTAGGCGGGTTCCCCGGGTCGGCTAGCGACGACCGCGGCGCAGGCTGCGGTTGCTGCGGCGCTCGTCGAGCTTCTTGCGGGCGATCGGCAGGCCGACCAGGGCCAGGGCCTTCCAGACGATCCAGCCGAGGACGGTGAAGAGGTTGCGCTTGGGGTGTGCCATGTCTGATGACTCTCGTTCGGTGGGAAGTGGACGAGGCGGGGACGGATCGCCGTCCCCGCCACGCGGTGGTGCCGGTGTGACTACTTCTTGAAGGCGTCCTTGACGTTCTCGCCGGCGTCCTTGACGGACGACGTCGCCTGGTCCTTCTTGCCTTCGGCCTTGAGCTCGTCGTTGTTCGTGACGTCCCCGACGACCTCCTTGGCCTTTCCGGCGAGGTCCTCGGCGGCGTTCTTGGCCTTGTCAGCGATACCCATGATGTTCTCCTTCGATGGTGTGGTGGTGGTTCAGCGCACGCGGTGTGCGCTCGCCCGGGTGCGCCCGCTCCGACGGTGGTCGTGGCCGAGGAGGACTCGGCAGACCGTGTGGCCGTCGGGGAAGGCGTCCGAGACGTCGTGGGTGCACCGGCTGGCGGCGGACTCGATGTCGCCTCCGGTGACGTGGGGGTCGAGCTGGCCGCGCAGCTCGATGACGTGGGTGCGTCCCTGGCGGCGGGCCGTGCCCTTGACGTGGGTGACGTTGGTGCGGGCCTCGAAGTCGGCCGCGACGGCCTTGGCGACGCCGCTGAGGTCGACGTGGACGCTGCCGGCGCGGTCGGACGCGTCCGGCAGCCGGACCGCCTTCTCGCCGGGTCGGGGCGCGTGCGACAGCAGCCAGAGCAGGCCGACGAGACCCAGGACCACGCCGCCGAGGGCGAAGACCCACGGCCACCAGGCGCTCGACTCGACGTCGTCGAGCCGGGCCGTCGAGACACTGTCGCTCCAGGTGCCGAACCAGCGGTAGCGCCAGTCGAGCAGGGCCACCCCTCCGGCGATCAGGGCGAGACCCACCAGGGCCGTGACCGTCCGGTCGATCGCTGCGAGCCTACGCGTCATGCTTCACCTCCGTGGTCCTGATGGCGACGTCGTGCGTCGTGAGGCCCGCGAGGGCCTCGCGCACGGACGTCTCGACGTGCGTGGCGGCGTCGGGTCGGTCGGACTGCACCGTCACGACGACGCGTCCGCGCCGGTGGGTGGCTCGGGCGGCCGCGACACCCGCGGTGTCCTCGGCGGCGCCGACGGCGACGGCCCGGATGGCCTTGCGGGTGACCCACACGTCCGACGGGCCGGGCGTGCTCTCGTGCGTCCGCGGGGCGGGCTTGAGCGCGGCGACGAGCAGGACCAGGCCGACGACGACGGCGGCGACCGCGGTGATCACGACGCCGGTGCCGGCCGTCAGGCCGTCCGCCGCGTCCAGCAGCGATCCCGTCCACGACGGGCCGCCGGCCCAGCCACGGTCGACCGCGAGGTCGTGCACCGAGACGACGGCGAGGCCGATCAGGGCGGTCCCCAGCAGCAGGGACGCGCCTGATGCCGCGGGGCGGCCGGTGGGCGGCGCGACGCGGGGGCTCACAGGACCCTCCGCTGCGACGTCGTGGCCCCGACGGCCTCGTCGACGGGCACGACGTGCAGCGTGACGTCGACGCGACCGATGTCGGTGCCCGACAGGCGGGAGGCCTCGGCGCGGACCGTGTCGCGGATCGTCGTCGCGAGCTCCTGCACGCGGCACGGCCAGGTGGCCGCGGCGTGCAGGTCGGCGACCGCGACGGAGCCGCGGAACGTCACGGACGCGGACGGCAGGCTGCGGGTCAGCGGGTGGAGCCCGGCGGGACGTGCGACGCACCCCGGCACCTGCAGGGCGGCGTGTGCGACGAGGTGCTCGAGCGCCTTGGTGCGGACGTCGAGGGTGCCGCGCTCCTCGGCGGGCGCCAGGCCCGCGGGAGCTTCGATCGTGTCACTCACGTCGGCCCCTCAGGATGCTCGTGAGATCGATGTCGCCGTCGAGGTGGGCGCCGGCGGCGAGACCGATGACGCCGAGCACGACGGCGCCGAGGAAGGCGCCGAACCCGCCGATCGCGATGGCGATGGCCAGGAGCAGGCCCGCGAACAGGCCGATGATGGAGAGCTTCATGCGATGGTCCTTGGCTTCAGAGTTGGATGTAGCGACGCGAGCCGGGCAGGCGCCTCGGGAGGAGGCGGCGGAGCCGGTGGATCGCGGTGCGCAGCACCCCATCCACCCGTGCTTCGGAGCGGGCGTCGGGTCGGATGGGTGTGATCTGGGACGTGCGTCCCAGTGGGGCGTCGAGCCGGTCGAGCGCGCGGCGCAGCTCGTCGCTGCTGCCGCCGCGGTCGGGATGGTGCTGCTTGATCGCCGCCCGACGCGCCGCCCGGTGCGCCGCGAGGCGGTCGGCCGGGTCGCCGGGCGGCGGTGTCACAGCGTGTCCCCGGGGCCCGCGACGTCCTCGACCGTGACGTGCACGGGCACGTCGACGAGCGGCTCGATCGCGGTGCGGACGTCGTCGGCGGTCGCGACGACCGGGCTGCCCCACTCGAGGACGATGTGCACCTCGCACGAGTCGTCCCGCAGGCGGACGCCGTTGACCCGGCGGCCCGGCAGGTAGGTCGCGACCTCGCCCACGACGCCCGCGTGCAGCGCGCTCACACCGGCCACGGCGAGCGTGGCCGACGCGATGGCCTCGGCGGCGTCGGGGGCCGGTGCCGCGTCACTCGACACGGGACTCGCTGGGCTGGTCGCTGTCGTCGCCCTCGAGGTGCACGTCGAGGACCGTGATGTTGACCTCGGTGACCTCCAGGCCCGTCATGCGCTCGACCGAGCCGATGACGTTGCGACGCACGCCCGACGCCAGCTCGGCGATCGAGACGCCGTACTCGGCGATCAGGTCGACGTCGACGGCCGCCTGGCGCTCGCCGACCTCGACGTTGACGCCCTGGCTCAGGTTGGTGCGCGATCCCGGGATGCGCTCGCGGAGCGCTCCGACGGCACGGGCGGTGTTGCCGCCGAGGTCGTGGACGCCGCTGACCTCGCGCGTCGCGATGCCGGCGATCTTCGACACGACGGTGTCGGCGATCGAGGTGCGTCCCTGCTGCGAGGCGAGGGGACCGGTGGCCTCGGCCTTGACGACCTCGGTGGAGGTCGTGCTGGACGTCGTCGCCGGAGAGGTCGTCTTCGCGGCGGAGGTCGTGGTGGTGTCGGCCATGTCTGGTTGCCTTTCGGTTGAACGAACATCTGTTGGTCGTCGCGAGGTGGCCGATCGTCACGCCGGCCGTGTCGTGATCTGGGTCACAGCGTCGTGCGGGGGGTGCGGCGTTCGAGTGGCGGACCCCCGGCACCGCCGACACGATGTGTGCGTGCTGGACGACTCAGCCGGCGACGCGTCGGACACGGAGCCGGCCGACCACGTCCTGGTCCGCCGGGTGCGGCTCGGTGACCGGTCGGCCTTCGACGCGATCATCCACCGGCACGGCCCGGGCATGTACCGGTTCGCGATCCGGATGGTCGGCGGTGACCGCACCGACGCGGGCGAGGTCGTGCAGGAGGCGTTCATCTCGGCGTGGAAGAACATCGAGACGTTCGAGGCCAGGTCGTCGCTGCGGACGTGGCTGTTCAGCCTGGTGTCGCGCCGGGCCGTCGACCTGCAGCGCAAGCGGCGCCCGACACCCGTCGCGGACGACTTCCTCGCGGCGGTCGCACCTCCCGCGAACCGTGACCCCCTGCAGGACGTCATGGACAAGGAGCTCGTCGCGGCGCTGCAGGCCGCGCTGGCCGAGTTGCCGCACCAGCAGCGGGCCGTGTGGCTGCTGCGGGAGCTGGAGGAGATGAGTTACGACGACATCGCGACTACCCTTGCCATGACGCCCGACAGCGTCAGGGGCCAGCTGCACCGAGGCCGCAGGAACCTGGCGGAGAGGATGGCGCAATGGCGGTAGAGCAGACACCCGATCCTCTCGAGCGCGCGACGATCGCGCTGCGCGACGAGACCGAGACGGGGTGGGTCGAGGTCTCGCAGTCGGTCATGGACCGCGTGCGGACGCTCGTCACGCCCGCGTCGGCGGTCATCTCGTTCACCGCCGACGGGCGGGCAGAGCGGGACGCGCGCGGCTCGGTCGTCCGGGTCTCGGGGCGCATCCTCGCGCCGCGTCTGCGCGACGCCGTCGACACCCCTGACAGGGCGGCCGACTCGGTCGACATCGAGGTCGACGACGACCGGTGCACCGCGATCCGCATCGCGCTGGTGTGCCGCTACGGGCTCGACCTGCAGGCCGAGGGGCGCGCCGCGCGCACGGCCGCGGCGGCCGTCGTCCACGAGCTGCTGGGTCACGACCCCGACTTCGACCCCGAGCGCGACATCGCGATCGACGTCGTCGACGTCGTCGACGGCGACCCCCACACCGAGTAGCCGACCGGTCGCCAGGGAGGCCGCCCGCCCCCGCCCTCACGGTCGCCAGGGAGGCCGTNNGAGCGCTAGCGAGTGGGGGCGGCGTCGTGACGCGAGCCTGATCGGTGTGGTTCGCCTCGGGCTCCGCCCTCACGGTCGCTCCGCTCCCTGGCGAACGAGGGCATGCGGTCGCCAGGGAGGCCGCCCGCGGCCGACCGTGAGCGAAGCGAGGCGACCTGACGCAAGCCTGATCGCTGTGGTTCGCCTCGGGCTCCGCCCTCACGGTCGCTGCGCTCCCTGGCGAACGAGGGCGGGGCGCGGTCGCCGGGGTCAGGTGAGCATGAGGGCGATCGCCGCCGCCGAGCCACCCACCACCACGAGGCCGCGGAACAGCGCGTCCGGCAGCAGGCGCCCGATGCGTGAACCGACGTAGCCGCCGACGACCGATCCGATGCCGAGCAGGCCGATGACGGTCCAGTCGAGGTCGGCGGCGACGACGAAGACCACGGTCGCGACGACGTTGGCGGCCAGGCACGCGACGGTCTTGAGCCCGTTGACGACCTTGAGGTCGATGTCGAGCCCCAGACCCAGCACCGCGACGACCATGACGCCCTGCCCGGCGCCGAAGTACCCGCCGTAGACGCCGGCCGCACCGAGCGCCGCGGTCGTCGGCGTCGACGGCAGCAGCCGGTCCTCCTGCGGCCCGGTGCGGCGCTCGCGGAGGCGGCGCGCGACGACCGGCTGGAACCCCACGAGCAGGCACGCGAACAGGATGAGCCACGGCACGAGCGACTCGAAGACGTCCGGCGACAGCGCGAGCAGCAGCACCGCCCCCGCGACGGCGCCGACGGCGCTCGTCACGACCACCGCGGCGGTCACCCGGGGGTGCATCCGCAGCTCGCGGCGGTAGCCGAACGACCCGCTGAGCCCGCCCGGCACCAGCCCGACGGTGTTGGACGCATTGGCCGTCACCGGGGGGAGGCCGAGCGCCAGCAGCACGGGGAAGCTCACGAGCGAGGCGACGCCGACGGACGCCGCGACGACACCGGCGCCGAAGCCGGCGCCGATGACCGCGAGGTGGTCGAGGGTCGAGAGGTCCACGGGCCCTCCTCAGTCGCGGGGGGCGTCGCGCAGGATCGCGACGTCGCTGACCTGCGCGACGTGGTGGTGCATCGCGGCAGCGGCCAGGTCGGGGTCGCCGAGGCGGATCGCGTCGGCGATCCGGCGGTGAGCCGACAGCGAGTCGCGCGGACGTCCGGGCTGCGACAACGACTCGATCCGCGTCTCGAGGATCAGCTCGCTGATCTCCTGCATCATCTTCTCCAGCAGCGACGAGTGGGCGGCCGCGGTGATCGCCGCGTGGAACAGCTCGTCGCCCTCGACGCCGCGCCCGCCGGCGTCGATGTCGGCCTCCATCACGTCGAGGGCGGCGTCGATCGCGGCGAGGTCGGGCTCGGTGCGACGGGATGCGGCGAGGGCCGCGATCTTGGTCTCGAGCGCGTCGCGGGCGTCGATGATGTCGGGCAGGCGCTTGGCGTGGGCGCGGAGCGCGTCGAGCACCTTCGCCGATCCGCTCGCGTCGGTCAGGACGGCGCCGTCGCCGTGTCTTACCGCCACGACGCCGACGACCTCGAGGGCCACGAGCGCCTGGCTCACGGTCGCGCGGCTGACGCCGAGGCGGGTCGCGAGCTCGCGCTCGGGCAGCAGGCGGTCGCCCGTCGTGAGGTCGTTCTCGGCGACCCAGCCCATGATCTGCTGCGCGACCTGCTCGTACAGGCGCGTGCGGGCGAGGGGCTGGAGACCGGGCTGACGATCGCTCATGTCGTCAGCGTATTGACAAAAGGCCCACAGACCTATTGGCTAGGCCACTAGTCCAAACAGGGTGACGCCGATCACATTACTGCCTGATGGCGCGGCGTCCGCAGCAGAAGGAGTCCTCATGGGACCGGAATGGGTGGCCATCATCGCCCTGGTGGCACTGTTCGCCATCGGGACGGCGTTGCCGATCAACATGGGAGCCCTGGCGTACGTCGCCGCGTGGCTCGTCGGCATGTACTCGCTGAACCTCGACGAGAAGGAGATCCTCGCGGGTGTCAGCGGTGACCTGATCCTGACGTTGATCGGCGTGACCTACCTCTTCGCGATCGCGAAGAACAACGGCACGGTCGACCTGATCGTGACCAAGGCGGTGCAGCTCGTCGGTGGGCGCGTCGCCCTGATCCCGTGGGTCATGTTCGGCGTCACGGCGCTGCTGACCGGCATCGGCGCGGCGAGCCCCGCCGCGTGCGCGATCATCGGTCCGATCGCCCTCGGGTTCGCCGGCAAGTACAAGATCAACCCCCTGATGATGGGCATGTTCGTCGTCCACGGCGCGCAGGGCGGCGGCTTCTCGCCCATCAGCATCTACGGCGTCATCACGAACTCGGTCATGCGCGACAACGGCCTCGAGGTCGGCGAGATGACGCTGTTCCTCTCCAGCCTGGCCGTCAACCTGATCATGGCCGCGATCCTGTTCGTCCTGCTCGGCGGACGCCAGCTGATGTCGCAGCGCATCGACCCCGACAACGACGAGATCGTCAACGACCTGCACGCCGGCGGCGCTCAGGTGCCGGCCCGCGGGTACGGCACGAACGCCCCCACCGGCACGCAGGCCACCGGCGTGCGCATGGACCAGGTCCTGACGCTCGTCGCCTTCGTGGGCGTCGCGGTCGTCGCCCTCGCCTTCGACAAGAACATCGGCTTCGTGTCGATCACCGCCGCCGTCATCCTCAACATGCTGGCACCGAAGTCGCACACCGACGCGGTCCGCGCGATCGCGTGGCCGACGGTCCTGCTCGTCGCGGGCGTCAGCACGTACGCCGCGATCCTGACGCAGGCCGGCTCGCCCGAGTTCGTCGGCAAGTGGGCCGCCGGGCTCGGTGCAGCCGCCATCGGCGCCCTGATCCTCTGCTACGTCGGAGGCGTCGTGTCGGCCTTCGCGTCGTCGACCGCGCTGCTGCCGATCATCATCCCCATCGCGCTGCCGATCATCGCCGAGCACGGCATCAGCGCGATCGCGCTGGTCGCGGCCCTCGCGATCGCCTCGACGATCGTCGACGTCAGCCCGTTCTCGACCAATGGTGCGCTGATGCTGGCCAACCGTCCCGACACGATCAGCGAGCAGACGTTTTACAAGCAGATCCTGACGTACAGCATGATCGTCGTCGCCGTCGGACCGCTGCTCGTCTGGGCCGCCTTCATCCTCCCGGGCTGGTGACCGCCATGACACGCAACGGACCCCTCAGCGACGTCCTCGTCCTCGACCTGTCCCGTGCCCTCGCGGGCCCCCACGCCACGATGATGATGGGCGACCTCGGTGCCCGCATCGTCAAGGTCGAGACCCCCCGCGGGGGTGACGACACCCGCGGCTGGGGGCCGCCGTTCCGCTGGCCGTCCGACGACGGTCACACCGGCGAGCCCGCCGACGAGGGGCGTGAGTCGACGTACTTCCTGTCGGCCAACCGCAACAAGGAGTCGATCGCGCTCGACCTGCGCGGCGACGACGACAGGGCGACGTTCCTGGCCCTCGCGGCCCGGGCCGACGTGCTGGTCGAGAACTTCCGCACCGGCGTGCTCGAGCGGCTGGGCCTCGGCATCGAGGCCCTGCAGGAGCTGAACCCGCGCCTGGTCGTCCTGTCGATCACGGGCTTCGGCCACGACGGGCCCGAGGGCGGTCGCGCCGGCTACGACCAGATCGCCCAGGGCGAGGCGGGCCTGATGTCGATCACGGGCTCCGGCCCCGACGACCCGCAGAAGGTCGGCACGCCGATCTCGGACATCCTCGCCGGCATGTACGGCGCCTACGGCGTGCTGGCCGCGCTGCACGAGCGGGAGTCGACCGGCGTCGGCACCGTCGTGCGCACGTCGCTGCTGGCCGCGACCGTCGGCGTCCACGGGTTCCAGGGCACCAAGTGGACGATCGCGGGCCAGGTCGGCCGGGCGATCGGCAACCACCACCCGTCGATCTCGCCGTACGGTCTGTTCCGCTGCGCCGACGGGGCCGTGCAGATCGCGGTCGGCAGCGAGGGCCTGTGGCACGACTTCTGCCAGGGCTTCGGCCTCGATCCCGACACCGAGGGCATCGCGACGAACCCCGAGCGGGCCGGCGACCGCGAGCGGGTCATCGCGCTGGTCGAGGAGGTGTTCGCCGACTGGAAGGCCGCCGACCTGCTCGAGCGGCTCTCGGTGATCGGCATCCCCGCCGGCAAGGTGCGCTCGATCGACGAGGTCTACGAGTGGGACCAGACGAGGAGCCAGGGCCTGCTGATCGACGTCGAGCACAGCACGCTGGGCCGGCTGACGCTGCCCGGTCCGCCGCTGCGATTCTTCGCGGGGGACGGTGACGAGCGGACGACCACCGAGCACCTGGCCCCGCCGACGCTCGGCGAGCACGGCGACGCGATCCGCGCGTGGCTGGAGGAGGACGAGTGAGCGCCAAGCGCCTGACGGGCCAGGAGCTGCTCGACCTGGTGCTCGACGAGGGGTCGTTCACGTCGTGGGACGAGCCCGTCGACCACTCCGGCGTGGGTGACCAGTACCGCCAGGACCTCGAGTCGGCGGCCGAGCGCGCGGGCACCGACGAGTCGATCCTGACCGGGCGCGGGCTCATGCGCGGACGGCCCGTCGCCGTCGTCGTCAACGAGTTCCGGTTCCTCGCCGGCTCGATCGGGCGGGCCGCGGCGCTGCGCATCGTCGCGGCCGTGCGGCGGGCGACGGCCGAGGGGCTGCCGATCCTCGCCACGACGGCGTCGGGCGGCACCCGCATGCAGGAGGGGACGCCCGCGTTCGTCCACATGGTCGACATCTCGCGCGCGCTGATGGACCACAAGGGAGCCGGCCTGCCCTACCTCGTCTACCTGCGGCACCCCACGACCGGCGGCGTGTTCGCGTCGTGGGGGTCGCTGGGGCACATCACGATCGCCGAGCCGGACGCCCTGATCGGCTTCCTCGGGCCGAAGGTCTACGAGCTGCTCGAGGGGCGGCCGTTCCCGGCCGGCGTGCAGACGTCCGACAACCTCGCGCACCGCGGCATCCTCGACGCCGTGGTCGAGCCCGGTCTGCTGCCCGAGCTCGTCGACCAGGCGCTCAGCATCCTGGTCGACCCCGCCACGGGGTCGACGCGCGAGCGTCGCACCGACGCGGTCGTGCGCCGGCGGTCGACGTGGGAGTCGATCGAGCTGACCCGGCGGTCCGACCGCGGCGGCGTCCGCGACGTGCTGCGGCACGGCAGCGACGTCACGGTGCGGCTGCAGGGCACCGAGAAGGGCGAGCGCGACTCGGCGATGATCGTCGCCCTGGCGCGCCTCGACGGCCAGCCGTGCATCGTGATCGGCCAGGACCGTGCCAAGCAGACGCCCGAGACGCCGATGGGTCCGGCGGCGCTGCGCGAGGCGCGTCGCGGCATGCGGCTGGCCAACGAGCTCGGGCTGCCGCTCGTGTCGTTCATCGACACGCCCGGTGCCGAGCTGTCGGCGAGGGCCGAGGAGGGTGCGGTCGCGGGTGAGATCGCGCGCTGCATCAGCCTGATGTCGACCATGAGGGTGCCCACCGTGTCGGTGCTGCTCGGGCAGGGCTGCGGGGGCGGGGCGCTGGCGCTGCTGCCGGCGGACGTCGTGGTCGCGACCGAGAACTCGTGGCTGTCGCCGCTGCCGCCCGAGGGGGCCAGCGCGATCGTGCACGGCGACGTCGAGCACGCCCCCGAGATGGCGCAGGTGCAGCGCGTCAGCGCGATCGACATGTTCGAGGACGGGTCGGTCCACCATCTCGTGGCCGAGCCGGACGACGACGACCCCGCGTCGTTCGGACGGGCCGTGGCCGCCGAGGTCGCGGCGCACCTGCGCGAGCGGACGTCGATCCCGGTCTGACACGGCGGTGAGGGGGCGGACATGATGGCGACATGTCCGCCCCCTCCGTCCGTGCGGTGACGTCGCGATGACGCACGCGGTGATCGTGACGCTCGAGCACGTCGGCATCTTCATCTTCGCGATGTCGGGGGCGCTCGTCGCCGTCCGCCTGCGGCTCGACGTCTTCGGGATCGCGGTGCTCGCGCTCATCACGGGGCTCGGCGGGGGAGTCGCGCGCGACGTCGTGATCGGCGACAACCCGCCGGTCGCCTTCGAGAGCTGGGGATACCTGTTGTCGGCGCTCGCGGCGGCCGCCGTCGTCTTCACCTCGTCGGGGCGAATCGGACGTCGCGAGCGTCCGATCCTGGTGCTCGACGCGATCGGCCTGTCGCTGTTCTGCGTCACCGGCGCGATCATCGGGGTCGACGCGGGGCTCGGCGTCCTGCCCGCGTCGCTGCTGGGGCTGGTCTCGGCGGTCGGCGGCGGCATCATGCGCGACGTGCTCTCGAACCGGGTGCCCGTGATCTTCGAGGGAGACCTCTACGCCGTCCCGGCCTTGGTCGGCTCGGTCATGGCGGCGGTCGTCGCGACGCAGGAGTGGCCGTCGTTCCTGTTCGTCGTCGCCTCGGCCACGTGCCTGGTCTGGCGCCTAGCCGCGATGTTCCGCGGGTGGTCGGCGCCGCGGGCGCGCGGATCGATCTGACCGTCACGCGGTCGGTCCTAGAGGTCTCGGTCTCGGACCAGGTCGCGGGCGACGATGGAGACCTTGACGTTTCGGTCTTGAGAATAGCGGCGCAGGACGTTGAACGCCTGGTCGGCGTTGATGCCGAATCGTTCCATCAGGATGCCTTGCGCTTGGCCGATCAGACCTCGGTTGTCGAGCGCGAGCTCGAGGTCCTTCTCGCGTCTGTCCGCAGCCAGCGCTGAGGCCGCGTGGTAGGCGAAGAGGCGGGCAGTCAAGGCATCGTCGCGGCTGAACTGCTGGTGTCGTTCGCCGTACAGGTTCATCGCCCCGATGCGCTGGCCGCGGCTGTGCAGCTCGACGGACAGGACGCTGTGCAGTCCGCGTTCGGCAGCGACGGGTCCCCAGCTGGGCCAACGAGGGTCGACGCGGATGTCGTCGGACCAGAGGGTGTGGCTCTCACTGGCTGCTTGGACGCACGGTCCCTCGCGAAGCTCGTGCTGCAGCTCGTCGACGTCCCGGACGACCTGGTCTGTCGGCGCGATCGTGTCGAAGCCCTTCTTCCTGGGCTTGATGATCGTGATGCCTGCGTGATCGGCCCCGATGGTCTCCTGGGCGAACTGGACGATCTGGTCCACGGTGGCGTCGAGCGTGTTGGTCTCGATGAGCGAGGAGACGAGTCCTGCGAGGGGGTGGTCTTCGGGGGTTGTCATCGTCCCGGTATTCGTGTGGAGGGCCGCAAGCCGCCTTCAGGACTTGCGTCCACGACTTTATCGCAAGGAGTCGCGGCGCCGAGGCACGGTTCTGAACCCCGGCACCTGGATGACGGAAGGTCCTAGGCCCTGCCATCTCCTGTGAAGTTGCATACCCACGCGCGGATCATTCACACTGCCGCGGCTGCTCGAGTGATTCGCTCCCTGTCCGCTTCACGCGTGCGCCGCCGATGCGAGTCGGAGCGGTGTTCGTTCAGGTCTGAGGTGGTGGGCCCCGTCGGACTCGAACCGACAACCCGCGGATTAAAAGTCCGCTGCTCTGCCAATTGAGCTAGAGGCCCGGGACGGGGAAGAGGTCTCCCGCGCGTCCAGGTCGAGTATCGCAGAGGCCGGCGTCGTGCGTCGCGCCTGTCCGGCTCGCGGGGCGGTGGCCGGGCACGTGTCACGAGATCGACGGGTGGCTCAGGCACCGCCGGCGGCGGCGAAGCGCCGGGCGAGGGTGGCGAAGGCGTCGGCGAGCTCGGGCGGGCCGACGACCTCGACGTCGGCGTCGAAGCGGGCGATCGTCGCAGCGAGCCCGACCCACGACCACGCGCCCGTGGTCAGGCGGCAGCGGTCGTCGCCGACGGGCTCGACGACGCCGTCGGCCAGGTACGTCGCGACGTCGGCGGCGGGCAGGTCGAGCACGACCTCGCCTCGGCAGGGCCACCCCCCTGAGGGATCGGTGCTGCCGCGGAACGTGCTGGCGACGTACGCGGAGACGTCGCCGCCCGGCACCTCGCGTGGAGTGAAGCGCGGTCCGTTGGGGATGCGCGGTGTCATGCGGTCGACGCGGAACGTGCGCCAGTCGTTTCGGTCGAGATCCCAGGCGACGAGGTACCACCGGGCGCCCCACGTGACCAGGTGGTGGGGCTCCGCCCGGCGCGGCGGCCCGGAGGCCGACGAGCTGGACGCGGCGTAGTCGAACCTCAAGGTCTCGCGGGCGTGCACCGCCGCGCCGATCGTCGTCAGCGTCGCGGGTTCCACCGGCGCCTCGGTCCGGACCGAAGGACGTCGGACGGCCGTGACGGTCAACGAGTCGACGCGGTGCCTCAGCCGCGACGGCATCACCTGGCGGACGGTGGTCAGCGCGCGGGCCGCGCTCTCCTCGATGCCGGCCCCGCTGGTCATCGCGAGCTGCAGCGCCACGGTCAGCGCCACGGCCTGCTCGTCGTCGAACAGCAGGGGCGGCAGCTCGCTGCCGGCCTCGAGGCGGTAGCCGCCGTCGGGTCCCTTGGCCGCGGCGACCGGGTAGCCGAGCTCACGCAGCCGGTCGACGTCGCGACGCACCGTTCGGGGGCTGACGTCGAGCCGCTCGGCGAGCAGCGCGCCGGGCCAGTCGCGCCGCGCCTGCAGCAGCGAGAGGAGTGACAGCAGTCGTTCGGACGTCCGCAGCATCTGTCGATCATCGCAGGAGAAGAGGACCGAAGCTGACCGCTACCCCCGCGACGATGAGGTCGTCCCATCATCCTGCAGAACCGGAGCACCACATGTTCGACCTCGCCTCGATCGACTGGATCGCCGTCCTCCTCGCCACCATCGCGCTCGCCGTCCTCGGGGGTGTGTACTTCGGTGCCGTCGTCCCGAAGCCCTACGCCGTCGCGCTCGGCCGCGAGGGGCAGCCGCCCGCATCGGGTGCGTTGACGTATGCGGGACCCATCGCGTGCAGCATCGTGATCGTCGTCGCCAGTGCGCTGTTGATGGCCACGCTCGACGTCGACTCGATGGGCGACGCACTCGTGTTCGGCACGATCGTCGGCGTCGGCTACCTGACGCCGATGACGTTCACCATCGCGATCAACCCGAACGTCCCGCGGCCGATGCTGTACGGGCTGATCAACGCCCCGTACTTCGTGGTGAGCGGTCTCGTCACGGCCGTCATCGTGCAGCTGCTCGCCTGATCGCTACGTGTGGGCCTGGCGACCGTCCTGCGTCAGGATGCTGAGGATCTCGACGGGGTGTCCGCCGTGCGCGCCGATCGCGTGGGGCGTCATGGTCGAGAACTCGGCGGCGCTGCCGGCCTCGACCACCACGAGCCGGTCGCCGAGCCGCAGCTCGGCGGTGCCCGACAGCACCGTGAACCAGTCGCGGCCCGGGTGCACGGCGGCCTCGTCGAGGGGCGGCGCGGGCTTGGTGATCCGCATCTTCGCGACCGTCAGCTCGTTCGGCGTGCGCTCGTGGGCGAGGGCCCAGATCGTCATGCCGCGCCGCTCGTCCTGCTGCGGGCGGATCACGACGTCCTCGTCGGCGTGCGACTCGACGAGCTGGTCGAGCGTCGTGTCGAGGGCCCTCGCGATCGGGATCAGCTGGTCGAGGGCGATGCGGCGGCTGCCGGTCTCGATGCGGCTGAGGTTGGACGGGCTGAGGTGCGCCCGCCCGGCCAGGGTGTCGAGCGACCATCCGCGGGCCGTGCGGAGCGCGCGGATGCGCAGCCGGACTAGCCGTTCGGCGTCTTGCTCCATACGCAAGATCGTATGTCTCAGGCGCAAGCCGTGTCTAGGCTGGGAGCATGCCCCACGGACACGACCACGGCCACGACCACCCGCAGCGCGCGCTGCTGCCCCGACTGCTCGACCTCGACGCCGAGGTGCACGCCCACCTGCTGACGGAGGCCGTCGCGGCGGTCGCCGACCTGGCCGACGGCGCCGTGCCGGTGCGCCGCGTCCTCGACGTCGGCGCCGGGACGGGCACGGGGTCGGTCGCCCTCGCCGAGCGGTTCTCGACGGCCGAGGTCGTGGCGGTGGACGTCGACGAGCAGATGCTGCAGCGCGTGCGCGAGCGAGCTGCGTCCGCCGGTCTGGCCGACCGCGTCTCGACCCTGCTCGCCGACGTCGGCTCCGACACCCCGGACCTCGGACGGGCCGACGTCGCCTGGTCGTCGATGGCGCTGCACGAGGCTGCCGATCCCGTCCGCGCGTTCGGCAACCTGCTCGACGCCCTCCGACCCGGTGGGCTGCTGGTGGTCGTCGAGATGGACGCGCCCTCGATGGTGCTGCCGCGCGGGCTGGCCGGGTTCGAGCAGCGGCTGCGCGACGCCGCGGGGGCGACGCCGGCCCACCGGCCCGACTGGACGGCCGCGCTGGCGTCGACCGGCTTCGACGACGTCGCGACCCGGACGCTGTCGATCGACCACGACCTGCCCGCGGACGGGCCGGCGGGCGAGTACGCAGCGCTCGAGCTGCGGCGGATCGGTCACGTCGCCGCACCACGGCTCGACGAGGCGGACCGCTCGGCGCTCGAGGACCTCGTGGGCGACGGGCCCCGCAGCGTCCGGGGGCTCGGCGACCTCTGGGTGCGCGGCACCCGCACCCTCTGGTCGGCCCGCCGTCCCGGGTGACGGTTTGGTCGGGCGGGAACGTCGGCCCCGTGCGAACGTGGGAGGGAACCCAGACCCCAGCACCAGGAGCACCATGCCCGTCGCAGTGAACGACTACAACCACGTCCGCCTGACCGTCCGCGACATCGACGTCTCGCGCTCGTTCTACGACTCCGTGTTCGGCTTCGACGTCGCGTTCGAGCTGCCGCCGAACCCCGACGAGAAGACCAAGGAGGAGCTCGCGTTCCTGTTCGGCGGCGTGATCTACAGCTTCGGCGGCGGGCTGCTCGGCCTGCGCCCGGTCGCACCCGGCGACGACCACTTCCACGAGGACCGCACGGGCCTCGACCACCTGAGCTTCACGGTCGCCGACCTGGCGGCCCTCGAGGACGCCGTGAAGGTGCTCGACGAGCTCGGCATCGCCCACGAGGGCATCAAGGACCTCGGCGAGGCCGGCACCGCGATCCTCGAGTTCCGCGACCCCGACAACATCGCCCTCGAGCTCAGCGCCCCGACCGCCTGACCGGAGCGGTCAGGCGTCGATGCGGCGGCGCGGCCAGGGCAGCGCCAGCACCAGGCCCGTCGTCGCGGCGTCCTCCACCCCGACGAAGCCGCCGAGCGACTCGGCCTGCGTCGCCGCGGCGACCAGGCCGGTGCCGGTCTGACCGGCCGGCGCCGCCTGGACGATGCCGGTCGCGAGCGTCCGGTGGCTCTCGTCGAGCACCCGCAGCCGCGCGTGCGTGCTGAGGCGGACCGCGTCGATCGTGACGTCGCCGGTGCCGTCGGCGAGGGCGCGCTCGACCAGGGCGTCGAGGATCTGGTCGACCGACGCCCGGACGATCGGCAGCGAGATGTCGTCCGACGGCCCGGCGTGGACCGTGCGTCCGGCGGCGCGCGCCCGGTCGGCCCACCGAGCGGCGGTCTGCTCGGCGAGCGCCGCGAGATCGGTCTGCGTGACGGTGCCGAGGTGGCTGCCGTCGCCGCGCTCCAGCAGCGACGTGACGACACCGCTGAGCCGGTCGACCTCGGCCAGGCTGTGCTGCAGCTCCTCGGCGACGTCGGGCGGCGTCTGCGGCCACAGCGTGAGGTCCTCGAGCGAGAGCCGCAGCGCCGTCAGGGGTGTGCGCAGCTCGTGCGACGCGACGACGCTGAGCTCGCGCTCCCGCTCGACCAGGGTGCCGAGCTGGCCGGCGGCGCGGCGCAGGGCCGTGCCGAGGTCGTCGGCCTCCTTGATCCTCGACCGGTGCACCTCCGTGTCGAAGTGCCCGTCGCCGATGCGGGCGGCATCGTCGGCGAGGCGCCGGAACGGGCGGGCGAAGCGACGAGCCAGCAGGGTGCCGACCAGCGCGGCGACGATCGCCAGGGCCACCGTGAGCAGGACCAGCGGGAGCAGCGCGTCCCGGACCCGCTCGGACTGGACGGAGCCCGACTCGGTGAGGGTGACGCGTCCGCCACCGTCGACGGCGGCGCTGGCGCTGAGGTCGTCGGGCCCGACGTCGTCCGTCCCGCCGACCGTCGACGACCCCGCGGGGTCGACGTACGTGACGACGCGGTCACGTCCGGCGAGCGTCGCGAGGAAGTCGGCCGTGACGCCGTCGGGTCCACGCTCCTGGGCCGCGATCGCGACGGACGCGAGCGAGGTCGACTCGCGCAGGCCGTCGCGCTGCTGGTCGCGCACGAGGTCGGCGGTCGAGAAGCCGCGGACCACGCCGAACACCACGAGGATGACGGCCGTCAGGGCGACCAGCGTCACGACCAGGCGGCTACGCATCGCTCCCGTCCCCGCCGCTCTCCAACCGGAACCCGACCCCCCGCACCGTGACGATGCGGGCGGACGTGCCGCTGTCCTCGAGCTTCTGCCGCAGCCGGCCGATCGTGGTGTCGAGCGTCTTGGTCGAGCCGAACCAGTTCTCGTCCCACACGTCGTCCATGACGCGCTCGCGGGTGAAGACCGCGCCCGGGCTCGAGCCCAGCAGTGCCAGGACGTCGAACTCCTTGGCCGTCACGACCAGCTCGTCGGCGCCGACCCACACGCGTCGCGCGTCGGTGTCGACCCGCAGGTCGCCCGCGGCGGCCGGGGCGGGTGCCGCGGCCGGCGCTGCCGTCGCGGGCGCGGCCGCCGGGGTGGCGTCGGCGGAGGGAGCCGCGCGGCGCAGCAGGGCGCGGGTGCGCGCCAGCAGCTCGGCCAGGCCGAAGGGCTTGGCGAGGTAGTCGTCGGCGCCGACGTCGAGGCCGACGACGCGGTCGAGCTCGCCGCCGCGGGCGGTCAGGATCAGGACGCCCCCGAGGTAGCCGTTCGCCCGGATGCGACGGCACACCTCGAGCCCGTCGACGTCGGGCAGCCCGAGGTCGAGCAGCACCAGGTCGACGCCGCCGGCCTGCACCCGGTCGACGGCGGGAAGCCCGGCCGCGACCCGTTCGACGACGTAGTCCTCACGCTCGAGGGTGCGGATGAGCGGAGCGGCGATCTGGTCGTCGTCCTCGACCAGGAGCACGAGGTGGGGCATCTCAGAGAGCATACGGGGGTCGTCGTCCGCGGAGGTCGAGTCGGCGACTGCGCCCTCGGTCGTCGTGGTCGTCATCAGAAGTCCAGGTCCAGGGGGCCGGACTCGGTGACGGCGGCCGTGCTCATCGTGTTGCCGGCCAGGTCGAGGACCGACCCGGACGGTCGCCACACCAGGTTGGCCGGCGTCGTGGCCTGCAGGCCGCTCGACGTGAGCACCCGGACGGTGACGACGGTGCGGGCGACACCGTCGACCGTGACCGTGGCCGCCGAGATCGAGACGTCGCTGAGGGCGTCGGCGAAGATCGTCGCGAAGTTGGCGTTCAGGTCGACGGTGCCGAGGCGGACACCTGTCGGTGCGCTGATGTCCATGACGTCCGTGCTGAACAGTCCGCCGCGGACCCGCTGCGTCCCGGACGTCGCCGAGCCGGACCAGCCGCTGTAGATCGAGCTGAGGTCCATCTGCTCGCTGAAGGTGAAGACCACCGTGTCGCCGGCGTCGATGCGTCCTGCGGTGCCGCCGTTGGTCGTCTGGATGTCGACGCCCTTGCCCGGCGTGTTGTCGACGACGCGGTTCGTGACGACCGCGGACGGCGTGGTGAGCCCGTCGGAGTCGGTGACCACGGCGCGCAGGTCGTAGGTGCCGTCGGCGACCTGCGTGGTGGCGAACGAGCACGAGTAGGGCGACGTCGTGTCGGTGCAGATGTCGGTCCAGGTGCCGGCGCCGGCGACCGATCGCTGGATCCTGACCGAGGCGATCGTCCCGGTCGACGTGGCGGTCGCGTTCAGGGTGACGCTGCCCTTCAGGTACGCGCCGGGTGCCGTCAGCGTCACCGACGAGACGGTGTTCTGCACGACGCGGTTGGCGACGACGGCCGACGTCGTGCTGTTGCCGGCGCGGTCGGTGGCGACGGCGCGGAAGGAGTAGGTGCCGTTGGTCAGCGTCGTGGTGTCGACCGAGCAGGAGTAGGGCGCGCTCGAGACGGTGCAGAGGTCGGACCAGCCCGAGCCGGTCGAGGCCTGGACGACGACCTTCGCGACACCGGAGTGCGCGTCGGACGCGCTCGCGGCGAACGTCTTGGTGCCCTTGAGGGGCGAGCCCGGGTCGGTCATCGTGACCGACGGCGCGAGGTTGTCGACGACGACGCCCGCGACGGTGGCCGAGGCGTACGTCGTGCCACCGGCCACCGCGACCGATCGCAGGTCGTAGGTGCCGTTGGCCAGCGACGTCGTGCTGGCCGAGCAGGTGTAGGGGGCGGAGGCCGCGGTGCACAGCGTCGTCCAGGTGGTCGTGCCGGCCGGTGCGTACTCGACGCGCACCGAGGGGGTGAGCGAGCCCGCGTCGCTGACGGTCGTCGTGGTGGTGACGTTCCCGCGGAGGATGTCGCCCGGACGGGCCAGGACGACGGTCAGGTTGTTGGCGACCGTGGTGCGGACCGACGCGGACGTGGCGGAGTTGCCCGCCTTGTCGACGGCCACCGCGCGCAGGTCGTGGCCGCCGTCGGCGAGCGCCGTCGTGCTCCAGCTGCAGGTGTACGGCGCGGTCGACGTGGTGCAGATCGTCGTCCAGGTCGAGGTGCCGGCGGCGGCGCGCTGGACGGTGACGGTCGCGACGCCGGAGTCGGCGTCCGTCGCGGAGGCGGTGACCGAGACGGTGCCCTTGACGGCGGTGCCCGCGGCGGGAGCGGTGACGGCGACGGTCGGGGGCGTCCAGTCGGCGGCGGCGCTGACGGTGCCGGTGGAGCCGGTGCTCGCGACGAACGAGGCGGACGACGAGCCCGTCATGGCGACGGCGGCGACGACGACGAGCAGCGCGACGACCAGCAGCGGCAGCCGGTGCGTGCGGGCTGCCACCTCACGGTGCCGGGGCGTCGTCGACTTCATGGCTCAAGCCTAGGAAGAGCCGATCCACGCGATCTCCACACGATCTCCCGATCTCCTCCACAACTGCGGACGGACGCAGAAGTGCCGCCGACCCGGGGGAGGTCGACGGCACGGTCCGCGCCGGCCTGGGAGAGGCCGGCAGGTCTGGGGCTACTGGTTGGTCGTGGTGGCGTCGGCCTGGACCGAGTCCCACTGGTACGCGGCCGAGGCGGTCTTGCCCTGGTCGGTGTTGGGGGTGGCCTGGTCGAGCTTGACGCTGAACGTGTAGTCGTTCGAGACGCCGGGGGCCACGAGGCCGAGGTCGTTCTTGGTGCCGTCGACGAGGCCGCCGAAGGTGCCGGTGTAGACGACCTTGTTGGTCGTCGTGTTGGTGATCGTCATCGTCAGGTTGGTGGCCGTGAAGGCGTTGGCCGACGAGGTCTCGGTCAGCGAGAAG
>NZ_LMET01000001.1:0-207 GCF_001426485.1 Aeromicrobium sp. Root472D3 | reverse complement strand
GGGGTGCTGCGTTGGCTGGTGACACCAACCTAGGGAGCCGAGATCCACGCGATCTCCACACGATCTCCCGCTCTCCTCCACGTCTTGGAGGCGTCGTGCGCGGCGTCGTCGGGGTCAGGCGTGGACGAGGACGCGGGCCGGTTCGACGGTCGCGGCGGCTGCGGCGACGGCCGGCTCGCGCTTCTCACGCCGGTCGCGGCGGGCCCC